>JAKFFG010000071.1:0-251871 GCA_036675275.1 Pseudomonas sp. | reverse complement strand
ACGTGTAAAAGACGACGTGTAAAAGACGACGTGTAAAAGACGACGTGTAAAAGACGACGTGTAAAAGACGACGTGTAAAAGACGACGTGTAAAAGACGACGTGTAAAAGACGACGTGTAAAAGGAGGAGTAGAAAGAGCCTGCACATCGCTATGTGCGAAACCGTGTCCAGTAAAACGAACGGCCCTCCAACGCAACGTCAGAGAGCCATCTATCGATACAAAGCACCGCAAACCTCTTGAACCGACCCATCACCGAACAGGCTTCGACCCAAGAGGCTCAAGAGGCTTGAACCCTTAAAACGGCGGATCGTCGTCGCCCGAATCAGCAACAACCGTAGCCGTCTTCACAGCCTTCTTGGCGGCCGCCTTGCTTGCCGTTTTGCTTGCCGCCTTCTTGGCTGCCGTTTTGGTCGCAGTTTTAGTAGCTGCCTTCGTCGCAGTCTTGGCAGCCGCCTTCTTCACCGCCGACTTGGCAGCCGTTTTAGTCGCCTTTTTCACGGCTGTCTTGGCGGCTGTTTTAGCAGCAGTCTTGCTGGCCGTCTTGGCCGCCGTCTTCCGCCCGGGCTTTTCCGGCCGGGGCTCGAACTCAAATCCGATCTTCCCGTTTTCCTGCTTCGCCAGATAAGCCTTGAACTTCCGGTTTGTCCGGCTCGACACGAAGCCCTCCAGCAGATCCGTCTTGCCCGTCGACAATAGCTTCTGTATCTGCTCCGGCGCGATCTCCTGCTGAAGAATCATCTTGCCGCTACGGAAATCGCAGGACTTTTCAGGCCCCACCGACTTCTCGCACACATAGTTCATGCCGTGTTCGTACACATTGCTGCTGCACTTGGGGCAGGGGCCCAAGGCCGTCCTGTCCGAGAAATCCACCGGCTCTGTGTCGTTCTCGTCCTTCTGGCCGAAATCGAACTCCAGCTTGTACTCGTCCGTAATGCGCAGCAGCGCGGCGAACGGGCGGCCCATCTTGCTGATGAAGCCGGGCAGTGGGCCCAGCTCGCGCTTGGTCAGCAGTTCTTCCACTTCGGGAATCTCGAAGGTGCGGCCTCCCGGATGCTTGCCGATGGAAAAATCACAACTGGTGCATGCATAACGCCGGTAGTTTTCTTTGACCACGGCGCCGCATTTGGGGCAAGGAGTGTTGAGTGTTGCATAATCGCCAGGCACCGTATCGCGTTCGTATTCCTTGGCCCGCTTCACAATGACCTGCGTCATTTGCGCGATCTCGCGCATGAATTCGTCGCGGTCCAGTTCGCGTTGCTCAATCTGCTTCAGGCGGTGCTCCCATTCGCCCGTCAGCTCGGGCGAGGTCAGTTCATTGACCCCCAGGCCCGACAGCAGCGTCATCAACTGGCGCGCCTTGGCGCTGGGGATGAGGTCGCGGCCTTCGCGACGCAGATAGCCTTCGTTGAGCAAGCCTTCGATAATGGCCGCACGCGTTGCCGGCGTGCCCAGGCCGCGCTCAGACATGGCTTCGCGCAATGCTTCGTCGTCGACCAGCTTGCCGGCGCCTTCCATGGCGGACAGCAGCGTAGCTTCGTTGAAGCGTGCGGGCGGCTTGGTGGCCAGCCCCTTGGCTTCGATGTCTTCTGTCTTGACCTTTTCGCCTTCGACAACGGCGACCAGATTGGTGTCGTCGCCCTGAGCCTCGCGGCCGTAGATGGCAAGCCAGCCCGGCGCGACCAGCACTTTGCCTTCGGTCTTGAAATGATGGCCCGAGACTTCGGTGATTCGTGTGGTCAGGCGGAACTCGGCCGCCGGGAAAAACACGGCCAGGAAGCGCTTGGTGATAAGTTCGTAGATCTTGGCTTCGGCATCGCTCAGCTCGCGCGGAATCTGCAGCGTGGGAATGATTGCGAAGTGATCAGAAACTTTTTTGTTGTCGAAAATGCGGCGGTTGGGTTTGACCCATTTCTGCTTGCATACCGTCTCCGCGAAAGAGCGTACCCCCGCGGCGGCCGATGAGCCGCCTTCAGCCAGCGCCTGCATGGTTTGCTGAACCGTTTGGATATAGTCTTCTGGCAGGTAGCGTGAATCGGTACGTGGGTATGTCAGTGCCTTGTGGCGCTCGTACAGGGTCTGGGCCAGGCTCAGCGTAGTCTTGGCCGAAAAGCCGAAGCGCGAGTTCGCTTCGCGTTGCAGGGATGTCAGGTCGAACAGCGCCGGGGACATCTGCGTCGATGGCTTGGACTCTTCTGTTACGTGGCCAGGCTTGTCGCGGCACGCGGTAACAATGGTTTGAGCCGCTGTTTGGGACCATAGGCGTGAATCGCGACGCTCGGGATCGCGCTCGTCTTTCACGAACTTGGGGTCGAACCAACGGCCTGTGTATAGGCCGGCAGCCGCGACAAAAGTGCCGTGCACTTCCCAGTAATTGCGGGATACGAATTTTCGTATGCGCTCTTCGCGTTCTGCCACGATGGCCAGCGTGGGGGTCTGGACGCGTCCCACCGGGGTCTTGAAGAAGCCGCCGTCTTTGCTGTTGAAGGCGGTCATGGCCCGCGTGCCGTTGATGCCCACCAGCCAGTCGGCCTCGGCGCGCGAGCGTGCAGCCGCCTCGAGCGGCTTCATGGTGTTGTCGTCGCGCAGGTTTTCGAACGCTTCCCTGATGGCCGCCTGCGTCATGGATCGCAGCCAAAGCCGGGTGACGGGCTTTTTGATGCCGGCATATTGCACGATATAACGGAAAATCAGTTCACCCTCGCGGCCCGCGTCGCATGCATTGATGACGGCATCGACGTCTTTGCGCTTGAGCAGCTTGACCAGCAGCTTCAGGCGTTCCGCCGAGCGCTTGTCGGTGGGCCCAAGCTCGAACTGGGGCGGGATGACCGGCAGGTGCGCAAAGCTCCACTTCCCTCGCACCGGATCGTTGGGCGCGACGAGGCTGAGCAAGTGACCAATGCTCGATGCAAGCACGAACCGATCACTTTCAAAGTAATCACCTTCCCGGGCGAACCCTCCCAAGGCGCGGGAAATATCCAGTGCTACCGAGGGCTTCTCGGCAATAATCAACGTTTTATTCATGAGTTTCCAGTGACTGCGTTTCAGCAGCAATAGCGCGGATCATACGAGGTGACAATCGCACTATGCAAGTCGAGTGTAATCAAAACGACCCCTTGCGGCGTCACGATACACTAAAACGCTGGCCCCATTGTGTTTTGGCCGCGGACCAGAACGACGGAAGGTCGCTGGCATGCAACGCAGGGAAGCCCAGGGCCTGCCACGCCTGGTTCAATGTGTGCAGCGGATGCGCGATGTCCAGCGGTTCGGCGTGGTTCTGCTTGGACAGCTTGCGTCCGTCGTCGTCCATCAGCACCGGGATGTGCATGACGCTGGGGTACTCAATCTGCAGATGCCGCGCCAGCACCCGCTGGCGGGCCGTCGAATCCAGCAGATCTTCGCCGCGTACGATATCGGTAATACCCTGTGCGCCATCGTCGACGACCACCACCATCTGGTAAGCCCACAGACCGTCGGCACGCCGCACGATAAAGTCGCCCACTTCGCTGGCAACGTCTTGTTGCTGGGGGCCTTGCCAGCGATCATGGAAATGCTCTATGCCGGAAGGAACCTTGAAGCGCCATGCCCGGGCCTGGCGCCCGGGAGGCAGACCCTCGCGACAGGTGCCGGGGTAGGCTCCCCAGGGAAGTTCCTGACGGGTGCAGGCGCAGCCGTATACCAGGTTTTCCGCGGCCAGCTTGTCGAATGCAGCCTGATAACGTTCCAGGTGCTGGGATTGCCATGTGGGAGGTTCATCCCAGTGCATGTCCAGCGCCCGCAGCTGCGTCATGATGATTTGATCTGCTCCGGGCACGACGCGGGGCGTGTCGATGTCTTCGATGCGCAGCAGCCACTTACCGTGGTGCGCGCGGGCATCAAGATAGCTTGCCATGGCGGCAAGAAGCGAGCCGTCGTGCAGTGGGCCGGTGGGACTCGGTGCGAAGCGCCCGATATAAGGGCGTTTACTGCCTTGTGCTTCCAGCGCCATGCAGCGGGGCCTGTTTAATGCGATAAGCGCGCCGGATCGTCGGCCAGGAGCTCTTCGAATACCAGGTGGTCGACTTCAGCTTCCTGGCTCCAGAGAACCATGAGGGCGATAATCTTGATTTTTTCAAGGGATATGGGGGATTCGGTCGTGGCTTGCGCCCGCTCGATCAGGATCTCGCGCAGGACGGTGGGCAGAACACCCGAGTTTTCGAGAAACGAAATGAAACCTATGGCCTCGGTGCCGAGCGTGCGGTACTCGAAATCGGTGAAGATGCGGCGGCTGTCGCCTTGCGGATTCTTGGCCAGCTGGCCGCATTCTTCTGTGGTTTGAGCCAGCCCATGCAGCCAGCCCAGGGCATCATTGATGTCTTCGTCTTCGAAGCCTACTGCGGCAAGCTTGTGCGCCAGGACATCGGCCTCGGGACACGCTTGGGGTGTATAGTAAGTTTCGAACAAGTAAACCAATATATCGAACATATGCGATTCCGGTTGCTGTTTGCGAAAGTCTTTGCGTGTGCGAAAGTCAGTAAGTGGATAAAAGCTTAACCGGTAAAGTTATGATGACTTTACGCTGATTTGTCATCTCGGGCAAATCAGGCTGTTGTTGCCGGCAGACGCTGCCTTCTGCGGTGCCGGATGGCTATATACGCTGTATGGTGCAGTCAAATACTACTTTTGGGGGTGTCCATGGAAGAGGTTCAACACGCGGTACGCGAGGCCGATCCGCCACAGGCCAGCACTATCGCCATTCCTGCGGCGGCCCGTCCGGGTGATCCGCTGGGGTCCATCGATACACCCAGCCTGATCCTGGATCTGGATGCCTTCGAAGACAACTTGCGCACCATGCAAGTGCTGGCCGAGCGCCACGGCGTGGCACTGCGGCCGCACGCCAAGGCCCATAAATGCCCTGAAATTGCAATCCGGCAAGTGGCGCTGGGCGCCAGCGGGATATGCTGTCAGAAGGTTTCGGAAGCGGTCCCCTTCGTGGCGGCCGGCGTGCGCGATGTCCTGATCAGCAACGAAGTGGTCGGGGCGCCCAAGCTTGCCCTGCTGGCGCGCCTGGCCAGGCAGGCGCAAATGTCGGTGTGCGTCGACAATGTCCGCGCGGTCGAGGCCCTGTCTGCAATGATGGTCGAATACGAGGCCAGCGTGCGCGTTCTGGTCGAAATCGACGTAGGCCAGAAGCGTTGCGGCGTGCAGACCCCGGAAGAGGCGGTATCGCTGGCGCGCCTGGTACAGAAACTGCCCAATATCACTTTTGTGGGCGTGCAGGCCTATCACGGCGGCTTGCAGCACAAGCGCTCGCTGGACCAGCGCCAGAAGTCCGCCGACAAGGCGGTACGCACGATACGTGCTTATATGGATGCGTTTGCCGGGGCCGGGATAGCCTGTCCGGTCGTCAGCGGCGGCGGAACCGGCACTGCGGCATTCGATGTGACCAGTCAGGTATATACCGAAATCCAGGCGGGTTCGTATGCCTTCATGGACACCGATTACGCCGGCATCGACTGGGGCGACGCCCTGTCTTTCCGGCATAGTCTGTTTTTGCTGGGCACCGTAATGAGCACGCCTACGCCCGAAAGGGCTGTGGTCGACCTTGGGCTGAAGTCCACCAGTGCTGAAAGCGGTGCGCCGCAAGTCGCCGATCACCCCGATTTGCGTTGCGTGGCCGTGCACGACGAGCATTGCATACTGCTGGCCGACAGCCGGCGCAGCCGCCCTGAAATAGGGACGCAGCTGCGCCTGATACCAGGGCATTGCGATCCCACCTTCAATTTGCATGACTGCATCGTGGCGGTGCGGGGCCAGCATGTCGAAGCGCTCTGGCCGATCAGCGCCCGAGGACTGAGCCGCTAGTGTGCTGTTTGGTTAGCCAAGCAGCACACTAGGCCGACGCGCCGCCTAGACCGCGATTGCGATCAGTTCGGCCCCGTCGCCGACCTGGTCGCCGACATCGAAGAACAGTTCCTCGACGGTGCCGTCGGACGGAGCATGTATGGTGTGCTCCATCTTCATCGCTTCCATGACCAGCAGGGCGTCGCCGCTTTTGACCTTGTCGCCGGCCTTGACCGAGATGGAAATGATCTTGCCGGGCATAGGCGCGGTCAGGCCTCCTTCGTGCTCATTGGAATCATCCTGTGCATGCGCCACGGCATCGTGAACCTGCAGCACTTGGACAGCGCCATTGGCAAACACATGCACATTTTCGCCCTGGATCACGACATTGGCCGAGGCGTCCGAGGTGTCCAGGCGAACGCGCACCTGGTATTGCCGTGGCGCCAGCGCTTCGGTATGCCATTCGAATGACTGGGATTGGCCATTGTGGGTGTATGTCCATGCCATGCCGTCGCGGGCAATGTGAATGTCGCGCAATGCCTCCTGTTCCAGCAGGGAAAAGACTTGCCGGTAGCTGCCGTTGATGCGCCAGCCATCTGCCTGGGCCCATGGGTCGACGTGCACCGTGTTCTGGCGAACGGCCGACTGTGCTAGCCCCTGTCTGGCCAGCAGCGCGGCCACGGCCAATGCCAGTGTGCTGTCCGGGGCGGGTGCCGCAGGCGGGAAAAGGCTGTCGTGCTGACGTTCGATAAGCCCGGTATCCAGATCGGCACTGGCGAAAGCGTCGTCCAGCATCAGCCGTCGCAGGAAGGCAATATTGGTCTGCACGCCCACGCTTCGGATTTCGCCCAGTGCCTGCACCATGCGCGCCCGGGCCTGATCGCGATCGGCCCCGCGCACAATCAGCTTGGCAATCATGGGATCGTAGAAAGGACTAATGGTATCGCCGGCCCGCACTCCGCCATCGACCCGGATATCGCCGTTCTGAAAGGCGCTGTGCGGAGGGAAGTTCAGCGTAGTCAGCGTGCCTATGGACGGCAGGAAGCCTTTATCGGGATTCTCGGCATAGATGCGCGCCTCGATGGCGTGACCGGTAATGGACAGCTCTTCCTGTGTGACGGGCAGCGCTTCGCCGGCCGCGACGCGCAGCTGCCACTCGACCAGATCGTGGCCGGTAATCATTTCGGTCACGGGGTGCTCGACCTGCAGCCGGGTGTTCATTTCCATGAAGTAGAAACGGCCATCGGGTTCAACGATGAATTCAACCGTACCCGCACCGACGTAGCTCACCGCCCGAGCGGCGGCAACCGCGGCTTCGCCCATGGCGCGGCGACGTTCGTCCGTCATGCCCGGAGCGGGCGCTTCTTCGATGACTTTTTGATGGCGGCGTTGCACCGAGCAGTCGCGCTCGAACAGGTAAAGGCAATTGCCGTGGGTATCGGCAAAGACCTGGATCTCGATATGCCGAGGCTTCTGCAGGTAACGCTCGATCAGGACCTTGTCGTCGCCGAAGCTGCTGGCTGCCTCGCGCTTGCACGATGCCAGGGCTTCGCCGAAGGCGGCGCTGGACTCGACAATGCGCATTCCTTTTCCGCCGCCGCCGGCGCTTGCCTTGATGAGTACCGGGTATCCCATGGCGTCGGCCTGCGACTGCAGGAAGCCGGGGTCCTGGTTGTCGCCATGGTAGCCCGGCACAAGCGGCACGCCGGCTTTTTCCATGAGCGTCTTGGCCGCCGATTTGCTGCCCATGGCGGCAATCGCGCTGATGGGCGGCCCTACAAATACAATTCCCGCGTCGGCGCAGGCTTGCGCAAAGCCTTCATTTTCGGACAGAAAGCCGTAGCCGGGATGTATGGCTTGCGCGCCCGCTCGGCGGGCCGCATCGAGAATGGCGTCTGCGCGCAGGTAGCTGGCGCGAGGTTCCGAACCGCCAATATGCACAGCGGTATCGCAGGCGGCGACATGGCGCGAACTGGCATCGGCATCGGAATACACGGCAACGGTGCGTACGCCCAGGCGATGGGCGCTGGCCGCGACCCGGCATGCAATCTCGCCCCGGTTTGCAATCAGTAAAGTGGTAAACACATTGACTCCTTGGGATTACATGCGGAACACGCCGAAACGTGTGTCCTCGATGGGGGCATTCAGTGCGGCAGACAGGCCCAAGGCAAGTACGCGGCGGGTGTCGGCCGGCATGATGATGCCGTCGTCCCACAAGCGCGCGGTGGCGTAGTAGGGATGGCCTTCTTTCTCGTATTGGGCGCGTATCGGCGCCTTGAATTCGGCTTCGTCTTCCGCGCTCCATTCGCCGCCCTTGGCTTCGATGCCATCGCGGCGCACCGTGGCCAGCACGCTGGCCGCCTGCTCGCCGCCCATGACTGAAATACGGGCGTTGGGCCACAGGAACAACAGGCGGGGACCGAAGGCCCGTCCGCACATGCCGTAGTTGCCGGCGCCGAAGGATCCGCCTATGAGTATGGTGAACTTGGGCACTGAAGCGGTGGATACGGCCGTGACCATTTTTGCGCCATGCCGCGCAATGCCTTCGTTCTCGTACTTGCGGCCCACCATGAAACCGGTGATGTTCTGCAGGAAAACCAGCGGAATCTTGCGCTGGCAGCACAGCTCGATGAAGTGGGTGCCTTTTTGCGCCGCCTCCGAGAAAAGCACGCCGTTATTGGCGATGATGCCCACGGGCATGCCATGGATATGGGCGAAGCCGGTAATCAGCGTGGTTCCGAAGCGCGCCTTGAATTCGTCGAATTCGGACCCGTCGACGATACGGGCAATGACCTCACGCACGTCGTAAGGCTTGCGGGTGTCGGCCGGGATGATGCCGTTGAGTTCCTGCGGGTCGTACAGCGGCTCGGCGAAGGCCTTGCGCCGCAACTGCACAGGTTTTTGATGATTCAGCCTGGCCACCGCATTGCGGGCCAGGTACAGGGCATGGAGATCGTTATTGGCCAGGTGATCGGCCACACCCGACAGGCGGGTGTGCACGTCGCCGCCGCCCAGGTCTTCGGCGCTCACCACTTCCCCGGTTGCGGCCTTGACCAGCGGCGGCCCGGCCAGGAAGATCGTACCCTGGTTCTTGACGATGATGGACTCGTCGCTCATTGCGGGCACATAGGCCCCTCCGGCCGTGCACGAACCCATGACCACGGCGACCTGGCCTATGCCGGCGGCCGACATGACTGCCTGGTTGTAGAAGATGCGCCCGAAGTGTTCGCGGTCGGGAAATACCTCGTCCTGGTTCGGCAGGTTGGCGCCGCCCGAGTCGACCAGATAGACGCAAGGCAGCTTGTTCTGCTGTGCGATTTCCTGCGCGCGCAAGTGTTTTTTTACCGTAAGCGGATAGTAGGTTCCGCCCTTAACCGTGGCATCGTTGCAGACTATCATGCATTCGACACCGGAGATACGCCCGATGCCCGTAATCAGTCCCGCGCCGGGTGCCGCATTGTCATAGACATTGTGCGCGGCCATGGGCGAAAGCTCCAGAAACGGCGTGCCCGGATCAAGAAGCCGCTCGACGCGATCACGCGGCAGCAGCTTGCCGCGCGCGAGATGCTTTGCGCGCGCGGATTCGCTGCCGCCCAATGCGGTCTTCAATAGTTGTTGCTGCAGGTCGTCGACCTGTTCTTGCATGGCGCGGGCATTGTCGATGAATGCTTGCGACCGCGGATTGATCCGGGATTCGATTACGGGCATTGATTGCTCCTAGACCATTTCGATAGCCAGGGCGACGGCTTCGCCGCCGCCTATGCACAGCGAAGCCACACCGCGCTTGCCGCCGGTCTTGCGCAGGGCGCCTACAAGAGTCGTGAGCAGGCGTGCGCCCGAGGCGCCTATGGGATGGCCCAGGGCGGTGGCGCCGCCGTGAATATTGACTTTCTCGTGCGGCAGTTTCAGGTCTGTCATGGCGGCCATGGTCACGACCGCGAAGGCTTCATTGATTTCGTACAGGTCGACGTCTTCGGCGCTCCAGCCGGTTTTGGAGAGCAGCTTCTGGATGGCGCTGACCGGGGCGGTCGTGAACCAGCCGGGTTCGTGCGCATGCTGGGTATGGGCGACGATACGGGCCAGGGGAGTCGCGCCCAGCTTCTTGGCGGTGGACTCGCGCATGAGGACCATGGCGGCGGCGCCGTCGGAAATGGATGATGAGTTGGCCGCCGTGACGGTTCCGTCTTTCTTGAATGCGGGCTTGAGCGACGGTACTTTTTCGGGCATGGCCTTGGTGGGGCCCTCGTCGGTGTCGATAACGGTATCGCCCTTGCGCCCGGCTACGGTGACGGGCGCGATCTCCCACTTGAAGCTGCCGTCCTCGGTGGCGGCGCGGGCCCGGCGCAGCGATTCGAGCGAGAAGGCATCTTGCTGTTCGCGGGTGAAGGTGTATTTCGAGGCGCAGTCTTCGGCGAACACGCCCATGGCCGTTCCGCGCTGGTAGGCGTCTTCAAGGCCGTCAAGCGCCATGTGGTCGTAGACGGTGGAGTGGCCGTAGCGATAGCCCTGGCGCCCGCGCAGCAACAGGTAGGGGGCGTTGCTCATGCTTTCCTGTCCGCCGGCGACGACGACGTCGGCGCTTCCCGCCATGATGATGTCATGACCGAACATGGCGGCCTTCAAGCCCGAACCGCAGACTTTATGAATGGTGGTGCAGCCCACGCTCAAAGGCAGTCCGGCGCCCAGGGCGGCCTGCCGTGCGGGCGCCTGGCCCTGGCCGGCCTGCAGCACGTTGCCCATGATGACTTCATTGACGGCGTCGCCTTGTATGCCGGCGCGCTCGATGGCTGCCTTGATGGCGATGGCGCCGAGCTCGTGTGCGGAAAGGCCCGAGAGGCTGCCCATCATCGACCCCATGGGGGTGCGGGCAACCGATACTAAAACAATAGGGTCAGACATGGTTCGCTCCTGAAAAATGCGGAAAAGAAACGGTACCGGCGCTCTGGCTGGCCTGTGCTGCATGCAGGCGCCGGTCTTGGTGATAAGGAAAAATGTCTTCGATGCGGCCCTGGGATGCCCGTTCCCGGCAGCCCTGCCACCAGTCGGCGCTCAGCAGGTCGGCATGGTGCTCAAGGAATGCCGCCCGCACGCGCGAGTCGCCGAGCAAAAAATAGCGGAATTCTTCCGGAAATACGTCGTTGGCCCCAACCGGGTACCAGGGTTCGTTGGCCAGCTCAGCTTCCTCGTTGGGCGCCGGGGGGATGTGCCGGAAGTTCATTTCCGTCATGTGCTGGATTTCGTCGTAGTCATAGAATACAACCCGCCCGAGCCGGGTGACGCCAAAGTTCTTGAACAGCATGTCGCCGGGGAAAATATTGGCGGCAGCCAGTTCCCGTATGGCGTTGCCATAGCCTTGCACGGCCACTTCCAGCGCATGGTCGGAGGCCCGCGCCAGATACAGGTTGAGCGGCGTCATGCGTCGTTCGATGTACACATGGCGCAAGACTATGCTGTCGTCGCTTTCCTCCAGCAAGCCGGGCACTTGCTGACGCAGTTCGGCCAACAAGCCGGGGGAAAAACGCGCCCGGGGCAATGCGACCTGCGAATATTCCCAGGTGTCGGCCATCCGGCCCACGCGATCGTGTCGTTTCACCAACTGATATTTGCGTCTTACGGTGGCATGGTCCATGCCGTCCTTGGCAATATGATCGCGTATCAGTTTGAAAACATAGGGATAAGAGGGCAGCGTGAAGACCACCATCACCATGCCGTGGATACCCGGCGCGATATCGAAAGCATCATGGGAGTGGGCCAGGTGATGCAGGAAGTCGCGGTAGAAAAGGGTCTTGCCTTGCTTCTGCAAACCTATGGCGGTGTACAGCTCGGCACTGGGCTTGCGCGGCAGCAGCGAATTCAGGAAGTGAACGTAGGCCGCAGGCGTTTCCATGTCGACCAGGAAATAAGCCCGCGTGAAGCTGAACAGCGTGCTCAGGTCGTCGGGCGCGTGCAGCAGGGCATCGAGCTGTATGTGGCCCGATGGCGTGCGCAACAGCGCGATGGCGAAGGGATAAGTCGTGCCCTGGTTGATCAGACGCCCGACGACGTACGCACCCTTGTTGCGAAAGAACAGTGAATTGAGCACGTGGATCTGGCAGTCGGGCGCTATGCGCTGGCCGGCGCCGCCCGGGATGGCCTGCCGCAACTGGCGCAAGGCCATACGCGCGACTTTGCGGGTGTCGGCCGGGAGATCGGCAAAAGGCGCGGCCAGCCCGAAATCGGCCACCATGGCAATGAGCGACTTTTCAAGGCCGGCGCTGACGGGATAATAGACCCGATACGAGGGCAACCTGCTGTCGAGGTATTCGGTGGCAATGGCGGGCCGAACGAACAGGAAGTCGTTATGGAAATAGTCCCGGTGCAGCAGGCGGCATGACACTGAGTTGAAGAAGGTTTCCGCGCACTCGGGTTGCCTGTGGGCTGCCAGCAAGGCCACGAATTCGGTCTTGACGGATTGCCAGAAGTCCATCTGTGCCGGTGTCAGGCTTTGCTGTGCCGACGCGCCGCTTGGGCTGGCATCGCTGTCCTTGAGCGCCGCTGTCAGCAACGTGGTGCATTCGTGCACACGCGTGTCGTAGTATTCAATGCGTTCACGAGACAGTTGCTGGATGCCGCGCCAGTCGCCCGACTCGAACAGGGCTTTGGCGCGCTGCGCACTGTAGCGGAACAGGGCATAGTGGCGATCGAAGCCGTCGAGCATGGTGCGGGCCACGGCATCTGGCGACAGGCCGGGGCGCGATACCTGCTCGATACGTTGATGATCACCGACGAAAATCATGCCTCACCTTTATTCGGCTGGACGCGGGCAGTGGGGCGTTGATGACAACGAGTAGCCCGCCTGCCCTGACGCTGGATCAGGCCGTTTCGTTGAAAAGCTCGCGGCCGATCAGCATGCGGCGGATTTCGCTGGTGCCGGCACCGATTTCATAAAGCTTGGCATCGCGCCACAGGCGTCCCGTGGGGTAGTCATTAATGTAGCCGTTGCCGCCCAATATTTGTATGCCTTCGCCCGCCATCCAGGTGGCCTTCTCGGCGCAATACAGGATGACCGCGGCGCAATCCTTGCGGACTTCCCGGCCGTGGCCGGCGCCAAGCTTGTCCAGGTTCTTGCCCACGGCGTAGCAGAACGCGCGGCTGGCTTGCAGCGTGGTGTAGAGATCGGCCACCTTGCCCTGGATAAGCTGGAATTCGCCGATGGACTGGCCAAACTGCTTGCGATCATGGATATATGGAATGACCACGTCCATGACGGCCTGCATGATGCCCAGCGGACCGCCGCTCAGCACGGCGCGCTCGTAGTCCAGGCCGCTCATCAGCACCTTTACGCCGCCGTTGAGCTCACCCAGTATGTTTTCTTCGGGTACTTCGCAATCCTGGAACACCAGTTCGCCGGTATGGCTGCCGCGCATGCCCAGCTTGTCCAGTTTCTGGGCAATGGAAAACCCCTTGTAGCCTTTTTCGACAATGAACGCCGTGATGCCGCGCTGCTTTGCGGCCGGATCGGTTTTGGCGTAGACCACCAGCGTATCGGCATCCGGCCCGTTTGTGATCCACATTTTGCTGCCGTTCAGGACATAGTGGTCGCCTTTCTTTTCGGCACGCAGTTTCATGCTGACGACATCGGAACCGGCACCCGGTTCGCTCATGGCGAGCGCGCCGATGTGTTCGCCCGACACCAGCTTGGGCAAGTACTTCTGCTTCTGTTCGGCCGTGCCGTTACGGTGCAATTGGTTGACGCAAAGATTGGAGTGGGCTCCGTAGGACAGCGCCACCGAGGCGCTGGCCCGGGAAATTTCTTCCATGGCGATCATGTGCGCCAGGTAGCCCATGTTGGATCCGCCGTAGCTCTCGTCGACAGTCATGCCGAGCAGGCCCAGGTCGCCGAACTTGCGCCATAAATCCATGGGGAACTGGTCGCTGCGATCGATTTCGGCGGCGCGCGGCGCGATTTCGGCCTGGGCGAAGTCACGGACTGCGTCGCGCAGCATGTCCAGGTCGGAACCCAGGTCAAAGTTGAGGCCGGGAAGATTCATGGTTGTCTCCAAGTTTGAATACAGCGCGCCTTGATGCGATAGTAGTGGCGGCGTTGGTGCTTTGCACAATTCTATATGACGTTTACGTAAACGTAAATGCGTCAAGTGGCCTAGCTGTCATAGATAGTGTGTCAGATGCCCGGTGCACTCGCGTGTTTTTGCTCGAGCAGCGCCCGGCAGGTTTTTTCCTGCTGCGCGATTTCCTTGAGCGTGAGTTCGATGTCGCGCAACTGGTGCTGCAACGCATCGCGATGCCGGCCCAGGACTTCCAGGTAGTGTTCCAGCTGCGCAATGGATGCGCCAGGCCCATCGTACATGTCGATCAGGCTGAGAATTTCGGTCAATTGCAAGCCCAGCCGCTTGCCGCGCAATGCCAGCTTCAGTCTCGTACGATCGCGGGGATGATAGACGCGAGTGCGTCCGTCGCGACTCGGGCTGACGATACCCTGGTCCTCGTAATAGCGGATAGTGCGCGGCGTAATTGAAAATTCGTGCGCGAGCTCGGAGATAGTCCAGGTAGGATCGGTCATGATGCGTGTGTGATGCGTGTTGGCAGTTTACGTTAACGTAAACTATGATGCCATAATACGTCGATCAGGCATACTGCGATAAAGATGGAGACAGCATGAACCCGAATGAACAAAAATTAAGTTATCCATGGGGCGACGCGTTGCCCGAATCAGGCGCCGCCCTGACTGTCGCCGACGGCGTCCGGTGGATACGCATGCCATTGCCTTTTGCCCTGGATCACATCAATCTCTGGCTGTTGCGCGACAAGATCGACGGACGCGAAGGCTGGACGATAGTCGACTGCGGCGTCTCGCGCGACGAGGTCAAGGCCTTGTGGGAGCAGGTGTTCGAGAATGCGCTTGATGGCCTTCCGGTATTGCGCGTCATTGTTACGCACATGCACCCCGACCACGTCGGGCTCGCGCACTGGCTGTGCCAGAAGTGGAACGCCCCTCTGTGGATGACCATGACGGACTATGCCGTGGCCCGCCTGTGGTCGCGTCCTGCGGTAAATGGCATGGCGGCCGGCGGACCCAATGGGCAATCGGCTGTGGACCATTTCACCCGCCATGGCTTGAGCGATCCCGAGGCACAGGACAAAATCCGGGAGCGATCCAATTACTATCCCAGCCTGGTGCCGGACGTTCCGGCGAGCTTTCGTCGCATCATGGACGGAGACCGGATATCCATCGGGGGGCGGGATTGGCGGATTATTGTCGGCTATGGACACGCGCCGGAGCACGCTTCTTTGTACTGCGATACCCTGCAAGTGCTGATTTCGGGCGACATGGTCTTGCCGCGCATCTCCACCAACATCAGCGTGTTCGATTACGAGCCGGACAGCAATCCCCTGCCGCTGTACCTGAACTCGCTGCGCGCCTACGACGACCTGCCCGAAGACACATTGGTGCTGCCTTCTCATGGCCGCCCATTCCGGGGTTTGCATGAACGCATTGGGCAGCAGCATTTGCATCATGCCCAGCGTTTGGCCGAAGTGCTGGACGCCTGTACCCTGCCGATGAGCACGACCGACATCCTGCCCGTCATGTTCAAGCGCAAGCTGGATCTGCATCAATTGACCTTCGCCATGGGGGAAGCGCTTGCGCATTTGCACGCCTTGTACTTCGAGGGAAAGCTTGCGCGCAGCACTGGCGAGGACGGCATCATCCGGTTCAAGCAGAGCGCTTCCGTCGAATGAATGGGTTGCCCCGTCAGCGCTGCATATAGGCCAGCCTTAGCGCCAGTCCCAGGAACACGACACCGGCGATTCGGTTAAGAAGCCGTTGCGCCTTGCGGGACTGTTGTATGCGTTCTCCCAGCATGCCCGAGCAAAGCGCAATGGCGCCAAATACCAGTAGCGTTGCAAGCATGAAGAGTGCGCCCAGGGCCAGAGTCTGCAATGCTACCGATCCACGCGCCGGATCGGTGAATTGAGGCAGGAAGGCCAGGAAAAACAACGATACCTTTGGATTGGTCAGATTCATGACGATGCCCCGGCGATAGAGCTGGCCCTTGCCCTGCCTGGCGGGTTTCGCCTGGTCGGCCGCGTCGCCCTGGGCGCGGAATGCCCCCCAGGCAAGATAGACCAGATAAATGGCGCCGGCCAGCTTCAGCACCGTGAAAGCGGCTTCCGAGGTGGCAAACACGGCGGCCAGTCCCACGGCGACCGCCACGGTATGTCCGACAAGTCCGGTGCATAGACCCAGAACGACCAGCATCCCCGACGCTCGCCCCCACATAGCCGATTGCATCAACACAAAAAGATTGTCCGGGCCGGGGGTCAAGGCCAGCAATATGGCAATGCCAAAAAAGGAAAACGCCACTTCTAAGGTCAGCATGGTGATTCTTGGTATCCTTGAGCATTGGGCGCGCTGCTTCGCCGATAATCCGAATTTTTAACATACGCCATGGCCAATACCATTCCCGCTGATCTGGACACCTTGCTGCAACATACTGGAATCGGTGAATTCGATCCGCATCATGGCGCCGCGCCGGTTGCCTTGCCCTCGATGCGCACCAGCACAGTCCGTTTCCAGAATCTCGACGCGCTCGAACGGGCCCAGCGAGCCAAGGCCAAAGGTGAGCGCAGCGTAACCTATGGGCGCGTCGGAATGGATACGCATGCGGCGCTGGAAGATGTCTTCTGCAAGCTGGAGGGGGCCGAGCGCGCATTTCTTGCTCCGTCCGGGATGGCGGCCATTACGCTGGCATTCTTCAGCACGCTCAATAGCAAAGACCACGTGCTCGTGGCCGATTGCTGCTATGGGCCGGTACGCTACCTGGACAAGGTTGTACTGGGCCGTATGGATATTCAGGTTTCGTATTGCCGCGCAACCCCCGCCGAACTCGAAGCCCAGCTGCGTCCCAATACGCGGGTGCTGTATGTTGAGTCGCCAGGGTCGCTGTTGTTCGAGATGCTGGACATCCCGGCCCTGGCGGCCTTTGCCCGCAAGCACGATTTGATCCTGGCAGTGGACAATACCTGGGGATCGGGCTACATCTATCGCCCGCTGGAACTCGGGGCGGATATATCCATCGTGGCCGGCACCAAATATGTCGGCGGCCATTCAGACCTGATGCTGGGCGCCGTCATGGCCAGGGATTCCGCCTTGATTCAGCGCATCAACGACACGCACTATGCGATGGGGTATTCCATCAGTGCCGATGACGCATGGCTTGCCATCCGGGGCGTCCGCACGCTTCCGATACGCATGCGCCAGACCGCCCAAAACGCCCTGGAAATCTGCGACTTTTTTAGTTCGCGTCCAGAACTCGTACGTATTTATCATCCCGCATTGCCCAGCGATCCCGGCCACGCCATATGGCAGCGGGATTGCACCGGGTCCAACGGTATGCTCGCGGTGGAACTTAAGCTGAATGATGCCGCGGCACGCCGCTTTGTCGATGCCTTGACGCTGTTCGGTATTGGGTTTTCGTGGGGCGGCTTCGAGAGCCTGGTTCAATTGGTGGACCACGGCGCACTGAAAGTGCACGGTTACTGGGCCCCCAGCGAAAATGCAATCGTCCGGCTGCACATAGGGCTGGAGTCGCCCCAGGACTTGATCGCCGATTTACGCCAGGCGCTGGATAGCGCCGTGGCGGTGTAGCTGCCTGCCGTTTATTTGTTGACCATCTCGACCAGCTTCTGAGCCTGCGTAATGGTGCCTTCGTAGCTGTTGGTCATGGTGGGCGATGTGACGTACTTGCCGCCCACGGCAATACTGGGTGTTCCTTCGATGTTATAGGCCTTGGTCAGTTCGTTTGCCCGTGCCACCTTGGATTGGAGGCCGAAGGAGTTGAATACGTTTTCAAAGGCCTTGCGGTCGACGCCCTTGCTTTCCACCCAGTCGGTGATTGCCTTGGCATCGTAGATGCGCTTGCGTTCGCCATGAATGGCCTTGAACACTTCGGGGTGCAGGTCGAGCCGGCCCAGGCTTTCGAGCGAGTAATACAGCTTCTGAAGATCGGCCATGCTGGCATTGAAAGCCACCGGCACTTGCTTGAGCACTACATTTTCCGGAAGAGTCTTGGCCCAGGCCTGGACCATGGGTTCAATGGTATTGCAATGGGGGCAGCTATAGGCGAAAAATTCCAGTACTTCTATCTTGCCCGTTGTGTCGGACGGTTGGGTTGGCTCGACGGTGACATAGCCCTGGCTGGCCTGGGCATGCGCGGCCGGCACGAAAAGTGCCCCGGAACCGATGGCAATAAAGGCAACTGCACGCAGAAGAAGGTTTTTTAACGACATATATTTGATTTCCAGAACAATACAAGTTCACATAAGACTGGCGCGGCAAGTAAAAGTTCATGTGCGCCAGGCCATAGGCCGGTTTACTGCCGTATTACGGATGATTCGATTTTTTCCTCGCCCAATCGCGCCCGCGAGCGGTTCATTTCATCGATGCCCTTGAACGGCCCCACGCGCACGCGATTGATCGTAGAGCCATTGACTTGTGCCTTTTGCACCTGGACAGGCAGGCCCATCAGCAGTATCTGTGCTTTGACGGCTTCGGCATCGCCTTCAGACCGGAACGCGCCCGCCTGCAGAAAGTAGGTCGTCTGGCTGTTGGCTGGAGGAGGCGCTTCGGTGCCTGGGGCGGGTTTGGCCGCACTGGCCGGCTTGGCGGGTTGCTCTGTCTTGCCCAGGCTGGCTATAAGATTGCCCAGACTGTCGGGCGCCGGGGAAGGGGCAGGGCGTGGCACGCCGCCGGGCGACTGCATTCCCGGCAATGGTACCGGCGCGGTGTCGGTCGGGCCAGTGGGCGTAACGCCTGCGGCGCCGCTCTTGCCGTACAGGCCCAGGTTGGGATCAGGAGCGTCGCGTACGTCGGGCAGTAATATCTTGGCTGGATCGCGACTGGCCTTGTCCACAAAAGGCATGGGAACCTGGGTGACGAACAGCGCCACCGCCACGGCGGCAGCCAGGCCCAATATAAGACCGACCAGCACTCCAAACAGGGTGCTGCCGCCTGACTTCGAACTGGATGTTTTGCGACGGGCCATAAAGGGTGTTACATCCTTTCAGGGGCAGATACCCCAAGTAGTTCAAGGCCGCCGGCAATGACTTGCCGCGCAGCATGGGCGAGCCGCAGGCGGGCAAGCTTGAGCTCGTTATCGTCGACCAGCACCCGCTCGGCGTTGTACCAGGCGTGGAAATCGGCGGCGCAATCGCGCAGCCAGAACGCCAGATGATGGGGCGCGAGTTCCTGAGCGGCCAAGGCGAGCGTGTTGGGATATTCGGCAAGGCGCTGCATCAGTGCGAATTCGGTCGGTGCCACCAGTTTGTCGACGGGCGCCGAGGCGACCTGGTCAGCCAATGGCGCGGACTGGACCAGCATGGAACAGATCCGCGCGTGCGCGTACTGGATATAGTACACCGGGTTCTCTTCGCTCTTGGACAAAGCCAGGTCGATGTCAAAGACGAATTCGGAGTCGGCGCGCCGCTGGCTGAGAAAGAATCGTACTGCATCCTGGCCCACCCAGTCGATAAGATCGCGCATGGTGACATAGCTGCCGGCGCGCTTGGAAATCTTGACTTCCGCCCCGTCGCGCACCACTTTCACCATCTTGTGAAGGACATAGGAAGGATAGTCTTTCGGAATGCCTGCTTCAAGTGCCTGCAAGCCCGCGCGCACCCGCGCAATGGTGCCGTGATGGTCGGTACCCTGGATGTTGATGGCGCGGTGAAAGCCTCTTTCCCATTTGGTGACATGGTAGGCCACGTCGGGGACAAAATAGGTATAGCCGCCTTCCGACTTGCGCATCACACGGTCTTTATCGTCGCCCGTGCCGAGCTCGGTCGTGCGCAGCCATAGCGCGCCTTCGCTTTCGTAGGTATGGCCGGCATCGATAAGCGCCTGCACCGTCTTCTCGACCCGTCCGCTGGTGTACAGCGAGCTTTCCAGATAGTAGTTGTCGAATTTGAGGCCGAACGCCTGCAGGTCGAGATCTTGTTCGCGCCGCAAGTACGCGACGGCGAACGAGCGGATGTCATCCAGGCTGTCAAGATTTGCCGTTGCCGTTACGGAGACTCCGTCGGTGCCGACTACCGATGCGCCTGCCTGGAAGTCGCGCGCGATGTCCATGATGTAGTCGCCTTTGTACCCGTCGGCGGGAAAGTCGGACGAATCGGGGGCGATGCCCCTGGCGCGCGCCTGCACGCTGATGGCCAGGTTGTCGATTTGATTGCCCGCGTCGTTGTAGTAGAACTCGCGAGTGACGTCGTAGCCTTGCGATGCAAACAGGCGGCACATCGAATCGCCCAGCGCCGCCTGGCGGGAATGCCCCACATGCAGGGGGCCGGTCGGGTTGGCGGATACGAATTCCACCATCAGTTTTTCGTGATTGGGCTCGCGGTGGCCGAACCGGCTGCCTTCTTGCGTTATGGCGTGCAGTACGGCTTGCCGTGCCGCCGCGGACAGCCTGAAATTGATGAAGCCGGGCCCGGCGATTTCAGCCGAACTGATCAGTGACTTTGTGGCCGTGTCGGCCAGCAGCGCCGAGACGATTTGCTGGGCAAGCTCGCGCGGATTGCGCCTGGACGCCTTGGCGAGCTGCATGGCGATATTGCAGGCAATATCGCCATGGGCGGCGACTTTGGGACGCTCAAGCAGAACAGTCGGAGCGGCGTCGGGCAAGACACTGCCGACGGCGGTCTTTATCAGCGAGATAAGTTGTTGTTGTTGCCCAGGAAGCATAAGACGTAGTAATCGAAAAGAGAGGTGCAAAGCCCGCGCGGGGCATGGTCGGTCGTTATGAGTAACGCCGAAAAGACGCAAAACGCCGGGAAGGGCTAAATGATAGCGTGATTTCCCGGGGACTGCGTGGCAGGCTTGCCGCGTCGCGAATCAATATGGCGATGCTGGCTTAGACTGGGAGTGCCTGCCAACCCAGTTCATCATGCAGCCATTGCGCATAGCCGGCCATGTCCACCGTGCCCACTTCGCTGGTGTCCAGGGCGCGCCAGTTTTCGGGACGGGCGATCATGGCTTCGGTGGCGGCTCGTTGGGTGCGGCCCAGCTGCGCATGATGGTCCTGGTAGTCCAGCAGCAACGAACCATTGGCCTGGTTGATGCGGCGATCGCCGTCCTGCAGCGAGCGCACGATGGAAGAACGCGCATCGTGAAGGATGGGGTCGGTGATTTCACGGTCGTTTTCCGGCAGGGTGTCGAAGCGCAATGAGGCGGCACGCGCCTGCCAGAGCATCCAGTTAAGCGTCACGTCGGCCAGGTCTCCGCGTACGGAGGATTGCCCGTCATCCGTGCGTGTGGCGCCTCCGCCGATGTCGGCATGCGCACCGATGAAGGGCGCTTCGACAATGTTGTAGCCGCCGGCATCGCCGGCGATGGTCAAGGGAAACAGCCAGCGCCGCTCGTGCAGGGCGACGGCGTGCGCCACCCATTCCCAGGCCGGAGCGATGGTAAGGTTGAAATTGCCGTTGTGCGAACCCCCGATGCCGAATTGCGCCACGGTGTCGAACAGGCCCATGAAACGCAGGTCGACGCAGGCGGACACCGCAGGCCTGGAAGCAGCTCTGTAGGAAAACAGCCCGTCACGCGTATGTTGGTTGATCATGTTGCCGAAGTGCCGGGCAAGCGCTGCACCGCGGGAATAGCCGATGATGTCTATGGGCAGGCGTTCGTTGCGCTTGCCGGTTCGCTCCAGTACGTTGAGCAGGGACTGCCACTGGTTTTCGATTATTTGCGGCGCGTCCCAGCCCGTTGCGCCGTCCCAGTCCAGATACATGGAATTGCCCGGCCCCGTATGGTAGTAGACGGGCCCGTCGTTGTAGGCCTGGCTGAGTTTCCAGACATTGCTGAGCGTTTCGGGGCCATTTCGCGTGCCGTCAAAA
Source organism: Pseudomonas sp. (assembly GCA_036675275.1). Classification (GTDB taxonomy): domain Bacteria; phylum Pseudomonadota; class Gammaproteobacteria; order Burkholderiales; family Burkholderiaceae_B; genus Pollutimonas. Next base: position 230,159 of record JAKFFG010000071.1, on the reverse strand, counting down.
GCGAACAGCACCAGCCCCAGCGGGTCGACATATCGGCGCGGCTGCTGTTCGGCATAGCCGAATGCCTGGTTACCGGGTATGGGCCCCAGGGGATCGGGTTCAAGATATTGTCCTGCCTCGGGCAGATAGGTGCGCAACATATTGTCGTGCCAGCCTGTGGCGCTATCGAACACCTGGCCGGGCAGGCGCAGGTCAAGCGTAAGGTCGCCGGCCAGGCGTGTGGCGGCGCCGGTAGGGCTATAGCTGGCCAGCCAGCGCACTGCTTGCCGGTGGTCGGTCACCATGCGCGGCGCGCCAAGGAAATCGGCATGGATGGCGAAAAGTTTCGCGGCGCCGGCACTGGCGCCCGGATAGTCAATGAAGCCGACCGGAACGTGGTGGGCGTAGATGTAGCGCCGCGTGATGTTCAGCGCGCCCTCGACGTTAAAGCCTGCGTCCTCGACGTTGAAGCCAGCCCCCGCCTTGCGCGGACGCGATTCGGCGACCAGTTGGCTGTTCAGATAGAAATAGTGGATGGCGCCGTCTTCGACTTGCTGGACGATACGGTGTCCAAAGGCATTGTGCCGATAGCGGGCTATCGTCCTGCCCTGACGATGCACGGCGGCAAGGCGGCGGTTGGGGCCGTACTCAAGCGTGGCGTTGCCGAATATCAGGGGCAGTCCGGACGCATCGCGACGCAAAGACGGCTTGTGCGTGGTGCCGTTGCGCCGGCTGGCTGCCAGCGATCCATCGCCGTTCCAGGCATACCACAAGCTTGTTGTGCCGGCGGTGGCCGCGGTTGGTTCCGGCATGGGTCCGGCCTGGGCGCCGACAAGCCGGGAATTCGCATCGTAGGCGTAGCGCCAGCTTATGTCGGGCTTTTGTCCTGCAACCTGGTGCTGCTCGTGCGCCAGGCGGCCATGCTTGTCGTAGCCGTGGGCCAGCGACCATATCGCTTTGCCGCCTTGGTAAACATCCAGCTGGCGTGCTTGCCCCTGACTATCGGTAAGCGTATTCAGACACAGGCCGTTGCCATAGCAGTAGCCAGGCTTTCCGGCTGTGCTTTCTATGACGGTATGTGCCCGCCCCTGGGCGTCGTGCCAGGTGATGCCCAGCAGCCGGCCGTTGCTGCTCCAGCGATAGGTCAGCGAGCCGCCTTCAGGCAAGTGGTGCCTGCCCAGGCGGTTTTGCGCGTTGTATTCGAAGGCTTCGGTGTAGCGCATTGCTGTGGCCGAAAAGGTGCCCGCGCGTTCAACGCTGCGGCGGATCAGCCGGCCGCGGCGATCGTATTGACGCGATTCCGTTTCATTGGGATGTCCGATATGCATCAGTCGGTTGCCGCGCCATCGCAGGGTCGTTTCATGCGTGCCGTTTTTATTGCTTTCGATGAGCCGGACGGGGCGTTGCAGGGCATCGTAGCGGTATTGCACATTGTCTGTGTTGGCCCAAATACGCTGCGCCGGCAAGGACTGATTGTTATAGAGGATGCGCTCTGTGCCCGTGGAATCTGAGTGCCAGGAAGAGCTGTTGCCATTCGGCCCGTATTGCAGGACCAGGCCGGGCCAGCCGCTGGCATGGGGTTGCAGCGTTCGGATGGTGCCCGTGGCGTCGCGCTGCAAGCGTGTGCCGTTGACCGCAGCCAGCCGCCCGTCGTGATCGTAGCGTGCCGTGCTGCCGGCTGCGGCGCAGCCTGGACAGCCGCCCCCTTCCACGCTGATGAGCACGTAGCGGCCGCCCTTTATTGACGTTTCAAAACGGGTCTCTTGCTGGCGGGCATTCGTGACCACAGTGAGACCGGCTTGTTGCGGCGTGGCTCGCCGTACGTAGCTGACGCTGATTTTATCGAGCTGGCTTGCCGGCGCGCCGCGCACGGACAGCACGGCACGGGCCTGGGCATCGTAGCCCCAGGTGTTGTGGCGGCTTGCCTTTGTGCCGTCGGCCGACACGGTTTCAATGCCGGTGAGCGCACCGGCATTGCCCGACTGCAATTCCGGTTCGTAGAGATAGCGCCGCTGCATGCCGTCGGGGCGGATCATGCGCGTCAGGCGCTGCACGCCGGGCGATGCAGGGTCAAGGGGTTCGTGCTGGTATTGGAAGCGGCCCAGGGGCGTATCAACATAAGCCAAGTATGCCCGCCCGCCCACCGCGCGATAGGAAAAAGACAGCGCGTGGCCTTGTCTGTTTGTCACCCTTGTTATCGTGCCGGCCAGCGGCCCGGGCCGGGTGTTTCGTTCAATGCGCAACGCCAGGTTCCGGCCGTCGCGCAGACGCACCAGACGGCCGCTGGCGTTGAACCACAATTGCCTGCCGGTGGGCCAGGTCCAGACCCAGTATTTGCCCGCGGTTTCAAGCGTTCCATGCCGGTTGGGCACAGGCTTGTTCGCGATGTTGGAAAAGTCGACGCGGCTGCCGTCTGCCTGGATGATTTGCCAGCGGTTTCCCGCAAGGGAAAGTTGCGTGTCATAGGATAGCTGCCAGCCGTATCCCGCGCTTGATATGCGGCGGTCCAGCGCGTTGTAGTGGCGGACGATCTCGATGCCTGGTGCGAAGGCATTGGGCGGGAGATCGGTCTCCTGCTGGTATTTGTTGCCGGTGACAATGTGTATGGGGTTGCCGGCGCCCAGGTTCAGCGTGGGTTCGGCCTGGCTTGCAACCGCAAGACCGCCTTCCGCGCATGGCTGTCCCAGTTGCGATGGGCCGCAAGTGCCGGCCGCCTGGCTGTAAGCCGCGGCAGGCAGGGCGAGCAGAATCAGGAGAGATGAGATTCGGAACATAACGATTCGGCCTTGAACCAGACCGTGTTATGTTGCTGCTTGGCAGCGTACAGAAGTTAGGGTAGTGTATGGATGTGTCTACTGAGGGAAACCGAATATGTTAGTTGTCTTTCACTCTAAGGCCGCTGCCGAAGTGCTCATGTTCTCGAAACATGCCTTGCCCATACTGAAGGCCGCAGGCAAGCCGTACACCGATACGCTGCCTGAACGGGGCGTCATTACACGCGATCAGCTCGACGATGCCATCAAGGGCATCGAAGCGGCCATTTCCGCCGACACCGAATCCGAGTTTCCCGAGGATCACCGCGACGACAACGATTCGAAAGAGCACCCTATTGCGCAACCGGTAAGCTTCCGGCGCCGTGCCTTTCCGTTGCTGGCAATGTTGCGGTTATCGCGCGAACACGACGCCGACGTCATCTGGGAACCCGCGCCTACCTGGTAGCAGGCGGCAACGCGGTAAGGCGGCAATGTCATGCATCTGACAGTCAGTTGTGCTGGCTTTGCGTACGCTTGCCATTGTCTTGAACCTGCTTGAATGGAGTGCGTATGCGCAGTGTGGTCACCGTAATTTTCAACGCCCGGCAAACGGTCGAGCTGGCGGTCGATGTAGAACCCGGAGGCGCCGATTCGGCGGCGGCTCGCGAATGGTTCGAGACGACGTGGGTGCGACTTGGCTGCGAACCCTTGCGCGCCAGTGGCAAGGTGCTTATGCTGGACAAGATACTCGGCGTGGCCGACGCACTGGGTTATTCTCAACTATCCGGCAATGGCGATACGGCGCGCGAATTTGCGATGCAGGCGGCCCTGGCGCTGGAAAAGTCACGAATAACCGTAGACCTTCCGGGGCTAACAGTAGGGTATTAGGCGATAGCCACGCGCGCCAGCGCATACCGGGCCGCTACCGTATGCCGGCCCGCATGAAAGACTGCACAAATTGCCGCTGGAACAACAGGAAGGCAATCAGCAGGGGCGCGGCGCTAAGCAGCGTTGCGGCCGTGATGATAGACCAGTCTATGCCCTGGTCGGTCGACGCAAACACCTGCAAACCTACCGTCAGCGGCCGCGATTCCACCGAATTGGTGATGATCAATGGCCACAGAAAGTTATTCCAGTGGTGGCTGACCGAAACCAGCCCATAGGCCACGTAAATGGGCTTGGCCAGGGGCACGTATACCTTCATCAGTATTTGCCAGCGGCTGGCGCCCTCGACGCGGGCGGCTTCTTCGAGCTCGCGCGGCACGGTCTTGAAGGTCTGGCGCAAAAGGAATATACCGAAGGCCGAGGCAAAATAGGGCAGGCCCACGGCGAAAATGGTGTCGCGCACGCCCAGCCAGGACATCAGGCGGTAGTTTTCCACAATCAGCACATCCGGCATGATCATCAATTGCAACAGGACCAGCATGAAGACAAAGTCGCGTCCGCGGAACTCAAAGCGGGCGAACGCGTAGGCGGCCAGTGTGGACAGAATGAATTGTGCAACCAGCACCATGGTGACCAGAACGAAGGTGTTCAGGAAATAGCGGGCGAACGGCGCGGCGTTCCAGGCGGCAATGAAGTTTTGCAGCGTCAGGGGCGCGGTCAGGTCGAAGCTGGTGGAGTAGGCCGAGGGATGGAAGGCGGCCCACAAGGTGTAGGCCAGGGGCAGAAACCACAGTATGCCCAGCAGCCAGGCGCCGGCAGTGTCTAGTTTATGGGTCATTGATAATGCGTCCGGCGATCCAGCCAGCGGAATTTCAAAAAGGCCGTAAAGGACAGAATCAGCAACAGGACTACTGAAAGCGTTGCCGCGTACGATGTGTCCCAGTAGCTGAAGCCGACCTCGTAAATGTAGAACAGTAGTAGCGTACTGGCGTTGTCGGGGCCGCCTTTAGTCATGACCAGTACGTGATCGACCAGTCGGAAAGCGTTGATCAAGGCGTTGATCAGAACAAACAGCGTAGTCGGCATAAGCAGCGGCAGCAGTACGCGCCAGAAGTACTGCCAGCGCGACGCCCCTTCCAGCAGGGCGGCCTCGCGCAACGAAGGCGATATTTGTTGCAAGGCGGCCAGATAGAAGATCATGAAGAAGCCGGCTTCTTTCCAGATAGTGACCAGCATCAGTGCCGGCAGCGCCGTGGACCGGTTGCCCAGCCAGTTCATGCCTGGAAGATTGAACACATCGGCGATCTGATCGACAAGGCCATATTGCGGTGTGTAGAAGAACAGCCAGATATTGGCCACGGCCACCATGGGAAGGATGGTGGGCGTGAAATACGCCAGTCGCAGAAAACTGCGTCCGGCCAGTTGCCGATTGACCCACAAGGCCATGATCAGCGCAATCGCCACCGAAGTCGGAATGGTGCCCAGCGCGAAAAACAAATTGTTCCAGAGGGCTTGCCAGAACACGGGGTCGTCGCGCATCGCCGCGTAGTTATCCAGACCCGCGAAAGAGGCCGGACGATTGGCTTTGGGCGTGGTAAAGAAACTATGCCAAAGCGTGGCCAGCGCGGGGTAATGGGTGAAGGCGGCGAGCAGCACGATGGCCGGCAGCAGAAGCAGCCAGCCATAGACCGCATGTAGCGACACTTTCATGTTTACTTATAGGAACGCAACAGGCGGTCGGCATCGCGCTGCGCATCTTTCATGGCTTGGTCAGCGGATTTGGAGTTGGTCAGGACAGCCTGGATATTGTCGTTGAGCAGCTTGGTGATACGCTGGTTGTCGTGGGTCGAGAATTCGGCCACGCTGACCTCGAGCTGATCGCGCGCAACGGCAGCGGCAGGTACTTCCTTCACGTAGTTTTTCATTTGTTCCGTTTCCCAGGCCGCCGGAGTCACCGCAACATAGCCCGTGTCTATGCTCCAGGCTGCGGCATTTTCGGGGCTGGTCATCCATTTGACGAAGGTATAGGCCGCTTTCTGCTGCTCTGGCGTGGCCGACTTGAACAGATAGAAATTGCCGCCGCCGGTGGGACTGCCGCCCCTTTTGGCCTTGGGCATGGGCGCCACGCCGAAGTCGAACTTGGCATTCTTGCGCACGTTGGTCAGGTTGCCGGTAGTTGTCCACATGATCGCTGTTTTACCCACCAGGAAATCTTTGGGTGTGGTGCCCCAGTCTATGGTGCCGGTCGGCATGACTTTATGCTTGTAGGCCAGGTCATGCCAGAATTGCAGCGACTCAATGACCGCCGGCTTATCCAGATAAACTTCGTTGCCCGCCTCGTTCATCAGGATGGCGTCGTTCGGAGTCGTGAGGGCCTGGAACAGCCAGTAGGCAAAACTGCCGCCGGAGGGAATTTCCAGCCCCCACTGTGTGACCTGGCCCGAGCTGTCTTTTTTTGTCAGTTTTTCAGCCTTGCTGACCAGTTCGTCCCATGTTGCCGGAGGGCTGTCGGGATTCAGGCCGGCTTCCTTGAACAAATCTTTGTTGTAGTACATCACGATAGTCGAGCGCTGAAACGGAATGCCCCAGGTCTTGCCGCCGGTCTGGCTGTTGGCCATAAAGCTTTTATAGAAACCGTTCAGCCATTTCTTGTCGGCATCTGTCTGCACCAGCGGATCGAAGGGAACAACGGCGCCTTCATCGATCAGCGTGAACATGTCGGTGGACAACAGGACCGCCAGCTGCGGTGCGCTGCCGCCTTTGTGGGCGGTGAGCGCCTTGGCGACCGAATCCTGGTAAGAGCCGGCATAAATGGATTTGATCTTGACGTCCGGATGCTCTTTTTCGAATCTGTCGACCATGCCGTCGACGATCTTGGTGATGGGTCCACCTACGGCCACGGGGTAATAGAATTCGAGTTCCACGGGCTTGTCCTGGGACCAGGCCGGAGCAGCACAGAAAGCGCCTGCAAGGCTGAGCGCCAGAGCTTTTAACAAAGTACGTCGCATGGTTTTTTCCTGTCAAGAAGTAAAGGGCGCACGCGCCAGCGCTTTGCCCGAGGCGTCAAAGAAATGTTGATTCGTGTTGTTCCAATGAAGCTTGATGCGTGCGCCGGGCTGGGCACGCAAGTGGCCGGCGGCCCGTACTGCTATGCCGCTGTTGGCCCCAACTTTACAAATGACGATGGAATCGGCGCCGAAATACTCGACGCTTTCAACCGTGGCGGGGAAGCCGCCGTTTTCATGGATGGCAATGTGCTCGGGGCGCAGTCCCAGCTTTTCCGCGCCGCGCACTATGCCGCTTACCGATCCGGCGTCTTCGCGGCCCAGTACTCCGCCGCTGCGGGGATCCAGTTTCAACAGATTCATTGGCGGAGTGCCGATGAAACGCGCGGAGAATTCAGAGCCTGGATTTGCATAGAGAATGTCGGGGCTGTCGTTCTGTTCGATTCGACCGCCATTCAATAGCACCACGCGATCGGCCATGCTCATGGCTTCGGTCTGGTCGTGCGTGACATAGACCATGGTGATGCCCAGGCTTTGCTGCAGCGCGCGAATCTCGCGGCGCATTTCGTGCCGCAACTGCGCATCCAGATTCGACAAGGGTTCGTCCATCAGGCAGACGGGCGCTTGCGAAATGACGGCGCGCCCCAGCGCGACACGCTGCTGCTGCCCGCCGGACAATTGGGAAGGCTTGCGATCCAGCAGTTTTTCCAGGCCCAGCAATTGGGCCACCTGATTCAGGCGGCCGGCATATTCGGACTTTGCTTCCTTGCGCACTCTCAGGCCGAACAGAATGTTTTCTTTGACCGACAGATGCGGAAAGAGGGCGTAGGACTGGAACACCATGGAAATCTTGCGCTGCGCGGGCGCAAGTTCTGTAACATCGCGCCCCCCAATATGGATGCGTCCCGACGTCGGCTCGTCCAGTCCGGCGATCATCCTCAGCGTGGTCGACTTGCCGCAACCCGAAGGCCCCAGCAGGACAGTGAATGTGCCGGCCTCTACGGTAAAGCTGACGCGATCGACCGCGGGCGCTGCGCCGCCATATTGCTTGCTGATGTTGTCGAGAGTAATAGAAGACATAGTTAGCGTGGATGAGGGCCGGAGGAAGCGCCCCGTTGAACAGGCCAGTCATGTGCGTACGGCAGGTTTTGCTTGTTGCTTGTGGCACGGCACATGATGAAAACGATTTCATATTAGACATCAACTATTGCGCTGTTATTACAGTGTTTTCCCGCACATACGGGCACAGGGTTTGCTCGCGAGAAAGGTTCGCAGTTCCCACAAACTATTGTTCCGGAGATAGGCATGGCTTCTAAAACCTTGAAGGACCTGTTCATTCATATGTTGTCGGATATGTATAGCGCTGAAAAGCAGTTGACTAAAGCATTGCCCAAGATGGCCCGGGCGGCCACCAACCCCAAGCTTTCCGAAGCCTTCGAGCATCATCTGGAAGAAACGCAAGGCCAGATCGAGCGCATAGACCAGATCGTCGAAACGACTGAAATCAAATTGAAGCGCATGAAGTGCGCCGCCATGGAAGGCTTGGTCGAAGAGGGCAAGGAAGTGATAGACGAGATCGAGAAAGGCCCTGTGCTGGACGCGGCGCTTATTGCCGCCGCTCAAAAAGTCGAGCATTACGAAATTGCCAGTTACGGTACGCTTTGCACGTTCGCCAAGCAGCTGGGCATGAACGACGCCTTGCGCCTGCTGAAAGAGACGATGGCCGAAGAGAAGGCGACCGACGAAAAACTGACCGTCCTGGCCGAAACGGAAAGCAATCAGGATGCAGCGCAGGCAGGACGCAATCAAAAAGCAGCGAAGTAGGGCTGTTGCAACAGAGCAGGCCGGAATTGCTACAGGCCCCGTGTGTGAGGGGCCTGTTTCTATGTCTTCATGGAGATGGCCTTATAGGTCTTTGTCCAGCGCTTCCCCGTCTTCCTCACCCAGCTCCGCGCCGGTCACCGGATTGGATTTAGGGTCGGAAAGCGTGCGGGCTGCCATGGCTTCCAGCGTACTTGTTTCGTTCTGGCTGAGCGCCACGGTCGGCAATCCGTCATCGTCGTCGGCCGGTATCTCCTGGTCGCCGTCCGTGACATAGTCGAAATTTTCATCGCTATTCCAGGGCCCGCGCATATCGCCCTGACCCTGGGACATGTTGAAGTACTTCGGCGCATATCTTGGATCGACCGGCATCTTCCCGGGCGGGAAGTTGGGGCTGATGGCGTACAGCGCTTTTTCGAACGATTTCAGATGAGCTGCCTCGCGCGTCATCAGAAAACCAAGTGCTTCTTTTACGCCTGGATCGTCGGTCACATTGATCAATCGTTCGTAGACTATCTTCGCACGGGCTTCCGCGGCAATATTCGAGCGCAGATCCGCCGTAGGCTCGCCTATGGTATCGATATAGGCTGCCGACCATGGCACTCCCGCGGAATTCGTCAACGGAGGGCCGCCGCCATACAGAACTTGCGTGAGGTGGGAGTCGTTTCCGGCTCCGGTAATGGAGCGGTACATTTCTGCCTCTTCTTCAATGCCCTCGGCAAGTCGGCCCTTGGCTCCCTTGTTTAACAGGGCAACTATCGTTCCGATAATTTCGAGATGGCTTAGCTCTTCGGTGGCGATATCCAGCAACATGTCCTTGCGGCCGGGGTCGTCCTCTCCCAGCGCCTGTGTGAAGTAACGACAGGCTGCCGCCAACTCGCCTTGCGGCCCGCCGAATTGCTCAAGCATCAGATTTGCCAAGCCTGGATTGGTCTCGCTTACACGCACCGTGTACTGCAATCGCTTATTGTGAACGAACATAAGTTGCTCCTTGGAGTAGCATTCAAGTGGAATCAGCAAGGCTTCTTCAGGCGCCGCCAGGGCCAACCGTGCAGTCCCTGGGGATTAGCAAGCTGCATGCCGCGAAATGGCCGACGATGGGCGCCAATGCTTAACGCCGCCCCCCTTGCAACACGCCGGCAACGCGCGCAATGCCGCCGGTCCCGCTCGCTGCGCGGCCGATAACCGCGCTGGCCGCGGCGCCTATCACGAGCTTGCCCAATGTGGAACGGCTGCGCGTGGCCGCCCAAAGCAGGAGCAGGCCCGTACCGAACACAATCAAATGTTCTCCGGGAAAGTCTGCGCGCTGCTGGTCTGCTTCTTTGATCGATTTGATTAACGACTTGCCGCTGCTGGCGGTTTTTTCCAGCGATGTGGGAGCGTCCATGGTGTTCTCCAGAAAGTGGGCACAAAGAAAGAGGGCAAGCTGCATACCCAATGCAGCTTGCCCTCTGACCTGTCTAATTATCGGACGGCCCCGCCGGCCGTAATCTAGCCAGCCATTGCCTCGGCCGGCGTACTGATGGCGTGCCGGTTTACCGCGCCCAATATGGCCAGGAACGATGCGGTTACGATGTCGCCATGGATGCCCACTCCGAAGCCGGTCGCCGAATCGCCGACGCGCAGTTCGACATAGCACGCGGCGCGGGTATTGGTGCCGGTGCCGATGGCATGCTCGTGGTAGTCCATGATGCGGACATCGGCATCCAGCGCATCGACGAAAGCGGAAATTGCGCCGTCGCCCGCGCCTGTCAGGTGGCGCACTTCACCATTCTCCTCGAGCTCCACCTCAATGGCAAAGTGCTGGCCGCTGGCTGCCTGGGGATTGCCGGTGATGCGGTGGCGGATCAGCTTCCAGGGCTGATCGCGGTCCAGGTATTCTTCGGTAAATACGTCGTACACCTTCGAGGCGGTAACCTCGGATCCCGTTTCGTCGGTAACGCGCTGTATGGCCCGGCTGAATTCGATTTGCAGGCGGCGCGGCAACACCAGGCCGTGCTCCTGTTCGAGCAGATAAGACACGCCTCCCTTGCCGGACTGGCTATTGACGCGTATCACGGCATCGTAGCTGCGCCCCAGGTCGGCCGGATCGATGGGCAGGTAGGGGACTTCCCATAATGTGTCGGGCTTCTGTTGGGCAAAGCCTTTCTTGATGGCATCCTGGTGCGAGCCCGAGAAGGCTGTGAACACCAGATCGCCGGCGTAGGGATGGCGCGGGTGTACGGGAAGCTGATTGCAATACTCCACACAGCGGCGAACTTCGTCGATGTCGGAGAAATCGAGTCCCGGGTGTATGCCTTGCGTATACAGATTCAGCGCCAGAGTGACCAAGTCCACATTGCCGGTACGTTCGCCATTGCCGAACAGGCAGCCTTCGATGCGATCGGCTCCCGCCATCACGGAAAATTCGGCGGCCGCCACTGCCGTGCCCCGGTCATTATGCGGGTGCACACTGAGCACGATGCAGTCGCGGTGCTCAAGATGATTGTGCATCCATTCGACTTGGTCGGCATACAGATTGGGTGTCGTGGCTTCTATTGTGGCGGGCAGATTGAAAATAATCTTGGATTCGGGTGTGGGCTGCCAGACGTCGGTCACGGCATTGCAGACATCCAGCGCAAACTCCGGCTCGGTCGTGCTGAACACCTCGGGCGAGTACTCATAGCGCCATGATGTCTGGGGGTGTTGGCCGGTGCATTCTTTCACGAGCCGTGTGCCTTCGACCGCGATTTGCTTGACTTCGTCCTTGCTCATGTTGAAGACAATCTTGCGGAATGCCGGAGCGCAGGCGTTGTACAAATGGACGATGGCCTGCTTCGCGCCGGCCGCCGATTCAACGGTACGGCGTATCAGGTCTTCGCGCGATTGCGTCAGGACGATAATGGTGACGTCGTCGGGAATGCGGTTTTCGTCGACCAGTTTGCGAACGAAATCGAAGTCGGTCTGTGACGCCGACGGGAAACCCACTTCGATTTCCTTGAATCCGATTTTCACCAGTTGCTCGAAAAAACGCAGTTTGCGTTCAACGCTCATGGGCTCAATGAGTGACTGATTGCCGTCACGCAGATCGGTGCTCATCCAGATCGGAGGATGGGTAATGCTCTTGCTGGGCCAGGTACGCTCGGAAAACTCGCGCGTGAATGGCACGAATGGGCGATATTTGTCGGATGGGTTCGAAATCATGGGACACCTATGGGCTGATTTGACTGGTTGCTGGCGCGTTCACCGGAGCACCGAGAAACAGAGCTCAAAAAACAGTGAATCTGGATCGGAAGATGTGGCTGGAACAGGCTGCCGAACTGCCACGAGACGCTAGGTCCGGCAACCGATCGGTAGTAGCAGCGATAGGGCTAGGGAGGAGGGAAGACGCGGCTGGGCGCGCTGAACACGTAACATCCGGCCGGCAGCGGCGCTGCAGGCACGGACGTTATGGGGAGTAGCGTGTTCGGATCTCATAGCCCATAGTCAACCATATTATCAGGCGTCTGGCAAGGTTTTTTCCGGAAGCGGCGCGGTCGAGGGGGGAGCGATCAGGGCCGCATGGCTGCGTACCAGGGTGATTTTGGCAGCCCTGCCGTAATTGATTTCCCGCGCCGTTTGTTGCAGATCGCCCACGGTAATGGGATTGCGCCGGTCGGCCCAGACCCAGCGCAGGACCTCGAGGGCAGGCTCGGACAGTTGCTGAGCCAGCATAGCCACCGTTTCTTCGCTGACTTGCTTCATGCGCACGCGTCGCTGGGTGCTTTGTACGAATCCATACAGGAAATAGGCAATAATAAGTGTGCACAACGCCACTACAGCCCACCAGAAAAATGGGTTGTATTGTTTCAGCAGTGCAATAGTCTGGACACCTAGCGCGTGTAAACCGCCATAATCAATGTCTCGACCGAATGCGACCAGCCGGTTGAGCAGGTTGTACCAAATCAGGGCTACCAGGACGACGACCGCCACGCACAGTGCTTTCTGCGCGGCCGTAAGCTTGAGCAGAGTGTTGCGCAACAAGGCTGCGTCTTGGCGGGTGGGCTGTTGAGTATTTGTTTTCATATAACTTATTTTAAAATGCAATCGCGCCAGTCATTAGAACTTCGTCAGCATCAGCAATTGGCATTGACTCCTCAGTTGCAGCAGTCAATACGATTCCTGCAGTTGTCGGCACAGGAACTGGAACTGGAGCTGGCGGAAGCTTTGCTTGAAAACCCCATGCTGGAGCATGAAGAGGAGTATGACACCGTTGCCGCCGATACGGTAGCCGACGATAGCCAAGCCCAGGAAGAGCGCTGGACGGTGTTGGGTTTATCGAATCGGGCCAGCAATAATAATGCTGACGACGATCCCATGCGTCCGGAGACGGCGCTGGCCGAGACCCTGCAGGATCATCTTCTTCAGCAATTGCACATGACGCGTGCTCAGCCGCGCGACTGTGCGCTGGTTTCCCTGCTTATCGATGAACTCGACGCCAACGGCTATCTGCCTACCCCGCTGGAAGATATTCTGGAATATTTGCCTGGGGAACTGGCCGTCGACATCGATGAACTGCGCGCCGCCTTGCGACTGTTGCAGTCCTTCGATCCGCCAGGCGTCGGAGCCTTGTCGCTGTCCGACTGCCTTTGCCTGCAGCTCAAGCATTTGCGGCCAACGGGCGGTACACCGGTTGCGCCGGAGATCATTTCCTGCGCCACGGACATTGCCCGCAACCATCTGGCCGTGCTGGCGTCCGGCAACCTGGCACGGCTGCGCGATGCGCTGGCGTGCGACCAGACTACGTTGCGCGCCGCGCACGCCTTGCTGCTGCAGCTCGAGCCTCGTCCCGCGCGCAACTGGGCGGTGTCCTTGGCTGATTACGTTACGCCTGACGTGATCGTGCGCAAGGTAAAACACCGTTGGCAGGCCAGTTTGAATCCGGCCGTCGTACCCAAGCTGCGTATCAACTCGGTATACGAAAGCCTGCTGGACCAGGCGGCCGCCGCGCCCGCCATGCAGGGCCAGCTCCAGCAGGCGCATGGGTTCATCAAGAGCATGAACCAGAGGTTTGTCACGATATTGCGCGTTACGCAAGCCATCGTCGATCGGCAACAGGAATACTTTGAACAGGGCCTGGGCGCCATGCGTCCCTTGCTGCTGCGCGATATAGCGCAAGAACTGGAGTTGCACGAATCAACCGTATCCCGCGCCACGCGCCAGAAGTACCTGCAGAGCCCATGGGGAGTTATCGAGCTCAAGCGTTTCTTTGGCGGTGCGCTGCTCACCGATGACGGCGACTCGACGTCGGCCACGGCAGTACGTTCGCTGATCAGCAAGCTCGTGGCCGAAGAGCCCAGCAAGAAACCGCTATCCGACAGTCAGATCGCACTGCGTCTGGCCGAACACGGTGTGGTAATCGCGCGACGTACAGTTGCCAAGTACCGCGAGGCAGCCGGCATCGAACCCGCCATATTGCGCAAGGCGCGCGCGGCGCTCGAAACTCCCTCTGGCAAGAGCTGAGTCGCACTGCGCGCAAAGGCTGCTCAAGCCACGGCCGGGAACGGTCCGCGCCATCGCGACAGCCGCTCCGTTCAACGCTCATGGCGTAATTATTTGTTAAATGAGATTGATTTTTATCGGCGCCTGGATAATAATTGTTCTCATGTTCATTTGCATCTGTAACGCCATCACCGAGCGTCAAGTACAGGCCGCTGTAGCGGACGGGGCTTCCACCATGGGCGACCTGCAGGGTCAACTTGGGGTTGCGACATGTTGCGGCTGCTGCGCTGACACCGCGCAGGAATACCTGCCAGGCGGGCGTTACGCCGGTCAGGCCTCCGTTGCACAGGAAGCCGGTACATTGGTGGCCAATGCCGCCAATGATCCCGTGGCTTCGGCTCCTATTGCTATGGTTGCCGTCGCCGTTCGCCGGGCTTGAAATTTTCGGTTGCAATTTCTCTGAAGTACGTGCGGCTGCGGCGTTGCTTGGCTGATCCGGCTCATTTCAACACAGATTAGCCGCTAGTTTTTTGCTGCCGTCGCGGTGCAGCCGCGCAAAGCCTGGTTCTTGCGCATGGGCACTCATAAACAGCATCAATAAGTCTATTCATTCCCATTCTCAGGCATACGGCTGCGGGCGCTTCCTGCCTGGTCATTCGACCTATCTCCTTCCATTGAAAGCAGGCATCTCCGTGTTAGCCTTATAGCCGGAACTGGCCGCGACCGCGTATTGCATTACGCCGTCGTGAGCTCTCGATGCTGTTATCGATCCTCACCTTTGCTCAGGAGTATGGCCATGAAAGGCGATAAAACCGTTATTCAGTATCTGAATGCGCAACTTAAAAACGAACTTACCGCAATCAATCAATATTTTCTGCATGCCCGCATGCTCAACCATTGGGGCCTCAACAAGCTGGGCAAGCACGAGTACGACGAGTCGATAGGCGAAATGAAGCATGCCGATCGTTTGATCGAACGCATTTTCATGTTGGATGGTTTACCTAATCTGCAAGACCTGCACAAGCTGCTGATAGGCGAGAATGTGCCCGAGGTCCTTTCCTGTGATCACCGGCTGGAAAGTGGAGCCCAGGAAACGGTAAAGGAAGCGATGGCGTATTGCGAAAGCGTGCGGGACTACGTTAGCCGGGACTTGTTCCAGGATATCTTGAACGACACCGAAGAACACATCGACTGGCTGGAAACGCAGATGGAGCTTGTCGAAAGAGTGGGACTGCAAAACTATCTGCAGTCCCAGATGGGCGAGTTGAGCGACTAGGCGTTGCCCTAGAAGCTTTTAGCCGGACAGTCGGGTGTGCGGCCCCAGGCGTTGTTGGGCTCGCAATATTTGTTGCGGGCCGTCCATGCGCAGCTGGGCCGATCGAAGAAGCTCTGAGCGCTGCATGCCTGCAGGTCCTGGCGCAGGCTGGCCTGCCAGGCCTGATTGCCGCCCGAGGGCGCTGCAACAACCGGCGGTGGCGGAGGGGGCGGAGCGACCTCTACAGGTTGCAAGGGCTGATTCGGCCTGCCTGCTCCAAGGCCAAGTTCGCCGACATCGGCGATTCCATGAAACGACTGACCAGCGCCTGCCTCGGCAATTTGCATTGCCTGGTCCATGGTAATGGTGGTCGTGGCCAGCTCGATGGCTGCCGTGGCCTGTGTTTCATTCAGCGATTGTTCGGGAATTTCCCAGGCAATCTGGTCAGGCGGGGTAGGCACGCCCTGTTGGCCGTTAACCAGCGGTTGTGGCGGCTGTGCCAGGAAAGGCAGACCATTGGCATCAAGCACCGGGGTCGATAGCACCGCGGTCGGGTCTTCGATGACCGGTGGCGCGATGGGCCCATGTGCTACAAGCCAGTCGCCCAGCCGCAAGCCGCCCCAGGCGGAAGCGCCAGCGGCGACTACTAGAATTGCAAATATAAAACGCCAGGACATTATCACCCTCTGTCTGGGAAAGAGAGCCCAGTATATAAGCTGGACCCTTGGTAAAAAAGCAGGCGGCCGATCGGCCGTTTATGCATTTTGCCCAAAAACCTGGCCACCGTGTTCACGCATGGCGTGGAATTCAACCCCGGGATAGAGCTCTTGCGCAACGCGCAGCTGTGCTGGCGAACTCGCTAAAAACGCCACTGCATCGACCACATCGTATGCGATGTTCGCGGCATTGGCGTCCATGAATTTTCGCAAGACTTTGGGGTCGGAGGCTGTAATCCAACGTGCCATGTTGTAACGCGATGGCATCAGGCGCGCTTCGACTCCGTACTCGGTCTTGAGCCTGTGGGCCACGACTTCGAACTGCAATTGGCCGATCGCACCGAGCAGGAGCGCGCCACCCGCGGCTTCAGGACGGAATACCTGAATGGCCCCTTCCTCGCCCAACTGCGTCAAGCCAACGCGCAACTGTTTGATGCGCAATGGATCTTTGACCTCCACTGCCTGAAAGAGTTCGGGCGCGAAAAAGGGCAGGCCGGTGAACTGAAGGTTTTCGCCTTCGGTCAGTACATCGCCCAGGTGCAACACGCCATGGTTGGGAATGCCGATGACATCGCCCGCGTAGGCTTCGTCCAGCAGCTCCCGCCTTTGTGAAAGAAAGGACACCACATTGTTTGGGCGCATTTCCTTGCCCGTGCGGGAAATTTTCAAGCGCATGCCGCGCTCGAACCGGCCCGAACTGACGCGTATGAATGCGACGCGGTCCCGGTGCGCCGGATCCATATTGGCCTGCACCTTGAATACCACGCCACTGAATTTGGGTTCATCGGGCTGCACTTCGCGCTGCAATGCGGTTCGTGGACCGGGCTTGGGAGCAAACTCCACCAGGGCATCCAGCACTTCCTGCACGCCAAAATTGTTGATGGCGGAGCCAAAGAAAACAGGCGTCTGCTTGCCGGCCAGAAAAGCGTCGGCATCAAAGGTCGGCGAGGCTGCATTGATGAGTTCGATTTCCTCATTGGCCTTGACGAAGGCATCGCCGAACCGTGCCGCGATCGCCGGATTGTCCAGGCCTTCTATCAAATCGTCGCTGTCGCCGCGGCGTTCCTGGCCCGCGCGAAACACGCGCATTCGGTTGCGGCGGATGTCGAACACGCCGCCAAACGACCTGCCCATGCCCACCGGCCAGGAGAAAGGCACGGCATCCATGCCCAGGTGCGATTCAATCTCGGAAAGCAGGTTGAGCGGTTCCTGGACCTCGCGGTCGAGTTTGTTGATGAAGGTGATGATGGGCGTATTACGGGCCCGGCAGACCTGTAAAAGCCGCAGGGTCTGCGGCTCGACGCCGTTGGCCGCGTCGATGACCATAAGCGCCGCATCGACGGCCGTGAGCACACGATAGGTGTCTTCGGAGAAGTCCTGGTGGCCCGGCGTGTCAAGCAGGTTGATCACGCAATCGCGATATTCCATTTGCATGACCGACGAGGCCACCGAAATGCCGCGTTGCTTTTCGATTTCCATCCAGTCGGAGGACGCATGGCGACTGGCTTTACGTGCCTTGACGCTGCCGGCAATCTGAATCGCGCCTGCAAACAGCAGCAGCTTTTCCGTTAGCGTGGTTTTGCCTGCATCGGGGTGGGAAATAATCGCAAATGTGCGTCGCCGCGCGACTTCTTGGGTAATGCTCATGGTCTGATTTTAGCGTGTGTCGCCAAAGGGGGCTGATGATCGGCCGCCCTTCGTGCAACACAAGGGTTATTTATGATGACTGAACGAGGCCAGAACCGTACCGGCCAGTATGAACAGCGCGCCGAAGGTGCGATTGAGCCAGCGTATGTGCCGCGGGCTGCGAAGCAGCTTCAACACGCGCGCAGCCAGCGTGGTGTAGCAGCCCATGGCGACCAGGTCGGTAAAGCACAAGGTGGCGGCTATTACAACATACTGGAGAGCCAGGGGTTCGGACAAGTCCAGAAACTGGGGCACCACCGCCAGCAGAAAGACGGTTCCCTTGGGGTTGGTGATGTTGATCAGGCAACCGCGTACGACAAGGTCGCGGACCCGGAAAGGCGCGGGATCGTTGGCCTCGACGGCCACGGGAGCGGCATCGGTGCGAAACTGTTTCCATCCCAGGTAGATCAAATATCCGACGCCCAGCCATTTCACTACATTGAAGGCCAGTTCGGATGCCGCCAGCAAGGCACCCAGCCCGACTGCCACCACCACGAACTGGACGAGTATGCCCAGAATGAGGCCTATCGTTGTCCAGTAACCGCGCTTGAACCCGTACTTCAGTCCCGACGCCATGGCTGAAATGGCGCCCGGCCCGGGAGAAAAAGAAATCGCCCAGCAGGCGGCAAAGAGTGCAAGCCAAGTATTGAGGGACATCGGGATCAGTCAGCCGTAGTCGGAAGGCTCAAATAGTACGCCTTATTTACTTAGCAAGGCAGGGCGCTGTCCGTTGCCGTTGCGCGCAGGGCCGCTGCGGTGGCGTGCCTGACCTGCCGAAGCGCCTGCCGGACGGCCGGTGCCCGCGGGCCGGGCTGCACCGCCTTCGGAACGTGCGCCGCCTGAGGAGCGGCGGGAATCGCCTCCTCGTCCGGCTGGCCTGGCGTTTGAATTACCACCATTCTTACGGGGGGCATTCGAACGGCGCGGACGGTCATCGTCGGCCCGCACGTGCGCGGGTTCGGCTTTCACCATGTCGACCGACCAGCCTTCGATAGTCGTGCGTTCGATGGAACGTTTGATGACTTTCTCGATGGCGTTCAGGTATTTGATTTCGGACTTGTCGACCAGCGACAATGCCGAGCCCTCGCTGCCCGCACGGCCTGTGCGGCCAATACGGTGCACGTAGTCTTCCGGGATATTGGGCAACTCGAAGTTGACCACATGCGGCAACTGATCGATATCGATACCGCGCGCAGCGATGTCAGTGGCCACCAGAACGGCAACTTTGCCGTCCTTGAACTCGGCCAATGCGCGTGTGCGGGCGGCCTGGCTTTTGTTGCCATGGATGGCCGCGGCAGCAAGCCCGTCTTTCACCAGCTTTTCAGCAAGACGATTTGCTCCATGCTTGGTGCGGGTGAATACAAGCGTTTGGTGCCAGCCGCTTTCGCGGATGATATAACTGAGCAGATCGCGCTTGTGCGACTGTTCCGTCATGACCATGGTCTGCTTGACCAGCTCCGACGCGGTATTGCGGCGCGCCACCGAAATTTCGATTGGATTGTTCAGCACGCCTTTTGACAGCTCGCGAATTTCATCCGAGAACGTGGCCGAGAACAGCAGGTTCTGGCGGGTTCGGGGAAGCAGTGCAATGATGCGGCGGATGTCGCGTATGAAACCCATGTCGAGCATGCGGTCCGCTTCATCGAGCACCAGAATTTCCACGGCCGACAAGTCGACTGTCTTCTGCTGTGCGTGATCCAGCAGGCGACCCGGTGTGGCAACCAGAATGTCCAGCGGCTTGCGCAAGGCATTGATTTGCGGATTGATATTGACGCCGCCGAACATGACCATTGAACGTATCGAGGTGTGCTGGCCATAAGTGCGAACGGATTCTTCGACCTGCGCCGTCAGTTCTCGTGTGGGCGTCAGGATCAGCACGCGGGGCTGGCCGGCCTTGCGGTTTTGCGGCGCGCTTTGCAGCATACGGTGAAGGATGGGCAGCGTGAAACCTGCCGTCTTGCCGGTGCCGGTCTGGGCAGCGGCCAGAAGGTCGCCCCCCAGCATGACTTGGGGAATGGCCTGGGCCTGGATAGGCGTGGGGTGCACATAACCGGTATCGGTGACAGCACGCAAAAGAGGTTCTGCCAGCCCTAGGGAGGCAAATGTAATTTGGGTATTCAAGAAATAACTCCAGCGACAGCCTATCGCTCGAGTTGAGAGATACCAATCTAGGCAGACGATAAAAGAAGTTGAGAGCGAAAAAGCTCAGGCAAGAACAGAATTGCTTGCAAGACACGTGTTGACTGGTGCGACACGTAATCCAGCATTGTAACGTAAAAGGCGCCCTCCCGCGCATGGCGCGGTATTTTTGCGCAGGGTTTGTTTATTTGAGGCATATTGGCAAGGTCTGCACAAACTGCTGTAATTTGTGCTGTTGCCTTTTTTGGACTGCCGATCATGAAACGTATATTTCTGCTTGTTCTTTTGCCGTGCCTGTCGGTGCTGCTTGC
This sequence comes from Pseudomonas sp., assembly GCA_036675275.1. Classification (GTDB taxonomy): domain Bacteria; phylum Pseudomonadota; class Gammaproteobacteria; order Burkholderiales; family Burkholderiaceae_B; genus Pollutimonas. The sequence goes on along the minus strand of JAKFFG010000071.1, from coordinate 210,149 downwards.
CGGTTGCGGCTACAACGACATCCAGCGTCTGGATGAACAGGTAAAGTCGGCATGGTCGCAGACTCTTAACCAGTACGAGCGCCGCGCCGAACTGGTTCCCAAGCTGGTCAATTCGGTCAATGCCTACATGGTCAACGAACGCGCCGTACTTACGCAAGTTACCGAGGCGCGCTCCAAGGTGGGCAGCGTCCAGATCAGCGCCGCCGATCTTCAGAATCCCGAGGTGATGGCCCGTTTCAATGAAGCGCAGGGGCAACTGTCTTCGGCGCTGTCCCGCCTTATTGCCGTCTCTGAAAACTACCCGCAGCTCAAAAGCGACGGCTTGTTCCGCGACCTGATGACGCAGCTCGAGGGCACCGAAAACCGGATTGCGACCGAGCGGGGGCGTTATGTGCAGGCCGTGCAGGAATACAACCTGATCGTGCGCCAGTTTCCTACCCTGATTACCGCCAAGATCTTCGGGTACGACACCATAGAAAACTATGGTGTGTCCAGGCAGGACGAGATCACCAAGGACCCCGAGGTCAAGTTCTCGGTGCCGGAATCAGTCACGCCGTAGTTCTCGTCGTCTTATTGTTGTTGCGCAAGGGTAAACCATGGCTGTTTCCGTGAATGAAGTTTTTTCGTGGTCGAGATCTCGCGGCAAGGCCTTGGCCATGTCGCTGGCGTTGTGGGCGGGGCTGGTGCTTGTGTCGTTGGTACCGGCGCTGGGCCTGGGGGCGCACGCCGCGCCGGCGCCCGTTCCCGACCTCAAAAGCCGGGTCACCGACAGCACCGGCACGCTGGACTCCAACACGCAAGACCATCTGGAGCAGCTGCTGGCCGACCTGGAGCAGCGCAAAGCTGCGCAGATTGCTGTCTTGCTGGTCCCAAGCACCGGCGATGACACCATAGAAAGCTACGCGCGGCGTGTCTTCGATCAGTGGCGCCTGGGCCGCGAAAAGGTCGATGACGGCATTCTCTTCGTGGTGGCAAAAGATGACCGCCGCCTGCGCATCGAGGTCGGCTATGGGCTGGAGGGCGCCGTGCCTGACTTGCTGGCAGGCCGCATCATTCGCGAGCAGGTCACGCCCCGATTCAAGCAGGACGACTACGCAGGCGGTGTGACTGCCGGCGTCGAAAGCCTGGTCAAGCTGGTGGACGGCGAGCCGCTACCGCCTCCCGTGGCAAGCACTGAGTCGGCGTCCGATGACGACTCTCCCGTCGTCATGCTTGCGCCGCTGGCGTTCATGACCTTGCTCATGCCGGCCGGGTTCGCTGCCGTGGTCGCCGGCATTTTTGTCTTCCTGATGTTCGGCAGCATTGGCATCAGCCTGGCGGCGGCTGTGGTGGCCTTTATCTTGAGCCGCATAGGCCGCAAGTTCGGCGCCGGCGGCCGTGGCAGTGCGGCCCGTGCGTCGCGCCGCGGTGGGGTCATCGGCGGCCTGGGTGGCGGTCTGGGCGGTTTTGGCGCCGGGGGCGGCTTTGGTGGCGGCGGAGGCTTCGGCGGTGGTGGTGGATTTGGCGGGGGAGGCGGCAGCAGCGGCGGCGGTGGCGCTTCCGGCAGTTGGTAGCAGGCAGTTTCAAACCCAAGGAGAGAACGTGCGTCAAGATGGTGGGAAGTGGAAGCAATTGACCGGCTGGTCCACGCTGGAGGGCCAATGGCTGCGGCGCAAGCACTTTACGCCCGAGGTCCTTGCGCAAATCGCCGATCGCATCAAGAAAAGCGAACTCGATCACACGGGCGAGCTGGTGGTGGCCGTCGAAGCCGTCAGTCCGTCCCACGAGCCCGATAGCCGTTGCCGCGCGCTCGAGGTGTTCGGGCGTTTGCGCGTATGGGATACGCCGCTTAATACGGGTGTGCTGCTTTATCTGGCGCTGGACAAACATCGCATCGAAATCGTTTGCGACCGCGCGATTGCCGCGACGGACGATATGTGGGAACAGGTCTGCAATAAGCTGAGGACGCGGCTGCGCAACAAGGACTACGCCGCCGGCATACTTGCGGCGATAGACGACATCGAGGTCATATTGCATTCGCGTTGTCCGCCCTTGCAGCAAGGCCAGGCCAACACGAACGACTTGTCCAACGATCCTACGCTGCTCTGAACAGGTTCTCGGCAAGCGAGCGTATTGCCTGCTGGCGGCGCGTTCCGGCATCGTAGTGCGTACCTAGGCTGGACCATTGCGGCTGACTGCGCGCTTCCAGCAGTTCCGCGGGCAGTTTGTCGCTGCGCCAGGCCTTGATCGACGTTTCGTCCGGCTCGGCGGCATCGCCGCCAGGTGGGGATTCGATTTGTATCGGCCCTTGCGCGGCATGGCCGCGCCGCTCCAGGGCTTGCGCCAGCGCCAGCTGGCGTATGGCCAGCAAGCGCAATACCGCGTCATCCACGCTCAGCTCCTGATACCCCTTCAAGCGCCCGAGCACGCGTTTGCCCAGCTTGTCGGCCCCTTGCCACAGGCCGCCGGCGGCTGCGCCCAGCAGGGTCGCCGCGCCCAGACTGATGCCGACCGTGAATACATCCAGCGTTGCGCCGGCCATTGCGCCGGCGGCCACGCCTTTGCCGACATGGATGCCGACGTCTTTCAGCGCCTGCGGATGAAACAGATCCATGCCCCAGCGTTCGCCTTCCAGCGGCAGCGCATGCGCCGGAAAATCGCGCGCATTGAAGTTGTAGCGTTTCAGCAGTGCCTGCACGCAACGGTTTTCGCGTGCCCGGACCTGCTGGCGCAAGGCTTGCGTGGCGTCTTCCAGCGCCTGTTGGCCGGGCTCGGCGGCCAGGTGCAAGGCGGCAACGTCTATCAACATTTCGGCAATCATGCGCGTTGCGTCACGATGGCGAATTTCCCGTTGTTGCGCGACGTCATGCTTGAGCGCCTGCAGCAAGCCTGCGTGCCTGTCCATGACCAATGCCAACTTATCGTACAGCTGCGTTTCGCCATCCAGCGCAGGCGCAACCGTGTCGAACTCCACAATGACATGCAGGCCCAGCCGCGCCAGCGCCTCACGCCAGGTGGCCAGGCGCTGCTGCGGACTGTGCGTGAAATTCAATACCGGCACCAGAGGGTGGCCGCAACTGGCGAGAATGGCCAGCTCATCTTTATGCTTGCCCAGCACCGGGTCCCGCACGTCCACCACATATAGGCCGGCGTCGCAGTCCAGCAGTTTTTTCAGCACTCGCGCTTCCTGTTCGAAGCGGCGACTGCTTTCCGGGCTTGCCAGGAAACGGCGTATGCGTTCCGGCCCGTCGATGCGCTCGCCCGGTTTCGCCAGATGATCGAGGTAATCGAGCAGCGCGATGCCGTCTTCCATGCCCGGCGTGTCGTAGAGCTCCACGGCGACCGAACCGTCGACCAGCAGGCGGGCGCCTTCGACGTGGCGCGTGGTGCCCGGACTGTCCTCGACGACGCCGAAGCCGGGATCGCGGGTCAGGGTGCGCAATAGCGAGGTTTTGCCCGTATTGGTGTGGCCGACTACCGCCATCCGCAATGGGGTCTCGTGGTCAGGCATGCGCTGCTCCTGCAAGATTTTCGCCTGGCGGCGCTGCGGCCAGCCAGGCCAGCGCTTGAGCGATGTCGCTGTGTACCTGTTCGGGCGCGAACCCTGCCGCCAACAGACGCTCGCGCCAGGCAGACCTTCGCGATTCCATCGCATTGCCGGCTACGTGGTCGGCGGGGAGTGCGATGTGCGCCTGCGCTGCAAGGCCAGCCAGCTCCGCAAGCAGGGCGATGGTGCCGCGATCGGGCGTCTGTTGCGGGTCGCATACCGCCAACATTCGCAGGGGCGGATGCAGGTTCATGCGATCCAGCAGGGAGCTGCGCTGCGATCGCGTGTCGATCACGCCCAAGTCGATAATAGACGGGTGCAGAGCGGCGGGCGGCCACGGTGTATCCGGTGCAAGCTCTATGCCGGCAATCAAAAGCTGATCCGGCTCCGGCTGCGCAGGGCCGCGCGGGAGTATCGTGGACTGGAATTGGGGGCCGTCGGGCGCATCGGTGCCGGCTTTTTCGCTGGGCGGCGCCAGGCGGCCGCGTAGCTCGGCATAACCCGGGAGGCCTTCATCGAGGACTATGGCCGCCACTTTCCTGCGAGTCGTGAATATGGCCAGGAGCAGGCCCAGCACACGGGGAATGAGTCCGTATGTGACCACGCAGCCTATCAGCCAGCTTGACCACAGGACGCGTGCAGATTCCGGCAACGCTTGCAGGCCGGTGCTGGCGCGCACGACTGCCTCCGGCGGTACGGCGAAGCCCAGAAAAGAGGGCAGCCACCCCAGGGCGGCGGTCAAGGACACGAAAGTGTCTGCCGATAGCAGTGTGGTTTCCCAGTTGAAGCCGTAGCGTCGAGCCGACAGCATGGCGACCAGAGTCAGCAGCATGCTGAGCGACGCCACGGCCCAGGCGCCATGGCTGACCGCGCCCAGCAGCCAGCGCAGCGCGTTGTTGCGACTCAGCACCTCGACGAGCGCCCGGGGTGTCAGGGCGGCGTCGGGGCCTCGGGCGAGCTTGCGCGTAAGCCATAGCCATATCTCGCCCAGGTAAGAGCCGCTGGTGTCGGACTGAATAAAAAAGCTCGCCAGCCAGAAAAGGAAGGCAAGCAAATTCAGGCCCAGCAGGGCAGCGAGTGCCAGCAATACGTTGACGGAGCGGCTGCCGTCGCCCAATGCGCCGGACGCGGCCGCCGCCCCGGCCACCAGGGCGGCCAGCAACATGCCCAGCAGTGCCAGCCTGGCACCCTGCGTCCATTTGGCGATGAGCAGATCGATTCCCTCGCGCCGGGCGAGCAGCCGCGCGCGCATCAGGATTTTGTCAGTGTAGGTTTTTCCTTCTACGCGAGCGCGGCGCACCTCGCCGGAATCTTCCAGAGGCCCTGATAGCGCTTCGCGCAGGCGCAGCGTTTCGGCCTGCCAGTAGTCGGCGAAGCTGGGCGCATGCCGTGCTGCTTGGCCCCGCTGGTCAGGCATCCGTGTAGGCACGGGCGGCGGGCTTGCTGAACCACGCGTCCAGCTTGCGGTGGGCCTGCTCCTTGACTTCCGGGGTGATGTAGAACGCTACCGTCGCCAGGGCCGCAGCCATGACGCTGAGGTCGTCGGTGTAGCCGATCAGTGGGGCGAGATCGGGAATGGCGTCGAGCGGCAGAATGAGATAGCCCAGCGCCCCGTAGATGACGCGTTTGGCCCATTTGGGCGTGTGTTCATCCTGCACTGCGTAATACAGGTAGAGCGCCTTTTCCAGCGTGGTCCGGCCTGCCGACTGCGCAAGAGGCCCCAGCTTTTGCCAAAAACGGCGCGGCGTGTATTCAGTCTGATATCGAGAGTTGTCCATGGTGCCTCCAGGCAACCGGGTAAGCGGATAGCGTATTGTAGACAAAAGCAAAAGGCACTCCGGTGTATCGGAGTGCCTTTTGCCTGCCATGCTTGCCCGCCCCGCAACGCAGGGCGGGTTTATTCAGCGTTTCTTGACGATCATGCCGTAGATGAACAGTACGATAATCGCGCCCACCACAGAGGCGATCCAGCCCACTGGTTCACCTTGTTGATATAAGCCCAGCGCACTACCCAGGAAGCCGGCCACGAGGGCGCCGACGATCCCCAGGATAATGGTCATGATGATTCCGAACTTCTGTTCGCCCGGCATGATTGCCCTTGCGATCAGCCCGACGATAAAACCCACTACGATCATGCCGATAATGCCCATGGCGATTTATCCTATAAAGATTGATGGAAAGTGTGCACTTTGAAGCATTCCTGCGCCAGGGTGAAACGCAGCCTGGATGAGGCTATCATAGGGAGGCCGTCGGAAGGCGTCCAGCACACAGCCATTATTTTGGTGTCCAAACGTTAAAGAGGCATGACGGTGTAACAAGCAGAGCGGCGCTACGCGCCGGAAAGCTACACCGCTTCGACTTCCAGACCCTCGCGCGAGAGGAAATCAAGGCTGGGCATCAAAGATAAAAGATGCCTGCTGTAGTCGTGCCTGGCGTCGGAAAATAGCGTCTCGGTTTCTGCAACTTCCAGCAATTCTCCGTGGCGCATGACCCCCACCTTGTCGCACATCTGCCGTATGACGGGCAGGTCGTGGCTGATGAAAAGAATCGTCAGGCCCAGCGTCTCCTGCAGGTCTTTGAGCAAGTTGAGAATCTGCGCCTGTATGGACACATCCAGCGCCGAAGTGGGTTCGTCGCAGATGAGAAAGCGCGGCCGCGTGGCCAGTGCGCGGGCGATGCAGATGCGTTGCCGCTGGCCGCCGGAAAACTCGTGTGGAAAACGCAACAGTGCCTGGTCGCCCAAGCCCACATAGTCGAGCAGGCCGCTGACGATCTGGCGGGTCAGCGCTTCGGTTTGCGCAAGCTTGTGAAAGCGTATGGGTTCGGCCACGATGTCCAGGATACGCATGCGCGGATTCAGGGACGAAAAGGGATCCTGGAACACCATCTGGATCTGGCGCCGGAACGCGTTCGTCGTCTTGGCATCGGTAAGCTCTGTAACGTTGACGTCGTTGAAAATGACGGAGCCATTGCTGGTTTTGTATAGTCCCGCAATCAGGCGGGCGATAGTGGATTTGCCGGAGCCGGATTCACCCACCAGGCCGAATACTTCGCCGGCCTTGATGGAAAAGCTGACGTTCTTAACGGCGTCCAGCATGATACGGTTTTGTTTGAGGAAGGCGTTCTTCAGCACAAACCGCATGCTCAGGTTTTCCACTTGCAGCAGGGGCCTCTCCGACTGTGTGCCGTGATTGCGGTGCTCGCCCAGCCAGCGCGTTGCGATCGCCAGGTTGCTTCGCTTGGAAGGCGCCAGGACGTCTTCGATGTAAGTGACCATGGGGAAGCGCCGCAATTTGATGTCCGAACGGGGCACGGCCGAGATCAGGCTCTTGGTATAGAGGTGTTGCGGACTGCTGAGCAGGCTTTTCGTGGGGCCTTCCTCGACCAGCTTGCCGCGGTACAGAACAGCCACCCGATCGGTCACCTCGGCGATCACGCCCATATCGTGCGTGATAAGGATCATGCCGACCTGGTGTTCTTTGCAAAGCTTGCGCAACAGGTCCAGAATCTGCGCCTGAATCGAGACATCCAGCGCCGTGGTCGGTTCGTCGGCAATGATGACCTCGGGTTCGCAACACAAGGCCAGCGCGATGACCACGCGCTGGCGCATGCCGCCGGAGAATTGATGAGGGTAGTGTTGCAGGCGTATCCTGGCTTGTTCGATGCCCACGCTCTCCAGCAATTCGACAGCGCGCGCCGAGGCCTGTTGCTGGTTTAACTGCAGGTGCACCTGCATCGTCTCGACCAATTGGTGGCCTATGGTCTGCAAAGGATCCAGTGAGGTAAGCGGATCCTGGAATATCATTCCTATGCGCCGGCCGCGCACCAGGCGAAATGCCGGTGCCGAAAGCTTGTCGATACGCTCGCCGTTCAATAGCACGGCGCCGCCCGTCATCTTTCCCGGAGCTTCGAGCAGGCCGATCACCGCATTGCCGATGGTGGACTTGCCGGCGCCGGATTCGCCGACTACGCCCAGGATTTCACCCTTGTCCAGCGACAGGCTTACGTCCTGAATCGCGACCACATTGCCGCGGCGGCTGGAAAACTCGATGCGCAGGTTTTCAATGTCCAACAATGCCATATATAAGCCTTAGCGAAGCTTGGGATTGAGCGCATCGCGCAGCCAATCACCCAGCAAGTTGACCGACAAGGCCAGCAGGACCAGCGCGATACCGGGAAAAATGGAGATCCACCAGTCGCCCGAGAACAAGTAGCTGTTGCCGATGCGGATAAGGGTGCCCAGGGAGGGAGTCGTGGGCGGAATGCCGACCCCCAGGAAGGACAGGGTCGCCTCGGTGATAATGGCAACGGCCAGATGTATTGTGGCGATGACCAGTACAGGGCCCATGACATTGGGCAGTACATGGCGGCGCAGCACCATGAAGGGGCGCATGCCGATCAGGCGGGCTGCCTGCACGTATTCTTTGTTGCGCTCGACCATGGTGGCGCCGCGCACGGTGCGCGCATATTGCACCCAGCCCGAAACACCGATGGCAAAAATCAGCACATAAAGGGAAAGACTGTCATGAGAGTCCCGCGGCAGCAAGCCGCGGGCGATTCCGTCTACCAGCAAGGCAATCAGGATCGCGGGAAATGATAGCTGCACATCGGCGATGCGCATGATGATGCTGTCCACACGTCCGCCCACATAGCCGCTGACCAGGCCCAGCGATACACCGATGACCAGCGAAAACAGCACGGACGCGAAGCCGACCAGCAGCGAAATGCGCGAACCGTACATGATGGCCGAGAGCATGTCGCGGCCCTGGTCGTCGGTACCCAGCAGAAAGCGCGGATCGCCGTTGGCCGACCAGATCGGCGGGATATTCGCATCCAGCAAATCAAGCGTGGCCAGGTCAAAGGGGTTGTGCGGCGCGAACAGGGGCGCGCATACGGCGCCGATGATGATGATCAGCGCCACAATGGCGGAGATGATGGCCGTGGGCGAGCGGCTGAAGCTGTAGACGATGTCGCTGTGGTACAGGCGGGACAAGGCGTTTTGAGCCATTGATTAATACCTTCTAGCTTTTCTGCACGCGCAATCGTGGATCGACAGCGAAATACAATAAATCGACAATGAGATTGATGATCACGAAAAAGAAAGCGATCAATAACAGGTAGGCCGCCATCACGGGAATATCGACCACGCCTATGGACTGAATGAACAACAGCCCCATGCCTGGCCACTGGAACACGGTTTCGGTGATGATGGAAAACGCAATGATGGATCCCAGTTGCAGCCCGGTAATGGTAATGACGGGTACCAGGGTGTTCTTGAGCGCATGGCGGAAGTTGATCATGCGTTCGGGCAGCCCACGGGCCCGTGCGAACTTGATGAAATCCGTTTGCATGACCTCCAGCATTTCGGCGCGCACCAGCCGCATGATCAGCGTCATCTGGAACAGGGCCAGAGTAAAGGCGGGCATGATCAGCGACTGCCAGCCGCTCTTGGTCAGGAAGCCCGTGGACCACCACCCCAGTTGCACGACTTCGCCCCGCCCGAAACTGGGCAGCCAGCGCAGCATGACGCCGAAGACCAGAATCATCAGGATGCCGATGAGAAAGGTGGGCAGCGATATGCCGATGAGCGACAAAGCCATGAAGCTGCGCGATAGCACGCCATTGCGTCTCAGGGCGGTATAGATGCCCATGGGAATGCCCAGGAACAAGGCCATAAGGGCCGAGACCAGCGACAGTTCAAGCGTGGCCGGCAAGCGGCTTTCGATGAGCTCGCTGACCGGCCGGCGCTGGCGGTAGGAGACACCGAAGTCGCCTTGCGCCGCATTGCCGATGAAACGCACGTACTGAACCAGGAACGGGTCGTCCAGCCCCAATTGCTTGCGCATCTCGGCTCGTTGTTCCAGGGTTGTATCCTGGCCCACCATGTTGTTGATGGGATCGCCGACGTAACGGAACATCGCAAAAGCAATGAGCCCTACGGTAAGCATCACGAAGATCGACTGGAAAATCCGTCGGGCAATGAAATTGAGCATGTAAATGAGCTTCCAGTATGGAGCGGGACGGCTGAATGACCCGCAAACTGTTCCAGCTTGCGGGTCGCACCGTCGTTACGGGTGGCTCAAGGCATGACCACGTTGCGGATGTCCAGCACGTCGTCGGCGCGCTGGGCCACCTTGATGCCTTTACGCACGCCCCATGACATCGGCTGCTGGTGCAAGGGCAGATAGCCATAGTCGTTGTGCAGCATGGTGAACGCTTCCTTGATCATGGCATTGCGCTTGGCCTGGTCGGTTTCCACGTCGATCTTGGCGGTCAGGGCGTCGATTTCCTTGTTGCAGTAGCCGCCGAGGTTGAACTGCCCGGCCGCTGTTTTCGGGTCGCGGCATGCAACCAGATTGGTCAGGGCGTTGGCCGCATCGATAGAGCTGGGCGTCCAGCCCAGCATGTACATGCTGGTGTTGTTGCCGGCCTGCAGCAGGATCTTGGCAAAGTACTTCGATTTGGTTTGCGCGAGCAGGTCGATCTTGATGCCTACGCGCGCCAGCATGCTGGCGACTGCCTGGCACACCTTTTCGTCGTTGACATAGCGGTCGTTGGGGCAGTCGAGCTGCACCGAGAAACCGTCGGGGTAGCCCGCCTCGACCAGAAGCTTCTTGGCCTTGTCGATGTCGGTCTTGTATGGTGCGCCAAACGACGCGTCGAAGCCGTTGATCTTGTCGGCGATGAGCGTGCCCAGGGGGTTTGCCGCGCCGCGCATGATTTTCTGGTTGATGATCTTGGTGTCGACGGCAAGATTGACTGCCTGACGCACACGCTTGTCTTTGAACGGATTCTTGCCTTTGACGTTGGAGAACAGCAGTTCGTCGCGGTGCTGGTCCATGCCGATGAAGACGGCTCGCGCTTCAGGTTCGTTCATGACCTGTACATTGGGCTCGCTTTCGAGGCGCGGCCAGTCTTGCACCGGCACGGGAATGACAATGTCCATTTCGCCCGAAATCAATGCGGCAACACGGGTCGATTCCTGCGTAATCGGCTGGAACACGACCTCGGTGACGTTGGTCGGCATGTCTTTGTTCCAGTACCCTTCAAAGCGCTTGAGTGTGGTTTTTACATCGGGCGCGCGGTCGACCACCATGAATGGGCCGGTGCCGTTCTCGTGCAGGTTGGCGTAATTGCTTTCGCCTCCCTTTACATTGGTGGCTTCAACGGTATTGTTCTTTTCCGCCCACTGCTTGCTCATGATGTAGAGAAAGGTCCAGTCGCGCGGCAAAATGGGGTTGGGCGTGGGCGTAATGACTTCGATCGTATGGTCGTCGATCTTCTTGATCTCGGTCGCCTTGGCGCCGTAAGCCTTCATGTCGGAGCCCGGTGTCTGGCTGCGTTTCCAGGAAAAGATCACGTCGTCGGCGGTAAAAGGGCTGCCGTCATGAAACTTCACGCCCTTGCGCAGGTGAAAGACCCACTTGGTTGGCTCGGGGTTCTCCCATTTTTCGGCCAGCATCGGGACCAGCTTCAGGTCCTTGTCGTAGGCGGTCAGTGTTTCATAGAACCAGCTCTGGAATCCCAATGTGAATGTTTCGTTCAGCGCCATGGGATCCAGCGACATCATGTCGCCCTGATAGGCCCAGCGCAGTGTCTTGGCATCGACGGACTGCGACAAGCCTACGCTCAAGGCTAGCGTGGCCGCAATAGCGGTGTGTTTCATCAGTTGCTTGAATTTCATTGTTGTCTCCTGCGCTGGTTTTATAGGAATGCCGCGTGTAACAGGACTGCCGTGCGTTCAACGGAACTACCGTGATAATTGATCGGTGATGTCTTCCAGAAATTTTTCGCAGGCCGTTACCTGCGATATGTCGATATATTCATTGGGCTGGTGCGCCTGGTCAATGGAGCCCGGACCGCAAAGCACGACGGAAAAGCCTCGTTCCTGAAACTGTCCCGCTTCGGCCGCATAAGGCACGACATCGCCGTGAGTATGGCCGCACAGTTTGAAGATAAGGTCTTGGGCCGGCCCGCCCTGGTCCTGCAAAGGAGGGGCGTCGGCCATGATTTCAGTGGTGATGGCGGCCGCCGGCGCAATGGCCCGCATGGCAGGCAGCAGCGTATCGGCATATTCCTGGAAGCGATCCAGGTACTTGCGCCAGTCGTCGCCAGGCAGGGCGCGTATATCCCAGATGAACGAACATTCGCGTGAAATGATATTGATCGCCGTACCGCCGTGTACCACGCCTACATGCAGTGTGGTGTAGGGCGGCTCGAAGCGGCAGTCCGGGTCGGCGGATGCTTTATTTTCGGCCATCATGTCGTCGATGAAAGTGATCAGCCTGGCGGCGGTGGTTACGGCGCTTACGCCGCGCTGCACCTGGCTGGAATGGGCTTCATGGCCGATGATGGTGGTGCGCAGGGCGGCTATGCCCTTGTGGGCCACAATAGGACGCATGCTGGTGGGTTCGCCTACGATGACGGCGCTGGGCTTTGCAATATCGGTAACCAGCCTGTCTATCATGGAAGGGGCGCCGAAGCAGCCGATTTCTTCGTCATAGCTGAGCGCAAAATGGACAGGTCGCTTCAGTCCCTTCTTGAGCATGTCCGGCACCATGGACAGCGCCACAGCCGAAAATGCCTTCATGTCGCATGTGCCACGGCCGTACAGGCGACCGTCCTTCTGCTCGATGGTGAATGGGTCCGTATCCCATGGTTGGCCGTCGACGGGCACGACGTCGGTATGGCCGGACAGGACGATGCCGCCTTCGACGTTGGGGCCGACGGTGGCAAACAGGTTCGCCTTGGTTCCCTCGGGATTGCCGACCAGATGGCTTTGCACGCCATGGCTTTCCAGGTAGTCCCGTATATAGTGGATCAGTTGCAGGTTCGAATTTCGTGACACGGTATCGAAACCGACAAGCTTGGTTATCATGTCCAGGGACTGTGGTTTCACTGCAGGACTCTCCGGTGGCAGGGGGTAGTGGCCGATGTTAGCGAAGTGCCCGTTTAAACGTCAATGGGCTGGCGTTGGGGTATGCCCGAGTGGACGTCTACAACTATTTATTGCTTTTATCGTGTTTTTGTAAGCTGCAAAACGCTTTTCAACTTCGTTACCAGACCAAGGAAGATCAATGACCGAGCTTTTCGACCCTATCAAGCTGCGCAGCGTTGCACTGGCCAATCGCGTCGTAATTTCGCCCATGTGCCAGTATTCCGCGGTCGATGGCAATGCCACAAGCTGGCACATGGCTCATCTTTCCAGCCTGGCCCTGGGCGGCGCCGGCCTCTTGTGTATCGAGGCCACCGCGGTCGCCGAGGAAGGGCGTATCACGCCCGGCTGCCTGGGTCTATGGAACGACGATAACGAAACAGCGCTGGCCGAAGTGGTCAAGGTGCTGCGGGCAACTTCGGGCATCAAGCTGGCGATCCAGTTGGGGCACGCCGGGCGCAAAGGATCCAGTGCTGCCCCGTGGGATGGCGGGCAGCTTATCGCCCGGGACAAGGGGGGCTGGCTTCCGGTGGCTCCGTCTGCCGTGGCGCACAAAGAAGGCGAGCCGCCGCCGCGCGCACTGACTATCGAGGATCTGCACGGCATCAAGCAGGCCTTTGTCGACGCCGCACAGCGCGCGGTGCGTCTGGGGCTGGATGCCATAGAGTTGCACGCCGCGCACGGCTATCTGCTCCATCAATTCCTGTCCCCGATTTCCAACCAGCGTAGCGATGAGTACGGCGGCAACCTTGAAAACCGCATGCGCTTTCCGCTCGAGGTTTTTCAGGCGGTACGTACTGCGATTCCGGATGGCATGGCGCTGGGCGTGCGCGTATCGGCCACGGACTGGGTCGAATCGGCCCCCAGCTGGACCCTGGACCAGACGATCGAATTCGCATTGCGGGTGAAGCAGTTGGGTTGCGACTGGATTGATGTATCCAGCGGCGGCGTGTCGCCGGCGCAGCGCATTCCGGTGGGGCCGGGCTATCAGGTTCACCTGGCACAGGCCCTGAAGAGCGAAGTCGGCCTGCCTACGATAGCGGTCGGTTTGATTACTACCGCGCAGCAGGCGCAGGAAGTTGTGGCCGAAGGCAAGGCCGACATGGTCGCACTGGGCCGCGCCGCGCTTTATGATCCGCGCTGGGCATGGCATGCCGCCGCCGAGCTCGATGCTCAGGTCGAAGGGCCTTCTCAATACTGGCGCGCATTGCCCACCGGCAAGAACCGTGTCTTTGGCGAAACAAGCTTCGGCATGCGCTGACCCATATTTATATGAACCAGACTTCGCAGCGACTGTTCTTTGCCTTGTGGCCCTCGGCGGCGGCAGCCGACGAAATCATGGCATGGGCGCGCGACGCGCATGCGCTATGCGGCGGGCGCATGATGCGGGCCGAAACGCTGCATATGACATTGGCGTTTCTTGGCAATACGCCTGCGGACCGGGTGCATGACCTCGTCCGGGCGGCATCGGCCTGGGTTGTGCCCGTAGGCACGCTGCAGTTGAAGTGTTTCGGACGCTTTTCAGGTCCGCGCGTGGTATGGGCCGGCCCCTCTTCGGCCGATGACGATAGGGTTCCCTGGCTGGATGATGCCTATGCGGCGGTATGGTCGAAGCTTGAAGCTGCAGGCTGGCAACGCCCGGCATCCCTGTTCAGGCCTCATGTGTCCTTGCTGCGCAAAGCAGGGCCATGCGACCCGGGCGAGCTTTCACGGCCTGCCCTGTCCTGGACGCCGGAGCAGTGTGTATTGGTGGCGTCGAGCCCCGGCGAAGGCGGATCAAATTACGAGATACTGGCCAGGCTGCCCACCAGGCACCGCGATTGCTGATCCGGTCAGGGCGATTCATATCCACTTATGGAGGCTCCCATGCCTGAACAGCCAGCCGTACCTGACCGGAAAAAGCCGGAACCGGACGACACGAAGAACAAGAAAACGGTACCGGATCCCACCGATGACCGTCCACAGCGCGAGGACGAGTATTTGAGCAAGTTCCTGCAAGACCCCAGCCCTGAAGGCAGCAAGCCGGGGGCCGGTGAAAAAGACAAAGGAAAATGACCACGATGCAACTTGAAGGATCTTGTCATTGCGGCGCGGTAACGTTCACGGTCTGGAGCGCGGCGCCTTATCCCTATCAACGCTGTTATTGCTCGATATGCCGGAAGACTCAGGGTGGCGGCGGTTACGCCATTAATCTGTCCGGCGACGCCGAGACGATGAAGGTAAGCGGCAGCGCCAGTGTGTCGGTGTATCATGCCAAGCTTAAAGAACCCGGGCAAAAGCTGGCACACACCAGCAGCGCAGAACGGCATTTTTGCAAACGTTGCGGCAGCGCACTTTGGTTGTTCAGCCCCGAATGGCCTGAACTGATTCATCCTTTTGCCTCCGCCATCGATACGCCGCTGCCCATACCGCCCGAACATACGCATCTGATGCTGGACTCCAAGGCGTCATGGGTGGAGGTGCAGGCGGGTCCGGGCGATAAATTTTTCGATGAGTACCCACAAGAGTCGATTGCCGAGTGGCATGCGCGGCTGGGACTGACATCGGTTTGAACAGGACTTATCCATGGCGGCTTTTCTCCCGGTGCTGAAGGTGGCGCTACCCTACATTACGCAAATTGTTTCGGCGGCGGTGCCTATGTTTACGGCCAAGCCGCCCGGGGGCAAGGCGGAGGAGGTCATGCCGCAGCAGATCCGTGAGCTTCAGTCGGCGGTAACTCAGAATGCGGAGGCGGTGAAAGGCCTGGCGCTGCAGTTCAAGGAAACGATCGAGGGCGTGGACAAGGCTGCCGCGCAGTTGCAGCAGGAGATTGTTTTTTTGAAGCGTGTTGCTGTGGGGGCGGTTGTGGTTGCGGTAGCGGCGTTGGGTGTGGCGGTTTGGGCGGTGGCGGCGCAATAACGGTTCTGTTGTCGAAATCGTATCGGGTTTTGTCTTAGCCGTATTCTTAGCCGGAGCCAGGGGCTGGTGTGGGCCGGGCTCCATATCGCTGCGGTCCTGTGCTTCGCACAGGACTACCCGCGTCGGCATCCTGCGTCAGGGCGAGCGCGAACTCGCGGCAACGGGCAGCCACTGGCTGCCCGTAAGCGCGCCGCTCGGACAGGCGCGCTCTTTTTCCCCTGACGCAGGACGCCGCCGCGGCGCGCTCAAATTCCGCCCAGCACACACCAGCCCCTGGCTCCTCGGGTGGCGTGGTTGGGGGAAATATGGGGCTTGGTTGTCGGATCGTTGCGGCTGGATCAACTGGTTCCCGCAGCTTGTTCAGCATATCGAGATAGGCGTATGAGGTCTCGATAAAGGCACGGCAATTGCTTGTGATTCCTGGACCTATTCGGTCATCTACCAGGAGATCACCATGAAAAAGCTTTTAGCGATTGCGATCTGTTCGATACCGTTCGCCGTGGTTCCGACGGTGTTTGCGCAGAGCGGTTCGAGCGGCAGTTCAAGTACGGGGGCGCCTTCCGCGGCTCCTACGCCTGATAAGAACATGGGTGGTACCAGTGCAAGCTCGGGCAAGCACGGTACTGCCGGGGCAACGATGGGAGAAGGCATGAAGTCGGACGACAAATCCAAAGCTGCTGACGGCGTCCCGGATAGCACCGAAGCCAGCAAGAAGATAGGCGGCGAGCCCGTGGATATTGGAACTAAAAAAGATGCGACTGCTCCCGGCACCAGCGCCAACGAGAACAAGTCAGGTAAAAACGGGACTGGCAGCAAGTAATGTGCTGGAATCAGTTTGCTGCCTGTCCGGCGAGCTGGCCGCCCGCGGCTTTGTAGCGGCACCCCATGCCGGCGTGCAAGGGGTGCGGACAGGTCAGTTGCCGAGATTCTTGAGCACTGTGTAGGTGGAATATTTTATTTTTGTGTCTCCTGGGGGTAGTCCGCCGGTGCCCCGCAGAGGTTATGATCTTCATATAGTCTATAAATGCGGATCTTAATACTTTGAGAGGAAAATGAGCAATCAGGCCAGAGTCCTTGTTACAGGAGCCAGTCGCGGCATAGGCAAGGCCATCTGCCAACGCCTGCACGCCGACGGCTACACGGTGGTGGGTATCGCCCGGACCCGACCTGTCGACCTGCCCGCCGATATCGAATTTCATTGCGCAGACCTTTCCTCTGCCGATGAAACAAGGGCCTTGCTAAGCGAAGTCTCGGCAGCGGGCCCTTACTATGGGCTAGTCAATAACGTCGGCCTGGTGCCTTTGGCCCCGCTGGAAGAAGTGCAGCTGGAAGACCTTCATCGCGCTGTCGCCGTCAACCTTGAAGCCGCCATTCTTTGCACGCAATTCCTGATTGCCGGCATGCGCGAGGCAGGCTGTGGACGCATCGTGAATATCTCTTCGCGGGCCGCATTGGGCAAGCAGTCGCGCACGATTTACAGCATTA
Source organism: Pseudomonas sp. (assembly GCA_036675275.1). Taxonomy (GTDB): domain Bacteria; phylum Pseudomonadota; class Gammaproteobacteria; order Burkholderiales; family Burkholderiaceae_B; genus Pollutimonas. The sequence continues at coordinate 193,305 of JAKFFG010000071.1, read as the reverse complement.
CGAAAGCGGGGGTCATAGGCATGACCCGGACGTGGGCACTCGAACTTGCTTCACAAGGCATTACCGTCAACGCGGTTGCGCCGGGCCCCATCGCTACCGAATTCTTCTGGGACGCCAACTCGGACCAGAGTTCGACGACTGCGAAATTGCTTGGCGCGATACCTGTAGGGCGCATCGGAGATCCTGCGGACGTTGCGCACACGGTTGCCTATCTTCTTGACCGCCGCTGCGGCTTCGTCACGGGGCAAACGCATTTCGTGTGTGGCGGCATGACGATAGGCGCAGCTTGATGCCGACGAATCGGCTCGGCGCTCCTGAACCATAGCCATTCTATGACCGACGCAGAACAGAGTTTCTCCATATTGGCCCGTAGCCGCCAGCCCTTGTACCTGCAGCTCGCGGCGGAGTTTCGGCGCAGTATCGAATCGGGAGCATGGCCAGTGGGTCATCAAGTCCCAACGCTGCAAGATCTCATGCAGACCTACAAGGTGTCGCGCATGACCTTGCGCAATGCACTGGGCGAGCTGGAATCCGACCGCTTGATACGGCGGGGGCGCGGAAAAGGCACGTTTGTCGAAAGCCGCCCTGCCAGCGTGACGGAGCTTCAATTGCCCACGACCTGGGACGAGGCAGTCGCCTTGAGCGATTTGCTGGGTACTCAGGCAATTGTCGAGTCGGAACACGCCATCGCCGCGCTGCCTGATATGGGCATGCATTGCCAGGGGCAGCCGGCGGCATCGTATCAATACCTTTGCCGGCTGCACAGTAAAGACAATGTGCCTTATTGCTATAGCGAAGTATTCATCGCCAGCGATCTTTTCCAGAAGCACAGGAAAAAATTCAAGAGCTCGGCGGCGGCTTCGGTCATTGCGCGTATTCCGGGCCTGGTGGTGTCGGAATCGCGCCAGAAGCTCACCATCATCAACGCCGGCTTCCAGTCGGCCCATGCCCTGCAGCTGCAGGTGGGCGAAAGCGTTGCAGAGTTGCGCCGTTACGCTTGTGCCGACGGCCGGGTAATCTATTACGCGCGGCTGGAATTTCCCACCAAGTTTGTAAAGCTTGAGCTCGACCTGCTTCCGGAGCGGCGCAGCACCTGACCATCCATCATCCACGAGCCGCAAAGGCCGGGAACTGTAAAACCAAAGAGGAAATATGTTCGACGAGACACTGAAATGGCCTTTTTTTGATGCCAGGCATCGCGAACTCGCGGCACTGGAGCAATTTGCGCAGCAAGATCTCCAGGCCCTCATTCACCAGGAACATGAGGGCGCCGACGTATACGCCATCGCCCCGCAAATGGTGAAAGCGCTGGGGGCGGGCGGCTGGCTCGAACATGCGGCGTCATTGGATGGGCAACTCGACTCGCGCAGCCTGTGTCTGATTCGCGATATGCTGGCGCGCCGCTCCGGCCTGGCTGAGTTCGCCTTCGCGATGCAGGGCCTGGGTACGGCGGCCATCACGCTGTTCGGCAGCGAAGCGCAGCGCCGGCAATGGCTTCCCGCCGTCATCGCCGGCGATCGCATTGCCGCATTTGCCTTGTCCGAAGAAGAAGCGGGCTCCAACCCCGCCGACATGGCGACCGCGGCACACAAGGAAGGCGGCGACTGGATCATCAACGGCGCCAAGACCTGGATATCGAACGCGGGCCTCGCCCATCAGTATGTTGTTTTCGCCAGGACGCGGGAAGGTGGGGGCGCACAGGGCTTGTCCTGCTTTATCGTCCCGGCCGATACTCCCGGCTTTTCCGTCAGTGCAAGCATCGAGGTGATTGCGCCGCACCCATTGGGCTCTTTGGAGTTTACCGACTGCCGTGTGCCTGCCGATGCACTTATCGGGCAGGAAGGCGACGGTTTCAAGATTGCCATGAGTGTGCTGGACGTATTTCGTTCCAGCGTGGGCGCCTCGGCCGTCGGCATGGCGCGTCGCGCCCTCGATCATGCCTTGCTAAGGGTCACGCAACGGCAGATCTCCGGATCGAGCCTGAGCACCTTCCAGCTTACCCAGGACAAGCTTGCCGACATGGCCACGGCAATAGATGCCGCCGCTCTGCTCGTTTACCGCGCTGCATGGGTCAAGGATGTCGTGGGCGGCCGCACATCCCGGGTGGCCGCCATGGCAAAGCTGTTTGCCACCGAAGAGGCGCAGCGCGTCATCGACAAGGCCGTGCAGTTGTTTGGCGGCCTGGGCGTAGTGTGCGGCAACCCGGCCGAACGACTTTATCGCGAGATCCGGGCCTTGCGCATCTATGAGGGTACCAGCGAGATCCAGAAGCTTATCATCGCAGGGCAATTGCTACGCGCGCACACCGACTCGTTACAGCCCTAGCGGCCAGGGCTGCCGATCAAGCCCATCCCAGTCGCGGCGCGGCGCCCGCGCCGGCTTTATGTGCCGGGCTTGCCGTTGTGCCGCTGTTCTGGCTCGTGAGCTTGAAGGTCGCAACCACGTCGGCCAGGCCGGATGCCTGTTCTTGAAGGCTCGCTGATGCCGCCGCCGCTTCTTCCACCAGAGCGGCGTTTTGCTGGGTCACCTGATCCATCTGGCCCACAGCTTTGTTCACTTCATCGATGCCCACGCTCTGCTCATTGCTGGCCGCCGTGATTTCGCCCATGATGTCGGTAACACGCTTGATGCTTGCAACCGTTTCGTTCATTGTCGTGCCCGCTTCCGCGGCCAGTCGGTTCCCGGCCTCTGTCGTGGAGACCGATGTGTCGATCAGGGCTTTGATTTCCTTGGCGGCCGAAGCACTGCGCTGCGCCAGCGATCGCACTTCTGACGCGACCACGGCAAAGCCGCGGCCCTGTTCGCCCGCCCGTGCCGCTTCCACTGCGGCGTTCAGCGCAAGGATATTGGTCTGGAATGCAATGCTGTCGATCACGTTGATAATCTCGGCCACTTTTCTGGACGAGTTTGTGATATCGCCCATGGTGTGCACAACCTGGGCCACCACATCGCCCCCCTTGACTGCGATTTGCGCAGCGGATTCGGCCAAAGTACAGGCTTGCTGGGCATTGTCGGCATTCTGTTTGACGGTGGTCGTGAGCTGCTCCATGGTTGCCGCCGTTTCGGCCAGCGAGCTGGCTTGCTCTTCGGTGCGCGACGAGAGATCCAGGTTGCCCGCGGCGATCTGGCTTGAAGCCGTGGCAATGGAATTGGCTCCGCTGCGCACGTCGCGTACAACGCTGGTCAGGCTGTCGTTCATCTGTTTAAGGGCGTGCAGCAGCATGCTGGTTTCGTCCTTGCCATGGATTTCGATAGAACTGGTAAGGTCACGCGAGGAAACCTTCTCGGCCAGGAGCAATGCGCGCCGCAGGGGGCGGGTAATAGAACGGGTGATAAGCAGCGCAAGAGCCAGACCAGCCAGGACGGCGAGAATGGCGACGCTTATCAATAGATTCCGCCCGAATTCATTATTGGCATCCAGAAGCGCCGCATTGCTGTCGATCGATGTTTTCTGAAAGCTGAGCAAGTCGTCTACGCTTTGCAGATAAGCTGCCTGTAGAACCGGCATGTCGCGCTCAAGAAAAGTGGCAGCGGCCTGGTGGTCGCCTTTGGATTGTGCGTCAAACGCTACTGTGCGTGCGTCGCGGTATTCCGCGCGTTTCCGCACGATGGTCTTGAATAGTTCCACCCCTTGTGCATCCGTGACATTCGCAGCGACAGCTTCCTGAAGCGAATTCACCATTTTGCTGGTCTTTGCCATATCTTCTTCAAAGCGGCGTGCCGTCGCAGGATCTGATGTTGTCGCCACGGCGATCGTCCGCACGCCATTCACTGCAATGGCTTTGTTCCATTCGGCAATGAGCCTTTCGGTTTTCAGGCGCACATCAATAATGTCATCCGTCATCGCGCTGGAGGCCTGCATGCGCCACAGCCCTATACCGGAAAGAATTGCCACAAGCAGCAGCATGAAAGTGAAAGCGGCAGTCAGGCGAGTACCGATATTAATATTGTTCATCCGAAGTCCCGAGGTAACCCGATCGCCGTAATTGACTAGGGTTTCTACTAATGTTTACGGCAGCAGATGACAAAAAATCAGGTGGATTGGGTGCTTAGTATGTAAAAATTAGTAAATTTATTGTTATTTATTTCGGAATTTGCATGATGTCCTTCTAGCCGAACCGACACTTTGGACTTGCGCGAGACCGAGCGCAGAGCAGGGCGCGCGAAAAGCAAAAGGCCAACCCCGGGGGATTGGCCTTCTGTTGTCTATACTGGTGCCGGTTAAAGGAGTTGAACCCTCGACCTTCGCATTACAAGTGCGCTGCTCTACCAACTGAGCTAAACCGGCGAAGGCGTCATTCTACTAGATTTTTCGATTATTGTTTTTTTTCTTTCAATTCTTGATCTCGACTAAGGCCTTCCATGCAAATACCTGTCAACCATTTCAAACGCGCTCTTGCCGCCGGCCAGCATCAATTGGGCTTGTGGGTGTCGCTTGCCAATGCCTACAGCGCGGAAGTGGTCGCGCGTTCGGGCTTTGACTGGCTCGTATTCGATACCGAACATTCTCCCAATGATGTGGGATCCGTGCTGAGCCAGCTGCAGGCGGCGGCGCCGTTCCCGGTGTCGCCCGTTGTGCGGCCCAGCTGGAACGATCCGGTGCAGCAAAAGCGTTATCTGGACATTGGCGCGCAGACGCTATTGATACCTTACGTCCAGAATGAAGAGGAAGCAGCGCAGGCAGTGGCCGGCATGCGATATCCACCCCGCGGCATCCGCGGTGTGGGCGGGACAATGCGCGCCAGTGCCTTCGGCCGTCAGACCGACTACGCACACACCTGCGAGCAAGAGCTGTGCTTGTTGGTACAGATCGAAACGCAGGAGGGGCTCGACAATCTGGAGAAAATCGCCTCGGTGGACGGGGTCGATGGTGTCTTCATCGGCCCGGCCGACCTGTCGGCCAGTCTTGGGCATCTTGGGAATGCCAAGCACCCCGAGGTGCAAAGCGCCATTGAAGACGCCCTACGCCGCATACGGGCCTGCGGCAAGGCGCCGGGCATACTGACTTTCGATGAGGTTCAGGCGCGCCGCTATATGGATCTGGGCTGCCTGTTTACGGCGGTGGGCATGGATCTGGCCATTCTTGCGCGGGAAACAGAAAAGCTGGCGGCCCGTTTCCGGTAGCGCCCCGGGACAGCCGCTGCGTTCGGTAGTGGTTTTGCGATGAATAAAAAAAATCGGATCAGTACGCTGATCCGATTTTTGTTTACTTCACGATGGTGAGCCGTGGAGGCTTGGGCGGGTCGGTGTCATCGGTGTCGGCCTTGTCGCCCGACGCAGAAGCCATGGCGGACTCGCTGACGGCTTTGGGCCCTTTGCGCTGCCCGTCGTCGGCACCGCCTCCGGGATAGGGCGCTGATTCCACAACATCGAAGCCCATGCCGGCACCGGTTTCACGCGCGTAGATGGCCGATACCGCCGCCACCGGAACAAATATTTGTTCCGTGATTCCACCGAATCGGGTCTGGAATTCGATGTAGTCGTTGCCCAGCGTGAGGCGGTTGGTGGCCAGGCTGCCAATATTGAGCGTGATCTGTCCGTCGTGGATATGGGCAACCGGCACTATCGTATTGGCGTCGACGGTGACGACAATATGCGGCGTGTAGCCGTTGTCGGTACACCATTCGTGCAGCGCGCGTATCAGGTAGGGCTTGGTGGACGATTCTTGCATGGTTTTAGCGACGCATTACCTTTTCGGACGGCGTCAATGCTTCAATGTAGGCCGGACGCGAGAAGATGCGCTCGGCATATTTCTGGATAGGCGCCGCGTTTTTGGGCAGTTCGATACCGTAGTGATCGAGGCGCCACAACAGGGGCGCGACAGCCACATCAAGCATAGAGAATTCTTCACCCAGCATGTATTTGTTTTTTAACAGCATGGGAGCCAGTTGCGCAAGCCTGTCGCGGATATTCTGGCGTGCGAAGTCTTGCGCCTTGGTATCGGTGGAGCTGCGGTTTTCGAGTACTGATACGTGTACGAACAGCTCTTTCTCGAAGTTGTACAGGAAAAGGCGGGTGCGCGCGCGCATGACCGGATCCGCCGGCATGAGCTGGGGATGCGGGAATCGCTCGTCGATATACTCGTTGATGATATTCGATTCGTACAGGATCAGATCGCGCTCGACCAGGATGGGCACCTGGCCATAGGGATTCATGACGGCAATGTCTTCGGGCTTGTTGTACAGGTCGATGTCACGGATTTCAAAATCCATGCCTTTTTCAAACAGCACAAAGCGGCAGCGTTGGGAGAACGGGCAAGTCGTTCCAGAATAGAGCACCATCATGTCGCGGATTCCAATCGTAGAAATAAGAACAAGAGCCCACCTGGGTGAGGCTCAAAAAAGGGAAATAGGCGTATCGATCTACGCCTATTTCTTGACCGGCAGCGCTGCTGCAGCACCTGCAGGGCGCCACCGGCGCGGACTGCTTATTTGACGTCTTTCCAGAAGGCTGCGTTCAAGCGCCAGGCAACGACCAGGAACAAACCCAGGAACAACAGTACCCAGGCTCCCATCTGGCGACGTTCCATTTGCATGGGGTCGGCCATCCAGCCCAGGAAATTGCTGAGGTCTGCGACATTGTTGTCGAATGCCGCGGATGCGCTTGCATTGGCTGGCGTCAGTATAGCCTTGTCGACAGGCGAACCGTCGTAGTCTTTCAGTTCTTCGGTCTTGATGACTGAAAAGCCTTGGGCATCGTAGTTGGCAGTGGTGCGTTCCCAGGCCTTGGTGCCGTCCTCGCGTTCGGCTTCGTGGACGATGACGTGCTCGAGCGAACGCGGTCCTTGCAGTTGCCACAGTACATTGGGCATGCCCACACTTGGAAACACCAGGTTGTTCCAGCCGGTTACCTTGGAGGTGTCGCGGTAGAACGTGCGCAGGAAGGTGTAGATGTAATCGACACCCGACGGACCCATGGTTGCCGATTTTGCCTTGGCAATAACGGACAGGTCGGGCGGTGTAACGCCGAACCATTTCTTGGCGTCTTCAGGGGTCATGGCGATATGCATGAGGTCGCCCACTTTGTCGGTCGTGAAAAGCAGATTTTTCTTGATCTGGTCTTCGGTCAGGCCGATGTCGGTGAGCTTGTTATAGCGCATGGAGTTGGCGCTATGGCAGCCCATGCAGTAATTGACGAACAGCTTGGCGCCGTTCTGCAGGGCAGCCATGTCGTTGATGCGGTCAGGCGCCGTATCCAGCTTGTATCCACCGCCGGCCGCGAACGAAACCGCGCAGGTCAGTGATAAAGCAATGGTTCCTATAAGCTTTTTGATCATGATCATTCCGTAACTGTGTTGGTGGCCTTAGTGAGCGCGGAAAGTAATGCGGTCCGGCACGGGCTTGAAGGTTCCGATTCGGCTCCAGAAGGGCATCAGGAAGAAGAAGCCCAGGTAGATTACGGTACCGATCTGGCTCATCAGGTTGAAGGTCGGACTGGGTGCTTGCGTACCCAAATAACCCAACACCAGGAAGTTGACAATGAAAATGGCATAGAAATACTTGTGCCATGTAGGACGGTAGCGGATCGACTTGACCGGCGAATGGTCCAGCCATGGCAGGAAGAACAGGATGACGACCGCGCCGCCCATGGCCACCACACCCCAGAACTTGGCATCGATGACGCGCAGCAATACGGCGACGACCAGCAGGATGACCGGAATGGCCAGGCGCCAGATGCCTTTTTGCTTGCTTGTGATCAGTGTGGCTATGGCGCCCAGCACGGCTGCGGCAGTAAGCACCCAGGTGAAGTCGGCCGTGGTGGCGCGCAACATGGAGTAGAACGGCGTGAAGTACCAGACCGGAGCAATATGCGGCGGCGTCTTCAGCGAATCGGCGGGAATGTAGTTGTTGTACTCAAGGAAGTACCCACCCATTTCCGGCGCGAAGAACACGATGGCGGCGAAGACGATAAGGAAGCCCGCCACGCCCATAATGTCGTGCACCGAGTAGTAGGGATGGAACGGAATGCCGTCGACAGGGTGGCCGTTGCGGTCTTTGGGGCCCTGCTTGATCTCGACGCCGTCGGGATTGTTCGAACCCACTTCATGCAAGGCAATGATGTGGGCGACGACCAGCCCGATTAGTACCAGTGGGATCGCAATGACGTGGAAAGCGAAGAATCGGTTCAGTGTTGCATCGGAGACGACATAGTCGCCGCGGATCCAGATCGACAACTCAGGGCCGATGAAAGGAATGGCCGAGAACAGGTTGACGATAACTTGAGCACCCCAGTACGACATCTGGCCCCAAGGCAGCAGATAGCCGAAGAAGGCTTCGCCCATGAGACAGAGGAAGATGGCTACGCCGAAGATCCAGACCAGTTCGCGGGGCTTGCGATACGAGCCGTAAAACAGGCCGCGCAGCATGTGCAGGTAGACCACCACGAAGAACATGGAGGCGCCGGTGGAGTGCATGTAGCGGATGAGCCAGCCCCACGGCACTTCACGCATGATGTATTCGACCGATTCGAATGCAAGCTTGGCGTCGGGCTTGTAGTTCATGACCAGGAAAATACCGGTCACGATTTGCAGTACAAGCACCAGCAGCGCCAGGGATCCAAAGAAATACCAGAAGTTGAAGTTCTTTGGTGCATAGTATTCGGACATATGCTCTTTGAACAGGGAGCTAAGCGGAAAGCGCCTATCTATCCAGCCCAAGAGTCCTGTCGTTTCGACGGTTTTATCGCCAGCCATGAAAACGGCTCCTTTTCTATCTTACGAAGCGTGTAACGGGTTCAGTGTCCGGGTCGCGCGGGGGCGGCCCGATCCCGGGCATCAGCCCTTGTTGTTTTCGTCGACACCGATGGTGATGGTGCTGCCGTCGGCCGAGAACGTGTACGGTGGAACTTCGAGGTTGTCGGGCGCGGGCTTGTTCGCGTAGACGCGTCCGGCCAGATCGAAGTAGGAACCGTGGCAAGGGCAAAAGTACCCGCCTGCCCAGTCGGAGGGCAAGCCTGGCTGCGCGCCGGTCGCGAAGACCGGCGATGGCGAGCACCCGAGGTGGGTGCAGATACCGACGCAAACGAAGAGTTCGGGCTTGCGCGAGCGGTAATCATTTTTGGCGTATTCGGGTGTGAAGCCGGGACGATCGGAATTGGGATCGGCCAATTCGGATTCGTGCTGTTCGTTGACCAGACCTTTAAGCTGCGCTTCTGTGCGATGCATGATCCAGACTGGCTTGCCTCGCCATTCGACCGTACGCATTTCGCCGGGCGCGATATCGGAGACATTGACCTCGACGGGCGCTCCGGCTGCACGGGCTTTTTCCGAGGGCGCGAAGGAGCTGACAAAAGGCACTGCCGTAGCAACGCCTGCCACACCGCCGACGGCACAGGCCGAAGCTACCCAGAAACGGCGCGATGGATCGGGCGGAAGGTTGGGGTCAACCGCTGGGGAATCATCGAGCTGTGTCGTAATCTGACTCATTCTAGTATCCTTATTCATGCCCTTCCAGGGCATACCATTCACTGTTTTTAGCTGTGTACTACCGCATTAGCCGCGTATTATAGCGTTAGCCCGCTCCGGGGTGGAATTTTCCAAGGAAGGTCACATGAGCAAAGCACGCAGTTTCCTGCAGGAATTTCAAGAGTTCGCCGTCAAGGGCAACATGATCGATCTTGCCGTCGGGGTCATAATCGGCGCGGCATTCAGCAAAATCATCGATTCCCTGGTGAAAGACGTCATCATGCCGGTCATTTCGTTCATTCTGGGTGGCCAGGTCGATTTCGCGAACCAGTTCTGGGTGCTGCGGGCCCCCGAGAATTACACCGGCCCACGAACCCACGAGGCGCTCACCAAGGCCGGTGCGGTGATACTGTCGTGGGGTAATTTCCTGACCATACTCATCAACTTCATCCTACTGGCCTTTGTCGTCTTTTGCCTGGTCAAGGCAATCAATTCGGCGCGCAAGCGCGTTATCCGCGAGGAAGCAGCCGCTCCGGCAGCACCGGTCGCGCCGCCCGAAGACGTCATGTTGTTGCGTGAAATCCGCGACTCCCTGAAGCGATAAGCCGGTTCGCGGCCGGCGCTTTATATAGGGTTGTCCACATCGATGAATTCCACCTTTATGCCGAATTGCTCGGCTATGGCGGCGCCCAGCGCTTGCACGCCATAGCGTTCGGTGGCGTGGTGGCCGGCGCCTATGAAGGCGGTGCCGGTTTCCTGCGCCAGGTGGAAGGTGGGCTCCGACGCTTCGCCGGTCAGGTAGGCGTCGACGCCTGCGGCGACGGCAGCCTCGAACATGCTCTGGGCGCCTCCGGTGCACCACGCAATGCGCTCAATGCGTTGTTGCGTATTGCCTACAACCAGGGGGCGGCGTTGTAAGTTATTGCAAACATCGTTACCCAGTTCTTCCAGCGTTTTTGGCGGGTCGCAACGGCCCAGCCAAACCAGGCCGTCCGGCCCGCAGGTAAGCGGAGCGCCCTCGCTGTCCCGGTCGGGGGTCAGGCCCAGGACGCGCGCCAGTTGGGCGTTGTTGCCCAGCACCACATGCGCATCCAGCGGCAGGTGGTAGGCAAATACATTCAAATCGTGACGCAGCGCGAGAGCCAGCCGCCGGCGCTTGGGACCGCGTATGCAAGGGTTCTCGTTCTTCCAGAACCAGCCGTGATGCACCAGCACGGCATCGGCGTTGCGCGCGACGGCGGCCTCCAGAAGCGCCTGCGAAGCCGTAACTCCGGTGATAATGTGACCGATGGAGGCTTTGCCTTCTACCTGCAGTCCGTTGGGACAGTAGTCCTTGAAGCGATGGACCTGTAAAGTTGCATCAAGCCAGTTGGCCAGTTGTCGCGTAGATACCTGATTCATTGCTCGCCTTTTTTCCCTTTTAGCCTTATGCGTCGATTGTGGTTGCTTTTTGCCCAAACCGTAACGGTATGCCTGGGTATTTTATTCATCGTGGCAACCCTGCGCCCGGACTGGCTGCATCCATCGCCGCAGACGCCGATGACGGCGCCGCCGTCGTCGTCATCATCGGCGCCCGTGGCGGGCGCGCCGCAAGACCCTGAGGTCTCTTATGCCAATGCCGTGGCCATCGCCACGCCCTCGGTGGTCAACGTATTCACCAGCAAGCATATCAATGTACCGGTGGTGCCGCTACCCAGCGACCCGGAACTGAAGCGTTACTTTCGCGACATGCCGGGCTTTATCCGGCGCAGAGAGGCGACAGCGCTGGGGTCCGGCGTTATCGTGCGCAACGACGGCTACATCCTGACCAACTATCACGTGATCGAGGCCGCCGACGCCATCGAGGTCGGGTTGAGCGACGGGCGCCAGGCCTCCGCGGAATTGGTGGGCGCGGATCCCGAAAGCGACCTGGCGGTCTTGAAGATAGACCTGCCGAATCTTTCGGCAATCACCTTCAATGGCGAACACCGGGTGCGCATAGGCGATATCGTGCTGGCCATAGGCAATCCGTTTGGTGTCGGGCAGACCACCACCATGGGTATCGTGTCGGCACTGGGGCGCAACCGCCTGGGCATCAACATCTACGAGAACTTCATCCAGACAGATGCCGCAATCAATCCCGGCAATTCGGGCGGCGCGTTGATCGATACCACTGGCCGCCTGGTCGGAATCAATACGGCGATCTATTCGGAAACGGGCGGTTCGCTGGGCATAGGATTCGCGATCCCGGCGCAAGCCGCACACACCATCATGGACCAAATCATCGAAACAGGTACCGTGACCCGCGGCTGGCTGGGTGTAGAGCCCCAGGACATCACGCCGGAACTGGCGGATGCCTTCAATCTGGATCAGGAGGCCGGCGTCATCATTGCGAGCGTCCTTCGTAACGGCCCGGCCTGGCGTGCGGGGCTGAGGGTGGGCGACATTATCCTGAAGATGAACGGCCAGGAGGTATACGATTCCATCGGTTTCCTGAACCAGATCGCGCCCCTGGCGCCGCGCGAAGAGGTGACTTTGTTGTTCATGCGCGATGGCAAGAAGCGTGAAGCAACCGTGCAGATCGGCACCCGTCCCCGGATCCGCAAACCTTGACGCCCGGGGGCGCCAGGGTTTGCCCTATTTTTGGTTCAGGGTTCGTTGCGAGTGGCGATTTCTTCGTCGCTGTCGGTCTGGTCCGCTGCCGCTTCTTGCTTCTTCAGGGCACTGGCCACCAGAATGCCGAGTTCGTACAGCAGACACAGCGGCACCGCCAGCATGAATTGGCTGAGCACATCGGGAGGCGTTACGACCGCCGCAATGACGAATGCGCCGACGACCACGTAGCCGCGCGCGGCACGGAGCTTCTGCACGGTGACCATGCCGCTTTTAACCAGCAGGACCACGGCAATAGGCACCTCGAAGGTTACGCCAAAGGCCACGAACATGGTCAGGACGAAGCTGACATAGGCTTCGATATCTGGCGCTGGCGTAATGGACTGCGGGGCGAAGCCTGCGATGAAGTGGAAAACCGTGCGGAACACCACAAAATAACAGAACGCCATGCCCAGAATGAAGAGCAGCGTGCTTGACGCGATAAGCGGCAAGGCAAGCCGTTGCTCGTGTTTGTATAATCCGGGCGCCACAAACGACCAGGCCTGGTACAGCACGACGGGCAAAGCCAGCACGAAGGCCGCCAGCATGGTGACCTTGACCGGCACCATGAAAGGCGTGATGACGCCGGTGGCGATCATGCGGGTGCCTTCGGGCAGCGACGCCAGCATAGGCTGCGCCAGCAAGTCGTAGATGGCGGACGGGCCCGGGTAGATGAACAGCACGATAAACACCAGCAGAACGGCCACTACGGCCCGCAGCAGGCGTGTGCGCAGTTCGACCAGGTGCGAAATAAAAGTGTCTTGCGTGGTGGAGGCGTCTTGAGTCACGTGCGCGTCTCCGGGACAGGCGTCTTGGCGGGGGTCGGCTCTGCCTGACCGATACCGGGCAAGGGCAGCGTAGCCGTATCGACCGGGACGGAGGCCGGCCCATCGGTATTGGCTCTGGTGTCCTTCACCAGGGAATCGACCGATGCCGAGGCGTCTTTCAGCGCTTGTTGCGCTTCGTCCAGCGGCTTACGCAGGCTTTCGCTGGCGTCTTCCATGGACAGCTTGACCGACTTGGCGGCGTCGTCCATTTGGCCTTTCAGGCTGTTCAATTCGTCGAGATTGATTTCGCGCTGGATATCGGTCTTGACATCGGAGACGTAGCGCTGGGCGCGGCCCACCAGATGGCCGAGCGTACGGGCCACTTTGGGCAGACGCTCGGGGCCGATCACGATAAGTGCGATAACGCCGATAAGCAGCAGTTCACTGAAGCTGACATCAAACATAGTTTATACGTCAGTTTTTTCTTTGGCGTGTACGTCGATGGTCTCGTCGCTTTTCATGCGTTGCTGTGTAACCGCGTCGGGCGTCTTGTCGTCTTTGACGTCGGCCACGCCCTTCTTGAACCCCTTGACGGCGCCGCCCAGATCTTCACCCATGTTGCGCAGCTTCTTTGTGCCGAAAATGAGCGCAACGATAACGAGGACAATAAGCCAGTGCCAAATGCTGAAACTACCCATAATACGATCTCCGTTTATGCGGCGGGGGCCGCACGTTTATGCCAGGGGCGCTCGCCCCCTATGATATGAAAATGCAGGTGGGCGATTTCTTGCCCGCCATCGGATCCTGTGTTCACAACCACCCTGAAGCCTCCTTCCGGGCCGGGCCTGCAGCCGTTGTCGGCAGCGAGTTTGGGCGCCAGGGACATCATCTTGCCCAGCCATGGCGCATCGTCTGCGTGGATGTCATGCATAGACACGATATGGCGTTTGGGTATAAGTAGCAAGTGTACGGGAGCCGCAGGATTTATGTCGTGAAAAGCGAAGAAATCTTCGTCCTCGTAGACCTTTTTCGAAGGAATCGTGCCCTTGGCGATCTTGCAGAATAGACAGTTCTCGCTCATTAAGGTTCTCCCTGTAGTTAATGTTGGGACGCGCCGGCTAGGGGCGTCTGGCTTCGGGCGCGCCCGAAGCAGGGCGGCTGGCTTTTTCGCTGAGGCCGGATGTGCCTTCGCGCCGTGCCAGCTCGGCCAGGACCTGTTCGGGCCGCAAACCGTAGTGCGCCAGCGCGACCAGGCAGTGAAACCATAAATCGGCGGTTTCGCTGATGATGCGTTCGGGCGTGTTGTCTTTGGCCGCCATGACCAGTTCGGTGGCTTCCTCGCCGATTTTCTTGAGAAAGGAATCGGGCCCGCGGGCCAGCAGCTTGGCGGTATAGGAGCTGGAGGGGTCGCCGCCGTTTTGCGGCAGGCGCGACTCCAGCGTGTCGGCCAGGCGGGCCAGGATGGTTGCGGTGTCGGATTGGGTCATTTGTAGATAAGGTCGGGGTCTTTCAAGACCGGGTCGGTGGTGGTCCAGACTGCGTTTCCATCAACGCCGTCAAGGCGCCGGAAAAAACAGCTTTCCCGGCCAGTATGGCAGGCAATGCCACCAATCTGCTTGACCTTTAGCAAGAGAACGTCGCCGTCGCAATCCAGCCGCAGCTCGCGCACTTGCTGCACATGGCCCGATTCTTCGCCCTTGCGCCACAGCCGCTGGCGCGAGCGCGACCAATACACGGCGCGGCCGGTGGCAAATGTTTCGGCCAGTGATTCTGCGTTCATCCAGGCCACCATCAAGATGTTGCCCGTGTCGGCGTCTTGCGCAATGGCGGGGATCAGGCCCTTGTCGTCAAAGGCGACGGCGGTCAGCCAGGAGGCGTTGTTCGTCATTGGGTCAACCGTACCTTGATGCCTTGGGCGGCCATGTATTCCTTGGCCTGCTGCACGGTGTATTCGCCATAGTGGAAAATGCTGGCCGCCAGCACGGCATTGGCACGTCCGGTGGAAACGCCTTCGGCCAGATGCTGCAGGTTGCCCACGCCTCCCGAGGCAATGACGGGTACAGGCACCGCGTCGGACACGGCACGGGTAAGTTCCAGGTCGAAGCCGGATTTGGTGCCGTCGCGGTCCATGCTGGTCAGCAGCAATTCGCCGGCGCCGTATTCGGCCATCTTGCGGGCCCATTCCAGTACATCGATGCCGGTGGCCTTGCGGCCGCCGTGCGTGAAGATTTCCCATTTGGCGGGCTCATTGGGCGCCGAGACACGGCGCGCATCGATCGCGACCACAATGCACTGCGAACCGTGATAATCGGCGGCGGCGCGTATGAGTTCGGGATTGGCGATGGCGGCGCTGTTGATGGAAACCTTGTCGGCGCCGGCATTGAGCAGGCGCTGGATGTCGGAAACTTGCCGCACTCCACCGCCGACCGTAAGCGGGATGAAGACCTGGCGGGCCACCGATTCGATGATGGGCAGGATCAGATCGCGCGCGTCGCTGGTGGCCGTGATGTCAAGAAAGGTGAGCTCGTCGGCGCCCTGCTCGTTGTAACGCTGGGCGATTTCCACGGGGTCGCCCGCGTCGACCAGGTCGACGAAATTGATGCCCTTGACGACACGGCCCGCCGTTACATCGAGGCAGGGAATGATGCGGCGGGTGAGTTCCGTATCGATTGCTGCAGCAGTAGCGGTCTGGGTCATGCTGTTCCGAGTTCGTCGGCCATTTCCTGCGCCTCGGCGAAGTCCAGGGTGCCTTCGTACAGGCTGCGGCCCAGAATGGCGCCTTCTATGCCTTCGTCTTCAACCGCGCAGAGCGCTTCAATGTCGCGCAGGTCGGTGACGCCGCCCGATGCAATGATGGGGATGCGCACGTGCTGCGCCAGCTTGACGGTGGCTTCGATATTGACACCCGACAGCATGCCGTCGCGGCCGATATCGGTGTAGATGATGGCTTCGCAGCCGTAGTCTTCGAACTTGCGGGCGAGGTCGAGCACATCGTGGCGAGTCAGTTTGCTCCAGCCGTCGGTGGCGACCTTGCCGTCGCGGGCATCCAGGCCCACGATGATATTGCCGGGGAAAGCGCTGCACGCATCGTGCAGGAACCCGGGATCTTTCACGGCAGCCGTGCCGATGATGACGTAGCTGATGCCGGCGTCGAGATAGCGTTCGATGGTGTCCAGGTCGCGAATGCCGCCACCGATTTGCACGGGTATATCGCCGCCGACGGCCGCGATAATGGATTTGATGGCGGCTTCGTTCTTGGGCTTGCCTGCCACGGCGCCGTTCAGGTCCACCAGATGCAGGCGCCGTGCGCCCTGGTCGATCCATTGTGTGGCGATGGCGGAGGGATCGTCGGAAAAAACAGTTGCGTCGTCCAGGTCACCTTGGCGAAGGCGAACACAACGCCCGTCTTGCAGGTCGATGGCGGGGATGAGTAGCATGGTGAGTAGCCGATAAAAACAATATGGTGAAAGAAGTGGAGAGTCGACCGTTATGGCCGCCAGTCGACGAAATTCCGGTACAAGCGCAGACCGTGATCCGCGCTCTTTTCTGGATGGAACTGTACGGCGAAAATGTTAGCTGCTGCGACGGCGCACGTAAAGCCGATACCGTAGTGGCTAACCCCTACAGTGAGCTCGGGATCTTCAGGTTCTACGTAATAGCTATGCACAAAATAAAAATGGCTATTGTCGGGGATGCCGGCCCACAAGGCATGGTCTTTCGCGTGTTGCACCCGATTCCAGCCCATATGCGGCACTTTCAGGAGTTCGTCGCCCTGATCCGGCTGCGCCCCTATGGCATACTGCGGCCCGGCAAAGCGCTTTACCTGGCCGGGGAAGACGTCCAGGCATGGCACGCTGCCTTCTTCGCTACGGCTGAAAAGCATTTGCTCGCCCACGCACACGCCCAGCAGCGGCTTGCTGCGCGCGGCGCGCACGACGGCCTCGCGCAGCCCCGACTCGTTGAGGGTGCGCATGCAGTCCGGCATTGCGCCCTGGCCGGGAAAGACCACGCGCGAGGCCTGGTCGATGTCACGCGCCTGATTGCAGATTCTGATGTCGGCATCCGGTGCGGCGGCCTGCAGCGCGCGTGCGACCGAATGGAAGTTGCCCATGCCGTAGTCAACGATGGCGATAGTATTCACGGATAGCAGCCGTTCAAGAAGATTTAAAGGACGCCTTTGGTCGAGGGCACCACGCCGGCATTGCGCGGATCGAATTCAGTGGCCATGCGCAGGGCGCGGCCGAAAGCCTTGAATACGGTTTCGCATTGATGATGCGAGTTCTCGCCGCGCAGATTGTCGATATGCATGGTGACCAGGGCATGGTTGACGAAACCCTGGAAAAATTCGCGCGCGAGATCGACATCGAAGCGGCCGATATGCGAACGCGTGAAGGGAATGTGATAGTACAGCCCGGGACGTCCGGAAAAGTCGATGACCACGCGCGACAGCGCTTCGTCCAGCGGGACGTAAGAATGGCCGTAGCGGCGCAGGCCGGACTTATCGCCCACGGCCGCGGCAAAGGCCTGGCCCAGCGTAATGCCGACATCTTCCACCGTGTGGTGGTCGTCGATCTGGGTGTCGCCGTCGCAGTGGATGTCCAGGTCGATCAGACCGTGGCGCGCAATCTGGTCCAGCATGTGATCCAGGAAGGGCACGCCGGTATTGATGGTCTGGCGGCCGGTGCCATCCAGATTGATGGCGACGCGCACGCGCGTCTCGTTGGTGTTGCGGGTGATATCGGCAGTACGCATGTCAGGACTTGAATTCAGTAGGGTTAAGGCGGTATTCGGCGCTGGCGGCGTGGGCCTGAAGCCCTTCGCCATAGGCCAGCGTTGCGGCGACGTGCCCCAGCGTTTGCGCGCCCGCCTGCGACACGTGGATAAGGCTGGAGCGCTTCTGGAAGTCGTACACGCCCAGCGGCGAGGAAAATCGGGCAGTGCGCGAAGTGGGCAGCACGTGATTGGGTCCGGCGCAGTAATCGCCCAGCGATTCGGAGCTGTAGCGGCCCAGAAAAATGGCGCCGGCATGACGGATTTTATCGGCCCAGCGCTGCGGATTTTCTGTGGAAATTTCCAGGTGCTCGGGCGCGATATTGTTGGCGATGGCGCAGGCTTCGTCAAGGTCGCGCACCAGTATCAGCGCGCCGCGATGAGCCAGGCTGCTGCGTATGATTTCGGCCCGCGGCATGGAGGGTAACAGGCGGGTAATGGCCGCCTCGACCTCATCCAGGTAGCCGGCGCTGGGGCATAGCAGGATGGCCTGGGCGAGTTCGTCGTGCTCGGCCTGCGAAAACAGGTCCATGGCGATCCAGTCAGCGGGCGTGGTGCCGTCGCAAATGATCAGAATTTCGCTGGGCCCGGCGATCATGTCGATGCCGACGGTCCCGAAGACCCGCCGCTTGGCCGCGGCCACATAGGCATTGCCCGGTCCCACGATTTTATCGACCGGCGATAGCGTTTGAGTGCCGTAGGCCAGGGCGGCCACGGCTTGGGCTCCGCCTATTCCCCATACGCGGTCCACGCCGCCGATGGCCGCCGCGGCCAGCACCATGGGGTTGCGTACGCCGTCGGGCGTGGGCGTCACCATGATGACTTCGGGCACGCCTGCCACTTTGGCGGGTATGGCGTTCATGAGCACGGAAGACGGGTAGGCCGCCTTGCCCCCGGGCACATACAGGCCTACGCGGTCCAGTGGCGTGATTTTCTGGCCCAAGATCGTGCCGTCGGCTTCGGTGTAGGTCCAGGTTTCCGCGCGCTGATGGGCATGGTAGCTGCGCACGCGCTCGGCCGCGGTTTCCAGCGCCTTGCGCTGGGCGGCCGGCAAAGCGTTAAGCGCAGCCAGCCATTCGCCGCGTTCTATTTCAAGCGCTGCAAGCGAGGGTGCCGAGACGCGATCAAAGCGCTGCGTGTAGTCCAGCACCGCCTGGTCGCCCTGTTCCTGCACATGGCGCAGGATATCGGCGGTGGCGCGCTCGATGGATTCATCTTGCGAGGCGTCGAAGGCAAGCAGCGTGCGAAGCGTACGCTCGAAAGTATCGGATAGAGTACTTAAACGGGTAATCGGCATGGTTGGGCGCAGAGGAATACTGGTTGTAATGATGAGTGTATACCGTAACGCGCGGACAACGTGGCAGTGGGACCGCTGGGCGAGTCCCCGTGATTCAACCTGCCGATGCCCGCCTGAAAGAATCGATGAGCGGTTGCAGTTTTGCAGCACGCGTCTTGAGCGCTGCCTGGTTGACGATCAGGCGCGATGAGATTTCGGCCACGTCTTCCACGGCAACCAGATTATTCGCCTTGAGCGTACCGCCGCTGGAGACCAGGTCGACGATGGCGTCGGCCAGACCGACCAGCGGAGCCAGTTCCATGGAACCATATAGCTTGATCAGGTCGACGTACACGCCCTTGCGCGCAAAGTGTTCGCGGGCGGCCTGCACATACTTGGTGGCAACCCTCAGGCGCGAACCTTGCCGCACCGCAGCCTGGTAGTCGAAGCCCTGGCGTACGGCGACGCACAGGCGGCAGCGGGCAATGTTCAGGTCTATGGGCTGATACAGGCCCCCGGGATGTTCGGCGGCGTGCTCGTACAGCACATCCTTGCCCGCGATGCCGAAGTCGGCTGCGCCATACTGGACATAAGTCGGCACATCGGAGGCGCGCACGATGATCAGTTGCAGATCGGGACTGCTGGTGGGCAGTATGAGCTTGCGCGAGGTTTCGGGATTCTCGGTGACGTGCACGCCCGCCGCTTCCAGCAAGGGCATGGTCTCGTCGAAGATACGCCCTTTGGACAAGGCTAGCGTAAGGGGGCGGTCTAGGCTGGCTGGGCTCATGCGGCTTCCTGGGTCAGGCGTTGGATATTGGCGCCTACTGAACGCAGCTTTTCTTCCATGCGCTCGTAGCCGCGATCCAGATGATAGATGCGTTCGACCACGGTATCGCCGCTGGCCGCCAGTCCCGCGATGACCAGGCTTGCCGACGCGCGCAGATCGGTGGCCATGACGGTGGCGCCCGAGAGTTGCGCAACACCGGTCACGACCGCGGTGTGGCCTTCGATCTCGATCTGCGCGCCCATGCGACCCAATTCCTGGACGTGCATGTAGCGGTTTTCAAAGATGTTTTCCGCGATGACGGCGGTGCCGTCGGCGATGGCGTTCAAAGCCATCAGCTGGGCCTGCATGTCGGTGGGAAAACCGGGGTATTCGCGCGTGCGGAAGCTGGTCGCGCGCGGGCGCCGGTTCATGGTGCCGCGTATCCAGTCGTCGCCGCATTCGATGGCAAGTCCGGCTTCGCGCAGTTTGTCGATGATGGCGCCCATGGTGGCGGGCGCGGCATGGAGCAGCATGATGTCGCCGCCCGTGGCGCCGACGGCGCACAGGAAGGTGCCGGCCTCGATGCGGTCGGCCACGACGCGGTGGCTGGCTCCGTGCAGGCTGTCTACGCCATCGATAATGATGCGGTCGCTGCCGTGTCCCTGGATGCGGGCGCCCATTTTGTTGAGCAGCTCGGCCAGGTCGACGATTTCCGGCTCGCGTGCCGCATTTTCGAGTATGGTCTGGCCCTCGGCCAGGACGGCGGCCATCAACAGGTTCTCTGTACCCGTTACGGTCACCATGTCGGTGCGTATGGACGCGCCCTTGAGCCGCTTGGCCTTGGCCACGACAAAGCCATGCTCGATCTCGATCTCGGCGCCCATGGCTTCCAGGCCCTTGATGTGCTGGTCTACCGGGCGCTGGCCGATGGCGCAGCCGCCGGGCAGGCTGACGCGGGCTTCACCGAAACGTGTCAGCAGCGGGCCCAGCACCAGTATGGAAGCCCGCATGGTCTTGACCAGTTCGTAGGGCGCTTCCAGGCTGCTTATCTGGGCGGCGTTCAGCTCCAGCTGGCCCGGTCCACTTCGTTGGGATTGCACGCCCAACTGGCCCAGCAGCCGCAGGGTGGTGCCGATGTCCTTCAAGCCCGGCACGTTTTCGAGGGTGATGGTGTCGGCGGTAAGCAGGCTGGCGCACAGGATGGGCAGGGCCGCATTCTTGGCGCCCGATATGGCAACTTCGCCCTCGAGGCGATTGCCGCCGGTGATCAGCAGCTTATCCATTTGGGTTTGCCTTGTATTCGGCAGGGGTCAGCGTGCGCATCGACAAAGCGTGGATCTCGGCCTTCATGCGCTCGCCCAGTGCCGAATACACCAGCTGATGGCGTGCGATAAGGCGTTTGCCTTCGAAAGACGGGCTGACGATCAGCGCTTCGAAGTGCGATCCGTCGCCCTGGACTTCAAGGTGGTCGCAGGGCAGGTTATCGGCGATGTACTGGCGTACTTGTTCAGGGGTAGGCAACATGGCAATTAATTCCGAAGTTTATAGCCGCTGGCCAACAGGCGCATGGCAAAAAAGCAAAGTACGGCAAATACCGCGGCGACAACCGCCAGGCTGTGCCAGGGCGATACGTCCGATACAGCGAAAAAACCGTAGCGAAATCCGTCTATCGTATAAAAGATAGGGTTCCAGCGGGAGACGGCCAGCCAGAACGGAGGAAGGCTGTGTATGGAATAGAACACCCCGGACAGGAAAGTGGCGGGCATGATGAGGAAGTTCTGGAAGGCGGCCAGCTGGTCGAACTTCTCGGACCACAGCCCGGCGATTACGCCCAGTGTGCCCATGATTCCGCAAGACAGCACGGCAAACACCAGCACCCACAGCACATTGGAAACCGGCAGGGGAACAAAGAACAAGGCCACCAGCCAGACACAGGCCCCCACGCAAAGCCCGCGCACGATGGCCGCAAGAATATAGGCCGCGAAAATCTCGCGGTGCGACAAGGGCGGCAGCAGAATGAACACCAGGTTGCCGGTGATGCGGCTTTGGATGAGCGATGAAGACGGATTGGCGAAGGCATTCTGCAACATGCTCATCATCATCAGGCCCGGTATCAGGAAGGAGGTGTAGGGCACAGTGCCGAACACCTGCACCCGGTCTTCCAGCACGTGTGCAAAAATCAGCAAGTAGAGCAGGGCGGTGATGACCGGTGCGGCAATGGTCTGGAACCCGACCTTCCAGAAACGGGTGAGTTCCTTGCGCAGCAGGGTGGGAAAGCCCGAGCCCATGTCGGTGCGCGGCTGAATCAGGGGAGATGAGCTCATGCCGTCACCCCCAGGAACTCATCGTCGTTCATGATGCGCACAAAGGCGTCTTCGAGGTCGGTGCCGCCTACGCGGGCCAGCAGCGCGGCTGTGGTGTCCAGCGCCACCACGCGCCCGCCCTTGAGCATGGCAATGCGTCCGCACAGGGCCTCGGCCTCTTCCAGGTAGTGGGTGGTCAGCAATATGGTGTGGCCTTCTTTGTTAAGGCGCGCGATGAATTCCCAAAGCGTGCGGCGCAGGTCGACATCGACGCCGGCCGTGGGCTCGTCCAGAATGATGACCGGCGGGCGGTGTACCAGCGCCTGGGCCACCAGAACGCGGCGTTTCATGCCGCCCGAAAGCGCCCGCATATTCGTGTCGGCCTTGTCGGACAAGCCCAGGTTGCCCAGGATCTCGTCGATCCAGTCGTCATTGTTGCGCAGGCCGAAGTAGCCCGACTGCAGCCGCAGCGATTCACGCACGGTGAAGAAGGGATCGTAGACGATTTCCTGGGGCACTACGCCCAGCGAGCGGCGCGACTGCTTGAAGTCGGTAACTACATCGTGGCCGCAAACGCTGGCTGTTCCCGAGCTTGCCCGGGCCAGCCCGGCGAGTATGGAAATAAGCGTGGTCTTGCCGGCCCCGTTGGGGCCCAGCAGCCCGAAGAATTCACCGTGTTCCACCGTCAGGCTGACATCGTCCAGGGCCCGGAAACCGCTCTCCGGGGGCCTTGAAGACAGCCACTTCATCATGCTGCGCGGGCGGGCCGGATAAATCTTCGAGATATTTTCTAGGGTGAGGGCAGGCATGGCAATAAAAAAAGCTTGGCTCAAAATTAAGCCAAGCTTTGCATTATAGTAGGTCTGGCATGCCGTACTTACTGATTACGTTTGTTCAGCGCGGCAATCAGCCCGTCTACGCCATTTTGTGAAATTTGCTGGGAGAACTGGTTGCGGTAGTTCTGGATCAACCAGATGCCTTCCACATTCAGATCGTAGATTTTCCAGCCCTGTGGTGTTTTTTCCAGGCGGTAGTCTATGCCCACCGACGGTCCGTTACCTTGCGACAGCATGGAACGCACGACCAGGTCGTCCGCGTTGACGTTACCGCGGAATGGCAGCATGGAAAAGGAAGATGCTTGGTCGACTCTTGTGAATGCGCCGCTGTAGGTGCGGATGAGCGTTCCCTTGAAGGCCTCCACCAGATCGCGCTGCTGTTGCGGCGTAGCCTGGCGCCAGTGGCGCCCCGCCGCGAGCCGGGTGGTTTTTTCCAGGTTCACGTAAGGCAGCACGTATTCGTTGATGACCTTGTTGATGCGGGCCAGGTCGCCGGCCTTGACGCTCTGGTCTTGCTTGACGGCATTCAGGGCATCGTTGGCAACGGTTTCTACGAAATCGCTGGGCGATTTGCCGGCGCCGACACTGGTTTGCGCCTGTGCCGCGCCCATGCCTGCAAAGGCCAGGCCAAGCACGCCCGCACCCAGCAGGCGTCGGGCGCTACTTAAAGAGATGATTGAAGAAAGAGTTTTGAACATGTGCATCCTGATTACTGTGCCGCCTTGGGAGCGGCGGCTTCGTCGTCCGAGTAGTCGGGCAGGTTGTCGGCGTCATAGTCGGGCAGGCCGCTTTCGCTGTAGTCGGGCAAGTTGGTGCCCGCACGGCGGCTGTCTACCTGTGCTTTCCGGCGCTGGATATAAGCGTCGCGAATAAAGCTGTAGCGGTCCAGGGCAACTTCGTTGACCAGTTCATCGGCATCGAGCAGGTTGGCCCGTGTGTCGACGGTGTACAAGGCAACAATCGAATTGCGCAAGGGGATATTGTCGATTTCGAACACGGGCGTAATGGGCGAAACGCCTGCCGCTATGGTGCCCAGCATGCCGGCGCCGTCGCGTACCGAGCTGGAACCCAGGAAGGGCAGTACGACATAGGGACCGGATCCCAGGCCCCAGACGCCCAGCGTAACGCCGAAATCGTTCTGGATGCGCGTGGAGCCATTCATGGACGCTACGTCGATACAGCCGCCCAGACCCATGGTGGTATTGAACAGCACGCGGCCCATCGTATTGAAAAAGTCGTGGCCGCGGGCCTGCAGGAAACTGTTGAAGGCAGACCAGACATCGACCACGTTGTTGAATATATTGTGGACGCAGGTTTGCACCGGCTGCGGCGTAATGGTGTCGTAGCCGGTGGCAATAGGTTTCAGCAAAGCGCGATCAACCGTGTCGTTGAAGGCGTACATGCTGCGGTTATAGCTTTCCCACGGGTCGTCAGGGTTCGGATTATTGACCGTGGCGCATCCCGCCGCGAGCGTCGTAGCGCCGAGCAAGGCTGTCATACGAATGAGGCGTCGGCCGCGGTTTCCGGCCAGTGGCTTAGAGTGAGTCATGTAGTTCGTGGTTATTTTTGAGCACCGGTGATTGTAAACGGCTGTGTCCGACTTTAGGGTTTTGTCGGCGTTCCTTCCTTGTCGGCCGAACTGTACAGGAACTTGCTGATCAGCTCTTCCAGTACGACTGCGCTCTGCGTATACTGGATTTCGCTGTTTTCTTCCAGCATTTTGTCCTCGCCGCCGGGAGTCAGCCCTATGTACTGTTCGCCCAGCAATCCCGACGTAAGAATGGACGCGGACGAATCACTGGGAAACTCGTATTTTTCTTCCAGGGCCAGTGTAGCCACCGCCTGGTAGCGGACGTTGTCGAACCCTATGCTGGCCACGCGGCCGACCACCACGCCGCTGCTCTTGACGGGCGCTCGTACTTTTAGTCCGCCAAGGTTGTCGAAATGAGCCTGCACGGTGTAGGTTGGCGCCAGCGAGAAGGAATTCATATTGCCCGCTTGCAAGGCCAGGAATACCAGGGCGACTCCCCCCAGCAACACGAACAGGCCTACCCAGAAATCGGTTTTTTCACGCGTCATGATTGATCCGTCTATATCGTTAATTGCTGAACATCAGCGCGGTAAGTACAAAGTCCAGCCCCAGCACCACCAGAGATCCGGCGACCACAGTGCGTGTGGTCGCGCGGGATACGCCCTCGGGTGTCGCCTTGGCTGTCCAGCCGGCATGCAGTGCGATCAATGTGACGGCAATGCCGAACACCACGCTTTTTATGACGCCGTTGAGCACATCCTTGAATACATCCACGCCGCCTTGCATCTGGGACCAGAAAACGCCCGGATCGATGCCGATGAGCAGCACGCCGACGATCCATCCGCCCAGGATGCCGACCATGGAAAAAACGGCCGCCAGAATGGGCATGGCGATGACCCCGCCCCAAAACCGCGGGACCAGCACGCGCCGTATGGGGTCTACGGCCATGACCTCCATGGCTGCGAGCTGTTCGCCGGCTTTCATCAGACCTATCTCGGCGGTAAGCGATGTGCCCGCACGCCCGGCAAAAAGCAGGGCGGTGACAACGGGGCCCAGTTCGCGCGTCAGCGACAGGGCCACCAACAAGCCCAGCGCTTCTTCGGAGCCGTAGCGATTCAGCGTGTAATAACCCTGCAAACCCAGAACGAAACCGACGAAAAGGCCTGATACCGCGATGATAAGCAGGGAATAGTTGCCGATAAAATGAATTTGCTGCGACACCAGTCCCGGGCGTTTCAAGGCGCTGCCGCTGCGCGCCAGTATGGCGCCGGTCAGGCGCATGAAGGCGCCCAGTCCGTTGATGCTGTGGCGTACTTTTGCCCCGAGGCTCGCAATGGATTGAACAGGAGTCGTCATGAGCGGCCCGTATGTTGATCCAGCCACTTGGAGAAAGCCGGCGTAGCGGGGTAATGAAAAGCAATGGGCCCGTCCGGCTGGCCTTTCAGGAATTGGCGCACATAGGGGTCTTCCGACGCAGATAGTTCATCGGGCGTACCGCTGGCAATCAGCTTGCCTTGTCCGACCATATAGACATGATCGGCAATCATGAAAGACTCGGCCACGTCGTGCGTAATAAGAATGGAGGCGCAATTGAGCCGGTCGGTCAGGCTGCGTATCAGTTGCGCCGTAATCCCCAGCGATATGGGGTCAAGGCCGGCGAACGGTTCGTCGTACAGAATCAATTCGGGCTCGAGCACGATGGCGCGCGCCAGGGCCACGCGGCGCGCCATGCCCCCCGATATTTCCGAGATACGAAGGTGCGCGGCGGTGCGCAGGCCGACGGCGTCGAGCTTTTCGAGCACACATTCGGTGATCTGCCTTTCGGAAATCTGCGTATGTTCGCGCAGGGGGAAGGCCACGTTCTCGAAGACGTTAAGGTCGGTGAACAAGGCGCCCTGTTGGAACAGCACGCCCATGCGCTGGCGCAGCTCGCGCAGGTCTTCGCCGCTTTCCTTGGCGATATCCTTGCCAAATACCGCGATCGTGCCTTCTTTTGCCGTGATCTGCCCGGTGGCGGCACGTAGCAAAGTGGTCTTGCCGGAGCCGGATCCGCCCATCATTGCCACCACCTGTCCCTGGCGGACGTCGATGTCGATGCCTTGCAGTACGGTGAAGTCTCCGTAGCCCAGGGCCACATTGGAAAACTTCACGATGGGGTCAGTGGAGGTGCGCAAATTCATAGGGTCGGAGCCTGACAAGTAGCTTTGCATTGTATCCTTTTGCGCGAAAACCTCCTTTCCAGCGCAATGTCAGGCCCGACGCCCTTAGCGGGGAAGCGTACTGGCGCCCATCAGGAACTGGTCGACCGATTTGGCGCACTGGCGGCCTTCGCGTATGGCCCACACCACCAGCGACTGGCCGCGGCGCATGTCGCCCGCGGCAAATACCTTGTCGACATTCGTGATGTAGTCATCGGTATTGGCGCGCGCGTTGCCGCGGGCGTCCAGGTCGATGCCGAACGCGTCCAGCACATTCTTTACCGGAGAGACGAAGCCCATGGCCAGCAGCACGAGGTCGGCAGGCAGTTCGAATTGCGAGCCTTCCACTTCCCGCATCTTCATCTGGCCCGTGGCCTTGTCCTTGAACCATTCCACCCGTGCGGCGACCAGTTTTTCCACCTTGCCGTTCTTGCCTTCGAACGATTTGGTGCCGACGGCCCAGTCGCGCTCGCAGCCTTCTTCGTGCGAGGACGAAGACCGCAGCTTGGCCGGCCAGTAGGGCCAGGTCAGGGCTTTGTCTTCTGTCTCGGGCAGCTTGGACATCAATTCGAACTGCGTGACAGAAGCTGCCCCCTGGCGGTTGCTGGTACCCACGCAATCCGATCCGGTATCGCCCCCGCCTATGACGATGACGTGCTTGTCCTTGGCGCTGATCTGCTTGCTGACCCGGTCGCCGTTACAGGCCTTGTTCTGCTGGCGCAGGAAGTCCATGGCGAAGTGCACGCCACGCAATTCGCGGCCCGGCACGGGCAGGTCGCGCGGGTTCTCGGCGCCGCCGGTCAGCACGACCGCGTCGAACTCGGCTTGCAACGATTCGGGTGTGCGCGTATTCAGGCCCTCTTCGGCATGTTCGGGGGCGCCTACGTAGGTCGAGGGTGAAAACTCGACGCCCTCGGCTTCCATCTGGCGCAGGCGGCGGTCGATATGCGACTTTTCCAGCTTGAAGTCGGGAATGCCGTAGCGCAGCAGGCCGCCGATGCGGTTGCTTTTCTCGAAGACCGTCACCGAATGTCCGGCGCGCGCCAACTGCTGCGCGCAGGCCAGGCCGGCCGGACCGGAGCCCACCACGGCTACCCGCTTGCCGGTTTTGCGCAGCGGCGGCTGGGGCACGACCCAGCCGTGCTGCCATCCGTGATCGATGATTGCGTGTTCAATGGACTTGATGCCCACTGCATCGCTATTGATGTTCAGCGTACAGGCGGCCTCGCACGGAGCGGGGCATACACGGCCCGTAAATTCGGGGAAGTTGTTGGTTGAGTGCAGTACGTCCAGCGCGCTGCGCCAGTCTTGGCGGTACACCAGGTCATTCCAGTCGGGAATGATGTTGTTGACCGGACAGCCGCTGGTGCAAAACGGAATTCCGCAGTCCATGCAGCGTGCGCCTTGCTGCCTGGCTTCTTCGCTGGTCAGGGTGTGGACGAATTCGTTCCAGTGATTCAGCCGCTTTAACGGTGCTTCGTAAGTCTCTTTGACACGTTGGAATTCAAGAAAGCCGGTAACTTTGCCCATGTCTTTTCCTCAGGCAGCAATTTGTTGTGGATTGACCGCGCGCCAGAGTTCGCCCAGGGCGCGCCGGTATTCAATGGGCATGACCTTGACGAAAGACTGGCGTGCACGATCCCAGTCGTCCAGCACGTCGCGCGAGCGGAAGCTGCCGGTATAGCGGTAGTGGTTCTCGATCAGCTGGCGCAGTATGGTTTCGTCGGTCTCGCGCTCGCCGCCGCGCACGGCGCTGTGCCAGGTTTCGAGTTGGCCCAGCTTGGTTTGGTCGGCATGCGACGCCAGGCGCTCGAGTTCGACCATGCTCAAGTTGCAGCGATGGCGGAAACTGTTGTCCGGATCCCAGACATAAGCCACGCCGCCGGACATACCGGCTGCAAAGTTGCGGCCGGTTTCGCCCAACACCACGACCGTACCGCCCGTCATGTATTCGCAGCCATGGTCGCCGGTGCCTTCGACAACCGTCGCCGCTCCGGAATTGCGCACGGCAAAGCGTTCGCCGGCCACGCCGTTGAAGTAGGCTTCGCCTGCCAGGGCGCCGTAAAGGACGGTATTGCCCGCAATGATATGGTCGGGTCCGAAACCGCGGAAGTCGTTGGGCGAGCGCACGATGATGCGTCCTCCCGAGAGGCCCTTGCCCACGTAGTCGTTGGCTTCGCCCACCAGGTCCAGCGTGATGCCATGGGCCAGGAAGGCGCCAAAGCTTTGTCCGGCCGATCCGTTGCACTGGATATGGATGGTGTCGTCGGGCAGGCCTTCATGGCCGTAGCGCGAGGCCACCACGCCGGACAGCATTGCGCCTATGGTGCGGTTGCGGTTGCGTACGGGCGTGATGAAAGATACCTTTTCGCCGCGTTCGATGGCCGCCTTGCTGCGCTCGATCAGTTGATGATCCAGGGCATGATCCAGGGCATGGTCCTGCTCCTGGGTCTGATACAAGGCCGTCGTCGTGGGCACCGCATGGAACACGCGGGTGAAGTCCAGACCCTGCGCCTTCCAGTGATCGATGCCGGGGCGGGTATCAAGCAGATCGACACGCCCGACCAGCTCGTCGAAAGTGCGTATGCCCAGCTGGGCCATGATTTCGCGAACCTCTTCGGCAACGAAGAAGAAGAAATTGACCACATGTTCCGGCTTGCCCTGGAATTTCTTGCGCAGTACGGGGTCTTGTGTGGCAACACCCACCGGGCAGGTGTTCAGGTGGCATTTGCGCATCATGATGCAGCCTTCGACCACCAGGGGTGCCGTGGCAAAGCCGAACTCGTCGGCGCCCAGCAAGGCGCCGATGGCGACGTCGCGGCCGGTTTTCATCTGGCCGTCGGCCTGGACGCGGATGCGATTGCGCAAGTTGTTCAGGATCAGCGTCTGCTGCGTTTCCGCCAGGCCCAGTTCCCATGGCGTTCCGGCATGCTTGATAGACGACACCGGCGAGGCGCCCGTGCCGCCGTCGTGTCCGGCAATGACCACGTGGTCGGCTTTCGCCTTGGCAACGCCCGTGGCCACCGTGCCGACGCCGACTTCCGACACCAGCTTGACCGAAATCGACGCCTGTGGATTCACATTCTTCAGGTCGTGGATGAGCTGCGCCAGGTCTTCGATGGAATAGATGTCATGGTGAGGAGGGGGCGAGATTAGCCCCACGCCGGGCACCGAGTAACGCAGCTTGGCAATGTATTCGGTAACCTTGTGGCCGGGCAGTTGGCCGCCTTCGCCGGGCTTGGCGCCCTGGGCCATTTTGATCTGGATCTGGTCGGCGCTGGATAGGTATTCGGCCGACACGCCGAAACGCCCCGACGCAACCTGCTTGATGCGCGAACGCAGGGAGTCGCCCGCCACCAGCGGCACGTCGGCCTCGATGCGGTCCGACCCCAGGAAGGAAGCCAGCGTGTCGCCCTTCTTGATGGTGCTCTTGCCGGCGCGCATTTCGGCGCGGTAGCGCAACTCGTCTTCGCCGCCTTCACCTGTATTGGACTTGCCGCCGATACGGTTCATGGCAACCGCCAGCACCGTGTGCGCTTCGGTGGAGATGGAACCCAGCGACATAGCGCCCGTTGCAAAACGCTTGACGATTTCCTTGGCCGGTTCCACGTCGTTCAAAGGAATGGCGCGGGCGGGATCGACCTTGAACTCGAACAAGCCGCGCAGTGTCATGTGGCTGCGCGACTGGTCGTTGATCAGTTGGGCATATTCCTTGTAGGTGCTGTAATTATTGGCGCGCGCGGCATGCTGCAACTTGGCGATGGAGTCGGGCGACCACATATGCTCTTCGCCACGCACGCGCCAGGCGTATTCGCCGCCGGCGTCCAGCGCATTGCTCAATACCGGGTCGGTGCTGAACGCCGCGCGATGCACGCGCAGGGCTTCCTCGGCGACTTCGAAAATGCCTATGCCCTGGATATTGCTGGGCGTGCCGGTGAAGTATTTGCTGACCAGGCTGTTGTTCAGGCCCACCGCCTCGAAGATCTGGGCGCCTGTGTAGGACATGTAGGTGGAGATGCCCATCTTGGACATGACTTTGTTCAGGCCCTTGCCGATGGCCTTGATGTAGTTCTTGATCGCCACATCGGGCTGATCCATGGCGGCCAGCGATTCCAGCGCGAGATAGGGGTGGATGGCTTCGGCGCCATAGCCTCCCAGCAAGGCGAAGTGATGCACTTCGCGAGCCGTACCGGTTTCCACGACCAGCCCGGTCTTGGTGCGCAAGCCGGCCCGTATCAAGTGCAGATGTATGGCCGATGTGGCCAGCAGTGCGGGAATGGCCACGCGCTCGCTGTCGATATTGCGGTCGCTGATCAACAGAATGTTATAGCCACTGAGCACGGCATCGGATGCATTAGAGCAAAGCGACGCGATACAGGCTTCGATTCCGTCGGGACCCCAGGCGGTGGGGTAGGTGATGTCCAGCTCGAAGCTGCGGAATTTGTTCGAGGTGATTTTCTCGATGTTGCGTATCTGCGCCATGGCTGCGCTGTCCAGCACCGGCTGGGTGACTTCCAGGCGCAACGGCGGATTGACGTTGTTGATGTCCAGCAGATTGGGCTTGGGGCCAATAAAGGACACCAGCGACATCACCAGTTGTTCGCGTATCGGGTCGATGGGCGGATTGGTAACCTGCGCAAACAGTTGGCGGAAGTAGTTGTAGAAAGGCTTGGCGCGGTTCGACAATACCGCCAGCGGCGCATCGTTGCCCATGGACCCCATGGCTTCTTCGCCGGACAGGGCCATGGGTTGCAGAATGAATTTGTAGTCTTCCTGGGTCCAGCCGAAAGCCTGCTGGCGGTCCAGCAAGGAGGCCACTTTGGGTGCGGCGGCATGGTCGGCGGCCTGGGCGGGCAGCGATTCCAGCTTCAGGCGCAGGCGCTCGATCCACTGGCGATATGGCCGTGTATTGGCCAGTTGCGACTTGATTTCGGCATCATCGATGATGCGGCCTTGCTGCAGGTCGATCAGGAACATCTTGCCCGGTTGAAGACGCCATTTCTTGATGATACGGTGCTCGGGTATAGGCAAGGTGCCGGCTTCGGACGCCATGATCACCATGTCGTCGTCGGTAATCAGATACCGTGCGGGACGTAGGCCGTTGCGGTCCAGCGTTGCGCCGATCTGGCGCCCGTCGGTAAACGCTACCGCGGCTGGGCCGTCCCATGGTTCCATCATGGCGGCATGGTATTCGTAGAAGGCGCGGCGGTTCTCGTCCATGCCGGTGTGCTGTTCCCAGGCTTCGGGAATCATCATCATCATGGCATGGGCCAGCGAATAGCCCGACATGACCAGCAGTTCCAGGCAATTGTCGAACGTTGCCGTATCGGACTGGCCTTCGTAGACAATAGGGTAGAGCTTGGGCAGGTCTTCGCCCAGCACGGCGGATTGCATAACGCCTTCGCGGGCGCGCAGCCAGTTGAAATTGCCCTTGACCGTATTGATTTCGCCGTTATGCGCGATCATGCGGTAAGGATGCGCCAATGGCCAGGCGGGGAAGGTGTTAGTCGAAAAACGCTGGTGCACCATGGCCAATGCCGATACCGCGCGGGTATCGGCCAGGTCGCGGTAATAGCTGCCGACCTGATCGGCCAGCAGCAGGCCCTTGTAGACGACTGTGCGCACCGAGATGGACGGCACGAAATATTCTTGGCCGTGCGCCAGGTGCATGTGCTGGATGGCGTGGCTGGCAGTCTTGCGGATGACATAGAGCTTGCGTTCCAGCGCGTCGGGCACCATGATGTCGTTGCCGCGCCCGATGAACAGTTGGCGTATTACCGGCTCACAGGACCGCACTGTAGGCGACATGGGCATGTCGCGGTCCACAGGTACGTCGCGCCAGCCCAATACGACCTGGCCTTCGTCGCGCACCGCGCGTTCGAGTTCCTGCTGACAGGCCAGGCGGGAAGCGATTTCCTTGGGCAGGAAGACCATGGCCACGCCGTACTCGTCGGGCGGTGGCAATTCAACTCCCTGCGCGGCCATTTCTTCGCGGTACAAGGCGTCCGGAATCTGGATCAGTATGCCTGCGCCGTCGCCCATGAGCTCGTCGGCGCCTACCGCGCCGCGATGGTCAAGGTTTTCAAGGATCTTGAGCCCTTGCTGGATGATGGAGTGGCTTTTCTTGCCCTTTATGTGCGCAACAAAGCCCACGCCGCAGGCGTCGTGTTCGTTGGCCGGGCTGTACAGCCCCTGGGCTGTCGGCGCCAGGCCGGAAACCTTCAACGGAACGGGCATGGCGGGCACCACTGTGGGTTTGCGAGCAGCGGGCGCGCCGGAGCGGGGCGCATCCGGCGTACAGGCAGGAAGAGACATATCGGTTAGAGACTTGGACATAGAAGGACTCGCAGGTCGATTGGCACCGGATGATCAAGCGCCGTGCAGGTTCGGAGGGACCTTGCCGGCGTGCAATGAGTTTGGTGCAGTGCAGTAAGGCTAAGATACCGCCAACGAATTGCTTTTACAAGCAAAAAAATTGGGGTGCGTCCCTAAATAAAAAGAATTATATTTTCACTCATTAAAAATGGGGACGTACTTAATTCACTGAAATTAAAGAAGAAACTTTCACGACGAAACGTTCATGTTTCTTCATGGTGCATCGGGTACGCACCAGTAAGGGGCAAAATTTTTTATATGATCGCGCTACAAATCGATGTTTTCTGCTTTGCGTGGGCGGCCGCGGGCAGCCGGCGCCAGTCGGCGTGTGGCCGAGCTTGATAGCTTCGCCAGAAAAGCCGCTTCGCCCAATGCCCATTGACCAAACAGCGTTTGCTCGATACGGCGGTGTTGCGCCGCCGACAAGCCGCGCTGCATTCGTTCCCGATAATTCGCCTCGCGCGCAAAAGGTGTATTGCCATCTTGCCAGTAGTCGACGTGATCGGTCAGCAGCGCGCCGCCACCGGCGGGCAAGCCCAGCGGTGAGCCGGCATGCGCGCCGGTGTGCGCGGCCGCCGACGACCAGGGCCAGCTTTCGGCCCTGTCGACATAGTGCAATTGCACGGGCAGGGAATCCAGCCAGACCATGGCGGGCAGTACCCAGGTTCCCGGTTCAACCAGCGCGCTGCGATAACGGCCGGCAAAGACGCGCCCGTGGCGCATATGCGTGGCCATGCGACGGCCCAGCGCCTGGATCAGCCGCGACAGGCTTTGCGCATCGGGCGGGGTTGCGAGCAAAGTAATGCGATCGTTCAGCAATAGCCAGCCGTGCACGGCGACTTTGTATTCCCGGGCGTCGCGTTGCAGCCATTCCAGCAGGCGGTCCAGTTCGGCCGAAGGGCTGGGGTCGGATACAGCGGCCAGCGGACGCGCGAACTCCGCCTGTACAAGCTGCGGAATTTGCGGAGCATAAAGACGTGGCAATCGGGCCATAACAAACGAGGACTTCCAGTGGATTTTGACACTATTCTACGGTAGCCCGGCGTTTCCCATATCGAGTACATTTGGGAATGGCCGCCTTAGCCGGCCGTGCCGCCCGGCTCACCTGTTTCCCCTGGAGGTATGTATATGCAGTCTGGTCAATCCGGTCAACAAGCGCTGACTGAAGCAGCCCGGTTCCACATACGGAAGGTGGCCGTATGCGGCGCCGGCGTCATGGGCGCCCAAATTGCGGCGCACTGCGTCAATGCGGGCGTGCCCGTGGTGCTGTTCGACCTGCCCGCCAAGGACGGCGACAAGAACGGCATTGCCAAGCGCGCAATCGCCCAGCTTGCCAAGCTCAATCCGGCGCCGCTGGGCACGCCGGAACTCGCGGACCTCATTATTCCTGCCAACTACGAGGACGACCTTGATCGCCTCGCGGAATGCGACCTGATCATCGAGGCCATTGCCGAACGGCTGGACTGGAAGCGCGACCTCTATCAAAAGCTGGCGCCGGCCATCAAGCGCGATGCCATCATTGCCAGCAATACTTCGGGCCTTTCCATTACCCAACTGGCGGCGGCCTTGCCAGAGTCGCTGCGTCACCGGTTCTGCGGCGTGCATTTCTTCAATCCACCCCGCTATATGGCCCTGGTCGAGCTCATCCCCACCAGCGACACCGAGCCCGCCTTGCTGGACCTGCTGGAGACCTTTCTGGTGTCGCAGTTGGGCAAGGGCGTCGTGCGCGCCAAAGACACGCCCAACTTCATCGGCAACCGGATCGGCGTTTTCGGTATTCTGTCGGTGTTCGTCCAGGCTGAAAGATTTGGGCTGCCCTACGAGCTGGTCGACGAGCTCACCGGTACACGCCTGGGCCGTGCCAAGTCGGGCACCTTCCGCACTGCCGATGTCGTCGGCCTGGACACCCTGGCGCACGTCATAGGCACCATGCAGGGCCAGCTGCCGCAAGACCCGTTCCATGCCCATTTCGGCGTGCCGGAAGTGGTGAACGGGCTTATACAACAGGGGGCCCTGGGCCAGAAAAGCGGTGCCGGCTTCTACCGCAAAGAAGGCAAGGCCATACTCAGGCTGGATCCCGCCAAGAAAGAATACGTGCCTGCCGAGACCAAGATCGATCCGGCTGTGGCCGAGATGCTGGCCGAGCGCGATCCAGCAAAGAAACTCAAGGCGCTGCACGATTCGGATCATCCTCAGGCGCAGTTCGTGTGGGCGATACTGCGCGACAGCTTTCACTACAGCGCGGTTCATCTGGAAGATATCGCCGATACGGCGCGCCAGGTGGACTTGGCCATGAAATGGGGCTTCGGCCACGCTCAAGGCCCTTTCGAAATCTGGCAGGCGGCGGGCTGGCACCAGGTGGCCAATTGGATCCAGCAAGACATCCAGGCCGGCAAGACGCTGTCCAGCGAACCGCTGCCGCAGTGGGCGGTCCGTGGCCCGGTCTGGCAAGCACAAGGCGTGCATACCCCGGCCGGTTCATGGAGCCCGCGCGAAAAGCGCTACGAAGATCGCAGCGCCTTGCCCGTGTACCATAGGCAAATCGGCGCACCGCGTCTTGTGGGCGAAGCCGCAAGCCTGGATCCGGCGGTGGTGTACGAGAATGACGCCGTCCGGTGCTGGACCCTTCCCGCGCCGCACCCCCAGGACGTATTGATTCTGTCGTTCAAGACCAAGATGCACACATTGAGCCCAGGGGTGGTGCGCGGCATCGTGCATGCGGTCAGCCTGGCCGAGGCCTCGTACAAGGCCCTTGTCATCGGCCAGCTGGACGATCCATTTTCTGCCGGCGCCGATCTGAAAGCCATGCTGCCAGCATTTCTTGAAGGCGGCGCCGCCGCCGTGGAACCGATAGAGCGCGAAATGCAGGACATGGTCTTGCGCCTGCGCTATGCGCAAGTTCCTGTGGTGGCGGCGCTGGCCGGCCTGGCCCTGGGCGGCGGTTGCGAATTGGCGGTGCATTGCTCTAGGCGCGTCGCCCACTTTGAAACATACATTGGTCTTGTCGAGGTCGGCATAGGGTTGGTGCCCGGTGCAGGCGGCCTGGCTTTTTGTGCACGGCGAGCCGCCGAGCTGCATGCCGAGGCCGCGCCCGATGCGCCCCTGCTGGCCTTCGTCAAGAAATTTGCCTTGGCGGTCGCTAGTGCCCAGGTCTCCAAGTCGGCACTGGACGCGCGTAAGATGGGCTATCTGCACGCCTCGGACCCGATCGTCATGAATCGCCACGAATTGCTTTATGTGGCGGCACGCCAGGCCCATGCGCTGGCCGAAGCGGGTTGGCGCGCGCCCTTGCCGCAACGATTTCCGGTAGCCGGCAGGGACGGCATTGCCACGCTCAAGGCCCAGCTGCTCAACATGAAGGTGGGCGGCTATATCTCCGAACACGATTTTGCGGTGGCCGAGAAAGTGGCCTACGTCATGTGCGGGGGCGACGTCGATCCGGGATCGCTGGTGGACGAGGCCTGGATGCTGAGACGTGAGCGCGAAGCTTTCCTGGAGCTGCTGGTCCAGCCCAAGACGCAAGAGCGCATCGCGGGCATCCTGGAAACCGGCAAGCCGGTCCGAAACTGATTAGCCAAGAACAGGCCCTAACGGAGTCATGCATGACCATATTGCAACAAGCCTATATTGTCGCGGCAACACGCAGTCCCATCGGCAAGGCGCCGCGCGGTGTTTTTTCACATACTCGTCCCGACGAACTGCTGGCCACCGTCATCAAGGGCTTGCTGGCGCAGGTGCCCGACCTGGATCCGGCGGCCATTGAAGACGCCATTGTGGGCTGCGCCATACCCGAAGGGCCGCAAGGCCTTAACGTGGCGCGCATCGGCGCACTGCTGGCCGGGCTGCCATCCTCCGTAGCGGGCGTTACCGTCAATCGCTTCTGCGCATCGGGGCTGACCGCCATCGCGATGGCCGCGGACCGCATAAGGGTCGGCGAAGCCGACGTCATTATCGCGGCGGGCACCGAATCCATGAGCCTGGTGCCCACCATGGGGGTCAGCACATCGTTCAGTCCGCGTATTTTTTCCGACGATGAGAACCTGGGCATCGCATACGGCATGGGGCTCACGGCTGAACAGGTTGCCGCCCGATGGAAAGTCTCGCGCGAAGACCAGGATGCCTTTGCCCTGCAATCCAACCAGCGCGCGATCGCCGGCCAGCAGACCGGCGAATTCGCCGACGAGATCCTGCCCATCGATGTCATAAGCCGCCGGCCCGACCTGGATACAGGTGAAATCGTTGTAAGCCATAAAACAGTCACGCTCGACGAAGGCCCGCGCGCTGACACCAGCATGCAGGCCCTGGCAAAACTGCGTCCCGCTTTTGCCGCGCGGGGCAGCGTTACGGCGGGTAACAGTTCCCAGATATCCGACGGAGCCGGCGCCTTGCTGGTCGTATCCGAACGCGCGCTGCAGGCCCATGGGCTGACGCCTCTGGCGCGCTTCGTGTCCTTCGCCGTCAAGGGCGTGCCGCCGGAAATAATGGGCATAGGCCCCAAAGAAGCGATTCCCCATGCCTTGAAGCAGGCAGGCCTGCGACTGGATCAAATGGGCTGGATAGAGCTTAACGAAGCGTTTGCGGCGCAGTCGCTGGCCGTCATCCGCGACCTTGACCTGAACCCGGATATCGTCAATCCGCTGGGCGGCGCGATCGCCCTGGGCCATCCTCTGGGGGCCACGGGCGCCATACGCGCAGCCACCGTCATACACGGATTGCGCCGGCGGAATCTGGAGTACGGCATGCTGACCATGTGCGTGGGTACCGGCATGGGAGCCGCGGGAATATTCCAGCGGGTCTAGGACTGATCGAAACCGGACGCGCTTACAAGTGGCTTCGGACCTGATATGCTTGACCCCAACCAGACCATTTCAAGCCCGCAATGAATCCTGTCAGAATGCAATTGCTGTTGATTGGCACCATGGCGATTTGGGGTTTGAATATTTCGGCGGTCAAGGTCCTGACCGGCTACCTCGATCCGCTGATCGTCGCCTGCCTGCGCATGGTTCTTGCGGCAATCGTCATCAACCTGACTCTGGCATGGTCGCGTCGTCCGGTGCGTCTGCTCAGCATAACGGCCGGGCAATGGCTGCGTTTCATTGCCTGCGGCGTGCTTATGGTCTACGTTAATCAAATCCTGTTCACCACCGGCATGCAGACGGCAAGCGCCACCAATTCGTCGCTCATCATGGCGCTGAGTCCTTTGGTGGCATCGATCCTGGCGGCGCTTGTCTTTCGTGAAGCGCTGACCGGTGTGCGTCTGCTGGGCATCGCCATGGGCTTCGGGGGCGTATTTGCCGTGGTCTTCAGCGGCTCGCAAGCCCAGTTGGCGGGCGCAAGCGTGGGCGATGTGCAGATATTCGCGGCGATGTTCACCTTTGTGGTGGGCGGCATGCTCATCCAGAACCTGGCCCGCCAGTTCAATGCGCTGGTGATCAGCACCTTCATTTACACCATAGGCGCCGTACTGCTCAGCATACATCTGTTCTTCAGCGATACCGTGGAGTTCAGCCTGGAAGCCTTGTTGCTGCCAGGGCTATGGCCCTTGACCCTGCTTGTGTTTACAGGAATCGTGGCCACGGCCATATGCAACATGCTGTGGAACCGCGCCATTGCCGAACTGGGCGTGGCGCGTACGTCGGTATTCCAGTACTGGATCCCGGTCTTCGGCGTGGGCTTCGCCATGCTGTTGCTGGGCGAGCCCTTCACCGTCTGGCATCTGGCAGGAGTGGCCGGCATACTGCTGGGCACCTATTTGGGAACGCGCCGCCCTAAAACTGCTGCTTGAATGTTTCTATCCAGTGCGTCGTGGAAGCGTCGTGGTCAGGATCGACCGGCGTCTTGCCCGCCAATTCGCTGCCTATGCCCTTGGCCAGCACCTTGCCGTATTCCACTCCCCACTGATCGAAGGGATTGATGCCCCAGATAACCCCTTGCACAAAGACCTTGTGCTCGTACAGGGCCAGCAGGGCGCCAAGCGTATAGGGCGATAAACGCGGCAGTACGATGAGATTGGACGGGCGCCCGCCCGCATGAACCCGATGGCGGGCCAGCCAGCTGGCCTTTTCTTGCGGAATACCGGATTGCAGGCATTCTTTCAGCGCCTGATCGTACGTTTTGCCTTTCAATAATGCTTCGCGCTGCGCCAGGCAGTTGGCCAGCAGGCTTTGATGGTGCTCGGGCCAGCCGTGATCGGCGTGCTCGCAGACGATGAAATCAACCGGGGCCCCGTCGCTCCCCTGATGCAGCCACTGGAAAAACGTATGCTGGGCATCGGTGCCCGGCATGCCCCACACAGCCGGACCGGTGGGCACGCCCACCGGATCGCCCGCCAAGTTCACGGATTTGCCCAGCGATTCCATTTCCAGCTGCTGGATATAGGGAACCAGGTTGGAAAGCCGGAAGTCATAGGGCGCGATATTGAGCGATCCGTAGCCCAGGGTGCTGCGGTTGACGATGCCGGAAATTGCCATCTGGATGGGCGCATTGCCGGCCACCGGCGCCTCGGCGAAATGGGCGTCCATGGCAGCGGCGCCTGCCTGCATGCCGGCCACCACGTCGGCACTGACAGCCAGGGCGGTGGTCAGGCTGACGGCCGACCATAAGGAAAAGCGCCCGCCCACCCAGTCCCACAATTTGAAGATATGCGCGTCGGGCACGCCCCATGCGCGCGCGGCATCGGCCCGGGCGGTAATGGCCACGATCTGCTTGTATGGATTTTCGACACCGGACGCCTGCAGCCATTCCAGCGCACGCTGGCCGTTCTGCAGTGTTTCGGCAGTGGTGAACGACTTGGAGGCAAGCACGATGAGGGTGTCGTGAGGATCCAGGCCGGACAGGCCGCCCTGGATGGCGTGACCGTCGATATTGGCCACGAAATGGACCTGGCGCCATGTGCTTGCGTAGCCGAAAGCCGTGACGGCCAAGCGCACGCCCCAGTCGCTGCCGCCGATGCCGATATGCACGATATTGCGCCAGCGGCGCTCGGAATCGGCAAGGCGCACGAACTCGTTCAGGCGTTGGCGTTCGGCCGTGATTTCATCGATAGGGGCCGGGGCGCGCAAGGCAGAGTGCCAGGCTGCGCGTTCTTCCGTAACGTTGGCAATGCCGCCTTCCAGCAGGCCGTTGCGTAGGTCCTCGAAGTGGCGGGCTGCAAGCAATGCCTCGGTGGCGGCATCCAGTGCGGGTGAGCTGCCCTGCCCGCTGACGTCCAGGCTTATGCCGGCCGCCTGGATCAGCCGCAAGCTGTCGACATGGATGGGGGAATTCCGGGCGGCGTCTTCGAAAGCCGTCCATTCGGGAAGGTCCGACAGGGCGTCGGCAGTGGGCAGCATGCAGGTCACGAGCACTCCTTGGGCATTTAATCGTTGACCGATTGTATAGCCTTTGGTGCCCGCCGCAGGGGTGGTTGCGCTTGGCCGCCGGCCTCGCCGTCATGCCCGCAAGGGCATCCGGGAGAGATTCAGCGCATATTATTCTTATTAACGGCGGCGCTGGCTTGGACCGCCAGGCGCGCGGCCTGCGATATGGCGAAAAGTGATCCGGCCTTTGCTCAGATCGTAGGGCGACATTTCAAGCGAAACCTTATCGCCGGCAAGAATACGTATGTGGTGCTTGCGCATTTTTCCGCCCGTGTAGGCGACGACCGGGTGGCCGTTGTCCAGCGTTACGCGGAACCGGGAGTCGGGCAAAACTTCTGTAACCAAACCGCCCATTTCAATCAGTTCTTCTTTAGCCATAAAATATTCCTGTAAAAATTAATAGAGCGCCGGCGTGTCGAACTCGCGTTGCGTATCATTCGATGGCGGGCATGATGCGATGTCGCGGCATCGTTGTGCAGTATAAGTACCGGAAATGGCAGCGCCATTTCGCAGGATGGCGTAGGCCGGGTCCAAGGTACGATTGCTGCGATTGCGAACCGAAGTTCGATGGTCAGGTGTGGCGTAAACCGCAACCTGAGGCGGCGTCCCTGGCCTTGATGAGGCCACAGGATGAATAGTGCGACGCGACGCCGTCTGGGCGCATGGTGCCGGGGTTCCCGGTGGGAGTAGGGTATTGTTATTGCTTGCTGCACCTGCGTTAGCAAGACAATGATACCACACGCAAGTCCGTATGCCAATTGGCGCTTACGTTAAATCGCAGGCGCCCCGCATTTCCGTTTGCGCAGCTTTAATGCCGGCTTCCATAAAACAAGATTGCCATGGCGGCTCTTGTCTTGTTAGATTGCACTAGGCGTGTATCTGCGCCGTATAAGCAAAAAAGGAACAGCATGGCTCACGAATACCAGCACATCAGGTTCGACTACCAGGACGGCGTCGGACGCATTACCCTGAATCGCCCGGATACCCTGAACAGTTTCACGCAGATCATGCACGACGACATCAAGGCGGCCCTGTCCTTCATGGAGTCCCGCGACGATCTGCGCGGAGTGATCATCACCGCTACCGGACGAGGCTTTTGCGCCGGCCAGGACCTGTCCGAACGCAAGCCGCTGCCCCCGGGGCAGAAGCGCGACCTCGGTCTGGGCCTGGAAAACAATTACCGTCCGCTGGTGCTCAGATTGCGCGCCTTGCCCGTGCCCGTGGTCTGCGTGGTCAATGGGGTGGCGGCTGGGGCGGGCGCCAGCGTGGCCTTGTCCTGCGACATTGTCTTTGCGGTGGAGTCGGCCAAGTTCATACAGGCCTTCAGCAAGATAGGGCTATTGCCCGACGCGGGCGGCACTTATTTTTGGCCGCGCATGGTCGGTACGCAACGGGCGATGGGCGCGGCCCTGTTTGCGGAACCCGTCAGCGCACGAAAGGCAGAAGAATGGGGGCTTATCTGGCGCTGCATTCCCGACGATGAACTGGAGTCGCGGCTGGTCGCGTTGCAGGAGCTTCTTGCCAACGGCCCGACCCGTGCCTATGCGGCAACCAAACAGGCGCTCTACGCCTCGGGCGACAATACGCTGGAGGCGCAGATGGACCACGAGACAAGGCTGCAGCGCGAGCTCGGCTACACGGACGATTACCGGGAAGGCATGGTGGCCTTCGGCGAGAAGCGCGCGCCCCGTTTCACGGGCCGTTGATACGGCCAAACGGACGCTCTGGTCCTGACACGCCAGGGTGCGCCGCACCCTCCTAGGTGTTTGCCCGAACATTCATGGGTCTGAAGACCCACTTTTTTAAATATTAATTGTCGCCCCGGCGGTGGCGGGGCACACTGCAGCGAGCAAGGCGAAAAAATATTGACGGACGGGTCATCATCGTGACGAACCCGCCGCACTGTTCTGGAGACGGCAATGATTGTTATCAAACGGATTTTCTCGGCTGGTTTGCTTTCTTTTGCGGCATGGGGCGCTGCGGTCCATGCGGCGGACGTCACCATAGGGGCGCTGTTTCCCCTCAGCGGGCCCAATGCCACTTACGGCGACATCTTCGGCTCCGGGGCGAATCTGGCGGCCGAACACATCAATGCCGACAAGCTTATCGACGGAACGTTGCAGATCCAGTATGAAGACAGCCAGGCCTTGCCGCAGCAAGGCGTCATCGGCATGAACAAGCTGGTCAACGTGGCCAAAGTCCCGTATGTGCTGTCCGCGTTCACCGGTGTATCGAAAGCCATCTCCACAACCGCCAGCCGCAGCAAGACTGTGGCCATCAATGGCGGCGGCGTCGGCCCCGACCTGGCCGACCTGGGGCCTTACTTTTGGAACATCATTCCGCTGGCGAACTATGAAGTAAAGGCCGTGCTGCCTTATTTGATCAACGAGCGCAATCTCAAGCGTTTCGTGCTGGTCTATGTCGACGACCCATTGGGTGAGGGGATACGCAAGGAACTCACTGACAGCCTGCCCAAGGCGGGCGGCGAGCTCATCGAAGCGCTGTCGGTGCCGGCCACCGCGCAACAGTTCAGCGGCATTGCGGCACGCGTGCGCGCAGCCAATCCCGACGTTGTCTATATCGCTTCCTACGGCTCGCAACAGGCGCAAATCGTCAAGCAATTCCGCGATAACGGCATCAAGCAGCAGTTCGTCAGCTATACCGCCTTTTCCGTTCCGGAAATGGCCGTATTGCCTGAAGCAAAGGGCGCGCTGTACACCACGCAGAATATCGACTGGAATTCATCCGACCCGGTGACCAAGCGCTTTGTCGACGACTTCAAGAAAAAGCACGACAAGATGCCCACCGCCTACATCGCAAATTACTACAACGCGGTCCGCCTGTTCGGACTGCTGGCGCACGAGCTCCAGAAGAAGGGCAAGCCCATTACCGGCGAAAATCTGCTGGCCCAGCGCATCGAGACCAA
Organism: Pseudomonas sp.; assembly: GCA_036675275.1. Lineage (GTDB taxonomy): Bacteria > Pseudomonadota > Gammaproteobacteria > Burkholderiales > Burkholderiaceae_B > Pollutimonas. The sequence goes on along the minus strand of JAKFFG010000071.1, from coordinate 150,165 downwards.
GACTTTTGATCTGGTGGGCGGCAAGGTAACGTTCGCCGACAACGGAACAGTGGTCAGCCCGATGCAGATCAATGAAATAGACGGAGCCGGCGGCAAGGTGGTTTCGGTCGTCGCCGAGTAAGGTTGCGCCATGCTATTGCTGCAGCTTCTGATCAACGGGGTACAGGTTGGCGCCTTGTATGCGCTGATTGCGGTTGGCTTTTCGCTGATTTTCGGATCGACCAAAGTGTTCCACTTTGCGCATGGTTCGACTTTCACCATTGCTGCCTACGTCTTCTATTACGTGTACTCCGTGGCGCAGATGCACTGGCTGCTGGCGGTGCTGGCCGCCACGCTGGCAGCCGTCATGTTCGGCGTGCTGCTGGATCGCCTCGTTTATGCGCCCATACAGCGTCACGAGGGATCCTTCTTCACCGTGTTCGTGGCGTCGCTGGGCATGGGCATCATCGTTCAGAACCTGGTGGGCATGATTTTCGGCCGCGGCTTCGTGTCGGTAAGCACGCCGCTGTCGCGCAGCGTCGAGCTGTTTCCGGGTCTGTATGTGTCGCCGCTGTCGGGCATTGCCATTGTTTGCGCGCTGGTATTTTTTGGGGCGCTGCAGTTGTTTCTGATGCGCACGCATGTGGGCATGGGCTTGCGCGCGCTGTCCGAGAACCCCGAGCTTGTCCGCGTCTACGGCTTGAGTCCACGGCGCTTGTCCACCATCGTGTTCGCACTGGGGTCCTTGCTGGCCGTGCCGGCCGCCATACTCAGCGCCGCCAGTTCAGGGCTGAACCCGGCAGTTGCCCATCACGTCATGCTGATCAGCCTGGCGGCCACCATCGTGGGCGGAGTCGGCAGCTTGCGAGGCGCGGCCTGCGCGGGCCTGTTGCTGGGCATGAGCGAAAACCTGGCCCTGATGTATCTGGGCCCGCAGTGGAGCGAAGCGGTCACATTCATTGTGCTGTTTTTCTTCATCGTGCTGCGCCCTTCCGGTTTCTTCGGCCGCGCCATTTCCACTTGAAGGTCCGAACGCATGCTTGCCTATTTGCTTAATCTCGCGACGCTCATCTGTATCAATGCGGTGCTGGCCATTACACTGAACTTCATCATGGGGTACGCCGGCATTTTCTCCATGGCGCACGCAATATTCTTCGGGGTGGGCGCTTATACGGCCGCCTACTTTGCATTGAATTTCAGCGCGTCGCTGTTCCTGGCAATACCCGTGGCCATGGTGGTGGCCGGCGCGCTGTCACTGGTGCTGGCTCTGCCGGCGCTGCGCGTGCGTGGCGAATACTTTGTTGCCGCGTCGCTGGGCCTGCAGGTGCTGGGCGTGACCATCTTCGCCGAATGGAAATCTTTCACCGGCGGGCTGGGCGGGGTCATCGGCATCCCGCCCGCCGACCTCTTCGGCCATGCGGTCAGCGATCCGGTGGAGTTCCTGTTGCTGGCCGTCGGCTGCCTTGTGCTGGTCATCCTCATTACGGGCGCTTTGTTGCGTTCCAGCTTCGGAAGAAGCCTCAAGGCCATACGCGACAGCGAATCGGCGGCGCACGCATTCGGCAAGAATGTGGCCGTCATCAAGACCTTGTCCGTCGTCATTTCCTCGGCGCTTGCCGCGGTCGCCGGAGCCCTTTACGCCTTCTATCTGGGATTCATCAACGTAGAAAGCTTCATGCTGGATACGTCGGTGCTGCTGATGGCCATGGTCATCATAGGCGGCACGGGCACGCTGATGGGGCCCGTCGTGGGCACGGTGTTGCTTATGCTGCTGCCCAGCCTGTTCAGCTATATGTGGTTTCTGCCGCAAACCGAAATCGGCTCGATCCAGCAGATTGCCTACGGCACGGCCATGGTGCTGCTGATGATCTTTCGCCCGGGCGGCCTGGTTGGTTCCGGCAAAAAAGAGGTGGCCCAATGAACACCGACGATGCCCTGGTCCTGCTGCGCATCAGCAACCTGAACAAGAATTTCGGCGGCCTGCAGGTCACCAATAACGTCTCCATCGATATGCGGGCCGGCGTGATCACCACGCTGGTCGGCCCAAATGGCGCCGGCAAGACGACCTTGTTCAACTTGATCACCGGCCATCTGGCGCCCAGCAGCGGCGACATTCTGTGGCAGGGCGAGTCCATTGTCGGCAAACCGCATTGGCAGATCGCGCGCCAAGGCATCGCGCGCAGCTTCCAGGATCTGCGCCTGTTCAATCACATGACGGTCGAAGAAAACATATTGACCGTGATGGAGCCTGCCTCATGGATCTGGCAGGCCGGGGGTCGCGTCGGGCGCAAGGCCCGCGAAGAAAGAGCCATGGACATTCTGACGCGCACGCGTTTGATCAACAAGGCCAAGACGCGCGCCATCGATCTTGCCTATGCGGAACGCAAATTCCTGAGCTTGGCGCGCATCATGGCAACCGACGCAAAAATGTGGTTGCTCGACGAGCCCGCATCGGGACTGGACCGCGGGTCCTACGAGCACTTTCTGGAGCTGCTGCGCAACGAGGTCAGGAACGGTGTCACCGTGTGCATCATCGAGCACAACCTGGACATCGTCATCGGCATTTCCGACCGTATCGCGTTCCTGGACCAGGGCAGGCTGCTGGCTGACGGCGACCCGGACACCGTCCTGAAAGATCCACACCTGGCGGCGATTTATTTCGGAGAACAGGCGGCATGACAGGCACCGTACTGCGTACAGAAAACCTGGTTGTCGGCTACGGCGGACGGCCGGTTCTCGATCGCTTCAACTTCTCGCTGCACGCGGGCGAGGTGCTTTGCCTGATAGGCCATAACGGCGCCGGCAAATCCACGTTGTTGAAAAGCTTGTTCGGCCTTGTTCCCCGCCAAGGCGGGCAGGTGTACCTGGATGACAAGCCGCTGGGCCACATCGAGCCGCGCGCACTGACCGCCGCCGGCTTGTCCCTGGTGCCGGAAGGCCGGGGCGTATTTCCCGGGCTTACCGTGGCCGAGACCATGAAGATGGGTTTGTGGGCGGCCGGCGTGCCCAAAGATCTCCGCAAAGAACGAATGGACTGGGTCATGTCGGTCTTGCCCGCCCTGCATACCTTCTACCAGCAACGCGCCGGAACGCTGTCGGGCGGTCAGCAGCAGATCGCCTCCATCGGGCGCGCCCTACTGAGCCGGCCGCGCTGCCTGCTGATGGACGAGCCGTCCATAGGCCTGGCGCCCAAACTATTCCAGGACTTGTTGCAGCCCATACGGCAACTGCAGCGTGATACAGGCATGTCCATACTGCTGGTGGAGCAGAACGTAAAGGAAGCACTGAAGATTTCCGACCGCGTGGTGGTCATGAAATCCGGAGCCATTATCCGCGAGGCGCTGCCTGAAGAACTTTCCGACAACGCGAAACTCATGGAGCTGTACTGACGATGTCCCTGTTTTCAAGCATGCCGGAGCTGCTGGCGCGTCGCGTACAGGCGGGGCCGGACGATATTGCCTTCATCGACGGCGATCGCAACATCAGCTATCGCCAGTTCGCCGACATGAGCCGCAAGACGGCGCTGTGGCTGGATGCGCAGGGCATAGGGCCTGGCGACAAGGTGGCGGTATGGCTGGTCAATCGCATCGAGTGGCTGGCCTTGTATTTTGGCCTTGCCCATATCGGCGCCACGCTGGTCAGCGTCAACACCCGTTACCGCTCGCACGAACTGGACTACATACTTGAGCGCTCGCAGGCAAAACTGCTGGTCCTCGAGCTGAACTTCCGCAAAATCGATTTCCCCGCGGTGCTGTCGGGCGTCGATGCCGCAGCCGCGCACAGCCTCGAGCGTGTCGCAGTCTTGAATTGCGTCGCGGACGCCTTGCCGGAAACGGTGATCGGCAAGCCGGCGATTGCCTTCAATCTGGCCGGCCTGGCCAATGACAGCCCGCCGGTTCGCGGCCAGCCCGACTCATTGAGCATATTGTTCACCACCTCCGGCACCACGAGCGGACCCAAGCTTGTCATGCATCCCCAGCGTACCTTGGCGCTGCATAGCCAGCGCGTGGCGCAGGCATACGGCCTGGAAGAAGAAGGCGCGTGCCTGCTTGCCGCACTGCCGCTTTGCGGCGTGTTCGGTTTTGCATCCCTGATGGCGGCCTTTGCCGCGGGTGCGCCCGTTGTGCTGATGGACACGTTCGATGGCGCCGAAGCGGCGCGTCTCATCAACGAGCACAAGGTCACGCACGTATTCGGCAGCGATGAGATGTTCCAGTTGCTCATCAAGCACGTCCAAGGCGACATCCCTTTTCCTTCGGCGCGCGTCTTCGGTTTCGCGGCGTTCCACCCGGGTACAGAAGACTTCGGCCGACAGGCGTGGGCAAGGAAAATTCCCTTGTACGGTCTTTACGGATCCAGCGAAGTGTTGGCGCTGTTTTCCATTCAACAGCGCGGTACCCCTTTGCCGCAATGTTTGCTGGGAGGCGGACTGCCGGCCAGCCGCGATGCCTCGATACGTATACGCGACACGGAAACCGGCCAAATATTGCCGACCGGTCAAAGCGGCGTCATCCAGATACGCGCCGACACCAACTTCACAGGCTACCTGAACAACCAGGAAGCCACGGACAAGGCCATCGACAAAGAAGGCTACTTCACGACCGGCGATATCGGCTATTTGTGCGAGGACGGCAGTTTCGTCTATCAGGCCCGCCAGGGCGACGCATTGCGGCTGGCGGGCTTTCTGGTCAGTCCGGTCGAAATCGAAGACGCACTGAAAACACAACAAGGAGTGCGCGACGCACAGGTGGTGGGCGTGGACATCAATGGCCAGGCGCGCTGCGTGGCCTTTGTGCTGGCGGATCCGGACCGGGCCTTGCAAGAGCAGGAATTGACCGCCGGCGTCGCGAAGATGCTGGCGGCATTCAAAGTGCCGGCACACGTGTGGGTGCTGGATGAATACCCGGTCACCGAAGGCGCCAACGGCTCGAAAATCCAGCGCGGAAAGCTGCGCGAAATGGCCTTGCAGCACCTGGCCCAGGACGATGATCCGGCCGCCGCTGCGCCACCCGCGCGGAGCCACATAGGAAATCAAAACCAATGACGACGTATTACTTTGAAGACTTTGCGGTAGATCAGTCCTTCGAAAGTGGAGGGCGCACCATCACCGAAACAGACCTGACGTTTTTCTCCATGCTGTCGGGCGACTGGAATCCGCTGCATGCTGACGCCGAATTCGCCAGATCGACCCGTTATGGCGAGCGCGTCGTGCACGGGGTGCTGGGCATCGCCGTAAGTACCGGCATGCTGCATGAAATGGGCATATTCCACGACTCGGTGATCGCCATGCTGGGATTCCGCAATTGGAATTTCCTGAAGCCGCTACTGGTCAACGACACCATCTTCCTGCGCCTGACCATAACGGCTCTGGAGCCGGGCAAAAGCGGTAACAGCGGCAAGCTGGGGCGGCGCTTCCAGTTGATCAACCAGCGCGGCGAGGTGGCGCAAGAAGGCGAAAGCGACGTCCTGGTCCTGACCCGCCAGGGCGCCGAGGCCAGGAAGGCGGAACACCGCCAGGCCGCTGCCGGAAAGAACAACGCCCAGCGATAGACGGTAGGCATGCTCACGGTTGTGGCGTGAAGCCGTTGCCAGCGAGCCGTACCTTTTATGCATAAATTTTCATGCATAAACTATTGCTGACACTATTGCTGACTTCCCCTTTTTCGACGTCCGACACGTTCTTCGTGTTTATATAATTTACTGGATTCACATGCCCACTGTTGCACAACTCAAAGAAAGCCTTGCACTGCCCGTGATCGGCTCGCCCATGTTCCTGGTGTCCAATCCCGCCCTTGTCATTGAGCAGTGCTGCGCCGGCATTGTCGGTTCGTTCCCCGCGTTGAACGCCCGTCCGCAAGAGGTGTTCGAGCAGTGGCTTGTTGAAATCGAAGACGGCATAGCGCGGTATCGCGCCAATAATCCCGACGCCAAGGTGGCGCCCTATGCCGTCAATCTGATCGTGCACCAGTCCAATCCCCGATTGGAAGAAGACCTGGAAGTCTGCGTACGCCATCGCGTACCCATCGTCATCACCTCGCTGCATTCGCCGGAGCGTGTCGTCGAACGCGTGCACGAATATGGCGGGCTGGTGCTGCACGACGTCACGACGATACGCCACGCCAGGAAGGCGGCGGCAGCCGGTGTCGATGGCCTGATATTGGTGTGCGCCGGTGCCGGCGGCCATGCGGGCGCCCTGAGCCCTTTTGCGCTGGTCAATGAAGTCAAGGCAATGTATGACGGTCTGGTGGTGCTGGCCGGATGCATTACAAACGGCAGCGGGATACTGGCTGCCCGGGCCATGGGCTGCGACCTTGCCTATATGGGCACGCGCTTTATCGCGACCGAAGAGTCCAGCGCCGTGCCCGGCTACAAGCAGATGCTTGTCGATGCGACGGCGGCAGACATTATCTATACGCCGTTCTTTACCGGAGTCAGCGGCAATTATCTGAAGCCCAGCATCGCCGCTGCGGGACTGGACCCGGACAATCTTTCGGAGGGCGGCCGGGCCAGCATGGATGTCGGCAAACCCAAAAAGTGGAAGGACATCTGGGGTAGCGGGCAAGGGGTGGGCAATATCGCCACGATTCAACCCGCCCGCGAGATCGTGGCGCAATTGCGCGATGAGTATGAAGCTTCGAAACGGCAGTTGCTGGCCTGATCCTGCCGGTATACTGGCCTGACTGCAACCGATAGATACGAACCCGTGGCCGCTGAGAAAAAACCCGATACGAACGTCAAGACCGCTTTGCGGGTAATTGAAATCATCGAGGTGTTCGCGCGCGAAACAAAGCCGCTGTCGCTGTCCGAACTGGCGCGGCATTTGGATGCCCCGGTCTCCAGCTGCCTGGCGTTGTTGCGGACGCTGGCCAGCCTGGGTTATCTGTACGAAGCAGGGCGTCGCCAGGGTTATTACCCGACGGGGCGCTTGCTGGCGATGGCGCAGCGTATTTCAAAGGCGGATCCGATTCTGGAGAAGGTGTTGCCCAGTCTGGAGGAGTTGCGCGATACGACGTCCGAGACCGTTGTGTTCGCGAAGCTTGATTTGATGAACAACCGTGTGGTGTATCTGGATGTGCTGGCGTCGCCGCATCCGATCAGTTATGTGGCGGTGGCGGGGTCGCAGAAGGACATGCATGCGAATTCGCTGGGTAAGGCGCTGTTGTCGACGCTGAGCGCGGATGAGCGCAAGAAGCTGTTGTCGGGGCGCAAGCTGCAGGCGTATAACGCGCGGACGCTGGTGACTTTGGACGCGATCGAGGCGGATATCGAAGCTTCGCGTGAGCGGGGCTGGTTTGCGAATCTGGGTGAGTCGATGGCGGATGTGGGGGCGCTGGCGTGGCCGCTGAAGGTGTCGGGGAATGATTACGCGATTTCTATCGCGGGGCCGTTGTACCGGATCGAGAGTAATCTTGAGGATCACGCGAAGAAGTTACGGGTGGCTTGCCGGTTCATGGAGCAGAATATTTGATTTCTTTTGCCGGCGCCGGGGGCTGGTGTGGGCTGGACTCCATATCGCTGCGGTCCCGTTCCGGGACTTCCCGCGCGGCGCGCTCAAATTCCGCCCAGCCCACACCAGCCCCCGGCTCCTCGTAAAAGGTCATTCGGGACAGTTTGGGTTTCTGGTCAAGGCTTCGCATGCGCAGCGTGATGGTGGGGTAAGGCGCTGCGGTCATTGCCTTGGTTTGTATCGTTCTGCTGCTTGCATTTGCGGTTAAGCTGGGCGCTTTAGCTTCGTGGCTCCCTATGTCTACTGCCCTTATTGTCATCGACGTGCAGCACGAGTTTTTCGACAAGTCGCCGGCGGCTTCCAGCGCCGCATCGGTCGTTGATCGAATCAACGGCTTATGCGAGCGCGCTCGTGAAAACGCCATTCCGGTCATTTTCATACAGCATCAGTCTTCAACGGGACCCCTGGAAAAGGGCAGTCCCGGCTGGCGTCTGGCGGAGGGCTTAATTACGGCACCAGGCGACCGCATCCTGGCGAAAACGACTGCGGATGCATTCCTGCGCACGGAGTTGGAGTCTGTCCTGCAAGAGTCAGCTGTTTCAAGGCTGATCGTTTGTGGATACGCCACCGAATTTTGCGTGGATACGTCGATACGCAGGGCAGCTGCATTGGGCTATGACGTGATTATCGCGGCTGACGCTCACACCACACACGATAAAGCGCATGCGCCTGCGCGTCAGATCGTCACACATCACAATGCCACGCTGGCGGGGATCACAAGCTTTGGGAAGCGGATAAGCTGCTTGGCCGCCGCAGAAATACAGTTGTAAAGCGCTCGGAGACTAACTTGAACTACATGGCACTCCCTAGACCTTTTCCCGAAAGACTGGTGTTTACTGGCGACTATATAACGCTTGAGCCTCTGACGACAGGCCATACTGCGGATCTTTGGGAGGCAGCGCGGGGCGCGGACGCGAGCTTTTCTTACTTGCGCTATGGGCCTTTTTCGAGTTTCGATGCCATGAGAGGCACGGTCGACGAACTTTCCGGGCGTAGCTACCAGCCTTTCTGGGCTTTACGTGACAAGGCCACCGGTCGGGTTCATGGTTGGCTTTCGCTTTGCGATGTTGCTCCAATGGACGGAGCAATTGAAATCGGCAGCATCTGGATCTCTCCGCTATTGCAACGGACCCGACAGTCCACGGAAGCTATATTTTTGCTGATGCAGTACGCGATGGATACATTGGGTTATCGACGCTTAGTGTGGAGGTGTTGCTCGAAAAATGTTGCATCGATGCAAGCAGCACGTCGTTATGGTTTTTTGCCCGAGGGAGTCTGGCGTAACGCTGTTGTTGTGAAAGGTCGCACTATGGACATCTCGTGGTTTTCTCTTCTAAGGAACGAGTGGGATTCTCGTCGGGAAGCAATTAAGGCCTGGTTGAGTATCGACAACTTTGCTCCGGATGGCACCGCGCTGCGGGCTTTGTCAAGGCCGTAAGGCGCATGGGAATAACCATTCAATGTATCGATGTTGCGCGCGCAACGATGCCGTCGCTCCCGGAAGCCTCCGCTACGTGATGTTCTGTTTGCTCGCGACAGAAAATACCCTGCTCAACTGTTTGGCGAAAAACGGCGTTCAGAGAAAAAGAATTTTCCGCATCAATGCGTTGGGTAGCATGACGCCGCCAAGTTCCACATTTCGCCGCTCGATCACTTGAAAGCCATAATGCTCGAAAAACGGTTGCGCTGTCAGGCTGACATTTGAGGTCATTTCTTTTGGTCTCAGCGCTGCGGCTTCATCATGGATACGGCTCATCAGTAGCGCACCAATACCTTGCCTTGGATGGCGCCCTGATACGAAGAAATGGTCGATATAGCCGTTTGCCTGAATATCCCCATATCCGACGACTTCGCCGTGCAGTTCGACGACGAAGGGACGTATGCCCTGTATGCGTTGGGCCCAACGCTTCTGATCCATGCCGATCGGGGCCCACGCGTCGATCTGCTCCTGCGTGTAATCGCGCGACGCAATTTTGTGAATCGCTGAAAAATACACCCTGAAAAGTGCGGCTTCATCGCCGTGAGTAAAGCGTCGGATTTTCATGAGGCAGAATGTTTTCTGGTGTCAATGAAATTGGCATTGGCTGCGGTTATCAAGGGACGGATTTGTCGGGCTACGCTTAAGGGGCTCCCACGGTGTGCAGGGCGTCGTCTACCTCAATGTCTTGTCATGGAAATTTGGCTTGACTAGACTAAGCATACTGTTTTTGAAGTAAGCGTTGTAAGCGTGTGGGAAATCGCCATAAAGCACTCGCTTGGGCGGGCGGATATGCCCGTATCAAGCCACGACGCGCTACGCTATTTTCGTGAGTCGGGCTATCGCCTGGTGGCTATCTCCCTTGGTCGCTTTGTACAGCAACACCATTATCAAGATCTGAATCGAAGTGCTTCTGGGCATGTCCTTTGGCCTTGGCCTGGCCCGTGGCGCAGCGTGCAGCCGGTGATACACATAAAGCCCCATGCAGACTTGAGCTTCGCGAACGTAATGGCCGAGCAACCCGTTCTGAGTGGACAAGTGCTGCATATGGTGTACAAGTAGGTAAGCCCACCTCCGAAGGAGTGCAGCATGAGCAAGATGCCAGCCCTTTTCATTGGACACGGAAATCCGATGAACACACTCGAACAGAATGGCTACACCGAAGCGTGGGAAGCGTTCGGTCGGCATTTGCGCCGGCCCAGGGCCTTGCTGGTCGTTTCCGCACACTGGTATTTCGGTGCTACCGCGATCACGGCGATGCCTGATCCCAGAACCATTCACGATTTCTATGGGTTTCCGCAAGCGCTGTTCGACTTCCAGTACCCCGCTCCTGGCGACACCGACCTTGCAGCGGCAACGTCGTGCACAACCTGAAGTTGCTGCAATGGCGCCAGCAGGAGTCGGCATATGACTGGGCGGAACGATTTGATGATGCCGTGGTGGAACAGCTGGCGCGGGAACCGGGCGATATCCTGCGCGTGCTGGATCATCCCGACTATCGTCTTGCAGTGCCCACGCCCGATCACTTTATCCCGTTGCTCTATTTGGCAGGCTTGGCGGCGGCGGAAAACCAGAAGCTCGAACTGCTGGTTCGAGGCCACACCATGGGCTCGATCTCGATGGCCTGTTTCGGGCTCGGTGCGGAAATGGAGCTGCGCAAGAACATCGCGTGCGTGGCCAGAATGCCCGAAGGCGTGCCACCGGACCAGACGAATATTTAGGTCGAGGCCGTCATTGCTGGGCGTAAGGCGGTGGGTTGAATTTCATGTGGAGGACAGAAGATATGAGCAGAATTTTTATCATTGGTGCTACTGGGGGCGTTGGTTCCAAGCTTGGGCCTATGCTCATCGAGGCGGGACACAAAGTGACTGCTCTTCACCGTAAACCCGAGCAGGCAAGTCGTCTGGCAGAAGCAGGCATGACGCCCTGTCATGCAGACATCATGAATATGACGGCCGATGATCTGACCGATTTAACGAAGAATAGCGATGTTATCGTCTTTTCTGCTGGCGCTGCGGGTAGTGGGTTAGAGCGGACGAGCGCTATCGACGGAGAGGGTGTCATAAAAGCGATTCATGCAGCAAAGGCAAACGGTATCTTGCGTTTGTACCTTGTTTCCGCATTTATGGACGCGATCCGTGACCAGCCCAGAAAGGAAGGCTTTGAGCATTACATGAAAGTAAAAAGGTATGCCGATAACGCGCTGGTTGCATCCCCGCTGGATTGGGTCATCCTTCGGCCCGGGACACTAACTAATGAACATGGCGATGGATTGGTAAACGCAAATTTGGCGATTCCGTATGGGCCGGTAGCGCGAGGCAACGTTGCGGCGATGTTGGCCGCACTCATTGAAACACCATCGATTCGTCGCGAAATTATTGAACTGACGGACGGCGACGTTCCAGTACAGGATGCAATCATTTCATTGCGGCGGGAATACGCCCGCGCCGCCTAATAAGACTTCGGCAACCCCAGCACCTTCTCCGCAATAAAACACATAATCAACTGCGGACTCACCGGTGCGATCCGGGGGATGAAGCTTTCACGCAAATACCGCTCGACATGATATTCCTTCGCATACCCCATGCCGCCCAGCGTAAGAATAGCCGTCTGGCAAGCATTGAACGCCGCCTCGGCCGCCAGGTATTTGGCTGAATTCGCATACTCCCCGCAAGGCAGACCCTCGTCGTACAAATAGGCAGCCTTCTGCACCATCAGATCCGCCGCTTCCAGTTGCATCCATGCCTGCGCCAAAGGATGCTGAATTCCCTGGTTCTGGCCGATCGAGCGCCCGAACACCACGCGTTCCTTCGCATACTCCACCGCGCGATCCAGCGCCGCGCGGCCTAGGCCGACGGCTTCGGCCGCGATCAGGATGCGCTCGGGATTCAGGCCGTGCAGAATGTATTTGAAGCCTTCACCTTCATCGCCGATGCGGTCTTCCACGGGAATGCGAAGTCCGTCGATGAACAGCATGTTCGAATCCACGCACTTGCGGCCCATTTTTTCGATTTCGCGTACTTCGATCTTGCTGCGGTCCAGGTCGGTATAGAACAGCGACAAGCCTTGCGTGGGCTTCTTCACTTCCGACAAGGGCGTAGTGCGCGCCAGCAGCAGCATCTTGTTGGCGACCTGGGCTGTGGAGATCCAGATTTTGCGTCCGTGCACCACGTAGTGGTCGCCGTCGCGCACGGCGCGTGTGGTCAGCTTGGTCGTGTCCAGCCCCGCATCGGGCTCGGTCACGGCAAAACAGGCTTTTTGTTCGCCGCTGATCAAGGGGGGCAGCGCCTTGGCGCGTTGCTCGGGCGAACCGAACACGACCACGGGATTCAGTCCGAAAATATTCATGTGCACGGCCGATGCGCCCGAGAACCCGGCGCCGGACCGCGATATCGTGTGCATCATGAGCGCGGCTTCGGTCATGCCCAGGCCTGAGCCGCCGTATTCTTCGGGCATGGCAATGCCCAGCCATCCGGCCTTTGCCAGGTCGCGATGAAACGCATGCGGGTACTCGCCGTCGCGGTCGCGCTCCAGCCAATAGTCGTTGGGATACTGCTCGCACAAGGCTTCCACACCGGCGACCAATGCCTTGCGATCATCTGTCAATACGAAACTCACGATATTTTCCCGTTGTTTGTGGTGGTGAGTGCCGGCTTGCCGCCCATTACGCTTTCAATGTCGGCATCGGCCAGGCCCGCTTCATGCAGTACTTCTTGCGTATGCTCGCCCAGGCCAGGCGCGTTGCGCCGTATGCTCAGCGGCGTTTTGGAATAATTGCCTACCGGTGCGGGCGACCGTATGGCGCCTTCGGTAGGGTGCTGCAGGTCTTGCAGCATGCCGACCTGCTTCAAGTGCGGATCGGCGATTAGGTCGTCGACGCTGTACAGCGGCGCCGACGGGATGTCGGCCGCGTTGAACGCCTGCAGCCAGTATTCGCTGGTATTGGTCGCAAGGGTCTCGGATACAAAACAATAGGCTTCGTCAATATGCCGGGCGCGAGCGGTGTGGGTGCTGAAACGGGGGTCTTGCAGCAAGTCGCTGCGTCCGATGAGCTCGAAGAATCGGGACCAGTGCTTGTCGTTGTAGATGAGTACGCTGACGTAGCCATTGGCCGTGGCATAAGGCCTGCGGTAGGAGACCAGAAGGCGTGCATAGCCGGTGGGGCCTTCCGACGGGCTGAAGGTTTCGCCGCCCAAATGATCGCCCAGCACCAGCTGCGCCATGGCTTCGAACATGGGCACTTCTATGGCCTGGCCTTGGCCCGAAGCGCGGGCCTGGATGACGCCGGCCAGCATGGCAATGGCCACCTGCATGCCGACGGCGCGATCCGCCAGCGTCAGCGGCGCGTAGCGTGGCACGTCGCCGGAATTTTGCTGGTAAAGGGAAGGAATGGCGGTCATGCCCTGGATCAGGTCGTCGTACGCGGGCTTGCCTGCATACGGGCCATTGCTGCCGAAACCGTAGGCGCCCACATAGACGAGCTTGGGGTTGGCCTGCGCCAGGTCTTCGTAACTGAGGCCCAGCCGGGCCATTGCCTGTGGGCGTACGTTGTAGAGCAGGACGTCGACGGTCTTGGCTAGGTCCAGGCAGGCCTGCCGGCCTTGCGGCGTTTTAAGGTCCAGCACGATCGAGCGCTTGTTGCGGTTGAGGTGCAAGTACATGGCGCCCATGCCGGGGTTGCGCATGGGGCCGACTGCGCGCATGTTGTCGCCCGCGGGCGACTCCAGCTTGATCACGTCGGCGCCCAGGTCGCCCAGGATCTGCGTGGCGTAAGGCCCCATGACCACGGAGCTTAGATCCAGGATACGTATGCCGTCGAGCGGGCCAGCAGAAGCTTGGGCTGTAGTCACATCAATACCATTATTGCGGTGCGATTTTGGCGGCTTTGATCAAGTCGCCCCAGAGGACGTATTGCTCTTGCACGAACTTGGCGAATTCTTCGGGCGTGCCGCTGAAGGCGTCAAAGCCCAGGCTGGCCAGGCGCGCCTTGGTTTCGGGATTGCTGACGATCTTGTTGATGGCTGTGTTCAACACCTGCACGATCTCGGGCGACATGCCGGCCGGGCCGAAATAGCCGTTCCATGAATTGATGTCGAAATTGGGTACGCCGGCTTCTTCCATGGACGGCAGGTCGGGGACGAGTTCACTGCGCTTGGCGGTGGATACGGCCATGGCGTGCAGGCGACCCGATTTCACGAAAGGCATGCCGGAAGTGAAATCCGTGAACATGAAGTCCACCTGCCCGCCGACCAGGTCGGTCAGGGCCTGAGGCGTGCCTTTGTAGGGGATATGCAGCAGGTCCACGCCGGCCACAACGCCAAGCGTGGCGCCAGCCACAATGCCGGTACTGTTTCCGGTGGCGTAGGTGACGCTGCCCGGATTGGCTTTGGCGTAGTCGATGAGTTCCTTGACCGTCTTGTAAGGCTCGCCCGGGTTGGCAACCAACAGGAAGGGCAAGTTGCCGCCGCGTGCGATAGGGGTGAAGTCTTTGACCGGATCGTACGATACGTTCTTCATCAGCCACGGGGCGGCCGAGTGCGAGGTATTGGTGGTGACGAACAGGGTGTAGCCGTCGGGCTTGGCCCTGGCAACATAGTTGGCCGCGATCGTGGCATTGGCGCCAGGCTTGTTTTCAACGATGACCGTCTGGCCCAGCAACTTGCTGAGTTCTTCGGCAAAAATGCGGCCCACGGCGTCGGTGCCGGACCCGGCGGGGAAGGGCACGACAAGACTGATAGGCTTTTCGGGATAGGCGGCCAGGGCGCTGGTGGCGCAAAGCGCAAGGCCCAGCAAGGAAGTGCCCAGCAGGCGCTTGGCCGAAAAGTGGGCCGCTAGGCTAGATGACGCGTTTAGGGTCGAGAATGTTTTCATGGTGGGGGTCTCCGGTGCCGCGGTGTGAGCTGGCGGCTGTTGTTGTGTGGGGCTTGACGAATAAAGCTTAAACGGTAAGGCGCAGCGTATGGAACTTGACGATGACGCGGCTTGGCGATTGATCCGGCTTAGCGAATGATCCGGACTTAACGAATAACCCGGTCGGGGTTTTCTTCATAGGGCGGCGAGTAAATGACCAGCAGACGCGCGGGTTCTTCGCTGGTCACGGTAAAGACATGTTTTTTATCTGGCGGAAAATAGCAGCAGTCGCCGGGCAGCAGTTCGCCACGTTCGCCCTCGACTTCCACAATGGCGGACCCCGACAGCAAATAACAGACTTGCTCTATGCCGGGATGCGCATGGGGATGTGCGCCCTGGTTTTTCTCGATGGTGCCGACCAGTACCTCAACATGCTGGGCACCCACGGTTTCCCGGCTGATGAGACGACGATTGACGGTGCCGCTGTGATTGGCGGGAGAGTAGCCCGCGATGTCAGATTCGCGGACGATCCAAGATGGTTTAGCCATGATTATGTTTCCTGTGTATGAAAAGAATTTTACACACATGAAATACGGGTGCAACTAGGGTTTGCACGGAATGAAGCGTTGGCCTGGTGGTGTAGCGATATTCAGGTCTTCAGCAAACGGGCGTTTTGACGGTTTGTCCGCATAAGTGCCACGGCTTTCTTGTCGAAAGAGACGAAAGTATCCGCGCCCAACTGCCCACCCTCGTGTGCAATGACTCCATCCGCAAAATCACCGCCCTGCTGCAGCAGCAATAATCCCGCCTCTACCGCTTTGCGGTTGACAGCAACATTGCTGCTATTGATGAGCATTTGCAAGGCATGAGCGATATCCGTCGAAGACAGCTTGTAGCCGCGCGATAACACCCAAACCACCTCGCAAAGTGCCGGCAGGGTTAGCGCCACAATCTTGGCCTCGGTAAGCAGGGCTGCCGCCGCCATCGCTTGTTTTTCGTCATCGCGCATCAGGAACCGCAGCAGCACGTTTGTGTCGGCAGTGACCTTCATTTCTCGCTGGCCCATCCTTGCTGGGCAAGTTGCTCAATGTCTTCCAGCGTAAGCGTGATGTTGTTTTTGTTTTTGGGTGCGAGGATGCCGTATGCGTCGGCGATATCGTGCGTTTGTTGAACTGCCCTGACTTCTATACGGCCATCCGGCAGCTTATCGACGCTGACTTTCTGCCCGGGTTCAACTCCGAGGTGCTTGAGTACATCTTTGCGCAGGGTCACTTGTCCCTTCGAAGTGATAGTCAATGTCGTCATGGATAGCAGTCCAGGATTGATTCGATAGGAAAATGGTAAGGCAGTTTAGCCTTACGATCAAGGCAGCTTTTGGCGGACGGGAAAGATGTAACCACAAGGGTTATTCCCTATGAAAATTAATTTTCATCATGTTTTATCCGGTGTAAATTAACTTACACATTTCACTGGCGCCCTTGTTTTTCGGCGGCGCGCCCTTCCAAGGCGTTATGAACGAGCATTCCCAACCTGCTGCCGCAGATTCTGCGCCATCTTTTTCGGTGGTGGAGCGCATCGCGCAATCCATGCCTGCACTCAGTGCCTCGCACCGCCGCATGGCCGATTATGTGCTGGCTCGTCCGTTCAAAGTCGCGATCATGTCTATCGACGAATTCGCCCAAGAATGCAATGTATCCATTGCCACGGCCAATCGGTTCGCCCGGGCGCTCGGCTTGCCGGGCTACGCGCAATTCCGGGCACAGCTGGCGCAGCGCTTTGAAGAGGCGCTGGAACCCATTGAGCGCCTGCGGCTGGAGTTGACACGCTCGGCCAGCAGCTTCGATGTCTTTGCCTCGTCCCTGTACGAAGATCAGCGCAATTCCGAGCTCACCCGCATGTCGCTAAGCGCCGAACAATGCGAAAAAGCAGTGCAGGCGGTGCTGGGCGCAGAACGCATCTTCATTATCGGCTTTGGCTCAAGTGGGTTTCTGGGCGGCTTGTTGCAGCGCGGGCTGAGCCTGCATTGCCCGATGGTCGAGTGCCTGGCAGGGCCGGGCGGGGTGTCGCACGCCGCGCGCGAGCTGTCTCGAATAAAGCCTGGCGATCTGGTCATTGCGATTGCCTTTCCACGTTACCTGGCCGATACGGTTACGTTGGCGAAAGCTGCGAAGGCCAACGGAATTCCGTTGTTGGCCATTACCGATAAACCTACCTCGCCGCTTGCTCCGATGGCCGACATTTGTTTGTACGCTCACAGCCAACGGCAATTTCTGTCGAACTCGGAAACGGCGGCACTGGGCATGATCGAAGCGCTTTCCGCCGCGGTCGCCCATCAATCCAAGGATTCGTTGACGACGGCTGCCTTACTGACCGAGTCGGTGATGCCGTGGCTGATTTATAGGGAAAAAAATGATGATTAAGCCTGTCCTGGCTATCCATGGCGGCGCCGGCGCGATATCGCGGGCGAAGACAACACCGGAACTCCGCCAGCAATACGAGGCCGCTCTGGCGCAAATTCTGGAGAGTGCCGGCGCCATGCTGGCCCAAGGCGCAACGGCGGTGGATACCGTTGCTGAAGCAGTGCGTTTGCTGGAAGAGTGCCCGCTGTTCAACGCAGGCCATGGCGCAGTCTTCACCAGCGAAGGCAAGCACGAGCTGGACGCCTCGATTATGGACGGCGCGACCTTGGATAGCGGCGCCGTCGCCAATGTAACGATCGTCCGGAATCCAGTGCTCGCAGCCAGGGCGGTCATGGAAAACAGCGCCCATGTCTTCTTCGTGGGCGAGGGTGCGGAAAACTTCGCCCGCAACCACGGGCTGGAACTGGTCGATCCCGGCTTCTTTTCGACTCCTGCCAGACGCGAACAGCTGGAGCAGGTGCAGCGATCCGGATCGGGCGAAGTGCTGCTGGACCACGATGCGCAGGCGCTCAGCTTCGCGCCGCTGGACGAAAGGCGCAAGCTGGGAACAGTAGGCGCCGTGGCGCTGGACAGCCATGGCAATCTGGCGGCGGCAACGTCGACCGGCGGCATGACCAACAAGCAACCCGGCCGCGTGGGCGATGCTCCGCTGGTAGGCGCCGGTTGCTATGCCAACAACCGCAGCTGTGCGGTATCCACCACAGGTACCGGCGAAGCTTTCATACGCCTGGTCGCGGCCCACGATGTATCGGCACAGATGGAGTACGCGGGCGCGTCGCTAGTCGACGCCGCTGCCAGCGTCGTACATGAAAAACTGCCAAAAATCGGCGGTTCGGGCGGCTTGATTGCCGTCGATGCGCAAGGTCAGGTGACCATGCCCTTCAACACCGAAGGCATGTATCGCGGCTATATCTACCCCGGCCAGGCGCCCTTTGTCGCCATACATGCGCAGTGACACGTTTTTTTTATGGATGAAATCGGCCAATGAAGGCGAAGCTCAACACTGATCAGAACCTGGCAGACCATCGTGTGCTGCAAGTCGAAAACCTGAGCGTTCAGTTCAAAGGCGCCGAGCGCACAATCGACGCCGTCAAGGATCTCTCTTTTCACGTAGACCGCGGCGAAACACTGGCCATCGTGGGCGAGTCGGGTTCCGGCAAATCGGTGACCTCGCTGGCGCTCATGCGGCTGGTGGAATATGGCGGAGGCCGGATAACGAGCGGTCAGATGGATTTTCGTCGCCGCAACGGCACCGTCGTCAACATGGCGACAGCATCCGGCAAAGTATTGCGCAGTGTGCGCGGCGCCGACCTGGCGATGATCTTTCAGGAACCGATGACGTCGTTGAACCCCATATTCACAGTGGGCGAACAAATAGCCGAGTCCATCCGCCTGCATCAAGGCTTGAGCCAGGGCGAGGCGCTGGCAAAGGCCTTGCAGATGCTGGATCAGGTGCGCATTCCGGATGCCCGGAACGCGCTGGGCCGTTATCCGCACCAACTTTCGGGCGGAATGCGGCAACGGGTAATGATTGCAATGGCGCTGGCATGCAAGCCGGCCTTGCTAATTGCCGATGAACCCACCACAGCCCTGGATGTGACGATACAGGCGCAGATTCTGCAATTGATCCGCGAATTGCAGCGCGAGATGAACATGGGTGTCATCTTCATCACCCACGACATGGGCGTGGTGGCAGAGGTGGCGGACCGCGTCTTGGTGATGCTGCGCGGCGATAGCGTTGAGTCGGGCACAGCCGAGCAGATATTCGAGCGGCCACAACATGCCTACACGCAGGCCTTGCTGGCGGCCGTGCCTCGCCTGGGTTCCATGCACGGTACCGACGAGCCCGAGCATTTTCCGGTGCCGACGACCGCCGGCGCTGCGGGCGAACAAGTATCCCGGCCTGCTCGCGAATCGGCCATTGTTGTGCCGCCGGCCGCATCGGGGGCCAACCCCATTCTTCGGGTCCGCGACTTATCCACCCGCTTCGATATCCGTACCGGAGTTTTCGGACGCGTCACGCGCCGCGTGCATGCTGTCGAGAAAGTGAGCTTTGACTTGTTTCCCGGTGAAACGCTGGCGCTGGTCGGCGAATCGGGCTGCGGAAAGTCGACCACCGGCCGGTCCTTGTTGCGCCTGGTTCAGACGCAGGGCGGCCAAATTGAATTCGACGGCCAGCAGATCAATGACCTGGAAGGCCCTGCGCTGCAAACGTTGCGCCGTAATATTCAGTTCATTTTCCAGGACCCGTTTGCGTCGCTGGATCCTCGCGTAACGGTGGGCTATTCCATCATCGAGCCGCTGCTGATTCATAAAGTGCTGTCCAACAAGGCTGCGCAGGAGCGCATGGCTTATCTGCTGGAAAAGGTCGGCCTGCCCCGCGATGCGGCGCAACGTTACCCGCATGAATTTTCGGGTGGCCAGCGTCAGCGCATCTGTATTGCCCGCGCGCTGGCCATGAGTCCCAAAGTCGTTATTGCCGATGAGTCCGTTTCTGCGCTGGATGTGTCCATCCAGGCGCAAATCATAAACCTGCTGATCGACCTGCAAAAAGAAATGGGCATTGCTTTCTTGTTCATTTCCCACGATATGGCCGTGGTGGAGCGCATCAGCCATCGCGTAGCTGTGATGTATTTGGGTCAGATTGTGGAAATAGGCCCGCGGCGCGCCATATTCGAGAATCCGCAACACCCTTATACCAAGAAGCTGATGGCCGCTGTGCCGGTTGCGGACCCCAGCCGCCGGCATCTGGATCGCAAGCTGTTGACTGGCGAAATCCCCAGCCCTGTTCGTAAAGTCGGCGACGAACCCGAAGTGCATCCTTTACGGGAAGTGGCGAGGGGCCACTACGTAGCGCAGCACCAAAGCAGTGCTTCATTTTAATTTTCTGGAGAACCCGCTCATGAAATATCCTAGTGTCAAAAATTCGGTCATGGCAGCCATACTGGCCGCCGGCATGTTGGGTGGCACGGCTGCCTTCGCCGCCAAAGACGTCACCATTGCGGTAGAGATTTCGCTGGACTCGCTGGATCCCTACAATACCAATTCGACCCTGGCGCAAGCCATCGGCAAAGGGTATTACGAAGGGCTTTTCCAGTTCGACAAAGACCTGAAGATTCAGCCATTGCTGGCCGAAAGCTATGAGCCAAGCGCCGATGGCTTGGTCTACACCTTCAAGCTGCGCAGCGGCATCAAGTTCCAGGACGGAACCGACTTCAATGCCGACGCAGTCAAAGCCAACCTGGATCGTGTCCTGGATCGCTCCAACGGCCTGGCGCGCTACAACCAATTCAGCCGCATCAAGAACGTTGAGGTGGTCGATCCGCTGACCGTGAAGATCACCTTGAAAGAGCCGTTCTCGGCCTTCATCAATTCGCTGGCGCACCCGTCGGCCATGATGATCTCGCCGACTGCCCTGAAGAAATGGGGCAAGGACATTACTTTCCACCCGGTCGGGACAGGTCCGTTCGAGTTCGTGGAGTGGAAGCCGGCCGAATACTTGAAGGTCAAAAAATTCGACGGTTACTGGAAGAAGGGCTATCCCAAGGTCGACAGCCTGACCTTCCGTACCGTGACCGACAACAATACGCGTGCCGCCGTCGTCCAGACCGGAGAAGCTCAGTTTGCCTACCCGCTGCCTTATGAACAGGCTGCCATCCTGTCCAAGAATGACAAGCTGAATGTCGTGGCGGCTCCATCGATCATTGCGCGCTATGTTTCCATGAATGTGCAGCACAAGCCATTCGATAACGTCAAGGTCCGCCAGGCGGTCAACTACGCCATCAACAAAGAAGCGCTGGCCAAGGTCGCCTTTGCAGGATACGCTTTCCCATCGCAAGGGGTGGTGCCGCAGGGTGTTGACTACGCCAAGAAGATGGACCCCTGGCCCTACGACCTGAAGAAGGCGCGCCAGCTTTTGAAAGAAGCCGGCTACCCGGACGGTTTTTCCACGACCTTGTGGTCGGCGTATAACGACGGCACATCCGCAAAAGCGGTCCAGTTCCTGCAGCAGCAACTGGCCCAGGTAGGCATCAAGGTCTCGATCGAATTGTTGGAATCGGGCCAGCGAGTGCAACGCGTGCAGCAGGTGAAAGACGCCAAGACGGCACCGGTGCGCATGTATTATGCCGGCTGGTCGGCCTCCACCGGCGAGGCCGACTGGGCCTTGCGTCCTTTGCTGGCTACCAGCGGATGGCCTCCTGTCTTCAACAATACCGCTTACTACTCCAACCCGGCGGTGGACAAGAATATTGCCGACGCGCTGTTGACGACCGACAAGGCGGAAAAGACCAAACTGTACGATGCCGCGCAAGACCAAATCTGGAAGGACGCGCCATGGGCTTTCCTGACGACCATCAAGCTGCTGTCGGTACATAGCAAGAAACTCAGCGGCTTCTATGTGATGCCCGACGGATCATTCCAGTACTCGGACGTCGACCTGAAACCATAACAGCGAACAGCGCAGCCTGGGCGAGTGCGGCGGTAAGCTGCGGCACTCGCCGGGTGCGTATCAAAGATGCTCACATACATAGTAAAAAGATTGTTCGGAATGATTCCTACGCTGCTGCTGGTGGCGATAGTGGTGTTCCTTTTCGTGCATGCCCTGCCGGGCGACCCGGCCAGGCTTGCCGCGGGCCCTGAGGCCGACGAGACCACTGTGGCCCTGGTGCGCCACGAGCTGGGTCTTGACCTGCCCTTGCCCCAACAGTTTCTGCGTTATTTCGATAATTTGCTGCACGGCGACCTGGGCAACTCCTTGCGCACCAAGCGTCCCGTGTTGCAGGAAATCGGCGACCGCTTCATGCCCACCTTGCTCCTGACGTTGACGAGCATGATCTGGTCGGTGATCTTTGGCCTCGTCATAGGGGTGGTCTCGGCCGTGTGGCGCAACCGCCTGCCCGACCGCGTCGGCATGACCGCAGCCGTGTCCGGTATCTCGTTTCCGGCCTTTGCGCTGGGCATGGTGCTGATGCAAATATTTTCAGTACAGCTGGGTTGGTTTCCCACGGTGGGCGCCAGCACCTGGCAGCATTATGTTTTGCCCTCCATCACCCTGGGCGCCGGCGTCGCCGCCGTGATGGCACGCTTCACCCGCGCGGCCTTCGTGGAAGTCATGCAGGAAGACTACGTACGCACCGCCAGGGCAAAAGGCTTGTCCGAGCGCATCGTCGTGGTAAAGCACACCTTTCGCAATGCGCTGATTCCCGTCGTGACGATGATGGGCCTGCAGTTCGGCTTCCTGTTGGGCGGCTCCATCGTGGTGGAAACCGTCTTCGCCTGGCCGGGCGTGGGCATGTTGCTGGTCGACTCGGTCGTCATGCGCGACTATCCCGTCATACAAGGGCTCATCCTGCTGTTTTCGCTTGAATTCATTCTGATCAATCTGATCGTGGATGTGCTCTACGGCATGATCAATCCAACTATCCGATACAAATAGGGGCAGGCAATGACTCAAGCCTCGACACTCAACACCGCCAACAGTGGCGTGCACGACAGCGCTCCCGTACGCACGCCCATGCGCGAATTCTGGCGCAAGTTCCGCAAGCAGCGACTGGCCATGTGGGCCGGCGTCTTTGTTTTGCTGCTCGTGCTCGTCGCTATCTTTGCACCCTGGATCGTTCCCTACGATCCCGAAGGTTTTTTCGATTACGACGCATTGAACCAGCCGCCGTCATGGACCCACTGGATGGGGGTAGACTCGCTGGGCCGCGATATCTACAGCCGGGTTGTGATGGGCGCGCGCATTTCCTTATCGGCCGGCTTTGTGTCCGTCGCCCTGGGCGCCTTGGTGGGGACAGTACTGGGCCTCGTTGCCGGGTACTACGAAGGCTGGTGGGAGCGCATCATCATGCGTATTTCCGATGTGCTGCTGGCTTTCCCCGGCATCCTGCTGGCCATCGGTGTGGTCGCGGTGCTGGGCTCCAACATGGTCAATGTCATCATTGCCGTGGCGGTGTTCAGCGTGCCCGCCTTCGCACGCCTTGTGCGCGGCAGCACACTGGCCATCAAGAACATGACCTATATCGAGGCCATGCGCAGTATTGGCGCGCCTGATTCAGTGATCATCTTTCGCCACATATTGCCGGGCACCATTTCGCCTATCGTCGTCTATGGCACGATGCGTATCGGTACGTCGATCATCACGGCGGCCAGTCTGTCGTTCCTGGGCATGGGGGCGCAACCGCCCACTCCGGAATGGGGCGCCATGCTGAATGACGCAAGGGCCGATATGCTTCTGGCGCCTCACGTGGCGATCTTTCCGGCCCTCGCCATCTTCCTGACGGTGCTGGCATTCAATCTGTTGGGCGACGGCTTGCGCGACGCCCTGGATCCAAAGATCGATCGTTGAAGAAAGTGCCTTCCATGTTTGATATCGATGCGCCCCGCGTGGGCAGCCTGCCGGCTGGAGCCGGCAACCGCATAACGGATGTTCCCGGCGTAACGGTAGGCCACGCCACCTTGGCGGCCGGCGAAGTGCAAACGGGCGTGACCGTCATCCGGCCGCATCCCGGCGACGAGTTCCTGAACAAGATTCCTGCTGCCGTCGCCGTCATCAATGGCTTCGGCAAAAGCGTGGGTCTTCCGCAAGTGCAGGAGCTCGGCGTGCTTGAAACGCCGATCGCGCTGACCAACACATTCTCGGTGGGGGAAATCGCGACCGCGCAGATCCGGCAGCTTGTGAGCCGGCATCCGCAAATTGGCCGCCAGTGGCCTACCTGCAATCCGCTGGTGTTTGAATGCAATGATGGTTACCTGAATGACATTCAGGCTTTTGCGGTGTCGGCCAATGACTATCTCGAGGCCTATCGGTCGGCGGCGCAGGACTTCGAACAAGGGTCCGTGGGCGCCGGCCGCGGGATGTCCAGCTTCTCGATGAAGGGCGGTATCGGGTCAGCCTCGCGCGTGGTCGCGAGCGGTAGCAAGGACTACACGGTGGGCGCGCTGGTTCTCGCCAATTTCGGTCGCCTGCCCAACCTCACCGTTGCAGGGCGTCCGCTTGGGCGCCTCATCGACAAGGAGAAGCGGATGGCTGCCCACGCCGTGACGAGTCACGAGCCGGAAAAAGGTTCGATCATTATGGTGCTCGCCACCGATGCGCCGCTCGATGCGCGGCAATTGCAGCGACTCGCCAAGCGCGCGGGCGCGGGCCTGGCGCGTACCGGTTCTGTCTATGGCCATGGCAGCGGCGATTTCGCCCTGGCATTCACGACGGCGTACCAGGTTCCCGCCCTGGCTCATTCGCCCGAGCCCAGCGTTGAGCTGGTCCATGAATCCCAGCTGGACCCGCTATTTGAAGCCGCGGCAGAGGCCACCGAGCAGGCCATCGTCAACGCATTGTGGTCCGCAACGACCGTGTCTGGCAGGGCCGGGCATCGGCGGTCGGCATTACCGGAAATCGTGCCCGAGTGGCGTGAATTATTTGAAAGGACAATTCTGTGAGAGTGTTGGTTTCAGTGGATATCGAGGGAGTGGCCGGCGTGACGCACGCCGAACAAACCCGCAGCGGCAATGGCGAGTATGAAAGGGCCAGGCGGTGGATGACGGGCGAAGCCAACGCTGCGATACGCGGCGCCTTCGACGGCGGCGCGACGCAAGTCATGGTCAATGATTCCCATGGAAGCTTTCGCAACCTGTTGCTGGACGAGTTGGATGAACGAGCCGAAATGGTGACCGGCAAGCCGCGCTATATGGGCATGATGGCCGGCGTCGAGCACGGCTGCGACGCTGTCTTCATGGTGGGCTACCATGCCCGCGCCCAGGAGCGGGGAATACTGGCGCACACCATCAACAGCTTTGCCTTCAGGCGTGTCGTGGTCAACGGTGCGGAATTGGGCGAAGCCGGTCTTTACGGCGCGCTGGCCGGCGAACATGGGGTGCCTGTGGCCTTGCTGACGGGCGACGATGTTTTTCTTGCTGAAACCGAGGCCATGTTTCCCGGTGTCATGACGGTGCAGACCAAGCGCGCCCAGGGCAATGCCACTTGCGTATCGCTATCGCCCGCGAGCGCCTGCGCATTGATACAGCAAGCCTCGGCAGCCGCAATCGGCAAGGTTTCCAGTTTGAAACCCCTGCTATTGGACGGCCCGGTGTTTGAGTGTGAGTTGACGACACAAACGCCCGGCCAGGCCGACTTGTTCGGCCAGCTGCCCGCGGTGTCGCGCATCGATGGAAATACCTTGAAATTCAAGACAGAGTCTGTCTACGACGTCGTGCGCACGCTCAACTGTTTTTCGGCCATGTCCTTCATGTTGCGTTGAGTCGATCCCATTAGCCGCGTTCGTTCAAATGGCTGATCACCCGGATCGCCACGGCTGACGTCTGTCTCATGTGTTCCACGCAAGCCAGCCAGGCCTCTTCTTCGTCGTTGTCGCGTATGGCGACGCCAATCCGGGCCATTTCCTTCAAAGTGTTCTTGATGCGGCCCGGGCTCAGGATGGACGTGGCCCGCAGGCGTGAAATCTTGCCGTGCAGTTCTTCAAGGCTGTTCTTGAGCACGCGGTTGTAGCAGCCTTCCAGCAGCGCTTCGTAGAACCGTTCGATCGCCGCGAGCTGCTCGGCAACGTCTTTCTTCTCCACCGCCAGGGCCAGCTGCGCCAGAGTCTGGTCCAACTTTTCTCTTTGGGCGGGAGTCGCCATGTTGATGAAGTTGCGCGCCGCCAGGCCCTCCAGCACTGAGCGCACCTGATAAATGTCCGCGGCTTCCTGAACGTCCAGTGTCGCAACGCGCACGCCGCGATTAGGCTGGTTGCTGACATAGCCTTCCTGCTCCAGCATTTGCAGCGCCTCGCGCACCGACGACCGGCTGGCCTGGGTCAGTTCGCACAACGCTTTTTCGGTCAGCCGGGCGCCTGGACGCAGGTTGCCGGCCAGGATTTGTTCCCTTACTGTTTTCGCGATCTGTGAACGTTTGGTTGTCATGGCCGGGGGCGTGTAAGAGGGATACCGGAAGCAGCCCGCAAAGTCCTTATCAGTTTCGTCGGCCAAGTATAGCGATACGCAGCCGATAGTGTGTTATAAATTGTCCGACAATTTATGGCAGATTGCCTGTTAAAAAGATGGAGCGCGATGATGGACGACTGGAAAGACGCAAAATACCAGGTGCTTTCGAATGCCGAAATTTCGGACGCCCTGGATTTCCTGGGCCTGCCCGGTAGCGCCCTGGGCCTGTCGGCCGTGACGGGTGCGCATCGCATCATGGGCCGCGCCTTCACGGTGCGCTTCGCGCCGGTGGATCCGGGCGCGGTCGGAACAGTGGGCGACTTCATAGACGACGTGGAAGAGGGCGAAGTCATCGTCCTGGACAACGGCGGACGCACCGACTGCACGGTGTGGGGAGGCATACTCAGCCAGATTGCCAAGGCCAGGAATATTGCCGGCACGGTCATCAATGGCGTGTGCCGCGATTCGGACGAAGCGGTGGCCTGTTCTTATCCCATCTTCAGCCGCGGCGTATTCATGCGCACTGGAAAGGACCGGGTCCAGGTCGAAGCGGTGGGCACCAGCGTTTCGCTGGGCGACGTGCGGGTCAATGCGGGCGACATCATCGTCGGTGATCGCGACGGCATTGTGGTCATACCGCAGGCCAGGGCGATGGAAGTCCTTGACCGCGCCCTGGCGACTCACCTGGTTGAAAAAGACATTCTGAATGAAGTGATGGCAGGATCGACATTGAAGGCGGCCCGCGAAAAGCTGGGCTATCACACACTGCAGCGGCGCAAATAACGCCGCGAACTTGTACAAGAACCAGGAGATGACAATGCAAAAATCGGCACAACTCAAGAATCACGCAAAACTGCTAAGCGCGGCGGCCCTGGCCGCGCTGGCCATGGCAGCGGGCGGCGCGGCGTCGGCGCAAAAGCTGGACTGCGCCAACGTGACCTTTGTTTCACCTTATCCGCCGGGCGGCACCACCGACATCCTGGCGCGCATGCTGGCGCCGACCATGCAAGAAGAGCTGGGCATTCCCGTCATCGTCGACAACAAGCCCGGCGCAAGCAGCAATATCGGCACGGAGTTTGTCGGCCGTGCCAAGCCCGATGGATGCACCTTGCTGCTGGGCAACAATACCGGCATCGTCATCAATCGCAATCTGTACAAGCTGCGCCTGGATCCGGTGCAAAGCCTGGCTCCTGTCGCTGAAGTCGCCGCGGTGCCCCTGGTGCTTTACGTAAATCCCAAAAAAATGGATGCCACGACGCCCGCCGAACTGCTGGACGCACTGAAGAAAGAGCCGGAAAAGTACAGCTTTGCTTCCGGGGGCAGCGGCAGTCCGCAGCATCTGGCCGGTGAGCTGATCAAGCAGAGCAAGGATGTCGAGATGCTGCATATTCCCTACCGTGGACAAGGCCCGGCCTTGACCGACGTGATTGCCGGGCATGTGCCTATCGCGTTTGAAACGACCACGGTACTGTTGCCGCATATCAAGTCCGGCGCGGTGCGCCCGCTGGCGACCACCAGCGCGGATCGCACCAAGGTGCTGCCGGACGTGCCGACCATGGTGGAATCGGGCTTCCCCGGCTTTATCATTGAAAACTGGTATGGTGTCTTTGCGCCGGCCAACACGCCCCCGGCCATCATCGAGCAACTGAACAAGGCGGTCAACGTAGCTTTGAAAGCGCCGAATTCGGTCCAGGCCCTGGAGAAGATGGGGTCCTCGGACGTGGCCGGATCGGCGCAGGAATTTACCGACTTCATCGCCAAGGAAGCGCCTGTGTGGACCGACGTCGTGCAGAAGTCGGGCGCGAAAGTAGACTGATTCCAGGTCGTCATGGCCTGTCTTTTAGAGAGAATAACAATGGATACCCTGGCCCAACTCTTCGAGGGCATACCCTCGTCCATCATCAGTGACTCAATGCGCCGCATCGCGGGGGCGCACAGCCTCGTGCCCCGCCACGCCAGCGGCGGCCTGGTCGGCACCGCCTATACGGTCAAAGTGCGCCCCGGCGATAACCTGTACATCCACGATGCGCTGCGCAAGATCAAGCCCGGCCAAGTGCTGGTGGTCGATGGCGAGGGCCATATCGAAAGAGCGCTGGTGGGCGAAATCATGATGAGCGCCGCACGCATGCGCGGTGTCGCCGGCTTCGTCATCGACGGCGCCATACGCGACAGCGACGCCTTCAAGACCCACAACTTTCCGTGCTATGCCAAGGGCATCACCCATCAGGGCCCGTTGAAGAACGGGCCGGGGGAACAAGACATTCCGGTGTCCATCGACGGGTGCGTGGTGAACCCGGGCGATATCGTCGTGGGCGATTGCGACGGCGTGGTCTTCATCCCGCGTGCGCGCGCCGAAGAAGTGGCTGCCACCAGCCGCAACCGGATCGCCAACGAAACCAAAGTGCTTGCCGGCATTGCCCAAGGCAAGTACGACGACGCCTGGATCGATGCCGCCTTGAAGGCGCAACTGGTCTAGGCCGAGCCGCCTTGGCACCCGACGCCTCAAATTCGAACTCCAAGATCCATACTCTTTCAGTAAAAGTAAACAGGACCATTTTGTAATGACCACTCAATCCATTTCCGTATTCAAGCGCCTGATCGTGGCCGGCTCCGTTGGGCTGCTGGGCATTGCGGCAAGCACCAGCTCCATCGCCGCGGCCTATCCCGAACGACCCATCAAGCTGGTCGTACCCTGGGCGCCGGGCGGCGCCACCGATGTGCTGGGGCGCATTGTCGCAAAAGACCTGAGCGAACGCGTCGGGCAGCCCGTGGTCATCGAGAATCGCGGCGGCGCCGGCGGCAACATTGGAACGGCGGCTTTTGTACGGGAAAAGGCCGACGGCTATACCTTGCTGGTGGCAACCAGTTCGACCAATGCCGCCAATCCTCATCTATACAAGCAGCTGGGCTTCAAGGCCGAAAGCGATTTCGCGCCCGTGGCATTCGTTGCGTCCATCCCGAATGTCCTGGAAGTCAATAAAGATTCCAAATACCAGACGTTCAATGAATTGCTTGCCGATGCCAAGGCCAATCCTGGCGTCCTCAATTACGGCTCCGCCGGCGTCGGATCTTCCCAGCACCTGGCCGCATCGCTGCTCAAGCATTTGACCAAAATCGATATCGTCCATATTCCTTACAAAGGCAGCGGCCCGGCGGTGTCCGACCTTCTAGCGGGCCAGTTCGATTTCATGATTGATACCGGTTCGGTAGGGCAAGTGAAAGCGGGTGCGCTGCGCGCCCTGGCGGTAGCATCGGAGACGCGCGTGGCGGCCTTGCCGGATGTACCCACTTTCAAGGAACAGGGTCTGGAAGGCATGAACGCTTCCGCCTGGTATGCCATTGTGGCGCCCGCCGGAACGCCGGCCGATGTGTTGGCTTACCTGAACAAGGAGATCAATGCGGTGGTCCAGAGCCCGGACGTAAAGTCAAAGCTGGAAGCCATGGGCGCCCAGGTGCCGGCGCCGCAAAGCCCTGAGCAGGTCTCCGCCTTCATGGACAGTGAAATCAAGCGTTACGGCGAACTCATCAAGATATCCGGCGCCAAGATGGAATAAGGGTTGGTTGAATTGCGACGGTTACTGGGTTCAGGCTGATTCAACAAATACCGGGCCCCGATCAAGCTTGCCGGAATATACAAAATTTTGTATATTATCGGCATGACCGATCTGAAGCCCGTCGAGTTCCTGGGCAGTTCCCTTGATGATCTTCGCGCCTTCCCGCTCGCGGCCAAGCGGGAGGCGGGCCACCAGCTCGACCAAGTGCAGAACGGCCGTGAGCCGGACGACTGGAAGCCCATGAACATAGTGGGCAAGGGCGTAAAGGAGATTCGGATTCGAGATGCAACCGGGGCGTTTCGGATTATTTACGTTGCCAAGTTCGCTGGGGCCGTCTACGTGATTCACTGCTTGCAGAAGAAGACGGAGAAGACGAGCAAGGCCGATGTGGATTTGGCCGCCAAACGTTACCGCGACTTGTTGAAGGAGTTAGGCCAATGAGCAACCAACGATTTTCCAGCATCTGGGATGCTATCGAGGACACCCCGGAAGCAGCGGAAAACATGAAGCTGCGTTCTATCTTGCTGACGGCGCTGAAGAACCACGTTACCCATACCGAAATGAGCCAGGCGCAAGCCGCCAAGCTCTTTGGTGTGACTCAGCCGCGTGTCTCCGACCTGATGAGGGGAAAGATCAACCTCTTCGGCCTTGATGCACTGGTGAACATGGCGACGGCGGCCGGGCTTCACATCGAAATGCGGGTGCTCGAAGCCGTCTGACTTTATAGATTTTTCCATTCCATGAAATGTCTGAAGGGCTATTCCATCGACATGCAAAACAAAGTCCAGCTCCTGCTTGATCGTGGCGCCTGCCGGATGTGCCCACTTTCAAGAAACAGGGTCGGGAAGGCATGAACGCTTCCGCCTTCATGGACAATGAAATCAAGCGTTACGGCGAACTCATCAAGATATCCGGCGCCAAGATGGAATAAGGATTCGGTTGAATTACAACGGTTACCCGGGCCAGGCTCGCTTTCACGAAAGGCCTGGCCTGAAAACGCGGTTGTACTCGAACTGGCGTATTGTCTTCGCGGTGATTAATCCGAACTGCGGATGCAGGGGGTTTACAAGAGCGGTTCTCTCTTCGGGTACGATCACTGAAGGAACTAACAATATGGGCGAACGCTTCGAAAGCAACCAAGCGGCGCCCACGCGCACACTGGCGTTTCCAGCGGGGATGGCAGCCCAGGCTGGAGGAAGATCATCCGGCGCGCACTCTTCCCTGGCCGCCCAAACGAGGTCGGGCACATCAAGCTCAATAAGATAGCGATTCAACGGAAAACTGCCATCATCGATGTAAGCGGCCGTCTCAAGTACGGCAAGCGATATTGTCGAGGCGCAATACACGACAGCCTGGCCGACATCATTCCAACGTCCGGGATGAATCGCTGCACCGGCGCCGCTGATGTCTTGTGCAGAATACTTGCGAGTCTCTGCCGCGATGCGCCATAGTTTCACTGATAAGCGCCGCTTTCTATAGCGCCCAGCAATCTTGCAACGATATCAATGCCGGTGGGTGTGTCGATAAGATCGGAGGGCTTGCGCCCTCCAAGGGCTGCCTGAGGAAGTTCTATCCATTGCCCCAGCCATTTACTGGCATCGAAATTTTTCGCTATTTCGGCTGTGCTGTTTTCTGCCATGTTTTGCGCGATTCCCAGCAGCCTGATCATGCCGATGGCAGCGTGGCCGCTGCTCCCTGTGACAAATTCGCCGGCGCCCATTTTTTTCTCTGCGGTAGCTTTGGGCACCCCAAGAATTTTGTACATGTACGAGATTGGGACCGACATTTTTCTAGATAGGCTTTTCAGGACTGCACCGTGCACGCCTTGCCGTTCGATCTCTACGAGTTCCAGCGGCGTAGCCGTAGAAACCTGGTGCACATAGTCGTCGATCGAATTCGCTGCGGAAAACTTTGAAGCAACAGATCGCCCGACTTCCCGGGCTGTGGGCTTGGCTGTCGGAGTTCGCATGATACGCTCCATTTCGTGTGTATATGGACACATATTAGTCTATAAATATACTTTTCTGAAGTTTGTCGGAAAGATGGGTATGAAGACTTTAAGAGATGCAAACTCTTCTGGGCTACCCCTTAATATATCCAGCCCCAAATAGCTGCAGATACACGTCGACACCAAAACAGCACTGCGGAGAAGTACCGAGCCTGAACATCGAAGGCTTTACAATCGCAGCATGAAATACCTGAAAGGCTATTCCACCGACATGCAAAACAAAGTCCGGCTCCTGCTTGATCGCGGGCAGCTGGCCGATGTGTTGCGCAGCCGTTATCCGGCGGCACATGGGGTGCGCACCGACAAGGCCTTGTACGACTACGTTGTCGACCTGAAGAACACCTATATCCGCAACGGCGCGCCGATCAGCAAGGTGGCCTTCGACAGCAGGATGCAGGTGATCGCCCACGCGCTGGGCACGCACACGACGATTTCGCGTGTGCAGGGCATGAAGCTTAAGACCAAGCACGAAATCCGCATTGCTTCGGTATTCCGGTCGGCGCCGGAGGAATTCCTGAAAATGATCGCCGTGCACGAGCTCGCCCATCTTAAGGAACGAGAGCACGATAAGGCGTTTTACGGTCTATGCGAGCGCATGGAACCAAACTATCATCAATACGAATTTGACCTGCGTCTGTATTTGACGCATCTGGATCAATCCAGCGGACAGGGGCTATGGGATCCGGCCCCCGCAAGAAAGGACCACAATGGCCACACCTCACCCGCGGCGCTCGACGCGGATACTGCTCAGGATGGTCGCGACCGCGGCGCTGGGGCTGGCGTGCGCCGCCACTGACACGGCTGACGCCACTGAAGCGCCTGTAGCGCCTGTAGCGGCGAGTGCCGTAGTGCTTGCCGGGCGCAGCGTACAGGGGAATAGCGGCGACAGTGTTCTGGATCTGGCCCGCGCCTGGCGCTTGGCGCTACAGAACGATCATACTTTCCGGGCAGCCATAAGCGAACAGGCCGCCGCACAATCGGAACGCGACCTGGGCCGTGCCGCGCTGTTGCCGGTGGTTCAGGCGCGGTACGTCCGCAGCCGCGTGTCCGGCAGCCTCTCCGAGCCCGATTTCACCGGTCAGCGTATCGGGTACGACCTGGACTATGACTCCTCCAATGCATATGTGCAGGTGCAGCAGCCTTTATTGAATTATGAACGGTATGCCGTCTATCGGCGTGGGCAGGCGCGCGCCGACCAGGGCACTGCCGTATTCGAAGCGCGGCGCCAGGATACCGGGGTGCGCCTGGCCACCGCCTATTTCGGCGTGTTACTGGCGCATGGCGACCTGGCGCTGCAACGCTCTCTTGCCGCGTCGCTGGAGAAGCAGGCTGCGGGGCTGGAATCCCAGTACAGGAAAAACGAAGGCACGCGAACCGATGTGCAGGAAACCCGGGCCCGGCTGGCGATCGCGCGCGCCGACGTGATCAGGGCGGACGATCGCCTGGTCGTTGCATTGCGCCAGCTGCAGGCTTTAGTGGGCATCGCTCCCCGGCGCATCGCGGCCATGCGCGCAATGTTTCCTTTGGCGCCGCCGCTCGAGCCGGACCTGGACGAATGGCTGAATCGCGCACGGATCAATAATGCGCAGGTCCGTTCGGCGCGCGAAGCCGTCAATGTTGCCGACACCGAGGTAAGCAGGGCAGTGAGCCGCTACGCGCCCACGATGGACCTGGTGGCTTCCTATGGCAAGGCGGACAGCGAAAACCTGTCCACGCTAAGCCAAAGAACAAACACGTTCACGATCGGCGTCCAGATCAACATTCCGATATTCACGGGTGGCTATAACACGGCCAATGTGTCGCAGACCCGGTCCGATCGCCGTCGCCTGCAGCGCGAACTGGAGGCGACGCTGGCGCGCACGCAAGTCGAGGTAACGCGCCATCACACCCGTGTAACCGGCGGCGCCGAGCGCATCGTCGCCTTGCAGTCTTCCGTGGAGTCCGGCCAGCTGGCCCTGGATGCCGCGCTGAAGGGCTTTCGTCTGGGGGCGTGGAGCAATCTTGACGTTCTGGCGGCGCAGGACCGCCTGTATCAGGCCAGGTTCGATTTGATCGAGGCGCGCCTGGATTACTTGCTGGCCCGGTTTGAGCTGGCCATTGCCGCCGGTACGCCGCCAAGCGAGCCGATCCGCGACATCAACGATACCTACCTCGGTCCCGTCCTCCATTTGGCCGGCAACGGTCGGCAAGCTGAAGCCGAATAAGGTCTGTCAATCGGCTTCGCTGCCGGTTACGTCGAGATCAATTTCGATACCAAAAGCGGCTTTATGACTCATGCGAGTCACAAATGTGCATAGAGTCGCGTGATATATTGAATCGCGCTTTCCAGCCGTTAGCTTTTCAGCCGATAAAGCAACGGACCTCATTACTCCTTACGTCTCCAGCTTGCTCCCGCGCTTGCTTGGTATTGTCTACAGGACGTTCCATGAAGCCATCCCGCCGCACCGAATTGGGCGAAGCGCTCTACCGATTCCGCAAGACGTTTTACAGCCTGGCCGCTTTCAGCTGTGTGATCAATATATTGGGGCTGACGCCCGCGCTTTATATGTTGCAGGTGTACGACCGCGTGCTGGTCAGCGGCAATGAAACCACCCTGTTGATGCTTACCGTATTGGCATTGGGTTTGTTCCTGTTGTCCGGGCTGCTTGAATATGCGCGTTCTTCGGTGCTGATACGTGTGGGCAACCGGTTCGACATGATGTTGAATACGCGCGTTTTCACCGCGGCATTTGAACGCAATTTGCGGGCCGCCGGCGGCAACCCTTCGCAAGCGGTAAACGACCTGACCAATCTGCGCCAGTTCCTGACCGGCAATGCGCTATTCGCGTTGTTTGATGCGCCCTGGACGCCCATTTATATCATTGTCACTTTCATGGTGCACCCCTTGCTGGGTGTCATCACGCTGGTCGGCTCCATCATCCTGTTTGTATTGGCCTACATCACCAATCTGGCCACGCAGAAGCCGCTGGCGGACGCCAATCAGACTTCCCTTACGGCCACCGCGTTCGCCAATAATCACTTGCGCAACGCCGAAGTGATCGAGGCCATGGGCATGTTGCCGGGCCTGCGTGCGCGGTGGTTCGGCCAGCATCGTCGCGTGCTGTCGCTGCAAACACTGGCGTCGGACCGGGCGGCACGCATTAGCGCCATCACGCGATTCGTCCGGATTTCATTGCAGTCGCTGATTCTGGGCGTCGGGGCCCTGCTGGTGCTGGACGGCAGTATCACGGCGGGCATGATGATTGTGTGTTCGATCTTGATGGGCAGGGCGCTGGGCCCGGTCGAACTGGCCATAGGCACGTGGAAACAAATGTTGTCCACGCGCGAAGCCTACCGGCGCCTGGATGAAATGTTGAAGGCGGCGCCAAAGCGCGGGGACACCGTCAGTCTTCCAAAGCCCAAGGGCGATCTGGCGCTTGAAAACGTATACGCCGCGGCACCGGGTGGCGGCCCACCGGGTGGCGGCCCACCGGGTGCCGGCCCACCGGGGAGCCAGGCGACCATTCTCAAGAATCTGAGTTTTGGCGTGAATGCGGGCGAAGTGGTTGGCGTGGTGGGACCTTCCGCATCAGGCAAGTCGACGCTGGCGCGCATTCTGGTGGGCGTGTGGCAGGCGAAGGCCGGGCATGTACGCCTGGACGGCGCCGATGTCTTCCAGTGGAACAAGGACGAACTGGGACCGCATCTGGGCTATCTGCCCCAGGACATCGAACTGTTCGAAGGAACCATAGCCGAGAACATCGCCCGTTTCGGCGAGCCCGACGACGCCAAAGTGATTCTTGCGGCGCAGCGCGCCCTGGTGCATGACATGATTCTGCGGCTGCCCAAAGGGTACGACACGCCCCTGGGGCCCGACGGCGCTTCCTTGTCGGGCGGCCAGAAACAGCGCCTTGGGCTGGCGCGGGCCATTTATGGCGACCCAACCCTGGTGGTGCTGGATGAGCCGAACTCAAATCTGGATGAAGCCGGCGAAGCGGCATTGGTGCAGTCAATCAAGGATATCAAGGCACGCGGCGCGACGGTCATTGTCATTACCCATCGGATGAATGTGCTGGCGGCGGTGGATAAGCTGCTGATGATCAATAACGGTGCGATGGCGCTGTATGGGCCGCGTGAAGACGTACTCAAGACCTTGCGTCAGCAACAGACACAGGCCGCCGCTGGAATGGGGGGGCCGCCTCAGGTCGGGCCGCGTGAGGTGGGGCCGCCTCAGGTCGGGCCGCGTGAGGCGGCATCTTCTCAGGTCGGGCCGCGTCAGACGGCACCTGCGGCGGCCGGATCCCTGCAAATTGTCGGCAAAGGCTAGACCAAAATGAGCTGGTTCAAGAAGAAGCCACAGGACGGAGCGGCACAGGTCGACGAAGTCGACACGGACTCGCGCGCGCCCCTGGTATGGGGCCTGATCGTACTGATCGTCGGGTTCGGTGGCTTTGCCGTGTGGGCCGCTTTTGCGCCGCTGGATGCCGGAATCGCGGCCAGCGCCACGGTGCAGGTATCGGGCAATCGCAAGGCGATCCAGCACCTGCAGGGCGGGAACGTGGATGAAATTCTCGTTAGCGACGGCATGCATGTAAAAGCCGGCCAGGTCTTGCTGCGGCTGAACCGCACCAGCGCGCTGGCCGAGCAGGGTGTGATCAGCACCCAATACATTACGGCCAAGGCAATTGAAGCGCGTTTGCTGGCCGAACGCGATGGCTTGGCGGAGATCGCCAGCGATCCGAAAGTCGTGGCGCGCTTCAAGGACGACCCCCGCTTTATTGCGGCCACCCGTGCGCAGGAGCGCCTTTTCCGGACGCGGCGCGAGGCCTTGAATGGCGAGATCGCGATTTTGCGCGAAAACCTGCACGGCGCCGAATTGCAACTCAAAGGCCTCACCCAGGTCCAGGTCAACCGGAAATCGCAGATCGGCTTCATCAATAGCCAGCTTGCCGGCGTACGGCAGCTGGCCCGGGAAGGCTATTTGCCGCGCAACCGCATGTTCGAGCTGGAGCGCGATGCCGCACAGCTGCATGCGGCCTTGTCCAACGACATCGTCGAAGCCGGGCAGGCGCGCAATACGATAGCTGAATTGAAACTGCGCATTGTGCAGCTGGGTCCGGATTATCAAAAGGAAGTGCAGTCGGAGTTGTCGAACGTGCAGAAAGAGGCGGCTGCGCTGTCGGATCGTCTCGCGGCCCTGGACTACACCGTGAACGAAACCGAGATTCGTTCTCCCATAGACGGATACGTGCAGAATATGAACGTGCACACCATAGGCGGGGTGATCAGCCCGACCACCTTGCTGATGGAAATCGTGCCCGAGGACCAGCCTTACGTCGTGCAGGCTCAGGTGCCGGTGCAGGCCATCGATAAAATGACCTCCGGCCTCGACGTCGAAATCACCTTCCCGGCGTTCAATCACGCGCGCACGCCGAACATTCCCGGAAAAGTGGCCACGGTGTCGGCCGATCGCCTGGTCGACGAGCAGACCAAGACGCCTTACTATCGGGCTTACATCAACGTCACGCCCGAGGGCATGAAGCTGTTGGGCAGCAATCTCATTCGTCCTGGAATGCCTGCTTCGGTGTTGATTCGTACGGGCGAGCGCACCATGCTGAGTTATCTGCTGAAACCCTTTCTTGAGCGGCTCGACAAGTCTTTCAAAGAGCAATAGCATGCGCCGCATTCTCGTCCTCGCCCGCCTGATCAGCGTACTGGCCATGCCACTGGCCAGTACTGCGCCACAGGCGGTATCAGCGGCACCGTCGTCGCCCCAGGTGTTGACCTTGTCGCAGGCATGGCTGGCAGCACTGGAACATGATCCTACCTACAAAGCGGCGATCAGCGAACGCGAGGCGGGGCAGGCCAACCGGGCCATAGGGCGCGCCGGCCTGCTGCCTCAGGTCAGCGCCACGCTGAACCGCAACAAGATCAACGGTACGGTGGAAGAACCCGGCCGTTTCGGCGACACCGTCGAAAGCGATCTGGACTACACCTCGCGCGCCGACGAAATCCGCGCCACGCAGACCGTATTCAACTGGAGCACTATTGCCGCGTACCGGCAGGGTCAGTCGCGTGCCGACTACAGTCTTGCGGTGTTCGATACCAAAGCCAAAGACACGTCAATACGCCTGATAAACCGCTATTTCCAGACCTTGCTGGCCTACGAGCAGACGGCCATCGCCGAGAGCAAGCTGCAGGCCAATGAAAAGCAGATCACGGTGGCGCAGCGCCGCTACGACAGTGGTGAAGGCACGGTCACCGACGTGCGCGAATCAAAATCGCGGCGCGACCTGGCACGGGCCGACCTTATCCAGGCTCAGGACGAACTGGTGGTGGCGCAGCGCGAACTTCAGGAAATGGTGGGCGTTTCGCCGCGCCGCTTGACCGCGGTGAAGCCCGACTTCAAGCCGCAGCCGCTGAATCCCGGTTCCCGGGAAGATTGGCTGGCCGCCAGCATGGCGCACAATGCCGAGATTCGTTCAAGCGAGCTGGCCTTGCGTGTATCGGCCCAGGAGGTCGACCGCACTTTCGGCGGCCATCTGCCTACCCTGGACCTCGTGGCGGCGCGGCGTAAAGTCGAGGGCGAAACGGTCTCCACACGCGATCAGCACAGCACATCCACGTCCGTGGGTTTCCAGCTTGCCTTACCCATTTATTCGGGCGGGCTTACCAGCGCACAGGTGGAGCAGGCCGGGCATTATCGCGACCAGTCGGCACAAGAACTTGCCGCCACGCGCGAACAGGTCGCGGTGGAAGTGACCCGGCAGTACCAGGCGGTTGTCAGCGGCGCTCAGCGCATCGAGGCGCTGGTGCTGGCCGTCGCCTCCAGCGCCGAGGCCCTGGAAGCCGTGGAAATGGGCTTCCAGGCAGGAACGCGCAGCATCGTCGATATCCTGGACTCGCAGGATCAACTATATCGATCTCGACTGGACCTCACCCGGGCCCGCCTGGAATATGTGCTGGCCCGCCTGAGCCTGGCCGGAGCCGCGAGCATGCTGGACGCGGGTACTATTGAGGCCGCCAGCCGGACATACTTCGGTCCGGATCAGATCGTGTTGCGCTGACGCAGTCAGAAGCAACCGTCCATTTTGAAACAACAATAGCGAGGAATCGATGGATTTACACCTGCAAGGAAAGAGCGCACTGGTTTGTGGTTCAAGCAAGGGGCTGGGCTACGCCTGCGCCATGTCGCTGGCGCGCGAGGGCGTATCCCTTACGCTGGTCGCGCGCACGGGCGACTTGCTGGAGCGCTCCGCCGAAACCATACGGCAGGCGACCGGTGTGAAAGTCGCCACAGTGGCTGCCGACATCACCACCGTCGAAGGTCGCGAGCAGGCGTTTGCGGTGGCGGGGATGCCCGACATCCTGGTGACCAACGCCGGCGGCCCCAAGCCCGGCGACTTCCGCGACTGGTCCAAAGACGACTGGATGGCGGCGGTAAACGCCAATATGTACACGCCGATTGCGCTGATCCAGCATGTCATCGATTCCATGATCGCCCAAGGCTATGGGCGTATCGTCAACATCACCTCGGCCGCGGTCAAGATGCCCATCGACATACTGGGCTTGTCCAACGGCGCGCGCAGCGGCCTTACGGGTTTTGTCGCCGGTCTGGCGCGGCAGGTCGTCGAGCACAACGTGACCATCAACAACCTGCTGCCCGGCCCGTTCGAGACCGACAGGCTCAAGGAAACGGCGGCCAAGACGGCGCAGAATACCGGCAAGCCCATAGAAGAAATCATGCAGGCGCGCCTGAAAACCATACCCGCAAAACGCTACGGCCAGCCCACCGAACTGGGCGATGCCTGCGCTTTCCTGTGCAGCGCGCAAGCCGGCTTCATGACCGGACAGAACCTGGTCCTGGATGGCGGCACGTATCCGGGCATGCTGTAGACCGGTAGACTACGGCTCGTTCACACAGGGGCGGGTCGGGCGCCGGCATCGATAAACGATTGCATGAACAACTGCGCCGCGCGCGAGAGCACTGCGCCGCGGCGCGTCACCATCTGATACGGCTCGCTGCGCGATTTCAGTTCCAGAGGCAGGATGCGCATGACGCCCATGGAGGCGAAGAATTCGGCGACGTCCATGGCCAGCAGGGCGACGATGTCCGGCTGACGCCGCAATAGCGCCAGCGTGGCAAACGCTGACGTGGTCTCGAATAGCCGCTGCGGGAAGCGCAGCCCCGCCTCATGGAATTCGCGTTCAAGCAGGCGCCGCATCGGCATGTTGGCCGAATATACGACCCATCGCGATGCATCCAGGTCGGCCAGTTCCAGACGGCTGCGCCCGGCCATAGGGTGGTCGATGCTGCTGACGACAGCCAGCGTCTCGTGATGTATGTCCACACTGTCGTAAAGCTGTGGCTGCGCGCTGACCGAACTGCGGCAGATGGCAAGGTCCAGGCGGCCGCTATCAAGCAGATGCAGGAGCCGGGCGCTGGTGTCTTCGACAATCTCCACGGCCACATCCGGATATTGGGCCAGCAGCCGCGTGAGCTCCTCGGTAAGCATGGGCACCGCGCCCATGATCACGCCCACATTCAGCCGCCCGCCCTGTCCCTGCAGGATGTCTTCCATTTCGCCGCGCAATTGGGCCAGGTCGGTTTGCATAAGCCGCGCATAGCGTATGGCGCAATGCCCCAGTTCGGTCGGGACCAGTCCGCGCGAGCTGCGGGCGAATAGCGGCACGCCGAAAATGGCTTCGATTTCCTGCAAAGCCTTGCTGGCGCCCGGCTGCGTCAGGGAAACCTTCTGGGCGGCTTTCAGGAGTGACCCGTGATCGGCCAGGGCGCTGAGCAGGTGCAACTGCCTGAGCCGCAGCCTTGAGGTCATTGCCTCCAGCGTAGGAAGTGTATGCATGAATAAAACTTATACCTGTATGTGCGCCGCTTAGTTTTCAAAGCTGTGCGATTATCGTAAATTGCTGGAGGAGCACGATCCAGCCCTTTTCCAAACTATAACGAAAAGCGATACAACTATGGCACTCATCAACTACATCACGCAGGTCCAGTTCGGCTACGACGCCCTGGCTACCCTGCAGCAGGAATGCAATCGTATCGGCATAAAGCGCCCGCTGATCGTCACCGACGCCGGCGTCAGGAAAGCGGGGCTGGTCGACCGAGTCTTGGCCGAACTCGACAACGCCGATCCCGCCGCGGTGTTCGACGGCACCCCGTCCAATCCCAACGAGGCCGCCGTCCAGGCCGCCGTGCAGGTATATAGGCAGGGCGCATTTGACGGCATTATTGCTGTCGGGGGCGGGTCGTCCATCGATCTGGCCAAGGGTGTGGCCGTGTGCGCCACCCACCCGGGCGAGCTGAAAACCTTTGCCGCGATCGAAGGCGGCGCGGCGCGCATTACCGCCGCGACGGCTCCCGTCATTGCCATTCCGACCACCGCGGGCACAGGCAGCGAAGTCGGCCGCGGCGCCATTCTTATCTTGAACGACGGCCGCAAGGTGGGCGTGCTTTCACCGTATATCGTGCCGCGATCGGCCATCTGCGATCCATCCATGACGCTGCAACTGCCCGCCATGCTGACGGCCGCCACAGGCATGGACGCCATCGCCCACTGCATGGAAACTTTTATGTCATCGGCCTTCAATCCCCCGGCCGACGGCATTGCCCTGGATGGCCTACGCCGTGCCTGGCTGCACATTGAAACAGCCACGGTGCAACCGCAAGACCGCGACGCCCGCCTGAACATGATGAGCGCGTCCATGCAGGGAGCCATGGCTTTTCAAAAAGGCCTGGGCTGTGTGCACAGCCTCAGTCATTCATTGGGCGGCATCGACCCCCGCTTGCACCATGGCACGCTGAATGCTGTTTTCCTGCCTGCGGTCATCGAATTCAATGCAACATCGCCGTCGATGCAGCAGGAACAGAAGCTGGAACGCATGGCGCAGGCCATGCAACTGCCGGATGCCAGCGCCCAGGCCATCGGCGCCGCAATTTCCGGGATGAGCAAACGGCTGGGCCTACCGGCCGGCCTGGCTGAAATGGGCGTGGCTCGCGACCAGTTCGCGCGCATTGTGCAGGGTGCGCTGGCCGACCATAGCCACAAGACCAACCCGCGTGAAGCGTCCGAAGACGACTACGTCTGGATGCTGGAACGATCAATGTAAATCTGTAAGGGAAACAATCAAATGAATGACATCGTCAGCGCCCAGATCCTGGGACACAACTATATCGGCGGACGGCGCAGCGCCCGTGGGAAAGCCACACAGCAAAGCATAGCCGCCGACACCGGGCAGGCCTATCCCGTCAGCTTTTCGCAGGCCACGCCGGACGAAATCGACGAAGCCGTGCAGGCCGCCAGCGACGCCTATCGAGAATACCGCAATATTTCCATCGAACGGCGGGCCGAATTCCTGGAGCAGATCGCCGAAGAAATCGACGCGTTGGGCGACGACTTCATTGCCGAAGTGGCCAATGAAACGGCCTTGCCCAACGGACGTTTGCAAGGCGAAAGAACACGCACCAGCAACCAGATGCGGCTCTTTGCCCGCGTCCTGCGTCGCGGCGACTTCCACGGCGCGCGTATCGACACCGCCATGCCGCAGCGCCAGCCCATGCCCCGCCCCGATTTGCGCGTGTGCCGTATCGGCATGGGTCCGGTGGCGGTGTTTGGCGCCAGCAATTTTCCTCTGGCATTTTCCGTGGCGGGTGGCGACACGGCCGCCGCGCTGGCTGCCGGCTGCCCGGTCGTCGTCAAGGCGCATACCGGCCATATGGTGACCTCCGAGCGCGTGGCCGACGCCATCGAGCGGGCACGCGAACGTTGCGGCATTCCTGCAGGCGTATTCAACATGATTTACGGTACGGGCGTGGGCGCCAGGCTGGTGCAGGCGCCCGGCATCAAGGCTGTGGGCTTTACCGGCTCGCTGAAAGGTGGCCGCGCTTTGTGCGACCTGGCGGCCAATCGCCCCGACCCCATTCCGGTGTTTGCCGAGATGTCCAGCATCAACCCCATTGTCCTGTTGCCCGGTGCCTTGCAGGAACGCGGTGCCGCGATCGCGCGCGACCTGGCCGCATCGGTTTCCATGGGTTGCGGCCAGCTATGCACCAGCCCCGGACTGGTGCTGGGTGTGCAATCGCCCGAACTGACTGCCTTTACCAAAGAGCTGGAGCAGGCCTTCACCGCAATGCCGGCCCAGACCATGCTCAACCGTGGCGCGCTGGACAGCTACGAAGCCGGCATCAAGCGCCTGAAATCGTTGAAGGGCATCGAGGTACTGGCCAAAGGCACGGCAAACGACGGCAAGGCAAGCGCCTATGTGTTCAAGGCCAAGCCCAGCCTGCTTCTCGATCATGACGACGCGCCGCTGGAAGAAGAAGTGTTCGGCCCTTCCACTGTGCTGGTCACCTTCGAAAGCTACGAGCAACTGACCTCTTTCCTGAGCGCCATGCACGGCCAGCTGACCGCCACCCTGATCGCCACGGAAGCAGAGGTGGTGAACCATTCGGCGCTGGTTTCAATACTGGAAGAGAAGGCCGGCCGCCTTCTGCTCAACGGCTTCCCCACGGGTGTTGAAGTGTGCGATGCCATGGTGCATGGCGGCCCGTATCCGGCTACTTCCGATGCGCGCGGCACGTCGGTGGGCAGCCTGGCCATCGACCGCTACCTGCGGCCCGTGTGCTATCAGAACTATCCCGATGCCTTGCTGCCGCCGGTATTGCAGAACGCCAATCCCCTAAATGTGCTGCGGCTGGTCAATGGCGAATTCACCAAGGACGTTATCTAGGCTAGGCGCCAAGAACACTATCTAGGCAGCCGATACCACACCATCCCCACCCACTCGTGGAGCGCCTTGTTGGCCAGGCTAAGGTAGTCGGCCTGGGGGATGAAGTTCATGATGCCTTGCACCGGTTCGATATGAAACACGGTGGGGGCGGCAATAACGGTAAAGCCCGCGCGCTCAAAGGTTTTCCTGGCGCGCGGCATATGCCAGGCATGCGTGATCAGTGCGATGGTATCCACCCCCAAAGGCTCGAGAACGCGCCGGGCAAACTCGGCGTTTTCCGCCGTGTTGGTGGATTCCGTTTCCTGCCAGCGCACCGGCACGTTGAACACGGTTTCCAGCTCGCGCTTCATGATCCATCCTTCGGCCTCGCCGCCGGATGGGTTGCCTCCGGTCACCATGATGGGCAGATTATGCTGATGGTGCAGAAAGGCCGCATAACGCACCCGTTCCAGCGTGGCGCTATTGGAGACATCGGACGCGTATTCCGGCTGGCTGTGCCGCACACCGCCGCTTAGCAGCACAATGGCCTGCACCTTGTCCAGTTGTAATGGATCCACGGCGCCGGCCGGCTCCAGGCTGCGTATCATCATATAAGCCGT
Organism: Pseudomonas sp.; assembly: GCA_036675275.1. GTDB lineage: Bacteria > Pseudomonadota > Gammaproteobacteria > Burkholderiales > Burkholderiaceae_B > Pollutimonas. The sequence goes on along the minus strand of JAKFFG010000071.1, from coordinate 106,104 downwards.
TACAGGCATGCTGAAAACGGCCAGGCTTCCGATGCCCAACACCAGCAAGGTCCATCCGGACCGGCGCCAGCGGGCAGCCAGCAGTATGCAGCCGATGATCATGATCAGCAGCAGGCTGCCGGGCAGCAGGATGATTTGCGAAACAGTGGAATTGAACGTGGAGGTCATTGTTGTTGTGCGTCTTCGGTATGCCAGTTCACCACGTTAAGTGTCTTGATCCTGGAACATTCCCGTATGTTGCGCGTGATAACCAAGCCTCGGCAGGTCTTCCACTTGCTCGCCCTGTGGTAATAGGTCTTCTCGCAACGGAAAATCAGGAAAGGCTCCCGCCAACTGTTCGATTTCTTTGTCGAGGTAAAGGGGTATTGGAGACATATTGAATCTACCCAAACGGGAACCCATGAATATGGCTAATTATATGCTGCGCTCTGCCTATTCACGCCTTTGCTCTATGATGTGAATCCTAGTTTCTTTATGACCTTGACCGGGTAATCATGAACCCAACGATACTTGTCACAGGCGGCGCCGGATACATCGGCAGCCACACCACCGTCGCCTTGCAGCAGGCCGGCTACCGCGTCCTTATCCTGGATAACCTCAGCAATAGTTCGCTTGCTGTTCTGGACGCCATCGCGGGCATCACGGGCATGCGTCCGGATTTTGCCCAGGGCGATATCCGCGATCCGGAAACGCTGCAATTGCTGTTCCGCACCCGCAAGATTACTGCCGTGCTGCATTTTGCCGGCCTGAAGGCAGTGGGCGAATCCACCAAGATGCCGCTGGCCTATTACGACAACAATGTGCATGGCAGTGTCCTACTGCTGGCCGCCATGCAGAAGGGGGGCGTGCGCAGCATCGTGTTTTCGTCCTCGGCCACGGTCTATGGCGACCCGCAAAAGCTGCCCCTTACCGAAGACCATCCACGCTCGACCACCAACCCTTACGGCCACACAAAGCTGGTGGCGGAAGACATACTGGAAAACTTGTATCGCAGCGAAGCCGGATGGCGCATCGCCCGCCTGCGCTACTTCAACCCGGTAGGCGCGCATCCCAGCGGCCTCATAGGCGAGGCGCCGCAGGGCATACCCAACAACCTCATGCCTTACGTCGCACAGGTGGCCGCCGGACATCGGCCCAAGGTGCAGGTATTCGGCAACGACTACGACACGCCCGACGGCACCGGCGTGCGCGATTACATTCATGTCATGGATCTGGCACAAGGCCACGTGCAGGCCTTGCGCTATTGCCTGGAGAAAGAGCAGGAATTGTTGACCGTGAATCTGGGCACCGGCAAAGGCTATTCCGTGTTGGATATGATCCGCGCTTTCGAGCAGGCCAGCGGCAAGACCATACCCTACGATCTGGTGGCGCGCCGCCCGGGCGACATTGCCGCGTGCTGGGCCGATACGGAATTGGCTTATCGGAAGCTGGGCTGGCGCGCCGAGAAAGGGATACAGGAAATGTGCGATGACGCCTGGCGCTGGGAGGTGACTCGTACCTCTTGAAATGAGCGTGCCGAGGCGGCCGAAATAATCTTTATCGTTCTAACTTGTCGATAATCTCAATTTGAGATACCATAATTTCATGAAGATCATCAGCAACAGTGCCTTACGAGCCTTCGCTGCGGAATATCACCAAGCTGAAGTCCCCTTACAGGGCTGGCGACGCGTGATAGAGAAGAACAACTTTGCAAATTGGGCCGAACTCAAGGCCGCTTTCAACACAGTGGACAGGGTCGGCGAGCTGGTGGTATTTGACATTGGCGGCAACAAATACAGGCTGATCGCCTACATCCGATTTGAGAAGCAAATTGTGTATATCAAAGCGGTGCTTACTCACCGGGACTACGACAAAGGAGCATGGAAGTCATGAACGCACACATCGACGTAAAGCGCCTGCTTCCGGTATGGGAACAATTTCGTCGCGCCACCGACATTGCGCCCATTCGCGATGACGCTCATTATGCACGTATGACCGCGTTGCTCGAAGCCTTGCTTGAAGAGGCTGCTGGTGATGAAAACCAGCCGGCAATGGAGCTGGTTGATATCGTTGGCGACCTTATTGAAGACTTTGAGGCTGACCACTACCCTCTGCCTGAGGCTACGGGTGTGGAGGCTCTGAAGTTTCTACTGGAGCAGCACGGCTTGAAGCAAAGTGACTTGCCAGAGATCGGCAGCCAGGGCGTTGTTTCTGAAATCCTGGCTGGCAAGCGCGATCTCAATATTCGCCAAGTGCGCGCACTCAGTGAACGTTTCGGAGTCGCGGCTGCGACCTTTGTATAACAAGCAGATTAGCCGCTTTGTCCAACATGCTGGCCTACTCCGGCTTCGTACCAGTACCCGGCATGTTCGTCTGCACCCACGCAAGGCATTCTTCAACCAGCAGCTTGCCCATGGTTTGCCTGCGCGTCGCATCCAGTCGCGGGTTGATTGCTCCGAAGCTGATCGCCACTTTTGTGATCTTGGAAATGGAAAACGCGAACCCGACGCCGGAAACGCCTGGGGTAATGCCATCGACGATTTCTGAAAAGCCTTGCAGACGCGTCGCGCGGACTTTTTGAAGCAAGCCGTCCAAGGGCAGGCCGGCTTGGTGATAATCCGCCTGGTGACGCGCATATATCTTTTCGATTTCATCATCGCCATAACCCGCCATAAGCGCAAGGCCACCGGCGCCGAAGCCCAACAAGCGTTTCTCCCCGGCATCTATTGTGAAGATCCGCACCGGGAAGTCGCCATGTTCGCGCAGCAGGCACAGTGCAAAATCGCCTTGCTGCATGACCAGGAAAACCGTGTCATCGGATAGCCGGCACAAACGCTTGGCCAGGGGCCGCAGGGTATCGGCAATCGGCACGCGCTGCATGGCCGAAAACCCCATCTGCATGGCATCGATACCCAGGTAATATCGCTTGGAGTCCGGATCTTTCCGGGCGAAATTTTCTTCGATCAAACAGCTGATGATGCGGTGCGCCGTCGACCGTTCAAGTCCGCTGTACGTCGTGAGTTCCTGCAAGGAAAGTCCCAAGGCCTCGTGTTGAGCCAATAGCCTGAGCAGATGGAGTACACGTCGGACGCTTTGGGTCCCGCTGGTTGCTATGCTCATATTGTGGGAAAAATTGTATTTAAAGTTTGTATTGTAGGATATTTGATGAGTTAATCCGGTTTGACGACGCTGCAATCAGCATCTACTTATCGGGATCATCATGAGCTATACATCGCTGCTAGTTGAAGACACAGATTCAGTCAGGCGCATCTGCTTGGCGCGGCCGCAGGCCCGCAATGCCCAAAGCCAACAATTGCTCGATGAACTCGATCATGCCGTCAGTGAAGCTGCCCGGGATGACAATGTAAAGGTGCTGGTCATCGCGGCCGTGGGCGATCATTTTTCTGCGGGGCATGATCTTAAAGAAGCGCAGGCCAAGCGCGCCGACTTCACGGTCGAACAGCGCTGGGAATACGAGTCCTTGCGCTATTTCGATTATTGCCTGCACATCTGGGATTTCCCCAAGCCTACGGTGGCCGAGGTGCAGGGAGCATGCGTGGCGGGCGGCTTCATGATCGCCAATATGTGCGACCTGGTCGTGTGTGCCGAGGACGCCTATTTTTCGGATCCTGTCGGTCATACCCTGGCCGCTGCGGCAACGGAAGTGTTGATACATCCCTGGGTCATGGGCTTGCGCAAAGCCAAGGAAATGCTGTTCACCGGCGATAAGCTGGATGCCCAGGAAGCGCTCCGTATCGGCATGGTCAATCGCGTCGTACCTGTGGCTACGCTTCAGGATGAAACAATGGTCCTGGCCCAACGCATTGCGCAAGCGCCGCCATTTGGACTGCGCCTGATCAAGAAGTCGCTGAATCGAACCTTTGACATCCAGGGCTTTCGCTCGGCCCTATCGGCGCATTTCGACACGCATCAGCTTTCGCATATGAGCGAAGAATTCAAGGCCGTGCGCGACCGCGGCCTGGCTCAAGCCATACAGCGCAACAAGACCGGTGAGAGCGCATGAACCACCGCCTCGAACCATTGCTCAATCCGAAATCCATATCGTTTATCGGTGCGAGCGCTCGTGCCGATCGAATTGGCGGCATGCCTATCGAGCTGCTGACGAAGTATGGCTACAGCGGAGCCATCTACCCGGTAAATCCGAAGTATCAGGAAGTGTTCGGCATACCTTGCCATCCCGATATCGAATCGCTGCCGCAGGCACCCGATCTGGTTGTGCTCGCCATTGGCGCCAAAGATGTAAAACCTATGCTGGAACGCTGCCATGCCGTGGGCGCCAAGGCGGCCATCGTATATGCTGCAGGATTCGCCGAGGAAGGAGCCGCCGGACAATTATTGCAAAGTGAAATAGAGCGCTTTGCCGAACAGACTGGAATGGTGGTGGCCGGGCCCAACTGCATGGGCATGGCCAACCTGAACACCCAGGCTCATACAGCCTTCGCTTCGGTTTTCAATACAGCGCCCATGCAAAATAAGCAGGGCAACGTAAGCATACTTACGCAGAGCGGCAATGTATGCGCGGCGCTGTACGGCCTGGTTCGCAAGCTCGATTTGCCGGTATCCCATTTCATCAATACCGGAAATGAAGCCTGCGTAGACTTTTCCGAATATTTGAATTACCTGGCCGACGATACGCAGACCGACGTGGTGCTGGGATATATCGAACAACTGCGTAACGGGCCTGCCTTCATCAAAGCATGCCAAACGCTGCAGGACAAGGACAAGGTGCTGATCGTGCTCAAGGCCGGCACCACCGACAAGGGCGCAGCTGCCGTCCAGTCGCACACCTCGGCCCTGGCAGGAGACAAGCGCGTCTACCGCAGCGTTTTCGAAAAACTGAATGTCATCGAAGCCCAGGATTTTGCGCAAATGGCCTTGCTGGCACAGCTTGCGCAACTGAGAAACCGGACAGCAGGAAAGCGCGTTGCCGTCATCACCATGTCGGGAGCACTGGGGGCGATACTCGCCGATCGTTTCATCGAGTCCGGCCTGGACCTTCCCGACTTGCCCGCCGAGGTCCAGGCTGTGTTGCGCAAAGGTATCCCGGACTACGGCATGGTTGGAAATCCCGTCGATGTCACCGGCAATGTGGTCAATGATCCAGACTTCGTCCAGGGTGTGCTTGAGGCATTGGCGAGCACCGATGCACTCGATGCCGTGGTCATCTACGCGCCCGGCTACATGCTCGATCGCATGGCCGACAATATTGCCGCGGTTGCACGCCAATATCCCCGTTTCTTTGCGGCCATCGATACCGGGCGCGCCACATGCCGCGATGCGCTGCGCGACGCGGGCGTTGCGGTATTCGATGATCTGGGCCTGGCTGTCTCGGCGCTTTCACCATTCCTGCTGTGGCAGGAGAGGCGCAAGAACCGGCAACCCGTTACCGCGCATGTCTCGTTGCCGGCATCCAGCGTCGCGTTGACTGGTCCGCACATCAATGAAGCCCAGGCGCTTCAATACCTGTCGTCCTTCGGCGTGCCGTGCAAAGAGGACAAGACGGCGACCGACCTGCACCAGGCCAGCGAACATGCTCGAACGCTGGGCTATCCCGTGGTGCTGAAAGTGCTCAGCGCCGACATCGCGCACAAAACAGAAGTCGGCGGTGTTGCGCTGGACCTCAAGAACGATGCAGAGCTTGCCGCCGCCTATCAGGCCATGATGGCATCGGTTCAGGTAAAAGCGGCCGACGCGCGTATCGATGGTGTGCTTGTTCAGAAGATGGAAGCGAAGGGCGTCGAGCTGATTGCAGGCGCCAGGCGCGACCCGGTTTTCGGGCCCATGCTGACGGTTGGCCTGGGCGGCGTGCTGACAGAAATCTACCAGGACACCAGCCATAGCCTATTGCCTATCAGCGAGTCGGACGCCGAGGAGATGCTCAGGAAACTTATGGCGTTTCCGCTGCTGGACGGCCACCGCAATGCGCCGAAGGCCGACATTCGGGCAGCGTGCAAAACCATGGTCGCATTGGGCAATGCCATGGTGGCGGCGCCTTCGTCGGTAAGTGAAATCGAAATCAATCCATTGTTGGTCAGGCAACAAGGCCAAGGGGCAGTCGCCCTGGATGCCTTGATTCTTATAGTTCAATAAACAAGGTGGAGACAAGCATGATAAAAAAACTACTTACCGGGTTATGCCTGAGTGCAAGCATGGTCGGCGCGGCCTATGCGGCCGACGATTATCCGACACGTCCGATCACCATCGTCGTGCCTTTCTCGCCCGGCGGAGCCACCGATATTCTGGGCAGGTTACTTGCCGAACGCATGTCAACGCGCCTGGGCCAGACGGTAATCGTAGAGAACAAGCCGGGCGCGGGCACCATGATTGCATCGAACCATGTGGCACGGGCAAAGCCCGACGGCTACACCCTGCTGCTGGCCGCCTCTTCGCTGGGCATTGCACCCAGCATCTACAGCAAAATCGATTATGACCCGGTCCGCGACTTCACCCCGATCACGCAAGTCGCGTCGGTGGTGCATGTGCTGGAAGTCACGCCGTCCCTGCCTGTCAAGAATGTGAAAGAACTCATCGACTACATGAAAGCCAATCCCGGCAAGCTAAGCTACGCCTCGGTTGGCGTGGGTACGTCCACGCAGCTGGAAGCCGAGATGTTCAAGAGCATGGCCGGTGTCGAAATGGAACAAATTCCCTACAAGGGAAGCGCCCCGGCGCTTACTGATCTGGTGGCGGGACGGGTGCAGGTCATGTTCGATGCCTGGGCGTCATCGGGGCCTTTTGTTAAAAGCGGCAAAGTCAGGGTGCTGGCGGTTACTACTGACACGCCATCGAGCTCAGTGCCCGATATACCAACGATCTCGACGGCCGTGCCGGGATTCTCGGCCATGCCGTGGCTGGGGCTGGTTGCGCCCGCCGGCACACCTGCTCCTGTTGTAGACAAGGTTTACGCCGCAGTGGCCGAGATTTTGAAAGAGCCAGCGGTCAGGGAGAAATTCACCACCCTGGGGCTGGACGCCATAGGCAGCGACCCCGCAACCTTCGGCGCATTTATCAAGAAAGATATCGCCACGTGGGGCAAGGTCGCCAAAGAAGCGAATATACGCCTGGACTGAGCAGCCAGTACGAATCGTTGAAGCAACAAGGGCGACAATCATGAACTTTCCCAAGGGCGACGAGGCATTTCGCTCGTTTATCAGGAGCTGGCTTGGTGAGCAGTACGCTGCCTTTATTGCAGAATGGCCAGGGCGGGCGGACCCGCGCGACCTGGACTTTCGCCGTGCTTGGGAAGATTGCCTGTGCTCCCACCATTTATCCGGCTTGGGATGGCCGGCCAAGTACGACGGCCACGACCTGGACCTGGCCAAGCAGGCAATCTTCCATGAAGAACATGCCCTTTGCGGCGCGCCGCTGGGGGTGAACTTGATCGGCCACGGGATTCTGGCCCCCACTCTGCTGCATTTTGGGTCCGAGGCTCAGAAGCAGGAGTTTCTGCCCGGCATACTGACCAACCAGACGATATGGTGCCAGGGCTATTCAGAGCCGTCCGCCGGATCGGACCTGGCCGCGCTGCGCACTCGCGCCGAGAAGACGGAATCGGGTTATCTGCTGAACGGCCACAAAATATGGACATCCTTTGCAGACCGGGCGGACTGGTGCTTCGTGCTTGCGCGCACCGACCCGGCATCCATGCGACACCGGGGCTTGAGCTTTTTGCTGGTCAATATGCGCCAGCCCGGGGTAAGGGTGGAACCGATCAGGCAAATTACCGGTGAAGCCGAATTCTGCGAAGTCTTTTTCGAAAACGTCCGCGTCGAAGCCCGGTATCTGTTGGGTGAAGAAGGCCAGGGCTGGAAAATGGCCATGGCCGCCGCCAGCTTCGAACGCGGCACCTATTTCCTGCCCCGTCTGGTGCGATTCCAACAGGAATTGGCCGACATCAAAAAATGGGTGGCCAGGCAAGGCTCGGGCAAGCATACCGATGCGTTGAAACACCGTTGGGCCCGCCTTGCCGCAGACAGCCATGTATTGAAACTGAAGTCCAGTCGTACCCTTGCCGCCGCCATATCGGGTGCGCCGCCCGGCCCGGAGGGCTCATCGGTAAAGGTGCACTGGAGCGAAGCGCACCAATCCTTGCTAGAACTGGCTATCGAGTTGCTGGGCGAAAAGGCATGCCTGGCAACATCACACGACAAAGACCCAGAGCCGGCATTGTTCATGCACGCCTACCTGTGGTCCAAGGCGGAAACCATACTTGCGGGCACTTCCGAAATCCAGCGGAACATCATCGCCGAGAAGATACTGGGCCTGCCCAAAGGAACGTGATTGTGAATCCTGTATTGACCGAGGAGCAGACCATGCTGGTCGAGTCTGTACGCCGCTTCCTCCAGGACAAATCCCAGATTGACACCCGCATGCAAGGGAACGCTGCGGACAGAAGCATGTTGTGGCGCGAATGCGCACAAATGGGCTGGCTGCAAACCTGCGTATCCGAGCAGCAGTCCGGGTTGGGATTGGGCACTTTTGAGGCCGCATTGATGGCGGAGGAGATGGGGCGCAAGCTGCTGAGCGTGCCCGTATCGCAAGCCATGGCGATTGCGGCGATGCTTGCGACGTGCTCGACGGCTGATGCCGGGCATGACGCTCTTCTCGCCAGTTGGCTGCAAGGCGAAGAATATTTGGCCATGGTTGTCGGAGAAGGCGATCGCGCCTATGCCTGGGCCGAATATGTGGCGGAGGGATGTCAGGCGCTGGAACTGAGTTGGGAACAGGGCGTTTTACGGCTGGCTCGCTATGAAACAGCGAGTCCCGGCTACGGCATCGACCCACTGATTGCGACAGCAAGAACGGTTCCGGGGGAGCCCGTATGGGCGGCAAGCGTCAATTGTTCAATAGAAGCATGGCGGAGTTTTTGTTTGCAAAAACGGGTCTTGATCCTGGCAGAGCTGTTGGGTACGGCAGCCAAAGCGCTGGAAGACGCCGTCGCCTATGCCCGTGAACGCGAGCAGTTCGGCAAGGCCATAGGCGTCAACCAGGCGATCAAACATCGGCTCGCCGACAACTGGATGGCGCTCGATAACGCGAAGCTTGCCCTGCATGATGCCTGCAATGCGCTGGATAATGGGCGGGACGCCGAGCTTGCCGTCCTTATGGCGGAGTTGCTGGCCGTAGAAGCCGCTGCAGCGACAACAGCGCAGGCAATACAGACTTTTGGCGCCATGGGCTTTACCTGGGAATGTCTCGCCCACTTTTATCTGAAACGCGTCAAGCATATAACGGCAGTCCTCGGGAGCGGGCAGGGGGCGGCCGAGATACTGGATAAAGTGTGGGAGCTGGCTTAGTCAGATGCGTGAAGATAACGTGGGCTTGAAACTATCCATGATGGCGTATATGCTGTCACTATGATTTCCATCGTCATCGATACCAATGTCTTTGTCGCGGGATTACGTTCCGCCGGAGGCGCTTCGCGAGAGGTGCTGCGCCGTTCGCTGAATGGACAGTTCGAGCCGTTGTTCGGTAATGCCCTATGGCTGGAATATGGGGATTTACTGAGCCGTCCAGTTTGGAGCGACACGACGAACGCGACGGAGCGTTTACAGGTGCTGGCCGCACTGGCGCAGCGCGGGCGATGGGTGACGGTGTATTACGGCTGGAGGCCGAATCTGCCGGACGAGGCGGATAATCACCTGATCGAGCTAGCCTTGGCGGGAAATGCCCAGGCGATCGTGACTCACAACGTGCGGGATGTGGGACGTGGCGAATTGCATCTGGGGCGCTTGCGTATCCTTACTCCCGCACAATGTTTGGAGCAATGGCAATGAGCACGCTAACGATTCGACTGCCCGACGAAACGGCAGAACGTTTGAAGGAGCTGGCCAGAAGCAGGGGCCTAAGCACGAACAAGTTGATCGAGCAGTTGAGCGCCCATGCGCTAGCGGCTTGGGACACGGAGAACCATTTTCGGGCGCTGGCGGCAACTGGAAGCGTCGAGCAGGCGCTGGCGATTCTCGATCGGCTAGATGCCGAAGACGCACCCACCGACAGTTAGATGGCATCGCGCGCGCGACCGCGAAAGTCGTCGTAATACATCGTTCTTCGACATCAGGATGGTAACGTAAATTACGGAATCAACAGATGTAAATTTCGGAACGAGGCCATTTATTTCGGAACGTGTGGCCGTGAAATGCTACTGCTATTTTTTTTCACAGCGGCCTCAGCCAGGGCCTCGGCATTACGCATGCACGCCCACACAATCACCAGCGTCAGCACAAAGAAAATAATTCCGTTATTACGCCCAAGTATCACCTGGCTCATGCCGAACATGAAGTACGAGGCCAGCAGCGTCGACCCGCACAAGGCCAGGGTCTTGACCGTGGCGTCGGGCGAACGCAGCCTTTTGCAGAAGAACCAGAAGGGCAGCAGATACATCGCCAGCAGGGCCACGAGCCCGATCACGCCCTGGAACACCAGCACTTCAAGATAGTTGTTGTGCGTATTGGCCATTTCAAGCATGTAGGGGTCCACCTTCTTTTCCGCGACCAGGCGCTCGACCGAGGCGCGGTATTCTTTTTCGTTCCAGCCCAGCAGGGGTTGTTGCGGAATATGAATGAAGGCGGTGCGCCAGACTTCCAGGCGCGCGCCCACCGATGATACGGCGGCGCCCTGGCCAACGTATTTGGTCGTCATGTACTTGTCGACTTCTGTCACGGCCAGGTCGTAGCGCGCCTCTACGCCTGTCTCGGGTATGGAAAACACCACGCCCACCACAACGACGACTGCAGCCAGCGCTGCCGCCGCATGCTTGATGTTGCGCCTGTGCAGGAATGCGAACAAGAACACGGCCGCCACCGGCGGGATGGCCAGCCAGCTGCCGCGGCTGCCGGACGCCATTACCGTATAGATGCTGGCCAGGACACCGACCAGGAAGGCCATGCGCCAGTACCTGGCGTATCGGCCCTGCGTACCGGCCCACAGCATGCCCGCGATGCAAAACAGGCCAAACACCAACCCGATGTTGCCGAAGTGAATAATATTCAGGTAGCCTGCCGCGCGGCTATCGCCCAGCCAGTGCAACTGCCAAACGGCGACGCCGTTGGACAGCACGACGCCAATAACCACGCCGGCCCACATCAAAGGCAGCCTGGGCGGCATGGCCAGCAGCAGCAACATGATGGGTATGGCCATGACCAGCCTGCTGGTCTGGTCCAGCGTCTTGAGGCTATTATCGTGCAGCCATACCGCAATTACCGACCACACAAACACCGCCAGCAGCGAAAAAATGATGGCCTTGTCTTCGGTTGTCAGCGGCGGAGAAGGATGCCGCGCCATGAAGTACAGGCCGCCAAGCAGCAGGATCATTGCGCCATAGGAATAGCCCGACGGCACGGCGAACATCAAAGAAAAATACAGAAAAACACCGGCCGACGCCAAAGTGGCTAATACGGTACCTTGGGAACGGCTTTGGATCATCGCAACCTGCATGACGGTATAAGTAGTGGGGATCTGATTATAGTCAGGGGCGCTCGTTTCGTATCGTGCTACCCTTGCGGGCTGGAGCGCGCCTTCGGCCGTTCTCCGTAAGCCAAGTCGCTCTCATCATGTCCCTGAAACGAAATACCCTCTGGAATCTTGCCGGCACCGGTCTGCCGCTGCTTCTGGGCGCGGTCGCCATTCCCTACCTGATCGAGCAGGCAGGGGTAGAGGCCTTCGGCATCCTGACGCTGATCTGGGCGCTGATCGGTTACTTCAGCCTGTTCGATTTCGGACTGGGCCGCGCACTGACCCAGCAAGTCGCATCCAGCCTGGCGGCTAACCGCCGCCGCAAAGTGCCCCAACTGGTGAAGTCGGGGCTTCTTTTTACCGCGGCCACCGGTGTGCTGGGCGGCCTGGTGCTGGCGGCCGTGTCCTACCCCCTGGGCCACAGCTGGCTGAAGGTCAGCCTGCCGCTGCAGGCCCAAACCACATATAGCCTTTTCATTGCCGCGCTGGGCATACCTTTGACCACGGTTACCACCGGTCTGCGCGGCGTGCTGGAAGCCTACGAAGAATTCAAGACAGTCAACCTGCTGCGCATTGCCCTGGGCGCGGCCAACTTCGGCTTGCCCGCATTAAGCGTCATGTTCCTGGGGCCGTCGCTGGTGTACATGGTGGGCTCGCTGGTGTTTGCGCGACTGTTGGTGTTCGTGGCCTATGGCATCCATGTGCGCGCGAAACTGCCTGACGGCTGGTCCAGAACCCAGGCGCGGGCCCGGGACATCAAGCGCCTGCTTTCCTTCGGCGTGTGGATGACCGTATCCAACATAATCAGCCCCCTGATGGTAACGGCCGACCGCTTCCTGATCGCCGCGGTACTGGGCGCCAGCGCCGTGGCGTATTACACCGTGCCGTTCGAGATCATGGTAAGGGTGCTGGTCATACCGGGCGCCCTGACTGCCGCGCTGTTCCCGCGCCTGGCCTCGACACTGAAAAAAGAGCCCGCCATCGCGCAGATGCTTTATCACCGTTCTGTCAGGGCGATTGCCATTACCCTGGCCATCGTGTGCGCGATTATCGCCCTGGGGTCATACGAGGGCCTGGCGCTATGGCTGGACGCGGACTTCGCGTCCAGATCGTGGCCGATCGTTGCTGTATTGAGCCTGGGCATTTTCCTGAACGGAATCGCGTTCGTGCCCTTTGCCATGATCCAGGCCGCGGGCGACGCCAAGACGACGGCCATGCTGCATATCTGCGAACTGGCGGTGTATGTGCCATTGCTGATTGCATCGCTGCATTTCTTCGGCTTGCTGGGCGCCGCCGTGGCCTGGGTGTGCCGGGTGGCGCTGGATTTGCTGCTGTTGACCGGGCGTGTGCGAAGATCATTCGCCAAGGCGTCGTAATGAAGGTCGCGCGCGAGTTCCTGCTTTTTGGCATGGCAGGCGTATGCGGCTTTGTCGTCGATACCGCCGTCCTGTATGCGCTGGAAGAGGCCCTGGGCCCGTTCTACGCACGCGGCGTATCGTTCTTGTGCGCCGTGTTGACCACATGGCTCATCAACCGGGCTTTTGCTTTCCGGAAGCGCGAGTCGGCGATGTCCAAAAAGCGCGAATTCCTTTTCTACCTGGCCTTGATGCTCGCCGGCGGTGCGGCCAATTACGGCGTATACAGCTCGCTGGTCGTCACGTACCCGCTGGTGGAACAGCATTTGATTATCGGCGTGGCGGCGGGCAGCCTGGCAGGCATGGCCATCAATTTTGTCGTATCCCGCTACTGGCTATATCGATTCACGGCTTGACTCGGGCGAATGGCTGTCTGCCGCCAGACGCCGATGCACATCCAGGTAATGCAGTTCCGCCTTCAGTTTCTCGTGGTGGCTGATGGAATCAAGAATAACACCCAGGGCCATCAACAGGAAGGCCACCGTTTCAAGCGTTGCCGCCAGCACGGCCGATGGCACATGCGTTATGTACTGGGTGCGGAACCAGTCGTCGAACACCGGCACGGCGACGACTATGCCGGCCACGGCAAACAACATGCTCAAGGCCATGAAGAAAACCATGGGACGGTAGTAGCGCAGAATCTGGGCAATCGTAAAGATCACCCGGGCGCCATCCGAAAAAGTATTCAGCTTCGATACACTGCCCGCCGGGCGGTCCTGGTACTCCACTGGCAACTCGGCAATCCGCATGCGGCGATGCAAGGCATGCAGCGTCATGTCGGTTTCAATCTGGAAGCCTTCCACCAGAATAGGGTAGGTCTTGACGAAAGAGCGGTTGAACGCCCGATAGCCACTCATAATGTCGACCAGCGAGGCGTTGAACAAGCGGTTGACCAGCCGCTGGACCAGCGCGTTGCCGAAATTGTGCAGCGGCCGCTTGTTCTCTTGCGCGTAATGGCCGCCAGAGTGCCGGTCGCCCACCACCATGTCCGCATCCCCGTTCAATATGGGCCGCACCAAGTCATGGATGCGATGGGCGGGGTAGGTGAGATCGGCATCGGCAATGACATACACGTCGGCTTCGATGTCCAGGAAGGCGCGGCGCACCGCATTGCCTTTGCCCTGATTCGGCTCATCGATGACTTTGCCCTGCGCGCACAAGCGCTGCAGCGTATCGGACGCAACCCGGCCTGTGGCGTCTCGCGAGTTATTGTCGACCACCACAATATGCGCATCGGGCATCTCGGCATGAAACGCCTCAATCGTGGCGGCAATGGTCTGTTCTTCGTTGAACGCAGGTAAAACAATAGCAATTCTAGGCAACATTGATTTCATCAGGTTAGGCGTTCCAGGCTTAGGCGCACTGATACAATTGTAGCTTTTTCCCCATGCTGGATCAGGCGCCCCATGCTATTCGATTTGATCAGGGTACATGCCGTAGCAAGTGCATTCCTGTTGCACTGCGCCGTTGTCGGATTCGCCCTGCTGAAACCGATGGATCTATGGGAGTCGGGTAACGCAGCAAACAGCAATCGCTACCTTAAATGGTTCTTCGCCATCAGCATAGGCTGCCTGCTCAATATTGCGATTCTTTTCATGCTGGGGATGGCCGGTTGGTTCAGTCTCAGCGCTGTACTGGGCTTCGGGCTGGCAGTACTGCTTGCGGCGCTGCCCCTTACGATAAAACAAATCCGCGCACTACAGATTTTCCCCGGCGTACCGCGCGGCCAGGCCGTTCTTGAAGCGCTGATCCTGCTCACGCTTCTATTTACAGTATTGATCGTTGCCTTCCATCCGCCCGGGCATTGGGACGACACGATGTACCACTTGCCCTTGGCCCGGGACACCTTGCGGCACCAGGGCATCGTGCTGAACGAATACCTGCGCTTTCCGCTGTTCCCGCAAAACATCAACCTGTTGCTGGCAATGGGCCTGATGCTGGGGGGCGATGTGATGGCGCAAGCATTTGCCTCCATTCCACTCTTCGTCATGGGCCTGGGTTTGATGGGCGCTGCAAGCTGGATCATGGGCTCGCCCTTGGCGGGCGCCATCGCAACCGTTGTGCTGTTTACGCTGGGGCCCATCAAGTCGCCGCTGGGGTATGCCTACATCGACAACGGACTGGCCATGTTCTGCTGGGCGGCAACGTTAGCGCTTGCGCTGTGGGCCAGCAAAGGCAAGGAACAGCGGTCGTATAACTGGCTGATTGTTGCAGGCCTGCTGGCCGGCGGCGCGGCCGGCAGCAAATATTTCGGCGGCGTGTTCGCTGTATTGCTGGGCAGCTACTTGTTGATTGTTCGCCGCGACTGGAAGGCGTCTGCCGCCTATGCAGCGGCGGTACTGGCGGCGGGAACCTGGTGGTATATAAGAAGTTTCGTCGTCTCCGGCGACCCTTTGCACCCCGCGGGCGGCGAAGTCTTCGGCTACTTTCTTTGGAACGCCGAAGACCTGCTAAGGCAACAATCGGAGCAAGCGATGCACGGCGTATCGTCCAATCCCCTATACCTATGGGCAGCGCTCAAGGAGGCCAATGTTATCGTGTGGGTACTGGCCTTCGCGGGCCTAGCTTTCAGGAATACGCCCACGCCCGTGCGCGCCTTGCAGTTCACCTTCCTGGCTTACTTCGTTTTTTGGTTTTTCGTGACGCAAGTAACGCGTTATCTGGCGCCCGTCGCCGCTGTCGGCACGTTTCTTTCGTTATATGCCTTGTACCGATGCTATGCGCTGGTGTCGGCAAAGACGCGCGCGAAGTGGGCGAGGGGCAGGGGCGCCGTAGCGGGCTATGTGCTGCTTGCCTTGCTGATCAGCTATGCGGGGAATCGCTACCATAAGTACCAAGGAGAGGTGGCAGAGGGGAATGCAATTCTGGCAAAGGAACCGGGTTACCAGCTGTTTTCGAAGGCGAGCACGCTAATTCCGACCTATGGTCCGCGACTGGTGCAATTGGGTTTTGAGAATGCTGTTTATTTTTTTGATGGCACGGTTATCGGGGACTGGTTTGGGCCGGGCAGGTATAGCAGTATGCTGGATTGCGAGGTGGGACCGTGCAAGCCTGTGAATGCGGAATTGATGAGGCAGCAGATGATGAAATTCGGCAGCCGGATGCTGGCGATTTCGACGGAGCAATATCCCGGTTTCGACCCCGACGTCTATGCGGAATATTTTGATGTACTGGTGAGTAGCGGCGGAGGTGTGCTTCTCATATTGACACAATTGTCAACGACAATTGAATTTTGATCTCCTGTTTTTGCTCGAATTTATAATCCTATAGCAGTCTCCAAGCGGCGCTTCGATGCCTATGGCTGCATTCTGCAGTTCCCAAGATGCAGCAGAAGCTAATACACAGCGTCGAAATTCATTTTCCTGGAGAGCATTTTACGGGTCAACAGTACAGCTCCCCACTAATCTAATTACGTGACTAAGACAATGTTGTCCGAATTGCCGTCAGTTCGCATCGTTCCTCTCGAGCGGCATTGTCGGCGAAGTAATCTAGCGTTGAGCGAGGTAACGGGCTTTTCGTAATGCTTTTGTAACAATGAGTGATAATCCCCCTGCATCATACGTAGACGCTATCTTCATTTGAATAGCAGCGACTTTGAACTCAAGCTTTTTCAAAGCAGAGTGTCGAGCAATCTTCCGAAGAGAACCACGCTCTGTCTCTTGATTTCGAGAAACGGCAATTTTAATGCAATCGGCCCAAATCGACGAAACGCTTTCCACAGAGTATTTTTCTATCACGTCGCAATAAGCTTCATGAGCGATACCGGTTCGCTGGTCGGGGCTTTCAATTAGAAAATGCAGTGCAGCAAGCCAAGCTTCCGTCGAATTCTCAACTAAGATTCCAGACGATCCTTCCTTAACACATTGTCGATAAGGTTGTATGTCGGTGTATATCCCCGCAATCTTGCAGGCACCGTACTCGCGATACTTGTTATTGGTCTTGCAACGATTCGCCTCGTTATCAACCAAGGGCGCTAGTCCGATGGCCCACATTCTCCCGATCTGAAATTTAATGTATTCCGAATAGCTTGGTTTATGTGGAAAAAATCTGATCCTTTTATTTGGCTCAATTCCTTCCGGCATGACGCCTGCGAACTCAAAAACTACATTTGGATATCTATCCAGTATTGGAGATATAACGGGCCGAATAATTTGAAGGTCGCTTATCCTTGACGTGCTTCCTGCAAATCCTATGCGTATCTCATCTGTGGTTACAGTTTTACACTCGCTAATTAATGAGAAGTCAAAAAAAGTGGGAAGTACACTGATAGAGCCGGTAAATCGTAAAAGAAATGTCGCTAGTTGGCTTGAGTTGGTTAAAACCAAGGTCGCATGGCTTATCGCGTATTCTAATGAGCGGCGTACGGCGGGCTGTCTGTAATAGATTCCTAGTGGCGACTCACCCGTGATCATCCAGAAGTTATCGTCTAAATAATATAGGAAGGGATATTTAGCGCGGTGTAGCAAATCAATCCAATACTCCAATAATGGGTCGCCGCAACGCACAAAAAGCGGAATCGTAGTAGGCTCGAAGTCATCGATCTTTAATGTGGACAGATATCTTTTTCGATACTCTATGCCGTGTCGTGCACACGCAGATAATACTTGCTCGATCAAATAGGTCGTAGCAATGTCATCCTCTATTATGATCAAGACATGATGCTTCATATTTACCGAACTTCCTGCCATAAGACTGATTTATATCAAAGAAACAAAAGGAAAGTAACTATTTTTCCGTAACAATAGAGACTGTTCAATCAGTTCATATACGACAACGGGGATGTTTGTATTCTGGACGAATACGCGTAGCTTCCAATTTTTTCTAAGTTCGACCAGAGGTGGAAAAACTACGAAGTCTGTTGGCGCTTCCGATTTAACTTGGGACAGTGGCAGCTGGATATTGGAGAGCACTTCATCTTCATTCGAAACGATCTCAATTCCCACGGTTCCATTCGATGAATGTAAAAATGGTCGAACCGCCATTGAGACTAACTCAAGCGTAGCTAAGCCAAAGGGTATAACGTATTCTCGATAAGGAATGGCGCCCAAATTGTCACTTAATGCCAGTCTCCTGTCGTGACGGTGGCGAAATTGATGTGCTGAGTATCGTTTAAGTGGAAGAAATTCGGGCGATATGGCATCCCAAAGAGCGTTCCTCGTTGAGAAAAAAGTGGCAGCACGAACTGTTTTAGAATTCTGTATAGATTTTAACTCAGCATACAAGTCAGTAAGAAGTTGGGGTACTTCAGCGTCAATCTCCATATTTCGAGAAGACGTGGGTGACTCTACTTTCGTCTGGAGTAACTCGGTGTAGGACTGCTCCCGGCTCTCATACCACGTTACTAACGCCCTTGCCGCAGTGAGTTCTGTTTCTAGAAGAGTCACCTTATCATTTGAGTTAGTTTGTGCGCCATTCGAGCCATTTTGAGCGGACTTCAATTCATTAATAAGGTCGCCAATACGGTCCTTTAGTAAACTGCTGTCCCGGCGCGCTGATGCTATAGATTTAGCAATTAACGCTAACTCTTGTAAATCGTTCGCTATAGGCTTTGAATCTATCGCCATAGAAGACTCATTCGATATATTGAGGCTTGGTATGGCTTTCTCGGCTTTTAATTCGTCGTGATGCAATAAGTTCGATGTGTCGACGTCGGCCGCGAGATTGAGCTCTTCCGGCGGCGAATATGACGTGAAGGCGTGATCTCGACTTCCCTCACCCCAAACGCATGCCATAGTGTCAACTGCCTTGTCATAGCTTAAGTAGCTTTCAAAAAAAGCTCTACCTTTCTCAGACTTAATCCGGTAAGCGTTGGGATCAGAAATTACCTTTTCAATAGCCTCATGCCAAGAAGTAGCGGAATCGCCGCCTAGAAGGACCAGATCACCGAGCACAGAGCTAAGTCCTTCTATTGGTGATGTCACTACAACGCTACCCGCGGCCAGTGCATTAGAGACGCGTGCGCTAAACCAATGCCTAAAATGCAGATGTTCTGGGTCAGTTATGTTGAGATTTATTCTACATAGTCCTAACAAGCTATTAGTGGCAGCGCGAGATATTCTGCCATTAGGAGATCCGTCGCCAAACCAGATCGAGTTCCAACGACCAGGTGGTAAATACTCTTGAATTTTGTTGAGCCTCTTCTCAGAATACGCATTGGCGAATAGCCCAACATCCCAAGGTCTGGTTAGAAAAGGTAATTCCGCTTCACGCGGAAAACGCACTCCGGGACTATTTAGGTGTATCTGCGTACAGCTCGAGGAACATTGTCCAATATAATTGCTTACGGATAAGAATATAGTATCAAATATATCAGAATTCTTTTCACATTCCGCATAATAGCGTTCTGGTGCTACGTCGCCCCACCATTTACTTATATGAAGCGTAGGCTTCAGCTCGCGAATATCTTCGAGCAATTCGCGACTAAGGTGTACCGCACCTGTGCCAAAATGCAATACATCTGCGGTCTCTAGCTGTTCGATTAACAAATCTTCTTGGTCTTTTGGTAATGTTCCATCCCAACTAAAATTAACCTTCGTTAACTCGAACCTTTTCTGAAATTCATAATCCCAGTATTCGGTATACGTGTCTGGATGCCGCATATCGGCGTAGATAAGCTTAATCTTACGGTGGCATGTTGTACTAGCGCTTTTGCTACAAGCCGCATATATAATGTTGTCGGAAATCCAAGTTTCTACATTACCAAATTTCGCTAATATGCGACGTAGTCCCGCTTCCGAGAAAGCCGACTTATGATCGGGGTCAGCATGAAAATCATTTAAGGTGACTGAAATCACTACGCGGCCAGAAGGAGCTGCAATTCGGAACAGTTCCTGTAGGACTTGAAGTGGGAATGCAGCGTGTTCGATTCCAGCAATAAACAAGACGGTATCAAATGAATTTGACTCACACGGCAGCTCGTAAAAACTTCCAATCTTAAAGTCATTTTCTAAACCGTATTTTCTCGATTCTTTTTGGCCAAATTCTATTGCCCAAGAATCTGCATCGACACCGGTCACAGGTAGGCCACTCACCTGGGAGAAAACTAAAGCCCGCAAACCGAGGCCACACGCCACGTCACAAATTCGTCCTGTTATTAGTCCTTTACCAATTAGTTCTTTTGTTATGGTGTGATTCTTATACCATTCGAGCGAAAATCGTTGACCGCCCGAAGCTATTTCATTGTGATAGTTATCTTTCCAGCTCATAAATATTCCCAGGCAACTTATTAGGCGGCCATAATTCTATTATTGTTTAGCAAAACCTATTTTTCCAATAGCGGACAACGCATCGAATAAAATTTGCTCTCTGCTCGTCAAATCGATGGTCGACGTATTTGTGGACATTGGCATTGAGGGACCGTCCTCCAATATTTCCCGCATGGCGAGAGTTAAATAAGACTGTACGTTCTTCGATTCATTGGGAGACCGTCTGTCGCGAACTACATTTAGAATTGCGGTTAGATAGTTTTCTGATACTTTTCTTATGTTATACACTGATTCCACACGCATTCTTCCAGATAGCCCCATTCGTCTTCTTCTCTTAGGATCATTGATCAAATCGCTCATGCGCTGTGCAAGTGTATTGCTATCGCCGATAGGGATGAGGTATCCTGTCTCATTATCGATAACAATATCCTCGGGTCCGCCGCAACGAGTTGAGATGACAGGACGCGCGTGACTCATTGCTTCGATGGCAACGAAAGAGAACGACTCCACTTCAGACGCAATTACAGCTACCGCGCAATTCCGATATATTGAGTTTATATCGGTCTGTTTTGGTTTTAGAAAGCAATTTTTTTCCATCTTGTGTTCAGAAATAAACTTCGCAAGAACAGCCATATATTCCGGCGGTCCATCCCCGTAAACGACAAATGTTGCAATATTTGGTTGTAAGGCTAATACGCTTGAAGCAGCAGTCAGAAAGGTGAGAACGCCCTTATTCGGCTCCATCGTACATAACATTACAAGCTGGGGAATCGGCGATGAATTAACGAAATTCTCATCATGGTCGTAGGATGGAAGGCGAGTCCCGTTGGGCAAGATTTTCACTTTTTCTTCGGGCAAATTGTAGGCTTGTTGGTAATGCTTTGCTACCCATCTCGATGGCACCAGTACTGTGTCTGCCATATTCAGTTGCAAAGAATCAAGCTTATTCCACCTTGCCAAATCGAGGCCAGGAAAAAGACGCGGGAAGATTGCGCCGTGCGAATGAACGAGAAGTGGGATTCTAGCCAATAAAGCCGCTGCAGCCGCGGAATAAACTACTGAAGTATTCACAACAACAGCGTCAAGCTCTAGCTCACGATATAACCTTAGAAATGTTGCAATTTCTTCTCGCAACCTTTTATTGAAAAACAAGCTTCCGCGAATAGGCAAACTAAATTCATACGGAACGCTCAATATTGGCAGCTTCAGCTTTTCCCGCACCGCCTCCTTCATCGGACCCGCAGCGTGCGGGAATATTACTACCGGACTGATTTTTTCTTCTGGTAGATTTTCCAACAGGTTAAAAAGCGCGCGTTCCCCGCCGGCAAGCCAGGGGGAGTGAGAGACGAACGCTACACGGGGAAGGTCGCGTCTCATGATCACCCACTGTTAGCTGCGTTGGCAGCTCTATGCAAAAATGTTTCAAATTCGGGTAGAACTTGTGCGGTATCGAAGTGTCGATAGACATCGTCTTTAGCAGCGGTGAGGATTTTGGTACGCAGGGTGGGGGTATCCATTAATAGCCTTAACGCAGATTTCCATGCGTCAACATCATTAGCGACCAACATTCCATTTTTTCTATCAGTAATAAAACTGCTATATGGCTCTACGTCCGAGTAGACTCCTACTGCGCCAGCGGCCGTAATCTCGAGGTATTTATTGGGGCATTTTGAGGCGTCGGTACGAGTGTCCGCCAAAGGGGCCAACAATATATCCAAATTCGACTCACTCAATATTTGCGCGTACTGTCGGTAGCTGAAAGCATAGGGATAATAAATCAACCTATGAGGTCCGAAATTCTGCAATTCATCTGGTATTGCTGCCCCCATAAAAAAGATATCGAAATCATCGCGTTCTCTTGCCAATTCATATAGCGCCTTAAAAGCTGAATTCTCCTTTCGAGGAGAACCTGCGTAGCCAATGCGAAGGCGGCGATGAAGTGTCGTCTGGCGCTCAGGAAAGAGGCTTAGATCTATATTAGTGTTAAGCACGGTAAGCTTCTGACTATAAGGCTTCAAATCATCCGCAAGTGTTTTGTTATACGTAACAACATTGTTTGCTCTAACCAAGCAGTATATAAAAAGTTCGTAAAGCTCGGAACCGGGAGAGAATATAGACGCATATTCAATCCAGTCCTCACCTATGGAAAACCAATTGTCGTCGAGCATATAAATCGTTGGAATGCTGTTCTCCACGCAGTAATCCATTAGACGACATCCTTTAGCCGACTTAATTCGGCTGAATATAACTAAATCAGCTTTAAGCAGGTCTACTGGATGCGCCGCTTCATCAAGTATTACTCTCCAAGTGAGCTTTCTCTTGTTTTCGAGCAGTCTGAAGAAATTAAAGAAGCAAAGTTGGTTGTGAGCCGGCTCGTTCAAGCCACCGAGAACCACCACACGAAGAGGGTCGTCTTCCGGAACAAGGTCCCGTGCGGAATGTTGTATATCTAGCTCGTCTCCCGGCTTCCTCACCTGCCACTCATGGATAATCTTAGAGACATATTTGCGACTAGATATTGGCAAATCTTGCACGAAATATTCTACATCGTCCCAGTCGCACCGAAGCTTTGGAGCGCTTTGTATTTCTCCATACCTCACCACGCGTCGAGCGGCCAAATCCCCACTTAGAGGCAAGTCATTCACTAGTGGAAAGGTTTCCCAAGACCATTCTGCTTCTGACGCGGCGACATCAGCCATGCTAATTATATCTGTCCTAGTAAAACGTACAGTGAATTCCCACCAAAAGTGCCGCTGTAAAAGAGGCGATGAACAAAAACCACCGATGGTTAAAAACGCAGCTCGGCCTACAAGTGAGGTGCTCATAGGGACGTAGTCGAGCATCTCCAACCAACCTCCAAAGTAGGAGCGAGGAATCAAATAGGATTGATGATTCTTCCAACTCTGGACGGCCTGACCACGTTGATCTGCTAACGAAGGATGGCCAGCAATAAAAAAAACGTTGTGATCGAGTTGTCGATGTGTAGTTAGTTGTTCTAGCGCATCAATCCAAGATTGAAACTTGATTCCGGGCCAAGCGAATGACAAGTAAGTCCCTTTTGCTTTTTCGGCTCCCAGATTAAAAAGCACTGCAGGTAAATCTTCTTCCTCTTCACTGATTAAAATTTGTACATTCTCGCTCAGTAAAGCATCCAAAGGAAGCGCGTGCCTCCAACCGCGCTCCTGTAGGACGAACACCCACTCGAACTGATTCCTTTCCTTCCGGTGGTAATCGGAAAACTCTTCAAGGAATGCGCTTATTTCATCATGGACCCGTGAATAGTCGCCAAATATCGCGACCACAGCGGTTATTATTGGCTGGTGCTGCAAAGCATCGTTGCTCATAAATAAGTAGCTTGTAATTTATTCAATATCGAGGCCAACATAGCCTAGCGTGCCTTATGCCAGCGCGCCTCAATCAGATGGTAGCTCATGCTAGCAATGGCCATCACGCTGATGAAAATGATTAACAACTGAGAGAATGTTCCAGCAATGTAGCTTGTAATAATCGGTTTAAAAGCTAAAATTACCGGAAGGTGATATAAATAAAAACTATAGCTTATCTTCCCTAGATAGGACAACCCGCACAGCTGAAAAGCCTGTTGGACAATATTGGACCTTGACGCCGATATAACACTGAGAATCAGCAGGCCAAAAGCCACAGAGATGAAAGACCCAAAAAGCACATGGCCATACAAAAGATCCCATCCAGACCAACGTTCCATTAGATATAAAGCATATGCGATTGCGAGCGGCATAGCTATAACGCCTAGCTTCGCAACTGACGATGAGATTATGGCTCTGTATTTAACAGAGTTATCCAAGGCCATACGCGCAATAATCAAACCAGTTGCGAACCGATCTAAGCTTCCAGGGAGTTGCGTAGAAAAATAAAACCTATTGTCACCTACAAAAAAATAGAATGCTACAGTGCGCCAAATTAACGAAATAATAAAAAAAGAAAGGAGCAGAATCCACTGGCCTCTGCCATTCTTTCTAATAGTTCCTGCTAATACCAGTAACAAGACATAGAATTGCAGCTCGACGCCCAATGTCCAATATACGCCATTGATTGACCCATGGGAGGATGGAAAAAGGTTATGTATGAAGAAAAGATGCAGAATTAAATGCTTCAGCCCGTCATAAGAAACCAGAAAATAGGGAATGACTAGGGTGACAATAATCAGCATACTAAAGTAGTATGCTGGGATGATCCGGCGAACCCTTCTGACACAAAAGTCACGAGGTTCGAACGAATTTTTCATTATCGCTGTACCGATAAAGAATCCACTTAGAACGTAGAAGAGATCGACGCCGATAGCGCCATGTTCAAAAAACACACGGAATACAGTGTGAAGGTCTGATATTGCTGCTTTACTCTGAGTTAATATATAGAAATGCCCAGCGAAGACTGTGAGGGCTGCTGAGCCGCGGAGAAAGTCCAGCCCTTCTAAACGGGTGTGAGGAAAGGGTGATGGCATTAGGATGATGCATTTGTATAATCAGTCAACACCCGCGCAGTAGCGCCATCTCCTTTTATCACACCATTTTCCAACCAAATTGTTCGTTCGCAAAAACTGTTAAGTAAATCAAAATTGTGAGAAGAAAATACGAGAACTTTACCTTGCTCCATGAATTCGAACATCCTTCGCTTAGCTTTATCGGCGAACCGGATGTCGCCTGCTCCCATCACTTCATCTATAAGCAAGATTTCCGGGTTAATGCTCGTCGACACAGCGAAGGCGAGGCGAACGAACATTCCAGAGGAATATGTTCGGACCGGATAATCTAAGAATTTACCTAGTTCGGTAAATTCGGCAATTTCCTGTAGTTTGTTCTCGATCTCATCTGGAGTCATCCCAAGCAATAGGCCGCGAATGCGTATGTTGTCCCATCCGGACTGGCTCATTTCGAAGCCGGTAGCGAACTCGAACATGGGGCAAATATGACCCTGAGTAGATAATGTACCTGAGGTTGGAGGATAAATGCCAGCCAGCACCTTAAGCAGCGTACTTTTTCCAGCACCATTAAGACCAATGAGGCCTACTCGCTCTCCGTGGTTAATTTCTAGATTTATGTCTTGAAGCGCCTTCACTTCATAAGTGGATGTTGAACGAGTCTTTCGGCTGAAACGATTCGCAACCCAGCCTTTTATGCCTTCCTGAGAGTCACATTTTCCCTCGAAAGTGATGCCAACGTTTTGTAGACGCAAGGAAATATCGGTCATAATAAAAACACCAAACGAGAATCAAAGCGTTTCGCAACAATTGCGGCAAGTACCCATGCCACGATTACATATGCACCCGCGAAGATATAATTCTCAGATCCGGCTAATTCTCCTTGAAGGATTGGGTGGCGAACGACATCGACTAAATAGTGAAGGGGATTATATTGATAGACAAAATCCATATGTCGTTCTTTCAATATTTTAACGGGAAACATAATAGGAGTAACAAAGAATAGTACTTGAAGCGCCCCTGTCATCGCATGGGGTAGGTCACGGAATCGCGTTCCGAGATATGCGCAAATAACTATATGTGCTTGTGCAGCTAAGAGCAGAATTATGAGTCCGGGTATTGCAAGAAACCATCCTTCGAGGCTAAATCGGTGGAAAAACAACTGAACTGGAATTAATGCGGTAAAGCCAATTAGTAATATTACAGTGCTACTGACTAAAGGCCTCAGAAGGTAAATTTGTTTCGGATAGGCGAATTGTTTTATGTAGCCTTCCGCATTAACAAATGCCATCCCGGACTCTGTTAGCGACGCCACCAAAAAACCCCAGATAACGAATCCCGCCGTGAGGAAAGGGAGAAATTCGTCCATCGGTTGGCCAAACAATAACCCGTATACTACCCCTGCGCCGCCAACAAAAAGCGCCATATTTAGTAATATCCACAGGGGGCCAATAAAAGATCGTCTAAATCTCGCTTTAACATCTTGCAGTCCCAGAAACATCCAGACGCGCCAGACTTTAATCGACTGGATGCTGTCCAATAGCAGTTTATTTCGAGGAGTCATGATTCTACATCGTCCAAAGAGCGCCTCATTTTAATTAATCCGTTGTGTCGGCCAGCGACGGTAAATCCATTTTTTTGATAAAGATTAAAAGCTCGTTGATTAGTTTCGAAGACTTCTAGATGTAAGTCCGAAAGGCCTAATCTGTGAAAACAAAAATTAATCAACCCACTGCATGCCATACTAATGTATCCTTGGCCAACGCTTTCTGGAGCGGCGAGAAATCGGCCTAACTCCGCCTCTTTTTTTTTCCAGTCGACGTTATATATTGAAGCTTGACCGACAGGTTTTCCTTCGGCCTCGATCACAAATAAGAAGTCGTCATCCTTTTCACTATAGGCACGAAACCACTTTTGATGCTGCTCATAATCAATAATATCCGTGGTTTTAAACCACATACGAGCTTCTGGTCGATTCCTCCAGCTAAGTGTCTGTTCTAAATCAGTCTCTTCGAGAAGTCGTAAACGTACAATTCCATTGATAAACGGCTCGATTGTTCTTTTCATTTAGCATACCGAACAATTAAATTAGACACCAAATCGATGTCGGCTTTTGTCAATCCCATATGCATTGGCAAAGATAGAATTTCCAAACTTGCTCTCGCAGCCGCAGGGCACGTTCCGTTAGCATATTCATACATGCGATACTCTGTATTATCACGGTAATGGACGCCTGGATAGACCTGGTGCTCATTGAGGGCCAGCATTACAGCATCACGATTCTGCACTCGAACTTGGACGAGATGTGATGAGGATTCGCAGCCAGCGGCGACGGGCACGACTTTCACGTTATCGTGGCCTTCGAAATTTTGGCGATACCACGTTGCAAGTTGCCTACGGTAGGCATTATCTTGATCGAGATACTTGAGGGACACCAAGCCAATGCCGGCCATGATAGAGTTGCCGTGATACTTGTACCCAACTTCCTCTACGTCGTACATCCACTTATATGCGCCCTGTGCGGCAGTACGGGCATAGGTGTCCTTGTTGATGCCCAACCATGTAAGTTTACGGACGCGTTCGTCGTCCTCTTGTTCTTTATAGCAGATCATGCCGGAGTCCGCAGTTGGCAAATTTTTGACCGCTTGGAAACTATAAACGACAACATCCGCTTCTTGACCTGGGTGCTTACCGTTCAAACGGGTGCCCGACATGTGCGCGGCGTCGAGGATAAGCTTTATATTGTGTTTTTTACATAATTCGACGATTTTTTCATACTGCCCAGTGTTGCCGCCCATACCCACGAAAATAAGAGCCTTAGTTTTAGGAGTAATTCGCTCCTCAACGCTTTTAGGATCTAAACACAAATATTGATCAACGTCGGCAAAAACTGGCTTCAGTCCAGCATAAAGTATGGCGTGATTTGTAGAGATGAAAGTCAGGGGTGTTGTGATAACCTCATCATCATCAGCCCAGCCATTTTTTGTTTTAAACAATTCGACGGCCAAATGTAAGCCAACAGTGTTCGAGCTTAGAAAGTGCGCGTAAGGCAATCCGGTGTACTCTTTCCATGCTTCTTCCATCGATGCTGTCTTATACCCCAACCCTGTCCAGCCTTTTTCTAAGCATTCGCGGATCTCGGCAAGGCATTCTTCAATACGAAACTTTGGAACAAACAATTGAATTGGCATTTTTTAAATCCTCATTAAATTTAACTTGGCTCGTTATAAAAATCACCCGCTAATCCGTATTAACGGAAGCGGTTTGAAAATGTAGAAGTTATAGCGGTTTTGCTCGGATAAGTTCTTCGATAAACCGTTCAACGTGATCCTTCCAGTGTGGCAGAGCTAAGTCAAAGTCATGGCTAAGTCTGCTTGTATCAAGCCGCGAATTCTTGGGGCGGCGGGCGATGGTCTTATAGCGATCTCCGTGGACTGGGAATACTCTGTTCGGTACAACTTTGACTGGCATGCCTTTTTTATCGGCCAGTCCAACCAAAAATTTGGCGTACTCATACCAGGACGTCGCGCCTGATGCGGTCAGGTGATAAGTTCCTAGCTCGGAACTCGCCATGGAAGGTGTCGTGATGAGCTTGTGTAGTATCAGTGCTGTTACGTCTGCAATGAGACTGGCACTTGTCGGCGCACCGATGCTGTCATCCACAACTTCGATTTGCTCTCGTTCAAAGCTACGCCGCAAAATTGCATGTGGAAAATTCGCCCCGTGGACCGAGTAAACCCAACTGCTACGAAGTATAAGATGCCGGCAACCACTATTTCTTATAGCCTCTTCGCCCTCAAACTTTGTTTTTCCGTACACGCTTAATGGAAGCGCGAGATCCGACTCGATATATGGTGACGACTTGGAGCCGTCGAATACATAGTCCGTTGAATAATGCACTAGCCATGCATTCAGCTCGAGCGCTTCCTCGGCTAGGGCTTTCACTGCATCTACATTAATACAATGGGCCTCGTCCGGTTCAGATTCCGCCTTGTCTACTGCAGTGTAGGCAGCAGCGTTGACAATGAAATTCGGACGGAGATTTCGAATGGATTGGCGGAGCGCCTCAATATCCTTGAAGTCGGCCTCTCGACGCCCCAATGATATCAATCCTCCAAGTGGAGACAGCGATCTTTGCAATTCCCAGCCCACTTGGCCGTCTTTGCCTACCAACAGAATTTTCATAAATATGCCTTAGGCGAATACCTCAGTATCAGCTAACAATGCAGCCTGTTGATCTTTGGTGGAAAGCATTGGGGCTTCCGTTAGAGGCCACTGAATCCCGATGTTCGGATCGTTCCACAAAATGCTCCGCTCAAACTGAGGGGAGTAATAATCGGTGGTTTTATAAAGGAATTCTGCAGTATCACTCAATGTCACGAAGCCATGAGCAAAGCCTGGGGGTACCCAAAGCTGCTTTTTGTTTTCAGCGGACAGAATTTGACCGACCCAGTGGCCAAATGTTGGAGAGCTCTTCCGGATATCAACGGCGACATCAAAGACTTCCCCAGCCACGACGCGCACCAACTTGCCTTGCGCTTGCTGGATTTGGTAGTGCAGACCTCGTAAGACATTCCTGGCTGAGCGGGAATGGTTGTCTTGTACGAAGTTATATGACGCGCCTATTGCTTCGGCAAATTGGGCGTGATTAAAGCTTTCAAAGAAAAAGCCGCGGTCGTCACCATAAACCTTGGGCTCGCAAACAATAACATCGGGTATCGACAGAGGAGTAATTTTCATCAAAACACCGTTTCTTTGAGTACCTGTAGCAAGTACTGGCCGTAGCCATTCTTTGTTAACGGTTGAGCAAGCTTTTCGAGTTGTTTAGCGTCAATCCAGTTCTGTCGATATGCGATCTCTTCGGGACAGGCTACCTTCAATCCTTGGCGGTTTTCCAAAGTGGCAATGAATTGGCTGGCGTCCAGTAGTGACTCGTGAGTGCCTGTATCAAGCCAGGCGTAGCCTCGACCCATGATTTCGACGTTCAAAGTCCCCTGCTCAAGGTATAAGCGGTTAAGGTCGGTAATCTCTAGCTCGCCGCGAGCCGATGGCTTCAAACTCTTGGCCATTTCTACTACTTGCTGGTCATAAAAGTAAAGGCCAGTCACTGCATAGTTAGACTTCGGCGTTATAGGCTTTTCTTCTAAAGATAAAACCTTTCCTGTCGTGTTGAATTCTGCGACGCCATAGCGTTCAGGATCATTGACATGGTAGGCGAATACGCTGGCGCCTTCGCTGCGCAACGTAGCATTGCCCAGCAATTGGTGAAAGTCATGACCGTAGAAGATGTTGTCTCCGAGCACTAGCGCTGACGGGTCATTACCAATAAAGCCCTCGCCAAGAATAAATGCTTGCGCTAATCCGTCGGGACTGGATTGCACTACGTATTGTAGATTCAGTCCCCATTTACTGCCGTCGCCTAACAGTTGTTCGAATCGCGGGGTATCTTGTGGGGTTGAGATAATTAGAATGTCGCGAATTCCAGCCAGCATGAGCGTGCTGAGCGGGTAATAAACCATGGGCTTGTCATACACTGGCAGCAACTGCTTGCTGATAGCTAAAGTGGCTGGATGTAAACGTGTGCCAGAGCCACCCGCCAAAATGATACCTTTGCGTTTCATGCGCGTTCCATTCGAGTAGATTTAAGATTGTAGCGACCGATTATCAGCATAGCGCGGTGCTCTTGCGAAAAGTTGGCCATGGGAGACCGATCAGAAGGACTCCGTCATTCTATTGAACTAGGGAGTTCAATTGCTCGCGCAGAACGTTTCACGTCGTATATTGTTTGTTGACCCAATCTTGATAGGCGCCGCTGCTTACATTGGCAACCCACGGCTGGTTATCCAGATACCATTGCACCGTCTTGCGGATACCCGTATCGAACGTTTCTTCCGGCCTCCAGCCTAGTTCTTTTTCAAGTTTCGACGCATCGATGGCATAGCGCTTGTCGTGGCCGGCCCGATCTTTAACAAAAGTAATCTGGCTGCAATACGGTTTTCCGTCGGATCGCGGATGAAACTCGTCCAGAATAGAGCACAGTGTATTCACGACATCCAGGTTGGCCTTTTCGTTCCAGCCGCCGACGTTGTAGACCTCTCCCAGTCGTCCGGCTTCTAACACCCGCCGGATAGCGCTGCAATGGTCTTTCACGTACAGCCAATCGCGAATTTGCTGGCCGTCGCCATAAATTGGCAGCGGCTTTCCGGCAAGGGCGTTCAATATACAGAGCGGAATCAGTTTTTCGGGGAAATGGTATGGGCCGTAATTGTTGGAGCAGTTCGTTGTCAAGACCGGCAGGCCGTAGGTGTGATGGTAAGCCCGCACTAAGTGGTCTGAAGCGGCTTTACTGGCCGAATAAGGACTATTGGGTTCGTAGCGATTGGTTTCGCTAAAGGCGGGGTCTGTTTTGCCCAGCGAACCATAGACTTCATCCGTGGAGACGTGCAGGAAGCGGAATACGTCTTTTGTCTCGCCTTCCAAAGCGTCCCAATAGGCCCGTACTGATTCCAGTAAGTGGAACGTGCCTACGATATTGGTTTGAATGAAGTCTTCCGGACCGCGTATGGATCGGTCCACATGGCTTTCCGCAGCAAAGTTAAGCACCGCACGTGGCTTGTATTCAGCCAGCAGCTTGGAGATCAGTGTAGCGTTGCCGATGTCGCCGCGGACAAAAATATGTCGGTCGTTGCCTTCAAGGGTGGCAAGGTTTTCCATATTGCCAGCATAGGTAAGCTTATCAACATTGATAACAGTTTCATCGCTGACTTCGAACCAATCGAGAACAAAGTTTGAACCAATGAAGCCGGCGCCGCCCGTGACTAAAATACTCATGTTTTGAAAATTCCTGTGCACTGCACTTGGAAGCTTATTTGACGAAAGCTGAAGTTTAGCGCTATCCCGCCCGAAGGAGTACCAAGGCGAGCATCCGATGCGGCAATGAACGGAATGTAAAGGCGAAGAGCAGCCAACGTACGATACGGGCTTCACCTACATGAATGGCGGAAATTTGTAACATTGCACAAGCCTTTGCTATTGCCCTACATGTATAGTTGCAATCCATCCTCCTCCAAAGCTTTCCAAATGTCCGAACAAACCACAATGCCCACCGCCGCGATAGTCGTGGGATTTTTCCCTGAGTTCGCCGTCCTGGATGCATTATTATCGACGCTTCTTGACCAGGTGGGATTAGTCGTCTTCGTTGATAATGGCGGGGGTAAAGATTACTTGACGTCCTGTCCTGGTAAAAAAAATAAAGTCGTATACCTCGATCTGCATGAAAACAAAGGCTTGGGTCATGCCCTTAATGAAGGGTTCAAGATCGCAGTCAGCCGCGGCTGTGAATATGTGGCCACGTTCGATCAGGATAGCTCGCCGCCACCCTTGATGATCGCTGGACTGCTCGAAGCGCACCAAAAATTGCAAAGTATGGGCGTCAAATGCGCGGCAATAGGACCGCGCTTCTATGACAGCCGGGAGGGGGAAAAGTGCCGGTTCCCTCTCTATAAGCAGGTAGGCGGCTCCATCAAGACCGAACCGCAGCTGGATCAGGCGCTTGGCTTGTTCGATGTCGACGTTCTGATAACTTCCGGCATGCTGGTTAACGCCGCAGCTTGGCAGGGAGGTATCACCTATAACCCGGGCTTGTTCGTTGACTACACGGATACCGACTGGTGCTTCCGGGCTCGCGCCGCTGGCTTTCGCTTATTTGTATGTCCGGATCGGGAAATGGGCCATGCCTTGTCAGATGCTCCGCCTATACGCTTGTTTGGTTTGAATTTTCTACGCTATTCGCCGCTGCGACGGTATTACTACTTCAGAAACACAGCCTTCTTTGTACGGCAGCCTTATGTCTCGTGGGCGTGGCGCGCACGCCTGACTGTTGGTCTGGGCGTCAGGCTCATAAGTAATCTGTTCATCGACCGCAGAAAGCTGGACGGGTTGAAGATGACTTTGCGCGGGATTTATCACGGATCTGTGGGCAAGCTTGGTCCCTATCGCTGACTCAGGTAGTCGGATGGGCAATATAGCCAAGGAAAGAGCGCCCCAAGCTACAATCGCTTTACTCGCATCCTCCTATAAAGACCCCAGCGTCACATGAAGCCCACCTCCCATTCCGTCCCGCTGCTGGCCGAACGCTACCCTCTTGCGTTCCTGGCCGCCGTGATGGAATTTATCTTGATCGTTGCCGGCAGCTATATTGCCCACCATCTGCGCTTTGGCGACTGGTTCATGCTGGAGCATTACCTGGCGGCGACCTTCATTATTGCCTTGATGGTGGTGCTCTGCCAGATACTGCTGGGCAACTATTCGTCGTGGCGGGGCAGGCATTTCTTTGCTCAGTTGGTGCGCGTCTACAGCGCCTGGCTTCTGGCGCTGGCCATGGTTACCAGCCTGGCGGTGTTCCTCAAGGTTTCCGAGGCCTATTCGCGCATCTGGCTGGTAAGCACCCTGGCCGCGGCTATTCTGTTGATCACTGCATTCCGTTTGATTGTGTTCCTGTTGTTGCGCCGTGTGCGCATCAGGGGTCGCAACCTCAAGCAGGCCTTGATCGTGGAGGCGGGCGATTCGGCCGCCAATCTTCGTGCCAAGCGTGGCGAGCTTTCCGAATATGGCTACCAGGTTGCCAGGACCTTGCCGCTGGAAAAAAACCAGACCTGGCTGGATCGTCTGGTTAAAGAGGTCATTGATACGGGCGTCCACGAAGTGTGGTTGTGCCTGCCTTTGCATGAGGGCGAGTCCATCAAGACCATTTTGTACGCCTTGCGCCACCAGACGGTAGACATCCGCTACCTACCTGACCTTGGCGACTTGCCGCTGTTGAATCACCGCGTCAGCGAGATAGCGGGGCTTTATGCGCTGGACATCAGCCGCAGTCCCATGGAAGGCCCGGCCAGGTTGTTCAAGCGGCTGGAGGACTTGATATTGGGGTCGCTCATATCCATTGTGGTGGTCCCAGTTTGCGTGGTGATCGCCATAGCCATCAAGTGCACGTCTACGGGGCCCGTCATTTTCAAGCAGTACCGTACCGGCATCAATGGCCGCCGCTTCAAGGTCTATAAGTTCCGGTCCATGGAGATCCATGAAGAGGGAACGAATCTGATTACCCAGGCGCATTATGGCGACCCGCGCATTACGCGACTGGGCGCTTTCCTGCGCCGTACCAGCCTGGATGAGCTTCCCCAGTTTTACAACGTGTTGCAAGGCCGTATGTCGATTGTGGGGCCGCGGCCACACGCTTTGTCGCATAACGAATACTACAAGGACCAGGTGGAGTCCTATATGCAGCGGCACAAGGTGAAGCCGGGCATTACGGGCTGGGCGCAGGTCAATGGATTTCGCGGCGAAACGGACACGCTGGAAAAAATGGAAAAACGGGTGGAGTTCG
Organism: Pseudomonas sp.; assembly: GCA_036675275.1. GTDB lineage: Bacteria > Pseudomonadota > Gammaproteobacteria > Burkholderiales > Burkholderiaceae_B > Pollutimonas. Next base: position 72,189 of record JAKFFG010000071.1, on the reverse strand, counting down.
ACCTGTGGTACATCAATAACTGGTCGCTGACGCTGGACCTGAAAATCATTTTCCAGACCGTCTATAAAGGCTTTTTCAATGGGCAGCCGTAATCGGTTTGGGCCCGGAACCCCGCATGATTGAAACTACGGAACTGCGCGCGCAGGTCATTGTTCCCACGTATAACGGCGGGGCGGTATGGAAGGCTTGTTCGCGCGCACTGCAAGAGGCATGTGCCGCGACGCCGCAGGTGGCGGGCGTTCTGGTGGTTGACTCGTCGTCTGCTGACGATACGGTGGCGGTGGCGCAGGCTGGCGGTTTTGCGGTGCAGCGGATAGACCCGCGGGACTTCGATCATGCCGGCACACGCAATCGCGCGTGCGGCGGCCTGGATGGTGAACCGGACGTTGTCGTGTTCCTGACGCAAGATGCGATTCTTGCTTCCGACGCGTCGCTGCGGGAACTGCTGCGCGCATTCAACGACCCGGCGGTGGCGGTGGCGTATGGCCGGCAGTTGCCGCATGCAGACGCCAACCCGATTGCCGCGCACGCGCGGTCCTTCAATTACCGCGAACGCGGCTACGTTATCGGCAAGGAAGACGGGCGGTCCATGGGGCTGAAAGCGGTTTTCACGTCCAACTCGTTTGCGGCCTACCGCCTGTCGGTCTTCAAGGACCTGGGCGGCTTTCCCGAGAAGAGCATACTCAGCGAAGATATGTATTTTGCGGCCAAGGCCGTGATGGCGGGGCATAAGATTGCGTATGTGGCGGATGCGACGGTATTGCACTCGCATAACTACACGCCGCTGGAAGAGTTCCGGCGCTACTTCGATATTGGCGTTTTCCACCACGACGAAGCCTGGATAGGGCGGGAATTTGGCGGTGCGGGTGGCGAGGGCAAGCGCTTTCTGATTTCGGAGTTTCGCTACCTTGCGGCCCATGCGCCTGCGTGGTTGCCGCGGGCTTGCGTGCATAATTTCCTGAAGATCGCGGGATATAAGCTGGGAAAGAGCTATAGCAGGCTCCCCATGGGTTTGAGGCGCCGTTTCAGCATGCACAAGAAGTACTGGACTCGGGGCGCAGCAAGCGCTAAACCTTAATCGTCATAGGGTTAAGACGGTCTAACTGAATCATATCGTTACATAATCCGATCGTCACGAATGTTGACATATTCATCTATCGGAGAACGCTATGACGATTCAGAATGTTCCGCAGTTGCCGTTGGACGTATGTTGTGCGAAGTACAGATGTACCAGGCTGCGGGCGACCGCGGGAGCTTTTCTTAAAAAGATGGCCGCGGTTGCTTTCTTGTCCGGGGTCTTGTGGTCGCCCCCTTCCTTGGGGCAGGAATGGATTTATGACGAGGCGCAATGGGGTTCTCCCGATGCGCCTTTTCTTTTGTCCGACGATACGCTGTATATCGGGGGCAGCTTTGAATCGGCACGCGAGGTCCAGCTGGGCGATCGGGTGGCGGCGATTCATGTCGCGGACGGCACCAGTTTGCATTTAAGCGGTTTGGTTTCCAGTTTCGATGGCTCGACGGCGGGTCTGGAAAAGTTCGGGACAGGCGCTTTGACTTTGTCGAGCGCCAATACCTTTCGGGGCAACACCATACTGCGCGAAGGTACGCTGCATATAGTGGGCGACAACGCCCTGGGCAGGCGCAGCAATGCCTTGCTGGCGCATCAAGGCAGCGTCGTAAGTTATGCACCCGGCACCACGCTGTTCAATCAAATCCATCTGTGGGGTTCGAATAGTGCGGCGGACGACGGCTCGACCGACCCGGCTTCGTGGGCCCTGGCCGACAGCGTGCAATGGCGTGTGGATTCGGGCGTGGTGGTGCAGGCGGGCAATATGGTGGGCTCGATACCTGTCGTCAAGCAGGGGCCGGGCACCTTGCGCTTTACCGGCATAGCAAGCTTTCCGTCCTTCGTCACCGTCAAGGAGGGAGCGCTGGACGTGGATTGGCATCTGGCCGGCAGGGTGCGGGTGAACAGGGGCGCGCGGCTGGAAGGCAGCGGCACGGTGCGCCAGGCCATTATCGAAGCGGGCGGCGTGTTGTCGCCCGGAAGCGGCGCGGGCCACACGACGGCTTTTACGGTAACGGAAAAGCTAGAGTTCCAGCCCGGCGCGACGTTTGAAGTGGACGTCACGGCCTCGGGCCAGGCCGATTCTGTACTGGTGGCCGGCACGGCCTTGCTGAACGGCCATGTCATGACGCGAGCCGGGCAGGGCGATTGGCAGCCTACCACCAGCTATTCGCTGCTGCAGGCGACCGAAGGTTTTGCCGGGACGCGCTTTGCTTCCGTGGCGACGGACCTGGCCTTCCTGACGCCCACGCTGAGCTATGACGAGAATGCCGTGTACCTGCGGCTGGAGCGCAATGGCACGCCGCTGGAAGAAGGAGGCGAAACGCCCACTGAGGAGGAAGTTGGCGAGGTTATCGACGAGAATGATCCCGAAGAGCCGGGCCGGCCTGTGACCGGACCGCCGCAGAAAGACAATCAGGAGCTGCACGATCATATTGTTGGAATGGACCAGCCCCAGGCCAGCGCGGCCTTCAATCAGTTGTCGGGAAACTGGACCGCCTCGGTGCGATCGGGCCTGCTTGAGGACAGCCGCTTTGTGCGCGAAGCGGTATTGCAGAACGCGGGCACGGCGCCGTCGTGGTCGCATGCTTTTTACTCATCGGGTGCGCGCGCGTCCGAAGTCGGAACGCCGGCCGACGAACGCGATATTGCCGGCCTGGTCATGGGCATGGAGCGGCCGATAGGCGCAAACGTGAAGTTGGGTGGATTCTTTGGTGGGCAACATAGCCATAGTTGGCGGCGTCAGGCAATGGCCGACGCCAAGGTGCAAAGCGTGCACGCCGGCCTGGACCTGGCCCTGCGTCTTCAGCATATGGATGTGACGCTGGGCCTGGCGCGCACTTGGCACAAGATCAACAGCCACAGGAAGATAGGGGTGGCCGGGCTGCATGACGCATTGTCGGGCAGCTATGGCGCGCGTACGCTGCAATGGTTCGGCGAAGTGGTCGCTCCCATTCGCTGGTTCGCCAAAGTGCTGGCCGCGCCTTCTTTAAGCGTCAGCCCGTTTGCGCGGCTGGCTTGGGTGCAGGCCCATACCGACGGTTTCGTGGAGTCCGGCGCTGCGGCGGCCGCTAATGTATTGCCGGCCCGCCAGTCGCTGCTCTTTTCCACGCTGGGATTGCGTGCGGTCCACGATGTGGAGACGCCGTCGGGCAGCGCGCGGTTGCAGGGTCAGTTGGCGTGGCATCATGCGGGCGGCGACGTTAGGGCGTTCAGCCGTCAAAGTTTTCGCGACAGCGCCCGCCAGACGGTATTTGCTTCCGAAGGCCTGCCGGTGGCGCGGCGAGCCTGGTCGCTGGACTTGTCCATGCAGGCCGACTTGACCAAGGCAGTCAGCCTGGGTGTGGCCTACTCGGGCCGCTATGCGCCGGGCCGCCGGGACCACGGCGCCCGGGCGAATGTGAGATGGGTGTTCTAGGACACTTATGCCGTCCTGTGCCAAGTCGGCTTGTCGCATGCCAAGACTGATGCTGGAAATTCATGCGCAAACCCGGCGATACTTGGGTGGGAGCGTGCAAGCCGGCTGCTTGCGCTTGCACGTTTCCTTGAACCCATGCACAATAAATGATGTTTCAGGCGCCAGGCTACAAGGAGCCAACCATGCAAAGCATGACCATAGAGCAGCTACGCGCTGCAAGTAACGCCGGCGGCGTGTCCGGCGTGACATTGAAAGGGCAGGGCGGGGCGTTCCTGGTTCAGATTGCCACCCGCAGCGGTTCCAGTGCCGTGTTGTCGAAGGCCCGCAGCACCGAGCCGCGCCGCTTTGGCAACCCGCTCGCCGCGTTGAACGTGCTGCGTGATATCGGCATCACAGTAGGCCAGTTCGACGCAAGCGAATACGACCCGGCCGCTAAGGAGCGGGACGCCGGCAACCGGGGCAGGGCCGACGCGATGCGCGGCGCACATGAAGCCATCGCTTATAACCAATGGCTGGCTGCCGAGATTCAGGCATCCATAGCCGACACCCGGCCGAATCTTTCGCATGATGAAGTCATGGCCGAGATGGACGCCGACATTGCCGCTTTGGCCAAGAACAAGCGCGCATGACGGCCAAGCCGTACTGCATTGAATGGCGGCCAATGGCACGCGAGGATTTGCGTGCCATCGTGCGCTACATCGGCAAGGACAACCCGGCGCGAGCAAAGAGCTTCGGTCAGGAGCTGCGCGACAAGATCAAACCGCTTGCACAGCATCCAGAGCTTGGCCGACAGGGCCGGCCGGGCTTGCCTGACTGGCTGCGCGAACTGGTCGTTCATCCGAACTACATCGTTTTTTATCGTGTGCTGGCCGAGGCGCGCACTGTCGAGATTTTGAGAGTAAAGCACGCGGCCCAACGGGTCCCATGATTACAGCGCCGGTGCCCGCGCCAATATAAGCCGGGTGTTCTAGGACGGGGGCCGACGCTTAAGCGCCGGCTCGATCACGTCGGCCAGCTTGTTGAAGGCCGGCGTGATTTCATCTTCTTGTACGCAGGCGTAGCCCAGCAACAGTCCTTTTTGCGGGCCATGGCCTTGGTGGTAATAGCGTGACAAGGGCCTCGCAAAGATGTTGTGAGTGCGCGCCGCCATACTGATTCCCACATCGTCGGTTTCGGGCGGTAGATACAGCATCATGTGCAAGCCTGCTTCGAAGGTCGAGGTAGGCCAGTCTTTTCCAAAGCGATTGCAAATGGCGGCATGCAGTATTTCGCGTCGCCGTCCGTAGCGTTGGCGCATGCGCCGTATATGCGCGGCGTAGTGGCCTTTTTCCATGAATTCGGCAAGCACGGATTGCTGCACCATTTGACCTTCGCGATAGAGTTCCGACAATCCTGTGGCGAACTGGGACGCCAGTGGCTTTGGCACGATCATATAGCCCATGCGCATGCCTGGGAACAGGCTTTTGGAAAAAGTGCCCACGTAGATGACGCGATTGCTTTTGTCCAGTCCCTGCAGCGATGCCAATGGGTGGCCTTCGAAGCAAAACTCACTGTCGTAATCATCTTCGATGATCCAGGCACCGTTGTGACGCGCATACTCGAGCATTTGTTGACGGCGCGCAAGGCTCATGACAGTGCCCAGTGGATACTGGTGCGAGGGCGTTACGGAGATGAAGCGAGGTGGGTTGCGCAACGCCTCTGCGTCCGGAGCCATTCCCTCTTGGTCCACAGGAATCGGAATGGTATTGAGTCCTGCGGAGGAGAGCACATTGCGTGTGCCCCAGTACCCCGGATCCTCTATCCATGCGGTATCACCGGCATCGGCAAGCATGCGCGCGGTCAGATCCAGCGCTTGGTGTATGCCCGTGGTAAGAATGATCTGGCTGGCGTCGCAGTTGGCCGATCTAACCATGCGAAGATGTTCCGCCAACGCCCGCCGCAAAGGCATATAGCCGCCGATGTGTGCATAGGTCAGCAGCTCGGGGCTGGGGCCATGCCGCCATTGCCTGCTCAGTATTCGAGCCCAGACTTTGTGGGGGAATAGTGAAACGTCAGGCACGCCGGCGACAAAAGCGCCCCATTGTTGGTCCGATGCGCCGGCTTCGTGCACCAGTCTCTGACCACGGCGCGATAAATGATGTGTGCGCTGACCATTTTCAGGGAAGTCCCTTGGCTCTTTGTCCGGTCCGTCTATTGAGGAAGGGTCGTCCGCAAAAATGCGGGCCACAAAAGTGCCGCTGCCCTTTGCTGTAGTGACATACCCTTCGGCGTGCAGTTGCTCATAGGCAAACAGGACTGTGTTGCGGGACAAATTCAGCTGTTCGGCCAGCATGCGCGAGGCGGGTAACCGGGAGCCAGCCGGGAATCGGCCGGAAAGTACTTCTTGCTGGATTGCGCTGTAGATCTGCCGGTTGAGCGCGCTGTTGCGGTCGGGCAATGGGCCTGCCGGCAAATCGGTAGATGAGCCTGTCGGGGAGCCTAAAGGTAAACCCTTGGTTGGCCTATGGAGCCGCTGCTCTAGCAGCGCAGAAAGTAGCAAATCACGCAAAATTGGCCCTGTTCAAAAATCAAAAACTGGCACTATTGATAGTATCAGTTCTTCTATAGGATGATTCTTAAGGATTATTTAGTTGGTATTTGAATATTTCTGAAATGAATTAATAAGACATAAGGGGACAAGAACATGCAGGATTCTTCAGGCTTACCCATCGCAACCAACATGCCGCAGTTCGACGCGGCAAAGCTGGGAGAAGCTGTCCAGTCGCTTATCCCCTATATGACGCAGTCCCTTGCGGGTCTCGTGGCCGCCGAAAGCTTGCCGGGCAACGAGACACCCGCTGCAGAGTACATGGAAAGCTTGCTGCAAGATCTGGGTCTTGAATCGGAGCGCATCTATCTGAACACCGAGTCGCTGAAAGACTTGCCGCTGTTCTCGCCGCCATGCTGCCCCGATGGCGGGCGTTTCAACTTGCTGGCCACGCACCAGGCCAGATCCTCCAGCGGCAAATCCGTGCTGTTCAATGGACATCTGGATGTGGTTCCGACCGGCCCGCATCAAATGTGGGAAAACGGCCCGTTCTCCGGCGACGTGCGCGACGGCTGGTTGTATGGCCGCGGGTCGGCCGACATGAAGGCGGGCATTATCTGCGCGCTGGCTGCTTACAAGGCGCTGCAGTCGTTGGGCGTGCAGCCGGCGGCCAATGTGGGCTTTAACGGCGTGCTTGAAGAAGAGAATACTGGTAACGGTACTTTGGCGGTGGTATCGGCGCTTCGCAATGCCATGAATGCGGCCAAATTGACGGCATTCGATGCCGTGCTGATTCCCGAACCTACGCAAGAAACGCTGCAGAAGGTTCAGTTGGGCGTGTTCTGGCTTTACGTTGAAGTATTTGGCAAACCGGCTCACGCCGCGTACATGAGCACTGGAATCAATCCGGTCGACATGGGCCTTCAGATTATCGAGACGCTGAAAGAGCTGGAGCAAGAGTGGAACCTTCCCGAAAACCGCCATCCCGACTACCTTGACCACGACCATCCCATTAATTTCAATCTGGGGCAGATCCACGCGGGCGACTGGAATTCTTCCGTGCCCAGTGTGTGCACACTGGGGCTGCGTCTATCTTGCTATCCAAATATGACGATCGAGGAAGCCAAGGCGATCGTTATACAACGCATTCGCGATGTCGAGGCGCGCGCCAACGATCCGGCGGTTCGGGTAGATGTGCGCCATGAGGGCTTCAATGCGCCAGGCTGCGAATTCGACCTTACGACGCCTCCCATGCGCCTGCTTGCTGACGCTCATCGGCGCGTGGCCGGAGAGAACCCAAAAGAACGAGCACTGACAGGCACTACCGATGCACGGCATTTCAAGATGATGCTGGACGTCCCGGTTACGTGTTATGGGCCACAAGCCCGCAATATTCATGGTTTCGATGAATGTGTTTCGATTGAAAGCATGGTCCGCGTTGCGACCGTTCTGGCCCTGTTCATGCACGACTGGTGCGGTGTAGAGCCCTTGTCCGTTTAATGCCCTCTTAGGAGCACTCCGCTTTATGAAACTTGATCGCATCCGCCGCGCCATGATGCAGGCCACCCTGGCGTCTGCCGCCCTGGCCGTATTCCCCGGAACCGCACTCTCGGCCGAAACGCCTCAGTATGGTGGCGTCTTGAACGCCATTGTCAACCCCGAGCCGCCTAACCTTAACCTGGCGCTTCAGCAGGTGGCGGTTACGCAATTGGTGGCCGGCAAGGTCTATGAAAGCTTGCTGACTTACTCCATAGACCTGCAACCGGTGCCCAGCCTGGCCAAGTCCTGGGAAATCTCCGACGACAAATTGACGTATACCTTCCATCTGCAGCCCAACGCTACTTGGCACGATGGCAAGCCGTTTACGTCAGCCGATGTCGTCTACTCCTACAACGAGATTCTGTCCAAGACTCCACGCACGCGTACTCTGATGAAGTTTGTCGATACGCTGACTGCACCGGACGCGCACACTGTCGTATTCAAGCTGAAAGAACCGTACTCGGCGTTTATGTACTCCTTCGACATTGGCGGGGGCGCCATCCTGCCCAAGCACTTGTACGAGGGCACTGATCTGACCAAGAATCCCCAGAACAATGCGCCGATCGGCACGGGGCCATTCAAGTTCAAGAATTGGGTACGCGGTTCGTACATAGAGCTCGTTAAAAATGAGAACTATTGGAAGGAGGGGCGCCCATACCTCGACGGCATTACTTTTCGGGTGATTCCCGACGCGGCATCGCGACGCCTGGCGCTGGAGCAGGGTACGGTCGACCAGGGTTGGCTGAAAGATATCGAGCCGTTCGACATCAAGCGTATCGAGGCATTGCCGCATATGAAGATGGTCGATAAGGGTTTCGAGTATTGGTCCACGATGCACTGGATCGAAATGAACGAAAGCAAGAAGCCATTCGGCGACAAGCGCTTCCGTCAGGCCGTCATGTACGCTATTAACCGCAAGTTCCTTGCCGAAAAGGTAATGTTCGGCATGGGTACCGTCGCAACGGGTCCTATCCACCATGACACGCGCTTCTACGATTCCAACGTGAAGAAATATGACTACGATCCGGAAAAAGCGATTGCACTGCTGGACGAAATGGGTCTCAAACCCGACAGCGACGGTGTGCGGGTCAAACTGGGTCTGATTCCTTTGCCTTATGGCGAACTCGACCGTCGCATCGCTGAATACGTGAAGCAGAATCTGTCCAAGGTGGGTATTGCTATCGAGATCGAAAGCACCGACATAGGCGGGTGGGTTTCGCGCGTGGGCAATTGGGACTTTGATATGGCCGTCAACGGCGTGTTCCAGTATGGCGATCCGGCTATCGGCGTGGCACGCACTTATATCAGTTCCAATATCAAGAAAGGCTTGATGTTTACCAACACCTCGCAATACAACAATCCCAAGGTGGACGAACTCTTCGCGCAAGCCGCACTTGCTCCGACCGACGAGGAGCGCCAGAAACTGTATTCCGAAGTACAGCAGATTCTTGTCGAAGACGTCCCGCTTGTCTGGCTGACCGACAGCCGCTATTTCACCTACTTGAACAAACGTGTGAATAACGCGATTACTTCAAGCCTGGGTGCCGTGGATACTTATAGCGATGCGTGGTTGTCGAAGAAATGAAGAAGATCAGCGCATTCCTGAGCCGGCGAATTCTAAAATGCATTCTCGTCCTTTTCCTGATTGCGCTGTTCAATTTCTTTCTGGTGCACGCTGCACCCGGCGATCCAGCCCAGATTTTGGCTGGGCAGTCTGGCGCATCGGATGCCCAGTACATTGAACAGCTGCGCAAAGATTTTGGACTGGACAAGCCCATACTCGTGCAACTCGGTGCGTATCTTAGCCAGGTCGCCGTACTGGACCTCGGGTATTCGCATCGGCAGCAAGCGCCAGTCACGGATCTGATCCTCGCGCATTTGCCGGCCACGTTGCTGCTTACCATGACCGCTTACGTTTTTGCATTGGCCGCGGGTATCAGCCTGGGTACGCAGGCTGCGCTGCGCGTGGGCAAATGGGGCGATACAGTCATCACCGTTCTTTCTATGCTGGCTTATGCCACGCCTTTGTTCTGGGTCGGGCTGATGCTGGTGCTGATTTTTTCTGTAAATCTGGGTTGGCTCCCTTCATTCGGTTATGAGTCGGTCGGCGCGAATTTGCAGGGTTTCGATCGCTTTCTCGACGTCGGGCGGCATTTGATTCTTCCGGTGATTACGCTGGGTTCGTTCTATATGGCGGTTTACGCCCGTCTTACCCGTGCCTCCATACTCGAAGTCAGCCAGCTGGATTTCGTGAAGACGGCCAGGGCCAAAGGCTTGCCCGAGCGCACGGTCATTCGGCGTCATGTTCTGCGCAATGCATTGCTGCCTGTCATTACCTACGCCGGCATCCAGGCGGGAGGACTTATCGGCGGCTCGCTGCTGGTCGAAACCGTTTTTGCGTGGCCCGGTATTGGTCGCCTTGCGTTCGACGCCTTGCTGCAGCGTGACTACAGCGTATTGCTGGGCGTGTTCTTCGTTGCGTCCATCATTGTCGTGGTCGTGAATTTGATCACCGACATTCTCTATACCGTGGCCGACCCGAGGATTGAACTGAAATGATGGGTTTTTTACATTCCTTCTTGCAGAATCGGGGCGGTATTTTCGGAATCGTCGTCGTGGTGCTGGTATGTGTCCTGGCCTTGTTGGCAAATTGGCTGTTTCCGTACGACCCCTGGGATATCGTCAACGGGCCCTTCATGCCCCCGCTGTCTGAAGACACTTTGTTGGGCACTGATATGCTGGGCAGGGACATCGGGGCGGGAATCGCCTATGGTGCGCGCCTGACCTTGCTGCTGGCCACGGTGTCGACGGCGGTTTCTATCGTCGTGGGCATTACGCTGGGTGCAATCGCTGGTTTCTATGGCGGCAAAATCGATCAGGCCATCGTCGGCTTCATCGAATTATTCCAGACTATTCCCAGCTTTTTCCTGGCGGTGGTGCTGGTCGCCATTCTTACGCCCAGTACAGGCACGGTGATCTTTGCCATTGCCGTCGTGTCATGGCCGCCGTTGGCCCGGCTTGTGCGCGCGGAGTTCATGGGGCTCAAGCACCGCGAGTTTGTTCAGGCCGCCATGCTCAGTGGCCAGTCCAATGTGCGCATCATGCTTACGCAGATCCTGCCCAATAGTCTTTCTCCCGTAATTGTTTCGGGCTCTTTGATGGTCGCCAGCGCGATTCTGCTGGAATCGGCCTTGAGTTTCCTGGGATTGGGAGACCCCAATTCCATGACCTGGGGCTACATCATCGGCGCATCCCGCAGTGTGATGCGCGATGCCTGGTGGATGAGCGTGTTTCCGGGCGTAGCTATTCTGCTGACCGTCCTCGCGCTGAATCTGATCGGCGAGGCGCTTAACGATGCGCTTAATCCCAAACTTGCCCGCAAACGGAGCACTTGATGACAAAGCTGCTTGATATACAGGACTTGTGGGTGTCGGTTGCCGGCGATGAGCAGGCATCCGTGGTGCGCGGCGTGTCGTATGCGGTGAACAGCAATGAAGTGTTGTGCATTGTGGGCGAGTCGGGGTCGGGCAAATCTGTTACAGCGCATTCCATCATGGGCCTGCTGCCGCGTGGACAGCTCGCCGTCAGCAGGGGCAGTATCATGTACCGCGACATCGACCTGGTCAAGGTGTCGGATGCCGACTGGACCAAACTGCGCGGCAAATCGTTTGGCATGGTCTTCCAGGAGCCCATGACGGCGCTTAATCCGGTCATGAAGGTAGGCCGTCAGGTTGATGAGGTGCTCGAACGCCACACCACCATGTCGGGGGATCAGCGCAAAGCCCGCGTACTACAGTTGTTCCAGGATGTGCTGCTGCCGAATCCTGAAAGCTTGTACAACGCCTATCCTTTCCAGTTGTCGGGCGGACAGCGTCAGCGTGTGGTCATCGCAATGGCGCTTGCACTCGAGCCCGATCTGCTGATTGCGGACGAACCAACCACTGCGCTCGATGTGACGACACAGGCGCAGATTCTGTCCTTGATTAAAGATTTGCAACGGCGCATGGGTATAGGCGTCATTTTCATCACGCATGACTTTGGTGTGGTGGCTGAAATCGCCGATCGCATCGTGGTGATGAACAAGGGCGAAGTAGTTGAAGTGGGCGATGTCGACGCCGTCATGAATCGGCCGCAGCAGCCCTACACCCGCCAACTGATCGCCGCAGTGCCGCACAAGCCTGAAGGCAGGGCAGAGGCGCCGGGCACGCCGGTTTTGCTGACGGTGAAGAGCCTTAAGAAGACGTTCGGAAGCGACAGCAAACGCCATATTGTGGCCTTGGACGATATCACGCTGTCCATACATCAGGGCGAAACTTTGGGCCTGGTCGGCGAGTCCGGCTCGGGCAAGTCTACCTTGGGGCGCGCTTTGATCGGCCTGTTGCCGCCCGACAGCGGAAGCATAAAAATGGACGGCACCGAACTGGTGGGAATGTCGCCAAAGGATTTTCGCCCATTCCGTCGGCAGATACAGATGGTATTCCAGGATCCCTATGGTTCCTTGAACCCGCGGCACCGAATTGCCGACGCTATCGCCCAAGGGCCCATTGCATTTGGCGAGACCCGCGCTCAAGCGAAAAAGCAGGCGCGCGATCTGCTCGAGCTGGTCGGCTTGGGAGGTGACGCAGCTGACCGCTATCCACATCAGTTCTCAGGCGGCCAGCGTCAGCGCATCGGCATCGCGCGTGCGCTGGCGCTTAAGCCCCGTCTGCTGGTGGCCGACGAGGCGGTGTCTGCGCTGGATGTGTCGATCCAGGCACAAGTCCTTGAACTGCTGGCCGACATCCGTGATCAGCTCAATCTTTCCATGCTGTTCATTACACACGATTTGCGCGTGGCCGCTCAGATTTGCGATCGCATAGCCGTGATGCAGCAGGGCAGGCTCGTAGAGCTGGGGCGCGCTACACAAATCTTCTACGATCCGCAGCACGAATACACCCGCGTATTGATCGATTCGATTCCGGGCAGAGAGTGGTCCAAACCGGACTTTGAGGCGGACCGCCCGGTGGCCGAGGCGATGTCGGCGGAATAAGCGACCGTCAACGCGATACATCGCTCAAAGAATCACAAGGATATCTGCACATGAACGGCGAAAAATGTTTGGCATCGCAGCTCGCGGCGCCCGTGACGCGTAACGGCGGAGCAATCCTCATACAGCAGCTGCGCAATCACGGCGTGAAGCGCCTGTTCATGGTGCCAGGCGAAAGCTACCTGCCATGCATCGATGCCCTGTACGACCACCAGGATGCGATCCAGGCCGTAGTGTGTCGCCAGGAAAGCGGAGCCGGGTACATGGCCGAAGCCCATGGCAAGCTGACCGGCGAACCCGGCATCTGTTTTGTGACGCGCGGGCCGGGAGCAACGAACGCCAGCATTGCCGTGCACACCGCCTTTCATGATTCCACCCCGATGATTCTCTTCGTCGGCCAAGTGGGCGGCGATTTCATGGGCCGGGAAGCCTTTCAGGAAGTCGACTACCGCAGCATGTTCTCAGGCATGGCGAAGTGGGTGGCGCAGATCGACCGCACGGATCGAATCCCCGAATTTATTGCCCGTGCGTTTTCAGTGGCGACCAGCGGCCGACCGGGGCCCGTCGTGCTGGCGTTACCCGAGGACACGCTATGGGGAGAAGCTGCGGTGGCCGATGTGCCGCACTATCGGAAGTCGTCCAGCACACCGTCTGTTATGCATATGCAGGCCATGGCAGCTTTGCTGGAAAATGCCCGAAATCCTTTTTTGCTGATTGGCGGTTCCGGCTGGACTTCCCATGCCATGACTCTCATGGCTGGCTTTGCCGAGCGTTATGCTCTGCCCGTCGGACTGGCGTGGCGGCGCCTGGAGTGCTTTGATCATAGCCATCCCAACTACGTGGGTCACGTCGGTTGGGGCATGAGCGAGCAGTTGCGCAATCGAATCAAGAATGCCGACGTGTTGATCGCCGTGGGCACCCGTATCAGCGAGGCGGTATGTGAAGGCTATACCGTGGTGCAAAGCCCGATGCCCACGCAGCAGCTCGTGCATGTTTACCCTGACCCTGACGAGTTGGGCCGGGTGTTCCAGGCAGCGGTTCCCATCACGGCCGATGTCGCGTCTTTCGCCGAGGCGGTCAAAGACATGGCGCCTGCCGGCTTGCCCGGTTGGGCGGCGCAAACACAGGCAGCACGGGCGGAATTGGCGCAACGCCGTGAGCCCGCCAGTTTCCCGGGCGACTTAAGCCTGGACCAGGCGGCTTGCTACGTCCGCGACCACGTGCCCGAGGATACTTGCATTACAGTCGGTGCCGGCAACTACGCCGGGTTCCCGCACCGGTATTATCGGTATCGAGGCTTGGGGACCAGCTTGGCTCCCACGGCCGGGTCGATGGGGTATGGCCTGCCGGCCGCAATCGCCGCAAAGCTTGAATATCCCGCACGTACGGTGATCTGTTATGCCGGTGACGGCTGCTTCCAGATGAATTTGCAGGAACTGGGTGTGGCCATGCAGTATCGGCTCGGTATTGTCATTCTCGTGTTCAATAACGGTATCTGGGGAACAATACGCATGCACCAGGAACGCGAGTTCCCTGGACGCAATCATGCGCTGAATTTCGAGAACCCTGAATTTTCCGAACTTGTGCGCGCATATCGAGGGCATGGCGAGGTAGTCAGCACCAATGCCGAGTTCGGACCCGCATTTGAACGCGCACTGGCGTTTGCCAATGCGAATCAGCTACCGGCCCTGGTGGAATTGCGCTACGACGCCGATGGCATATCGCCCGGCGTCACACTGAGCGAAGTCAGGGATGCCGCCCTGGCTCGTATTTCGGCTGCAAAACCGTCTTGATCATGCCTGTGTACGTGGCGCAATTGCCGGATAGTTCCGGCATGGTCGGCGCCTTGCGCGTCGTTGCGTCGCCGGATTGCGGTTCCGAATCCTTGAGCGCGGTGCATACGCGCGCTTACCTGGAATCCCTTGCGTCTGCGCGGCCGGATTTATGGCTGGCCATTCAACGTTCGGGCCATAGTGCCGTTGCCGCTGCGTCGTGGGCATCGCGTGCAGGTATGGAAGACTCGGTGGCATTTGCGTTGTCTTATCCCGATGGCCGGCATGCCCACCGTGGCCAGGCTCGCATGGGATGCTACGTCAATAATCAGGCCATTGCCGCCAATACGCTGCTGCAGTCGGTCGATCGCGTGGTGATCTTCAGCATAGGCCCCGTTCACGCCGACGGCATCCAGGATGTGTTCTATGAACGTGCCGATGTCATGACAATATCATTGCACTGGGAGTCGGCCCTGGAAAGCGAAGTCGCGATCCATATGGGGATCGTGGAAGAGCGGGGCTCAGGAGTCGGCTACGGCTACAACCTTAATTTCCCGCTAACAGTACCGCTATGCGACACCGCGCTCATCCGGACGTTGGAAAAGGCGCTGGGCGCGTTGCAGGATTATCGCGTCCAGGCCATTGTTTTGTCTCTGCATTGCCACGTTGTGGATCGGGGTGGAATGCTCGGCCGTGAATTGGGCCAGCGTATTCGTGCCCTGGCCTTGCCGACGGTGGTAATGCTGGAAAGTGCAGGTCCCGCGGTGGATACATTGTTCGAAACAGAAGGCTTTTTTCCGGAGTTTCTGTCGGTAATGACCTAATTGCGCCTTGAGGCTTGGGTTGCCGGGCGTGATGACTTTAAGGAGTGATATGAAGCAAGAAGAATATCAGGCACTGGACGGCATCGCCTTGGCGCAAATGCTGACCGAGGGCGACGCATCGGCGGCGGAACTGATGGAATGCGCCGTCTTGCTCGCGAAGACGCGAGGCGCGGAACTGAATGCCATTTGTCATGAACACTATGACAACAGCATAAAACTGGCTGGCGATATAGCGCATACCGGCGTGTTTCGTGCCATACCCTTTCTGCTGAAAGATTCCAGCCTTGCTTCCCGACGTATACCCATGAGCATAGGCTCGCGGCTCTTCAAGAATTCCACTCCAGCGTTCAACGCGACTCTCACCGATCGCTTCGAGCAAGCCGGACTGCTTCCGTTTGCCCGCACGACGGTTCCTGAGCTGTGCATGGCGCCCACGACTGAAGCCGTTCTCAACGGTGGGCCCACGTTGAACCCATGGGACGACAGCCGCTCCTGCGGCGGCTCCAGCGGCGGCGCGGCCGCTGCGGTTGCAGCGCGCATTGTGCCCGTTGCGCACGGCAGCGACGGCGGTGGTTCTATTCGTATTCCCGCAGCATGTTGCGGCGTTTTCGGACTTAAGGCGACGCGGGGCCGGGTGCCTACAGGCCCCACCAAGGGTGAAATCTGGGGCGGCCTGGGCGTCGACGGTGTGCTGACTCGCAGCGTGCGTGATACCGCTGCAGCCATGGATGCCATTTGCGGGCGAGAGGTGGGGGCTCCTTACGATACGGCTGACCCCAATCGGCCATTTATTGCAGCCACCGATGAAGTGGCCGGCAGGCCGTTGCGTATAGGCGTGTGGCGTCAGGCCTGGAATGACATCCCGATCGCACCGGAATGCATCGACGCCGTGGAATATGCAGCGGCGCTCTGCAAAGACCTCGGACATATCGTGGTGGATGCCTTGCCGCCCGCGCTGGATTACTCCAAGTTCTTCAACAGCCATTTGACTGTACTGGCTTCTAACACAGTGGCTGCAGTGAATGCAAAGCTTCGTATCGTGGGCCGTTCTCTGCACGACGATGATCTTGAACCCGCTATTCGGGATGCCTACGAAACTGGCAAGGCGATATCGGCTGAAGCCTATGTGGACGCAATTAGTGATTTCCACCAAGTCGGTAGAACCCTGCAGGGCGATATGGAATCGTATGATTTGATTCTTACGCCGTCGCTGACCCAACTGCCCGCTCCGCTGGGGCATTTTGCCATGCAAGGCAAGTTCCTGGATTTTCGCGCAAAGGTCGCCCACTACGCGGCGTTTATGGCCATCATGAATGCATCGGGTCAACCGGCCGCCAATGTCCCGGTGTACTGGACTGCGCAGGGCCTGCCCGTAGGCGTTCAATTGATGGCGCAGTTTGGCCGTGAAGACCTTGTGCTGCGCGTGTCGGCGGAGCTGGAACGCGCTGCACCGTGGAAAGATCGCATTCCGGCCCGTTTTGCCGTTTAATCTGCAGTCCAGTCCCTTCCAAGGAGAGAGCCATGAATCAAAAGCCGTCTAGCGGTACTCTGCCCGTAAACCAGCCCGTGAACATAGAGGCCCTTGAATCCCGTCACTACGACGACTGGCTGCGCCTGTGGGAGGGCTATCAGGCCTTCTACAAGGTCGAGATACCCCAGTCGACCACAGACGTCACGTGGCAAAGGCTGCTCGATGGCGAGCAGCCCATGAGGGGGGCGCTGGCAGTGTGCGATGGTCATGTCGTGGGCATGGTGCACTGGATCTTCCATCGGTCCACCTGGACGATAGGCGACTACTGCTATCTGCAGGATCTGTTTGTCGATCAGCGCGTACGCGGCACAGGCGCCGGGCGTGCATTGATTGAATACGTGTATGGGCAGGCCAGGCGGGCCAAGGCATCCCGTGTGTATTGGCTGACGCACGAGAGTAACACCAGCGCCATGCTGTTATATGACCGCATTGCCGACAAGTCGGGGTTTATTCAATATCGGATCGCTTTATAGTCTGCAGGGTTATGTTGCACGGCATCCGCACTTTCCCTTGGTTGTGAGCCAAATGCTTGCGACTTAAATTGACTATCTTTATTATCGAAGCTTCAAGGATGATCGCCTTTATTGATTTGGTTACTTTGCAGCGCGAAGGGTCCCATGTGGCAAGAGGGTGCAATGGTAAAGATCATAGTGTTAGAGCGAAATGTCATGCTGCGCACTGGAATTGTGCAGTTGCTCTCGCAGGTGTTGCCCGATACAACCATCGAAGCGTATGGCTACGCAACGCTGGATCAGCCTCCTGACGAGTCCAAACAAGGCGGGCTAGTGCTGTTGTCCATTCCATCGCCCGAACGACGCGACTCCCTTATTCAAGCCAGCGAGCGCGCTTTTGCTCCAAAAGGCATCATCCTGATGCTGGATGGCGAGCCCACCCCTTCCTCTATGCATGCGCTGCCGCCCATCGTGGGAGGCTTCGTCGACAAGGCGGCTGCGCCCGAAGTCTTTCTGGCTTGTATCCGGTTATTGCTGTCCGGAAAAGAGTCTTCCCGGAGAGGCATGGATCCCGACCTGCCGTCGACGGCCGCGCGTGCGTTGGCCCCGGCACGGGTATCGGCAGCTGCACGTGCGTCCACGTCATTGCCTTTGAAACCGCATACAAGGCAATCGACCGAATCGCCGCGCAATGCTGTGCCCAGGGTTGAACCGCCGGCCGCCTTCACGATAGCGCCGGATGCCGCCCGTATGGAGTCTTCTCTGCTGGGACTTACACCCCGGCAATACGAGGTTCTGGTGTTGTTGGCCAGGGGCGATGCCCTGAAGTCCATAGCGCGCCAGCTGAATATTACGGTCGCAACCACGAAAGCGCACACAGAAGGCCTGTATCAGCGCCTGGACGTACACAATCGAAATGCCGCAGTCTACGTTGCCAGGTCGCGGGGCGCCGGGTTGGGATGGGCGCCTCGGCAGGCGGCCCTTGAACTGCGGGCGCCGCAGGACTGAGTCAATCCGCCACCAGTTTGCGATCCAGCGCGATGACGGTTTCGTACAGGACCCGCGTGCCGTCCAGCAGTTGCTCGGGCTCTATCCATTCTTCGGGACAGTGGCTGCGGCCTTTGAGGCAGGGTATGAAAATCATACCCATGGGGCCGGTCTTGGCCAGGTAGACCGCGTCGTGGCCGGCGCCGCTGGGCATGCGCATGGATGCATAGCCCAAAGTTTGGGCCGCCTGTTCGATCAGATCCACCATGAAGGGCGTGCAATCGGTCGGCAGTGAATGACTGACTTGCGTATAGCCAAGCGCCAGCCCCAGCGATTCGACGCTGGGGCGTACCGCCGACATGGCTTCTTCGACAAAGGTTTCGAGCACGCCCGCGCTGTCGCTGCGTACTTCCAGCATCATTTCAATATGGCCGGGTACCGCGTTGGATGCATTGGGCGTAAGAATCAGGTGCCCGATGGTCGCCACGACGTAGTCCGGGCCGCCCAGCATGCTGCGCGCATGGCCATTGACGGCTTCAATGATGCGGGCCGCGCCCACCAGGGCATCGCGGCGGATATCCATGGGCGTGGTGCCGGCATGGTCGGGCTGGCCGTCCACCACCACCTTGAAACGCCGGATGCCCACGATATTTGTGACAACGCCGATGGGCAGCTTATTTGTTTCCAGCACCGGCCCCTGCTCGATGTGCAGTTCGACAAAAGCGGCCGTGCTGCCGGCGGGGCGCAAGGGTGTGGACAGCGTATGCGGGTTGCCGCCAATGCGGGCGATGCCGGCGGCCAGGGTTTCACCCGACTGGTCGCGTTCATTGAGCATGGTTTCGTCGAGCAGCCCGGCCAGGCCGCGGCTGCCGACGCAGGAAATGCCGTAGTCGCTAGGCTCTTCCGACAGGAAGTCGATGACTTCGAAGGGATGCTCCAGGATGATGCCTTGTTCGTGCAGGGTATGCGCCACTTCGATGCCGGCCAGCACGCCTATGATGCCGTCAAAGCGCCCGCCGCTGGGCACCGTATCGCAATGCGACCCGGTGACGATGGGCTTGGCCTTGGGGTTGCGGCCCTCGCGCCGTCCGATCAGATTGCCGGCGGCATCTAGGTGAACGGTCAGGCCGGCTTCTTCGAACTGGGTTTTAAGCCAGGCCCGGCCTTGCAGGAACAGATCGGAAAAGGCGCGACGCGTCCAGGGCTGGTCGGCAACGGTGTATTGGGCAAGGGCGTCGACGCGCGACCATAGCCGGGTGGGGTTGAGCGCGGGCATATTCAGGGCAGAGTTGGGCATATTCGGGGCAGATTTCATGGCGTGCGACGGCTTAAGCTTGGGCGTACAGATCGTATTCGTCCGAATCGGTAACGCGCACGCGTACCATGTCGCCCGGCTTCAGCGCTTTTTCGCTGTCCACGAACACATTGCCGTCGATTTCCGGCGCGTCGGCGCTGGAGCGGCCTATGGCGCCGTCTTCATTGACTTCATCGATCAATACATCGATGTCGCGGCCGACTTTCTGCGCCAGGCGCGCCGTGGAAATGGCCTGCTGATGTGCCATGAAGCGGTCCCAGCGTTCCTGCTTGACTTCGTCGGGCACATGGTCGGCCAGTTCGTTGGCCCGGGCGCCCTGCACGGGTGAATACTGGAAACAGCCGACGCGATCCAGCTGGGCGTCGGTCATCCAGTCCAGCAGGTACTGGAAGTCTTCTTCGGTTTCGCCGGGGAATCCGACGATGAAGGTCGAGCGCAGGGTCAGGTCGGGACAGATCTCGCGCCAGCGCTTGATGCGTGCCATGGTGCGGTCTTCGAAGGCCGGGCGCTTCATGGCTTTCAGGACCTTGGGGCTGGCGTGCTGGAAGGGGATGTCCAGGTAGGGCAGGATCTTGCCGTCGGCCATCAGGGGAATGACTTCGTCCACGTGCGGGTAGGGGTAGACGTAATGCAGCCGCGTCCACACGCCGAACCCGGCAAGCGCTTCGCTGAGCTGGGTCATGTGGGTCTTTATGGGGCGGCCGTTCCAGAAGCCGCTGCGGAATTTGACGTCCACGCCGTAGGCGCTGGTGTCTTGGGAAATGACCAGCAGTTCCTTTACACCGGCCTTAACCAGGCGCTCGGCCTCGCCCATGACGTCGCCGATAGGGCGGCTGACCAGGTCGCCGCGCATGGACGGGATAATACAGAAGCTGCAGCGGTGGTTGCAGCCTTCGGATATCTTCAGATAGGCGTAGTGGCGCGGCGTGAGCTTGATGCCCTGGGGCGGCACCAGGTCGATATAGGGGTCATGGTCGAGTTTGGGCGGCGCGGCTTCGTGCACGGCGCGCACGACTTGCTCGTATTGCTGAGGACCGGTCACGGCCAGCACGGCAGGGTGGATTTCGCGTATCAGCGATTCTTCGACACCCATGCAGCCGGTCACTATGACCTTGCCGTTCTCGGCAATGGCCTCGCCGATGGCGTCCAGCGATTCGGCCTTGGCGCTGTCGATGAAGCCGCAGGTGTTGACCACCACGACGTCGGCGTTGTCGTAATCGGGCGTGATGACATAGCCTTCAGTGCGCAGTTGCGTCAGGATGCGCTCGGAGTCAACCAGCGCTTTTGGGCATCCCAGACTGACAAAGCCGACTTTTGGGGAACTCATGTATGTATAACCTCGTTGAGCCGCAGGCTCGATTAAGAAAAAGATGGCCCTTGGCCAATTGATGATAAAGTCGAGAGCAAATCATGTTTAGTTCTTTGCCCGGTGACCGATATTCTTTCCAAGCCCGCCCGCAGCTCCGCAACCTTGTCCGACACCATCCTGGCCAGCGCTCAAAACGTGCAGGCCGTGCTGGCGGGCGCATCATTGACCGATAGCCTTGCGGCTACCCCTGTACCGCTGCGCGCTGCCAGCCAGGCCATCGCGTTTCATGTGATGCGGCGCCTTGGGCTGGTGCGTGAAATAAAGCAGATACTGGTGCAACGCACGCCGCCCAATGCCTTGTTCGACGCCGTGCTGCTGGTGTCGCTGGCATTGCTGGATGCCGCCGTGGAGTTTGCCGACGATGCGTCGCCCGACCACGTTGCGCGCCGCGATGTGCCTGTGTATGCGGTGCATACGGTGGTGGACCAGGCGGTCAATGCCGTGGCAGGCCAGCGCAAGCTGCAGTCCTATAAAGGCTTGCTCAACGCGACATTAAGGGGCTTTATTCGGGAAAGAAGCGCTATTTTAGCTCAGGCAAGGCAAAACCCGGTAGCGGTTTTCAATCACCCCAAGTGGTGGATCACGCAAGTGCGCCGCGCTTACCCTGCGCAATGGCAGGAACTGTTGTCGGCAGCCAACCGTCCGGGCCCCATGACGCTGCGTGTGAATGCCAGGCGTTCTTCGGTGGAGAAGATGCTGGCCGAACTCGACGCGGCGGGTATACCGGCGGTGTCGCCCGCGCCCGGCGCGATTGTGCTTTCCACGCCACGTCCAGTCCAGTCGGTGCCGGGTTTCGAACAGGGCTGGTGGTCGGTGCAAGACCTGGCGGCGCAGCAGGCCGCGCAACTGCTTCCCGTCGAGCCCGGCATGCGGGTTCTGGATGCATGCGCCGCGCCAGGAGGCAAGACGGCTCATTTACTGGAACGCGCCGACCTTGAATTGCTGGCGCTGGATGCCGACGGCTTGCGCCTGGAACGGGTGCAACAGAACCTGCATCGCCTTGGGCTGGACGGCGCCAACGTCACGTTGCGCTGCGCCGACGCGATGGACGTGCAGGCGTGGTGGGACGGGCGCCATTTTGATGCCGTGCTGGCCGATGTGCCCTGCACGGCATCGGGTGTGGTGCGCCGCCATCCGGACATCCGTTGGCTGCGCCGCGATACCGACGTTGCGAAGACGGCGGCCTTGCAGGCCGGCATTGTCGATGCCTTGTGGCAAACTGTGAAGCCGGGTGGGCATTTGCTATATGCGACCTGCTCCATATTTCCCCAGGAAGGCGAACAACAGGCATCGCAATTTGCGGCACGCCACGCCGACGCCATCCGCAAACCCGCGCCGGGCCAGTTGTTGCCGCTGGCGCAAGATCCACTGCTGTCTTGCGATGGTTTCTTTTATGCCTTGTTTGCCAAGAGCGCATGAGTCGTCAAAAATGACGGATAGTTTTTCCTTATAGGGTATCGGTGAGTGGTAATGCTACGACTCTTGCTGTCTGTCTTCCTGTGTCTGTCGCTGGTCGGGTTCGTCGATGTCGGCGCGCAGCCGGAAACCGAGCGCGTGCTGCGCGTGGAGCCCGTCGTGCGCGACGGCAAGCTGTATATCGACGCCGATATCGATTTTTCGGTCAGCGGCGACCTGCGCAATGCGGCCGAGAAAGGGGTGCCCATTTATTTCACCGCCGACCTGGAAATCGTGTCCAAGCGCTGGTGGTGGTTCGACAAGACCGTAATCAGCGAGCAGAAGACCTGGCGGGTGGTCTATAACGCACTGACCCGCCAGTGGCGCGTGGGCACGGGCGATCTATCGTTGCCGGAGTCGTCGCTGGACGATGCCTTGTCGCTGCTGCGCAATATACGCGGCTGGGATGTGGCCAATATCAAGGATCTGGAAACTGACGAACTTTACGAAGGACAGCTGCGCTTGCGTCTGAATACCTCTCTGCTGGCCCGGCCATTCCAGGTCGACGCTTTCAACAGCAGTGCATGGTCTCTTGCTACCCCATGGAAAAATTTCACTTTTTCAATCTCGCTAGACGCGCCCCGGCACTAGTGCGCTGGGGCTTGCGCGTGGCGCTTTTCGTGGCTGCATGCAGCGCGCTGGCTTTGCTCGCCCTGCTGGTGTGGTCCACCGGCAATGCGTCGCGCTATGCACAGCAATACGAGGCCTTGCTGATACTCAACGGCATTCTGGCCGTTGCCCTGATTTCCTGGGTGGCGATACTGGCCGCGCGCCTGCTGCGCCAGATTCGCCGGCGGCAGTTCGGCGCACGCCTTACGGCCCGTTTTGCCTTGTATTTCACGCTGATCGGGATCTTGCCCGGCGCCTTCATTTACGTGCTGTCGGTGCAGTTCATGTCCAAGTCCATCGAGTCCTGGTTCAATGTGCGGGTCGACAGTGCGCTGGAGGCTGGGCTGAATCTGGGACGCGCCGCGCTGGATTCGCAGCTGGCCGAGCTTAATGCGCGCGCCAGGGAAATGGCTGATCGCCTGGGCAGCGGCAGCGATGCCGATATGGCGATGTCCATCACGCGCCTGCGCGAGGGCAGCGACGTATCGGAAGCGCTGGTTTTTACCGGCAACGGCCGGCTGGTGGCGTTTTCGTCGGCGGCCTATGGGCAATTGCTGCCCGACCTTCCGCCCACCAGCGTGATGAATCAGCTGCGGGTGTCGCGCGGCTATTCGGCGGCCGAGGCAGACGAAATTCCTGACGGCGCCGGTCCCGACGCGGACGGCACCGGCCTGCACTTGCGGGTGGTCACGCCCATCGTCACGCCGGATCGCCTGACGACCACTTTGGGCGTGGCCTCCGACACGCGATGGCTGCAAGTCATTCAACCAGTGCCCGACCAGATCGCGCGCAACGCCAACCAGGTGCAGCAGGGCTTTCGCGATTACCAGGAACTGGCCCTGTCGCGCCTGGGCCTGCGCAAGCTGTACGGCATCACGCTGACCCTGGCCCTGATATTCGCGGTGTTTGCGGCCGTTGCCGTGGCGCTGGCGGTGTCCAGGCGGCTGGTGCGACCTTTGCTGGCGCTTGCCGCCGGCACACAGGCCGTTGGGGTGGGAGATTACCGACCCCTGCCCGAGCCGCCCGAAAAAGATGAGATCGGCCAGCTGACGCGCTCGTTCAACGCCATGACGCGCCAGCTGGACGAAGCGCGGCATATGGTCGAGAACAATCGGCAGCAGCTCGAGCGGTCCAATGTATACCTGGAGTCGGTGCTGAGCAACCTTTCTTCCGGCGTGCTGGTATTCGACGAGATGTTCCGCGTGACCATGTTCAATCAGGGTGCGCAAAGCATACTGCGGGTCGACTTGCGTTCGGTGAAAGGGCGTCCGCTGGAAACCGTGGATGGCGCCTTTGCGTTGTCGCAACTGATACGCCAGGCCTTTGCCGCGCATACCGCGGTGGGTTCGGAGCGGCCGTATTGGCAGCAACAATTCGAGCTGGAGCTGGAAGGGGCGACCGACAATGAAACCAAGAAGCACATCGTTGCCTTGCTGGCCCGCGGCACGCACTTGAGCGTGGACGGACGCGGCAATGGCTACCTGGTGGTGTTCGACGACATCAGCGAAGTGATCTCGGCCAATCGCACCGTGGCCTGGGGCGAGGTTGCACGCCGCCTGGCGCACGAGATCAAGAACCCGCTTACGCCCATACAATTATCGGCCGAACGTCTGGCCGTAAAACTTGGCGGTCGCCTCAACGAAGCCGATGCAGCAATCCTGACACGTTCTACGAATACAATCGTCAATCAGGTGGCGTCGCTCAAGAAAATGGTCGATGATTTTCGCGAATATGCGCGCACGCCGCCGGCGCAGATGCAGCAAATCAATATCAACGGCCTGATCGGTGAAGTATTGAGCCTGTACGGCTGGGATCCCGCCGGCGGTGTCGCGCGCGAAGACGGGCGCAGCGCCTTGATCGAGGTGGAGTTCGACGCTGAGGTTCCGCTTATCGAAGGCGACGTGACACAGTTGCGCCAGGTCATTCATAATCTGCTTGCCAACGCGCGGGACGCGGCCACGCAAGACCAGCCACTTGCCGAGGCGCGCATTTGTGTGCAGACTAGGTTGACCAAGACCCGAAGCGACGATGGCCCCGAGCATCTGGCAGTGCGTTTGACCGTGTCCGATAATGGTCCGGGCTTTGCGCCGCAAGTGCTGGCACGCGTGTTCGAGCCTTATGTCACCACCAAGGCGGCGGGCACGGGTCTGGGTCTTGCTATAGTAAAAAAGATTGTCGAGGAGCACGGCGGGCGGATCGATATTGCCAACCGCCGTGAGGGGGGAGCTCGCATTTCCATCCTCTTGACGCGCCTTGTTGATGCTGCGTCGCTGGACGTAGATACGCAAGGGAACGATAATGCGACAAAAATAGGTAGGTGACGCTATATGGCCAGAATCCTGGTTGTTGACGACGAAATTGGTATCCGTGAACTCTTGTCCGAAATTCTTTACGACGAAGGGCACACAATTGAGCTAGCGGAAAACGCCGCACAGGCGCGCGCTTCGCGTTTGCGCGCACGGCCGGATCTGGTCCTGCTGGATATCTGGATGCCCGACACCGATGGTGTCAGCTTGCTCAAGGAATGGGGCTCGCAGGGTCTGCTGGATATGCCGGTGATCATGATGAGCGGCCATGCCACGGTAGATACGGCGGTCGAGGCAACGCGCATAGGCGCGGTGGACTTTCTTGAAAAACCGATTACGCTGCAGAAGCTGCTCAAGACGGTGGCGGCGGGTCTGGCGCGGCCCGTTTTAAGGCCCTCGCATGCCGGCGGCGCGCGCATGCCCGTGGAGCGCCAAACGCTGGACCAGCACCAACCGCTGGTCACGGCCAGCTCGGCAATGCCGGTTCCTGAAGCCGTGCCAGAACAGAATAATTCACTGTTGGGCAGCATCTCGCTGGACCAGCCATTGCGCGATGCGCGCGATGAATTCGAACGCATCTATTTTGAATATCATCTGGGCCGCGAAAACCACAGCATGACGCGTGTGTCCGAGAAAACCGGCCTGGAACGCACTCACTTGTACCGCAAGCTCAAGCAGCTGGGTATTGAATCGTCCAAAAAGAAGAGTATGGCTTCCTGATCCCAGGCCATGCGCAACGTTTGCGCATGGCCGGGTCAGCCGCATGTTTTGATTGCGGCTACTCGTCCACTTTGCGGGGCCTGACAGTCGGGCCGGTCTTGTCGCCGGCGCGTCCTATCGACCCCACCGATATCCTGGTTTCACCGAATGCACCGCGCAGGCTGCTCGAGCGCCAGGCGTGGCCGTAGGCCACTTCCATGGTCAGGTGTATGGTGCCGTCCATGTGACGCTGGCTTTCCAGCGCATCCAATAACCTTTGCTTCCATTTCCTGCTGGACAGGCCGGGCTTGCGATCGAGGCTGGGATTGCCGCCCAGTGCGCGCATGTCTTCCAGCAGCTTTTCCGGTGTGCGGTAGGTGAGCGTAAGGATTTCCTGATCCATGACGGGGTCTGAAAACCCGCGCTCGATCAGCAAGTCGCCGAAGTCGTGCATGTCGACATACTGCGGCGTTGCGGTCAGCAAATCGGCGTCGACGATGGCGCGGCGCAATTCGGCAAGCGAGCCGGGACCCAGGCAGGAAAACATGACCAGGGCGCCGGGCTTCAGGATGCGTCGCCATTCGCTTAACACCTGGTGGGGCTCGGGGTGCCAATGCAGCGCCATATTGGACCAGACCAGGTCCAGGCTTTCCGGCGGAAGACCGGTATCGGCCATGTCGGCCTCAATGAACTCCGCCGGCGACGTCGGCTTGTTGCGCAGCCTGTGCCAGAGACCGGGCTTGGCCAGATAGCGCTGGCGGGCGGCTTCCAGCAACGGTGCGCAGTTGTCCAGCCCCTTGTAGTGCATTTCGGGGTAGCGGCCGCGCAAGGGTTCAAGCGCGTGCGCCGCGCCGCAGCCCGCATCCAGCACCGTTACGGGCTTGATGCGTATATAGCTCAAGCGTTGCAGCATCCGTTGCGCGACTTCGCCGTACAGAAATTGAGCCATGTCCAGGGGACTGCGCCTGGCAAACTGCTGGCTGACATGGTTCGGGCTTACACGCAATGAAGGAGGCTGTGACATTTATTGGCAAGGGTGTGGAATGTGGAATTGAAACGTGCTGAGATACCGCTATGGCTGCGCGCTGCTCGCCCGGTGCGACTCATCTGCAATCGAGGATCTATTATGGCCGATCTGCTTCCGCCGCGCGAATCCGGCCTACATCGTCGTGTGGGTTTGCGGCGCCGCCTTTATCTGGCTTGCCGGGCCTGCGTGGCGCGTATCCCCAGCGCATGCGGCCTGTGCCAGGGGGCGGCCAGCGGCGGCTCGCTATGCCAGTTCTGCAAGGCGGCGGTGTTGCGTTCCGTAAGCGCAAATATGCCGCGCTGCCCGGTGTGTTTCCTGGCGCTGCCGGCGGGCGCCGAATGCGCGGACTGCAGCCGGCACGCGCCGGCCTTCGATCGCATCATTGCCGCCTTCGACTACGCGCCGCCCGGCGACTTGCTGATTCACTATCTGAAAGCCGGCCGGCGTTTTACCAGTGCCGCCATGCTTTCCGGCCTGTTGGCCGACGCTGTGCGCCATGCCGCCCCGGCCTTGCCTGAACATGCCATCCTCGTTCCGGTTCCAGCCAGCAGGGCGTCCATTTTGGCGCGGGGCTTCAATCCCGCGGCAGAGATTGCGCGCGGCCTGGCCTCTATATGGAATATGGAGTGCCGGCCCGGCTTGCTGCGTCGCGCTCAGGAAGGCACTCGGCAGACGCATCTGGGCCGTCGCGAGCGGGCCAGCAGTGTGCAGTATTTGTATGACTGCCCGTCGCGCGTGGATGGCGCGGTCATCGCCGTGGTTGACGATGTCATGACCACCGGCAGTACCTTGAACAGCATCGCGCTGCAATTCAAGGCCGCGGGGGCGGCTGCGGTGCATGGGGTGGTGCTGGCCCGCACGCCGTATGCGAATGCGGAACCGGCCCCGGTCCCGGTCCCGGTTCCGGTTCCGGTTCCGGCCTCAGTCCCGGCTTCGATCCCCGTCCCGGACGCGGCGGATCAGTGATTCATCAAGGCCAGGCGCATGCGTGTCTGGTTTTCCAGGCCCTGTTCCTGCAGCCACGCGCGAAACACCATCAGTTCGGGCAACCGGGCGCGGTCCGGCGGATAGCAAAGGTAGTATCCCTGGCGCTCCAGTATGGACATGTCGTATACCTGTTCCAGCTTGCCGCTGCGCAGTTCGTCCTCGATGAGGCAGGCGGGGATCAGGGCCACGCCCAGGCCGGCAATGGCCGCTTCCGTCATGAGCGAAAACTGGTCGAAGCTGGGACCCGTGGTCACCGCCCTGGAGTGGGCTCCGGTGGCGCGCATCCAGTCGTGCCAGGCATGCGGCGCCGATACGTGCTGCAGCAGCGGCATCGCCGTGAGCGCTTCGGGGCCGGCCACCGGCAAAGAAAACATCCCAGGCCTGGCCACCGGCACGATGGCCCGGCCGACAATGTAGTCGGCTTCGCAGTCCGGCCAGTCGCCGTAACCGAAGCGCATCGAGGCGTCGACCTCGGGTGCGGAAAAGTCGTAGCCGTATCGGTGGGGCAGGAAAGTCAGGTTGACGTCGGGCCAGCGCTTGATGAAGTCGGGCAACTTGGGTATGAGCCATTTTGCGCCCAGGGTGGGCATGCAGGTGATGCGCAATATGCCCCCCTGAGTTGGCGGAGCAATGGCTTCGAGGGTGGCGGCCTCGATGCGGCTGAGCGCCGGTGCGATCTCCTGCAGGTAGCGCTGGCCGCCGGCCGTGAGCTCCAGGCCATAGCGCTGCCTTTGGAACAGGCTCATGCCCAGGAAGGTTTCCAGTTGCTTGATCTGTTTGCTGACGGCGCCCTGGCTGATATGCAGCGACTGCGCCGCGCGCGTAAGGCTGCCGTGGCTAGCGACGGCTTCGAAAGCCTGCAAGGCAACCAGGGAAGGGCAGTGGCGACGCACGGGAAAATCCTTGTTGTGTGTCGTGAAGGCGTTATGATTTTAGGTATTCCAACCCGGAATATGATACTCACTTTCTTTCGCTTGTGCCATTGTTACCGCTTTGCAACAATATGCGGGAACTAAAATTGGTCCATGCCGGGCGTCGTCGACGATCCGTTTATCCACAGGAGCTACTTCCCCATGCGACACCAGAAACGTATTCTTGGCCTTATGATCGGCGCCCTGGCAATTATGCCTATGGTTGCATCCGCTCAGGCTGAAAGCTATCCCAGCCGCCCTATCACCTTGATCATTCCGTTTCCCGCAGGCGGCACCACCGACGTCGTGGGCCGTATCGTTGCCGAACGCCTGACAGCCGAACTGGGCCAGACAGTTGTGGCGGAAAACCGCGGCGGCGCAGGCGGCTCGATCGGCAGCAATGCCGTCGCCAAGGCCAAGCCCGACGGCTACACGCTGGGCATTGCCACGGTCAGCACGCACGGCATCAACCCCGCCGTCTACAAAAAGCTGCCCTTCGACGTCAAGAAAGACTTCACCCCCATCACCAACGTAGCCGCCGTTCCTAACGTCGTTACGGTAAACCCGCAGGTCAAGGCGCAGAACATGCAGGAGTTCGTCGCATTGGCCAAGGCCGAACCGGGCGCGCTCAGCTACGCATCGGCCGGCCATGGCTCGGTTGCCAACATGATGGGCGAACTGTTCAAGATGGCCTCCAAGACCGATCTGCTGCACGTGCCTTACCGTGGATCAGGCCCGGCCCTGACCGACACCCTGGCCGGACAAGTCGATGTTTTCTTCGACAACCTGCCCACATCGTTGCCGCACATCAAGGCCGGCAAGCTGCGCGCCCTGGCCGTGGCCTGGCCTGAGCGCGTTGCCGCATTGCCAGACGTTCCAACTTTTGCCGAAGTGGGTCTTCCTGAAGTCAACGATGCGTCGTGGTTCGGCCTTGTCGCCCCCGCCGATCTTCCTGCCGATATCGTGGAAAAGCTCAACGCGTCCATGGTCAAGATCTTGAAGTCGCCTGAAGTCGTCGAGCGCCTTGCTTCACTGGGCGCCGCGCCCATCGGCAATACGCCGGCCGAGTTCGCCAAGCAGATATCCGATCGTATCGATCAGAGCGCCGTCGTGGCCAAGCAAGCCGGCATTTCTATCGATTAACCTTTTTTACTGATGTTTGATTTTTTATGACATTGCGCACACACACACAGCCTCTTTCGTATCGGCTCCATATGCCGGAATCCGCGCCGGCAGCATTGGTCCTGGATTCGCCGCACAGCGGCACGACTTACCCGCCGGACTTCGATTCCGCGGTGGCTGCGGGTGTGCTGCGTACCGCCGAAGACACGTGGGTCGCCGACCTCTGGGGCGATGCTCCGGCGCTGGGCGTTCCGCTAGTCGAGGCGCGTTTTCCGCGCGCGTACATCGACGCCAACCGTGGCGAAGATGAAATCGACGCGCTGTTGCTCGATGCGCCATGGCCCGAACCGGTACCCGATTCGCCCAAGGTGCGCCTGGGCAAGGGCCTGATCTGGCGCATGCTGGACGACGGCACGCCCTTGTACGAGCGCAAGTTGTCCATCGATGAAGTACGGCACCGTATCGACGCGTGCTGGAAGCCATACCATGGCGCCGTCAAGCAAACGCTTGACGCCGTCCATGCCGCGCATGGCAAGGTCTGGCACATTAACTGCCATTCCATGCCCAGCGTTGCAGGGGCGTACGCCACCGACACACCCGGCCTGGTGCACCCCGACTTCGTCCTGGGCGATCGCGACGGTACCACCAGTGCTCCCGAATTCCGCGAATTTGTCGGCGCGTGGCTGCGTGAGCGTGGCTACGATGTCTCCATCAACGCGCCTTATAAAGGCGTGGAACTGGTGCGCCGCTATGGCGACCCGGCAAATAATCGCCACAGCCTGCAGCTGGAAGTCAATCGCAAGCTGTATATGGATGAAACCACCCTGCGGCCCAACGAGGGCTACCAGGCTTTGCGCGAGCTGTTCAAGAACTTGGTGACCGATCTGGTTGCCTGGACCGCGGCGCGTCCCTGATCGACCCGGACTCCTCCTGGCACGCATGTTTCATATCGTTCTCGTCTCGCCGGAAATTCCTCCGAATACCGGCAATGTGATCCGTCTGGCGGCCAACACCGGCGCCAGCCTGCACCTGGTGCGGCCCCTGGGGTTCGAGCTGGACGACAAGCGCATGAAGCGCGCCGGCCTGGACTACCACGAATGGGCCAATATGCAGGTGCACGACACCTTGGCTCTGGCTTTCGAAATAATAGGCGGGGCGCCCGAACGGCGTTTCGCATTGACCACCAAAGGCACGCAGCTGCTGGGCCAGACGCCGTTCTTGCCCGGCGACGTTTTCGTGTTCGGCCGGGAAACGGCCGGCATGACGCCCGAGGAAATGGCGTTTTTTCCGGCAGAGCAGCGCCTGCGCCTGCCGATGATGCCCCAGCAGCGCAGCCTTAATCTGTCCAATGCCGTGGCGGTCACGGTATTCGAAGCCTGGCGGCAGTCGGGTTTTGCGGGCAGCGTGTAGACGGATTTTGGGTTTGCGGGCCGTGCGCGCGAGTTAGCGAGCAGCGGCACACACTTCATCTTTTATTCCCAAATGGTTTGAGCTGGCGGATAATTGAGTTTCGCTCGCAAACTAGCGCATGAAGGCAATGGTGAGACAATAAAATCCATTTCATATCAAATGGTTATAAGCCTGTTCTGCGGTTTTTAGTCTTATGTTATGGCATCAAGTCTCCCTTGAAGCCCACAACTTCAAGGATAAACCGCACAGGAGCATGACATTGCGTGAAATACAATCTTGTAGTAACGTTTTCGTATGTTGACGCGGTTTGAATGGGATGCCGCGAAGGCGGTGGCCAACCTGCGCAAACATGGTGTGAGCTTCGAGATGGCGATGCGGGTGTTTGCCGATCCGTTCGCGTTGACCGGACCCGAGCGCGTGCAGGACGGCGAGCAACGCTGGCAGACGCTCGGAGCTGTCGATGGATATCTTCTGCTTCTTGTCGCCCATACGGTCTCTGAAATAAACAAGGACGACCAAGTCATCGATATCATTCGCATTGTCTCGGCCAGAGCGGCCGACAAGAAAGAAAGGCGACGTTATGAGCAAGAAATCCGTTAAGCGCGAAGTGGAACTGGCCAACCTGCCGCCACTGAGCGCAAAGCAGAAAGCTGAGTTGACGGCATTGGCGGCGCGCCGTGAAGAGGATGTCGACTATAGCGATACGCCATCTCTATCGGCGGACTTCTGGAAGGATGCCGAACGAGGCAAATTCTACAAGCCTACCAAAACTTCAACCACCGTGCGGATCGATTCCGATGTTCTGGCTTGGCTGCGGTCGCAGGGAAAGGGCTATCAATCGCGCATCAATGCCATTTTGCGGCGGGAAATGCTGTCTTCGTTGAGAGCCTCGGAGCAGTAACCTTATCCTCATTACCGGGGCTTTCTGGTGATCCGTATACCTCGTGCGGGTGTAAGGTCCGCCCTAAGTTGATCACAACGAATAAAGCGAAGCGCAACTGCTCGGGCCATGTCTGTTAGCCCTAAAGGACAATATGGTGTTTGGGAGAGCTGGCTGTTAACGCCTCAGCCCTCCCGATTTCTAGGTAAAAGGCCTTTGAAGTGTATAATTATCCGAGCTATCGGATGTTTTACAGGAGGCCTCATGACCACGCCGTTTCTTACTCTATCGACTACGGAAGCAGCGTTCCTGGCTGACCTTCCACAACGCAAAATCAATCAGGTCGTCGACGACTGTATCCTTCCTCCTCGCTTGTACACGTCTAGCGCGAAGGCGCGCCGTTTCGTGCCCATGGCGGCCGCACTCGTAAGGTTCTATTTCGACGCCGAGAAGGTCGTGGCGGCTAGCGCGAGAAAACAGATTCTCGCAGAGCTTGTCAAGCGCGTGCATAAGCTACCCGCTGAAGAAACCGCCCGGATTTTGATGCTGACCTCGAAAGGCCGAAAAGCGACCTGGCATGTGCAACCTCAGGATTTCGTTGACATAAATCTAGCGGGTTTTGTCGATGCCACAATGGTCAAGCTGCATCTGCTGCAGAAGGCGAATCAAGCTGTTGAAGTCAACCCCGCCGTTATGGGGGGAGCCCCAGTATTCAAAGGTACACGTGTGCCCGTGCGTGTGGTGCTCGAGTCTTTGCGCCAAGGTGACGATTTCCATGAGCTAAAAGAAGACTATCCTTTCCTCACAGAGGAACTGGTCGAGTTGGCACAGGTGTACGATGCCTTGCACCCGCAACGGGGTCGTCCGAAATCGCTGCGCGAACAATTCCTAGATTGGCGAGTGGAGCGCCAAACGGTCCATCACCCAGTCTGACCCCGATGCCGGACCACAAACTTTTTATCGACGAGTGTCTCTCGCCCAAGCTCGTCAAACAGGCAATAGCGGCGGGGCATTACCAGACGACATGTGTGCGTGACCGCGGCCTCTCGGGTACATCTGACGCCCAACTGGTGCAGCTGTTAATGCAGGAAGACTACATTCTCGTTACTCATAACTCGGCCGACTTTCGAGGGCAGCCGCCAGCATCGAAACGGTGGTGTACCGGTTGCCTGAAGGCCTGCAATGCCCTCGCGAGAGCCCTTAGATCAGTCCAGCGACAGATTCAAGCGATTGATCACTTCGTCCCATCGTACCTTTTCAGCCTTGATCATCTTGGTCAGTTCTGCCGGCGTTGAAGGCGCCGGGGTGAAGTACAGCGATGCCATTTTCTGCTTCACATCGGGCAGGGCCAAGATCTTGGTTATGGACTTGTTCAGACGCTCCACGATATCGGCTGGCGTGCCGGCGGGTACAAAGATGGCATCCCACGAGATCGATTCGAAGCCTGGATAGCCTTGCGATGCCATGGTCGGCACGCCGGGCAGCAGTTCGCTGCTTTCCAGGCTGGTAATGGCCAGCGCGCGTATTTTTCCGGCATTGACTTGCGGCATGGCTACGCCCGGCACCATGAATCCGGCCTGGATATCGCCGGCAATGATGGACGTGGTGATTTGCGGAAAACCGGTGTAGGGGATCTGCTGCAGCTTGATGCCGGCTTCGTGTTCCAGCATGGCCATTCCAAGATGGGAAGAGCTTCCCGGCCCGACTGAACCGTAATTCAGCGCGCCCGGCTGGTTTTTCGCCAGTTGCACGAATTCCTTCAGATTCTTGGCTGGCGAGTCCTTGGGTACGACCAGCACGTTGGGGCTGGTGCCTACCAGGCTGATGGGATCCAGGTCGGTCAGCGGGTCGTATCCCAGCGATTTCTTGTAGAGCGTGGGCGCGGTGACCATGGGCCCGTTGATCGTCAGCAGCAAGGTGTAGCCGTCGGGCTTGGCTTTGCTGGCGTGGCGCGTGCCGATATTGCCGCCGGCGCCTGGCTTGTTTTCCACCACCACTGGCTGGCCCAGGTCTTTGGCCAAAGGCTCGGCGATCGCGCGTGCCAGGGTGTCTGGCGAGGAACCCGCCGGGAAGGGGACGACCAACTGCACGGGCCGGCTGGGCCAGTCGGCGGCGCCGGCGGCCGGCGCGAGCAGCAGCGCACCGAGTGTGGCCAAGCTGAGCACAGACAAATTCAGATGGCGTCGCATCGTTGAAAAGTCAGTCATCGGGATTTCCTTGTTGAGATAGGCGTCAGGCCGCTTCGGCGCGGGCTTCGCGCGCGAGCAAGCTGGATACGGCTTCGCGCGGAGCGAGACCGTCAAAAAGCACGCCGCAGACGGCGGCAGTAATTGGTAAATCTATATTGTGCATGCGGCCCAGGTCGCGGGCTGCGCGTGCGCAGCGCACGCCTTCTGCCGTGACGCCGCCCGCCAGTATCTGGTCCAGCGTCTGGCCCTGGCCTATGGCCAACCCCACCTGGCGGTTGCGCGACAGCGCGCCGGTGGCGGTAAGCACCAGGTCGCCCAGGCCGGTCAAGCCGGCGAAGGTCTCGGGTTGCCCGCCCAGGGCGAGCCCCAGGCGCTGCATTTCCGCAAGACCCCGGGTTATGAGGGCGGCGCGCGCATTGGTGCCCAGACCCAGGCCGTCGGAGATGCCGCAGGCGATGGCCATTATGTTCTTCAATGCGCCGCCGACTTCCACGCCTATGACATCCGTGCTGGTATAGATGCGGGCATTCGTGCCGTGCAGGGCGGCCAGAACGTCGGCTGCGGCGTTTTCATGCCGCGGCCCCAGGGTTGCAAGGGTAAGGGCAACGGGAAGCCCCTGTGCGACCTCGTGGGCGAAGGACGGGCCCGAGAGTACGCCCAGGTTCAGTTCCGGCCATTGGGACAGCGCGTTCTGTGCGATCTGGTGGGGCAGCAAACCGGTTTCGTGCTGGAAGCCCTTGCAGGTCCAGACGATGGTAATGCGTTCCTCGCAAAGCGCCTCGCAACGCGCGTTGGACGGCGTGTCGCCAGGCGTCGCGACATGTGCGTCGCAACGCGTACCGCGACGCCTGTCCAGCGCTGCGGCGATCTGCGTGCAGGCGTCATGCAGACCCGCCACGGGCACGCCAAGAATGATCAAGCCGTGTTCCACGCCGTCTGCGCATACGTGTTCGATGGCTTCCTGCAACGTTGACGTGGCGCGCAGGGTGCCGGGCAGGGCGATGTCGGGCAGGTAGCGCGCATTGCGGTGTTGCTGATTCAGTTCCAGTACGACTGCCGGATCGCGCGCCCAGATAAGGGTGTCGGCTTGCGAGCAGGCCAGCGCCGCGAGCGCCGTGCCCCAGCTACCCGCGCCGAGTACCGCCACGCGAATACGCTGGGTTGAAGCGCTCATGTGCAGCCTTACTGGCGAGTCATGCCTGGCGGCAGGATAAGGCCGGAATCCTGCTGGCCTTGCTGGCCCTGCTGCTCTTGTGCCAACTGGGCGATGCGCTGTTCGTACAGGCCCTGGAAGTTGACTTCGGCCAGGTGCAGCGGAGGCAGCGACGTGCGTGTAATGGCGTCGGCCACGTTGGCGCGCAGGTAGGGATAGAGCATGGTCGGGCACACAATGCCGATAAGCGGATCGAGCTGCTCGGCGGGAATGTTGGCGGCTTCGAAGATGCCGGCCTGGGTGGCTTCGACCAGGTACAGGACCTTGTCGCCGATGCGGGTGGTAACTGTGGCGGTCACGGTGGCTTCGTAGACGGTTTCGGCAAGGCGCTGGCCGCCGACATTGATCGACACTTCCACCGTGGGGCCTTCCTGTTCCAGGAAGATCTCGGGTGCGTTGGGCATTTCCAGCGACAGATCTTTGACATAGGTGCGCTGCAGGCTGAAGCTGGGGTCCTGGCTGTCTTGGTTTTCCTGGCTGTTTTGGTTCTGTTCGGCCATAGTGTTTCCTGAAAGGGGGGTGGAGTGATGGATTGCCGTGGTAAAGGTCAGGCAGTAAGCAGTGGCATCAGGCCGCCGGCGCGATCCAGCGCGGCAAGGTCGTCGTAGCCGCCCACGTGAGTGTCGCCGATATAGATCTGCGGTACCGTGCGCCGGCCCGTGCGCTCCATCATGATAGAGCGCTGCTCCGGATTCAGGTCGATGCGGATCTTTTCGATTTCAGTCACGCCGCGCTGCTTGAGCAGCATTTCGGCGCGGACACAGTATGGGCATACGGCGGTACTGTACATTGTTACGGTTGCCATGATGATTCCTAGATATAAAAAAACAAGCGATCAGGATTTCTTGGACAAGGGCAGTCCGTCTTTTACCCATGCCTGCAAACCGCCGGCAAGACTGACGGTTTCTTCGTAACCCTGCTTGCGCAAGGAACCCGCAATTCTTGCGGAGTCCCGGCCCTGATCGCATACAACGATGATAGGCTTGTTCTTGGGCAAGGTGCCCAGCTTGCTGGTCACATCGGCGGCGGGCAAATTGCGCGCCTGCGGTATGCTTGCGGTCTTGAAGGCGTCCTGGCTGCGTACATCCAGAAAAATGCCCTGTTTGTGGTTCACCAGCTGTACGGCTTCCTGCACGCCGACGGACTTGCCGCCGCCTTTCAGGATGTTGGGCAACATCAGCATTACGCCCGATGCGATAGCGACGAATATAACAATAAGGTTGTTCTGATCAAGAAAAAAGTCCACGATATATCCCGAATATGCCCTTGGAAAAAGGACAGAATCAGACGATTATAAAATGGACAGCGAATTTCAACTTTTAGGCGTCTTTTCTTATGCACAAACTTGTTCTGATGCGACACGGCGAGAGCCAGTGGAACCTTGAAAACCGATTCACCGGCTGGACCGATGTCGACCTGACCGACACCGGACGCGAGCAGGCCAGGCTGGCCGGCGAATTGCTGAAACAGAAGGGTTTCGAGTTCGACCTGGCGTATTGCTCGGTCTTGAAGCGCGCCATCCGCACCTTGTGGATCGCGCTGGACGCCATGGATGCCATGCATACCCCCACGGGGCTGAGCTGGCGCCTGAACGAGCGGCATTACGGCGCCCTGCAGGGCCTGAACAAAGCCGAAACCGCACAGAAATTCGGCGATGAACAAGTATTGATCTGGCGGCGCGCCTATGCCATTGCGCCCGACCCGCTCGACTTCGACGATCCCCGCCATCCGCGCTTCGATCGCCGTTACGCCAAGATTGCCGCCGACAAGCTGCCGGCCACGGAATGCCTGGCCGATACGGTCGAACGCGTATTGCCGTTCTGGAACGAATCCATCGCGCCCGCGATACGCGCCGGCCGCCGGGTGCTGGTGTCGGCGCACGGCAACAGCCTGCGCGCGCTCATCAAGCACCTGGACGGCATTTCGGATGAAGACATCGTCCACATGAATATTCCCACGGGCCAGCCGCTGGTGTACGAACTCGACGACGACTTGCGTCCGATACGCCACTACTACCTAGGCGACCCGGCCGCGATCGAAGCGGCAATGGCCGCCGTGGCCAACCAAGGCAAGGCCAAGAAGGAATAGCATGCGGCGTGCGTTCGGTTCTGTTGTACTGGCCCTGTGGGCGGGAGTCGCCTGCTCGGCCGAGGCTAACCTTGCGCAGAAGCAGGCCGACGCCAGGAAGCAGCAATCCGAATTGCGCGCGCGTATCCAGGCGCTGCAAAAGGAAATCGATAGCCAGGAATCCTCGCGCCGGGATGCGGCCAGTGATTTGAAAGAATCCGAATCCGCCATTTCGTCCACGAACCGGCAATTGGCGGAATTGGCCGCGCGCCGGGACCGCGTCGAGCATGAGCTCAAGGAACTGGGCTCGCAGATTGCGCGTCAGAAGCAGCAGCTGGGGTCTCGCCAGGAAGAACTCGGCAACCAGCTGCGGGCGCAGTATGCCAGCGGGCTGTCGCCCTGGACGGCGCTGCTGTCGGGCGACGATCCGCAAATCATCGGGCGCGACCTCAGCTACCTGGGATATATCTCCAGGGCCCAGGCCGACGCGGTACGCGCGGTTCGCCAGGCGCTGGACGAACTGGCCGTGCTGCAAGCCAGCTCTGAAGCCCACAAGAAAGAGCTCGCCAAGCTTGCGCAAGATACCGTCCGGCAGAAAGAGGCGCTTGAAGAGCAGAAATCCGAGCGTGAAAAAGTGCTGGAGCGCATCAGCGCCGCATTGAAAGAGCAGCGCAATCAAGCCGAGCGGCTGCAGCGCAACGACAAGCGCCTGGGCGATCTGGTCGAAGGCCTGGAAAAAGCCATTGCTAAGCAGGCCGAGGAAGCCCGCCTGGCCGAGGAAAAACGCAAGGCTGAAGAGGCGCGCAAAGCCGAGCAGGCCAGGCAGGCCGAGATTGAACGACGCCGCGAAGTAGAGCGCGCGCGCTCGGCAGCCCGCAAGGCCGAACAAGACGCCCGGGCCGCCCACGAGCGTGCGCGGCGCCTGGAAGACGCAAAAGAGGCGGAAAGGGCCAGGCTGCAAGTCGAACGGGCGCGCGCCGAAGCTCGTGCCGCCGAAGAAGCGGCTGCGCGGCCGCCGCCCAAGCCGGCGCCGCCGCCGGAAGACCTTGGCACCGAGTCCATAAAGGGCACGGCGCCGGGCGTTGCCCAGCCGCAGCTGGCGCCTCCTGGCGGCTTCACCGGCTTGAAAAAGGGTGCGCCGCATCCGGTACGCAGCAGCGACGTGCTGGGCCGGTTTGGCGCCGAGAGGCCCGAAGGCGGGCTTTGGCGGGGCATTGTGCTGCGGGCGCCCGAGGGAACGAAAGTGCGCGTCATTGCCCCGGGGCGGGTCGTCTACGCCAATTGGCTGAACGGTTTCGGCAACATCGTCATCGTGGACCACGGAGCCAAATACCTTAGTGTGTACGCCTATAACCAGAGCCTATTGAAACGCGTAGGCGACATCGTCGATACTGGCGATACCATCGCCACGGTGGGGGCGACCGGCGGGCAGGTGGACTCGGGTCTATACTTTGAAATCCGGCATCACGGCACGCCGGTGAACCCGCTGCTTTGGTTACGCCAGTAAATTCGGTACTATTTGGCTAACGACTTTCATCCGCCACGTATATTTATATTGTGCCGTGGACAATTTGAGTTCAATTAATTCGGGAATGTGCATGAGCACTCGCAGGTTTGGCGATTTTGGTTTGGTGGTGGCGGGCGCGCTTGGCGGCGTACTGATAAGCCTGGGCATAACGGCGGCCGCGCAACGCGGCGAACCTCTGCCGCTTAAAGAACTGCAGCAGTTTGCCAATGTGTTTGCGGCCATCAAGGGCAGCTACGTCGAGCCCGTGGCCGACGAGCAGCTCATCAACGACGCCATCAAGGGCATGTTCGCCGAGCTCGACCCGCATTCCACTTACCTCGACGCCGAGGCGTTCAAGGAAATGGAAGCCATCACGCAAGGCGGCTTCGGCGGGCTGGGCATAGAAATCGGCAGCGAAGACGGCATGCCCAAGGTGATAGCGCCAATTGAAGACACTCCCGCGGCGCGCGCAGGCATTCTCAGCGGCGACCTGATCACCCATATCGACGGCAAGCCAACCAAAGGCATGACGCTCAACGAAGCCATCAAGCTGATGCGCGGCGAACCGAAAACATCCATCATCCTGACCATCATGCGCCAGGGCCGCGACAAACCCGTGGTCGTCACCATCGTGCGCGACCTCATCAAGGTGCGCAGCGTGCGCAGCAAGATGCTGGACAACAATATCGCTTATGTGCGTATTGCCCAGTTCCAGGAACGCACGGCTTCCGACCTGGTAACGCAGTTGACGGCTTTGGGCGCCAAGAAGCCGCCCAAAGCGCTGGTGCTCGATCTGCGCAACGACCCGGGCGGCCTGCTGGACAGCGCCATCGGCGTGTCGTCGGCGTTCCTCAAGCCCAATGTGCTGGTCGTATCCACCAAGGGCCGCGTGCCCTCGTCGAATCGCGAATACTTTGCCAAGCCGTCCGACTACATGCGCGGCTTCCTGAACGGCGGTCCGTCCGATACCCTGGCCAATATCGTTCCCTGGAGCAAGACGGTGCCCATGGTGGTGCTGGTCAACG
This sequence comes from Pseudomonas sp., assembly GCA_036675275.1. Classification (GTDB taxonomy): domain Bacteria; phylum Pseudomonadota; class Gammaproteobacteria; order Burkholderiales; family Burkholderiaceae_B; genus Pollutimonas. Next base: position 31,955 of record JAKFFG010000071.1, on the reverse strand, counting down.
TCGGCTCGGCCTCGGCATCCGAAATTGTGGCGGGCGCCCTGCAAGACCACAAGCGCGCCAAAGTCATCGGCAACCGCACGTTCGGCAAGGGTTCGGTGCAGAGCGTGCTGCCGCTTAGCGAAGATACCGGCATCAAGCTCACGACCGCGCGCTACTACACGCCGGCGGGGCGCTCCATCCAGGTTACGGGCGTAGAGCCCGACATCGAGGTCGATGACACCGCCTCGGGCGACCTGTTCCGGCTGCCTCGCGAAGTCGATCTGCAGCGCCATCTGGTCAACGGCGCGCTGGATGAAGAAGGAATTGTCACGCCCGCCGCGGAAGACGACAAGATCGAACCCAAGATGTTCGAGTTCGGTGGCGCCGACGACTACCAGCTGAAGCAGGCCATTAACTTCCTTGAAGGCCGGCCCGTCAAGAAAACCGATCCAACCCTGGTGGTGAAGGCCGACAAGGCTGACAAGGCCGATAAGGCGGCCGGGTCGGGCAAGGCAGGTGCGACGGAACAGCCGGTTTCACCGGCCAGCAAGGCAGCGCCGGCAGCTGAAAAAAAAAGCCCAGTGAATCCGAATGACGCCAGGGTCGAGCATTACAGGATCACACCGGACGGCCTGATCAAGACGCAATGATGGAAGACCGGCAGCTGCTGCGTTATGCCAGGCATATCTTGCTGGACGAGTTTGGCATCGAAGCGCAGGAACGCCTGCTGCAGGCCAGGGTTCTTATCGTGGGCGCCGGCGGCCTGGGATCGCCGGCTGCTTTTTTCCTGGCTTCATCGGGGGTTGGGCACATCGTGCTGGCCGACGACGACGAGGTCGACCTGGGCAACCTGCAGCGGCAAATCCTGCATACCACCGAGCGCATAGGCGAGTTCAAGGCAGAATCCGGCAAGCGGACGCTGGCTGCGCTGAATCCCGAGGTGCATGTGCAGGCGCTGGTCCGGCGCCTCGATGACCACGACCTCGCCGAGCAGGTGGCGGCCGCGGACCTGGTGCTCGACTGCTGCGATAACTTCGCCACACGGCATGCCGTGAACCGGGCTTGCGTGGCGCAGCGCAAGCCGCTGGTGTCGGGCGCCGCCATACGGTTTGCAGGCCAGATCAGCGTCTTCGACTTACGACGCGATGACGCGCCCTGCTATCACTGCCTGTTTCCGGAAGCCGACGATGTGGAAGAGTTGCGTTGCGCCACGACAGGCGTGCTGGCGCCCCTGGTCGGCATTGTGGGCAGCACGCAGGCCGCCGAGGCCATCAAAGTATTGACCGGCATCGGCGAACCCCTGATCGGGCGCATGCTGTGCCTGGACGCGCTGACCATGCAATGGAACACAATACGCTTCAAGCGCGATCCGGCGTGCCCGGTATGCCGCAGTCGTGGTGGCGGCCACCGGGATGCCGGCCACCGCGATGGCGGCCTTAAAGGGGGCAGCCGCCCCGATGGCCTATCCGATGACGGCCCGATAGCAGCTTCCCGACAGAATTGACGCGCACGTCCACATAGTCGCAGCGGCCCTTGTGCAGGCTGGAAAAGGGCGTGCCCGGATGAAAAATATGGACGGTGCGCATGCCGACCTGGCGGGCCGTCTTCAGATTGCGCAGCGTGTCTTCCACCAGTACGACCTGACTGGCAGGCACGCGCAGCCGGGCCAGGACCTGCTTCATGAGCGCAGCCGACGGCTTGGGACGCATGTGCCCCTGGAGACGCATATGATCGATGGCCCACAGTCCTTCGAAATGGTGCAGGATACCCAATGTTTTGAGCACTTCGCGGGCGTACTTCAGCGGTGCGTTGGTGAGCAGGATTTTGCGGCCCTTTAGCAACTGCAGCTTGCGGGCCAAACCGTTTTCGCAATGCACCAGCGGCGCGACTTCGAAGTTGTGGCTCAGTTCCAGGAAGGCATTGGCGTCCACGCCATGGTGGCGCGCCATCCCGATGACCGTGGCGCCGTAGCGCTTCCAGTAGGTCTTGCGCAGCGCATTGGCCGCGTCCATGTCGATATTCAGCGTTGTCGCCACCGCCTGGGCCATGGCGCCGTCGATGGCTCCGAATATGCCGCGGGAGCAGTCGTGCAGCGTATTGTCCAGGTCGAACAGCCATACGGTTTGCGTCGAACCCGCCGGCCCTGTCGGGCGCAGCGGGCGGTGCGACGCAACTACTGTGCGCAGTGCCCGCATTGCGGTCAGTGCGAGCTGATCATGGTGCCGACGCCGCGGTCGGTCAGGATTTCCAGCAGCAGGCAGTGGGCCACGCGGCCGTCGACCACGTGTACCGCATTCACGCCATTGCGCGCGGCTTCGAGCGCTGAAGAAATCTTGGGCAGCATGCCGCCCGAGATCGTGCCGTCTGCAAAGAGTTCGTCTATCGACTGGGCCGAAAGCTTGCGCAGCAGTTCGCCGTTCTTGTCCAGCACGCCGGGCGTGTTGGTCATCATGATGAGTTTTTCGGCGCCCAGGACCTCGGCCATTTTGCCGGCCACTACGTCGGCATTGATGTTGTAGGCGGTACCGTCGTCGCCATAACCGATTGAGGATATGACGGGGATGAACTGGTCGTCCTGCAGGGCCTTGACGACGGCGGGCTCGATCTGCGTGATGTCGCCCACAAAGCCGATGTCCAGCACCTGGCCGGGGTTTTCCTTGTCTTCCATCATCATCTTCTTGGCCTGGATCAGACAGCCATCCTTGCCGGTAAGCCCCACGGCCTTGCCGCCGGCTTCATTGATCATCATGACGATATCTTGCTGGACCTGGCCGCCCAGCACCCATTCGACCACTTCCATGGTGTCCGCGTCGGTTACGCGCATGCCCTGGATGAAAGTGCCTTCCTTGCCGATGCGCTTGAGCGCAGCGTTGATTTGCGGGCCGCCGCCGTGCACTACCACAGGGTTCAGGCCGACAAGCTTGAGCAATACGACATCGTGGGCAAAGCTGCGTTGCAGCGATTCTTCGATCATGGCGTTGCCGCCGTATTTGATGACGACGGTTTTGCCGTGGAACTGGCGTATATAGGGCAGCGCTTCCGACAGTACGGCTGCTTTCACAGTGGAAGAGTGGGTAGTGGGATCGCTAGTAGTGGTCATGTCCGCTTTTCAAGGTTGGGGCTTGCTGGCCCGTTAGATGTGCAAAACCCGGGATGCTGGGCATGCCCGGGTGCTGAATATGAAACTGGCCGTATGGGCCCGACTGGCTGCCCAACTTACCCGAGCGCCTTGTTGACGGTGCTCAGAAAAGCGGCTTTATCGTAATTGCCGAGATAACGCTTGATGATATGGCCTTCTTTGTCGATAAGAAAGGCCGTGGGAGTAAGCTTTACATCGCCAAAAGCCTTGGCAATTTCGCCTTGCGAATCTATGGCCACCGTAAAGGGCAGCTTGCGCGTGTCGGCGTAGTTTTTGACGTAATTGGGCGGGTCGTATTGCATGGCAACGGCGATGGTCTCGAAGCCCCTGGGCGATAAATCGACATAGTTCTGTATGGTATCGGGCATTTGTGCAATGCACGTTACACAACTGGTGGCCCAGAACTTGACCAGCACCACCTTGCCGCGCAGGTCTTGAGTGGTGATTTTTTCGCCGGTGAGGGACGTGAAGGTAAGGTCTGGCACCGTTTTGGCGGAGCCAGCGAATTGCCATATTCCTGCCCCTGCCAGGGCGATTACGACGACGATGCCTATGAGTGCTTTTTTCATGTTGATAATGGCCGCTTTATTGAACCGGCATGGTCTCTACGCCATTGGCGCCGGCCCCGGTTCCGGGCGGCTGTGCCGGCGTGGTGCCCGAACTGTCGTTCTGCACGGGAGCCGCGGGCGTTGCCGCAGGTTCGGCGATGCTTGATGCCGGAACGATCTCGAATAATTTTACTACCTTGTTGATGCCGCTGACGCCGGAGGCGGCGATGCCGGCCATTTGCCCTTCGGAGGCCGTGACTTTGCCCAGCAGATAGACGACGCCGCGCTCGGTGGTGACCAGGATGGTGCGCGTGGGCACGCCCTTGGTGTTGATGAGCGTGGCCTTGACCTTGGAGGTAAGCCAGGTGTCGTTGGTGCGTACGCTGACCGGGGTGACTTCGCCTACCCGAAGTTCGTTGACGACGTTCTTGACCTTCTCGACCTGCTTGGCCGCGTTGGCGGCGTCCTGCTTGGCTTGCTCGGTGGGAACGTCGCCGGTGAGCAGGACCAGGCCTGCGTACGAAACGGCATTCACGCGCGCATTGTCGCCGGGAAACAGCCTGCGCATTTCGGCGCCGATTTTGAGCTCGATGGTTTGATCTTCGACCTGTTCGCCGGCGGTGCGGCGGTCGGTGGCTACCGTGGCGGTCGTGGCGGCGGTTCCGCCGACAACAAGTAGCCCGCAGCCGGATAAAGCGGTGATGCCCAACAGGGCAAGGCTGGCCAGCAGTAGTCGGGCGGGTCGTGATGTGGGCATTACAGCGTGTCTCCTAGTAAGAGCGCGTCGATTCCGTCGCACAGGGCATGCAGCAGCAGAATATGTACTTCCTGGATGCGCATGGTGCGATCATGCGGAACGCATAAATGGATGTCGGTTTCGAGCAGGATTTCGCCGATTTTTCCGCCGCCCTTTCCGGTGAGTGCGATGATGGCCATTTCGCGATCGTGTGCCGCTTCGATGGCGCGGATGACGTTGGCGGAATTGCCGCTGGTGGATATGGCCACCAGGACATCGCCCGGCTGGCCCAGGGCCATGACCTGACGTTCGAAAATGGCGTCGAAGCCGTAGTCGTTGCCGACCGCGGTCATGATGGAGGTATCGGTATTGAGCGCCACGCCGCCCAGCGGAAGCCGGTCGCGTTCGAACCTGCCGACGAGCTCGGCAATAAAGTGCTGGGCATCGGCGGCCGAGCCGCCATTGCCGCAAGCCAGGATCTTGCCGTTATTGGCCAGCGAACCGAAGACCAGGTCCACGGACGCGGACAAGGGCTGCGCCAGTTCCCGGGCGCTGAGTTTGAAGGCATCGATAGCGTCGTTGAAGTGCGACGTCATGTGAGAGGTCATGTCCATGTCGGCCATTATCTCATGTTCGAATGCGAAATTCGTCAACGGAAGCAATCTTGTGTCTCGCGCGGCCCTGTCGCGCTATTGGGTGAATGCACCTTTGATCCACACCAGGCCGCCGGCTTCCAGGCTGACGACGTCGAAGCGGCAGGCGGGCGTGCGGCCTGCGCAGTAGCGCTGCACAAGGCGCGGCAGGAAATACTGCGCTGTGCGGATAAGGCGCAGTTGCTTGTCGCGGTTTACACTGGCCGCGGCGCCGCCGTATTGCGGCGAACGCCTTTGGCGCACTTCGATGAACACCAGTATGCCGCCCTCGAGCGCCACCAGGTCGATTTCGCCGGTCCTGGCGCGCAGGTTTCGGCTTACTATGACCAGGCCGCTGGCTTGCAGATGCTGTCGGGCCTGTTCTTCGCCCCGGCTGCCGGCTTGCTGGGTAGGAGAGAGGCGCGGCCGAGGTCTTTCCGCGCGGGTGTCCGGCGCAGGGCTTGCGGCTTCGCGTAAGGTGCGTCGTCGAGTGCGCGTTTGACTGCGCCGGCGCTTGCGCAGCGCCGTCTTCTGCGCGGCTTGCGCCAGGTCGTATAGCCGCTGTTCGTCGACCATTTTTTTATCCTTCTAAAGGCTTTGTTTCCCAGTATGAGTGAAACGCCCGACTTTTCAGACATTCCAACGACATGGAAACGTCTCACCGAACGTGTGGACGCGCAGCACTGGCCCACCGCCACGCTTTATGTCGTGGCGACTCCCATAGGCAACCTGGGCGACTTGAGCCTGCGCGCCTGGCAGACGCTGGTCCGTTGCGATGTGATCGCGGCAGAGGATACCCGCGCCAGCCGGCCCTTGATGGATGCATGGGGCGTCAGTACGCCGCTGATGGCGGCGCATCGGCATAACGAGGCCGAGGCGGCGCAGGCCATCGTCGATCGTCTTGCGCGCGGCGAGCGGGTCGCGCTGGTGTCCGATGCGGGGGCGCCGGCGGTCAGCGACCCCGGCGCACGCATTGTGCGCGCCGCGCGCGACGCCGGCTATGGCGTGGTGGCGATTCCCGGCGCCAGCGCCGTTATTGCGGCGCTGATGGCCAGCGGTGTCACGTCGGACGAAAATCCGGCCTATGTCTTTGCCGGTTTCATGCCGCCCAAGGCCGCTGCGCGCCAGAAGTGGCTGCAGCGCTGGTGCGCCGTGCCGGCGCCCATTGTGATGTTCGAGTCGCCGCACAGGCTGTCTGGCGCGGTCAGGGATATGCTGCAGGTGTGCGGGCCTGAGCGCAAGCTTACGATCGCGCGCGAACTGACCAAGCGATTCGAGCAGGTGGTCACCATGCCTTTGAGCGATGCGGAATCCTGGCTTGCGCAGGATGCGCATCGCAGTCAGGGGGAATTCGTATTGATCGTGCACGAAGCCGACGATGCCAGGTCGACCGAAGATGTCGATCCTTCCAGCCTGGTATTGCTGGACGCCTTGCTGGAAACTATGTCAGTGCGCGACGCCGCAAGAGTGGCGGCAAAGGTGACGGGGCTGGCGCGCGATACCTTGTATGCGCTCGCGCTGGCGCGTCAAAAAGCAGAAGAATAATCAGCGCAGGGCAAACGTAGGCCGCATGCCGGTGGCTTCCTGGATGCGCAAGGCCGCGTTGACGGCCGCGGTGCGCGAAGGATAGGGGCCTATCTGTACCTTGTATAGCGCGTTGGCGCTGCTGACCTGGGCCGGGCGGCTTTCGACATCGCCGATCTGTTGATTAAGGCGTTGCACCAGGCCGTCGGCGGTGCGCGAGGCACTGAAAGCGCCGAACTGAAGATAAATCTGTCCCGGCGCGGACTCATTGTGCACCACGCTGGCCGCGCTATCTGCCGGGCTCGGCGGAATGTGTCCTATTGAATCTTCCGGCTGAAGCGCCTTTAGCGCGTCGGGCCGCGCCTCGCCAGGCCGGGCCTCGCCAGGCCGCGCCTCGCCAGAACCGGACTTGCCAGTCTGGAGCGCGGCCAGCGCATCGGGCATGGGCTGAGTCTTTTGGGCAGTTTTCAAGGGCGCCGGCTTCGGCGCTTCGGTAACCAGGCGTGGCTCGGTCCGGCCTGGCTCGGTCTGGCGAGGCGCAACCTGGATAGGCCGGGCCTCGATAGGCCGGGCCTCGCCAGGCTGGGCTTTTGCGTTCGCCGCGCGTATATCGTCGTTGGTGATGGCTTCTACGATGACCTGGCCGCTGCCCGGTCCGATCAGGCCCAGCTTGGACGCGGCGACGTAGGAAACATCGATGATGCGCTTGCTATGGAACGGTCCGCGGTCATTGACCCGCACGATGACCGATTTTCCGGTCTTGGCATGGGTTACCCGGGCATAGCTGGGAATCGGCAGGGTGGGGTGCGCGGCCGACATGGCGTACATGTCATAGATTTCCCCATTGGCGGTTTTCTTGCCGTGGAACTTGCGTCCGTACCAGGATGCCGTGCCTTCCTGGCGAAAGGGCTTTTCGTCACTGACCGGATAGTACTTCTTGCCGAATACGACATAAGGCCGGAAGTTCGATGAAGAGTGGGTTTCGATCTGCGGGACGGCGTCGGGAATGTTCTCGAGCCCGGGCGGTATGTTCGAGCCCGGCCCGTCATCGAGGTAATAACCGCCACTGCGGGTCGTGGTAACGCTGCCTTTGGTGCCGGTCTTTTTCGGCGTGGAGCAGCCGGCAAGTATGGCGAGGCTCATGCATAAAGCGAGGGGTATGAGAAAGCGTGTTGATGTCATGGCATGTCGGGAGGCGGCTGGTTGCGGTGCCGGATCAAAAGAGGCGAGTGGTCGGCAAAGCGCCGGGCAAGCTGCTCGGTAACATAGACCGAGCGATGCTTGCCGCCGGTGCAACCTATGGCCACCGTAAGGTAGTTGCGTGTATCTTGCATATAAAGGGGCAGCCAGCGCCGGATGAATCCGGCTATGTCTTCGATCATGGTCTCGACGCTTCCGAACTGCGCCAGCCATTTCGCCACGGGCTCGTCGCGTCCCGTCAACGGGCGCAAGGCGCTGTCGTAATGGGGATTCGGCAGGCAGCGCACATCGAACACCAGGTCGGCATCGCCCGGCACGCCGCGCTTGTAGGCAAACGATTCGAAAGTCAGCACCACTGGCGCCCGGTCGGCCTGGACCAGGTCGCGTACCCAGGCGCGCAGCTGCCCCGGGGTCAGGTCGGACGTGTCGATCACGTGTTCCTGCTCGCGCAGGGGTGCGAGCAGCTCGCGTTCAGTATCTATGCATTCTTGCAGGGAAGGCGATTTGCCGCCCTGCTGCAGACGGTCGGTCAGGGGATGGCGGCGGCGCGATTCGGAATAGCGCTGCTGCAGGGTGTTGTCGTTGGCATCCAGGAAAATGACCCGGAATGCCGTGCCCATTGCGCGCAGGCCGGTAATCACATCGGGCAGCTCATTGAGCTCGCCGGGCGAGCGCACATCGATGGACACGGCCACGCGTTCAAGCCCGCTTTCCCGCGTGCTGGCAATGAACTCGTGCAGGAAGCGCACAGGCAGATTATCGACGCAGGTGTAGCCCGCATCTTCAAGCAAACGCAGAGCCACCGATTTGCCGGAGCCGGAAATTCCTGTGATCAGGACGATGTTCAGCATGACTAAGGATTTTCCACATTGAAGGGGGCAGTGAGCAGCCTGCACCCCTGGTGTTCAAAGAATCGCCGCGAGCCTTGAGTCGGCTGGCGCAAGCTTATTCGCGGCGGCTGCTTTCCATGATGGCCAGGGCTTGCCGTTCGATGAATTCGCCCATGGTGTCGATGCCGCGCAGAGCGAGTATGGTGTTTCGCACCGCGGCTTCGACCAGTACGGCCAGATTGCGGCCGGCCGCTACCTGCAGCATGACGCGGCGTATGGGTATGCCGAGAATATCTTCGGTCTGGTCCTGCACAGGCAGACGTTCGAAGGCTTCCGGTGTCGAGCGGATGAGGTGCACCAGCAGCTTGAGCTTCATTTTGCGGCGCACCGATGTTTCGCCGAAAATGGTGCGGATATCCAGCAGGCCCAGGCCGCGGACTTCCAGCAAGTTTTGCAACAGCGCGGGGCAATGGCCCTCGATCATGTTGGGCGCGGTGCGCGAAAGCTCGACCGCGTCGTCGGCAACCAGCCCGTGTCCGCGCGAAATCAGTTCAAGGGCAAGTTCGCTTTTACCCAGGCCGGATTCGCCGGTGATGAGCACGCCCACGCCCAGTACGTCCATGAACACGCCGTGAACAGTGGTTTTGGGCGCCAGCCGCTTGCCCAGGTAGATGCGCAGCAGATCGATAAGCTGGGCGGCTTCTATGGTGGTCGACAGCAGCGGAATTTTTTGCTGATTGCAGAAATCGCGCAGGTCGTCTGGTGCCGCCATGCCCTCGGCAATGAGTATGGCCGGTACACCGCCGGTAACCAGGTCTTCGAGGTGATGAATGCGGCGCCTGACCTCGAACCGCGTGTAGTAAGAGAGCTCTTCGGCGCCGAACACCTGGATGCGGGCCGGATGGATGAGGTTGAGGTGACCCACCAGGTCGGCGCCCGACATGCCCACGTCGGGAATGAGCCGGTTCGCCGAATCGGCGCCGGCTATCCAGGTGAAGGGTATTTTGTCTGCGTTGTCACTGACGAGTTCATGTATGGTCAGCATGCTGGTGGCCTCAGGCGGGCGTGGTGGTCAGGAGCCTGTGCACGGCGGCCGGGTCGGTTTCGGTAGACAGCGTCTGGCGCAGTTTGGGGTCGGACATGAGCTTGGCGATTTCGGCGAGCAGGTCCAGATGCGTCTGGGTGGCCGTTTCGGGCACCAGCAAAATAAACAGCAGACTGGCCAGGCGCCCGTCGGTGGTGTCGAAGCGTACCGGATCGGCCAGCCGGATAAAGGCGGCGCAGGGCTCTTTGAGGTCTTTGATGCGGCCGTGAGGAACCGCAACGTGGTGACCAAGCGCTGTGGACCCAAGCCGTTCACGGGCGATAAGGCTCTGAAAAACTGCCGTGCGGGCGATTCCGTGCTGGTTTTCGAAGAGCAGGCCGGCTTGTTCGAAGGCTCTTTTCTTGCTAGTGGCAGCCAAATCAAGCACAACGTTCGACAGCGGCAAGATACGCGACATTAGATTCATAGAGGTCATTATATGGGCTTTGGGTGTCGCCATACAAAGCAGGACAAACCAAGGCCCCAATCACTTGAGGCGATTGAGGCCAGTTTACCCGGATTACGTGGCGCTAAAGAGGGGAGATCCGGCAGAGCCGGCCCGGGCGCACGCAAAGCAGGGCGGGATTATTCAACGGCGGGAATTTCTTGCCGCTTGACAGGCTCGTGAGCGTGGTCTTGCACCTTGGACTTGTACTTGATGACCTGCCGATCTATTTTGTCGGCGAGCAAGTCTATGGCTGCATAGAGGTTTTCGTCGATGGCTTCGCAGTGGATGTCTTTTCCACGCAGGCGCATGGTGATTTCGGCGGTGTGATTGAGACGCTCGATCGAGAGAATGACCTGGGTGTCGATAACGTTATCAAAATGGCGCGTGATGCGTGACATTTTGTTCAGTACGTACTCGCGGATAGCGGGAGTGACTTCTAAATGACGACCAGTAAGACTCAGGTTCATATGTGCTCTCCTTGCAGAAATAATGGGTGCGCGGTATGCGCGTTCAGGGGTGTGATCGTTCTCCTTGTAATGCGTTGTTCATGATTTCAGTGTATAGATTATGCAAAGGAAATCAAGTGCGCCGGATCAAGCTCCGGGCGATGCTATGACTACATTTTGAAGTTCTTGCCCAGGTAGACCTTGCGGACCGCTTCGTTGTCGATAATTTCGCTGGGGTGCCCATTGGTAAGCACCTTGCCTTCGCTGATGATATAGGCGCGGTCGCAGATGCCCAGGGTTTCGCGCACGTTGTGATCGGTGATCAGCACGCCGATATTGCGGCCCTTCAGGAAGTGGACAATGCGCTGGATCTCGATGACGGCGATGGGATCCACGCCGGCAAAGGGCTCGTCAAGAAGGATGAAACGCGGGTGGGTGGCCAGGGCGCGGGCAATTTCAACGCGGCGCCGCTCGCCGCCTGACAGCGATATGGCGGTATTGCGCCGGATATGGCCGATCTGCAGTTCGTCGATCAGCGATTCCAGATGCTCGCCGATAAGCGCTGAGCTCAGCGGCCGGCCCGCGTCGTCCAGCTGCAGCTCCAGCACCGCGCGGATATTTTCTTCGACGGTGAGGCGCCGGAATACCGATGCGTCTTGCGGCAGGTAGGACAAGCCCATGCGTGCGCGCTTGTGCATGGGCATGCTGGTGATGGCCTTGCCGTCGATCTCGATACGTCCGGCATCGGTGGGGATGATGCCCACGATCATGTAGAAGCTGGTGGTTTTACCCGCGCCGTTGGGGCCGAGCAGCCCTACGACTTCGCCGCTGTCGACCGACAGCGAGACATCGTGTACGACGGTGCGCTTGCCGTAGGTCTTGCGCAGGCCCGTTGCATGCAGACTGCCGTGGGTGGCGCTGGGAGAGCGGGTTCCACCGGAGGCCGGCTTGTTCGAAGAAAACATAAAAGTACTTTTTGATAACGGTAATGCCGGGCGCAAGAGGGCTGCGGGCGGCGAATTATTTGCGCGGCGCCGATTTTGCCCGGCATTCGGCGGCGGCGGCATCGGCCTTGGCTTGCGGCCGTGCCATCGAACGCACCCTGCCGCCGGCAGCGGCGGAGTTGGCGCCGCCGTAAGCCTGGTAGGTGCCGCTGTTCTGGTGGTAAATGACCCGCTCGCCCTTGACGTTATCGAATGCCTTGCCGCAGATGTAGCGGGTGACCACGGCCTGGCCTATCATTTCGATCTGCTCTTTCTTGCCGTCGTATTCCGCACGTATGCCCCGCGCCTCCAGGACCTCGAATTTTTCGGGGTTTTCCTGGCGTATGAACACGAGTTTGCCCGGCTCGACGGTGGCGGTTCCGAACTGGAAGCCTTCGGCATCTTCGCGCATGACGAGCTTGTCGGCATGCAGGGTCATGAGACCGCGCGTCATGATGACGTTGCCCGTGAAAACGCTTTCTTTCTTGATGTCGTCGTAGTTGAGGGTGTCGGACAGAATAAGCGTGTCGGGCTCTTCAGCCGGTGCACCGGCTGGCTGTGCGGGGGCTGGTTCCGCGCTTGGGGCGGGCGCCTGGGCCGGCTGCGTTGGAGCCTGGGCCTGCACCGCGCCTGCAATGAAGACCAGTGCGGAACATGAAAGCCATGCTGCAAAAGAGGTAGGTCGCTTCAGGTTCATATTTTTTATTCTGTCGTGTCAGGTTTGGTGGAGGAGCCTGGCTGGGAATCTTGACCAGAAATTTTTACGTCGGTCGCGGAAAATACCTGCAGCTGACGGGTATTGTTATCGTAACGCATGCCTTTGCCATTCATGGTCGAGTTGCCGTTGACCACCAGCGCCGGTTGATCGGTGAACAGTAAATTGTCGTCCGGCCTGATCGTAAGCACTTCACTGGTGACGTCCATGGCGGCCCGGCCTTCGCCCGGCATGCGGTGTACATGGGCATTGCCGGTCATCACAATCCGTTCGCCGTTCTGGTCCATGACCGCCGTGTCGGATGTACCGATGGTAATCGGAGAGTTCGGTTGCTGGCCTATGGCTTTTGCCTTAGTGATCTCGTAGGAGTCGTTGTCCGGAAAGTGCTTCATGTAGGTGCCTTCCAGCCGATTGATGGCAATGCCTGCCGGGTCGGTCCGGATCATGACGAAGTCCTCTGCCCACGAATCGGGTTCGTGCGTGATGCGCCGCGGCGGATCGATGGGTATGGCGCGTTGCGCATAGTCGGCCGCCCAGAAGGTGCCGAATACCAGTGCAATCAGCAAACATACGGCAATAAGGGCGGGGGCGCGTTCTTTCATGGGCTTATTGAATGGCGCCGCTCATCAACATGGCGGTGGGCGAGAAGAAGGCGCCAAGACGGCCCTGGGCGGCCAGAATGAGATCGCAGCACTCGCGCACGGCTCCCGAGCCGCCCGGCTTGGTGGAAACCCAGTGCGCCACTTGCGATATATAGGCGGGGGCATTGGGTACGCTGGCGGCAAACCCTACGCGCTGCAGTGCCGGCAGGTCGATGATGTCGTCGCCCATATAGCCCACTTCGCTGATTGAACACCCTTGTTCGCGGGCAAGCGCCACAACGGCCTGCGATTTGTCGCGTATACCCTGCTGGACCAGCGCAATGCCCAGTTCCGCGGCGCGGCGCGCCAGAATGGGGCCTTCGCGGCCAGTGATCAGGGCTACCGTAATGCCGCTTTCGCGCATGAGGCGCAAGCCATGGCCGTCGAGCGCGTTGAAGCGTTTCATGAGTTCGCCATGTTCGCCATACCAGAGGCAGCCGTCGGTCAGTACGCCGTCGACATCGAACGCCATGACCCGCACCTGGCGCGCCCGTTCGATTACCGGCGGCGCGATTTTCGCCAGAATGAGGGCTTCGGCGGGATGGGAAATACTTGGAAAGTTCATTTTGGGTTCTAGATGACCTTTGCAGCTAACAGGTCATGCATGTGTAAAGCACCTAATAATAGCCCGGTATCGTCGAGCACGAGCATTTGATTCAGGCGGCCGGCGTCCATAAGAGTGGCCGCCTCGATGGCCAGTGCTCCCGGCGGCACGCTTTTGGGATTGCGGCTCATTCCGTCGGCCACCGTAAGCAGGCGGATGTCGCCGTGGCGGGCAATCAGCCGGCGCAGGTCGCCATCGGTAAAAATGCCGACCGGTGCGCCGGTGTCGTCGACGACGATGGTCATGCCCATGCCTTTGGCCGACATTTCGACCAGGGCCTCGGGCACTTTGGTACCGGCCGACACGATGGGCAGGGCGCTGCCCTGGCGCATGACATCGCGCACAAAGGTAAGCAGGCGCCGGCCCAAAGCTCCGCCAGGGTGGGAGCGGGCAAAGTCTTCGCGGCTGAATCCGCGCGCCTCCAGGCAGGCTACGGCCAGCGCGTCGCCCAGGACCAGCGCGGCTGTGGTGCTGGCCGTGGGCGCCAGGTTCAAGGGGCAGGCCTCTTGTTCGACGTGAGCGTTCAGGTGCAGGTCGGCGCTACGCGCCAGTTCGGATTGAGGATAGCCCGTGATGGAGATAAGCGGCGCGCCCATGCGCTTGGCCACCGACAGGACGGTGAGCAGTTCCTGGCCGGTGCCGGAGTAGGAGATGGCCAGGACGATGTCCTGGCGGGTGAGCATGCCCAGGTCGCCATGGATGGCTTCGGCGCCGTGCATGAAGAAGGCGGGCGTGCCGGTGGACGCCAGGGTGGCGGCAATCTTGCGGGCGATATGGCCGGATTTGCCGATGCCGGTGACGACGATGCGGCCCTGGCAGTCCAGGAGCATGGAGACGGCTTGCGCGAACGTGTCGTCCAGGGAAGCGTCCAGCGCCTGCAGCGCGGCGATCTCGATGGCGAAAGTCCGATGCGCGGAGGCCAGTGTTTCGCCTGCTGGGAGGGCCGGTGGGGTGGTGGGTGTTTTGTCCATGGGGTGATTTTAAACGTACAACGATGCGTCCACGCATAATACGTAAGGGCGAAACGGCTCTTCTCCCGTAATGCTTGTGTGGTTTATTTGTGAATGCATGGTTTCGGGAAAGCTGCGGCGCAAGGGCCCGCGTATAGTTATGGCTGGCCCGGGCATGGCAGTGCGCATGCGAAAATAGGGGCTGTCTTCTTTTCAGCTTTTTTCAGTTTGGCGACTTACATGCATATTGATCCTGCCGACTACGTTCGCAACGCGATTCGTAGCGTTCCCAATTGGCCGAAGCCTGGCATAACTTTTCGCGATATTACGCCTGTGCTTCAAGATCCGCGGTCGTTCCGCGTGCTTATTGATCTGTTTGTGTACCGGTATATGCGGCAGCGTCTGGATCTGGTCGCAGGGGTGGATGCCCGGGGTTTTATTCTGGGTTCTGTGCTGGCGTATGAGTTGAATCTTGGTTTTGTGCCGGTGCGCAAGAAGGGGAAGTTGCCTTTTGATACGGTGGCGGAGGAGTATTCGTTGGAGTATGGGAATGCGGCGGTAGAGATGCATACGGATTCTGTGCGTCCCGGCCAGCGGGTGTTGCTGATTGATGATTTGATTGCAACGGGCGGGACGATGGTGGCGGCGTCGAAGTTGTTGCAGCGTCTTGGGGCGAATGTGGTGGAGGCGGCGGCGATTATTGATCTGCCTTATTTGGGCGGGTCGAAGGCGCTGAAGGAGACGGGGCTGGAGATTTATACGGTTTGCTCGTTTGAAGGGGATTGACGGGCTTGTAGTTTAAGGTCCTTGTCTACGCGCTTCATCTGAGCGCCGCTTTGGTATGGATGGTTGTGCGGTCTATGTTGGAAATTGCTCTATTCAACGGGATAGTTACGTTCGTACTCTGAAGTTCGTATTCTTAACACGGCGCCGGTGGCCGCTGCGGGCCCTGCTCAATATCGCTGCGGCCCCGTGCTTCGCCGGGGCAGACCCTGCGTCCGGCCCATATCGGGGCGCCCGCGAACTCGCGCCGCTGACAATCCACTGGATTGTCAGCAAGCGTGGCGCTCGGACAGCGCGGGCTTGTATCCCCGATACGGGCCGGTCGCAGGGCGCGCTCAAATTTCGCAGGGCCCGCAGCAGCCCCCGACGCCTTGCTGCTGGACTTATTGGGGGACGCCGGGCGAACTCCACAGGGACTGTTGTAGTGTCTGGCATTCTCTTTTAAGGCAGGCCACGATCATCGTCTGGCGATCGTTCTGCATTCGCGGGGTGATGCCGCTGACGCTTACCGCGGCCACTACATTGCCGTATCGGTCGAAGATGGGCTGACCGATGCTCGTGACATCGGCCACTGCGTAGTTGGAGATCACCGCGTAACCGTGAGTCCGGGCGTCCTGGATTCGTTCGCGAAGGATTTCCGGCGTAAGCCCGGAATATAGGCCCAGTGACGGCGCGATTTTCTGGAGTATCAGCTCCCGCTCTTCTTCGGGAAGGAAGCTCAGAATGGCCAGGCCACCGCCACCTACGCCCAGCGGCCTTCGATGGCCCACCTCCACCGGCAATACTTTGACTGGAAAAATGCCTTCCTGCCTGTCAAGGCAGAATGAATCCTCGCCGCTGCGTATCATAAGAAAAGCGGTATCGCCGGTTTCCTCGGCCACGGCCTTGATGTAGGGCCGACATAGCTCTTTCAGGCCATAGCGCGACGAAGCGGCCAAGCCGAGCTCATAGGAAAAGTGCCCCAGCCGGTAGCACTTTTCGCGGTCTTGCGTAAGCAAACCGCCCGCGATCAATTCTTTCAAGAGGCGGTGAACGGTTGGATGCGGCAGGCCGCTATTGGCGACCAGATCGGATAGGCGCACGCCTTCTTTATACGCTGTGGCGACTAGTCGCAATAACCCAATTGCCCGCTCTAGGCTTTGAACGCCGCCTGAAGTCATTTGTATCGCCGTAAGAACACAAAAGTCCATTATACGGATTTTTCATGGTGTATTCGGAATGCTTGCTCCATATAATTGTCGAAAATCAATCATATGTATCCGTATTATGGATACTCAGGTTCGGATGAGGCGACAATGTATCCCATCGATTTCTTCTATAAAGCCGCCAGGCAGTTTCCCTCGCGCATCGCTATTGAAAGCCCGAACGCGTCGATCACGTACGCGCAATTGGTGCAGCAGGTAAGCGCGCTGGCTTATGCGTTACAGCAACTGGACTCTGCGCCTGGATCGAGGGTGGGCATCTGCGCGGGCAATACGGTCGAGCACATAGTCAGCCTGCTGGCTGTGATGGCTGCTGAAAAGACCTGGGTTCCACTGAACAGCCGTAACGCCTTGATCGAATTGAGTCGGACAATTGCGTTTACCGAGCCGTCTATCGTGGTCGCCGAGAGCCAGTATCTGGATACTCTCGATCTATCGGCGGTGGAAATCACCATCGCCATGGATGACGATGGTTCGCAGGGCAGGCCGACAGTAGGCCGCTTGCTAGAGCGCTATATGGGCAACAGTCCTCATCGCGCTTTGCCCTCTCTGGACAGCGCTCAGGCCATCAAGTTTACGGGCGGGTCCACTGGAGTGCCGAAGGGCGTGATGCAACCTTACCGGGCTTGGATGACGACGGCTATCAACCAGATTCATGCCTACGGGTTCGATGAGAACGACAAGTATCTCGTGACCGCGCCGGTTACGCATGGTACGTCAACCTATCTGATTCCCATCCTGGCGCGCGGAGGCTGTCACGTATTGCTTGAAGACACCAAGCCGCCGTCAATACTGGAAGCCTTCCAGACAAAGGGCATCACCACAACATTCATGCCTCCAACGCTCATCTACATGCTGATGGCTGCGGTCGGAGCGGGGTCAGCGAGCTCTTTTCCGCGCCTGAGGCACCTGATCTATGGCGGGGCGCCCATGCCGGCTGAAAAGATACGGGCCGTGCGCGAGTTCTTCGGGCCTGTTCTGGAAACCACATATGGCCAGACCGAGGCGCCGCAGATCGTCACCGTAATGCGTGCTGATGACTTCGAAGACGAGAGCAACTGGCGCTCCGTTGGGCGGCAGGCGCTATTGTCGGATATGGCAATAATGAGCCCGGAGGGCAAACTGCTGGAGGCCAACGAAATCGGCGAGATTGTCGTTCGTGGCGACATCATCATGACGGGCTACTGGCGGATGCCTGAAAAAACTGCCGAGACCATCATCGACGGCTGGCTGCACACGGGGGATCGGGGCTATATCGACGAGCGGGGCTACCTCTACCTGAGGGACCGGCTGCGTGACATCGTCATCACTGGCGGTTTCAACGTATATCCGATTGATGTTGAAAGTGTGCTTGATCAACACCCCGCTGTTCATGAGTCGGCCGTCTTTGGGATAGCAGACGATAAATGGGGCGAGGCGGTTCATGCCGCTATCCAGTTGAAGCCTGGCATGACCGTTATGCCGGAAGAGCTGGCTCGTTTTGCAAAAGAACAGCTGGGGTCGGTCAAGACGCCCAAAAAATTCTATTTCTTTGATGACTTCCCGCGTAGCGTTGCCGGCAAGGTGCATAAACCATCAATCAAGGAAATGGTTTCAAACGACACTCTGACGAAAGGACACGCATGAAAAAGCCGCAACCCTATACCGAGCTTTGCACTCACTCGCATACGTCGATCCACTATCGGGACCAAAGCCTGGTCGACGACATCCTGGGTAAAAAAAGCTTTACGCAGGTCATGTTCTCACAGATCCTGAACCGCGAGCCCAGCGCCGACGATCTCCGCGTGATTGACGCCGCGCTGATCGCGGTCATGGAGCATGGTCTGACCCCAAGCGCTATCTCCACGCGACTCATTTACATGAGCGCCCCAGAGAACCTGCAAGGCGGTGTCGCAGCGGGGCTATTGGGCGTAGGCAGCCAGTTCATTGGCACGGTCGAAAACAGCGCCAAGAACCTGAAGTTATTGATCGACGCCCCCGAAGGCGTGGAAGCTGCTGCGCAAGAAATGGCGCAACGCTACAGGTCTGCGCGCGAACCCATCCCCGGTTTTGGACAGCATCTGCACAAGCCTGACGATCCCCGGGCGGCAAAGCTGATGGAAATCGGCAAAGCTCACCCCCGCTTTGAAGGCAAATACCTGCAGGCTCTCGAGGCGCTGTCCAGGGCGGTGGACGCCGCTTTCGGAAAACACATCACGATCAATGCAACTGGCGCAGTGGGCGCTCTATTGGGCGAACTGGAGGTGCCGCCAGAATTGATGCGCGGCTTTGCAGTCATCTCGCGGGCGGCGGGCCTGGTCGCACATATCGCTGAGGAGCAGCGGATACCTACCGCCAGGCATATCTGGGACGTTATCGACCATGAGATTCCATTCCGGGCGGCTGGCACGCCCGGCCCGGAAACAGGTCGCCAGGACTGACGCCATCATGAAAGACTCCCCCATTTTTCTTTACGATTCCGTGACGAAGTTCAAACCCGATGTAGTCGGCTCGGTCGTGATCGCTGCCTCGCATGCCGGCATTTACGCCGCTTATGTGGCTGCAATGGCTGGCGTCAAGGGTGCGATATTGAACGATGCCGGTATTGGGCGAGACAATGCGGGCGTTGCTGGATTGGGCCTTCTGGAGGACTGCGGCATTGCGGCGGCGGCAGTCTCGCACTTGTCTTGCCGGATCGGGGACAGCAACGATACCGCCGCGCGCGGACGTATCTCGACAGTCAATGCCATAGCAGGTCGGTTGGGCGTGGTGCCTGGCATGGCAGTGAGGGACGCGGCGGCAATCATGGCTGCTGCGGGGTTGCACGCGAGTCCCCCTAAGCCTATGGACGGTGAATCAAGAACCACAATGAGCGTCCCAGGCGGGTTTCGGCTTATAACGCTGATTGATTCCGCGTCGCTGGTCACCGAAGAAGATCGGGACGCAATCGTCATCACGGGTTCACATGGTGGCTTGCTGGGTCAAATCGCCTCGACCGCAATTAAGTATCCGGTTTTCGCGGCCCTTTATAACGACGCCGACACAGGCATTGATCGAGCCGGCGTCAGCCGACTTCCTGTTCTGGACGACCAGGGGATTGCAGCGGCTACCGTCAGCGCATCAAGCGCCCGTATCGGAAGCGCCGCCTCTTCCTATGATGATGGCATTCTCAGTTGCATCAATCGTCACGCACAAGCGCGCGGCGCGCGGATCGGCATGGCGGCGCGCGAATTTGCCGACATGCTGGCACGCCAGCCGTTACCGCCGCAATAATTTTTGGACACGCTAATGATGAAAAAAATGCCGGCGGGAAGAGTTCAGGACAAGGTCGTTCTGGTTTTTGGCGCAGGTTCGTCAGGCCCTGGCTGGGGCAACGGGAAGGCGGCTGCAGTGCTTTATGCTCGCGAAGGGGCGATCGTCGTTGCGGTGGATATCAATGAGGCTGCTGCCGAAGAAACCCGGACGATTATCGATTCCGAGGGCGGGCGGGCGCTTGCGTTCAATGCCGACGTTACTTCCAGCGCGCAGATCCAGGCCGTCGTAAGCGAGACAGTCAAGGAGTTTGGCCGCATCGACGTGCTCCACAACAATGTTGGAATTACGCGCATGGGCTCAGTGGTGGAAATGAGCGAAGAAGAATGGAATATGGTCATCGACACGAACCTGACCAGCGTTTTTCTTACCTGCAAGCACGTCATCCCCGTGATGCAGCGTCAGCAAAAAGGCGCCATCGTGAATATTTCATCGTTGGCCTCGATTCAGGTAAACACATATCCCTATATGCCTTACTACGCCGCAAAGTCGGGGCTGAACCACTTCACCCGCGCACTCGCGGTCCAGTATGCCCCCATGAACATCCGCGCCAACGCGCTATTGCCTGGCGTGATGAACACTCCGCTGGTCTATAAGCAGATTTCGGAGCGGTTTGAAAGCGAGGAAGAAATGATCAAGGTGCGTAACGCGGCCAGCCCCATGGGCCGTATGGGCGATGCGTGGGATGTTGCGTATGCGTCTTTGTTTTTAGCCTCGGAGGAGGCGAAGTACATAACCGGCGTCTGTATTCCAGTCGATGGCGGCAAAAGCTGCGCCGGCAGATAAATCGTAACAAAGTTTCAAGTTCCAGAACTTCATGTGGAGACTCAATATGACAAATAAAACTATATCTATGGCGTCGATGTTGGCTGCCTGCGCGCTCGCCGTCGGCTCAATGAGCGCGACCGCGGCGACATTCCCCGATAGGCCGATCAGCTTGATTGTGCCTTTCCCTCCGGGCGGCACGTCCGACACTGTGGGACGGATCTTTGCCGATGCGCTAAGCAAGCAGCTCGGTTCATCGGTAGTGGTCGAAAATAAAGCCGGTGCGGGCGGTGCTATTGGCGCCCGATATGTTGCCAGCGCCAAGCCAGATGGCTATACGTTGCTACTCGGTACTTCAAGCACGAACGGAACCAACTCCGCTGTGTACAAAGACCTGCCCTACGATCCGGTGAAGGGCTTTACCGCCATTACGGAAATCATTCGCGTGCCGGGCGTATTGAGCGTGAATAAAAATTTCCAGGCAAAGAATTACAAGGATCTTGTGGCGCTCATCAAGGATAATCCTGGAAAATACGCTTACGCGTCCTCGGGCGCGGGCGGTGCAACAAACCTGGCCATGGAGTATTTCAAAAGCTACGACAAGCTCGATGTCACGCACGTACCTTACCGCGGTACCGGCCCTGCCTTGAACGACGTGATAGGCGGCCAGGTTCCGATGATCTGGGACACGCTGGTTTCGTCTTTGCCGCACATTAAATCCGGATCGTTGTTGGCGGTGGCCGTAGCGGCGCCCTCGCGTGTCGCACAGTTGCCAGATGTGCCGACCTTCGCGGAGCAGGGGCTCACCAGCTACGATGCCGAGATGTGGAACGGTCTGCTTGGCCCTGCGGGCCTGCCGCATGATGTTTTGAAGGCCATTCACACGGCGGCGATCGCCGCCCTGTCGGATCCGGAGGTCCGGGCGAAATACAACAATCTTGCGTCGCGTGTCATTGCGAATACACCCGAGGAGTTCACCCAGACCCTTGAAAGCGATGTGGCCAAATGGAAGAAGGTGGCTAAAGACGCCAACATTGCGGCGCATTAAAGACGGCTTTTCGGTTTTAGCCCGGCGCCGGTGGCGGCGTTCGGCGCTGCTCGATATTGCTGCGGGCCGAGCGTCGCAGGGCCGGCCGCAATGTGAGCTCGGGTTCGCTGGGCCCGCAGCGGCCCCCGGCGCCTTGTTGATGTGTTATGGGACGGTTGAGCCATTGAAGATTGAAAATAAAGGCTGTCGCTGTCGTCTATCCATTTGCCTGTTGCCTGTCTATTGCTAAGCTGTTGGCGTGATTTATAAAGCTTATGCTCTTCTGGCATTGACAACACTCTTCTGGGCGGGGAACTCGATCGCGGGCAAGCTGGCGGTGGGCCATGTCTCGCCTATGGTTCTCGTCACTATTCGTTGGGCAAGCGTGATGGTGGCACTGTATTTCTTCAAGAGGCAGCAGATCGCTGCAGATTGGCCGGTGATTAAGTCACGGCTGGTCTATTTGTTATTGTTGGGGGCGATTGGCTTCACCGGTTTCAGCGTCGCGTTGTATTACGCATTGGTCTACACCACCGCAATCAATAGCAGCATTTTGCAAGGGGGCATGCCGCTATTCGTGTTTTGTGCCAGCTTCATTTTGTTTGCCAGCCGCATCGGCCTGGAGCAGGCGATAGGGTTTTTGATTTCTTTTATCGGCGTGATCGTTATCGCAGTACGGGGTGACTTCGCCGATTTGATTGCCCTGAACATCAATTTTGGTGATGCGCTAATGCTTGTGGCGATCATCTCCTATGGTGTCTATACTGCTGCGCTACGTAGCAAACCCCAGGTGCACTGGACTAGTTTGATGTTCGTTCTCTGCCTGGGGGCAACATTGGCGTCTGTGCCTTTGCTGATGTTTGAAATGGCACAAGGGGCGACCATATTTCCGGATCTGCATGGTTGGTCAGCGATCGCTTATATCGTCATATTTCCGACCTTTTTGGGGCAGGTTTTCTACATTCGGGCGGTGGAGCTGATCGGGGCGAATCGTGCTGGCCTGTTCATCAACCTGCTGCCCGTTTGGGGTGCGTTGCTGGCGGTCACTATACTCGGAGAGGTGTTTCACGTTTATCACGCGGCTGCTCTGACTATGATCCTGGTGGGGATTGGCCTTGCTGAATATGGCGGGCGAAAGTTAAGTAAATAAGATAGTCGGATGGACGCGTTGACGCGGTAAGGAATATTCCTTACTATTGATCTTCTGAAGAAAGGAGATCAGATCATGCCTGCCATTCGCGAAATAGCCACTATTACATCGAAGGGCCAAATAACGCTGCCTAAGCCGATTCGTCAAGCACTTGGAGTGGATTTCGGCGGTAAGGTTGCCTTTGACCTAATGGGTGATCAAGTGGTTGTCACGCGCGTGGAAGAACAGGCCCATGAGGATCCGGCGATTGCCAGCTTCCTCAGTCTTCTGGAAAAAGATATACAGTCTGGTCGGCACATCACCACATTGCCCGATGAGCTTGCGCGCTCAATGTTGGAGGCGCTCGGTAAGCAAGTAAATCGGAACGAGGAAATCGTGGGCGATGTGGCGCTGTGATCCAGCGTCACGGGTGGAATTTGCTCTTCCACGACTGTGTGATCGGGCAATTGCAAAGATTGGACGCGGCCGCCGCGGGTGCCAGGCTCCAGGACCCCGAGGGGTACGAGTCGAACACCAACGTCAAGTTATTCGATGCTTTGGCCGAGCTGATCTTCGAAACGGTTCCTTGCGACCCGAACCGGGATGAGTATCGGCAGGGCAATACGATGGGGCCCGCGTTTCGACATTGGCGCCGGGCCAAAATTGGCCGACGCTTTCGGCTGTTCTTTCGCTTCGACTCCAAGACGAAGATCATCATCTTTGCCTGGGTAAATGAGGAGAACGCTTTGCGCTCTTCGGGCAGCAAGACCGATCCTTATGCAGTGTTCCAAAAAATGCTCAAACAAGGTCATCCGCCAGATGATTGGGCATCGCTGCTTTCCGCCAGCAAGACTGATTGGACTTGCTGACGGGTGTTGGGGCTGATCGTTTATCGGTCCGTACGGGGCAGACCGTGGCGCAGGCCAAAGGCTGCACTTATTGCCTGTCGTCCTTGCGGTGTCACGATTACGGCCCGACTGCCTGCTGCCCGACGAACCCAGCCTTTGTCGAGGTAGCATTCACACATCGCAGCCCCAAGCCCCCCGCCAATATGAAAACGCCTTTCGCTCCAGTCGAGGCAAGGCCGGCAGAACGTCCGCCTCGTTCTCCGGCTTGACGAGCGATGGCGAGCTGCGTCCACATTGACGCCCAGGTCGCGCATGAATCTGTCGCCTTCGTCAGTCAGTATCCCTCCGTCGCTCGCAAGCTCAATTCGACCGGCCTCAATGAGGCTGTCGGTGATTTCTACCGCTAATTGGCCGGCCAGATGGTCATAGCAGGTGCGTGCATAGCGTAGCGCTTTGTCGCGCGGGCCGACGACGGGCGCGGGAGAGCGTTGTGGCATGCCGGGGCTGTTTGGGTCAGTCGTCAGAGACATGATGCTTTCGATCATGTGGGCAACCGCAGTGGAGGCCAGGCGGTGGTAGCGATGTCGTCCTTGACTCTCTCTGGCGACCAGACCGGCGTCCACCAGGTGGCCGCTGGCAGTTTGCGGTGTGATGCCTGCGACACGAGCCAGTTCGGTGGCTGTGAGTGCACGCCCGTCCATTAACGCGACCAACATGCTGGCGCGGGCAACGTCACCAAGCAATGATGCGGTTTGAGCAATGGAAGACGTGCTGAGCATGGCGACTCCTGAGATGTCTCCCGATTCTACCAATGTCATGCGACGAGATGCTACGGCCTGCGCCGTAGCATCTGTAATGCGCCATAGCGACAATGTGATTGGTCATACACAAGAAAAGAAACCGGCAGTTGCCGGTAAAAGGACGATCTCTATGATATCTCCAGGCGTGAGTCGCACACAGGTGTTTTTTGGCATCTGGGTAATACGCGCGACATTCGTTTTGGCCATTTTCGGCTGGGGTCTGGGCTTCTATGGCCCACCCATTTACCTGGCCGAGGTGGTGCAGCGAACGAACTGGTCTTTGAGCCTCATTTCATCGGCCGTGACCTTGCACTTCCTTGTCGGAGCGCTGGTGATCGCCAACTTGCCTCGACTCTATGCTCTGATCGGCTTATCGGCAACGACGGTGGGTGGCGCCGTACTCACTGCCGCAGGTGTAGTGGGCTGGGCAATTGTCCAGGAGCCTTGGCAGCTGTTTTTTGTGGCCATACTGACGGGAGCCGGGTGGGTGACGATGGGCGCGGTTGCCGTCAATACCATCATTGCCAACTGGTATCACAAGTATCGTCCAATGGCCTTGAGCAAGGCTTATAACGGGGCAAGTGTTGGCGGTGTGATTTTCTCGCCGTTATGGGTGGCCTTGATCGGCTGGTGGGGGTTCGGTGTTGCCGCAAGCGTTGTGGGCTTGGTTGCGGTTGTTGTTGTGCTGCTTCTGGCTTTCTATGTGTTCACCAAGACCCCGGAAAGCCTTGGGCAGGGTCCCGATGGTGAGGGTCCCGAAACTGAAGCGTCGCATTCGGGACCCAACCGCAAGCAGGCTCAACCTGGCCGTTTACTCTGGCGCAACGGGGCTTTCATTACGCTGTCGGCAGGTATGGCAATAGGGCTGTTCGCGCAGATCGGGCTGCTGGCTCACCTGTTCAATATTCTGTCTCCCGCAGTGGGAGACCAGCGAATGGGGTGGCTGATGGGCCTTGGAACCGCCTGCGCTATTGCCGGCCGCTCTATCGCGGCGCGGGCCGTGCATCGATTCGGAAATCAGCGTATTGTTGCCGCCGTCGGCTATGTCGTACAGGCATGCGGATCCGCGGTATTGCTGCTCTCAGGCGGGCACAGCGTATGGCTTATTACCGTTGGGGTGATCTTGTTTGGTTCGGGTATTGGTAACGCCACCTCGATCCCTCCGCTGATTGCGCAGTCGGACTTTGCTCCTGAGGACGTATCCAGAGTTGTTGCCCTGATTGTGGCAATTGGGCAAGGAACATACGCTTTCGCACCGGCATTCTTCGGCCTGCTTCAAACTGATGTCTACGGAGGGTCGGATGCCGTGGAAAGTCCGTTTTTTGTCGTGGCCATAGGTATACAGCTTCTTGCCGCGGCGGCGTATCTGGCTTACCGCAAGCCTAGCGGGCTGCCACGGCTGCCGGCGTCGCGCGCGTAGCCCATCCGACTGGGAGCGTTGCCGGGTCTGGCTCCCAATACAATTGGCGATCATCCGGAAGCTCGAAACAAGTGATTTTCAGGGGGAAAGCAGGGCGGGAATTGGTGTGTACGGAGGTCTCAAGGCAGCAAATGGCCGGAGACAAGCCCATATACAAGGCAGGCACGCCGATATCGTTCCATCGTCCGCCGTCGGTCGCTGCACCTTGGTCTGATAGGTCGAAAGATTTTTTGACCTTCACCAAGCGCCAGGCCCGCACTAGACGACGCCACCCCATTCAAGGGCGTGTAGAACGCGAGCTAAAAGAGCCTTACGGTTAGCGCTTTGCAGCGGCTTTATAGACCGCGTTACGTTCTCGCTTGCCAACTGCCACAACGATTACGATGAGCTCGCTGTCGCGTACTTCGTACACCAGCCGATAACCGACACTGCGAAGCTTGATCTTGTACCTGTTTTTGTGCCCAAGCAGCTTAGCGGCGGGAACGCGCGGATTCACTAGCCTCTCGGCCAACTTTCTCTTGAATTGCTCTCGAGTATTGCTATCGAGCTTACGCCACTCGTTGAGGGCGTCCTCCAAGAAACCCAGTTCAAAGCTCATCGATTCTAATCTTGGTGACAGGCTGGCCTTCACGAGCATCGGCGATGACATTCAGTTCGAGATCCTCGAGCTTGTTCATCAGGGCCTCATAGGCTTTGGCCGGCACGCAGTAAAAAGCAGGAGCATTCCGATTAAGGATTGCAACGGGAAACCCGTCACCGGCAGCAACCGTACCCATAGGATTTCTTTTCAGTTCAGAAACGCTTGCCGTCGTTTCCGCGAGTATCAAATTAGACATAGCTGTTCCAAGACCTATTTAGAGTGCCAATGATAGCACCCCAAAAAGGTCTCTTCAATGCGGCAGCGTTTTTGTTTGGCGCTGTTGGGGCATTCTGGAGCCGGTCCGCATTCCGATCCGAACTTTGTGCCAGCTACACCAATACCCGCTCTATGCCCCCGTTGTTGGCATCCCGCACGTAATCCTGCATCCAGTCAGCACCCAGTATGTGGCGGGCCATTTCCACGACGATGTAGTCGGCGTCCATGCCGGTGGCGCCCTCGAAGCGCGAAAGGCCTTGCAGGCAGGATGGACAGGACGTCAGGACTTTTACTTCGCCCTCGAAGCCGTCGGCTCGTATGCTGGCGGTGTTTTTGGCGAGCTCTTCTTCTTTGCGGAAGCGGATCTGGGTCGAAATATCGGGGCGGGACACGGCCAGGGTGCCGGATTCGCCGCAGCACCGGTCGGTCTTGATCGCGGTATCGCCCACGAGCGCCTTTACGGTTTTCATGGGTTCTTGCAATTTCATGGGGGTGTGGCAGGGGTCGTGATACATGTAGCGCACGCCCTGAACGCCATTCATCTCGATGCCTTTCTCCAGCAGGTATTCGTGGATGTCGATGAGGCGGCATCCGGGGAAGATTTTTTCGAATTCGTAGCCCGACAATTGGTCGTAGCAGGTGCCGCAGCTGACGACGACGGTCTTGATGTCGAGGTAGTTCAGCGTGGTGGCCATGCGGTGGAACAGGACGCGGTTGTCGGTGATGATTTTTTCGGCTTTGTCCGTCATGCCGTTGCCGCGCTGGGGGTAGCCGCAGCAGAGGTAGCCGGGGGGCAAGACAGTTTGCACGCCGGCGTGCCACAGCATGGCCTGGGTGGCCAGGCCTACCTGGGAAAACAGGCGCTCGGAGCCGCAGCCCGGGAAGTAGAAGACGGCTTCGGTCTCCGGCGAGGTGACGGCCGGATTGCGGATGATGGGGACGTAGTCGGCGTCTTCGATGTCAAGCAGCTTGCGCGCCGTCTGTTTGGGCAGGCCGCCTGGCATTTTCTTGTTGATGAAGTGTATGACCTGCTCGCGTATCGGCGCTTTGCCCACGGTGGCGGGCGGCGCGGCTACCTGCTTGCGGGCGGGCAGTGCAAGGACGTCATGGGCGAGGCGCTGCGCCTTGTAGCCGACGTCTATCATGGCCGTGCGGGTGGCCTTGATGACGCGCGGATCTTTGGCGTTCAGGAAGAACATGGCGGCGGTCGTGCCGGGATTGAACGATTTCTTGCCCATGCCGCGCAGCAAGGCGCGCATTTCCATGGAAACATCGCCGAAGTCGATGTCGACCGGACAGGGGTTGTAGCATTTATGGCAGACGGTGCAGTGGTCGGCGACGTCTTCGAATTCTTCCCAGTGTTTCAGGCTGACGCCGCGCCGGGTCTGCTCTTCGTACAGGAAGGCTTCTATCAGCAAAGAGGTTGCCAGTATCTTGTTGCGGGGCGAATACAGCAGGTTGGCGCGGGGCACGTGGGTGGCGCACACGGGCTTGCATTTGCCGCAGCGCAGGCAGTCTTTGATGGCGTTGGAGATCGAGCCGATTTCACTGCGCTGCATGATCAGCGATTCGTGGCCCAGCAGGTTGAAGCTGGGCGTCCAGGCATGGCGCAGGTCGGCCCCGGGCATGAGCTTGCCCTTGTTGAAGCGGCCTTCGGGGTCGATGCGCTGTTTGTAGTCCTGGAAGGGCTGGAGTTCTTCCTGTGTCAGGAACTCGTACTTGGTCAGGCCTATGCCGTGTTCACCGGAGATTACGCCATCGAGGTCGCGGGCGATCTGCATGATGCGCGCAACGGCCTCGTTGGCTTCGCGCAGCATTTCGTAGTCGTCGGAATTGACCGGGATGTTGGTGTGCACGTTGCCGTCGCCGGCGTGCATGTGCAAGGCCACGAAGACCCGACCCTTGAGCACGCGATCGTGGATGGCCTGCAGTTCGGCCAGCACGGCGGCGCAGTCGGCGCCGGCGAAATAGCGTTCCATCAGGGCGCGGACTTCGGTCTTCCAGGACACGCGTATGCTGCGGTCTTGCACGACGTCGAATACGCGGGCTTGCGGCTGGTCGGCCAGGCGCTGGGTCAGCATGGGAGCCAGTTCGTCCATGCCCAGGGAGCTGAAGACACCCAGGTTGTGTGCGAGCGGCGCATCCAGGTTTTCCAGCAGCCAGGTCCAGCGGCGGCGCACGGCCTGGATGGTGCCTATGGCGTCTTGCCTGCGGCCGGCCAGGATCTCGGCCCGGGTATGTTCGGCATCGTCGTGGTCTTCGATTTTTCCGATGGGCAGGTCGCCATTGAGGAAGTCTTCCAGCTTGTCGAGCAGGCGCAGTTTGTTGCGCGTGGACAGTTCGATATTGATGCGCTCGATGGCGTCGGTGTATTCGCCCATGCGATTCAGGGGAATGACGACGTCTTCATTGATCTTGAATGCATTGGTGTGGCGCGCAATGGCGGCGGTGCGGGCTCGGTCGAGCCAGAATTTCTTGCGGGCCTCGGGGCTGACCGCGACGAAGCCTTCGCCATGGCGGGTATTGGCGATGCGTACGACTTCGCTGGCGGCGATGGCCACGGCGTCGGCGTCGTCGCCGACGATATCGCCGATAAGTACCATTTTGGGCAGTCCGCCGCGCTTGCTTTTGGTGGCGTAGCCGACGGCGCGCAAGTAGCGCTCGTCCAGGTGTTCGAGACCGGCAAGAATGGCGCCGCGCTCGCGGCCGGGTCCGTCAAGATAGTCTTTGACTTCGACGATGGACGGCACCGCGTCACGCGCCTGTCCGAAGAATTCCATGCATACGGTGCGCGTATGCGCGGGCATGCGGTGCAGCACCCATCGCGCCGAGGTAATGAGGCCGTCGCAGCCCTCTTTCTGTACACCGGGCAGGCCGGCCAGGAATTTGTCGGTAACGTCTTTGCCCAGGCCTGCCTTGCGAAAGCGCGAGCCGTCGATGACCAGGGTTTCGTGTCGCAAGGGTACGGCGCCGGGCAGCGCTTTGCCGTCGGACCACTGCAACAGGAACCGTGCCTGTTCCGCATCGTGGATCTTGCCCAGGTTGTGATCCAGGCGTGTGACGTCCAGCCAGTTGCCGTCCGGGTCTACCATGCGCCAGCCGGCCAGGTTGTCCAGGGCGGTGCCCCACAGCACGGCTTTCTTGCCCCCGGCGTTCATGGCTACGTTCCCGCCTGCACAGGAAGCGTCGGCCGAAGTGGGGTCGACGGCAAATACATGGCCGGCGGCTTCGGCGGCTTCGGCGATGCGGCGGGTTACGACGCCCGCGCCGGTGTGTATGGTGCGCACGGGGTCGGCGACGCCCGGCAGCTGCGAGACTTCCACGGGGCCCAGGGTGTCGAGCTTCTCGGTATTGATGACCGCCGATCGCCAGGTAAGAGGAATGGCGCCGCCGGTATAGCCAGTGCCGCCTCCGCGCGGGATGATGGTGAGCTCGAGTTCGATACAGGCGCGCACCAGCGCGGCCATTTCGTTTTCTGTGTCGGGTGTGAGCACCACAAAGGGATATTCGACACGCCAGTCGGTGGCGTCGGTGACGTGCGAGACGCGCGACAAGCCGTCGAACTTGATGTTGTCTTTGGCGGTAATGCGCGATAGCGTGCGTACGGCTTTCTTGCGCAGCTCGCGGGTGCGGGCGAATTCTTGTTCGAACTCGGCCACGGCCGCGCGGGCCGCAGTCAGCAGACGCGCCACTTTACCGTCGCGTTCGGCCACGCTGCTGTCGCGCCGGTTGTCGATTTCGCCCAGCCGGTGGTTCAGTGCCTGGATGAGCAGGTTCTGCCGCTTGGGATTGTCGAGCAAGTCGTCGACCAGATAGGGATTGCGCCGCACCACCCAGATGTCGCCCAGCACTTCGAACAGCATGCGGGCGGAACGGCCGGTGCGGCGTTCTTCGCGAAGTTCGGAAAGCATTTGCCATGCTTCAGGCCCCAGCAAGCGCAGCACAATTTCACGGTCGGAGTACGACGTGTAGTTGTAGGGGATTTCACGTAAGCGCGTGGCGGCCGTAAGAGGGAGCGTGGCGGCGAGTAACTGGCTGGCGATGGGGGCGTTCATGAGAGGCGAAAAAAGGTGGGCCCTTAAAGACATAGTGTAAGGGATAACGACAAGTTTAATCCACCGCGGATCAGACTTCGCCGGGGAAGAACCAGAGAAGGGCTGCGGTCATGATCGCGTAGCGCGCGAATTTACCGATAGCCATATAGGCGACGCTGGGCCAGAAGGGCAGGCGCAGCCAGCCTGCGACGGCGCAAAGCAGGTCGCCGATTACAGGAACCCAGGAGAAGAACAGCGCGGGCGGACCCAGGCGGTGCAGCCAGTAGCTGATGTAGTCATGCCAGCGGCCGCCGGCTTTGCCATGCATTTTTTCCGGATGCTTTTCCAGCCAGTGCTCGTAGGCTTTTTCGGCGCCCAGGCCCATGGCGTAGCTGATGGCGCCGCCCATGGTGTTGCCCAGGGTGGCAACGAGGACGGCCGGCCAGAACATCTCGGGCGCGATCTTGACGAAGCCGAAGACGGCCGGTTCGGAGCCCAGGGGAAGCAGAGTTGCAGAAATGATGCTGACGAAGAAAATGGCGCTGAGCCCCACGCTAGGCAGGGCGAGCGTCAGGAGGAGCCACTGTATCGACGACTGCAACATTGCTTCCATCAAATGCCCCGTGAAGCCTCGGTGTTCAGGCCGTGGACGAAAGGAGCGCAAGCTAGAGCTTGCACTGTATAAATAAACAGGCATAATGGCGATGATGAGCACGCGTCTCTTGTTCTGCCCGAGCCGGTTGTGTTGGCATTTGAAGGTCTGTTCAAAAGAAGAGGATTTCCCATTGGCCAGCGCACTCGCCCTGACTCTGATAAATACCTGGAATAGCGATGAGCACAAAGGTTTACCGCTACCGAGTAAAGTCTCTGAACGGTCTGTTGAACCAGCAGGCGCGGGCGGTCAATTATGTATGGAATTTCTGTAACGACACCCAGAAGCATGCGTTGAAGTGGAATAAGAAGTGGCCCACTGGTTTTGACCTGAATGGTTTGACCACCGGCAGCAGCAAACTGCTTGGTATTCATTCGGGCACGGTCAACGCGGTGTGTGAGCAATACGCCAAATCGCGCCAGCAATTCAAACGGCCATACCTTCGTTACCGTGGCAAGCGCTCGCTGGGCTGGGTGCCGCTTAAAGGACGTGAACTCAAGCGCCAAGGCCAGGCTTTCCGGTTCGCCGGCAAGACCTTTCGCGTATTTCATTCGCGTGCTCTGCCCGACGGCAAGATCAAGGATGGCACCTGCTTTGCCAGGGATGCCAAAGGAAACTGGTTTTTGAACATCGTTATCGAGGTGGCCGATGCAGCGGCGCGCCCGATTCAATCCGGCGTGGGCATCGAT
>JAKFFG010000016.1:0-4332 GCA_036675275.1 Pseudomonas sp. | reverse complement strand
AGCAAAAGCTGCTGCGCTCGCCGGAAACGAAGTCGATTTACTTATCTACAGGTCAAATATTCTCGGAGCTGATCTCCGAATCACAAATTATGGAGGTGGAAACACCAGCTGCAAGACGATGGAACCGGATCCATTGACTAAAGAAAAAGTCGAGGTTATGTGGGTAAAAGGCTCTGGTGGAGACATTGGAACTCTTACAAAAGCAGGTTTGGCAGGCCTCTATGTGGACAAACTTCGCTCATTGAAAGAAATCTACAGAGGTCTGGAATTTGAAGACGAAATGGTCGAACTTTTCAACCATTGCATTTATGATTTGCAATCAAAAGCGCCTTCTATTGACACTCCGCTTCACTCATTTTTGCCATTTAAGCATATTGACCACCTTCACCCGGATGCAGCTATTGCAATCGCCGCTTCCAAGGATGGAGAGAAAATAACACAGGATCTTTGGGAAGGTCAAATTGCCTGGGTACCCTGGCAGAGACCGGGCTTCGATCTGGGTCTTAAACTTAAAGCTGCTTTGGATCAAAATCCGGGAATCCGAGGAATCATGCTGGGTGGCCATGGGCTTTTCACCTGGGGAGATACCGCTTACGATTGCTATATCAATAGCCTTGAAGTAATCGAGACTGCTTCAGCCTATTTGAACGATAATTACGGAAAAAGAAGACCTGTTTTCGGAGGACAAAAAACAGAATCACTCCGACCGGAAAACCGGAAAAAGCAGGCGGCTAAAATCGCTCCGATCCTGAGAGGTTTGGCTTCTTCAGAAAAGAGAATGGTCGGAACATTTACCGATGCTCCAGAGGTTTTACAATTCATCAATAGTCATGACCTGACTAAATTGGCTCCTATGGGAACCAGCTGTCCGGATCACTTCCTTCGAACCAAGATCAGCCCGCTTGTTTTGGATCTTCCTGAAAATGAAGATTTCTCCAATGTCGAAGAGTTGAAATCAAAAATCGGTGAAGCATTCCAGGCATATCGTGAAATGTATGCTGACTACTATCTGAGGCATAAGCATCATAATAGTCCGGGCATGAGAGACCCTAATCCGGTCATCATCATTTGGCCGGGAGTGGGGATGTTCAGCTTTGCGAAAGACAAGCAGACAAGCCGTGTTGCCAGTGAATTTTACATCAACGCGATCAACGTAATGCGTGGAGCCGAGGCAGTTTCCGAATACGTTTCCCTCCCGCTTCAGGAAGCATTCGATATCGAATATTGGCTTCTTGAAGAAGCTAAACTTTCGAGAATGCCAAAAGAAAAGCCTCTTTCCAGAAAGATCGCTTTGGTCACCGGAAGTGCAGGAGGAATCGGAAAAGGAATCGCTGAAAAATACATTCAGGAAGGCGCTTGCGTGGTAGTTACCGACAAAGATGCGGATCGATTGAAGCAGGCAAGGCCCGATCGACCCACGGTTTCTGGGCCCGGATTATTCCAGCCGAAATTTCCAAAGACGCCTTCGTCCGAATAAGCCACCCAAATGCGGCTTTGCTCGTCGATCCCCAGGCTATTGATGCCGTCGCCCAAAAGGAAATGAACGGCCTGATTCGTCCCAGAATCGCAGACAACGGCATTGAGATCGTAGTCACCTTCCGCACGCCATTGCGCCCGAGTAGCGACAAGAAGAATGCTGCCGTCGGGAAAGACATCGACAACCGGAAAGGTAATGTTGAGTTCGGGCAGCTCGATAACTCGGACTTCGCCCTGGGAAACGCGCACCAGACGAAATCGCTTTGCTTTCTCCATTCGCGGCTTCGGGAAAATCCCTATGCCACTTTTGAATCGTTCGAAGACCGCATTGGTGGCGTCTGGTTCAACATATAAGAACAGCAACGACCCATCATTCGCGACCGCCCGCGAGACGAGCGAATAGCCGTCGTCGAAAACGGGAATTTCGCCAATAGGCTGAAGCGTCAGCGTTTCCATGCCGGATATTAGGCAAATGGTGGGCGATGACGGGATCGAACCGCCGACATTCTCGGTGTAAACGAGACGCTCTACCGCTGAGCTAATCGCCCGAATTCGGGTGTGGGCGGACCATAGTTCAAGCCGGATCGGCGCTCAACCCGGGCGCGAAAACGAACCGGCCGCAGGGTCGCTGCGGCCGGCTGGAATTCTCTGGCGACGGCCGCGCTAGTTGATTGCGTCCTTCAAGGCCTTGCCGGCCTTGAACTTGGGCTGGTTGGAGGCGGCGATCTGGATGGTGGCGCCGGTCTGCGGATTGCGTCCTTCGCCCGCCTTGCGGCGCGTGACGTGGAAGGTGCCGAACCCGACCAGGCGCACTTCCCTGCCCTCTTTCAATATGCTGGTGATCGCATCGAGCACGGCATCGACGGTGGCCGCGACGTCCGACTTCGACATCTCGGTCTTGTCTGCGACCATGCCGACGAGATCGGCTTTATTGACGGTGGTGTTGCTCACGTTTGGCCCCCCTTGGCACGGAACGATCTCTTTGGAATTGGAAACTCGTGGATAACGCTGGAACCGGCAAAGTGTAAGCCCCGCACACGCTGCGTCAACGAAATGCGCAGCAAATACAGGGCTTTTTCACATCTGCAGCGGTAGCAGAAACGGACGGAACGGGCGCAAAGTCAACAGCAATTTGCGCCCGCTCCGCGATTGTCAGTGGGTAACCAGCCCGCCCACGCCTTCGACCTTGTCCTTGGACACGGCGGCGGTCTCTTCCTCTTCCTTCCACTCGATGGCGACCACGGGAGAGACCAGGGCGCGCTGCAGCACTTCGTCGGCATGCGCCACCGGGATGATCTCCAGACCTTTCTTCACGTTGTCCGGAATCTCGGCCAGGTCCTTCTCGTTCTCCTTCGGGATCAGCACCGTCTTGATGCCGCCACGCAGGGCCGCGAGAAGCTTCTCCTTCAGCCCGCCGATCGGCAGCACGCGGCCGCGCAGCGAGATTTCGCCGGTCATGGCGACGTCCTTGCGTACGGCAATGCCGGTCAGGATCGAGACGATCGAGGTCAGCATCGCCACACCGGCCGACGGGCCGTCCTTGGGCGTGGCGCCTTCGGGCACGTGGATGTGGATGTCGCGCTTGTCGAACACGGTCGGCTTGATGCCGAACGCCACCGCGCGCGAGCGCACGTAGGACGCGGCCGCCTGCACCGATTCCTGCATCACGTCGCCCAGCTTGCCGGTGATGGTCATCTTGCCCTTGCCGGGCACCATCACCGCCTCGATCGACAGCAATTCGCCGCCGACCTCGGTCCAGGCCAGACCGGTGGTCACGCCGATCAGGTCCTCGAGCTCGGCCTCGCCGTAACGGAAGCGGCGGACGCCGGCATATTTGTCGAGCACCTTGCGCGTGACCTTGACCTTGGCGCCGTTCTCGCCCTTGAGCAGGATTTCCTTGGTCGCCTTGCGCGCCAGGTTGGCCATCTCGCGCTCGAGGTTACGAACGCCCGCTTCGCGCGTGTAGTAGCGGATCAGATCGCGCAGCGCGTCGTCGGTGATCTCGAATTCGCCAGGCTTCAGCCCGTTGGCCTTGATCTGCTTGTCGATCAGATGCCGTTTGGCGATCTCGACCTTCTCGTCCTCGGTGTAGCCCGCCAGCCGGATGACTTCCATGCGGTCCAGCAACGGCTGCGGCATGCGCAGCGTGTTGGCCGTGGTGATGAACATCACGTCGGACAGGTCGTAATCGACTTCGAGATAGTGGTCGTTGAACGTCGTGTTCTGCTCCGGGTCCAGCACTTCGAGCAGGGCCGAAGCCGGATCGCCGCGGAAATCGGCGCCCAGCTTGTCGATCTCGTCGAGCAGGATCAGCGGATTGGACGACTTAGCCTTACGCATGGCCTGGATGATCTTGCCCGGCATCGAGCCGATATAGGTGCGGCGATGGCCACGGATCTCGGCCTCGTCGCGCACGCCGCCCAGCGACATGCGCACGAAGTTGCGGCCGGTGGCGCGAGCCACCGACTTGCCGAGCGAGGTCTTGCCGACACCCGGCGGGCCGACCAGGCACAGGATCGGGCCCTTGAGGTGGTCGGTTCGTTGCTGCACGGCCAGATACTCGAGGATGCGTTCCTTGACCTTCTCCAGCGAGTAATGGTCGTCGTTCAGCACCTTCTCGGCGAGCTTGATGTCCTTCTTGATCTTGGTCCGCTTCTTCCACGGAATCGACAGCATCCAGTCTAGATAGTTGCGCACGACGGTGGCTTCCGCCGACATCGGGCTCATGGTGCGAAGCTTCTTCACTTCGTTGAGCGCCTTCTCGCGCGCTTCCTTGCTGAGGCGGGTCTTCTTGATGCGGGCTTCCAGCTCGGACGCCTCGTCCTTGCCGTCCTCGCCCTCGCCCAGCTCCTTCTG
>JAKFFG010000039.1:0-4385 GCA_036675275.1 Pseudomonas sp. | reverse complement strand
GGACAAGCCACTATGTCAGTGTTCAATGCCCACATTCCAAGGGGTAAGTTCTCCCCTGAACAAAAGTGCGCACTCGCGGATGCGTTGAATCTATCCCTGGTACAAGGAATCAGGTCTCCCGAGGGCTACCAACTCATCATATTGAGCGAGTATGGTCCGGACGAACTGTTTCTATACCCGCCCCTTGGAGAGACGCGTGACCCTACCAATGCGGTGATTATTACGGTGCCTGTCGGGTCCAATCGAACACTGGAGGACAAGCACAAGCTGGTCGCAGTAATCAATCGACTGGTGGTTTCGGCAGTCGGTATAGCTTCCGACGACATCTTCATTACGCTTGTTCCAGCGCCGGACTGGAACGAGCCTAACTTAGCCCGTATTTGGCCATGGGACTGAGAACTTCGTCGGCTCGCCCACTCCCCCCCGCATTTGTCGTGGCCCAGCTTGCAGGCTTGGCCACTGCGTTCTGACTCGAGGTCTGGCTGACCCCATCTCTACGGCGGCATGCCACTCGGTGATTATTGCTGCGGTGGTAAGTCCGCACCCTCCAAGGCGATGTCATGGGTATTTGCCACGACTATCAGCCTTGGATGCATTGTGGCGTGGCGGAGGATCACCGATTCGCGCAGGTCGAAGCCGACCAGCGCCACCCACGGCACTTACTACGGCCATTTCAGTTCCAGCTCATTCCTTTACGCAGGAGATGTACCCAACCACAGCGCAGCTGTCTCGGTGGTAGTCGCTGAGCCTGGGTTCGCCGCACCGGCTGCAGAAGACACCCGCCCCTATCCGACCGCGCAGATATATATTTCTCCGCACCACTTGAAGTATACGATACGTATAGTAGTATGGCAGCCAGCGAATAAAGTAGAGCAGAGAGCGTCACATGAAAACGCCTTTGGGATCAGCAGAGCAAGGGGCAGTAACCCCCCCCTTCTTCTCGCTCGCCGCAAAGCGACCTCCGGTACCGGAAGAAGGCAAATTTTGTAGCCTTGAGCCAACTCGATCTCTACGCGCGCGTTCACTGAGCGATCGGTCATGGCTGGGGGCTGACCCCATCCGACTGCTGATGCGCACTGGCTGGGAGAAACTATCCCAGGGCCTTGATGCTCTGCTAAAGCCATTGACTGGTACTGCTACTGCGCGGTACCAGAGGAAGGTATTCGAATCATTCGGCTACAGCATTAAGGCTGCAATAGAGCGGCGCTCATACTGGAGCACCGCCATTGCCTGCATTGCTGGATCGCCGGCCACTGCGACTTCACCCCACACCAAACGCGCGAAATTGCAAGTTACGGTGCCTTGCACCAGTGATCTGGCCGCTATCGAAATTGCATGACCAATTTCCATTTGGTCGGCGGCAACCGCATCCCGCCATGTTTCGGTTGAGGGGAAATTTTGTACAATGAGCCATGCCAAACAAAACTTACGGTCAACTTTGTCCAATAGCCCGGTCGCTAGACGTACTGGGAGATCGCTGGACGCTCCTCCTCATTCGCGAGTTCCTCTTGGGGCCGAAGCGGTTCAAGGAGCTGCTCGCAACTTTGCCGGCCATGGGGCCAAATCGGTTATCCGAGCGCCTGGCCATGCTGGTGGAGAACGGCGTCATTCGACAGACTATGCAGGGGACGCCTCCGGCCACTCCAGCATACGAGTTGACAGAGCTAGGCGAGCAACTGCGCAAGCCGCTCATCTCACTGGGGTTCTGGGGACTCTCTCTACCGGTCGACGAACGGATCGACCCATCCAGCGCGCGCGCGGAACTCATTGCGCTTTGCCTAACGGGCTCGAACGATCCGGCGGCAAGCGCCGGACTGCGGGAATCCTACGAGTTCCAAGTCGGCACAGAAGTCTTCCATATCCAGGTGGACAACGGGACTCTGCTAGCTCGATCCGGTCCGAGCGCAGAGCCCGCCGACGTCAAGATTCAGTGCGACATGGATACCTTTATAGCCTTGGCGCTACGCGAACTCAGCCCATCACGCGCACTGCGCGAGCGCCGCGCAACCCTGCTGCAAGGGGATCGACCAGCGTTTACGCGGGTATTCAACGTCCTCGAATACAAGCCCTAAGCGCCCTCTCCTGCCCCAACTTCCTCTGCCGCCCTGAACATAGGGGCCGGGCAACTATGCACGGGCAGGACACGCTCAATCAGCTACGTCCTATCACTGGCAGCGCGCCATACGACATAGCCGCGCTCTGCCGGGCACCGCTGCCGGTATCTGACTTCACCGTCACACCTGCGCTTCGGAAAGTTTCCATTCCCCACAGTCCGATCCCAGTTGGCGCGGCATATCAACTTCATGTTGTAGAGCAGGCCCTAACACGGGCCCACCTTGCCTGCCTCGCGCGCCCCTCATCTAGCGTTATCTACCTGAGCCCGTTGTTGCTCGCTGGAGGAGCTGTGCTCAGCAAAACGCATACGAGCCTGGTTTTTTCGCAGGCAACCCGCCGAGCAGTAGCCGCTCACAACTAGTTAGTGCCCCCATACAAGAATAAGGAGACGCCATATGGCCAGTTTTTTCACGCCTGTACTCAACACCGGCCTGAGGATTGCGCAATGAATCCCCCCTACGATTTCGACTACATCATCATCGGCTCAGGTTTCGGCGGTAGCGTCTCCGCCTACCGACTGACAGAAAAAGGCTATTCCGTTGGTGTGATGGAGATGGGCCGACGCTGGGCGGCCGAGGACTTCCCCAAGTCCAACTGGGACACCCGACGCTGGATGTGGCGACCCGGCCTGAAAATGTTCGGTTTCTACAACATGCGCCTGTTTCGCCACGCCATGATCGTAAGCGGCAATGCGGTCGGCGGAGGATCCATCACCTACGCCAATGCCCTGCTAACGCCGCCCGATAGCGTATGGGATGAAGGCTCCTGGGCGGGCCTGGCCGACTGGAAACGAATCATGCCCCAGCATTACGCCACGGCGGAGAAAATGCTCGGCGTGACAGAAAGCAAGATAATGGGCGAGGTCGATCTGCGCCTCAAGAAAATGGCGGATCTGCAGGGCGTAGGCGACACCTTCCATGCGCCCCGTGTAGGGACCTTCTTCGCACCCGCGGGTGAAGAAGGCGGCAAGACCTACCCGGACCCCTACTTCGGCGGTGAGGGCCCGGAGCGCGGAACCTGCACGGGCTGCGGCGGCTGCATGATGGGTTGCAAGCACAACGCCAAGAACACGCTCGACAAGAACTACCTGTATCTCGCGGAAAAACGTGGCGCCCAGGTCTTTGCCGAAACCAAGGTGGTGGATGTACGGCCACTCAACGGCAAAGAGGATGGGAGCGACGGTTACGAAGTCTTCACCGAGCGCTCAACCTCCTGGCTCGACAAACAGCGCCGCAGTTTCCGCTGCCGCGGCGTGATCTTCGCCGCGTCGTCGCTGGGCACGATGGAGTTGCTGTTCCGGCTCAAGCAGAACGGATCGTTGCCGCACATCAGTGACGACCTTGGCAACCGCGTGCGCACCAATGCCGAGTCCCTTATTGGCATACGTTTTCCTGCAACGGACAAGAGCATGTCTCCAGGCCTTGCGGGGGGCGGCAGCTTCTATCTCGATGAGCGCACGCACATTGGCGTCGTCCGCTACCCGGAAGGCTCGGATGCGATAGGCCTGATGATGACCTTGCTGTGCGGTGGGCGTGCCGGGTGGACGCGGATTTTTACCTGGCTGTGGACACTGCTCAAGCATCCACTGCAAGCCCTGCACGTACACAACCCTGTCGGCTTTGCGCGTCAGACCATGCTATTGCTGGTGATGCAGACGGCGGACGCATCACTCAGCATGCGCTTCAAGCGCCGCTGGTATTGGCCGTTCACAAAACAGCTTGGCAGCGAGGGCGGCCCCATCCCCACCTTCATCCCCGAGGCGAACGCATTTGCTGAAAAGGGCGCCAAGGCACTGGGTGGCATCGCCACGACCTTTCTGACCGAGATCCTCTTCAACATTCCCACCACGGCGCATTGCATGGGCGGCTGCGCGATGGCCGACTCGCCTGCGCGCGGCGTGATGGATGTGCAAAACCGTGTCTTCGGCTATCAGAACCTGCTGATCTGCGACGGCTCAATGCTCAGTGCGAACCTGGGCGTGAACCCAAGCCTGACGATCACCGCGCTAACCGAGCACGCGATGTCGCATATCCCGGCGAAAGATGCGCAGTACAGACTCAAATTGAAAGAGCTACACGACTTAGAGTCGAGCCAATGGGAGCTCGCCACTCACACACCAACAATACTGACCGTATCACCGAGGAGCCCACGATGAGTCAGGCCTATGATTTTGACTATATCGTCATCGGCTCCGGTTTTGGAGGCAGCGTGTCTGCATGCCGGCTGACCGAAAAGGGTTACTCCGTCGGTGTGATGGAGTTGGGCAGACG
>JAKFFG010000049.1:0-4563 GCA_036675275.1 Pseudomonas sp. | reverse complement strand
GTGAGCGCATTTATTCCTTTCGCATTTTTTTCGCCAGCGACTCGAGCGCGGGCATGTTGGCGTCTAGCGATCGCTGCCACTCTGCGCCGGGCAAATAGCTGATGACGGAGGCGTAAGCCGTCGCCGTCTTGATGAATTCTGGATCTTTCAAGCTTGCCGCGACAGCCTGCTGCAGGCGCGCCTGGATGGCGGCCGGCACAGCCTTGGGTGCAGCAAAGCCGCGGTCAGCCGGCATCACGGCGTTAATGCCCTGTTCCTTTGCGGTGGGCACGTCCTTCAAAGCCGGGGCGCGGGTGTCCATGAACTGGGTGACGATCCGCAGTGGGACGGCCTCTTTTTCGGGTGTTGAGACTGCGGTGAGGCTAGTAAACATGAAGTCAGTGTGGCCGCCTAACAGGGCGTTCTTCGACTGGCTGGAGCCGTTGAAGGGAATGTCGTTGATCTGGATGCCTGTGGCCAACTGCAATTGCAGCATGGCCAGGTGTCCATTGGTACCGACGCCGTTGTAGCCGAAAGACAGGGTATTTGGGTTTTCCTTGAGCGCGGCCACAATTTGCTTGAGAGTGGTGTACGGGCTGCTGGCACGCGTGACAAGGAACGTGGGGTCGCTTACCACCCGGCCGATCAGCGAAAGCTCTTTCGGGTCGTATTGCGCTTTCTTTGTCAGCGGCACGAACAACAGAGGCGGTACGTTAACCACACCGATGGTGTAGCCGTCAGGTGCGGCGCGCTGCAGGTAGGCATTGGCAATCTCTCCGGACGCGCCCGCCTTGTTGATGACGATCAGGTTGGCCTTGCCGCCCAGATGCTTTTGAATAAATGGCGCCAGGCCGCGTGCCATGGTGTCGGTTTCGCCACCGGCGGCGAAACCAACAATGATTTCAATGGGCTTGTCGTCGGGCCAGGCGGCGTGTGCGGTTGCTGCGAGGGCAAGTGTGAGGAAAGCTGTCGTGGCCTTGAAAATGCGGTTCATAGTGTCTCCTGTCGTTTGGGCTTGAAAAAAGTGCGTGATCAGTCGAACAGGTCTGGGTCAGACCTGCAGATGGCGTCATAGATCGGCTGGAAATGCAACCAGGCCATGAAAGGCGTGCCCAGGTGCTTCGATGAATGCGCGGCGGCTTGTGGGCTGATCTGTTTGACCGGGTGGCCGGTGGCTTCGGCCTTGAGCTGGATTTCACAGGCCCGCTCTGCGGCGATGAACCACCAGACTGCTTCATCGACGCTGTCGCGGCCGGCCGAAAACAGGCCGTGGTTCTGGTGAATGGCTATTTTGTTTTTTCCGAACGCAGCCGCAACAGCGGCGCCTGCGGCGCGCTGCACTACCACGGCACCGGCCTCCTCGGTGATCAGTGCATGATCGTGGTAGAAGCTCGCGGCGGTTTGCGTAATCGGGTCCAGCTTGCGGCCCAGCGCCGCCCAGGCCATGCCGTTGGTCGTGTGGGCATGGCACGAAGCCAGGATATGAGGGTTCGCCTGGTGAATGGCAGCGTGCAGCACAAACCCCGCGCGATTGACTGCCCAGTTGCCTTCGAGCACCTTGCCCTCGTGGTCCACCAGAAGAAGATCGGACACACGCACCCGGCCGAAATCCATGGCGAAGGGGTTGGTCCAGTACAGGTTGGGATGCTCGGGATCGCGTACTGTGATGTGACCAGCAAACCCGTACTCGTAGCCATAACGCGCAAACACGCGACATGCCGCAGCAAGCCGCTGCTTGCGGTGCAAGCGCTCCTCTTCAACAGTGGCAAATACCGGTGGCTTGGGAAAGTAAAGGTGCTGTTGCGCCGGTTCGTAAATCGACTGGCTTTTCGTGGCTTGCAGCATGGGCTCTCCTTGGGTGAAAACATCTAATGATGAGAGACAGAAATGCCAGTTCATCCCATGGATGCCTGATGATCTTGGAGGTCCTGCTCTTGGGAGTGAATGGCTTGGCGGCCTGCTGAGAACAGCAATACCCAGCAGCCAGCCATATCACGACATCCAGCAATCCTTGTGCTGGCGTTGACTACTTCAATCCGCCCTAGCGGACAAAGCGATTCACGTAGTCGGCACCGAGCCCAATCTTCTCGTAGTGCTTCCTGCAAAACTCAAGTTTGGTAAACACGTCTTCGTAGCCCATCGCCGCGCCATGTGGATCGACATAGGTGTAGCCGCCGGTAACATGAAACCACGTGATCATTTCGGGCACATCTTCAGGGACGAACAATGTGTGGGTTTCTCCGGGCGGCTCAAATGCATATCCGCCCTCTTCCGCTACCCAATCGTGTTCGAGGTAATACCATCGACCTTTCAGCACGAGGGCGTGGACGGGTCCGGTATGTCGATGGCGGGACAGGATTCCGGACTGCCGGACACGAAGCAGATTGATGTAATACCCTTGACTGACATGCAGGAGCAACGGTTTCATGGAGACCGTTTCCGTTTGGGGAACCCACAACTTATCGTCCTCCAACCATTCTTTGCAGACACCAGGATGGACTATTTCATTGACCATGCCAGTGGGTTGCGGAAGTTGATAGGCAAGTTTTTCTTGCTCCGGATTGAGGAGCGGTTTCGGTTCAGTCATGATCAGGTCCTTTGCAGGTTATTCGTGGAAGATGGGCAACTCAAAAATTGGGTAAGCTGGGTACTTGCGAATTTGAGACAAATTCCTTTTTCATTGAGCGCGTGCTCCTGAGACTTTCGCGGCTTCCGCCCACCGTTCCAGTTCTGATTTAATGAAGTTTGCGTATTGATCAGCGCTGCCACCAATGACGTCAACACCCTGAGCAGATAACTGTTGACGAAGTGCCTCATCGTTCAATACGTCATTGACTGTTCGATTCATTTTTTCAACGATTGCTTGCGGCGTTGCTTTGGGGAAGAGGATTCCCTGCCAAGCGGTGTAAACAAAATTAGCGCTCAGCGACTCGGACATCGTCGGAATGGAGGGCAATGCCTTCGACCGGATTTTTGAGCCGACCGCGAGCGCCTTTAATTTGCCGTCCTTGATATAGGGAAGCGCCGTGTTGAGCGACGTCATACCGAACTGAGTTTGTCCGGCGATAAGATCCATCACCGCGGGAGCCACTCCCTTGTAGGGAACGTGCGTGGCGTCGAGCTTGTACTTGTGAACGAACTGCGCCAGCGCGAGATGTTCAATAGTGCCGTTGCCCGACGATCCGTAGTTGAAACGTCCAGGCTGCTTTTTGATCAGCGCTACCAAGTCATTGGGTGTTTCGGCTTTCACCGCCGGATTCACCACCAACACAAGCGGCACTTCAGCGGCTAGCACCACGGGTGCAAAGTCCTTTACAGGGTGGTAGCCAAGCTGAGGGTAGATTGCCGGTGCGATGGCCAGCGTTGACGTGTTGTAGTGCATTGTGTAGCCATCAGGCGCCGACCTTGCCACGGCTTGGGCACCGAGGTTTGCGCCAGCGCCGGCGATATTCTCAACAATGACCTGTTGCCCTAATTTTTGGCTTAGCTTTTGTGCAATGGCTCTGCCAACCGCATCGGTGGGCCCGCCTGCCGGAAATCCGATGATCATTCGGATTGTCTTGGTGGGGTAAGCCTCAGTTGCTGGTTGTGCATGCACAAGCGCAGGTAAAAGTGCCAGCAAAAAGCCTGCGCAGCGCAACACGGTATTGCTCGGATTACTAAAGTTCATCGCTGTCTCCTTTTATTTTCATGGGTGTGCCAACAACACCCATACATGCGTTTTCAGATGCGCCCTTGTTGCAGTGTCAGGCGCGGGGTAGCCATTCCGCGGCGTGTGCACCCAAGGGCGCGGGCGGCAAATCCCAATTCGCGGCTGTTCGTGAAAAATCCGCTACGGGCGCCAACTGATGCAGTTCGCCAAACGCGGTGTTGCGCCGCTGGTAGCGCGGCATCGAGGTGACAGATTCGTCCTGGGGGCCTTGATTGGCTGGTTGCAGCCCAAGACTCTGTACCCACATGCTCGCACCCGCGAGAGAAATCTTCACGTGAAAGCTGCCGCCTTCTTTGGCTCTTCTGATCAATGCGGCATTGACGCCAGCTGCACCAAGATAGCCGCAGAGGTAATCGTTCAGCAGGTATGTGGGCACGAGTCGCGGAGGCCCTCCTGCGCCTTCGGTATGAGCA
The DNA here is from genome assembly GCA_036675275.1 of Pseudomonas sp. Taxonomy (GTDB): domain Bacteria; phylum Pseudomonadota; class Gammaproteobacteria; order Burkholderiales; family Burkholderiaceae_B; genus Pollutimonas. The sequence goes on along the minus strand of JAKFFG010000049.1, from coordinate 459 downwards.
ATTCCGGATACGCTTTGCGCGATCTGATCGAACGCCGCCCTGTCACCCCACGGGCCATCTCCGAAGGCGCTGACGGACACATAGATGATGCCGGGCCGCAGACGGGCCACTTCTTCCGGGCCGAAGCCCAAGCGGCTGACGGAACCGGGTCTCCAGGACTGAACAAAAATATCTGCGTCCTGGCAAAGCGTTTGCATGCGGTCCACATCGTCTTTTTTCTTCAAGTCGAGGTAAGCATTGCGTTTTCCGATACCGGTGTCCATGATCATTGGAAGGGGATCCGGTAATTCGGGGACGGTGATGTGAAGCACATCTGCACCTTGCTCGGCAAGGGTTCGGGCCACCACGGGGCCGGCAATGATATGCGTGAGATCGAGCACTCTTAGGCCGCTTAGGGGTCGAGTTGCCCGGCCCAGCGGTTCAGGCGCTGATTCACCGATTTTTTCTATGGTCACCACC
>JAKFFG010000083.1:0-75507 GCA_036675275.1 Pseudomonas sp. | reverse complement strand
TGGGCTCCTTGTCGTAGTCCTTGTCGTGATCTTTGCCATGGTCCTTATCCTTGTCATGGTCCTTGTCATGACCTTTCATGGGCTCCTTGTCGTAGTCCTTGTCGTGATCTTTACCATGGTCCTTATCCTTGTCATGGTCCTTGTCATGACCTTTCATGGGCTCCTTGTCGTAGTCCTTGTCGTGATCTTTGCCATGGTCCTTATCCTTGCCATGGTCCTTGTCATGACCTTTCATGGGCTCCTTGTCGTAGTCCTTGTCGTGATCTTTGCCATGGTCCTTATCCCTGTCATGGTCCTTGCCATGACCTTTCATGGGCTCCTTGTCGTAGTTCTTGTCGTGATCTTTGCCATGGTCCTTATCCTTGTCATGGTCCTTGTCATGACCTTTCATGGGCTCCTTGTCGTAGCCCTTGTCATGGTCTTTGTCCTCGCCTTTTATAGGAACTTTATCCGGAACTTTTCCGGGACTATGGTCGGGCGCCTTTCCGTAACCAGCCGTACCGTTAAAGGGCTGATTAACTCCTTCGAGTACTGTGCTCACTCCTTTCTTCGCAACGCCCACGACGTCGCGGTTCCAGATGTCATTGGATACTGATGCCATGATTACCTCCCAAGGGGGTGGAGACAGAAGAGTACCCATACCACGCGAATATCACGAAGCTTGAGTACTAGGCGTGATCCTAGCAATCACTTAATGACAATCCGTTTCTCTAGGAGTATTTTTTGGTTCAAATGTAATTCGGCCTAGCGGATGCCAGGTAAACATAACGTGGCAATCCGTTAATGAATGGTAGGTGGAGTGGCCGGATGCGACACATTCGCATGGATGCGCTAGAAACCCTTGGTTGCAACTAAGATGGGTGGATTACAGCATCTGGCCTAATCGAGATGCTTGACGTTGCATTTATCTCAGGAAAATTTTTTGGAAATTATGGCGGCGTGAGAAGCTCTTCGAAGTAAGCAAGCCCTTTGACCGGCTCCGAACTGAAGGAATTCATTTCCCCCTCCTGGCCCACTTACCGGCGCCTACCCGCGAAGTGCTTGCTGTCGCCCAGTAAGTGCTTCCGGTCCGGACAAGGTAATGGGTTTAGAATGGCCAGCGTCAAGCCATCGCGGAGTATCCATGAACAGTCCCATACGCCTTACCCAGTACAGTCACGGCGCCGGCTGCGGTTGCAAGATTTCGCCCAAGGTGCTGGAAGTAATACTGGCGGGCAGCGGCGCGCAGAATCTCGACCCCAGACTGTGGGTAGGCAATGCCTCGCGCGACGATGCGGCGGTCTATGCGCTTGATGAACAGCGCGGGGTGGTGTCGACCACGGATTTCTTCATGCCTATCGTCGACGATCCCTACGATTTCGGCCGTATCGCGGCCACCAATGCCATCAGCGACATCTACGCCATGGGCGGCGATCCGCTGCTGGCTATTGCCATCCTGGGATGGCCGGTCAATCTCTTGCCGCCGGAAGTGGCCCGCGAAGTGATCCGTGGGGGGCGATCGGCCTGCGATGCGGCGGGCATTCCCCTGGCCGGCGGCCACTCCATCGATGCGCCCGAGCCGATCTTCGGCCTGGCTGTCACGGGTGTGGTGGACAAGGCCCGGCTCAAGCGCAACGATACGGGCACCGTCGGCTGCAAGCTATACCTGACGAAACCGCTAGGCATCGGTATCCTGACGACCGCCGAAAAGCGGTCCAAGCTGCGCACACAGGATATCGGGCTTGCAAGGGACTGGATGTGTACGCTCAACAAACCGGGCAGCCGTTTCGGGAAGCTGGAATGCGTCAAGGCCATGACAGACGTCACTGGCTTCGGTTTGCTGGGCCATCTGGTGGAAATGGCGGATGGCAGCGGCGTCAGCGCTCGCATCGAATCTGCCAAGGTGCCGCGCCTGCCGGGGGTCGATCATTACCTGGCTGAAGGCTGCGTACCGGGCGGTACAGGCCGTAACTTCGACAGTTATGGCGAGCGCATCGCACCCATTACACAGGATCAATTGAATCTTCTTTGTGATCCGCAGACCAGCGGAGGTCTGTTGGTGGCCGTGACGCCCGATGGGGACGCCGAATTTCTGACGGCTGCGGCGGAATTCGGCCTGCAATTGGTGCCCATTGGCGAGCTGATACCGCGACAGCGTCACGCGATAGAAGTGGTTTGATGCGCGAGGACACCAGCAACTACCGGGCGCTGTTTCTCGGCGACGTTCCCATGATGGACGCGCGCGCGCCTATCGAGTTCAGCAAAGGTGCTTTTCCCCGCGCCATCAATCTGCCCTTGATGAACGATATTGAGCGGCAGAAAGTCGGCCTGTGCTACACGCAAAAAGGCCAGGATGCCGCCGTCGCCCTCGGCCACCAGCTCGTTGCGGGCCGAAGCAAGGCGGAACGCATTGCGGCATGGTCCGATTTTGCCCGTGCCCACCCGGATGGTTACTTGTATTGCTTCCGCGGCGGCCTGCGCTCGCAGATAACTCAGCAATGGTTGAAGGAAGAGGCTGGCATCGAGTATCCGCGCGTGATCGGCGGCTACAAGGCCATGCGCACTTTTCTGCTGGAGACGACCGAACAGGCGGTCAAGGAATGCGGCTTTGTGGTGCTGGGCGGTATGACGGGTACGGGCAAGACCGATGTGCTGCTGCAGCTGAAACACAGCTTGGACCTGGAGGAACACGCCCAGCATCGCGGCTCCAGCTTTGGCAAGCATGCCGCCGGCCAACCGGCGCAGATTGATTTCGAGAACCGCCTGGCTATCGACATCCTCAAGAAACGCGCTGCGGGCCACGATTCATTTGTACTGGAGGACGAAAGCCGGGCCATTGGCAGCTGCAGCGTGCCATACGCGCTATACCAGGGCATGCAGACCTATCCGATTGTGTGGCTGGAAGACAGCCTCGAGAATAGGGTGCAGCGCATACTGCGCGACTATGTGGTCGGCTTGTGCGCGGAGTTCGAGGCGCTGCATGGCACAGAGAAAGGCTTTGGGCTGTACGCTGAACGCCTGCGCCAGAGTCTGAACAACATCGTTAAGCGTCTGGGCGGTGATCGCCATCAACGCCTGGCGGCAATCATGGACTTGGCCCTGGCCGAGCAGGAAGACAGCGGGGCGGTCGAAACACACCTCGGCTGGATCGAGGGGTTGCTGACTGAATACTACGACCCCATGTATGTCTACCAGCGCCAACTACGGTCAGGGCGCATCGAATTCGCAGGCCAGCAGCAGGCGGTGCTCGACTACCTGCGCCAGCGCCGGGCATAGCGCCCCGGACGGGCTGCTGCTAGTGACCAGCGGCTTGTCCTTTCAACGTTGCAGCTTCAGACGCTCGATAATTGGCTCGTACCGCCGTGCTTCGTCGTGGATACGTGCCACGAAGTCGTCTTGCGAACCCGGCAAGAGAGTGAACGATAACGATGCAAGCCGTTCCTTGACTTGGGGGTCTTTCAAGGCGGCTTGCACTGCGTCATGCAGACGTTTGACAATTTCGGCAGGCGTGCCTTTCGGAACGGCAATACCTGCCCAGCTTCCACTGCTGAAACCTTCGTATCCCAGCTCTGAAATGGTCGGCACCTCAGGCAATGACTGGGCGCGTTGCGGGCCAGTGACTGCAAGGGCCCTTATTTGTCCCGATTCGATGAAGGGCATGGCTGGCGCAACTGCCACGATGCCTGCATCCACCTGACCGCTGGCGAGGTCGTTCAGTGCGTTGCTACCACCGCGGTAAGGAATGTGAACGGCAGGAAATCCAAAATGCGATTTGATTTCCTCGAAGGTGAGTTGCATGGATGTTCCGACGCCGGGTGTCGCGTAGTTCAACTTGTCGGGATGAGCTTTGGCGTAAGCCACCAGCTCTTTGAAGTCTTTGGCCGGCAGCCCGTTATTGACCAGTACTGCGTGAGGGGCGAGACTGATCGCCGCGACGGGTATGAAGTCGCCGACAGGATCGTAGCTGAGGTTTTTGGTAAGGTACTTGGCGATGGCAAAATTGCCGCCATATTCCAGCAGGGTATAGCCATCGGGCTTGGCATTGGCCGCCCTGGCTCCCCCCACATTTCCGCCAGCGCCGCTGACGTTTTCAACAACGATTTCCTGCCCAAGATTCTTGCTCATGGATGCCGCGACGACACGCGCCAGGAAATCGAACTGGCCACCTGCACTGAAGGGAACGATGAACTGCAAGGGCCGGGCGGGATAGTCGCTGGCTGCGACAGAGTTCATGGAAATGGCCGCGAGGCCGATGCCTGCCGCCAACGCCACCCTCAGGCTAAACGATAAGAGCTTCATACAGTGTCTCCTGTTGTTGTAGTGTTTCCGGTCGGGCATATGGTCTCGCCGAAAGCAACATTTATACTTCAGGGGCTGCGTCAGTCCTATTCCCTGAAACCGTGATTCCATAACGAGCCGGCATGAGGCTGCCACTCGATAACGTTTCGTCATGAGAACACAGGGAACCGTTATTCCATTCCGTACTTCCCAAGTTCACCATAGGATCTCATTCTTTTCGAGGTCCCTCTTCATGAATCAAGGACGTTTTGTCAGCCGCAACGCACTTTATTGGCGCGACAAGCCCGCCATCATCTTCAATGATCGCGTCATTACCTACGGGGAACTGGAGGCGCGCTCCAATCGTCTGGCCAACGCCCTGCTTGGTCTGGGCTTGAACAAAGGAGACCGGGTCGCAATCCAGGCATGGAACCGGCCCGAGATCATCGAGCTGGAATGTGCGCTCTATAAGGCAGGCTTGGTCAAGGTGGCGCTCAATGCTCGTCTCTCTCCGGCGGAGCTGGCCGATACCGTGAACAACGCAGAGGCAAGGGTCATACTGGTGGATCCGCCTCATCGGGACGCCGCCGAATCAGTGGCCGCGGACATGGCTTCACTGCAACAAGTGGTCGGTCTTGCCGCCACTTATGGAGAAGCCAGCGAATACGAGTGTTTGCTTCAGGCAGCAGCCGACCGCATAGTGGATGTTCCGATGCAGGCCGACGACCTGGCGGTGTTGCACTTTACCTCCGGCTCGACCGGGAAGCTCAAGGCCGCCATGCAAACCGTCGGGAATCGCCTGGCCTCTTTGCGCAAGGTAGCCATGGGACGCATGCGCGCCCAGCCGGGGGATGTACTGGCGCTTGCCGGGCCGATTACTCATGCGAGCGGTATGTTCATGCAGCCCTTCCTGTTCCAGGGCGGCACCATACTTTTGCACGAAAAGTTCGACCCTGAGCGCTTTTTGGAATCGGCGCAACACTACCGCGCGGCGTTCACGTTTATGGTACCGACCATGATCAACATGCTGATCGCCCACCCGGCCTTGCATCGTTACGACCTGAGCGCCCTGCGCCAGCTTTCCTATGGCGCCGCGCCTATGGCGCCGGCTCGGATCCGGGAAGCATGGGAAGCTCTGGGGCCCGTATTGAGCCAGGGCTACGGAGCAGGGGAGACCACGGGCGGCATGGTGCTGCTCAGCACCGAGGACCATGCGAGAGCCATGCAGGGCGATGAGCATTTATTGTTGTCCTGCGGGCGGGCATTTGGCGAAACCGATCTACGTTTGCTTGGTGAGGACGGCAAGCAGGTGGCTTCGGGTGAAATTGGTGAAATCGTCGTGCGGGGCCCGGATGTGTTTGCCGGCTATTGGCGCGAGCCCGACTTGAGCGCGCAAGCGCTGCGCGACGGTTGGTGCCATACAGGCGACCTGGCACGCATGGACGACGAGGGATATCTGTACATTGTGGACCGCAAGAAAGATATGATCATTTCCGGCGGTTTTAATGTTTACCCTACGGAGGTCGAGCAGGCGTTGTACCAGCACCCTGAGGTGTACGAGGCTTGCGTGTTTGGCGTACCGGACGATATCTGGGGCGAATCCATCAAGGCGGCGGTCGTCCTCAAGCCGGGCGCTCAGGCCAGCATGGAAAGTTTGGCTGCTCACTGCAAGGCTTTGCTTGCCGACTTCAAAAAGCCGCGCTCCATCGAGTTGTTGCCTGAGCTTCCAAAGAATGCCAACGGCAAGATTTCGAGAAAGGAGCTTAAGGATCCGTATTGGAGCGGCAACGAGCGCCGTGTCGGTTAAGCCAAGTTTACAGGTCTGATGCAGGCACAAGGCCCTGCGGCTTGTGCTGCTGCAGCAGTTCGATAAAGCGCAGCACCAATGGTGACAGGTAGGCGCCGCGCCGGGTTGTAATGCCGACCACCCGGCGCCATGACGCTTCCCGCAAGGGGATTGCGCGCAGTCCCTTGCGGCCTAGTTGACGTAGCGAAGATTCGGTGGCAATAGTAAGCAGGTCTGTCGTGCGCACCATGCTTAACAACGCGGCGCTCGATGAATTGGACTCCACCACGACGTTGGGCGCGGGAAGTCCATGCTCTATAAACCGCGCATCGACCCATTGCCTCGCTACGATCTGGGTTCGCGGCAGGATCCACGACCCTTCGGCCAAATCTGCAAAGCGCAGTTTCGGCAGGAAGAACAGCGGGTGGCCTTCGCGCGCAACGATATGCAGATCGTCCGCGAAGAGAGCCTGTTGTTCGAGATCTGGGTTGGCCGGATTGTGCTGTCCGCTAATACACAAATCAAGATCGCCAACGCGCAAGGCCGAAAACAGTTGGTCGTTCATCCCCAAGGTGACTTGTACGCGCGCGGCCGGGCGCTGGCGCAACAGCAGCTCACACGTAGCTGAAAAATAGTTCGCATAATTGGGTGGCACGCCCACCCGCAACAGGCCTTTGCTGCCCAGATGCATATCCTGTGCTTCCTGGATCGCCTCGTGCAGACCCAATTGCACATTGTGGATACGCTCGAAAAAGGCCTGGCCTACCGTGGTCAGCTGCATACCTTTTGGCGTGCGCTCGAACAGTTGCAGGTTCAGTTCTTTTTCCAGCCGCTGTATGCCTTTGGTCAGTGCAGGCTGTGTCTGTCCGAGCTTTTCGGACGCGCGCCCCATATGGCCGGACTCTGCGACGGCCAGGAAATAATTCAAATCTTCGAGACGCACCTTATTCCTCAGCGTTATTGAGTTTTGCGATTGGATAATCCACCATCGATACAGGCGATGTCAACATGTGCTTTCCCTATCGAGGAAAACGAGACTAAACATGGACGACACTACAAGTCATGCGCACTTGGACACTTTACGCGCAAAACTGCACGATTACTTGACGCAGGAATTGATTCCGTATGAGCGCGCCCAAGGCTATACCTACGAAGACCGTTTTTCAAAGGAAGTGGTGCGCGGCGTCTGGCGGCGTGCGCGCGAACTGGGATTCTACGGCTTGCAGGTGCCCCGGGAACTCGGTGGACAAAGCATGCGTATTCAAGACATCTGCGTGCTCAAGGACGACGTGGCCGCTTCAGGTGCCATTCTTTTTCCGCATGTGCTTGGAGATTGGGGAGGTCCTGCTCGAATCGGCAATCTCATCAAATATGCTACGCCGAGCCAGATTGAAAAGTTCATACTTCCGGTCGTTCGCGGTGAGCTCGGTACTTGCTTCGCAATGACCGAGCCGGAATCAGGTTCTGATGCAGCCAGTATTCAAACGCGGGCCGTGCGCGACGGACAAGACTATGTCATCAATGGTCGCAAGCACTATATCAGTGCTTCGGCCTTTGCCGACTATGCGATCACGATGTGTGTCACCGACCCGGACAAGGGCCCCGAAGGTATTTCGGCAATCTTGATTGAGCTGGATCGGCCAGGTGTAAGCTTGACTTATGACTATCTGCCCATGACCGGCCAGCATGTCGATGCTGATATCGAATTCCGTGATGTGCGGGTTCCGTGCGGCAATCTGCTGGGAGCGGAAGGGCAAGGTTTCAAGACAGCCATGGGCCGGATCAGCGTCAACCGCTTGCTGCACTGTCCCACAATGACGGGGCTGGCCCGACAGGCATATAACCTTGCTGTGGATTATGCCGGGAAGCGGCAGCAGTTCGGGGGCCCGATCAGTCGTTTTCAGGCCATCCAGCACATGCTGGCCGATATGGCGACGGGACTCTACGCATGTACCAGCATGATCATGGAAACGGCCCGGAAGGCCGATGCGGGCGAAGACATACGGAAGGAAGCGTCGATGTGCAAGCTTTTCGTATCCGAGAAGTGTTTCGAGATCGCCGACAAGGCCATGCAAATCCATGGCAACGTGGGCGTCACCAAGAATCATCCTGTGGAATTCATCTTCAGGCGCTTGCGCCTGTACAGGATAGTGACGGGCACCAGTGAAATACAACGCAATACGATCGCCAAAGCGATACTTTCGTAATGCCGGATAACGCCGCCATGTCTAATTTGACCTGCTTGAGCGGAAAAGTGCTGCTCGACCTGGGTCAGCTCCATCCGGGCCCTCATACCGCAATGCTGCTTGGGCAGTTGGGCGCCACTGTAATCAAAGTGGAACGGCCGGGGACCGGAGACAGCGCGCGTACGCTGGGCCACGACACCTTCGCGAAATACAACCGGGGCAAGCTGTCCATCGCTCTGGACCTGAAGCAAGGGGGCGACAGGGCAATATTATTGCGCCTGGTAAGGCGTGCGCATGGATTGATCGAGGGATTCCGCCCCGGAGTCATGTCGCGCCTTGGATTGGATTACGAGACGCTACAACGTGTCAATCCCGCGTTGGTCATGTGTTCGATTACGGGTTTTGGCCAGACAGGACCCTATGCGCAACGGCCGGGACACGACTTGAATTACCTCGCCCTGGCGGGATACTGGGCGGTTCCATCGCAGATCGATGATGTGGTGGGCCGCCCCCGCGTACGACTGTCGGACTATTGCGGATCCATGTATGCCGCGCTATCCATGGTGGTGGCGATAATGACTGCCGAGCAAAGCGGACATGGCCAGCATCTGGACGTGTCCCTGCATGGCAGTACGCTGGCGTGGACCTTGCCTGGTATCGACATGATGTTGAGACGGACCGGCGACGACTTGGACGCGATGGCGCATATCATGCCGGATAACGATCTGTTCAAGACGGCCGATGGTCGATATATTGCCCTGGGCATTCTGGAGGAAAAATTCTGGAATGCACTGCGCGACCGCTTGAGCGCTGAGTTCCCCGTCCTCGCGTCGGGCGCTTACAGTACCCGTTCGCTGCGCATGGCGAATAAACGCGCGCTTCACGATGCGTTGAACATTATCTTTGCCAGCAAGTCGCGACGAGAATGGAAGGCCTGCTTCGAAGGGACGGACATACCGTGGGCGCCGGTGCTCGAGCATGACGAGATTGCGCAAGACCCGCATGTGCTTGCGCAGGGTCTGCATACACCGTGTGGCACTACAACAGGCTTCAGGCCATTCTTTCCTGTGCGTTTTTCCGGTGGCCTCCCCGATATTGCCGACACCGTGCCCGGTCTGGACGCGGACCGGCAAGCAATACTGGATTGGCTGGCGTAATTTCTTGATCGGTCGATGCAGTCATATCGCCGTTGCTTCATCATGGTTATGAGTTGCTCGCTTCACTGCCGATCGGCAGCACGCCACGCACGAACCACCGAATCGATGGCGCGCCAATGTAGTGCGCCCAGGTATCGATGTCCTGAACCAGGGCATCTTCATCTTCTCCAAACGAGAGCAGATAAGCCCGTGCACTTCCATGCCGCCGACCAATAGCTTCCAGTTCGCGGGCGTTGCGTAGCGTCGCACGGATTTTCTTCGGGTTTCGTATCATGCCCTCGAATTGCAGAAGTTCTGTCAATTTCTCATCAGGCCAGCCCGCAACCGTTTGTACGTCGAAACTTGCAAAACCGCGGTCGATGCTCGGCCAGCGTGCACGCACCACATCGGGCCTGAAGCGTGCCTGAAAAACCGCCGCGGTCAGGACCTCGAAAATTTGATTGTCGTCGACTGGAGGCTTGCCGCCTAATGGATTCCAGCCGTCCACTATGGATAGGGTCATGGTATTCCTGAATCCACATCTGAATAGAGTGTGCAAGGCGATGACGTTATAGTAGATCATGCGGGCCTGGCGGTCGTTGCCCGTGAGTTCATAACGGAGCGGCAGCCATGATCAAAAAACCTGTAACGTTGAAAACTTATCAAATCGCGATGTCCTTGCCTGCGGAATCGCGCGAAACCGACTGATATGCCAAGCTCAGCGGCTAAATCAAAAAGCGCAAAAGCGCACGGTGTGGAAACGATCTGGACGATCGGCCACTCGACCCGCCCCATTGAGGAGTTTCTTGCCCTCCTTGCCGAGTACGGAATTGAGACCGTCGTGGATGTGCGAAGCTTCCCGGGATCCCGCAAATATCCTCAATATGGCAAAGACGCTTTGGCAGCCACACTGCGAGATCATGGCATTGCCTATCAATGGTTCCAGATATTGGGCGGACGCCGGCGCACCAGCGAGGATTCGCCCAATACCGCGTGGCGCAACGCGTCGTTTCGCGGCTACGCCGACTACATGTCGACTCCCGACTTCACGGAAGGGCTTGAAGCGCTTCTTGAAGTAGCCAGCGTATCAAATGCCGCGCTGATGTGTGCCGAGGCGGTCTGGTGGCGTTGCCATCGATCCATGGTGTCCGATGCGCTATGCGTGCGTGGCGTCAAAGTGCTGCACATCATGGACGATAAGCATGCGGTCGCGCATCCTATGACTTCGCCAGCGCGGGTCGAAGATGGCAAACTGACTTATGCGCCGGCGCCGGAACCCACAAAAAAATGATGGCTGATTGGTTCAGTGCCATGGCTCATATTGGTGCTGACAAGCGCGCAATATTTCCTTTATGTCCTGAACATTATTTTTTAGGTTGTGCTTTTGCGTGGCCCGCTGTGACCATGGCTACGCCGGTGGCAATCAGAGCCGCGCTAGGAATCAAACCCAGTGGAGGTGCCTCGTTCTGCAGAAGGATGGCGACCGGCACACCAACGATCGCGCCGACCGAACCAAGAAGACTCAATAGAACGGGGCCACCCGTTTTCTGCAGAAGGAAAAGCAACTGGAATTGAGCGGCAAAAATCAGTGCCTGAATAATGATCAGGATGAGCGGCAGGCTTCGGTCCGTCGGTATGGCCAGGGAGTAGCCAGGCAGCAAGCCTGCCAGCAGCAGCATGATTGCAGCCCCCGCCACCATGCCGGGCGCCAGTGCTTCGGCCGAAACACCTGCGGGCCAGCTTAGGGTCCTATAGAGATTGCCAACGGCCAATAAGACCGGACCAGCAAGCGCAACAAGAATCCAGAAAATGTCTGCGTCCGGTGCCGTCAATTGACTTACGGCGAGCACCCCTGCGCCGACGAGTGCCGCCGTTACGCCCGCGGCACGAATCGCCTGGAAACGTTCCACTCGGAGGGCTAACGCGCCAACGTAAGTCAGCAGTGGCGGCAGCGTTATGATCATCGCTACGAAACTGGCACCCACATGCGGAATCGCGGAAAAAAAAATGAAATTCGAGCCGGCGACGCTGACCAGTGCAGATATTGCGTAATAGCGCAATGTACGACCGTTGACCGGAGGAGGGCTGCGGCGTAGTGTCGCCACGATGAGCAAAATTACGGCTGCACCGGAAATTGACCAGCCGAGAAATGCCAGCGGCGCGAGGCCGGCTTCGCCAGCCACCTTGGCCAGGTTGGTAGACAGCCCCAGCAACAATCCGCCGGACAGAAGGAGAAGCAGGGGGAACAGCCATGTGTTTTTCCGACGATATGCAGTTTGCTGTTGCGTCATGAGCGTCCATTCTGTCGTGCAATTGATCTTGACTAAGCTGTTGACCGGTCACCCTCGATTGCCAGGGCTACTTGAGCAGCGTTCAATTTGAAACTGCCGACAATAGCGCCAAGGTCCGTGGCCAGTATCCGGAGCGACTCGGCTGCATCGGCCGATTCGTTCACAAGCGCTGCGTTTTGCTGGGTGGTCGAATCCATCTGCCCTACGGCTGTATTGATTTCGCCTATACCTGTACTTTGTTCCCGGCTCGCCGTGGAAATTTCATCGATAACTGCGGAAACCTTGTGTACGCTGGAAACGATGTCGCCCATGATAGCGCCGGCATTGTTGACCAGACTGGTACCACCCGCAACTTGGTCCGCGGAATCGTCGATGAGCATCTTTATCTCTTTAGCGGCAAGGGAGCTTTTCTGAGCAAGGCTTCTGACCTCACCGGCTACTACCGCAAAGCCGCGTCCCTGTTCGCCGGCTCTTGCTGCCTCTACCGCGGCATTCAGCGCCAGGATATTCGTCTGGAACGCTATACCGTCGATTATGCTCAAAATCTCGGCTACCTTGCGAGATGAGCTGTTGATTGACCCCATTGTATGGACAAGGTCGTCGGTGATTTGTTTGGCCTTGTTGGCCGTTTGTGCCGCCGATGAAGCAAGCTCATTGGCTTGTTGCGCATTATCGGTTGTGCTCAGCACCGTGGCAGTGATCTGTTGCATGGCGGATGCAGTTTGGGTAAGAGAACTGGCCTGTTGCTCTACGCGAGCCGATAGATCGCGGCTCCCTGATGAAATCTGGGTCGAAGCTCCAGAGATAGACTCGGTACAGGCCCGCACCTGAGAAACTATTCTGGCCAGATTATCCCGCATATTCCGAATGGCAAAAATGAGGCTGGAGTCATCGCCCGGGCGAACGTGTATCGGTACCGAAAGGTCACCCTCAGCGATCTCGTTTGCGACTTGGGCGGCATAACCGGGATCCGAGCCCAACTGCCTGGAAAGACTTCGAATAATGGCAAAGCCAGCGGCCAACAGCACGAATGCGATGATCAATACATAAGCAAGGAATTCGAATAACCGACCCATGAATATTGCATGGACATCATCGGTGTACACGCCCGAACCTACGATCCAGCCCCAGGGCGCAAAGCCTTGGACATAGGATACTTTCGGCACAGGTTCGCTATGGTTGGGCTTCGGCCATTTGTAAACGTGAAAGCCGGCCTCCTGGGTTTTGACGACCTCGACAAAGGCATTCAGCAACGCCACCAGAGCGGGACTCTTTTGCTCTTGGGGCGTGACACCCACAAGTTTTGGAAGGAATGGATGCATCACGAACACTGACTTCATGTCATTGATCCAAAAGTATTCGTTCCCACTGTATCGTAGTTGACTAAGCGCGGTTTTTGCTTGCGCCTGAGCCTGCTCCAGCGTAAGTTCACCGGACTGTTGCCGGCCATGGAAATGCTTGATGAGTGTGTCGGCTATTTGAACGGTCTGGCGGACCGCCGCTTTCCGGTCTTCGAGAATCAGCGACCGTTCTGAAATCAGGAATACGGCGGCGATGGTGAAGATACCAGCGATAGCGCATCCCAGAAGCAGGCCTATCTTGGTGGTAACTTTCAAGGCATGGAAGTAAGGGAGCATAACAAGGATCTCGAAATTGGGAAGGTGTGTGGCTCACCCAATTAACGGTTTGTTTATGACGATCATTATGTCAAGTTACAAAAAAACGCAATGATATGTCTTAAACATTTTGTGAAGGTAAACTCCTATGGCTCGTGAAAATCTAATCAGGAGGTGGACGATGCCTGTCGCAAACATCAAGGGGTTCGCGCGTTTTGGGCCAGTTTTGGCCATGACTGTCGCCATGGCCACCGCAACACCCATTGCAGCGCATCAGACCTGGGTTGAAGTGGGCAAGACGCCGGGTGAGGACGTTATGCGCGTGGTGGACCACGGCGTGGAAAAGGCGCTTGCAAAGCTGCCCGGTGTGGTGAATGCCATCCTCCAACGTAGCGGCGTACCCGGCGCCGCCGTGGCCGTCGTTCATGGCGGCAAGACGATTTTTGCTCAAGGGTTTGGCGTCCGCGAGCTCGGCAAGGCAGCCCTGATCGAGCCCGGCACGGTGTTCCAGATTGCATCCTTGTCCAAGTCGCTGACCGCGTCGGTCACTGCGGTTCAGGTCACCAAAGGCGTTGTGTCATGGGATGACCCAGTCGCCCGTTACCTGCCGGGGTTCCGGCTGAGCGATCCATTTGTTTCCACACACGCCACGGTAGGCGACTTCATGGCGCATCATAGTGGCTTGCCCTTTGCCGCTGGCGATGACCTGGAAGACCTCGGCTATGGCCGCAAGCAGATTATCGAGCGTCTGCGGCATTTGCCGCTAGATCGCTTCCGCGCGTCTTATCACTATGCCAACTTCGGCACAACCATCGGCGCGCAGGCTGTCGCTGCGGCAGCCAACACAGAATGGGAAGACCTCGCCGAGCAGTCGCTGTTCAAGCCTTTGGGCATGGCGTCGACCAGTGCGCGTCACGCCGACTACATCGCGCGTCCGAATCGCGCGGTTCTGCACGCGCTGGAAGGGGGCCGGTTCCAGCCGTTGTTTGACCGCAATCCGAACGAGCAGTCGCCGGCTGGCGGGGTCTCTTCAACGGTGGTGGACATGGCGGAGTGGCTGAAATTCATGCTTGCCGACGGCAAGCATAATGGCCGCGCGCTTGCTTCACCGGAGTCTTTGCTTGCCGCGGTAAGTCCTCATTCATTCAGCTCGCCGCCGCATAGTATGGCGGCCCGGCCGGGCTTTTATGGCTACGGTTTCAATACCGGGGCCAGCGCCAACGGGCGCACGGTCTTCAGTCACTCGGGCGCGTTTTTGCTTGGTGCAGCGACCGCTTTTCAGATCATTCCCTCGGCCGACGTCGGTATTGTCGTACTGACCAATGGCAGCCCGGTCGGCGCAGCCGAAAGCATAGCCATGGTGTTCATGGATATCATGCAATATGGCGAGCCTTTGCGCGACTGGTTTGCCGCTTACAACGGTTTGATGCAGGCTTATTTCGAGCCGGATGGCGATCTGTCCGGCAAATCTCCACCGGCTCAGCCCAAGGCCGCGCAAGCGCTCGATGTATACACCGGTCGCTATGAGAACGACTATTTTGGCGCAATCGACATTGCAGCCGAAGACGGGCAGCTTCTCCTGACCATGGGCCCCAAGCGGGAGAAGCTTGCGCTGGCCCATTGGGATGGCGATACCTTCGCCGTCACGCCGCGCAGCGAGAACGCGCCCGAAGGCTCCCGTTCATCGGCCATTTTTTCGACGACGGATGGCCGGGCCAACGCCTTGACCATCGATTACCTCAACGAGAACGGCATGGCCACCTGGAGGCGCTGAGGCGTTTATTGAATCTCAACGAGAATCAATATCATTCTCATTTTTGCGTTACACTTTCGAAAAATCATTGATTGATCATTCGAGGGAGTGTGCACGTGATTGTCCGCGGTCAAGAAAGAGGCTTATCGGCGTCGCCGGCGTTTGCACGCCGGTCCTTGCCATTCCTGATGCTTGCCGGCCTGGGTTGGAGCCATTGCGTATCGGGCCAAACCCCTTCATCGGTGCAGGACGTGACCCAGTTGCCTGATGTAGTCGTAAGCGGCAGCGGAATGGACACCACATTGCAACACCTGCAGGCTCCGGTCAACGGCGGTGCGCTGGGAAATCGCACGCAGTTGGAAACGCCATTTTCCTCGGCAGTGGTGACCAGCACCGATATCGAAGATCGCCAGGTCAATAAGCTGGGCGATGTCTTTGCCACCGACGCATCGGTCTCGGACAACAGCGGGGCACACGGAGCCTGGGCCAGCTACTTGACGGTACGCGGAATGGAACTGGACTGGGAAAATTCATTCCGCATCGACGGAAAGCCGTTCATCAGTTATGTGACGACTCTGCCGTTCGAGCAATTCGAACAAATTGAGCTGCTGAAAGGCGCTTCCGGCTTCATGTACGGCTTCGGCGCGCCCGGCGGCATGATCAATTACGTAACCAAGAAGCCGACGGATGAGCCGCTACGCAATCTGACGCTGGGATTTACATCGGACAGCCTATGGCGGCAAAGCGTCGACCTGGGCGGACGTGCGGGGCAGGAGGGCCGGTTCGGTTACCGGCTCAATGCCACGCACGAGGAAGGCTCGACTTACAACAATGGAGAGCTGAAACGCGACTCCGTGTCGCTGGCGCTGGATGCCCGGCTGACCGACCGCCTTACCTGGGACTTCCAGAGCATTTACCAGGACAGGAAATCGACTGACCCTGAACCGACCATATATACCGGCCGGCTGGTCGGCAGCCTGTTGCCTTCGGCCGTACGCAACGACAGCGGCCTGCTCACTGGCGAAGGCACGTATGCAGACAATGCGTTTCGCTTTTATGCGACCGGCCTGAAATACAAGATAGCGCCCGACTGGACGCTGAGCACCAGCTACAGCGCTTCGACGACCCGGACCCGGCGCAACGAGTCGGTGTTGCAGCCGCTGGATGAACTGGGCAATTACGATGACTACCGATCCGACTATGGCGAGGCCTACCAGTTCAATCATTGGCAGACTATGCTGCAGGGAAAGTTCTCCACCGGACAGCTCAAGCATGATGTGGTATTGGGCGCGTCGTGGCAAAAGCAGAAGAACGACTATTCCAGCCAGGGTTTTTATGGGCTGATGGGCACGGGTTCGCTATGGTCGCAGAACGTCAACAGGTATGACAGTGTCGGAACAATGGGCAGCATGGGCTTGTACCGGGCGGCCGAGATCACGCAGAAATCGTTGTTCGCCAGCGATACGATAGCGCTGTCCGAGCGTTGGTCTGTGCTGGGCGGTGTGCGTTATACGAATTACAGCCAGAGAGGCTTCAGTCCCGATGGCGGTCAGGATTCGTCCTACGAAAAAGATGGGGTGATGACGCCGACGCTGGCGCTTATGTACAAATTCACGCCTCGCACCATGGCCTATGCCAGCTACATCGAATCGCTGGAGCAAGGCACGTCCGTGGGAAGCAGCTACGCCAACTATGGCGCGCTGCTCGATCCCCTGAAGAGCAAGCAGTACGAGCTTGGCATCAAGTCCGAACATGAACGGTGGGCGGCCACCGCTGCATTATTCCGCATCGAGAAGAAGTCGGAATACACCAACGCTTCGAACGAAATCGTACAAGACGGCGAATCTATCTTTCAGGGGGTGGAGTTGGGCGTATCGACCCGTCTGGGCGCTAACTGGAGCATAGGCGGCAACGTGATGCTGCTGGACAGCGAGTACCGCAGAGGTCTGAATCACACGGGCAACCGCGTTGCGGGCGCACCGAAGTTCGTCGCTGCGGCACAGGTGGCGTACCAAGTGCCGCAGGTCCCCGGCCTACGGCTACTGGCCGACGCCAAGTACACCGGCGCAACCATGCTGCGGCCTGGCAACGATATTGAGGTGGGCAGCTACACGATCGTCAATCTCGGGGCCAGCTATGACACAGTGGTCGGCGGCTATGACACGACCTTTCGCGTGGCCTTGAACAATGTCGCCAATAAAAAGTATTGGATGTACCAATACGCTGACTATATCAAGGCGGGCGATGCCCGTACCGTCAGCCTGAACGCCACCTTGCGGTTCTGAATCACGGCTTACACACCCTGACAATACTGTGCCGCGAAGGCGGGTATATTCGAGGCGGTGCATCGTGTTCAAGCGACTCGATGCACTCTTTCGTCACTACACCGATCTTCCAGGAGTTGACATGGGATTTTTCAGCAAGATTCTTGATAAATTGGGCATAGGCGGAGCTTCTGCTGCTTCTGCCGCAGGAGCGACACCCGTTGAGGTGCCAGCCTCTGGCACGCCTCCGGCCGCGGTCAACATAGCGCCAGCAGATTCCACCGCCACCTCGGTCGCCCAGCCTCGAGCGGTGCCTGTCGTGGACGTTGTCGCGCAACTCGAGAAAAAAGCGGCGGCACACTCCGAAAAGTTGAACTGGCGCACCTCCATCGTCGATCTTTTGAAATTGCTGGATATCGACAGCAGCCTGTCCGCGCGCAAAGAGCTCGCCACCGAACTCGGATGTCCCGCCGACTTAATGACCGATTCGGCCCAGATGAACATGTGGCTGCACAAGACCGTGCTGGCGCGTATTGCCGCCAATGGTGGTAATGTACCGGCCGATTTGCTGGACTGATTGCTTTACAAAATACGCATATATCGCCACGCGGGAATACCTTTTGCTGCGTGGCCTGCGGACGGTGTTTCGATAAGGGGCGCCGTCCGCAAGCGACTCAGTCGGGCGGCTTTCTGCCGCAGGAGACGATATGCGTATTCATCACCTGAACTGCATTTCCACTTGCCCGCTGGGCGGCAAGCTCATGGATGGTTCAACGGACTCCATAGTCCGGCGGGGGCATCTTGCCTGTCATTGTCTGCTGATCGAAGCGGATTCCGGGTTGATACTGGTCGACACAGGTCTGGGCAGGCGCGACGTTGCCGATCCGCAAAGGCGGCTCAGCCGATTTTTCCTCTCGATGCTCAAGCCCGACTTTCGCGACGAGATGACGGCTTTTCGCCAGGTTCAAGCCTTGGGCTTTGACCCCAACGACGTCCGGCATATCATTCTTACTCATCTCGATTTCGACCACGCCGGAGGCCTGGACGATTTTCCGCAAGCGACTGTTCACATGCTTGCGGCTGAAAGAGATTACGCTCTTCTGCAGAAAACATGGTTGGACAGGCAACGATTTCGGCCGCAGCAGTGGTCGACCAAAAGCAAGTGGAAGGTTTACCCGGCCGGCGAGGGGGAAAACTGGTTCGGGTTGGAGCGCGTCCGCGCCCTGGATGGATTGCCACCCGATATTGCCCTTATACCCTTAGTGGGCCATACCTTCGGCCACTCGGGGGTAGCGGTGCAACGGGGCGACAAATGGTTGCTGCAAGCGGGCGACGCCTACTTCTATCATCGGGAAATGGACACGGCTCATCCGACATGCACGCCCGGATTGGCGTTCTATCAATGGATGATGCAGAAGGATGCCGCGGCCCGGCACAATAACCAGGCCCGTCTGAGAGCCTTGAGGCGCAGCTACGCCGACGAAGTCGAGTTGTGCTGTGGTCACGACATTGTCGAATTCGAGCGCCTGGCAGGGCGCAGCGCCCGGGTGCTCATCGAGATGATCAAGGCGTGAGGCCCGTAAAAGACATCACGCTCCGCCTATGCCTTTTATCACCTTTCCTGTAGCGCCGCAGTTCTTGCAGGGCGCTCCGTTCAGCTCTCCTGTCCCATTGCACTCCGGGCAAGGCACTTCGCCCGTCCCGCCTGTTCCCGGCGCCGCGTCGTCCCCGGGATTTACGTCGTCTTTCTGATTTGTCATTTCGCTGGCCCTCTCAAGTGCCCGGTGCATTGACCGAGTCGCGGTCCCGCAGCAAATGTCGGACCTGTTCCGTCTTCGAATTTGCTTTTCGCGACTCCTTGAGCAGTGTTGCCCAGCCCGGCCATGGCGGTTCGCAGCTAGATAGGGTAATGTCTACGATTCCTAAAGATGCCATTGCCACTGACATATCTGTCGAGAAATCATGATTACTGCTTCGGATGTTGAACGCTTCCTGCCAGAAGATTTGGCGCGCGCTACGCTTGTGGGTCGCATCGCAGACCCGACGCAAGACGGCGATCCTTGTGTTGTGATGCTGCGCGAGGGCCAGGTGCTTGACATCACCCACGTAGCGCCGACCGTTAGCGATCTGCTTGAACAAGGCGATCTGGCCCAGCTTCTGCGTCAACAAACCGGAAGGCGTGAATGGCCGCTGGAACAAGTCGTGAAGGATACTCTCGCGCAAAGCCAGCATGCCGTGCGTTTCATCGCCCCCTGCGATCTTCAGGTGATCAAAGCCTGCGGGGTAACTTTTGTGGGCAGCATGCTCGAACGCGTCATCGAGGAAAAGGCGTCGGGCGATCCGTTGAAGGCTGACCGGATCCGATCCAGCATCAGCGAAATCGTGGGATCCGCCATACAACAGGTCAGGCCGGGTTCGCCGCAGGCCGCCAAGGTCAAGGAGTTTCTGCAGTCCAACGATTTATGGTCGCAGTATCTGGAAGTGGGCATAGGACCCGACGCCGAGGTCTTCACCAAGGCGCCAGTGCTGTCTTCCGCAGGTTCTGGCGAAGACATAGGCATCCTGAGTAAATCTGAATGGAATAATCCCGAACCCGAACTGGTGCTGGCCGTCGATTCGCAGGGTCATGTCAAAGGCGTAACGCTGGGCAACGACGTTAATCTTCGAGATGTCGAAGGACGTAGCGCGCTGTTGCTGGGCAAGGCCAAAGACAACAACGGCTCCTGCGCTATCGGGCCGTTTATTCGCATTTTCGACGATAACTTCACTATCGACGATGCGCGCACATTGCAGATATCGCTGTCCATACAGGGCGAAGACGGCTATGCGCTGGAAGGGCACAGTTCTTTAAGCGAAATCAGCCGCGACCTCCTGGACCTGGTAAGCCAGACCATAGGCGCACATCACCAATATCCCGATGGAGTGATGTTGTTCACTGGAACGCTGTTCGCGCCCACCGATGACCGCGGTGCGAATGGGCAAGGCTTTACGCATCAGGTGGGTGACCGCGTTGCGATATCCACGCCGGCCTTAGGTGCGCTGGTGAACACCGTGCGTCATTCGGAAGCCCTGCCTCCGTGGACGTTCGGCATCAGCAAGCTTATGCGCAGCCTGCAACGGCGTGGTTTTCTTTAGGCCCAGGCCTTTCTCGACAAGAACCGGCCGCATTTATCGCGAAGTAGAACAGGCGGCGACGGCTGTTTGTTTATTGCCCGTTTCAGGCCTTCAGCTTTGAATCCAGCTCGGCCTTCAGGCCGGGCTCCAGTTTGAGGTTGCGGGCGAGTTCGTCAAGGTAGGCGCGCTCCATGAAGCTTTCGTCGTCGACCATCAGTGCGCTGGCCAGATACAATTCGGCTCCCAGCTCGGGCGTTGTGGCCAGATTGGCGATCTCCGCCGGGTTGGCAGGCTTCGACAGTTCGGCATCGATCCACGCCACGTCTTTGGAGTCGGACGTGAGCTTGGCCACTTCGGCGTCGATGAGCTGTTTTTCTTCCGCGCCGATATGCCCGTCGGCTTTCGCCGCAGCAATCATGGCAGACAGAATTGCTTTGTTGTGCTGTTCATTTTCAGGGCTGGGCAGGGCGGGCGCGGCTTGATAAGGAGCAGCAGATGAACGTTGCTGTCCGTAAGCCGGGGCCGGGGCAGCTGCCTTTTTTTCCTGCCAGTCCTGATAGGCCTTAAGCGCTACGGCGCCTAGTGCGGCCGCTCCGCCGTAACCAGCGACCTTGCCGCCCATTTTGCGGAACTTCTTGTTGCCCAGCAACAGGCCCAACGCACCCCCGGCCAAGGCGCCGCCGCCAAAGCCGCCCATCGTCGAGCCCAGGCCCTGCCCGGAACTGTTCAGCTTTGAGCCGGCGTCCTGAGCCAGGCTCTGTCCGGATTGAAGTAGTTGTTGTAAGAGCCGTTGCATTGACATTGCGCTGTTATCCTTTGAACCAGTAAAAGTTATGAGACAAGAACACACAGTGTAAGTTGCATGCGGAACTTCCAGTGCTGCATGCCAGTCAAGACGGATATCAAACTGCGGCGTTGAGGCCCCATCCTTTTATCAAACTCGACAAACGCGATTGCTGGTTCGCGCTTAGCGGCCATGCCGCGGGTGGGCGCGCAGGGCCGCAGTCATTGCCGATCAGCTGAAGCGCGGCTTTCACTCCGGTGACATTGGTGCCGTTGAGTTCTTCCGCGCGTATCGTTTCGAATTCTTCGATCTGGCGGATAAGCTGCATGGCCTTGGCATAGTCGCTGGCGCGCAGCGCCTGCAGGATGGCGACTGACTGCTCCGGCCAGATATTGATCAAGCCCGACGTGAATCCCTGGGCGCCTACCGCGCACAGGGCAGGCGCCCAGGTTTCGGCCAGGCCTCCAACCCATACTACGTCCGGATCTGCGCCTTGTATGGCCTGGGCCAGTTTCATAGGACTGGGTGCAGCCCATTTGACGCCGGCAACGGCGGGGATCTCGGTGAGGCGTACGATGGCATCGGTTCCAATGGCGTCGTTGCGCAAGTAAAGCATGACCGGCAGGCCGTCGGCCGCCTCGGCAACACGCTGGACATAGTCCATGAGGCCGCGAGGCGAGACAAACGGGTCGGGCGGTTGATGCACCATGACGCCATCCGCTCCTGCCGCTTTCGATGCGCGAGCCAGGGCGCAGGCTTCATGCACGCTTCGTCCGACTCCGTTGATGACGGGCACCCGGCCATTGGCCATCTCGACTGTTGCGCGCATCATAGCTTCGGCTTCGCTGGCCTGCAAGGCATAGAATTCGCTGGTATTGCCATTGATGACCAGGATGTCGACACCGGCTTTGACGGCGCGGTCCATGATGGGGCCAAGCCTGGTCGGCGCTATCCGGTCATCGGCATCGAAGGGGGTAACGAGTATCCCGGATATGCCGGTAAGGGCTTGTCGCAGTGTTGATGAAATGTTGCTCATGTCAGTCTCCCAGGCGCATGGCCGGCGTGATTTGGCGTGGATCGGTGCGAAGCTCCAGTAATGCCAGGCCGCCGGCATCCTGGGCGCGCTGGAAGGCCGCCGCAAAGTCTTCGGTACGGCAGACCTGTTCCGCATGGGCGCCGAATGACCGGGCGAGCGCGGCGTAGTCCGGCCCTTGAAGGCGGGTGCCGCTGATGCGACCCGGATGATGGCGTTCCTGGTGCATGCGGATCGTGCCATACATGCCGTTGTTGACCACCAATACGATCAGCGAGGCTCCGTATTCGGCTGCCGTCGCGAGTTCTTGGGGATACATCAGAAAACAACCGTCTCCGGCAATGCACACAACGCTTTGTCCCTTGTTGCGCAAAGCGGCGGCAACGGCAGCCGGCAGGCCGTAGCCCATGGCGCCGCAGGTGGGCGCCAGTTCCGTGCGGCCGCCGCGATACTCGTAGTAACGGTGCAGCCAGACTGAATAATTTCCGGCGCCGTTGGTCACAACGGCATCGTCCGGCAAGGTCTGCGACAGATGCTTGATGACCGCCGTCAGATCCACGCCATGATGCTCGCTCGATAAGGCGGGGGCGGCGCTGAAGGCTTCATGATCGGTTCGCGCGGCGCGAGTCCATTCGGTCCAGGGCGCATCGGACCGGGTCTCGCTAGACCGGGTCTCGCTAGACTGGGTCTCTACAGGTCGCGCCTCGCCAGGCCCCGCAGCATCGAAGGGTGCAGCGGCTGATGCAAGCGCTGCGAGAGCACACTCAGCGGTCGCCTGCACGGCGATGTCGGCCTGATAAACACGGCCCAGCTCGCCGGCGTCGGCGTGGATGTGGACGAGCTTCTGCGGCAGTCGCGGGGGCGTCAGCAGACTGTAGCCATCGGTCATCACGTCGCCAAGCCGGGTGCCGATTGCCAGGATCAGGTCGGCGCCCTTGATACGTTGGGCGAGTTTTGCGTTCATGCCCAGGCTGAGGTGGCCGCAATAGTGCGGGTCGCGGTTGTCCAGCACGTCCTGGCGCCGGAACGCGCAGGCGACGGGCAGATTCCATTGTTCAGCGAATCTGGCAAGGTTCCGGCGTGCCGCGATGTTCCAGTTGGGACCGCCTGCGAATACCAGTGGGCGTTTCGACTGCTTGAGCGCAGCGGTAATCTGATCCACCGTGTCGGCCGCGAGTGCGGACGCCTGCAAGGGCGTTGCGATGCAGTCGGGCATGCGGCAGGCTTTTACCAGCATGTCTTCCGGCAGGGAGACTACTACGGGGCCGGGACGGCCCGATACCGCCGTGTGAAAAGCGCGCGCAAGAATTTCGGGTAAGCGGTCAGCATCATTGATTTCCACGACCCATTTGGCCAGGGAGCCGAACATGGCCTGGTAGTCGACTTCCTGGAATGCTTCACGGCCTATGTGGTTTCGGGCAATCTGACCTACAAACAGTATCATCGGCGTGGAATCCTGCTGGGCGATATGTACGCCGATACTCGCATGGGTTGCGCCCGGTCCGCGGGTAACCATGCAGATGCCGGGGCGGCCTGTCAGTTTGCCGTCCGCTTCGGCCATATTCGCCGCCGCACCTTCATGCTTGGCAACGATCAACTCTATTTGAGGCGTGTCGTAAAGCGCATCCAGCACTTCCAGATAGCTTTCGCCGGGAACGCAAAACACGCGATCCGTGCCGTGCACCCGCAGGGCGTCCACCAGCGCACGTCCACCCGTACGTGCAGCGACCTTGGTCTCCGCAGCGCCTTGCGCTGATGCGATTGCATCGTTCATTTGTACTCTCCTTGATAAGCTCTGCCCCATCCTGGGTGCCTGGCGAAGCAGTGTATAGAGGGTTCGCGGGTTCATGGTATTGCGAAGATTTCATTTCTGATATGACGAAATCGCATGACATGGAGTTTGTGCCAGCCGGTAGAATCTCCTGACCGGTCTTTCGGGGCGCTCCATTTTGCGTTGCGATGGACTAAATCAAGAAAATTGGAGACTTAACTGCATGAAAATTACCCAGAAATCATTCCTGCTTGCATTGATGGGCGGCCTTGTGCTCAGCGTGGCCAGCGTAGCGCCGGCTTCCGCTGCCGACGAATGGCCCAGCAAACCCATTACCTACGTCGTACCGTTCGCTCCTGGCGGAGCAACCGACATTCTGGGAAGAACGTACAGCCAGGCGATGAGCGAGGCGTTGGGAGTGCCGGTGGTTGTCGAGAATAAGCCGGGTACCGGCGGCAGCCTGGGTTCCGCCTATGCGTCGCGGGCCAAGCCGGATGGGTATACCGTGGTTGGCGGAACCATCAGTTCACACTCCATCAATGTCAGTATCTATCCGTCCATAGGCTACGATCCCATTAAATCGTTCGAGCCGGTCATCCTGACTGGTACCCTGCCTAACGTACTCGTTGTGCGGGCCGACAGCGACATCAAATCGGTGGAAGACCTGATCGCGAAAGCCAAGGCGAAAAAGGATGGGGTAACGTATGGCTCCTCGGGCGTGGGATCGTCCCAACACTTGGCCGGCGCGCTCTTTGCCGGCACGATAGGCGCGCAAATGCTGCATGTGCCTTACAAAGGCAGCAGCCCATCATTGCAGGCGCTGGTTGCCGGCGACATTGATCTGCTGTTCGACAATATAACGTCTGCCGTGCCCTTGATCGAAGGCGGCCAGTTGCGCGCATTGGCGGTAACATCATCCACGCCTGCCAAGGCGCTGCCCGGCGTGAAGCCATTGAAGGAACTGGGGCTCAAGGACTACGAAGTGGTGTCGTGGCAAGCTGTGTTCGCGCCGGCCGGAACGCCCAAGCCTATCGTCGACAAGCTGCATCAGACCATGCATGCCGCTTTGCAGAAGCCCGAGGTGCAGGAACGCTTGAACAACCTGGGCATGACTATCTCCGGGGCGGGTCCTGAAGAGCTGGGTGCTTTCCAGAAAGCCGAGGTTGCCAAATGGGCCAAGGTAATCCGCGAGGCCAATATCAAGGTCAACTAAGTGGCTGGGGGTGGGGCATGCGGGATCACGCCGGGCCAGTTGCCCTGCGCCACTTGCTCCATCACCACTTGGCGTATCGATTGCAGGATGTCCCATTGACCGATTACCGGGGGCCTGTTGCGTGCCGTGGCAACAGCAATGTCACGGGTAACCACCGGATCCACCAGGCGAGCGGCTTGCAGGCGTCCCTGCTCCACCTCGTCGGCCACGGTGGCCAGGGGCAGGATGGTGCAAGCTATGCCCGCCTGTACGAGGTTTTTGGTGATGGCATTGGATCCGTCGCACTCGGCCTCGATGTGAAGCTGTGTATTGCAGCTGGCGGCCAGGCTTTCCGCCAGTTCGCGCAAGCCGTGCGGTGTGCTTGGCAAGATCAGCGGCTTTCGCAGCATGTCGGCGATCGATATTGTCGGGTCCAATGGGCCGTAGTCCGGCGGCGTCACAAAATACAGCGGCTCCTGCAGCAGGACATCAACTTCAATCATCCCTGCCTGGTTGGGTACGTACAACAACGCAACGTCTATTTTTCCTTCCATCAGCCAGTTGATCAACTGGTGGCCCAGCGCCTCCACCATGTGCAGTCGAGTATCGGGAAAGCGCGTGCGCATTGTGCGGGCAACGGCAGCAAAGCTGCGCTGCGCCAAAGTAGGCTGCGCGGCGATTACCAATCGTGAAGGGCCCTCGTCGGAAAGCGTTACAGCGAGCTTGCGCGTATGATCCAGCGCGACGGCCACGGCCTGGGCGCGTGTCAGCAGCAAAGCGCCGGCATCGGTCAGCACGACGCCGCGTCCGCTGCGATGAAAAAGCCTTACCTTCAGGTCAGTTTCCAGCCTCGCGATATGTCGCGTCATGCTGGACGGGTCTATGCCCAGTTCGATGGCCGTGCGTGAAATGCTGCCTGACTCGGCTATTTTGACAAAGTACTCAAGCGCTATGGGATTCATGAATTAGTGTGCCTTCTGTGAAACACTGGTCAGGAAGCTGACCGGCAGCCCGAAATCAACGAGTTCTTCCAGCAATGACTGGATACTGCGCATGACGAGGCGGCTGTCGTCGCGACGCATCTGTAATGAGTAATGCAGAGGTTTGAGCGCCTGCCACTTCGGCAGCGGTTCGAGCAGCCCGCGTTTCAGCAATGGATCTGCCCAGGCTTGGGGAAGAAAGCCGACGCCGACCGCTTCGATGAGCAATGCCGAGACGGCACTCCACGTATTGCAGGTCAGGCTGCGCCCTGGGACGACGCCCGTTCGGGAGATCCATTCTTCCACCATGCGGTGGGTGCCGGCCCCCGACGGCATAGTGATTAGCGGCGCGTGTTGCAGGAGCCTTGTGGAGTGTTCTTCGTGTGCATCCAAAAGCCCTGGTGCCGCGACCCAGACGAATTCCGCCTGGCCCAGCGGGCGCGAGGCAATGCTGCGCCGGGACGAGACACCGGCGGCCACAGTGAAGTCCAGCTCGCCGTTTTCCAGCGCCTGTTCCATGATGCTGCCGATCTCTACATGGGGTTCCAGTTGCAGGCCGGGATATCGCTCGACTGCCAGGCGGATGAAGCGGGGCAGCCAGGTTTGCGACGCCAGCTCGCCGACACCAAAACGTATGTGGCCTTGCAACCCGGCCTCGTGCTGAATGCTCAGGCGCAGGGCTTCGGACTGGTTCAGAAGTTCGCTGACCCGCGGCAGAATGGCGTGACCCGTTGCGGTCAATGTGGCGCGGTACGCGCCGCGATCGAACAGGGGTTCGCCCAGGGACGCTTCCAGCTCGGAGATCCGCTTGGACAGGGTGGATACGGATAAATGAAGGCGTTCTGCCGCGACGGCGAAACTGGCGCACGTTGCGGCCCAGAAAAAAGCCTCCAGCTGCTTGAGTGTCATAGTATGGTGCGCGCCATGTTGAATTTATTCGAACAATACAATAGGATTATTATCGCTATATATCCACAAGAATATTCTCTACCATACGCAGCTGTCCACTCCTAGAACGAATCCGTATGCTCAAGCGCATTTATTCCCTGAACGATTTTGAACGTCCGGCGCGAAAGAAATTGCCGCGTCAACTGTTCAGCTACATATACAACGGCGCTGACGATGAAGTTTCCATGCGGCACAATCGCGCGGCCTTCAACGAATATGTGCTGATGCCCCGCATGCTGGCTGGCGTCTCGCAACGCGCCCAGAAAATAGAGCTGTTCGGACAGACGTTCGACTCGCCTTTCGGCATTTCTCCCGTGGGCCTGAGCGCAATGTGGGCTTATCAAGGGGACGTTCTCCTGGCCAGCGCAGCGGCCCGGGCCAATATACCGGCCATCATGAGCGGCGCCTCGCTGATCCCAATGGAAGACGTTGCGCGGGCAGCGCCGCAGACTTGGTTCCAGGCCTATATGCCAGGCGATGCGGCCCGGGTGGACGCGCTGCTGGCGCGCATCAGCACGGCAGGCTTCAAGACACTGGTGCTTACGGTCGACCTGCCCGTCATGGTCAACCCCGAGAACTACCAGCGCAACGGCTTCAGTTCGCCCTTGCGGCCCAGCATGCGCCTGGTGTTGGACGGCATCAGTCATCCGCGCTGGCTGCTGGGCACGTTCGGACGAACGCTGTTGCGCCATGGTATGCCGCATTTCGAGAACTGGCGCGCCGAACGGGGAGCCCCCATTTTATCGGCCAAAGTTGAGCGCGATTTCCAGGCGCGCGACCATTTCGACTGGAGCCATGTGCGCCAGATTCGCGAAGCATGGAAGGGCAATCTTGTTGTCAAAGGCCTGGTGCGATGGCAAGATGCCGTGCTCGCGCGCGACGCCGGTGTCGACGGCATCATTGTCTCCAACCATGGCGGGCGGCAGGTTGATGGTTCCGTTTCGCCGCTGCTCGTACTGCCAGAGATCGTAAAGGCGGTGCCTGACGTCGTGGTCATGATGGACAGCGGAATCCGGCGAGGAAGCGATGTCCTCAAGGCCTTGTCGCTCGGTGCAAAATGTGTGTTTGCCGGCCGCCCGTTCAATTACGCGGCGACAGTCGGCGGGCCTGGCGGCGTCGATCATGCAATACAAATACTTCGAACCGAAATCCATCGCAACATGGCGCTGCTGGGCATAAACCGGCTCGATGAACTGGACAGTACACTGGTGCGGCACGTGTCCACGCTGCGCCCCGAATCTCAGCCCGCGGCGCCGGCTTACAGCCATATCTGAACTTGATTCAAGGAAAATAAATGGTATCCCCAGAAACGCCACGCAGCATCCGGATGCACGACAACGACAACGTGGCGATTGTCGCCAACAATGGCGGCCTGCCGGCGGGCACGACCCTGCCTGACGGAACGGTGTTGGTCGAGGGCGTGCCGCAGGGGCACAAGGTGGCGCTGGCCGATATCGCGTCGGGCGATCCGGTTTATCGCTATAACGTCATCATCGGACACGCCCGGCAAGCTTTGCCGCGCGGAAGCTGGGTCAACGAGCATCGCCTCGATATGCCGGGAGCGCCGGGGCTTGATGATTTGCCGGTCGGCACGCAAGGGGTAGTCCAGCCTGCGCTCGAGGGGTACAGTTTCCAGGGCTTTCGCAATGAGGACGGCAGCGTCGGAACCCGCAATATCCTGGCCATCAGCACCTCCGTGCAATGCGTGGCGGGTGTCGTCGATCACGCCGTGCGCAAGATCCGTGAAGAACTGCTGCCCAAGTATCCCAATGTCGATAACGTCATCGCGCTCGAGCACGTATATGGCTGCGGTGTCGCGATCAATGTTCCGGACGCGGCCATTCCCATACGCACATTGCGCAACATTGCCCGCAATCCAAATTTTGGCGGCCAAGCCATGGTCGTCAGCCTGGGCTGCGAGAAGCTGCAGCCCGACCTGCTGTTCCCGAAGAACACGATACCGATCCGCGACAGCCGGCAGCATGTCGACCTGCAGGACGTGGATGTAGTTTGCCTGCAAGACGACGAGCACGTCGGCTTCCAGAGCATGATAGATTCCATCGTCAACGTTGCCGACAAAAAGCTGAAGATACTGAATCAGCGTCAGCGCGAGTCCTGTCCCGTATCGGCGCTCACCGTCGGGGTGCAGTGCGGCGGAAGCGATGCCTTCTCCGGCGTGTCGGCCAACCCTCTGGTGGGCTTTGCCACCGACCTGTTGGTGCGCGCCGGCGCCAAGGTCATGTTCTCTGAAGTGACCGAAGTTCGCGACGGCATTGCCCAGCTCACGGCCAGGGCGGCCAATAAGGATGTGGCCGATGCCTTGATACGTGAAATGGATTGGTACGACCGCTATCTGGGGCGCGGAAGCGCCGATCGCAGTGCCAATACGTCGCCAGGCAACAAGAAGGGCGGCCTGTCCAACATTGTCGAGAAAGCCATGGGCTCGATTATCAAGTCAGGGTCTTCACCCATCGTCGGCGTCGTGTCGCCCGGCAATTTGTGCGAGCAGCCGGGCCTGAACTTTGCGGCAACACCCGCCAGCGATTTCATTTGCGGCACCTTGCAACTAGCTGCGGGAATGAATCTGCATCTGTTCACGACAGGGCGCGGAACGCCTTATGGCCTGAAGGAAGTGCCGGTCATCAAGCTTGCCACGCGCAGCGACCTAGCCAGGCGCTGGCACGACCTGATGGACGTCAACGCCGGACGCATCGTTGATGGCGAGGCCACCATCGAGGAGATGGGATGGGAACTGTTTCACCTGATGCTCGATATCGCCAGCGGACGCAAGCAAAGCAAGGCCGAGGCCTTGGGCCTGCATAATTCATTGGCCCTGTTCAATCCGGCTCCGGTGACCTGAGCGGCGCTTTCAGGTTGCGCCGATTTCCACCTGCGGTCCGCGAGGCAACTGGGTGAGCGCCACTTTCAGCGCCTCGAAACACGTTCGGTCGATCGCTGTGTCCAGCGTTTCTTCCATCATTTCCAGTGCCCGATCAACGGGTATAGCGCCGCGATAGGGACGTTCCGCGGTTATGGCATCGAAAATATCAGCTGTAGTGATAATGCGAGTCTCCAGGCTGATCTGGTCCGCCTGCAAACCCTCGGGATATCCTGCTCCGTCCAGTCTTTCGTGATGGGCGCTGGAAATACGCGCCAGTTCCGAGAATGCGCCGATGCGGGACAGAATATCGCCAGTGTAGGACGCATGCATCTTGATGGCTGCCCATTCATGCTGGTCCAATTTGCCAGGTTTATCCAGTACGCTGTTGCTGACTCCCAGCTTGCCCACATCATGCAGCAAGGCGCCGCGTTTCAACCAGCGGCGCCGTTGATCCGACAGTCCAAGTGTCTCGGCGATCATGTCCGTATAAAGCGCGACGCGCACACTGTGTCCACTGGTATAGGGGCTTTTGGAGTCGACGACTTGGCCGAAAGCCGAGGCGATGTCGTCCAGATAGTCATCATCAAGAAAAATCTCTTGGCTGCCGGGTTCCAGCTTGCGCACTGCTGCGTCGACATCAGGCGATGCCAGAGTGGCCCAGAAAGGTGTGGATTCTGCGACGCATTCGAATGCAACAACAAGGGCGGGATCGAACCAGCGTCCCGAACGCAGTCGGATCTCTTTCAAGGCCGCGGCTTTTCCTCCGATGGTATGGAATACGTCAATCACCTGGGCCAGAAGGGCGATGCGGGAATAGACCGGAATTGCCTCGCCGGCTATTCCTTCCGGACGTCCCTTGCCATTGTAATGTTCGTCCAGACTATATATGCCCATTGCCACGCCTGGAGGAAAACGGAGCAGGCGAGCGATTTCCGCGCCGCGCTGACATCGCGTCGTGATCAGCTCTTGAGCTATTTTTGGACCGTCGCGCAAGATGGTCAGTACAGTACGGTAGCGTTCCGCAAGTGGAGCATTAAGGCCGGCATGCTTGAGCACGAAGGCGAGCACTTGCGGAAGGCTGTCGCCGACCGACTTGAAATCGCGCTTGAAGCCGAGATCGTCGGTAGCATAAAGCTCGCAAATGCGCGCGGCATTGCTGCTGCAGCCTAGATCTTTCAGCAGCAGTGTGTAGTAAAGCTCCCAGAGCTGGTCTTCTTGTAAGCCGAATTCACGGCCCAGATGCATTCCTATCCAGCAACATCGTATGCAGTGCCCGGCGGGTTGGCCTTCAGTCAGGTCCAGGGCCCGGCTGAGTGAACCAATCAGTTCCGATAAACGCAGGACATCGGAGCCGGGCTTCATGTCCGGAATGGGTTTTTGATTATTGATCATGCAACGCCTGTTCATCTACGATAAGCCATATGCTTCGTGTTCCGCTACAAAAGGCTGCAGACGGTTTGCGCTTGTAACCGTCATAGTATCTTTGATGCCGTCTCCAAGGAAGTCCCCATGATCTGAATGGGGTGCCGGCCGGCATTGTGGTTTTACACTCCGGTGCCCAGTGCAATGCCTTCGCGATTGCGCCTTGCTGCGTAGAAACGCCAAAACAATAGCGCGGCAGTGGCGCGATACGGCGCCCACCCGGCGGCAATCGCCATCAAGGCGCGTCGGTCGGGATGAGGGTCCAGGCCGAACGCGTCGCCGACGGCTTTCTGTAGCGCCAGGTCGCCGGCAGGAAATATATCTGGATGGCCCGCGCAGAACATCAGGTAGATCTCCGCCGTCCACGGCCCAATCCCCTTGTGGCTGGTAAGCTCTGCGATTGCGGCTTCGGCGCCGAGCGCTTCCACTGCGGAAAAGTCGAGATCGCCCGCAACGATAACCTCCGCCAGGCCCTTGAGCGTGCGGTACTTGCTGCGGGACAGGCCGACGCCGCGTAATCCTTCTTCACCCAATGCCAGAAACCCTTCCGGTGTAGCCGCGCCGGGCTGTGCCTGCAGGCGGCTCCAGATGGCATTGGCGCTGGCGACGGAAACCTGTTGCCCACAAACGATGCGTGCAAGGCCCGCAAAGCCGGGTTCGCTGACGCGCGGTGAGAAAGGCCCGGAAATATCGTGCACCGTGGACAGGCGCGGATCAAGCCGCAGCAAGGACTGCAATTGCTGCGCCAAGGCTTCCTCGGAAGAAAGACGATTGTTCAGACGTTCGGAAACCATGGCTGCGGGGCGCCGGCAGCAGCGAGTCAGGACGCTTGCGTTTGACGTTTTGCCGGAAGTGTCCAGTTCGGCCTGACGTAATGGCAGGTATAGCCGTTCGGATAGCGTTCCAGATAGTCCTGATGTTCCGGTTCGGCCTCCCAGAAAGGCCCGGCGGCTGCGATTTCAGTCACGACCTTGCCCGGCCATAAGCCGGAGTCGTTCACATCGGCAATTGTGTCTTCGGCAACGCGTTTCTGCTCATCATTGGTGTAGAAAATGGCCGACCGGTAGCTGGGTCCAAGATCATTACCTTGACGGTCTTTGGTGGTGGGGTCGTGGATCTGGAAGAAGACTTCCAGAAGCGCCCGAAAGCTCAGTATATCGGGATCGAAGGTGATCTCGATGGCTTCGGCATGGGTGCCGTGATTGCGGTAGGTGGCGTTGGGCACGTCGCCGCCGGTGTAGCCCACTCGCGTGGAAACGACCCCCGGGCGGCGGCGCAACAAGTCTTGCATACCCCAAAAACAACCGCCGGCAAGGACTGCGCGTTCAGTAGAGGCTGGCATGTCTTCACTCCTGGTTTGGCAATCTGGACAGTGTAACGCCGGACCGCCGCTCAATATGATTCCGGCTATTTTGGGTCTATGATGCAAATGTGATCCGACGATAATCCAGGCAGTATTCAGGAGCTCAACATGAAGATACTGATGGTGCTTACTTCGCATGTCAAGCTGGGGGCTACCGGCCGCCAGACTGGCTTCTGGCTAGAAGAATTCTCAACACCTTATTACGTATTCAAGGATGCCGGCGCCGATATCACGCTGGCGTCCCCGTTGGGTGGACAGCCTCCGATAGACCCATCAAGCGACGAACCGGGCGCGCAAACCGACTCCACTCGCCGTTTCAAGTCCGATCCCGAAGCCCAGGCCGCCTTGGCAAATACCGCCAAGCTGTCGGGCATTGCCGCCTCGGATTACGACGCCGTGTTCTACCCGGGAGGGCACGGACCCTTGTGGGATTTGGCCGAGAATGCCTTTTCCATCGGCGTCATCCAGTCGGCGTTTGCCGCAGGCAAGCCCGTGGCAGCGGTTTGCCATGGACCCGGCGTGCTGCGGCATGTAAAAACGCCCAACGGCAGCGCTCTGGTTCAAGGAAAAAACGTGACCGGCTTCACCAATACGGAAGAAGAGGCGGTAGGCCTGACCAAGGTCGTGCCTTTTCTGGTCGAAGATATGTTGAAGGCCAGCGGGGCCAACTACTCCAAGGGTGCTGACTGGCAATCACATGTAGTCGTGGATGGCCTGCTTGTCACGGGCCAGAATCCCGCATCGTCCGGCGCCGCCGCGGAAGCTTTGCTGGACATGCTGCGCAAAGACGGACAAGGCGCTTGACCGCAAAAGGAGTGTGAACATGTCTTATCGGTTTTTATCGGGAATGGCGCTATGCCTGGCCATGGGCAGCGCCTCGGCGCATCACGGCTGGAACTGGGCCGACGAAGAGCAGACTCACCTGACCGGCGTTATCAAGGCGGTGCAAATTGCGCCGCCGCATCCTCGACTCGACGTCGAAACTGCCGATGCGGGCGTCTGGCGCGTAGAACTGGGCAACCCCAATCAAACACGATCGTCCGGCTTCGTCGAGGGTTCGGCCAAGGTCGGCGACCGTATCGCTGTAACGGGGAATCGCGCGAAAGACCACAGCGAAAAGCGGATGAAAGCGGTGCAGATCACGGTCGGCGACAAGACCTACGATATTTATCCCGACCGCATCCAGAAGCCGCACTGAGAACCATGCTGGAATGGCTCGAGGGCGCTCCGCACGCCTTGCTGCTGCAGCGGTCAGGCACCTTCTATCTCGTCGTGAATGCTGCGCACATCGCCTGCCTGGGTCTGCTGGTCGGTGCGATCGTATCCCTGGATCTGCGCATGCTGGGCGCATTCCGTACTGTGCCAGTTGCGGTGGTAGCCCCTTTCTTGTCGCGGATGGCTGCCGGCGGGCTGGCGCTGGCCGTGTTGACCGGGTTCTGGCTGTTTTCGGTGAAGCCTCTCGAATATGCGGCCAATCCGGCGTTTTTGATTAAGCTTGGCATTGTCGGCATTGGCATATTGAATGCCTTGTGGCTGCATGCGGGCCGGTCCTGGCCGAAGGCGTTGTCGGGCGCCCCCGTACCGCTGGCGGCACGAGCGCATGCCGTCGCATCGTTGCTTATCTGGCTCGGGGCCGTGCTGGCGGGCAGATGGATAGGCTTTTTGTAGAAGGGCAGCCTTAGATGGAGGCCGGGAGTTTGCGCCACTCGCCTGGCAATAGGCCATCCAGGCTCCACGGGCCGACCTGTACTCGTATCAGACGCAGGGTAGGCAAATTCACGGCGGCCGTCATGCGGCGCACCTGGCGGTTGCGGCCTTCGTGTATGGTCAGTTCCAGCCATGTGGTGGGAATGTGCTTGCGAAAGCGAACAGGTGGGTCCCGCTCCCATAATGATGGCGTTTCCATCAAGCGCGCCCGCGCCGGCAGGGTCAGCCCGTCATTCAGTTCCACGCCGTCCCGCAAGCTTTGCAGTTGCTGCGCGTCAGGCTCTCCCTCTACCTGCACCCAATAGGTTTTGGCAATTTTGCTTTTCGGGTCGGTGATGCGTGCCTGCAAGCGCCCGTCGTTAGTGAGCAGCAACAAACCTTCGCTGTCGCGGTCCAGGCGCCCGGCGGGATAGACGCCGGGGATGTTCACGAAATCCTTGAGCGTAGCGCGGCCGGCTTCGTCGTTGAATTGCGTCAACACGCCGAAGGGCTTGTTGAGCATCAGCAAGCGAGGTTGGGCGGGTGGCGTTTGAGCCACCCGGCGCGCTCCAGGCCTACGGTGATGATGCAATGAGGCGGACCGAAATGGAGACGGCATGCATAGCCTACCGATGAGTAAAGAAGACCAGTGTAACTTGGACGCTCAACGGATATCAGGTGTTGGCTCCTTCACCGTGCAGAGTCCTGTGTTTGCGACCGCGCCATCCGTGCGAAGCCAGTGCAATGATGATCAAGACCAACCCTGTCAGGTTGGACACAGGGCCGGGATAGACCAGTGCGAACCCTGCCACAATCAGAAGCACTCGTTCGGCGGCGATGACACGCACCAGCAACCATCCCTGGAAGCCTACGGCCAACGCGAAAATGCCCGCGGC
Organism: Pseudomonas sp.; assembly: GCA_036675275.1. Classification (GTDB taxonomy): domain Bacteria; phylum Pseudomonadota; class Gammaproteobacteria; order Burkholderiales; family Burkholderiaceae_B; genus Pollutimonas. The sequence continues at coordinate 40,148 of JAKFFG010000083.1, read as the reverse complement.
TGCGGTGATGACCACTTGCGCGATGTCCCAAGGGTTCGCTGCGGCCAGTGCCTTGGTCGATCCCATGAGCAGCAGTCCCTGGCCGCTGGGGTCCAGTACGAATATGAATGGGACCAGGAAAGCGGGTATGGTGTATTTCCAGCATTGCATGGTTGTCTTGTATGGATCGCCCCCGGTAATGGCCGACGCTGCAAACGGCGATAAAGCCGTCGGCGGAGACACTTCCGACAGCACGGCATAGTAGAAAATAAACATGTGCGCCGCAAAGTCGGGAACACCCAGTTTGATGAGCGCGGGCGCGGTAATGACGGCGCAGATGATGTAGGAAGCGGTCACGGGCACGGCAAGGCCTATGACCCAAACCACCAGCGCGGTGTAGATGGCCGTGAGCAGCAATGAACCCCCGGCATAGTCGATGACAATGCCGCTGAATTTCAGGCCAAGACCAGTCAAAGTGACCACGCCCACGATAATGCCGGCGCCCGCGCAGGTGGCGCCTACGCCCAGCATGCCCACGGAGCCGGCCCTTAACGCCTGGATCAGCGGCGACTGGAATATATGCTTTGAGACCGACCCTTTGCCTTGAAACAAGTCATACGAAATCATGGCCGTGTCGCGGCGCAGGAAGCTGGTCAGGAAGGACACGATGGTGGCCCAGAACACCGACAGCACCGGCGAGAAGCCCAACATCATGAAAGCGATGATGGAAACCAGCGACAGGAAATGGAACCAGTAATGCCGTGTCAGATTCCATACGGTGTCGACCTTTTTGAATATGGTCCGGCCCATCCCGTACTTGCGCACGTCGATTTCCACCATGAGGAAAAGTGCCAGATAGAACAGGGTTGTTGGAATGGCCGCCATCAGCAGGACATCCAGGTAGGATATCTTCAGGAACTCGGCAATGATGAACGCTGCCGCACCCATGACCGGCGGAGAAATGATGGCTCCCAGGCCGCCGGCGGCCAGCAGCCCGCCGGCCGCGTTACGGTCGTATCCGACTTTGGCCAGCATGGGCCAGGCCACTGTGCCCAGCGTAACGGTGGTGGCCACGCCGGACCCAGACGGCCCGCCCAGCAGAAAGGACGACAGCACGACGGTGCGCCCGGCGCCGGCCGGCTTGCCGCCCATGGCCGAGAAGGAGAAGTCAATATAGAACTTTCCGGCGCCCGAAAACTGCAGGAATGCGCCGAATATGGTGAAAAGAATGATCAGGGACGAAGATACGTCGACAGCGACGCCGTATATGCCTTCCAGCGTCATGTACATGAAACCTACGACGCGTCCGATATCGTAGCCCTTGTGCGTCCAGGGAGCTGGAAGATAAGGCCCAAAAAAGGCGTAAAGCAGAAAACAGATGGAAATGACGGGCAGGATCCATCCTATGGTGCGTCGCATGGCCTCAAGCACCAGCAGAATCAGCGTCACTCCGAAAACAATGTCCCACGCATTGGGCATGGTGTTGCGATCGGTGAATTCGTCACCCCCCATCACCAGATACACGACGATGGCAATCGAGAGCAGCGATATCAGCCAATCCCACCACATGATGCGATGCCGGAAACGCCTGCTTGCGGGAAACAGCAGAAACGACAGGAACAGAACAAAACCGACGTGTACGGGACGCAAGGTTTGGGTCGGTACGATCGCGTACGCGGCAAACATATGGAAGAGCGACATCACTACGGCCACGGTCGACAGGAATATGCCCAGCCAGCCGCTCAGATGGTTGGCCGCTCCTTCTTCTTCTTCGATGTATTGTTCGGCCTTGAGCAGGGCTTCCTTGCTTACTGCCGCGTCTCGTCCAGATTCTGCAATATCGCTCATGGTGGAGTCTCATAGGTGTGGTTCGGCGTCTATGCGCCGTTGCCGTCCGACGTGGACGGGACAAACAAAAAACCCCGCCGGTCAACCAGCTAGTGTGCTGTTTGGTTAGTTTGTGCATTCAAATTCGGATTAGCCAAACAGCACACTAGGGCAGGGTCTTGCCATTAATTGAGTTTGACGCCGCGCTCTTCAAAGTATTTGATCGCACCGGGGTGGAACGGGATGGGTGACGCATCGGCTTTTTGATTCTCGAGCTTGAACTCGGCGGTGTCTTTATGCACCGCAATAAGGTCGTCCCGGCTTTCGAAGATAGTCTTGACGATGTTGTAAGCGGTCTTGTCGTCCATTTTTTCGCTGGCTACCAGGATGTTCATGACCGTAGCCTGCTTGTTGTCGGCGTCCATGCCGCGATAAGTGGTCTTGGGGATTACGTCCTGGATGTACAAATTGCCGTACTTCTTGTTCATGGCGGGGACCAGGTCGGCATTGTCGATGAACTTGATTTCTGTGCCGGGTGTGTTGGCCAGATCTGTGACCGCTGCGGTCGGCAAGCCGCCTACCCAGAAGAAGGCGTCGATCTTATTGTCTTTTACGCCATTGACCGACTCGGCCACGCTGAGGCGTTCGCGTTCGACATCCTTGTCTTTATCCAGGCCGGCTGCCTCCAATTGCCGGAACGCCATGACTTCGGTGGCGCTGCCAGGGGCGCCTGTTGAAATATGCTTGCCTTTGAGGTCGGCAAAGCTGTTGATGCCGCGACCCTCGACGGTTACCACATGCATGCGGTTGGGATACAGAATCATCAAGGTGCGAAGAGGGACTTTATTCCCCTTGAACTTGTTTTCCCCCTTGTAGGCATCTTGTGCCGCATCGGACATGCTGAGTCCGATGTATGACGCGTCGCCGTCGATAAGCTTGAGGTTGTCGACCGACCCGCCGGTTACTTCTGCTGTTGCTTCCATGCCCGGCACTTTCTTGGAAAGCATCGAGGCAATCCCCCCGCCGATCGGATAATAGACGCCACCCGTGCCGCCAGTAGCGATGGAAATATTTTCCGCCATGACGGGCTGCAATGCCGCCAGTGGAAAGCACATCATCAATGCCAACTGCTTTACTGAGATTTTCATATTTGTCTCCTGCGAAGGATTTAGTCGTTATTGCGCCGTTATGGGCAACACATTTTTATATAGGCGATCCGGTACAGGCGATATGCCTTTTCAGGGTTTAACCTGCAAGGCTGCATACGTCAATTGGCGTTTACGGGGGGCGGATGAGTGCGGTGCCGTGCCCATTGCGTCCGCACGCGGTCATTGCCGCCAGCCGGACCGGCAAACGTTGAATGGCACACTGGTTGCTGTTTTTTTTGCCAAGGAGCTACCTATGACCCAGAATCGGATTTCTCGTGTTTCAACTCGCAAGCCATGGCCATTGCTGATTGCCGCCGTCGTCGGCGTTGCCGCCTTAACCGCCTGTGCAAGCAACACCGCAAAAAATCATCCGACTCTTCCGACACAGGAAAATGTCGATCTCGAACGCTATGCCGGTATTTGGCATGAGCAGGCAAGATTGCCCAACCGGTTCCAGAAATCATGCGCTGGCGATGTACAGGCGGAGTACACCTTGCTGCCAGATGGCAAGATCCGGGTCATCAACCAATGCCGCAATTCGGACGGCGGTACAAAAATGGCCGAAGGCATGGGCCAGCTTGCCGGCGATGGCGCAGATGCCGATCCTGCGCGGCTTGAAGTGCGCTTCGCGCCAGGCTGGCTGTCGTGGTTGCCGCCAGTTTGGGGCGACTACTGGATAATTCGGCTGGAGGGAGACTATGAATACGCGCTCGTGGGCACGCCCGACCGCGAGTATCTCTGGGTATTGAGTCGCAATAAAAACGCCGATGCATCCAGGGTCACCGCGCTGCTGGACCATGCGCGGACCTTAGGTTTTCCGGTGGATAAAGTGATACGGACGGGCGCAGATTGATCACTGCCAGCTCATTGGGCCTTCTGACGGCGGCGCCCAGCCATGTCAGAAGGCGGCTGGCTTGGCGACCATAAGGTAGAACACTGCCACGAAGGCAAAAAAGGCCGGTATGCCAAGCGCCACCCACATCCGGAAGTAGTGCCAGTACGCGGCAGGCAGGGCGGTGCCAGACTGCACAGCGGCCTGTGCAAGATTGCGCAGCTTTATTTGTATTCCGACCACGGGCAACCAGCACGCTACCGCAATGATATATAAAACAATAGACCATTTGAGCCAGCCAGCCGTCCATGGGAAGCCGGCCAGTTTTACCAGCCAGTAGCCGGTCAGCGGCTGGGCCACGACAGTGGTTGCAGTGAACAGCCAATCCGCAATGACGACGATGCGCGCAACAACGGCGACAGCGCGGGGATCGCGGGTAAGGGTGGTCATCAGCAAGTAGAAGGCGCTGCCTATTCCCGTGCCGAACAGCAAGGTGGATGTCAGCACATGCAGCCATTTCACGATCATGTATTCCATGAGCGTTCTTCCAATTCGTAGAGTATCCACAAGCCTGCCAGGAAGGGCAGGTTCTTCAGGATGGGTCCGTAGGGATGCAGCCAGAACTCCGGTATTTTCCAGGAAATGATGATCGTGTAGCCGAGCACCAGGGCGGCCTGACCGGCCCATAGCCAACGCGACCGCCTGGGCAGCAGTGTCAGTATGCCCAGTGCGATATCAAGCGCTGCGGCGCCATACAGAAACAGGGGCATCAAATTCTCGGGCGTGCCGGTTCGCGCCAGGAGCGCGTAGCTCGACTCGACCGGATATATGCCTAAAGACACGATGCCGGTTACCAGCCAGACCAGACCGATGCTTATGCGCAATATTGGCAGGAGCCACCGCATTTTTGCCTGCATCCCGGCTGCGCGGGCGTAGGCGGGGGGCACGAATTGCTGTACTCCCCGCGGCGCCCGGCCCAGCAACGCACGGATGGCGTCGGGAGGCGCCGTGTTGCCTCGTTCCAGCATGGCCAGTGTGTCGCTATCCAGAAAGCCGCCCGGCAGCCGGCTTCCTGCGCGAGCGATGAAACGCATGAGCGGCATGGGGACCGGCAGGAATCGCGGAGGACGCGAAATTCCCATGCCTTTGCGCAAGCTGCTGTAGAAATCCCGCAGCGTGATCGCCGTCGGGCCTACCATGGCAATAGTGCCCGAATCACCCTGCGTGGATTCGATCAGTGCCTGAATGGCCAGGACCAGGTCATCGATGTGCACAGGCTGAACCATTTGCCGTCCGCCACCCGGCAGCATAGTGACAGGAAGGCTGGAGAACAATTCGAACAAGGCGGCACTTGCGCCTCCGGGGCCGTATACGAGGGAAGGCTGGACGATGCTGGCGCGTACCGGCAGCCTCAGCAAGAACTCATCCGCCGCCTTCTTGCTCAAATGGTAGCCGCTGCGCGCGTTTTCGTCGGCGCCCAAGGCGGACATCTGCACGACATGCCTTACACCGGCCTCGGCTGCGGCCGCGAACAATGCCGTGGGTGCGGCTCTATGGATGACGTCGAAGGTTTGACCCGGTGCTTCACGCAGAATGCCGACCGCGTTAATCACGACGTCTACGCCGTCAAGTGCCGGCGTCCAGGCCGCCGGCGACACGGCTTTGTTGAAGTCTATGCCGACATAAGAGACGCGCTCGTGGGACGACGTGTTCGGTGGCTTACGGACCGCGCAAACCAGTGTGTGGCCCGCATGCAGGAGAGTAGTGACCAGATTCCGCCCGATGAACCCGGAGGCGCCAGTGAGCAATATTTTCATGTGGCCTCGTTATGCGCGTTGAACACCTCCCTGCTGGAGGGGTCCGCAAATTGCTATTCTAGGGTGTAGCGTTCCCGGAAAGGAGTCCAAGATGAAATCATTCGTAAGGCTTTTAAGGCGGGCCGTGGTGTCCGGTTCGTATGCGAGTCTGGCTTCCAGCGCGGCCTTGCTGCAGCGGGGCGCACGCGACAGCAGCAGCGCCATCGCGCCGGTGAATGCGGTGAGCCATTGGCTGTGGAAAGACAAGGCTCTGGTCCAGCATAAAGCATCGCTGCGCTATAGCCTTACCGGCTATATGATCCATCATCTTGCTTCAATATTCTGGGCGACAGCATATGAAAGGCTGGCGTTCCGGCACGGAACTGCTCCGACCAAGCCGCAGGCCCTAGCCTGTGCGGCCACAGTTGCAGGCGTTGCATGCATAGTGGATATGCAATGCACACCCGAGCGCCTTACTCCCGGCTTCGAGCACAAGCTGAGCAAAAAATCACTTCTTGTCGTCTATGCCGCGTTTGGAATCGGCCTGGCGTTGCATACCTTGCTGGATCGCAAAACCGATTAGGCCGAACGGCGCAGTGACATCCGACCAAATCGCATAATTGGCGGGACCGCGAATTGCTGAGTCTTGAGCACGATTATTTCTAGACAGGAGCTTCGCATGAATCTACGTACCGCAATTATCAGCACCTTCGCTTATGGCTCGATGGCACTATGCGGAGGCCTCATGGCGCAAACCACGCAGAACACGCCTGCAGCGCCTGCGGCCCCAGCGCCCATGGAGCAGAATGCCGGAAGTCAGCTTGAGGGCAGTGACGAGGACTTCCTGGAATCTGCCGCACATTCGGGCCATACGGAAGTCGAAGGCAGCAAGATGGCGCAAACCAAGGCCACCAACCCGGACGTAAAGGCCTTTGCCGAGAAAATGGTCACAGATCACACCAAAGTCGGCCAGGAACTCGAAGCCCTGGCCAAGAGCAAGGGGTATACGCCTCCCACTGAGCCATCGCTGGTCCAGAAGGCCAAGCTGAAGGCGCTGAGCATAATGGATGACAGCTTCGACAAGCGGTACGTCAATCAGATCGGCGTGGATGCCCATGAGGACGCTGTAAAGCTGTTCCAGGAAGCCTCGGCCGAAGCCAAGGATCCCGAAGTGAAGGCTTTCGCGGCTGAAAAGCTGCCCGCGCTGCAGGAGCATCTGGAAATGGCAAAGGCATTGAAACAGAAGGTGGATCCTGCCAAGTAAGGACGACACATGACTGATGATACTAACGGTAAGACCGACAAGACGGCTCAAAGGCAGCGCGACATCCAGGATGAACAGGATCGTCGCGATGCCGCCAAGACGCAGGAAGGCCAGCAAGCCGGAAAGAAGGATGTGCCTCAAGCCGGCGCGCGCGACTATCCGGTTCCGCCGATGCCGGCCCAACATCTGGAAAAGCCGGGGCTTGAGAAAGACCTGGAACTGCGGCCCCGGTTCGAGGCGCCGGCATACAAAGGCAGCGGCAAGCTTGATGGGCTTACGGCCATCATCACGGGTGGCGATTCGGGTATTGGTCGTGCGGTAGCTGTGCTGTTTGCTCGTGAAGGCGCCGATGTCGCCATCGTTTATCTGAATGAACATGCCGATGCGGAAGAAACTTGCCGTCATGTAGAGGCCGAAGGGAAGCGCTGCATCCTCATACCGGGCGATGTGAAAGATTCCGGATTTTGCCGTGATGCCGTCGAAAAGGCCGTCAGCGCCTTCGGCAGACTGGATATCCTCGTGAACAACGCCGCATTCCAGGAGCATGCGGATTCATTGCTCGACATCACGGATGAACGCCTGGATGAGACCATGCGCACCAACGTATATGGATACTTCCATATGGCCCGCGCAGCATTGCCACATTTGAAGGAGGGTTCGTCCATTATCAATACTGGGTCGGTAACCGGACTTCAAGGCCAGGGGCAATTGCTGGATTATTCCACCACGAAGGGCGCGATCCATGCCTTTACCATGTCGCTGGCCTCGAATCTTGCAAAGCAGGGGATACGTGTCAACGCCGTGGCGCCGGGCCCGGTATGGACGCCGCTGAATCCGGCCGACAAATCGGCGGACAAATTGCCGGAGTTTGGCGCCAAGACAGCATTGGGCCGGCCGGCGCAGCCCGAGGAATTGTCGCCGGCTTATGTGTTTCTGGCCGCAGCTTCGTGCTCCAGCTACATAACGGGGATCGTGCTGCCCATCACAGGCAGTCCCGGTTCTTGAGCAGTCGGGGGCCGTATGTGTGCGCGCGGCCCCGTGCTTGCATACCGCGGCGCCGCCATTCGCACTCATTGAGGCGGCAGTACGCGTGTACCGCCTTCCGACGTGACCCGCCATATGATGTTGCCAACATCGTCGGCCACCAGCAGCGCTCCGGCACGATCCACGGCGACGCCCACCGGTCTGCCCTGCGCTTCTCCATGCTCACTCAGGAAACCGGTGAGCACGTCCTGGGGTGGTCCGGACGGCTGCCCATTGGAGAATGGGATAAAGACCACCTTATATCCGCTGCGGGGCTTGCGATTCCAGGATCCGTGCTGCCCGATGAACGCGCCGTCCGAATACCGTTCTGGGAGTAGCCGGCCCTCGTAGAAGGCCAGTCCCAACGAGGCCGTATGGTTGCCGAGCGCGTAGTCCGGCTTGATGGCCCGGGCAACCAGCTTGGGTTCGGGAGGGCTTACGCGTGTGTCGACGTGGTTGCCGAAATAGCTGTAAGGCCATCCATAGAATCCCCCGTCCTTTACCGACGTGAGGTAGTCGGGCACCAGGTCGCTGCCTATTTCATCGCGTTCGTTGACGACCGTCCATAGCGCGCCGGTTTGCGGTTCCCAGCCCATGCCGACTGGGTTGCGCAGGCCCGAAGCAAAGACCCGCGAATCGCCGGTGGCCGCATCGATCTCCAGGATAGCGGCGCGATGCTCTTCGTTTTCCATGCCGTTCTCAGCGACATTGCTGTTTGAACCGACCGTGACATAAAGCCGCGATCCGTCCTGGCTGGCAATTACGTTCTTGGTCCAGTGGTGGTTGATCGGACCTGCCGGCAAATCGCTTACCTTGATGCCGGCGTCGCTGATCTGTGTAGCGCCCGGCGTGTAAGGGAAGCGCAGAAGCGCATCCGTATTGGCGATGTACAGATTTTCGCCGACCAACACCATGCCGAACGGCGAGTGCAGTCCTTCCAGAAACAGGCTACGCACTTCCGCGATGCCATCGCCGTCGGCGTCGCGCAGCAAGGTGATGCGGTCTGCGCTGGGCGTGCGGGATCCGGCCCGTTTCATGACCAGGCCCATGATCCAGTCGCGTATGCCCTTGCTTGCTTTTGGTTTGGCTGGTGCGTCGCTTTCCGCAACCAGTACGTCGCCGTTTGGGAGCACATAAATCCAGCGGGGATGCTGCAGGTCGCTGGCATAGCGTTGTACTGCGAGTCCTTCCGCAGGTATCGGCGTGGCGTCTGCCGACCAGCCTATCGCTTTCGCAATATGGACAGTGGGAATGCGCTGGACGCGGGGCTCCGGCAGTTTGGGGTCAGGCCCGAAAGTGGCGCTCTCCGGCAATTTTGCCATGTCGCTGCATGCGGCAAGGCCCAGAATAGACATAAGCAGCGAGGCGCGAAAAACAGGGCGGCGGCGCATTGGCATCCTCAATGAAGTTGGGCCATTTATGGTCGCTGCGAGCAATTCTTATGCCTGCCCCGGGAGGGGTCTTCGCTATGGTCTATGGCGTTTGACTGTGCAACAATGAGCTATCAATGTTTCAGCCGGTGTCCGCGTAAGGGGCGCTGGCCGCAAGCCGAAGAGCCATGGACAATGAAGAAAACACCGCGGTTACCAAACAGCAAAAGCCCTTTGCGCATGGCAATCTCCAGTTTCCCGTAGTAGGGCTTGGCGCGTCGGCCGGCGGAATCGAATCGCTGCTGCGGTTCTTTGGAAACATGCCGGTTGATTGCGGCATGGCATTTGTGGTGATACTGCATTTGTCGCCCATGCACGAAAGTAATGTAGACCAGATCATTCAACGCGTCACGAGCATGCCTGTATTGCAGGTCAATACTCCTGTCCCCATCGAAAAAAATCACGTATATGTAATTTCGCCGGCAATGCATCTGGAAATGGTCGACGGCCATCTCGATGTCAGCGCGGCCCAACGGCCTCGCGAGCGCCAGGTGGCGATCGATCTGTTTTTCCGCACACTGGCCGACGCGCACCAGGCGCGAGCATTCGCTATCGTTCTATCCGGCACCGGTGCGGATGGCGCGCTGGGCATGGCCCGCATAAAGGAACAAGGCGGACTTACTATCGCGCAGTCGCCCGACGATGCAGCATTCGATGGCATGCCGCGCAGCGCAATAGAACAGGGCGTAGTCGATTTCATATTGCCGGCCGTCGACATGCCGCAGAAGCTGCTCGGCCTATGGGGCAATGCGCAACGTATCGAGTTGCCATGCGAGGAAGTTGCGGGCGTTTCGCACCTGCCTCCCTTACAAGCGAAGACCGAGGCGGCGGAAGCCGCCTTGGTCAAAGTGCTGAAGCTGCTCGCCCAGCGTACTGGTCACGATTTCCAGTACTACAAACGCGCGACGGTGCTGCGGCGGATAGAGCGCCGGATGCAGGTCCGGGCTGTCAGCGATATGCCCAGCTATGTCTCGCTGCTCGAGACGCATCACGACGAGACGACTGCGTTATTGGGCGACATGCTTATCGGTGTGACCAGTTTTTTCCGCGATCGCGTAGCGTTCGAAGCGTTAGAGCGCGACGTCGTACCGCATATCGTGAGGCAGGCCGACGGTCATCACAAAGAAATACGCATGTGGGCGCCGGCCTGTTCCACGGGCGAAGAAGCTTATTCGCTGGCTGTCATGTTCACCGCGGAGGCGCAAGCGCAAAACGCGGCATCGAAAATTCAGCTATTCGCCACGGACGTCGACGCCCGCGCAATAGCTGTGGCGCGAAAAGGGCTTTATCCCGCCACCATCGTCTCCGATGTGCCGCCCATGTATCTACGTCAGTATTTCGTCAACGAGGGGTCCCACTACGGCATTGCGAAGACCGTTCGTGATTGCATACTGTTCACGCCGCATAATGTTCTTCGCGATCCGCCTTTTTCCCGTCTGCAATTGATCACCTGTCGCAACTTGTTGATTTATCTGGACCGCCATGCGCAGCGCGAGGTTCTGAAAACCTTCCATTCCGCGCTGAGCCCGGGCGGTTACCTGTTCCTGGGATCCTCTGAAACGCCGGATGCCGCCGGCGGCCTGTTTACGGTGGTGGACAAGAAGAATCGCATCTATCGCAGTACGCCGACCGTCGCATCGGTTAACACGGCGCTGTACGCGCGCAAGCGAGAACCGATAGCCATGCCGTCCGGGCCCATGGTGGCAGCGCGCCCCGTTCACGACAAACGCCATTCCTATTCCGGCGCGCATCAGCGCGCCCTGGATCAGTACGGGCCGCCTACTGTACTGATCGACCCGGCGTTCCAGATACTGCATCTGTCCCAGGCAGCGGGGCGGTTTCTTCGCCATGCGGGGGGAGATCCTTCACACAATATTCTTGTGCTCATTAATCCCAAGCTGAGGGCGGAACTCCGCAGCGCTGTGCTCCAAGCGCTCAAGACCAACCGCGCTATTCATGCACGCGTCGTGCTTATCCATCAGGACGGGAAAGACATCTGCATAAAAGTGGGCGCACACCCCCTGCACGACGCTGAGTGGGACAAGCAATTGGTGCTGCTCACCTTCGACGAAACGAAGCCTTCAAAGGCAGCCGTCGCAAGCGCTTCTTCGGATGAGGCGCAGAATAAGGCATTGCAGATTCTTGAGCGCGAGGTGCAGGCGTTGAGCGAGCAACTTCAGCAAACTATCGAACATTCCGAGACATCTACCGAAGAGCTGAAAGCTTCGAACGAAGAGCTTCAGGCCATAAATGAAGAGCTTCGATCGGCCACCGAGGAGCTTGAAACGAGCAAGGAAGAGCTGCAGTCGATGAATGAAGAGCTCATCACCGTAAACGATGAGCTGAAGACCAAAGTGGTCGAAACCGTCAAGATCAACGATGACTTGCAAAACCTCATTTCGTCCAGCGACATCGCGACTATTTTTGTTGACCGCAACATGCGGATCAAGTGGTTTACGCCCAAGTCGGCAACGCTGTTCAACCTGATCCTGGCGGATAGCGGCCGGTCGATCATGGATATCACGCATCGGCTGGATTACCCTCAGTTGATGGCTGACGCGGCTCAGGCATTTGATACCCTGCGTCTGGGGGAACGGGAAGTCAGCGGCACCGAAGGGCGCAGCTACCTGGCCCGGATACTCCCATATCGCACCGCCGAAGACCGCATAGACGGCGCCGTGTTGAACTTTGTCGATATTACGGAGCTGCGTCTCGCGCAAGCGCGTTTGCGTGAAAGCACGGAGCGCATGCGACTATTGGTCGAAAGTACCACCGAGTTCGCCTTTATCACGATGGATAAGACGGGCCGGGTGACCGACTGGAACCGCGGCGCCGAACTCATGTTTGACTACGAGGCATCGCAGGTACTGGGCAAATTCATCGATATCATTTTTACGCCTGAAGACCGCGCGGCGGGCATTCCACAGGAAGAGCTGCGCACGGCTCGTCAGCAGGGACATGCTGCAGATGAGCGCTGGCATATTCGAAGAGACGGCTCGCGCTTTTATTGCAGCGGTGTGGTTCATCCCATGCTGGACGGCGAATTGGTCGGTTATGCCAAAATTGCACGCGACCTGACCAGCGAACGCATAAAGCAAGAAGAACAGCAGTCCCACCTTGAGGAAACACAGGCATCGAATGTGCTGAAAGATGAATTCATTGCCATCATGTCCCACGAATTGCGCCACCCACTGAACCTGATCCAGCTGAACGCCGACCTGCTTTCCCGTTCACCCGGCGTACTTGCTACGAAAAATGCCATGAAGGCAGTCGAATCGATCCGCCGTTCCGTAAGCAGCCAGGCCCAGATCATCGCCGATCTCTTGGACCTTTCCCGGGTTAAAACCGGCAAGCTCACCTTGAATCGCGGCCCGGTACAGCTCAATGATCTTGTCGCGGCGGCAGTGGAAGCCGTGTGTCCGCAGGCGCGCGATAGCGGAATCAGGCTGGAAACCGAAGGAATCGAACACAGTGCGGCGCCTATGCTGATCGTGGAGGGTGATGCCACCCGCATAGAGCAGATTGTGTGGAATTTGCTGAGCAACGCATTGAAATTCACGCCAAACGGAGGCACTGTAACGGTCGCGCTCACTTGCGAAGACAACCATTATGCACGGCTCGATGTGAAAGATAGCGGTATTGGCATTGCAGCCGAATTCCTTGAAAGCATTTTTGATATGTTCAAGCAAGTGAGTCGGCAGCATGACGATCAGGCTCGCAGTGGTCTGGGCATAGGCCTTGCTCTCGTAGATCAACTGGCCAAGGCGCATGGCGGCCGGGTTGCCGCGGCGTCCGAGGGTGAGGGCTTGGGATCACACTTCAGCCTCTGGTTGCCTTTGACCAGCCACGCTGCCATCAAGGCAGTCGGTAGCTCCGGACTGCCTGCGCAAGATAGCCTGGAAGGCATGCGTGTCCTGCTTGTTGATGATTCGGAAGAGATACTGGATGTGCTCAGTACTTTATGCGAGATGCGCGGTGCGATCGTGACAACGGCGACCGACGGCGCCATTGCCCTCGATCTCTTGCAGCGCAACGATTTCGACGTGCTGGTGTCGGACCTGGGCATGCCCAATATGGATGGATACGCATTGCTAGCCAGACTGCGTAGAAGCAAGCGTAACGCGGATGTGCCGGCAATCGCATTGACGGGCTATGGGCAAAGTGAAAAAGTGCGCGCCGTGGGTTTTACAGATCAGTTGTGCAAGCCTGTTCCCATGGAAGAATTGATTTCCAAACTTAGTGTGATCCATAGGCGAAAGCTTTGATTTGATCAGGAGCAGAGGGCATTGGGAATGATTCGACATCCACCGCAAGGGCCGGGCAGCGACGCGGACATGATGCAGCATGCCTTGTGCGCCGCAGGCGTGGGGTGCTGGGATCTTGACCTGACGACCGGCGAGCTGTGGCGATCGGCCGAATACGACAAGATATGGGGCAATCCGCGTATAGACGCCACGGTGCCGCTGGAAACCCTTTTTGCCGGAATAGTCCCGGAAGACCGTGAATCAGTCACGGCCGCATTCGAGCAAGTCCCGCTACGAGGGGCCATCGCACTCGAGAAGCGCATACAACGGGCCAATGACAAGTCCATACGCTGGATACGCCTGTCAGGGCAGGCGTATTATCGAGCCGATAAACTCGCGGGTATTGCAGGTGTCGTCGCCGATGTAACACCAGAACGCCAAGCCATGGAAAAATTGCGCCATACCGAGAAAATGGAGTCCTTGGGCCATATGGCTCGTGAAGTGGCTCACGACTTCAATAATCTTCTCATGGTTATAGGCATCAACCTTGAAATGCTCAGTGAGCAAATTGAAGGCGATCGTGCAAACCGGCTTTGTTCCGCGATGGCCATTGGTGTGGAGCGTGGTACGGCATTGACCCAGCATCTTATGGAGTTTTCCCGACCCGCTGAAGCGCAGATGAAGGTCGTCAACGTAGACGAACTTATCAAGTCTTCGTGGGGAGAACTTGCGGGCGCCGCGGGCGACACGGTCGACATCGCGATGACGACCGCGCCCTCGACGTGGTGTTACTGTACAGACCCGGCTCAATTGATAAGCGCAATGACCAACCTGGTCGACAATGCGCGTGAGGCCATGCCCAACGGCGGGCGCCTCATCGTGTCGACGTCTGTTCGCCGTGTGGACGACGCCCGCGCTGCCGCGACTGGGTCCCAAGCCGGCGACTATGTGAGCATATCGTTCAGCGACAATGGCACAGGGATAGCGCCCGACCTTATTGCCCGGATATTCGAGCCCATGTTTTCAACCAAAGCAAACAAGAAGGGACACGGCTTCGGGCTTAGCAAGGTCTATGCCCTTGCAAACAGTTCGGGTGGCTTCGTCACGGCCGAGAGTGAGCTCGGCCGTGGCACTACCATTGCTATTTTGCTCCCGTTGGCCAGTGCTGCGCCGCACTGAGCGGGCATTATCCCTGCTGAGACGCTTCCCGATCCAGCAACAGGCGCTTTCGCTCAACGCCCCAGCGATACCCAGACAGGCTGCCGTCGCGGCGCACCACACGGTGACAAGGAATGGCAACAGCCAGCCGGTTCGCGCCGCATGCGCTGGCCACGGCTCGAACGGCTGTCGGCATTCCTATGCGCGTAGCTATTTCGGTGTACGTGGCCGTTGTACCGGCCGGGATCTCAGCCAGTGCCTGCCAGACCCGCTGCTGGAATGCCGTGCCTTGTACGTCCAGAGGCAATTTCAGGCCCAGTGCGGGAGCCTCCACGAAGCCCACGACTTTGGCAACGAGTCGTTCAAATTCCGCGTCGCCGCCCACCAGAGTGGCACGTGGAAATTGATCCTGCAGGTCGCGAACCAATTGATCGGGATCGTCGCCCATCAGAATCGCGCAAACTCCTTTTCCGCTCTGAGCGACCAGGATGGACCCCAGCGAGCATTCACCCACAGCAAAATGAATTTGTATATTGACGCCGCCGGCCCGATAGTCTTTTGGGCGCATGCCGAGCAATCGATCTGAGGCTTCATAGAATCGGCTGTTCGAGCCGAAACCGACATCGTAGATGGCATCTGTAATGGAGTTGTGGTCTGCCAGCCTTACCCGCATCCTGGCTGCCCGATGGGCATCGGCATAGGCTTTTGGGGTCAGGCCGGTTTCCGCCTTGAACACACGGTGAAAGTGGTGGGGACTTATGCCGGCATGTGCCGACAGTTCGGCAAGCGATGGCATGCTGGACGCCGTTTCGATATACCGGCAGGCATCGGCCACCAGCGCTGCACGCCGTCCGGCCATAGTCGTATGGTCGGGCGTCGCCCGCCGGCTGGGTCGATAACCTGCCGCTGCGGCGGCTTCCGGCGTGTTGAAGAATTCCACGTTCTCGGGACGAGGATGCCGCGATGAGCTGCTGGGATGGCAATACACGCCGGTCGTCTTGACCGCATAGACGAAGCTGCCGTCGGCAGAGGGATCGCGAGCCAGAACGGCGGCCCACCGTGGGTCCTGTTCAACAACATGGGTCTGGCGGCGGTTGGAGTGGAGTTGAACAATCATGGCTATTACCTTTCAGGCTGGTGACGGCTCCACTGTAATAGTTGCCGCCTGCGCGGACACTCCGGTGCTTGCGATCAAACTCGGCAAACTCCTTCAAGGGCCGCGCCTACGTCAAGAATGTGGCGGTCCTGCATGGCGGGGCCGACAATCATCAAGCCGACGGGAGCGGTGCCTGCGGGATGGCACGGTATCGAAAGCGCGCATCCGTCCAGAAAGTTGATGAGAGTGGGGTTGCGCAGGATAAGCCCGTTTGCCGCAAAATAGGCGTCATCCGACGCCTGCAGATCCTTGATGGCCGGCGCCACGACAGGCACCGTCGGCATCAGAAGGGCATCGTAAGGCCGCAGCCGCGATTCAACCGATGCGATCCAGTCCCGGCGCTGTCGCAGCAGATCGATATAGTCGGCGGCCGATATGTCCTTGCCCCGCATAATGCGCGATGCCACACGTGGATCATACTGGTTTGCGCGCTGCCCAAGCAATTGCCTGTGCCAGGCCCATGCCTCGGCGCATACAAACCCGCCCATGCGGTTGATGTGAGCCAGTTGTTCGAATTCGGGCAGTTCGATAAGGTCGACCCTGGCGCCGTGGCTCTGGATAGTACGCAATGTATCGTCGAACACCTTGCGGACGTGATCGTCGGCGCCATCGAGTACGACTGTCGAGGGTACGGCAAAACGCAGCTGCGGCAATTCGGGCGCCGAGGGCGCCCTGTACGGCTCGCCCGACAGTACGGCATCAAGGATGGCGCAACAGTTTACTGAGGCGGCCAGAGGGCCGATGGAGTCGAGGCTGCCAGACAGGGGAATCGCGCCGTTGACCGGCACGCGGCGGGCGGTCGGCTTGAAGCCCGCCAGGCCGCAAAAGGCCGAAGGTATGCGCACCGATCCGCCAGTATCTGTGCCTATCGCCGCCACACACATGCCGTCTGCCACGGATACGCCCGCGCCCGATGACGAACCCCCGGGAATGCGTCCGGTTGCACGGTCCCAGGGACTGCTGGGCGTGCCGTAATGAGGATTGATGCCCAGGCCGGAAAAAGCGAACTCCGTCATATTGGTCTTGCCGATGACAATCGCGCCCGCATTGATCAGTCGTTGTACGACTGGCGCGTTGCACTGTGCAGGACCGCTGTCTTTCAATGCCACCGAGCCCGCCAAGGTGTTCTCACCCTGAACGTCGAACAAGTCCTTGATGGAGATGGGCAGTCCGTCGATGGCGGAGCGCACGATTCCGGCCGATCGCAGGGTGTCGGAGGCTTGCGCCGCAGCAAGCGCTTGGGCGGTGTACGTCCGGGTGAAGGCTAGTTTGCCTTCACCTTCGGGAGCAGCAATGCGCTCGAGCGCCGCTTTGGTCAATTCCAGTGCACTGGTACGCCCGGTTGCGAGGAGTTGTTGCAATTCAGTGATGGTGGCTGGCATATGTTCTCTTATGAATAAGGGCTTACGCGATTTCGGGCAAAATATTCATGGTGTATCTATGCTTGATGCTGCGTTCGCGGTGGGGATCAAAGAGTTCCATGGCGAATGTCGGGGCATGCCGGATCTTACCGATGACGCCTACCGTTCCGCAGGTCATGCCGCTGTTCTGCGGGATGTTTTCGTGCCCGAAATAACCCCGCACCAGTTCCAGCGGGGGGCGAAGCAAGGCCAACGGTCCTTCCTGGTATAGCACTGTTTTTCCGCCTTCTTCTATCCACGATCGCAGCACCAGTTCATCCCAGTAGTCGGCCACCTCATCGTAGGCCCAGGCGACATTGGCCACGGGTTTGATGCACAACTGCTTGGAAAGCGCGACGCTGTGGGCTTCCAGCTTGCGGTCCGTATGGTCGGACGCGAGGCTTATGAGAGTTTGACCCGCGTGCGAGAAAATAAAGACTTCCGCTTCTCCCGAGGATCCGTCGCCTACCACTTCCACCTCCGCGTCTTGCGTAAGCTGGTTGGAAGCGATCCGGTAATACAAGGGAACGGCGCTGGGACGTGGAACGCCCAGTTCGGCCAGTTCTTCAATATGGTGCTCGATCGCTTCCTGATCGCGGCCGGCCCAACCGGCCACAATGCAGGTGGTGATATCGACATCGACTGTGCTTGTGCTATTTGACTGGGTTAGCTGAAAAGAAAGTTTCATGAGGAGCTCGGAAATGGGTTATACAAAATGAATGCATGGCAGATGTATGGTGTTGCGGCAACCCGCCATTGCCGTTCAACTGAACGCCCTTGGCAGCCAGAGCGCCAGGTCCGGCAGCCAAGCCAGTATGGCTACCATGGCAAGCAACATGAACACGAAGGGAAGACTGCCGATCATGACATCGTTCATGCTGCCGCTTTTGCGCAGGCTCTGGACGACGAACAGGTTCAGGCCCACTGGCGGAGTGATCAGTGCCACTTCCACCAGGATAATGATGACTATGCCCAGCCATACCGGATCGAAGCCCATGGCCATCATGATAGGCGTGACGATCGGGATAGTGGTGATCATCATCGACAGCGTTTCCATGAAGCAGCCCAGAACCAGGTAGAAAACCACCAGAATCAGCAACATGGTCATGGGCGTAACGTCCAGGCCGGAAATAGTGCTGGTGATGGCATTGGTAAGTCCCGTCGCGGACATAATGAAATTCAGGAAGGCGGCACCTATAACAATGAGCATAATCATTGCTGTCGACTTCATGGTGCCTTCCAGCACATCGCGCATCATGGGCAGCGTCAGCCGGCGCATGCTGGCCGCCAGGATCAGTGCGCCAACCACGCCCAGGGCGGCCGCCTCGGTCGGCGTGGCAATTCCTGCATAGATGGAGCCTACGACCAATACAAAAATGCCCAAAGGCGGTACGAGATGAACCAGGCTCGCAAGACGTTGTGCCCATGTCGCCGATATTTTCTCACCGCCCCATTTGGGTTTGGCTACGCAGGCCAGCGCTATGACCAGCATGAACATTGCCGCCATCAGCAGTCCCGGCACGATGCCCGCCAGATATAGCCTTGGCACCGACGTGTTTGTGAGTACGCCGTAGATGATCAGGTTGATGGAAGGCGGGATCAGGATGCCCAGCGTTCCCCCGGCGGCGAGGCTGCCAAGGAAAAGAGATTCGTTGTATCCCTTTTTCTCGATTTGTGGAATGGCCACGGTACCGACGGTTGCCGCCGTGGCAACGCTGGAACCGGATGTAGCGGCGAACAAGGCACTGGCGCCAATGTTGGCATGCATGAGGCCGCCGGGAAGCCATGATAGCCAAAGGCTCATCGCGTTATACATTCTCTCCGCGAGCCCCGACCGCAGCAGGATTTCCCCCAGCATGACGAACAACGGAATTGCGACCAGCAAGAATTCATTGCTGGTGCTCCATGAGACTTCGCCCAGGGCGCGCGTGAGCGGCAGCATGGAATAAAGAGGGTCAAGAATCAGTCCCAGCACGCCCAGGGCCGCGCCTACCGGGATGCTGATACCGATAAGAACCAACAGGAGAATAAGTGAGGTGGCTATCATTGCCGTTCTCCATGAACCATGCGTTTACCGGATTCGGCCTCTTCCACGGCTTCGTCCTGCGTACTTCGTATGCCGCAGATTGCCCGGACCGTCCTGACGTCGCCCGTAACAAGTGCCAAGGATGAGCGCAACAACATGAGTACCAGCACTATGCAAAGCCATGCCAGCCCGGCCAGCCACAGGAATTGCGGGATCCACAAGGGCGTGGCCATGACGGTATTGGCGGTGGCGCCGCGTTCCCATGACATGATGGCGACTTCGCTGGCATAGCGGGTCAGGAAAACGATGAATACCGCCAGTCCCACCAGAGCGATCCAGTCCAGCAGGGCGCACACGCGGATGGGTAGCAGTTGGTATAAGGCATCTATGCGTATATTTGCGCGTTGCAAAGTGGCAAATGCCAAAGCCCATGAGATGCTTATGGCGAAGGCATAGCCCGAGAGTTCGTCGGAGCCGCCAAGAGAAAAGCTGAAGAACTTGCGGGTTATGACGTCGGCAGTGATATAAAGCGCACTCGCCAGCGTAAGGCCGCCCGCTACCCAGATGGCCACGCGCGACAATGAGTTTGCAGCGCGCAGGAGCCGGTCAAGCAATTGGTCGCGTTCTAGTGTGGTCATGATGATCGCCCGTTGAGTGAGCATGGCTGCCGACTGGATGACGGCAGCCATGTAAGGGTGTTTCCTTTTTATTTGACAGCGACGATGTCCAGTTTCTTGCCGATTGTTTCGTTGAAGTCTTTCACGCATTCGGCGGAGCAGCGGGCCGCCCACTTGGGCACTACCGTTTCCACTGTGATTTTCTTAAGAAGCTCGCGGTCGGCTTCGCTGGGCTGCACCAGTTTCATCTTGCCTTTGACCGGTTGCGTGCAGGCGGCCGCGCCGGTATTGCAGTCATAGCCTTCCTGCGTCTCCTTGGCAGCGGCATCCCAGATTTTGTCGGTCATGACCTTAATGTTTTTCTGCAGGAAGTCCTGTACTTTCGGATCGAGCTTGTTCCAGTATGCCAGGTTGGCAGCGTGTATCTGCTGGTTCCAGTTGATCGGCAAAGCATATAGATGCGTGCTGACTTCGTACCATTTGGCGGAATAGCCCGACATGGATCCGGTAATCGCGCAGTCCACTACACCGTTCTGCAATGCCGGGACAACTTCACCGAAAGGAATCGTCACGCTGGTGCCGCCCAGCGCCTGGACGAATTCAGCTGTGGTGCGGCTGCTGGTGCGGACCTTCTTTCCCTTGATGTCCGACAGACCCGAGATGTCGGCGTTGCAGAACAGAACCTGGCCGGGATAAGTCGAAAATCCCAGTACTTTGATGTTGTTCTTTTCGTAGAATTTTTCGTAAACCGGCTGGAAAGCCTCAGTGATCTCGCGGGCGACCTTCACATCCGGCGCCAGTCCGGCCAGATCGATGGCTTCGTTGATAGGATTGTCACTTGCGAAATAAGCCAGCGTAGCCGTACCGATGGGAATGACTCCTTGGCCAATAAGGCGAAGAATCTCCGGACCTTTCAGGCCCATCTCGTTGAATCCCTTGATCGAAGCAGTGACTTTCCCGTTGGAGAGTTCGGGAACCGTCTTGGTCCAGAAAGGCTGCTCGGCATTTTGGTATGCCGTCAGATTGCTCAGACCCCCGACAACCTGTACATGTGTCTCTGGCAGATTGTCGACTTTTTGCTGGGACATGGCGGCAGGGCTTGCCAGCAAGACACTGACGGCCAGCGCCGGAAGAAGCATACGTTTCATAAGAAATCTCCTGAGTTGAGGACGACGGCACTGCTTGAATCGAATCTGTCGTTAGGTGAACCTGCATGTAAAAGCGTTAGAACGAAGCCAGACGGGCATTGCTGATATCGGTAATAAGCATGTGCCCGGGGGCGTGCGTAATGCTGAACTCTGGCCTGACCGTATGAATGACGGATTGCGGAGTGACCCCGCAAGCCCAGAACACGGGTATTTCGCCCTCGCGGATGGTGACCGGATCACCATAGTCGGGTCGATTGATATCGGCTATGCCTATGAGCGCCGGATCGCCCAGATGAACCGGAGCACCGTGTACGGCCGGAAAGCGCGAGGTAATCTGTATGGCCCGGATTGCGTCAGCCGCTATCATGGGACGCATGGACACGACCAGCGGGCCGTGCAGGCGTTCAGTCCCGCTAGTGGGAATGTTGGTACGGTACATGGGGACGTTCGTGGCCTGGGTGATATGGCGAACGTCGATGCCGTCGGCCAATAGCGCTTCTTCGAACGAGAACGAACAGCCTATCAGGAAAGAGACCAGATCATCCCGCCACAGGTCCAGCAGGCTGGATGGCTCGGACACCAGCTGCCCGTTGCGCCAGACACGATACTTCGGAACATCCTGACGGATGTCGATATCGTCTCCCAGGGAAGGCACGGCGATTTGTCCGGCTTCGGTGACAGCAAGCAACGGGCAGGGTCTGGGATTGCGCTGGCAGAACAGCAGGAATTCTCCGGCAAGGTCTTGCGGCAGGATCATCAGATTGGCTTGCACGCAGCCCGGCGCCAGTCCGGCGGTTGGACCATTATGCTCGCCGCGGCGTATTGATTCGCGGCAACGTTGAGCTTCTGACGCAAGCTTCCGGTGAGCACTATTGATAATTTGCATGAAGGCTCCACCAGCGTGGTTATCTATCTTTGGATTGCATACTATCTTGCTGGTCTTGTCCAATAGAAATCCAGCATGCAGGCCGATAAGATTGGCTTATGCTTGGGCGTTTTGGCTACTTGCAATGCGCTGTGCCAGCCGTGCGACCGTGCGCACTGTATGATCGTCGCATGAAGACATCCAGCGCGCGTAAAAGCTCAGCGTGTCGGGCGTATTTTCCACGTCCAATATGCAAAGCTTTCCTTCCGCAATTTCTTCGGCAATGACGGCCGGTGCGATCACGCTCGGTCCGATGCCTCGGCAGGTCATTTGCACAATGGTGCTGAGGGAACCGCAACCATAAATTCGGGGTGTCTTGATGCCCGCTTGCGTCAGCAAGGCCTTGACCGACTGGTAGGGAAGGCTGGCCGACGGATAAGTAATAACGGGATACTTGCCGAGCTCCGCCAGGGGCACCCGCCTATTATGCAATTTCAGGGCGGGGCTGGCCACCCAGGCGAGACGGTAATCGCATAAGTGCAAGGATTCTTCTTTTGCGTCATGCGATTCCCCGACCAGCAGGGCGAGATCAATTTGGTGCGCCGCCAGCTGACTGCGCAATACATGCGTGGTGTCGACATGTATTTCGACGACCAAGGCCGGATATTTTTGATGCAACGCTTCAATCAGATAGTGCAGCCACGTCTGTACCAGCGTTTCGGCCGAACCCAGGCGCAGCGTGCCGCGTATGGCGTTCTGTGCCTTGGCCACTGTGAGCATTTCGTTGCGCAAGGCAAGCATGCGTTGCGCATGCGAGAGCAATTCCTGTCCCTTCTCCGTCAGCTTTATGCCTCGGGCGCCGCGCTCGAACAGCCGCACGGCCATGGCGGATTCCATTGCCGCGATCCGCTGTGAAATCGCAGGCTGGCTGGTGTGGAGTTTTTCCGATGCAGCCCGAAAGCTGCCCAGCTCCGCCACCCAGACAAAGGCCTCGATCTGCTTGAAATCTAACATTGAGTTATTGACAGGCACTGCTCCCGGTGTGTATCGCTTTGCGCTGCGATGTATGCGAACGGCTTAGTCGAATTTCAGGATCTCGAATGCCAGGCGGTCCTGCTCGTCGCGAGTAACGCTGTATCCCAGACGCTCGCTGATGGAGTTGTCGGGATTGAAAGTCAGGATGGCCGGCTTGATCTCTTCGATTTCTTTCTCGGTTACATAGACGGAATTGCAGATAATGACTTCGTCGCCACGCTGGCAGGTGCGCGCCGCGGCGCCGTTCAGTATGCAGCATCGGGATCCGCGCAAGCCATAAATGACGTAGGTGCTGATGCGCGCGCCCGAGTTCTTGTTCCAGATATCCACGAATTCCATGGGCAGAATGCCGGCGGCTTCGCAGTGGTCGGGATCCAGGGTGATGGAGCCATGGTAGTCCAGGTCTGCGCCGGTGACACGGATGCCGTGAAGTTTGCCGCGTACAACTTTTCTCACATTCGTTCTCTTTATAAGATAAGGCCGATATTGTAATTATTTTCAGTCCTGCTCGTGCCATGCGCGCTGTGCTGCGGCATGAAGGAATGACCAGGCGACGTAACGACTCTTTTTCTGCCCCTGGGTCATTTCCCCTGTGCGTACGAACGGGGCTCCGGCCCTCTTGAGGCTGCGCAATACGTCGGGCAGGTTGCTTTCCTTTGAGACCAGCGTGCTGAACCAGTACACCTGCTTGTATACCTCGCGGCTCTCTTGAATGAGGCGCCGTATGAAGAGCGCTTCGCCTCCCTCGCACCAGAGTTCAGTGCCGAGGCCGCCAAAATTCAATACAGGCGGCTTATGTCCGGGCCCGGACTTTCCCAGGCCACGCCATTTGCGCTCGGAGCTGTTCTGCGCTTCGTACGCCGAGGCATGGAAGGGCGGATTGCATAAGGTCAGGTCGAAGCGCTCGCCGGCATTGATTATGCCGTGCAGTATGTGATCTGGCGACTTCTGCCGGCGCACTTCGATGGCCTCGGCAAGCCCCTTGGTGGAATCGATGATGGCCCTGGCCGATGAAAGCGCAACCTTGTCGATATCGGAACCCACAAAGCGCCATCCATACTCCGCGTGCCCGATAAGAGGGTAGATGACGTTGGCGCCGACGCCGATATCAAGCACTCGCACCGCCGGGCCGCGGGGTATGCGGCCGCCATGGCTGTCTGCCAGCAAATCGGCCAGATAATGGACGTAGTCGGCGCGCCCGGGTATGGGCGGACACAAATAGCCCTTTGGAATATCCCAATGTTCGATACCGTAATAGGTTTTCAGCAGCGCGCGATTCAACGCCTTGACTGAAGCGGGATTGGCAAAGTCTATGCTGGGCTCGCCATTGAGGTTGGCGATGACAAAGCCCGAAAGCTGCGGGCTGTTCCGGGTCAGTACGTCGAAATCGTATCGGCCCTGGTGGCGGTTGCGAGGGTGTAGCAAGGCGGCGGGCTTTGTAAGGTATGGTTCATAAAAAAAGCCCGCTCGAAAGCGGGCTTTTTACCAACCGAGTTATATTAGATAACTTGGATGTTTTTGGCTTGTGGGCCTTTTTGGCCTTCAGCTGCTTCGTAGGAAACACGTTGGTTTTCTTCGAGCGACTTGTAACCTGTGCCGACGATGTCGGTGTGGTGAGCAAACAAATCTTTGCCACCGGCTTCAGGCGTAATAAAGCCGAAGCCCTTTTCGTTGTTGAACCATTTAACAATACCAGTTTCTGTTGCCATTTCTTGCGATCCCTAAAAAGACGAGCGACATGCTCTGCAAAAGACTGTCAAGGCGTGGAGATATGAGCAAAAAAGTACAGTTTTTCTGGTACTGGTTTGTGCTAACTTCAACGAACTTGAAAACCTAAGCAGGAATGTAATCCCTTCAGAGCATATTGTCTACCTGGAAAAGCTACTTTTCGTTACTAAGCCGTAGAAATTACAACGTTGGCGCCTCCGTATAGTCAAACCGCCCTCGCGGGCGTTAAGAAAAATGGGCCGTAGCGACAGGCTGGCCAAGGGTTTGGCATGATTTTCTCATGCCAGTGAGGCCCGAACTTCATCGTCGCTGACCTGGGGAAAGTCCTCATACCAGAGTCCTACTGCCCGGAACATAGCCGGCGTACCCAGACAAACTGCATCGTCGACTTCCTTTCGGATCATTTCGCAGGTTTCACCCGCCGCCACAGGAACGGCGACCACGACTTTCAGGGCCCCGCTGCCCCGGACGCTGGCAATGGCCGCGCGCATCGTGGATCCGGTTGCCAGGCCGTCATCCACCAATATGACGGTCTGTCCTTCGATTTTCCTGGCCGCGCCGCGAGGACGATAGCTTTTCTCACGCCTGCTCAGTTCTTTTTGTTCCGCTTCCATGACGTTATCAAGCGCCTGCCTGCTTATGCCCATGGTGCGCATCACTTCATTGTCCAGCACGACGATTCCGCCGCTGGCGATGGCGCCCATGGCATATTCTTTGTGTTGCGGCAGTCCAAGCTTGCGAACCAACATTACATCGAGGGGGGCATCAAGCAGGGCAGCCACTTCATGGGCTACCGGTACGCCGCCGCGCGCCAGGCCAAGAACCAGCACGTCGTCACGTTGGCCGTAATGGCCGACGAGTGCAAGTCCCAATTGGTGGCCCGCATCTTTGCGGTCTTTGAATAGCGCGAACATATGTACTCGCATTCAACGTTTCCATGGCATTTTAGCAATGCAGTGGAAATGACAGCGCCTATTTGGAAACAGCCAGTGTCCGTTGAGCTTGCGGTGGCGCTCAATATTCGTCCCGCGGCATGCCATGTTGCCGGAGCGGGTCGGTGGCGGTGTCGCTCCGTTCCCGCTGCCGTTCGGCGATACGTTGCCGATTGACGGCCAGCGCTTCTTCCGTGGGCCTCCAGTCGCCCCAGAGTTCCGCAGGGATGTCGGCATGAGCTTCTTCCAGCGGAGCGGTGAAGGCGGGCTTGTATCCGCGCCGCTGCATTTCTCGTACGAGCTCGGCATGCCGGCGCGCGAGGTAGGCCAGGCGCGTGTAGAAAAACAGGACATGGCCTTTGCCCAGGGTGTAATGCTCGATCAGTTTGATGTCCCTGCGCTCCGCAGCTTTTCGTGCCAGCGCGAAGACGCGCGGCAACTCGCGATATTCCGCGACAAGATGTTGCCGGCTGAGCTCTTCTACGGGAACGCAATTGATGCGTGTCATGGTTTGCCTTCTGTTTCGCTGGCATTGAAAAAAAAACACTGTAGCGCTATTCATGAGGCAATACTTAATGTTACTTTTGCATAATTCCTGAGATAATTCTCCTTTTTCGTCATTTAGCGCCTCGTTATATGAGTCCAGACTGCCCACCGGCGATGATTCTTCGACATTCGTGCATTTCGGCTGCCGCCGCTACGAAGATCTTTTGCCGTGGCTGACCCCATGCTCGCGACTGCTATCGAGCTCAAGCGATATCAAGGCGCTATTCGAGGCCGCTGGTATCTATGCCTTAGCATCCTGATTCTGGCTTGTCCTTTGGTATGGCTGGCGCTTGCCCAGCCGTCGGATGTCCCCGACCTGGGAAACTTCCACCTTCCCGTACAAACGGGTATGGAGGTGCTTTCCATTGTTTTCGCGTTCATGATATTCGCACTTGGGTGGCAGGGCATCAGCAGCAAGGTTGCCTGCAACGTGGTGATATTGTCGGCGGCGTTTCTGGCCACCGCACTGCTTGCCCTGTGCCACTTGTTGCTCATGGTTGGAATGCGTGATGTGGCCGCACTGGATGTCCTGTCCAGAGCCACTGTGTTCGGGCTGGCATCAAACGGGATTCTTGCGGCGGCGTTATTGGCTGTGGCAGCCACTCCGTGGAATATGCATGCCGGCAAGCGCACGCGCTACGCTCTTATCGCCGGCACGGTTTTGTTCGCTGCAGCAATTGCCTGGGCAGAACACTCCAGACTGAACGATCTTCCGCACTCGTTCATCGAAGGCCAGCGGCTCGAACCTCTGGCGGTATGGGTCCATTCAACGTTGGTAGTGCTATATCTGGCAGCCGCGCTGGCTTTTCTTTGGCGTGCGAGCGCTCTGGGAGACGGAAAAGCCTTTTACCTCGCGACGGCCGCTATTGTGTTCAGTCTGGGCGAGCTGTACCTAATGGTGTACGCAGGGCCCCTGGGACCGCAGTATATTCTTGCCGATCTGTGCAAGTCGGTCGCTTGTGGATATTTGTATTATGTGATCTTCCTGCATGTGGTGCGCGAATCGCGTCATCAGTTCCGACGTTCGGAACAGTTTCAACGTGATCGGCTAAGACGCGACATGCTTACCGGCTTGCCCACTCGTGTAGCCCTTGTAGAGACATTGCGGCAAGTTGTCCTTCGTGCAGTTCCCAATAAGACCGAACTTGCCGTATTGGTCCTGGATGTCGATTTCTTCAAGAAAGTCAATGCAGTATTCGGCCACGCCGCGGGAGATGGGGTGATCCGTGCCTGCGTCGACCGCCTGGCCCAGTCTTTGAGCTCACGCGATATGCTTGCCCGTCAGGGCGGGGACGAGTTTATTATCGTGCAACACCCGATCGCTGATCGCGCTCAGGCGGCCGGCCTTGCGGAAACCTTGCTGCGCAGGATGCGCGAGCCATTTCTTGTACAAGGCCATGAGCTGTTCTTGAGCGCCAGCATCGGCATTGCCTTGTTTCCCGATGACGCTACCTCGGAGCATGGCTTGTTGCACAAGGCGCATATGGCGATGAGCGCAGTAAAAAGGGATGCCCGCAATGCATATCGGTTCCACATCCCCGGCATGGAGCGCACCATGCGCGAGCATCTCATTATGGAAAGCTCATTGCGCCATGCGCAGTCCAATAATGAGCTGACGATACATTACCAGCCGAAGGTCAATTTCAATACGGGTGTCGTGGTGGGAGTGGAAGCGCTGTTGCGCTGGGACCATCCCGAACTGGGCCAGGTGTCGCCTGCCCGTTTCATTCCTATCGCCGAGGATAATGGATGTATTGAAGCTATCGGTATGTGGGTGTTGAGTGAGGCTTGCGCCCAGGCCTGCCGATGGCAAGAGCAAGGATTGCCTTTATTGATCGTGTCCGTCAACTTGTCGGCGCGCCAATTCCAGCAGTCCAACCTTGTCGAGCAAGTCGGAAAGGTACTGTACGAAACCGGGCTCGCGCCCGATCGGCTTGAGCTGGAAATCACCGAGAGCACTGTCATGCATGATACGGCAGCGGCGATCACCATTCTGCAGTCTCTCAAGCGTCTCGGTGTTCTACTGTCTGTGGATGACTTTGGGACTGGCTACTCGTCTCTGAGCTCACTGAAGCGGTTTCCTATCGATGTACTGAAGATCGACCGCTCATTCGTTAATGACATTACGCACGACGCCAACGACGCGGCGATCACCCGGGCAATCATTGCGCTGGCTCATGGACTGGATCTCAACGTTGTGGCCGAAGGCGTGGAAACGATAGAACAGGCGCTGTTCCTGCAGGCCAATGGCTGCGACGAAATGCAGGGCTATTATTTCGGTCGCCCCATGGGTCCGGACGAGTTCGCAAATGCGCTTCGGAAAAATCGTGGACTTGCGGAGGCATAGGGCAGAAGACGCAACTTGTTCCATAAGCGGTCGTGCAGCGGCAGCAGCAACACATTGCACACCGGCTCGAGCAGGGCAGCCAGCCCGCCTGTGGCCAACGACCCGGTAAATGCATAGGTAACGCCGAAGGCGACCGACATGTGCAATAAGACCTGGCTGGTTTTCTGGGCAACGAACAACATGAGCGACTCCACAATCTAACTATTCCCGAATGATAATGACTCTCATTAAATAGATACAGTTGATTGTGTAAATTCAGTTGATAGCGTAGACCTATGTCCGCTTACTTTTGAATGGCTTCGATCTGGATAAGCAGGCGCACCCTATCTGGAACGCCCATATCAATACCCCAGTTCATTTCCCATTCGCTACGCTTGATGTCGGTGGAGAAGTCTCCTCCGCAAACATGCACCTTAAGGACTGGTTGATCGTAGCAATTGAAGCTGCTTGCGGTAAGGGTCACGGGAGCCGTTTTACCCAGCATGGTCAATTCACCGCTTACGGACTCCAGTTTGTCGCCTGAATAGCGGAAGCCGGTGCCGATGAATCGGGCCTGGGGAAATGCCGATACATTGAAGAAGTCGGCACTCTTCAGGTGTTCGTCGAAGTCGGGCGTGCCGGAACTGATGGATTTTGTATCGATGGTGATTTCGGCCTTACCCGCTTGCGCCGGGCGATCCAGTTCCACGAAGCCATCGACCTTATCGAAGCGAGCCCGCACGGTGGAGGTGTTGAAGTGCTTGACTTCGATATTCACAAAGGTATGCGTAGGTTCAATCTCGTAGCGTATTGGCGCGGCATGAGCCGCGCCCGACGCAAGGACAGATATCGTAATGGCGGCGGCAAAAGCGGTCGTCGACGAAAGTGTGCGCATGTTGATCCTTCACAAGAAGATAAGCCTCAGGGATTTTCGTGTTGCAGATACTGCAGTTTGTCTTTTACGCTGGACCATTTTTCATGGTCCGGCATGGGCGCCTTCACGCGGGAAATTCGTTTCCATCGGGGATGCCGGGATAGGTCGCGGTTGATCTCGATGAAGTGCTTCTGATCGTCGGCGATTTCGTGGTCGCTGACGATGGCATTCACCGGGCACTCGGGCACGCATATTGAGCAGTCTATGCATTCATCGGGATTGATCACCAGATAGTTTGGGCCCTCCATGAAGCAATCCATGGGACAAACGCTGACGCAATCGGTGTATTTGCACTGTATGCATGCCTCGGTAACCACGAACGTCATTTTATTTCCTGTAGGTAGATACCCCTAGGCTAACATTTTCGGTCCAGCATGCGTTTATCAAGCACAAGTGATTAAGTCGGGATGGTCCGCATTTGCCAGGATCTTCCCGACCCGTTCCTGCCATTCGTCGGCAAAGCGGCTGCTTTCGTCGCTGGAGGCGGCTCCGGAGAGGATTTTTTGCAGCATGGGCATCAGGGCTGGACTGGCGGGCACTACGCTTGCATTGAAATTCACGGCTACCTTGGCGCCGGTATCGAGTCGTTGAAACTGGATCTCGCCACTGATAGGTGCATTGAACGACATGAGGTTGCGGCGGTCGTATTTACCGGCCAGGCCCTTGAACCCGCTGTCGGTGGTCGCTCCGGTGATGAAGCCGACAACGTTTGCGACGACGCCGGTGACATGGTGCAGCTGGTCGTCGCGGAATTCGACTTTTATGCCGCCGCGTTCAGGATGACCGTCGGCATAGAGACGCTTCAGCGCCTTGATGGTCATCAGGTAGGCGCCGGCTACTGTCGGGCACGAGTGTCCGGCCAGTTTGACGACATCGGTGTAGCAGTATTCGACCAGGCCCTTGTCGGCCGCGCCCAATAATTCGGCGAGCGGATCATACATGGTAAGCCGGATGGCGGTCTGAAAGAAATGAGGGTGGCTCATGGGGGCTCCGTAGATGAAAGTTCTGCTGTGGTGTGGAGCAGCATCTTTCCCTCAATATAGCGACTATGGCCGCCTGCTTGCTGATTGGCCGGACGGGCGGTGTGGGCAATTGCAGGATTCATGCAACTTGCGCATCCGATTCTTTGGTCTCGGGCATTCCTCATGATAAGGTGAATGCTGATCCTACCCCTGTACCGGGCAGACAACTAATCTACAGGAGATTCATCATGGCTAGTGTGAATAGTTTCGGGTCTCGCGGAACGCTTGACGTAAACGGCAAGCCCTACGAAATTTATCGGCTGAATGCCATTGCAGGCCCTGGACTGGATGTGGCTAGCCTGCCGTACAGTCTCAAAATTCTGCTGGAAAACCTGTTGCGCACTGAAGATGGCGGCGACATTACCGGCGACGATATCAAGGCATTGGCCGCCTGGGATGCCAACGCGGAACCCAGTCGCGAAATTGCATTCACGCCTGCACGTGTGGTCTTGCAAGACTTTACCGGCGTGCCGGCCGTTGTCGACCTGGCCGCGATGCGTGAAGCAATGCGCGCCTTGGGCGGAGACGCCAGCCGCATCAATCCACTGGCGCCGGTCGAACTCGTTATCGATCACTCAGTCATTGTGGATGCCTTCGGCTCGAAGTCGGCATTCGAACAGAACGTGGATATCGAATATGGACGCAATCTGGAGCGCTACCAGTTCCTGCGATGGGGGCAGAGCGCTTTCCATGACTTCAAGGTGGTGCCGCCGGGAACCGGCATTGTCCACCAGGTCAATCTCGAACATCTATCGCGCGTAGTCTTCACGCAAGAGAAAGACGGCGTGGCTACGGCTTATCCTGATACGTGCGTGGGAACCGACTCGCATACGCCCATGGTCAATGGCCTGGGCGTCGTGGCCTGGGGTGTGGGCGGGATCGAGGCCGAAGCCGCCATGCTGGGTCAGCCCATTTCCATGTTGATACCCCGGGTCGTGGGGTTCAAGCTTACTGGTTCTTTGCCGGAAGGATCTACGGCCACCGACCTGGTCCTGACCATTACCGAGCGCTTGCGCGAACACGGGGTGGTGGGAAAATTTGTTGAATTTTATGGCCCCGGCGTGGCTGCGGTGCCCTTGGCAAATCGCGCCACCATAGGCAATATGAGTCCCGAATACGGTTCGACCATTGCCATTTTCCCAATCGACGATGTGACTTTGCGCTACCTGGAGCTCACAGGGCGTTCGCCGGAGCAGGTAGCGCTTGTTCAGGCTTACGCAAAAGAGCAGGGCCTTTGGCACGACCCGGCGGCCGAGCCACGCTATTCTGAACGTCTCGAACTCGATCTCTCCACCGTAGTGCCGTCCATAGCCGGCCCCAAGAGGCCCCAAGACCGCATTTCGCTGTCGGATGCCAGGCAGGCTTTCCGGGGGGCGCTGGCCGCCTTTGTGGGCGAGCCCAAGCAAAAGCCCCAGGGATACGATAAAGAAGTTGCAGAGTCATTTCCCGCATCCGACACCCCGTCCCGCAGCGACTCCGACACTCAGTCGCCCAAACCGACTGATCACGTGAACGAAGCACCGATCAGCGGTCTGCGGGCGCGCGACGCCATTTCCATCACGCTTCCCGACGGTTCGCACGGTCAGGTCGATCACGGTTCGGTCGTCATTGCGGCCATCACTTCATGCACCAATACGTCGAATCCGACGGTCATGCTTGCGGCCGCCTTGTTGGCCAAGAACGCGGTAAATAAGGGACTCAGCCGTCGGCCTTGGGTCAAGACCAGTCTGGCGCCCGGGTCGCGGGTCGTCACCGACTACTACGATCGTGCCGGGCTGACGCCATATCTGGAAGCGCTCGGGTTCAATCTGGTGGGCTATGGCTGTACCACTTGCATAGGGAATTCAGGTCCTCTGATTCCGGAGGTCAGCAAAGCGGTGACCGAGCACGACCTGTCCGTCGTGTCGGTGCTCTCTGGTAATCGTAACTTCGAAGGCCGCATCCATGCCGAAGTGAAAATGAATTACCTGATGTCGCCGCCGCTGGTCGTGGCATATGCCCTGGCGGGCACCATGGACATCGACCTTTTCAACGATCCTATCGGCACCGATCAGGAAGGTGAAAACGTCTATCTCAAAGATATATGGCCATCGGCGGCCGACGTGGCTGCCGTCGTCGAATCCTCGATCGTGTCCGATATGTTCAAAAGCGGTTATGCCGACGTCTTTGCCGGGGACGAGCGGTGGCGCGAACTGCAGACGCCTCAGGGGGATATCTTCGACTGGGACGCAACGTCGACCTACGTGCGCAAGCCCCCCTATTTCCAGGACATGCCTCGCGATCCCGAGTCGGTATCAGACATTGCCGGCGCGCGCGTACTGGCCAAGCTGGGTGATTCAGTCACGACCGACCATATCAGCCCGGCGGGCTCTATTGCCCGCAATTCGCCGGCGGCCAAATACCTGACTGACCATGGCGTGATGCCGGCCGACTTCAACTCTTACGGATCACGCCGCGGCAACCACGAGGTAATGATACGCGGCACCTTTGCCAATGTCAGGCTGCGCAATCAGCTCGCACCGGGCACCGAAGGCGGCTATACCCGCGACTTCACGCAGCCGGGCGGCCCTGTGGTAACCATTTTCGAAGCGTCCAGCGCCTACCTGGCGGCGGCTACGCCCCTGGTCATTCTGGCCGGCAAGGAATATGGTTCCGGATCATCCCGCGACTGGGCGGCCAAAGGTACGGTCCTGCTTGGCGTGCGCGCGGTCATCGCCGAATCATACGAGCGCATTCACCGGTCCAACCTTCTGGGCATGGGTGTCCTGCCGCTGCAGTACGTTCATGGCCAGAACGCGCAAACGCTGGGCCTGACCGGCGAAGAGGTCTTCGATATCTCCGGTATTACCGTCTTGAACGAAGGCCGCATACCAACTATGGTAAAAGTCAGGGCCGGTAATGTCGAGTTTGACGCCATGGTGCGCATCGATACGCCGAGCGAGGCCTCGTATTACCGCCATGGCGGCATCATGCAGTATGTGCTGCGCAACTTGCTGGACAAATAAAACCGGTCGCGCGACCGGTTACACCGGGCTGGGCCTGGCCAGGAAATAGATCAGGTCCAGTTCCGGGCAGTCATAGCCGTAGCGAGTGAGCGCTGCGGTGATTTGACCGCGATGGTGAGTGGCGTGGTTGAAGACATGAGCCAAGGCTCCCAGCCAAGGACGCGTGGCCGGGGATCCGGCGGTGGTGGTGTAGTGCAGGTCGCCGGCCATGACGTCGCCCGGTGTATTCGCGATCAGCGCAAGCCATAGGTCGTGCCGCCCGGCCAGTGCCCTTATCAGCTTCGTACGATCGCATTCCAGCTCCGCATCGAGCCGTGCAAAGTGTTCAGGTGTGCCGGCCAGCCTCCCGTACCACGCACGGTCGGCAAGCAGTATATGGTTGAGTGTGCCGTGTATCGACTCGAAAAAAAGTCCGGCCGGGGCAAAGTAATGTTCGTCCGGAATGGCTGCCACATGCTCCGAAAGCAGCGTATTGGCCCAATAGTGATATTCGGCCAGCATTTGCAGATGCATGGCGAGTGCTGTTTCAGTGCTCATTGATGGCCCTTGAATAGTATCGATCTTGATCTGCAATGGCTCGGTGCCGGGCGCCCAAGCACATCGGCGCCGGGAGCACCGGCGCCCGGCGTATCGACGCGCGGCGTACCGACGCCCGGCGTGTCGACGCGCGGTTAG
Source organism: Pseudomonas sp. (assembly GCA_036675275.1). Lineage (GTDB taxonomy): Bacteria > Pseudomonadota > Gammaproteobacteria > Burkholderiales > Burkholderiaceae_B > Pollutimonas. The sequence goes on along the minus strand of JAKFFG010000083.1, from coordinate 6,032 downwards.
AATGGCGGTTTCCACGTGGTAGCGACAGCATGAGTATCGAAGATCGCCTCATTGAAATTGAAATCAAACTGACCAGCCAGGACGACCTGACGCAGGAGCTTAACCACATGGTCTACCAACAGCAGAAGCAGATCGACGAGCTGCGCCTGCTTTGCACGGCATTGGTGAAGCGCCTGGGCGAGTCTGGCGGCGAGGGCGGTGAGCCCGACGCCGACACATACACACAGGAAAAACCACCGCATTACTGAAGCCTCGGCCTCACTGGCCTTGGCGGGCGGCGTGGCGCCCGCTGGACGGCAAATGTACAACCCTGCCGGCCTGCCGACACCTTTCAGGTGTGGATCAGGTTTTCAATACCCGAAAGAGTTCGGGGTCGGGGCCATCGCGGCCGTCCGGCCTGTCGAGTGTTGAAATGGCCGCCATGTCGTCATCGTCGAGGACGAAATCGAATATATGCCAGTTTTCTTTGAGGCGGTCGGGCGTTACGGACTTGGGAATGACCATGTTCCCGAGCTGCGTGTGCCAACGCAGCATTACCTGGGCAACTGAGCGCTGATGCTTGCGTGCAATGCTGTTCAGGGTGGGTTCGTCCCACATACGGCCGCGGCCCAGGGGGCTCCATGCTTCGGTGATGATGTCGTGTTCCGCATGGAAGTCGCGCAGCTCGGCCTGCTGGAATTGCGGATGCAGTTCGATTTGATTCACGACGGGCAATACGCCGGTTTCGTCCAATAGTTGTTCGAGGTGGTTGATATTGAAGTTGCAGACCCCTATGGACTTGGCGCGCCCTTCATCGCGCAGCTGGATCATGCATTCCCATGCCTCGATGAACAGACCGACCTTGGGTACCGGCCAATGGATCAGGTAGAGATCGACATAATCGAGCCCCAACTTTTCAAGGCTCTCGTCGAAGGCCGCTTTGGTGCTATCGTGACCATGGCGGTCGTTCCATAATTTGGTGGCAATAAAAAGGTCTTCGCGCTTGACTGACGACTGGGCAATACCGCGGCCTACGCCTGCTTCATTGCCGTAAATGGCCGCCGTGTCGATGGAGCGATAGCCGATATCAATGGCTGTCTTCACGATGGAGCTGGCCATATCGTTCTCGACTTGCCATACGCCCATTCCCACTTGAGGGGCGCTGCGACCATCATGGAACGATACGGTGTTCTGGCTGGTGGACATGTTTCTTCTCCATGGTTGCATATGAAGCATGACGCAGCTGCCGCGACGCCAGGGATTTGTTCTTTAGTTGATTCTGATCGATTATACGGTCGTTGTCTTGAGGGGAGTCTTCCGGATTCCCATCGCTTTTGACCCTCGGATTTTACGGAGTGAAAATGAGTGTGCATAGTCAGGTAAAGCGTATCAGCGTGCCGCAGCTGATGGCGTATAAAGGCCATAAGAAGATTGCGGCGCTTACCGCCTATATTGCGCCTTTCGCGCGTCTGCTCGACGACGCGCTGGACATGATATTGATAGGCGACTCCACGGCAATGGTCGGCTATGGATTGCCCAATACGCTGTCGATCACGGCCGATCAATTGGCTGCGCATGCCGCCGCGGTGGTACGGTCTACCAGTCATGCCTGCATCATTGTGGACATGCCCTTCGGAAGCTATCAGGAATCGCCGCAGCAGGCATTCACAAACGCCGCAAGAGTGCTCGCGGCCAGCGGGGCCGACGGCGTCAAGATGGAGGGCGGCATTGCGCTTGCCGAGACCACGCGCTTTCTGGTGGATCGCGGAATCCCGGTACTGGCGCACGTGGGCCTTATGCCCCAATACGTAAACACCATGGGCGGATTCAAGGCGCAGGGCATGAGCGATGAATCGGCCGAACGCATACTCCAGGATGCGCGGGCGCACGAAAAGGCCGGCGCATTCGGCATCGTGCTGGAAGGCGTCGCCGAGGCGCTGGGGCGGCGCATTACCGAAGAACTCGCGGTTCCCACCATCGGTATCGGCGCCTCGCCCGCCTGCGACGGCCAGATCCTGGTCACGGAAGACATCCTGGGCTTGAGCGGTTCCCGCATTCCTAAATTCGCGCGTCAGTATTCCGACGTGGGTGTTGTGATACGTTCTGCGGTGGAACAATATGCTGCCGATGTCCGGGACGGTACATTTCCCGCACTGGAAAATTGTTTTGGTGTAAAAAAGCCGTAGACACGCCCAGCCGGTAACCATGTTAATGGCGTGGTTACCATGTAAAACAAGCATGCCAGTTATTGCAAAATGTATAATGTGCATATTTGCAATCCGCATTCACCCTTACCCGATGTCGACGCTCATCATGGAAATTCGCCAACTCGAGGCATTCGCCGCTGTCTATTCCGCTGGCAGCGTAACGTCGGCAGCGCGCCTGCTCGACCGATCACAGCCGGTCGTCAGCCGGCAACTTCAAGATCTTGAGCATGAACTGGGTTTTACGTTGTTCACGCGCACTCGCCCTCAAGTGACGCTCACCGACCAGGGCCGTCAGTTTTACGAAGAGGTGCACAATGTTCTGGCGGGTCTGCAGCAACTCGACACCCGAACGCGCGAAATCGCACGGGGCCAGCCGCGACCACTGCGCGTTGCCGCCAATACCTCATTGTGCACGTCGCTGGCCGCCACCGTTTTAGGCCGGCTCGAGCGCAGCAGTCCCATTTTTGCGGACAAGATGCAGATCGATATGGCGCGGCCCAATCAAGTTCCGAATCTGGTGGCCGATGGACTGGCAGACATCGGAATCACCAGCCTGCCCATCGATCTCGGCCGCTGCCATTTGCACTGGTCGGGACAGGCGCCCTGCCTGGTGGCGGTGCCGGTCGATCATCCCCTGGCCGGAAATGAGCTTATCCGGGTAGAAGACCTGGGCACGTTCACCGTAATTTCCATGTCGAATGTCTCGGGTTTGCGGCATAGACTGTCGACGGCACTGCTCCAGAACAGCGGGGCGAATCCCCGGCGGCATATCGAAACGACGTCCTATATGAATGCGCTGGCGTTGGTTCGCGCCGGGGTCGGCATAGCGCTTGTCGACCCGTTCACGGCGGCGGCCTTCAAGCCCGAGGGCGTAATATACCTCCCGTTCGATGCACATGTTCCGTACATGATGGGTGTCATCACACATCGTGATCGCGTAGTGCCCGACGACGGGCAACGCTTCATTCGGGCCATGTGGGACTATGCCAACGAGTGCATCCCTCATTTCGCACCGGGCGACCTGAGCGGTCTCCCGACGATTCCTCAGCCGTTCTCGCTGTCTTCAGATCAGGTTAGTGATACGCTTTAGGCCGTAACAGCACTATTGCACGCTAATGACCAGCCTTATTTCTTCAAGCCCTTGCGGCTTGCCCGCCCTGGAGCAACGCCTGGCCCAGGACCTTTCCTGGCTCGAATTGCCGGCCAAAGCCTGGGTACCAACGGGCAGCGTAAACAACCAGGAACTGCTCGATGTGGCCGTCATCGGTGCTGGCATGGCCGGCCTTGCCGCTGCCACATCGCTTGTCAACCTGGGAATACGCGCGTGCGTATTCGACAGCGCGCCCGAAGGCTTTGAAGGGCCGTGGGCCACGACTGCCCGCATGGAGACTTTACGTTCTCCCAAGCAATTGACGGGTCCGGCTCTTGGTTTGCCGGCATTGACTTTTCGCGCCTGGTTCGAGGCTCAATTCGGTACGGCAGCCTGGGACGCGCTGGACAAGATTCCCCGTCTTCAATGGATGGACTACCTGCGCTGGTACCGCCGCGTCATGACAATCGATGTTCGCAACGAGCATAGGGTCACCAACATTGTTCCCCATGCCGATTATGTCGAGCTGCAAATGCAAACGCCCTCTGCCGAGCTATCGGTATATGCGCGGCGCGTGGTGCTTGCCACGGGCCGGGCAGGGCTGGGCGGTGCAAGTGTCCCCGATTTTGTCAGGTCGATTCCGCGCGAGCGCTGGGCGCATTCATCCGACCCGCTGGACTATTCCACTCTGCGCGGAAAGCGGGTTGGCGTGGTCGGCGCGGGCGCTTCGTCCATGGACAGCGCCGGCACGGCGCTGGAAAATGGTGCGGCACGCGTAGACTTGCTGATACGCCGCAGCGACATTCCCCGCATCAACAAGGCCAAGGCAGCCGGAAATCCGGGCTTTGTCCAAGGATATGTCAACCTTCCCGATGAGTGGAAATGGCGTATACGCCATTACATCAATGTGCAGCAGGTACCGCCTCCGCGCGCCAGCGTTTTGCGCGTGTCGCAACACGCCAATGCGCATTTTCACCTCGGCGCATCCGTCCTGCAGGTGCAGGAAAAAGGGTCGGCTCTGCAGGTCGAAGTTCCCGGCAAGACCTTCGAATTGGATTTCCTCATTCTTTCCACCGGCTTCATTATCGATTGGCACAGCCGGCCCGAATATGCCACCATTGCCCCGCAGCTGCGAGTATGGGCAGACCGCTACACGCCCACAGAAGGTGCGGCGGACCGCGAATTACTGGATTCGCCCGATCTGGGCCCCAGCTTCGAATTCCAGGAAAAACGTGAAGGCGACCTTCCCGGTTTGTCGCGCGTGCATTGCTTTTGCTATCCCGCAACATTGACCCATGGCACGGTATCGGGCGATATCCCGGCCATCAGCGACGGCGCCGCGCGCCTGTCCGAAGGCATAGCCAGCCTGCTTTACACAGAGAATATTCAGGAACATTTCGCGCAGCTCGTCGCCTTTGACGAGCCTGAAGTGTTCGGCGATGAATGGCGTGTTGCGGTATAAGCCGGTATTGTCTTGTTTTTTGCTGCAGGAAGGACTTCATGAGCAATACCAACGCGTCGTACGGCGACGATCTGATAGACAGTGTGGTGGGATTGACACCCGGCGAGACGCTCTATGCAACGCGCCATGGGCGTGAAAAGGTGGCGGTCGCCACCCAAGGCAGCTATGAGCTTTTCTTCGATCCCGCTGCCGGTGGCCTTACGATTCAGGAAAGGCTTTTGGTGGCGTATTACGCATGTGTGCTTTCCAAATCTGCCAGCCTGGAGAGCCACTACCATGGCTTGCTCAACCAATATGGCGTCGATGCGGTCACTCTAAAGACTGTGGGGCGCAGCGGGCTGGAAGAGTTGCAGTCCGGCCGCCTGGCAGCCTTGCTGGTATTCACCGCCAAGCTCATTCAAAAGCCGGTAGAGGGCGACAAGGCGGCCGTCCAGGCGCTTCAGGCAGCCGGTATTCTCACACCCGATATCATCACACTCGCCCAATTGATCGCCTTCCTGTCGTACCAGATCCGGTTGACAGCCGGACTGCAGGCCATGAAGGCGCTGGAGTCGCAATCATGAACGACCTGATCAAAATCAAGGGATACACCAACGAGACACTGGACTGGAAAGCCTGGCTGGATGTTGTCAAGGTAGATACTGCAACGCCGCAACAGATTGAAGTGCTCGAAATGAGCCACCCCAAGGCCAAGGAGTCCGACTACTACCTGCTGCTGGCACACCAGCCGGCCATACTGAAACAGCGTTCCGAAGCCTACAACGCCATCATGTACGCGCCGGGAGGCCTGGCGCGCGCCGATCGCGAATTGGGCGCGCTGACGGTATCGCGCATCAACGGTTGCGTATATTGCGCATCGGTGCACGCGCAGCGCTTCGAGCAATTGGCCAAGCAGAACGAAACCGTGACGCAAGTGTTCGAGGACCCGCACACGGCGGGCAGCGGCGACCGTCAGAAGGCAATCGTGCAGTTTTCCATACGGCTTACGCAGGAGCCCGATCAACTTGGACCTGCCGATATTCAGGCCTTGAAGGATGTAGGCATGACCGATGCCGAGATACTGGACCTTCTGCACGCAAGCGCCATTTTTGCCTGGGCCAACCGGCTCATGCTGAACCTGGGCGAACCGGTGGCGCCGGCACAATAAGGCGCCGGTCTAGAGCATTTTGGGTCGAGGAGTTTACAAGGCTTGCTGCAGCGCGCAGGCGTTGGGGACGGCTTTTCGTTCTTAAGAAAGGCGGGTGTGTCGGGCGCTGTTCCGGCTTCGCGCGCTACGCCCCTGGCGTTGCCAGGG
>JAKFFG010000070.1:0-78173 GCA_036675275.1 Pseudomonas sp. | reverse complement strand
CCGAACAGGAACGTGAAACGCCTTTGCGCCGATGATAGTGGACGTACGTCTGTGAAAGTAGGTCATCGTCAAGCTCTTATGCTGTAAGAAAACCCCCGCACGCTCACCCGTGCGGGGGTTTTTTGTTTTGAGCATCGTGTTATAACGAACGACCTGTCTGGATATCGGTATTTCATTTTTTAGAGACAGGTAATCATCGCGCTATGTCTATTACCCTACGTGCCCAGCCCATTGCTCCTGCTGCATTTGCCTCTTATGGCTGGATGCTGGGCAAATCTTTTCCTGCCGATCCAGCCATTCCATCATTCGCCAATGCCGCTACCGACTTTTGGCGGGAGCACATCTTCGATGCCGGGCAAGATGGCGAGCCGGAGATCCTTTGGGTCAATTATCGAAGCACGAACAGCATCAGCCAGTTGGAAAAGCATTTGCGAACCCAGCAAGCCATTGTGCCGCTCACCGGATCAATCATTCATATCGTCGCCCGAAGCGCGGCTGACGGTAACCCGGACCTAAGTACTCTTTCGGCCTTTACGGTGAAGCCTGGACAGGGCTTGTGTATGGCAGCCGATTGCTGGCACGCAAGTCGAGTGCAATCCGCAGAGGTTACCTGCCTGATGCTGACGCGCCGGTCCACCACCATGGATTTGATCGGGCTGATGCAGGATGGAAAGGCTGCGCAAGAGAGTATGCTAGCTGACGTGCCTACTATTGAACTGCTCTGTTGACACTGGCACGCCCCACGCACCCAGGCATGTGGCCGGACATTACTGTCTTACCCGAATTTCTTGTTGGTAATCTGCACAATGGCGTTCACCTGGTCGGCAATCGCCCGGGGCACGGGAATATTTCCTTCAACGACCTCCGCTATCCAGCGCGCCGTCGTCGCTGCATCGTGGGCATCCGGAAGGGCAGGCGTGTCGCGATTGTCTTTATCGGCCGCCGGAATCAGTGTTTCGCTGCCCTGGTCGTGTAACCATAGCGCCTCGCGGGCGAGCGTCGTATCGGCGACAGCCTCGCCTTCGGTGCCTCGGCTTAACAGGACGCCCGCAGCGCCGGCGGCGCCTGGCAAGCTGAAGTATTCGGCGAGCGTGTCGCGGTAAGCGGTATGCGTATAGTTGACAAGCCTTAGGGCTGGTTGGCTGAAGGGTTGCAACATCTTGGCCAAGGTGTGGGCCGAGTTGCGCACACCTAAAACGGTACGCAGGGACAACTGGCGGGCAAGCGCAGGCGCCAGGGTATCAATGGAGGCGAAGGCCAAGCGGCTACGGACAAGTGAGGCTTCAATTTCCGCGGCATCGAATACCGGTTGAATGCCTAGTTCGTTCAGTATTTCTGCTGTGGTCACTCTGCCGGCATCGCTCAGTATTCCGTGAATGAGTACGGGGATGCCTCGTTTGGCCAGCAGTAGCGCCAGCAAGGGGACCAGGTTGGGACGGCGGCGCGCGCCGTTATAGCTTGGAATTACCACGGGCGTGGCAATGGGACAATGCAGGCTGGCTATCGTGTCATGTACTGCGTCCAGCATGCCTGCAAGCTCTTCGGCGGTTTCTCCTTTGACGCGATATGCGATCAGCAGCGCCCCAAGCTCGAGGTCGCTGACGCGATTCGCGAGCACTGCGCCGTAGACTGCGTTGGCGTCGTCGCGGCTAAGGCTGCGTCCGCCGCGCGCGCCGCGGCCGACTTCTCGAATATAGGCTGCGCAAGGAAAAGGTTCTTGAAAATTCGGCATGAAGAGCAGCAACAGGAAGTGGATTGAAATTCACGAGCCGAGGTCAGTCAGGAAACGGTCGCGCCAGACAGAAAGGTTATTCTTCTTGAGTACGCCCATCATATGCTCATACCGCTGCTTTCTTTCTTCAAGCGGCATGTTCAGGGCGCGATTCAGGCCATCCGCCATGCCCTGCACGTCGTAGGGGTTGACCATCAGCGCGCCTTCGGACATTTCCGCTGCGGCGCCCGCGAATTCGGATAATACAAGCACGCCGGGGTCATGTGCCGGTTGTGAGGCCACGTACTCCTTGGCGACGAGGTTCATGCCGTCGCGCAAAGGCGTAACAAGGCCTACCTGAGACACCCGGAAAAATGACATCAGCAGCGTCCGCTCGTATGAGCGGTTCATGTAGCGAATGGGCGTCCACGAGAGTTCGGTCCATTTTCCGTTGATGCGTCCGGCGGTGCTTTCAAGCTGACGTCGTATCTGGCGGTAGCCCTGGACGTCCTGCCGCGAGGGCGGGGCGATCTGGACCAGTGTGACTTTACCGCGATGGGCAGCGGAGCTTTCGAGCAGGCATTCGAATGCATTGAATCGTTCGATAAGGCCTTTGCTGTAGTCAAGGCGGTCGACGCTGACGATGAGCTTGCGATGTTGCAGGCCCTCTTTCAGCGCATCCAGCGGTTTGGAATGCCGGGATTCCTTGGACAACGCCCTTATTTGTTCGGGCTGAATCCCGATCGGGTAGGCGCCTACCTTTATGCTTCGGTCGCCCATTCTGATTGTGTCGCCGTTGGTCGTTGCATCGAGATACCGTGTTGCATAGTCGATAAATGCTTGCACGTCGCTTTGTGTCTGGAAGCCGACGAGGTCGTATGCGCACATCGATTCGACGAGTTCCCGGTGCGATGGAATCGTTCGCAGTACCGAAGGACTGGGAAATGGGATATGAAGGAAGAAGCCGATCTTGTTTTTTATGCCCAGGCTGCGGCAGGCCTGGCCAAAGGGAATCAGATGATAATCGTGGACCCAGACGATATCGTCGTTGGTGATCGATGACGTCAGTAATTGGGCAAACCGGCGATTGACGGCGCGGTAACCAGTGTAATCACGGCGGACATAGCGGCTCAGGTCGATGCGGTAGTGGAATGTGGGCCAGAGCACGCCGTTGGAAAAGCCGCGATAATATTGGTCATACTCCCGCTGCGTCAGCGCTACCGTCACGAAATCGATGTTTTTTTCGCTGTGGGTCAAGGGAGGCTGTACGGGATCGGTTTCGATCTCTCCATTCCAGCCCAGCCAGATTCCCCCCATTTCCCGCAAGGCGTCAAGGACGCCCACGACCAGCCCTCCCGCTGAACTCTTGCCTTCGGTGATAGACGCGACGCGGTTTGATACGACTATTAGCCTACTCATGGCTGTGTCTCCCGTCTATTGGAGCAGTGTGGTTGCCGTAAACGTGATCAGCAAGTAGCGAGCTTAACCATGCAACCAGTGCTGGCGGATCATCGAGCCGCCAGCAGGCCTGCGTGCTGCCCTCGCCTATCTTGATGCTTATTCCGTTCAGGCTATTGACGATCCGGAAAGCGGATTCATCGGTAAGGTCGTCTCCGACGTAGAGCGGGATGCGGCCCTGAAAGGGCAGCATGCCCATGAAGCGTTCGATGGCGAGAGCTTTGCTTGCCCCACGGGGCTTTATTTCAACGACCATCTTGCCATCCTGAATCTCGAATATAGCCCCATGTTTGAGCAGCACTTCGGCGGCGAGCTGGCGTATTTCTGGTTCGAACCCAGGCGCGTTCCGGTAATGGAGCGCGACGGACAAGGTTTTGCGTTCAAGTATCGTGCCGGGCAGGCTGCGCATCCGGTTTTCTGCCGTGATGCATATGTCTCTTAGGCTTTCTTGCGGCACAGCCAAAGTTTCGGTTTTTCCGTCCGGCAATCTTATCCGCGCTCCGTGCAAGGCGGCGTAGGGCAGAAGCAGCGGTCCCAGAAGCCGGTCGATGTCGGGTGTGTCGCGACCCGACACGATAGCGAGTGAACCGGCATTTGCTCGACATAGGTCGTCGAGCAAATGAAGCGTAGCCGCCGGGACATGTGCCTCGTCCGGTGTCTGCGCAATGGGCGCCAGGGTGCCATCGAGATCAAGGAAGATGGCCAGTCCTGCCAGTGCAGGCCGGGGCGGTGGAGTGGCAGGCAAGGTTGCGCCGCTGTGCAGCGGCTGATTTCCTGCTGGTTTGTTGTTCGTGTCTGTTGGCATGATGGGATCTCGCTCAATAGATGCTGTAGGCAGGAATGCATACTATAGATACCAGTCATGCGCATCGGGCGCAAGCACCTTGCACCCGGTGTGAGTCCTATTCGATATTCTGCGCCTGTTCGCGCATCTGCTCAATAAGCAGTTTTAGGTCGATGGCCGCCCGAGTGACACTCAGGGCGCTGGCCTTGGATCCCAATGTGTTGGCTTCGCGGTTCATTTCCTGGAACAGGAAGTCCAGGCGCTTGCCGGCGCTGCCGCTGTTCTTCTTGTCTTTGCGGCCCAGGGTTTCGCCGGTGCTGAGCAAATGCTGAAGTTCGGCGATGTGCGAGCGCAAGCGGGATAATTCTTCGGCCACATCGATGCGTAGGGAAAAAAGCGATGATTCCTGGGCAATGCGTGCGGAAAGCTCGGGGCCGCTGATCTGGGCAAAGCCGCCGGGGCTCACAGCCATCAAGGTATCGCGCAACTTGTTGCTGATTTTGTCCTGGTGCTCGGCAAGCAGGGCCGGCAGTTGCTCTTCTACCTGGTCGACAATGGCGCTGACTTCAACCGCGCATTCATTCATCATGGTCGCCAGGCGCTGGCCCTCGCGCTCGCGGGCTGCCTGCAATTCGGCAAGCGCCTGAACCGTAGCTTCCAGGCACATTGCGGTCCAGATTTCGGGGTCGAAGCCGGCGTTTTCGGTGGCGCCCGGTCCGTTCAACAACTCGGACAGGCGCGGTGCCGGCACATCCGGGATGACGCCGCGCGCGGCCTGTAGCTGTGCAGCCAGCATGGCCAGATAGTCGGGATCGAGGCTTGCGGTTGCGCGGGTGTCGGCTCGCACATAATTGACGCGTATTTCGACCTTTCCGCGCGTAACCGCTGCAGCAAGTTTTTCCCGGATGATTCCTTCTGCCATGCGAAGATCTTCCGGCAAGCGGAAATTGATGTCCAGGAACCTGCTATTGACGGTACGGAATTCGATGGTGACGCTGCCCTGTGCGGATTCGGCGCGCGCATTGCCGAAGGCGGTCATGCTACGGATCATGGAGAGGAATTCCTGTAGTGTGCGTAAACTGCTATTGTAAGGCGCGCCGGATAGGCCGTGATGGTGCACCGATGGTGCTTCGATGGTGCTTCGACGCCGCTGCCGCAGCGCCGTTATCGGCCCGGTGCAGACAGCCCCGCCACGACGCTTTTTGCGTGAAGTATGATTCTTTCCTGATCCTCGACATTCTATTGGAGTCTCTCTTGTCCGAACCAACGCCTGCGTCTGCATCTCATACCCCTCGCCCGACGGGGCGCAGCACCACTGAATTGCGGCCACTGTCCATCGAGACTGGTTATACACGCCACGCCGAAGGCTCGGTATTGATCAAGGCGGGCGATACGCATGTGCTGTGCAATGCCAGCGTGCTTGAAAAAGTGCCGCCTTTCCTGAAAGGAAAAGGTCAGGGATGGGTCACCGCGGAATACGGGATGCTTCCGCGGTCAACGCATACGCGCTCCGATCGCGAAGCGGCGCGCGGAAAGCAGAGCGGGCGCACCCAGGAGATCCAGCGTTTGATTGGCCGCAGCTTGCGGGCCGTGTTCGACCTGAGCGCCTTGGGCGAGCGCACGCTGCACCTTGATTGCGACGTGCTGCAGGCAGACGGCGGCACACGCTGTGCCAGTATCACCGGGGCCTGGCTGGCTGCGGCAATCGCAACGCGTGGCTTGCTGAAGCAGGGCCTGATCGCATCCGACCCCTTGCTGGACCATGTGGCCGCCGTGTCGGTTGGACTGGTCAATGGCCGGCCAGTACTGGATCTGGACTACATTGAAGATTCGGGCTGCGGCGCCGACATGAATATTGTCATGACGGGCGCCGGCCATTTTGTGGAAGTGCAGGGCACAGCGGAAGGCCAGACCTTCGATCGGGAAGCGCTCGATGCCTTGCTGGACCTGGCCAGAGACGGGATAGTCCAGCTTGTGGCCGCCCAGAAGGAGGCATTGGGCTGAATGTTTCGATCAGGAGGAAGGCATTGGGCTGAACGTTTCGATCAGCAGTAAGGCTAGACGATGAACCTGCCGACCATCTCGGCGTCTGCAAGATTCCAGACTTTTTGGATGAGTGCCTGGCTTTCTTCCCGACTTGAGGCATTACGGTAGGTTCCCAGCCTTAGCGCCTTGTCTTCAATTTCGCTTCTGCTGAGTGTATTGCCCGGGTCGCCCTTGGGTTCGTCGACACGAGCCATGAAAGCGCGGCCGTCGTGCGTGTGCACGGTGACCTTGCCTATCCATTGTCGGGGATAGGCGGTATCGACTTCTGTGTCGAGTTCCATCGATACCCGGGATCTGAACTCGGCGATCGCGGGGTCATCAAGGGCGGCGTCGAACTCGGGAAGGCCCGCACGGCGCTGTTGCGCAATGAGTCCCAGTACCGTACCCATGGAAAATTTGGACTGGTGAACCGAAGTGGGATGGGTTACCGGACCCAGCACGTCGATAGCGCCCTGGTGGACATGTGCGACTACGTTGGCGATATCGTCGATCGCCAGGTCATTCGACTTGACGACGTCCAGCAGCGCATCCGCTGCGGGATGGGTGTGGCGACAGGATGCATGGTATTTGAACGAGGTTTCAAGAACTGTCCAGCGCGTTCCGAGTCTGTCGGTCAATTTTGCGGGGTCGGCGTCCTGCGACATGCCGGCGCCCATACCCTGAGGGCCTTCCAGAATATGTCGCGCGCCAGTGAAGCCGTCATGCGCCAGGTAGGCGGCGGTCAGGCCGTTTGCCGCCGCCTTGGCGGTATGGAGTTGTTTGGAGTCGGCGGCATCGCGCAGGAATTCCCACAAGCCGGCGGCCTGCGTGCCCGCGGAGCCCAGCGCATGAAGCATTTGCTCTTTGTTCAGGTTCAACAGGCGGCCCACGGCCACGGCAGCCGCCAGTGCGCCCGCTGTTCCGGTGGTATGGAAAACCTTGTAGTGCGACCGTCCCAGGAATTCGCCCACGCGTATTCCGACTTCATAGCCGGCCACGCACGCCACCAACAAATCTTTCCCGGAACGCCCTAACGCCTGCGCGGTGGCAATGGCGGGCGGAAAAACGACCGCCGCAGGATGAAACACCGAGCCGTTATGCACATCGTCCTGTTCGACCATGTGGGCGGCCGCCGCATTGACCATGGCGGCGAAAAGCGGACTGGTGCTTCGCCGGGTGATCATGTTTTCCGAGGGACCGCTGGTGGGACCCATGGTGTCGGCAAACTGTGCAATGGTTTGCACCGGGCGGGCGCTGGAACCTGCCAGCGCCGAAGCCAGGCAGTCCAGCATCAAATCTTCGGTGCGGCGCAGAACGTTTTCCGGAATGTCTTCGTAAACGAGTTGAGCCGCGAATTCAGCAAGTTCGGCACTGGGATGAGTCATGTCGGGGTTCCAGCCAGGTTACAGGTCAGTTGAAACAGAGTCATACGCCTAGAATGAGCGGGGCAGGCCCAGCACATGTTCGGCAACGTAGGAAAGAATGAGGTTGGTCGAAATAGGCGCCACTTGATACAACCGTGTTTCGCGGAATTTTCGCTCGATGTCGTATTCGTTGGCAAAGCCGAACCCGCCATGAAACTGCAGGCAGGCGTTCGCGGCTTCCCACGATGCATCGGCGGCAAGCAGCTTCGCCATATTGGCCTGGGCGCCGCAGGGCTGATGCGCATCGTACAGCCGGCATGCTTCGTAGCGCATCAGGCTGGCGGCTTCGACATTGATGTGCGCCCGCGCGATGGGAAACTGCACGCCCTGATTCTGCCCAATGGGACGATTGAATACAATGCGTTCCTTGACGTAGGCGGACACCTTGTCGATGAACCAATGTCCGTCGCCTATGCACTCGGCCGCAATCAAGGTGCGTTCGGCGTTGAGCCCGTCCAGAATGTATTTGAAGCCCTTGCCTTCTTCGCCGATCAGGTTCTCGACGGGGATTTCGAGGTTGTCGAAGAATAATTCATTGGTTTCGTGATTCACCATATTCAATATGGGGCGCACTTCCATGCCCTTGCCTATTGCTTCGTGCAAGTCGACGATGAAAATCGACATGCCTTCGGATTTTTTCTTTACCTGATCCAGTGGGGTCGTGCGCGCAAGCAGTATCATCAGGTCGGAATGCTGTATGCGAGAGATCCATACCTTTTGTCCGTTGATGACATAACGGTCGTTGTTCTTTACGGCGGTCGTCTTTATCTTCGTGGTGTCGGTGCCTGTGGTGGGTTCGGTTACGCCCATGGACTGCAGGCGCAGTTCACCAGTGGCGATGCGTGGAAGATAGCGCTGCTTTTGTTCAACAGAGCCGTGCCGCAACAGGGTGCCCATGTTATACATCTGGCCGTGGCATACGCCTGAATTTCCGCCGCTGCGGTTGATTTCTTCCATAATGACCGAAGCTTCCGTCAGGCTCAGGCCCGAGCCGCCGTACTCTTCAGGAATCAGGGCGGCAAGCCAGCCTGCTTCCGTCAGGGTCTTGACGAATTCCTCGGGATAGCCCCGTTCGTGGTCCACCTTGCGAAAGTACTCGGGGGGAAACTGGGAGCACAGGTCGCGAATGGCGTCGCGGATTTCCTGGAAGGGCTGGATGGCTTGCTGCATGGCGTGATGGCGTCCGGTTTCATTACAATGACAGTAACTTTGCCCTATTGCTTGCTGCTTGCCAATTATTGCTTGCTTAAGCCCGGGTTTGCCAATTTTGAAGAGAATATCTATACATGGCGATGCATTTTGATTTGACCGACATGCAGCTCATGGTCAATGTTGCTGGCGCCCAGAGCATGACCAAGGGTGCGGAACGTTCATTCCTGTCATTGCCGGCGGCCAGCAACCGGGTCAAGAACCTGGAAAATCATCTGGGTACAGCGCTTTTCTATCGCAATAGCCAGGGAGTAACTCTTACCCCTTCGGGCGAAGCGTTCGTGCGGCATGCGCGCGTGGTGCTGCGCCAGCTCGAGCATTTACGCGGCGATATACAGGAATACGCCAGCGGCGTTAAAGGGCGGGTGAGGGTGTACGCCAATACGACGGCGATGAACGAGTTCATGCCTACGATACTGGCCAACTACCTCGCAGCACATCCCGACGTCAATGTCGAGCTGCGCGAACGGCTGAGCTATCTGGTGGTCAAGGCTGTAGCCGACGGCACGGCGGATATAGGCATTACCGCGCAGGCGGGAGGTGGTGAGAGCATCGAGTTCCTGCCTTATCGGACGGATCGCCTGGCACTCATCACGCACCAGGATCACCCCTTGGCAGCGAACGCAACCGTCGACTTCGATGAAACCCTGGTCTATGACTACGTGGGGCTGTCCGAAGCCAGCGCCATTCATGCCTTTCTGCTGCAGGCGGCGGACGACCTGGGTCGGGTATTGCGCTTTCGGGTGGAGGTCAGTAATTTCGAGGCCGCCTGCCGCATGATAGCCGCGCAGGTCGGAATAGGCGTAATTCCGGAATCCGCCGCGCTGCGTTACGTAAAAGATTTACCCCTGAAGATAATTACCTTGAACGACGCGTGGGCGTTGCGGCGCCTGCACATCTGTGTCAAACACTTTGATAAGCTGCCTGTTTTTGCCAAGGAACTGGTTTCCTTGCTGGTCAAGGACGGCGCAACGGAGAATGGCAGTGACTAAAGTAGTATTAGCTTCGAACAATCCTGGCAAATTAAGGGAATTCTCCGCCATTCTTGCGCGGGCCGATATCGATATGGTCGCGCAGGGAGAACTGGGCGTGCCCGAGGCCGATGAGCCTTACCTGACTTTTGTGGAGAATGCGCTTGCCAAGGCGCGTCACGCCAGTCAGATTACCGGTTTGCCCGCGCTGGCCGATGACTCGGGCTTGACCGTGGCAGCGCTCAAGGGCGCGCCCGGGGTCTTTTCCGCCAGGTACGCCGCGCTTGCGGGCGGCGAAAAATCCGACGCCGCCAATAATCGTCGTCTGGTCCAGCAGTTGGCCGGAATCGAAGATCGCAGCGCATGTTACGTGGCCGTGCTGGTGTATGTCCGCTCGGCGGATGATCCCATGCCTGTTATCGCGCAAGGCGTATGGCAGGGCCTTATCATTGACGGCCCAAAGGGAAGCAATGGTTTCGGCTACGATGCCCATTTTTATTTGCCGTCACTGGGCAAGACTGCAGCAGAACTCGATCCCGCCGAGAAAAATCGTTGCAGTCACCGCGCACAGGCCTTGCAATCATTGCTGCAGGCGTTGAGCCATCAAGCCGGCGCAACGGCTACTTCTTAATTTCCGAGATTCAGGTGCATCCTACCTTCCCAAGTAATGCGGCAGAACAAGCCAGAAAACCCGGCGTCATTCCGCGCATCAGCGCCTCGTCGGCGCTTACCAGTCTCCCTCCGCTGTCCTTGTATGTGCATGTGCCATGGTGCGTGCGCAAGTGTCCCTACTGCGACTTCAATTCCCACGAATTGAAGAACGAAGTGCCCGAGCGAGAGTATCTGGATGCTCTGCAAGCCGACCTCGAGCAAGCGCTTCCATTGATATGGGGCCGCCAGGTGATGTCTGTCTTCATCGGCGGCGGTACGCCTAGTCTGCTGTCCGCCAAGGCGATGGATGAGTTGCTCGCCATGTTGCGGGCTTGTTTGAATCTGCTGCCCGATGCTGAAATCACCATGGAGGCGAATCCGGGCGCCGTCGAGGCGGGCCGCTTTGCCGACTATGCAGCCAGCGGCGTGAACCGCATGTCACTGGGAATCCAGAGTTTTGACGATGCGGCACTCAAGGCCTTGGGGCGCATACACGACGCCCGCCAGGCAAGGGTTGCGGTGGAGATCGCACAACGTTCGGTGCAACGGGTCAATCTGGACCTCATGTATGCGCTGCCTGGGCAATCTGTGGAAGCTTGCGCAAAAGACTTGCAGCAAGCCATGTCGTTCCAGACAGGGCATTTGTCCCTTTACCATTTGACGCTGGAGCCCAATACCGTTTTCGCCAAGTATCCGCCCGTCGTGCCCGACGACGATACCAGCGCGGCGATGCAAGACCTAATCAGTGAAGCGACCAGCGCAGGCGGCTGGGAGCAATACGAGGTGTCGGCCTATGCCAAGCCGGGGCAGCGCTGCCTGCACAACGTCAATTATTGGGAATTTGGCGACTACCTTGGTATCGGTCCGGGCGCCCACGGCAAGCTGTCGTTCCATGACAGGATAATCCGGCAGGCCAAACTCAAGAACCCGGCGTCCTGGATCGAGAAATCGGTTCGCCGCGATGGCAGCCACATTGCCGAGGAGCGCAT
Source organism: Pseudomonas sp. (assembly GCA_036675275.1). GTDB lineage: Bacteria > Pseudomonadota > Gammaproteobacteria > Burkholderiales > Burkholderiaceae_B > Pollutimonas. The sequence goes on along the minus strand of JAKFFG010000070.1, from coordinate 66,951 downwards.
CATCGGGCCAGCCGAGCTGGGCTTCGAATTCATGTTGAACGCATTGCGCCTGAAAGACGGCGTCGCATCCGGCAGTTTCCGCGAGCGCACGGGCTTGTCGCTACTTTCCATCAAGCCGGCCGTCGATCGCGCCCGGGCAAGAGGCCTGCTGGAGCCGGAACTGGGCCATTTCCGGGCCAGTGCACTGGGTTGGCGATTCTTGAACGATTTGCAGGCGGAATTCCTTGAGTAACGATCCAAAATCATCGATGCACTGTAATTTGCCCCATAATGGTGCATGACGCCCCGTTATGGGGAGCCAATGTGGTTCGTTCGCATGCTATGCGCCCTTGTGGTTTCCGTGAAAGTTGGCATGTGTTTTGCTTAATGTTATTCATCTTTTTATTATTTTGTGATTTTTTGGCGCAGGAGCCCCTATATGTCCACCCCGGAAGACGTTGTTAAGCTAATTGCAGATCGTGAAGTTGCTTTTGTCGATTTTCGCTTTACCGACACGCTAGGCAAAGAGCATCACCTGACTGTTCCCGCCCACACGGTGGACGAAGAAAAGATGGAAACAGGCGTGGCATTCGATGGATCATCCATTGCGGGATGGAAAGGCATCGAAGCGTCTGACATGGTGTTGATCCCCGACGCCACTACGGCTCACATGGACCCGTTCCGCGAAGAAAACACACTTATCCTGACTTGCGACGTGGTCGAGCCCTCCGATCTCAAAGGGTATGACCGTGACCCGCGTTCACTTGCCAAACGTGCCGAGGCCTACCTGAAGTCCAGCGGCCTGGGCGATACGGCTTATTTCGGTCCTGAGCCGGAATTTTTCGTCTTCGACGGCATCACCTGGAATGACGACATGTCGGGCTGCTTCGTCAAGATCAAGTCTGACGAGGCTTCGTGGTCCAGCGGCCTGGACATGGATGGCGGCAACCAGGGGCATCGCCCAGGCGTAAAGGGCGGCTATGTGCCGGTATCGCCGGTAGACGGTTTCCAGGACATGCGCTCCGAAATGTGCCTGCTTCTAGAGCAGCAGGGCGTTCCCGTTGAAGTGCATCATCACGAAGTCGCCGGCCAGGGCCAGCTCGAGATCGGCACTCAATTCAGCACATTGGTTCAACGTGCCGACTGGAACCAGATCCTGAAATACACGGTTCGCAATGTGGCGCACGTGTATGGCAAGACAGCGACTTTCATGCCCAAGCCCATTGTCGGCGATAATGGTTCGGGCATGCACGTGCACCAGTCCATATGGAAGGATGGACAGAATCTGTTTGCCGGCAATGGCTACGCAGGCCTGTCCGAGTTCGCGCTGTATTACATTGGCGGCATCATCAAGCACGCCAAGGCATTGAACGCGATCACCAATCCCGGCACCAATTCCTACAAGCGCCTGGTTCCCCATTTCGAAGCGCCGGTCAAGCTGGCGTATTCGGCCCGCAACCGTTCGGCCTCCATACGCATTCCTTATGTCAGCAGCCCCAAAGGCCGTCGCGTCGAGGCCCGTTTCCCCGATCCGCTTGCCAATCCCTACCTGGCATTTTCGGCGCTGATGATGGCCGGGCTGGATGGCGTTCAAAACAAGATTCATCCTGGAGATCCAGCCGACAAGAACCTGTACGACCTGCCACCCGAAGAAGATGCAAAAATCCCAACGGTTTGCGCGTCGCTGGAAGAGGCGGTTGCCGCACTGGATCAGGACCGCGAGTTCCTGACCCGTGGCGGCGTATTCAGCAACGACATGCTCGACGCCTATATCGAACTGAAGATGGCCGAGATCACGCGCCTGCGCATGACTTCGCATCCCGTCGAGTTCGACATGTACTACAGTATCTAGGCAAACGCCTGGCGAAGCGCCGGTTGCGGGCCGCGTGCTGCGCAATCGGCCGAGAGATGCAGCTGCGCCAGACCTGTACGTCGGACTGGCGCGGCGTAGTAAACGACAGAGACAATGTTAATCCGACCTTCGGGTTGTAAAAGGCGGATCATGGACGTAGCAAGTTACGATTTACTGTCGACGGCGGTTCTGCTTTTGCATGCCAATGGATCGATCCAGCACGCCAACACGGCAGCGGAAGAGTTGTTCGGCTTGTCGCGTCGCCAGCTTGTCGGCCTGCCGGCCCACCACTTGTTCGGTTCCGACACGTCTTTGCAAAGCCGGTTTCCAGACGCCATCGAGGGGAAGTTCGGCATTCTGCGGCAGGACCTCGTGGTCGACCGTTCGGGCGTTTCCGTACCCATCAGCCTGGCGGTCGTACCGCTGCATAAACAGGAGTGGGCGGCGCTGCTGGAAGTCCGGGTCATTGAGCACCACATTCTGATCGACCGGCATCAGCAACTCAGCAAGGAACTTGCGGCGCAGCGCGAATCGCTGCGCAACCTGGCACACGAAGTGAAGAATCCGCTGGGCGGTATACGGGGCGCAGCCCAGCTGCTCGAGGCTGAACTGGATTCGAACGCCCTGCATGAATATACCCAGGTAATCATCGCCGAGGCGGACCGCCTGGGCGGCCTGGTTGATCGCCTCATTGCCCCGCAGGGCGAAACGCTGCAGAAGTCTGCATTCAACATTCACGAGATCTGCGAGCGGGTCTACACCCTGGTCAGGGCGGAATTTTCGCAGATCGAGATTGTTCGCGATTACGATGCGTCGGTGCCCGATTTGTACGGTGATTTTTCCCGGCTACTGCAGGCTTTTTTGAACATGACGCGCAATGCGGCACAGGCGCTGGCCGAGGATGGCGGCAGCCGAGTACCTGTGCTGACCTTGCGCACACGCGTCGGGCGGCAATTACTGCTTGCCACCCGCCAAGCCAAGCTGGGCATTGTCGTTTCAGTCATCGACAATGGACCGGGAATAGCGGCGGAGCTGCACGACAAGATATTCCATCCCCTGGTCACCGGCAGGGCTAGCGGTACCGGACTGGGCCTGAGTCTGGCCCAGGAGTTCGTGCAGCAGCATGACGGCATTATCGAATTCGATTCACGCCCAGGTCATACCGAATTCCGGATGATTCTGCCATTGGAGTAATGATGAAACCGGTATGGATTATTGATGATGATCAGAGCATACGCTGGGTGCTGGAAAAGGCGCTGGCCCGGGTAGCGATTCCAGCCCAGACCTTTGCCAACGCGGCCGAAGTATTCGAGGCGCTCGAGGACGCAAGGCCTTCTGTCCTGGTGACCGACATACGGATGCCGGGTCAGGACGGACTGAGCCTGCTGCATCGCATCAAGCAGGATTATCCCGACTTGCCCGTGATCGTCATGACCGCCTTCACTGATTTGAACAGCACGGTCGCGGCGTTCCAGAAGGGCGCGTTCGACTATCTGCCCAAGCCGTTCGATGTCAATGCCGCGATTGCGCTGATACAGCGCGCCGCCCAGTCCGTGGGTGCGGATGCACATCACGGCGCGGACCGTTCCGCCGTTTCGCCGGGTGGCGAAGGCATCATGATGCAGTCGTCTTCTCCCGCCATGCAGGAGGTTTTTCGGGCAATTGGACGCCTGGCTGCGTCCAGCGTCACGGTACTCATCACGGGTGAGTCGGGGACGGGCAAGGAGCTTATCGCAAAAGCTTTGCATACACACAGCAATCGCGCCGATGGTCCTTTCGTCGCATTGAATGCGGCTGCCATACCCAAGGACTTGCTGGAGGCCGAACTGTTCGGCCATGAACGCGGCGCCTTCACGGGCGCTACGCAGCAGCGGCGCGGGCGGTTTGAAGAGGCGCGCAACGGCACTCTGTTTCTTGATGAAATCGGCGACATGCCGTTCGAGCTTCAAACGCGATTGTTGCGCGTGCTGGCGGAAGGCAGCTTTTACCGCGTGGGCGGATCGCAGGCCATCCATGCCGATGTGCGCATTGTTGCCGCAACCCACCAGCCTCTGGAGCAGCGCGTTGCCGAAGGACGCTTCCGCGAAGACTTGTTCCATCGGCTCAATGTGATCCGCTTGCGGCTTCCTCCTTTGCGTGAACGAAAAGAAGATATTCCGGCGCTGGTGCAATTGTTCATGCAGAACAGTGCCCGCGACCTCGGCGTGGCCGTGCGTCGCCTGTCTCCGCAAGCACAGCAGGTAATGATCAACTTCGATTTTCCGGGCAACATTCGCCAACTCGAAAACTTCTGCCAGTGGCTGACCGTGATGTCGTCCAGCCAGATTATTGAAGCCAAGGACCTGCCGCCCGAAGTCTTCGGGCCTATGCAGGACGACGACATGCCGGCAATGACGGGCAGCCGAACCGCCGTGGAAGCCAAGGTTGGCGCCTCCGTTCGTGATGATTCCTTTGCCGCCGCGACGCAGCCGGATCCTGCCTGCGTGACGGATGCATCGTGGATGACATTGCTGGGGCGTGAGGCGCAGGCCAGATTGACGCGCAACGAACCGGCGATCATGGCCAGCTTTACGCGGGAGTTTGAACGCGTACTGCTGGAGACTGCATTGCTTTATAGCCGTGGACGGCGCATGGAGGCTGCTCAACGGCTTGGAATCGGACGCAATACGCTTACCCGGAAATGCAGCGAACTTGGCTTGAATGAGGAAGCGGGCAATTAAGCTATCGCCGCGATGATGAGGGGCGGGTCCAGGCCGCTGCCCGGGCACGAACCCGGTCCCAGGCAGGGCCGGGCACAACAGTTGCTTCGGTAGAGCGTCTCATCGTCAAGGAGTAGTAATGAGTTTTGTGACAGCTTTGCCGCAACCTGTGTTTCGCCCTTCAGTTTTTCTTCCAGCCCTCATCCTGCTGGCCGCCGCGCTCCCGATTTGCGCTCAACCGGTAGGCAGCCCTCAGCCGATATCCACGACGAGCATCTCGCCGGATGTCGAGCCATCGGGCCAGGGCCTGGGACTGCGGCTGGGCTACTACGACGATTTCCGGAACCTGGGTGTGACTTATGAAACACCGACATGGTGGAGCCATCGACTCGAAAATGGCTGGGGAAGGATAGATTTAAATGCTGAGCTTGGCCTGACGTACTGGGACGCCACGAAAGGCGATCCTCAATCATTGTGGCAGTTGAGCGCTACACCGATGTTGCGCTGGTGGCCCAATGAATTCATCTACACTGAAATCGGTGTGGGCGCTACGGTGCTGAGCCGGACAAGCTTTGCCGACCGGAACTTTGGGACCGCATTTCAGTTCGGCAATCATATCGGCGTTGGAGCCGTCATCAATAAGTCGCATCAGGTGGGCCTGCGGTTCTCGCATTTTTCCAATGCCGGGATCAAGGAGCCCAATGACGGCCTGGATGTAGTCCAGCTAAGCTATACCTATCGTTACTAGATGGATACCCGAGCCTTCAGCTTGCTTCGCCGCGTAAATAGGCTTGAGCACGTTGCGCCATCAGCGCTTCGCGTTTGACGAAGTCGGCGACAAAAGAATTGATGGGGCTGTTGTGTATGCCGTATGGCGTATCCCACTGGGCGATGACGCCGTCTTTCATGACTCCGATACGGTCTGCGATGGCAAAGGCTTCCGCCTGATTATGCGTGACCAGTATGGCGGTGTGGCCGGTCTTTTTCAGAATATCGCGCACCTCGAAAGCCAGCCGTTCCCGGGTATCGACATCCAGATTCGAAAATGGCTCGTCGAGCAACAGCAGTTCGGGCTCGGGAGCCAGCGCGCGCGCGAGTGCGACCCGTTGTTGCTGTCCCCCGGAGAGTTCATGTGGATAGCGATGGCCGGAACTCTCGAGGCCGGCCAGACACAGCAGCTCATTGACGCGAAGCTTGCGTCGTTGCGGATTCCATCTGCGCAAGCCGAATGCGATATTTTTTTCAACACTAAGGTGTGGGAACAGTGCGTAGTCCTGGAACATCATTCCGACATTCCGGTGTTCCGGTTCAACTTTCTGGTTGTCAGAGGAGAGGACCGTCGGGCCCAGGGATATCGATCCGGCGCGCAGCGGCTCAAAACCCGCGATCGCGCGCAGCACGGTGGTCTTGCCGCAACCGGAAGCGCCCAGCAGGCAGCCTATATGGCCCTTCTCCAGGCTGAGCGAGAGATTGTCCACGACAGGCACTACGCCATTTTGAGTATCGTAGGCCAGCGATATTTGGTCGAGCTTGAGCAGTTCAGACATATACAGGCTCTAGTGCGTTGATTTGAATTGAGTACGCGCCAGCAAAACTACCGGCAGCAAGCCTGCAAGGACTATGGCCAACGCCGCGACGGCTCCCTCTTCATAGGTTCCTCTGGCCGCCTCGGCATAGAGCCAGGTTGCCAGCGTATCGAAATTGACAGGCCGCAGCAGAAGAGTGGCGGGAAGCTCCTTCATGGCGTCCACGAAAATCAGCAGGGCCGCGGCGCCAAGCGCGGGGCGCAGCAATGGAAGATGGATCCGCCGCAGTGTGCCGCCGGACGTTTCGCCCAGCAGACGCGCCGCTTGCTCCATCGAAGGCGGGATGCGCGCCAGTCCGGACTCTATTCCGCCTATCGATATGGCGAGAAAGCGTATGACGTAAGCGCATACGAGCGCGGTCGTGGTCCCCATCAACAAAAGGCCAGGATCCGGATTGCCGAGCAGTTGCCAGAACCAGCCTCCCAGGTTGCCCAGCAATACGATGGGGCTTAGCAAGCCTATTGCGAGTACCGTTCCGGGTATGGCGTATCCGGAGGTAGCGACCCGGCCGCATAGTCGCGCGAGCGTGAAGGGTGCGCCGTGCCGCAACGTACGGGCAGCCCACGCCACGACCAGTCCGCAAGCAATGGTCGCAAGGGTGGCAATCAGCGCGATCTTGACGGTGTTGTAGCCGCTCATCAGCAACTGGTCGGAAACCGACCCGACGCTGTTGAAGTGCTTGATGGTTTCATTGAGCAGGTATAACGCCGGCGCGACGAAGCCGATTACAACGGGAAGCCAGCCAAGCACGAAGGCGAAGGCCGCGGCAAGGCCTTTCAGTTTCCGTGGCTGCATGGCCCTGGCCTGTTGCGTGCCGGCGTAGCGCTGTCGGCGGCGTCCGTGCCTTTCGGTAAGAATCAGCAGGACAACAATAGCCAGCATGGCGAGCGCGATCTGTGCGGCCCCGGCAAGATCAGAGCGCGTCACCCATGTTGTGTACACCGATACGGTGAGAGTCTGCACGCCCAGAAATTCGGATGCGCCGATGTCGTTGAGTGTTTCGAGCAAAGCCAGGCTGACCCCGACGGCAATGGCTGGGCGTGCCATGGGCAATGCCACTCGGAAAAAGGTGCTGCGGCTGGATTCGCCCAGCACTCTGGCGGCCTCCAGGAGGCTGGCGGCCTGCGTGGCGAACATGATGCGAGTGCTGAGGTAGACATAGGGGTAGAGCACAAAACCCAGCAGGAAGATGGCGCCGGGCAGAGACCGCAAGTCGGGCAACCGGAACTGGCGGGGGCTGTCGTAACCGAGCACCTCGCGCAACAATGTCTGCACGGGGCCTATAGGATGGAGAATGTCGAGGTAGGCGAAAGCGACGATGTAGGTAGGCACCGCCAGCGGCAGCAGCAACGCCCACGACAACATGCGCCGGGAAGGAAATTGAAAGGCGCTTATCAGCCATGCGCTTCCCACTCCCAGGCAGGCAACCAGCACGCCAACGCCCAGCAGCAGCAACACTGTATTGGTGAACGCGGTAGGCAGCACATAAGAGAGAAGATGCGACCAGTGCTCGGTTGTGCCTTGCAGCGCGTACCAGCACAGCGTGACGATGGGAGCGAGAACACTGAGCGCAATCAGTAATGCTCCAACCCGCCAACCAAGGCCAGCCTCACATGAGAAAAAACGACGCAGATGCAACAGCGGAAGTTCCTGCAAAAAACGACAGAACGCGGGCGTCAGAGCCCGCGTTCGATGAGGGAAGGGCAGCTTTTTAGTTGTTGAATCCAACCTTGTCCACCAATTCGCTGGCCTGTTTGCGATGTTTGGCGATTTCAGTCAAAGGAAGAGGATCGACAACAAGCGGACCGAAACTGGCGACTACGGGATCCAGCTTGATCCCTTCTTTGATCGGATACTCGTAGTTGGCATTGGCGTAAAGGCCCTGGGCTTTATCGGAGACCAGATACTCGAGCAGCTTGACCGCATTCTCTTTATTTGGAGCGTGCTTCGCAACTGAAGCGCCGGAAATATTAACATGGGTTCCGCGGCTCTTTTCATTGGCGAACGTGGGACGCACAACCTTGATGGCATCGCCCCATTTGCGGGCGTCAGTACCCGGCTCGGCATTTTTCATGCGGCCGACATAATAAGCGTTTGCAATGCCAATGTCGCAAATGCCGCCCAGGATGTCGCGTGCAACATCGCGATCTCCGCCGGAGGCCTTGCGTCCAAGGTTATTCTTGACGTTGCGCAGCCATGCCTCAGTGGCTTCGGCCCCGTTGTGGGCGATCATGGCCGCGATAAGGGCCGTATTGTAGGGATGTTGTCCCGACCGTATGCACACTTTGCCTTTCCATTTAGGATCGGCAAAGGCTTCGTAGGTAAGGGCGTTGACGTCGAGATCTTTTGCGACATAGGCGACGCGGTCGCGCAAGGAAAGCGTATACCATTGATTGTCGGCACCGCGCAGGTTTTCGGGAATGGCGTCGTTCAGAACTTTGGACTGTATGGGCTGCGTAATACCTGCCTCTACCAGATCAAGCAAATTGCCGATATCAACGGTCATGAGTACGTCGGCGGGCGATTTTTCGCCTTCGGCTTTTACCCGCTCGATAAGGCCGTCTTTGACGAAAACCGTATTGACGGCAATGCCCGTGTCTTTCGTGAACTCATCCAGCAGCGGCTGGATCAACTTTGGCTCGCGCGTCGTGTACAAACTGACATCGGCTGCAGCAGCGGTGGCGGACGCAGCAGCAAGGGCTGTAAGACCGGCCAGCATTAATGAGCGAAACAAGGGCCGCGGCTCTCGGTTTGAACGCATGGAACTTCTCCTGGGCGAGTATAAGGAAGTAGTGAACGTCATTGACGACAATGACGTCTGATGTGAATGGAAATGATTCTCATATAGATGAGGTAAGATACCAGACTATGGGGAACTATTCAACGAAAAAGGTGATGGGCAGCCCGGTGTGCGGTCGTTTCCGGGACTTTTATTTGATCCATCTTAAATCCTTTGTGGTTTTCGCCCTTAAGCTTTCCCGACCTGCGGCGTTGAGGTTGTAATATCCCTCGTGCATGCCGGCCTTTCGACATGCATTTCGTCCAGCAGGCTAAAATCGGCTCTTCCGGGGCCGGCATCGGCGGCATTTTCGGTGTTCGCATTTTCCTGGCCACAGGCAACTTATTTTACGCAATCACATGGCAGCCTTTAATACAGAACAGGTTCTCAACGTACGTCACTGGAACGATACTTTATTCTCCTTCACCACCACGCGTGACCCGGCCTTGCGTTTCCATAATGGCCACTTCGTGATGCTGGGCCTGGAAATCAACGGCAAGCCGCTGATGCGCGCTTACAGCATTGCCAGCGCCAACTACGAAGAAAACCTCGAATTCTTGAGCATAAAGGTACAAGACGGCCCGCTTACGTCACGCCTGCAGCATCTCAAGCAAGGCGACACGATACTGGTCAGCAAGAAGCCGGTTGGCACACTGATCGTCGACGATCTCAAACCGGGCAAGCATCTTTATCTGTTTGCCACCGGCACTGGCTTGGCCCCGTTCATGAGCATCATCAAAGATCCCGACGTCTACGAACGATTCGACAAAGTAGTATTGCTGCATGGTGTACGATTCAAGAGCGAACTGGCGTACTCCGACTATATCCAGAACGAATTGACGCAGAACGAGTACTTTGGCGATGTCGTCAGAGAAAAGCTCATTTATTATCCATCGGTCACGCGCGAGCCGTTCCGCAACCAGGGTCGCATTACCGATATGGTCGAAACGGGCAAGCTTTTTACCGACATCGGTCTTCCACCGCTGAACCCTGACACCGACCGTGCCATGCTCTGCGGCAGCCCACACATGCTGGCCGACATCAGCGCCATGCTCGACAAACGCGGTTTTGTCGTTTCGGGTGGGGTGGGGCAGCCGGGTGACTACGTAATCGAGCGGGCTTTCGTAGAAAAATAAGCGTATGGGCCTTTAGGGGGCTTGTTAATTCAAGCTATAGATGATTAAACTCTGATAGTTGTTTTATTGACTTCACAGAGAGCTAAATTCATGGCCAAGCAAATTATCCAAACCGATGCAGCTCCGGCTGCTGTTGGTCCCTATTCGCAGGCAGTCGCAGCGGGTCCCGGAAAAACGGTATTCCTGTCCGGCCAGATAGGCCTGGAACCCGGCACCGGGGAACTCGTCTCGGAAAACTTCGAAGGGCAGGTACGCCAGTCCTTCGCCAATATGCAGGCCGTCATCGAGGCCGCAGGCGGTTCCCTCGAGAATATTGTCAAGCTCACTCTGTTCCTGACCGATCTCAGTAAATTCGCCAGCGCGAATGCGATCATGGCTGACGTTATTCCCCAGCCATTTCCTGCCCGCTCTACCATCGGCGTCGCCAGCTTGCCCAAGGGTGCGCAGTTCGAGGTCGAAGCGATTATCGTCATTTGATCCTCCCACCCAGGATGGCGGCTGTGGCTGTATCTGGCACCAAAGCATCCGTGCCTGCGCAGGGTGCGACGAGCCCCGGCTCCCTGCTCAAGCGCAAGCTGTTGCGTCTTGGCCTGAAAGACCCGGCGGATTTCGTGGTGCATTTACCCTTGCGCTACGAAGATGAAACGCACATAACGCCTATCCTGTCGGTGTATCCGGGTGCGCCGGCGCAAGTCGAGGGCGAGGTGGTGCGCAGCGAAGTGCAGTTTCGTCCGCGCCGCCAGCTCGTGGCTGTTGTCGAGGATGACACGGGTTCACTGGTTTTGCGCTGGCTGAACTTCTATCCCAACCAGCAAAAGCAGGTGGCTGCTGGAAAGCGCGTACGCGTTCGCGGCGAGGTGCGCAGCGGCTTCGGCGGCTACGAGATGGTCCACCCCAGGGTTACCGTGGCCGGCACAGCACTGCCGCAAGCGCTGACACCGGTATATCCGACCACCGATGGTCTGGCCCAGGCGAGCCTGCGCAAGGCCATCGACGAAGCCTTGGCCCTTGCCGACCTGTCCGATACCTTGCCACTCCAAATACGCGATCGCTACGGCCTCATGCCGTTCGATCAGGCCATCCGCGTTCTGCATCATCCTTCGCCCGATATCTCGTACACGGAACTGGTCGAACGGGGACATCCCGCCTGGACCCGCATCAAGTTCGATGAACTTCTGGCCCAGCAATTGTCGTTGGCCGCAGCCCGCGCCGCGCGCCGTCGTCAAACGGCGCGCGCGCTCACTGGAAATCACGGGCGCCTGTTGGACGCATTGCGGGCCAGCTTGCCGTTCGCACTGACTTCGGCGCAGGAGCGCGTCATTGCGGAAATTATCGGCGACCTCTCGCGTTCTTTCCCGATGCACCGCTTGTTGCAGGGAGACGTAGGCAGCGGCAAGACCATTGTGGCGGCATTTGCGGCGGCGCAGGCCATCTCGAGTCAGAGCCAGGTTGCCATCATGGCCCCGACCGAGATTCTGGCGGAACAGCATTTTCAGAAATTGGTCGCATGGCTGGAGCCTTTGGGCGTTACGGTGGCCTGGCTTACGGGAAGTCTTGCCAGCAAGGCCCGCAAGGCTGCCATCGCGTCGATCGAATCCGGACAGGCTCAATTGGTAGTAGGCACTCAGGCCCTGATTCAGGATAAAGTCAATTTCGCCAACCTGGGCCTGGTCATTCTGGACGAGCAGCACCGCTTCGGCGTAGGCCAGCGGCTGGACCTGAGCCGCAAGGGCGAGGAATCCGAAGGCGGCCTGGCCCTGATCCCGCACCAGCTCAGCATGAGCGCCACACCGATTCCGCGCACCCTGGCCATGACGTTCTTTGCGGATCTGGACGTTTCCGTCATCGATGAGCTGCCGCCTGGACGAAGTCCCGTGCTCACCAAACTTGTCTCCGATGCCCGACGCGACGAGGTGCTGTCCCATGTTATTGCCGAAGTACGGCAAGGCAGCCAAGCGTACTGGGTATGTCCCCTGGTTGAAGAAAGTGAAGCATTGCAGTTGCAAACAGCGGTCGACACCCACGCCAGACTTGTCCTGGCGTTGTCGGGTATGCGGGTAGGGCTGGTGCATGGACGCCTGCCCACAGCGGAAAAGCAGCAGGTGATGCAGGAGTTCCGGGCCGGCGCCATTGATTTGCTGGTCGCCACCACAGTCATCGAAGTCGGCGTCGACGTTCCCAATGCTTCCTTGATGATTATTGAGCATGCCGAACGCTTTGGCCTGGCGCAATTACATCAATTGCGTGGACGGGTAGGGCGGGGAGGCCGGAAGTCGGTCTGTGTATTGATGTACCAATCTCCTTTGTCGGCGGTAGCGCGGCTGCGGCTGCGGGCCATGTACGAAACCGCGGACGGTTTCGAAATTGCCCGCCGCGATCTCGAGCAGCGCGGTCCCGGCGAGTTTCTCGGAGTTCGCCAGTCGGGCCAAGAGCTTCTGCGCTTTGCCAGCCTCGATACCGATGCGATGATCGCCGAACAGGCCCAGGAGGCTGCACGGGAATTGCGCGACCGCTACGCGGAACATGCACGCTCCCATCTGCAGCGGTGGATGCGCGGCAAACAGGATTTCCTGCGCAGCTAGCGCAATGTGAGCCTTATTTAATTGCGAGACACGTAATGACCTTGACCGAACTTAAGTATATCGTGGCAGTCGCGCGCGAGCGGCATTTTGGCCGCGCCGCCGAAGCCTGCTTCGTCAGTCAGCCGACTTTGTCGGTGGCCATACGCAAGCTTGAAGACGAGTTGGGCGTGGTCCTGTTCGAACGCGGAGGCACAGAAGTGGGCATCACCTCTATCGGCTTGCGTGTGGTCGCACAGGCTCAACGCGTGCTCGAAGAGGGCGCCAATCTGCGCGAGATTGCGCGGCAGGGGCATGATCCGCTTGCCGGACCTTTGCGGGTTGGCGTGATCCACACTATCGGGCCTTATCTCCTGCCGCGCCTGGTCCCGACGCAGATCCAGGCCACGCCACAGATGCCGCTGCTTCTTCAAGAGAATTTCACTGCCCGCTTGCTGGAGCTTTTGAGGCAAGGTGAAATCGACTGCGCGATCGTGGCCTTGCCTTTGCCGGAGTCCGGCCTGGTGGTGCATCCAATCTACGATGAACCCTTTGTGGTGGCAGTGCCCAAGAACCACCCGTGGACGACGCAGAAAGAAATTGATGCGCGCGCACTCAAGAACGAGACCATGCTGCTGCTGGGTACGGGCCATTGCTTTCGTGATCAGGTGCTCGAGGTCTGTCCCGAGCTGTCGCGTTTTTCGGCATCCAGCGAGGGGATACAGCGTACATTCGAAGGATCGTCGCTGGAGACCATAAGGCATATGGTCGCGGCCGGCATAGGCGTCACCGTATTGCCGACCAGCGCGCTGTACATGCCCGGCCTGGAAAACAATCTGCTGGCCTACATTCCCTTCAAGAAGCCCGTTCCGGACAGGCGCGTCGTGCTGGTATGGCGCAAGAGCTTTCCGCGGCCTGCAGCCATCGATGCCCTTGTCAGCGCAATCCGCGCCTGCGACTTGCCCGGTGTGAACTACCTGGATGCGGCCGCTACGCCGGCACCTACCGCCGCATGACCATGGAAACCAACCCAGGCCTTGCGCGATGAACTGTCATTACGGCGTGGTATCCTTGGATGAACAGATTTGATCAAAAACGACTTGGAGGTCTGTATGGCTAAAGCGGTTAAGCTGAGCAATAAAACGACGAGAACGAGCGACAAAGGCCTACCCATCGATATCGGTATTTCAGATAAAGACCGGTCCACAGTAGCTGTCGAGCTTTCGAAAATGCTGGCCGATTCGTACACGCTGTATCTGATGACGCATAATTTTCACTGGAACGTCACGGGGCCTCTGTTCAATACGCTGCATACAATGTTCATGACCCAATACACCGAAGAATGGCAGGCGCTCGACGCCATTGCCGAACGCATTCGGGCATTGGGTCATTATGCGCCTGGAACTTACGCCCAGTATGCCGCGCTCTCGTCCATTAGCGAGCCGTCTACCGTTCCTTCCGCCGAGGAGATGATACAGCTGCTTGTCAGGGGCAACGAAGCCGTGGCAAAGACGGCCCGGGCCGCCTTCAAAAAGGCCGATAGCGTCGACGATCAACCTACGGCCGATCTGCTTACGCAACGCCTCGATATCCACGAAAAAAACGCCTGGATGCTGCGCAGCCTGTTGCAATAGTGATTCCTGCTTCCACAGCCCCGCTTTCAAGCGGGGTTTTTTATGCTCCCTTGGCGGCAGAATCGACGAAATCATAGAGGAAACCCTGTGCGGGACGACGCCACGGCGCAAGCCTTTGGGTGTATGCTTTCCTGCGTACCTTCAGGAGGCTATATGAAAATTCGTTTTACTCCAGTCGCCGCTGCCTTGGGACTTGCCGCAGGCATGCTTCTCTCATCGGGCGCGATGGCCGATACCATAAAGATAGCCATCGCCGGCCCCTTTACCGGACCCGTCACCCAATACGGCGCGATGGTCAAGCAAGGGGTCGATACTGCTATAGAACAAATCAATGCAGCAGGGGGCGTGCTCGGCAAGCAGCTTGAAGCCGTTTCCATCGACGATGGTTGCGAACCCAAGCAAGGCCCTGTTGTCGCCAACCGCGTCGTGAACGACGAAATAAATTATGTCGTCGGGCATGTATGTTCGGGCGCCACCATCGCGGCGACCAGCGTATATAACACCGAAGGCGTGCTGATGGTTACGCCATCCGCGACAGCGCCGGGCGTCACCGACGGCAAAAACTTCGACATGATCTTTCGCACCATAGGCCGGGACGATCAGCAGGGTCCGGCCGCCGCCAAGTTCATCATCGAACAGATCAAGCCCAAAAACGTTGCCATCATTCATGACAAGCAGTCGTATGGCCAAGGCATAGCCAACTCGGTAAAGAGCGAGCTTGAAAAGGCCGGCATCAATATTGCGTTTTTCGAAGGCATCAATGCCGGCGATACCGACTATTCGGCCATCATCACCAAGCTTAAAAGCACCGGAGCGGACTTCGTCTATTACGGCGGCTACCATCCCGAAATGGGCCTGCTGTTGCGCCAGGGCGCCGAGCAAGGCCTGAAAACCCGGTTCATGGGCCCCGAGGGCGTCGGCAACCCCGATATCAATGCCATCGCCGGTGCCGCCGTCGAAGGCATGCTCCTGACCTTGCCCGCCGACTTCACTCAAGATCCGGCCAATGCGGGTATCGTAAAAGCATTCAAAGACAAAAAGCGCGATCCCAGCGGCGCCTTCCAGCTGACTGCCTATTCGGCAACAAAGGCCATTGCCGACGGAATCAAGGGCGTAGGGGCCGACGACCCGGTCAAAGTGGCCGCCTACTTGCACGCCAACACTATTGCAACGCCCATAGGCAAAATCTCCTGGAACAAGCAGGGAGACCTCAACGAATTCAAATTCGATATCTTTACCTGGCATAAAGACGGCACCAAGTCCGTCTACAAGTAAACACTATGCCGCGACAGTAACGATCAGGGCGCCCAATGGGCGCCCTGATCGTTATCCTTTCAGTCCGGGATTCATTTCTTCTCGCCCCGGCGGTCTTGCAATAAGCGGCCGCGCGCGGCAAAGCGCCATCGTCCTGTCAGTCGGCAATCCGCCGGCCTGTCGAAGCGTCGAACCAATGCAGTGGATGCACGCCGTCCTGTCCGACCTGAACTGTTTCACCGAGCTGCAAGGGGAAATCCTTGGTCAAGCCCACCGGGCACCGCAACACAACCGCCGCATCAGCATGCCGGCCATGTATCAACTGCTCCGAACCCAGAATTTCCACCATCTCGATATCTATCGCGATTCCTGGCGCATGCAGCTTCATGTGCTCGGGACGCATTCCCATGATCACCTTCTGATTTACCAATGAAGGCGGAACAGACTCGACATCAATCTGGAGTACGGCGCCGCTTTCATCCCTGACCTGGCGGTGTTCGTCTATCTGGACCGGAATCAGGTTCATGGGCGGTGAGCCGATGAAACTGGCGACGAAGATCGAGGCGGGCTTCTCGAACACCTCGATCGGCGTGCCGATCTGCTCGGGTATGCCTTTGTTCATTACCACCATGCGCTGGGCCAGCGTCATTGCTTCGACTTGGTCGTGCGTGACATACAGACTGGTTGTTTTCAGCCGGAAGTGCAGTTTCTGGATCTCCAGGCGCATCTGCACGCGCAGCTTGGCGTCAAGATTCGACAAGGGCTCATCGAAGAGAAACACTTTGGGGTCGCGTACGATCGCGCGGCCCATGGCGACACGCTGGCGTTGTCCACCAGACAGCTGGCGAGGACGGCGGTCCAGTAAATGCGACAGCTCCAGTATCTTGGCTGCCCGGTCCACGCGGGACTGGATTTCCTGTTTGCCGAGCTTGCGTATCTTCAGGCCGTAGGCCATGTTCTCGAAGACCGTCATGTGCGGATAGAGCGCATAGTTCTGAAACACCATGGCAATATCGCGCTCCGCCGGCTCCAGCTTGTTGACGACTTTGCCGTCGATGCTGATCTCGCCGCCTGTAACGCTTTCCAGTCCTGCGACCATGCGCATCAGGGTTGATTTACCGCAACCCGACGGGCCGACAATAACAATGAACTCGCCGTCCGTAACGTCCATGTTTATGCCGTGTATAACGGCAATATCTCCGGGGTAGGTCTTGGTGACGTCGCGAAAACTCAGTGTAGCCATGTGCTTGATTCCAAAATCGGTGTGCCGGGCAGGGCGGCCAGGTTTTAATATTGCGGACAGCGTGCAGCGTTTATTTCTCGGCGTCTACCAAGCCTTTCACGAACCATCTCTGCATGAAGATCACCACGGCGGCAGGTGGGATCATGGCCAGCAGGGCGGTGGCCATGACCAGATTCCATTCCGTCACGCTGTCGCCGCCGGCAATCATGCGCTTGATGCCTATGACCACGGGATACATGTCTTCTTGCGTCGTCATGATCAGTGGCCATAGATATTGGTTCCAACCATAGATGAACTGGATGACGAACAGCGCGGCAATACTCGTGCGCGACAAGGGCAGCAATACGTCCTTGAAGAACCGCATCGGACCGGCCCCATCGATACGTGCCGCCTCGATCAGCTCGTCGGGGACGGTCAGAAAAAATTGCCGGAACAGGAAGGTGGCCGTGGCCGAGGCGATGAGTGGAAGGGTCAGGCCGGCGTAGGAATTGAGCATTCCCAGGTCGGCGACGACCTTGTAAGTGGGGGCGATGCGCACTTCAACAGGCAGCATCAGCGTGACAAAAATCATCCAGAAAAAGAACATCCGGAAACGGAAACGGAAATACACCACGGCAAACGCGGACAGCATTGATATTGCGATCTTGCCGATGGCAATGGCCAGCGCCATTACCGTGCTCACCCACATCATTCTTGCGACAGGCGGCGTGTTGGCACCGTCGCCGAACAACACGGCGCTGTAGTTCTCGAGAAAATGGCTGCCGGGTATCAGCGACATCGGGGCTTGCGCCACTTCCTGCGCGGTTTGCGTGGACGCAACCACCGTGACGTATAGCGGAAAAGCGATAATCGCCACCCCGATGATCAGAATGATATGAGACAGGATATCCAGGTAGGGACGGCGTTCGATCATGTGTAGCCTTGCCAGCGGTAAAAGGTGTGTCAGTAATTGACTTTACGGTCGACGTAACGGAACTGGACAACGGTGAGCAGTATGACGATCATCATGAGAATGACCGACTGGGCCGCCGACGAACCGATGTCCAGCCCTTTGAATCCCGCGTTGTAGACTTTGTATACGAGTATGGATGTGCTGTCTCCGGGCCCGCCCTGGGTCATGATGTCGATGATGGCGAAAGTGTCGAAGAAAGCGTAAATCACGTTGACGACCAGCAGGAAAAACGTTGTGGGCGACAGCAAGGGGAAAACGATAGTCCAGAATCGGCGCGCGGGGCTGGCGCCATCGATGGCGGCTGCTTCGATCAGAGACCGGGGAATAGACTGCAAGCCTGCAAGGAAAAACAGGAAATTATAGGAAATCTGTTTCCAGACCGAAGCCATCACCACCAGGATCATGGCGTCATTGCCGTTCAGGCGGGGATTCCAGCCGATACCGGCTTGCGCCATGTATACCGCCAGCGTGCCTACTGAAGGCGAGAACAGGAAAAGCCATAACACGCCGGCCACGGCAGCGGCGACGGCGTAAGGCCATATCAGCAGCGTCTTGTAAATGCCGGCTCCCCGCACAACACGGTTTGCAATGACCGCCAGCAATAGCGAGATGGTAAGGCCCAGTACGGCTACCAGCGCGGAAAAGACCGCTGTAACCTTGAAGGAATTCAGATAGTTTTCGTTAGCGAACAGTTCGGCAAAATTGCTCAAGCCTACGAATTGCGAAGACAGGCCGAAGGGGTCTTCGAGCCGGAATGATTGCCACACGGCTTGGCCGGCCGGCAGGAAAAAGAACACGATAGTGATGGCCAGTTGTGGTGCCAGCAGCAAATAGGGCAGTGTCTTATGGCTAAAAACGACGCGTTTTTCCATAGGGAGGAAGTGTCTTATATCGCCATGGTGATACGGCCAGGGCCGGACCATAGGGCTTGGGTGAGAAAAAAGCGCGCCATTGTCGCACAAATGAAAACCGCGAGGGTGCCGTCAGGGGCACCGCTCACGGTGGAGATTTTAGTACAGGACCTTACTTGACGCTTTTCTCGAAACGCTCCAGCAGTTCGTTGCCGCGCTTGACCATATTGGCCAGACCGGCTTCCGGTGTGATGGAGCCTGAAAAGATTTTCTCCATTTCACCGTCTTCGATGTCGCGAATCTGCGGCAAGTAGCCCAGACGTATGCCACGCGAGTTTTCGGTAGTGGTGGCGTCCAGTTGCTTCACAGCCACGTCGGATCCTGGATTCTTGGCATAGAAGCCAGACTTTTCGGTAAGTTCGAAGCCCGCCTTGGTCACCGGAACATAGCCAGTGCCCTGGTGCCATTGTGCTGCCTTTTCGGGGCTGGAAATGAACTTGAAGAATTTTGTGACGCCTTTGTAGACTTCAGGGGTCTTTTTGGCGAACACCCACAACGACGCTCCACCGATAATAGTATTCTGGGGCGCGCCCTTCACATCGGCGTAATAGGGCAGCGAGGACGTGCCGAATTCAAATTTGCCCGTCTTGATGATGTTGGCACGGTTGCCGCTGGATCCGGTAAACATGGCGCACTTGCCCGATGTGAACAGGGAGTTAGGCGCATCGCCGCGGCCGCCGTAGGTGAATGTGCCTTCCTTGGCCATCTTCGCCAATTCAGTCATGTGACGCACGAACAGGGGGTTTGTCACCTCAAGGCGTGCATCCAGACCACCGAAGCCATTGTCCTGCGATGCGTATGGCGTGTTGTGCCATGCGCCGAAAGTTTCAAGTTGTATCCATGCGGGCCATGAAGTGGTGTAACCGCACTCAAGGCCGGCAGCGCGCACTTTCTTGCCTGCCTCAGCAACTTCTTTCCAGGTCTTGGGTGGTTTCTCGGGATCGAGGCCGGCCTTCTTGAAGGCATCTTTGTTGTAGTAAAAAACGGGTGTCGAGCTGTTGAAGGGCATGGACACAAGCTTGCCGTTGGGATCTGAATAGTAGCTGGCAACGGCGCCGAGGAAGTCGGCAGGATTGATGGGGTCGCCCGCTTTTTCAGACATTTCCTGGACCGGCTGGATGGCGCCTTTCGCGTACATCATGGTGGCCGTGCCGACCTCGAAGACCTGAAGGATGTCGGGGGCGTTGCCGGCGCGGAAGGCTGCAATGCCTGCATTCATCGATTCGCCGTAGGCACCCTTGTAGACGGCGTGCACAACGTAGTCGGACTGGCTTTTATTGAACTCGTCAACCAAACCGTTGACACGTTCGCCCAGGGCGCCTTCCATCGAGTGCCAGAAATTGATGTCGGTGGCAGCGTTGGCGCTGCCCATGCTGGCGATTGCGGCCGCAATCGATAGTGCTAATAGCTTTGCTCGCATGAGTTTTATCTCCTTGAATTTCCCGGCCAACTTGATCGTCGTGGCCAAGTACGGTGCGTAGTCTATGACATGTTTGTTACTTTGGCGTGACTGTAACGAAATTCCACAGCGCAGGTCAACGTAAATATACCCCTTGAAATCGCGAAAACCGTACAATATTTCTCCTATGACTAAAGAACTTACTATTGCATTCATTGGCGGGGGCAATATGGCCACCGCGTTGGGGGCGGGGCTTATCGGCAAGCGCTGCGGCGCTCACGATGTGCACGTCATCGATCCCCATGCCGCCGTCCGCGAGCGCTGGGCACAGCAGGGTGTCTCGGTGGCTTCCGCACCCGATGAAACACTCGCCACGCGCCGCGTCTGGATCTTTGCGATCAAGCCACAGAACATGCGCGAGGCGATTGAAGCCTGCCGCCCATACTTGCAGGAAGACACCCTCGTCATCAGTATTGCCGCGGGCATTCCGGCTACTGCCATCGCGGAATGGCTGGGCAACGGCCAGCAGGGCCCATGTACACGGGTCATCCGCTGCATGCCCAATACGCCGGCGCTCATAGGCGCGGGTGCCAGCGGCCTGATGGCCATGGGAGGCGTCACCGAAGACGACAAGCTGATGGCCCAGCAACTGCTGCGTGCGGTAGGCGACGTCGTCTGGGTCGATGGCGATCACGACATCGATGTGGTGACGTCCTTGTCGGGCAGCGGCCCGGCTTATGTTTTCCTGTTTCTTGACGCCCTGATACAGGGAGGCGTCAGCCAGGGGCTATCTGAAGACAAGGCCCGCACCCTTGCCCTGGCAACGCTCACCGGCGCTACACAATTGGCTGCCTTGTCGCACGAAAGCCTGGCGGTCCTGCGCGAGCGTGTCACCTCCAAGGGCGGTACTACCGCAGCGGCGGTGGCCGTGCTGCAAGATCAAGGGTTTCCCGAAACTGTTCAATCCGCAATGCTGGCGGCCACCAACCGGGCTGCCGAACTCTCGAGCGAGTTTTCTAAATAAGTCGTACTGCATCAGCCCTGGTTGCTCCCGGCCGCTGCGCGGCGGGGGGCTGACAAAGAGTCTCCGGTAAGGGCTTATCCGTAGTGACATCGGCATGGTGAATAGGCAGAATACGCTAGCCAATCGAGGCGGAAGCTAAACATCATGGCTGGCCGTGAAGAGTCGTCTTCGGAACATGGGGGCGATATGCGGCGGGCTGAACCGGAGATCTGTAGGCATGAAGTTCATAAAAAGAGTTACACCATTATTGGTGGCCATCAGCGCTATGGCATTTGCCGGTGGCGTCCACGCAGCCGATACGATCAAAATCGGCATCCCCCAGCCCATGACCGGACCCGCAACGCAATATGGCGACCAGATTCAGGCCGGTGCGCTGACCGCCATCGAAGCCATCAATGCCGCCGGCGGCGTCAAGGGCATGCAGCTCGAGCCTCTGCTAATCGACGACGGTTGCGAACCCAAGCAAGCCGTGCCTGCGGCCAACCGGGTAATCAATTCCGGCGCCAAGTTCGCAGTGGCCCACGCGTGCTCGGGCACCACGGTTCCTGCTGTCAATGTTTACGAGCAGGAAGGCATTGTGGCCATCACGCCCGGAGCCACTTCCCCATTGGTCACCGACACGATCAAGCCGCATTATTTCTTCCGGACCATCGGCCGCGACGACCAGCAAGGCCCCTTTGCCGCAAACTACATCGCGAAGCAACTCAAGCCTAAATCCGTCGCCATCCTGCATGACAAGCAAACCTACGGCAGCGGCGTGGCCAGCCAGGTCCGCGACAGTCTCGCCAAAGACAACGTCAATGTGGTATTTTTTGAAGGCATCAACGTTGGCGACAGCGACTATTCGGCGGTCATCACCAAGCTCAAGTCGCTGGATCCCGACCTGATCTATTTTGGCGGTTACCATGCCGAGCTGGGCCTCTTGTTGCGCCAGGCGCGCGAGCAAGGGCTCAAGACCCAATTCATGGGTCCGGAAGGTGTCGCCAACAAAGACCTCGTCGCCATTGCGGGTCCCGCCATCGACGGCCTGCTGGTCACCTTGCCATCCGACTTCACCAAGCTGCCTGGCAACGAGAAGATTCTTGAAAACTTCAAGAAGGCCAAACGCAGCCCCGACGGCGCCTTTACCCTTACGGCCTATGCCGCGGTGCAAATCCTGGCCGACAGTATCAATGCCGTGGGCACCGACCCCGCCAAAGTCGCCGACTACATGCATGCAAACGCTTTCAATACCGCTATCGGTAAAGTCGAATACGACGCGAAGGGCGACCTTAAACAGTTCGAATTTGCCGTCTTCAAGTGGGACAAGGCCGGCAACATGGAGCAGCTGAAGTTCTAATTTGCCGTACTCTGTGCTCCAGCCCGCGTGGCTGGAGCATTTCTTTTCTTCCTCGGCCAGCGCGTGTAACACCACCTGCTGACGCATCGGAATACCGGTTTTATGTCTGAACTCCTTCCCCAGCTAACGCAGCAGCTATTCAATGGGCTGTCGCTCGGCGCCATCTATGCGCTCATCGCCATCGGCTATACGATGGTCTACGGCATCATCGGCATGATCAACTTCGCCCATGGCGAAATCTACATGATCGGCGCCTACGTCGGCCTGGTCACGCTTTCGGCCATCGGCGTCAACAGCGGCCTGCCTTTGCCCGTCATCATTCTCATCATGCTCGTCATCGCGGTACTGGTTACCGGGGTATATGGGTATGCAATCGAAAAAGTGGCCTACGCACCCTTGCGTGGCGGTCCACGACTGGTGCCTCTTATCTCGGCCATCGGGATGTCCATCTTCCTGCAAAACTGGGTCGCAATAGGCCAGGGCGCCCGCGACATGGCGGTGCCTGCACTCGTTACCGGTTCGGTGCAGTTCAAAATGGGAAGCGATTTCGTCGTCACCGCACCTTATTCGCGCATCATGATCATCGTGGTCACGGTGGTGCTCATGATTGCGCTTTCCCTGTTCATCAAGCATTCGCGCATCGGCCGCGCATCCCGTGCTTGTTCGCAGGACTTGCGCATGGCCAATTTGCTGGGCATCGACACGAACCGCATCATTTCCTTCACGTTCATCATCGGCGCCATGCTGGCGGCCGTGGGCGGCGTGCTCATCGCTCTCGCCATCGGCAAGCTCAATCCCTTCATCGGTTTCCTTGCCGGCATCAAGGCGTTCACCGCCGCGGTGCTGGGCGGCATAGGCAGCATACCCGGCGCCATGCTCGGAGGGGTATTGCTGGGCCTGGCTGAAACATTCGCGGCGGCTTATATCTCGTCGCAATACAAAGATATCGTCGCCTTCGGTCTGTTGGTGTTCATTCTGCTGTTCCGTCCAACCGGCTTGCTGGGCAAACCCGAAGTGGAAAAAGTGTGATGGGTAACAATATAAAAAACGCGCTGATCGCCGCCTTCATGGCGGGAGTCATTATTGCGCCGATCTTTGGGTTTCAAATAGCGCGGGTAGGGATGCAAACCCATCTCGAACCCGACTGGGGCATCATCCTGGCCGGCATGGCTATCGTGTTCGTGTTCCAGCTTGTATTGCGACCGGCCTTTGCCCGCATCTTTGCCAAGAAGGCCGTCAAACGCGCGCTTCCGGTGCTGTCCGATTCCGCCCGGCGAGGACTCATATTCCTGCTGGTGGCCATCGCCGTCATATTTCCCTTTTTTACCGGTCGCGCCCAGGTCGACATCGCCACGCTGGTCCTGATCTATATCATGCTGGGCCTGGGCCTGAATATTGTGGTCGGCTTTGCGGGTTTGCTCGATCTGGGCTTCGTCGGTTTCTATGCCGTGGGCGCTTACACCTACGCCTTGCTGTATCACTGGGCCGGCTGGGGATTCTGGCAGGCCTTGCCGCTTGCCGGCGCAATGGCGGCGCTGTTCGGTTTTGTGCTCGGCTTTCCAGTACTCCGCTTGCGCGGCGATTATCTTGCCATCGTTACGCTGGGTTTCGGCGAAATCATCCGTTTGCTGCTGATCAACTTGTATGGCTTTACCGGCGGACCGGACGGAATCTCAGGCATTCCAAAGCCCACCGTCTTTGGCTTTCCCATGGCAAGGCGGGCGGCCGAAGGCCAGACCACTTTCCACGACCTGGTCGGCTGGGAGTTCGCCACCCAGGATGTCATTGTCTTCCTGTACCTCATGGCACTTGCCCTTGCATTGCTCGCCTTGTTCGTGTCGAACCGGGTCATACGCATGCCCATAGGACGAGCGTGGGAAGCCTTGCGCGAAGATGAAATCGCTTGCCGATCGCTCGGTTTGAACCCCACCCGCGTCAAGCTGTCCGCGTTTACGATGGGCGCCATGTTCGCGGGACTGGGCGGGGCATTTTTCGCCGCACGCCAGGGCCTGGTCAATCCGGAGTCGTTTACCTTCATGGAATCGGCACTCATTCTGGCCATCGTCGTATTGGGCGGTATGGGTTCGCAGGTCGGCGTGATTCTTGCGGCTATCGTGCTTACCGTCGTGCCTGAAATAGCACGCGAGTTCGCCGAGTATCGGATGTTGATTTTTGGATTGGTGATGGTGTTAATGATGATGTGGCGCCCGCAAGGACTGTTGCCTGTCAAACGTCCGCATGTGGAGCTGAAGACATGAGCGAAGTATTGCTTGAAGTATCCGAGCTCACCATGCGATTCGGCGGCCTGCTGGCCGTGGATCAGGTAGCATTCCAGGTAAAACGAGACGAAGTGTTTGCCATCATAGGCCCCAACGGCGCAGGCAAGACTACGGTGTTCAACTGCGTCGGCGGTTTCTATAAGCCGTCTTCCGGCAACATCATCATGGATGGCAAGCCGATTACCAGTTTGCCAAGTCACAAGGTTGCACAGCACGGGCTGGTGCGCACATTTCAGAACGTGCGCCTGTTCAAGAACCTTACTGTACTGGAGAACCTGCTGGTGGCGCAGCATACGCGCATCCAGACGGGCTTGCTTCACGGATTGCTGAAACTTCCGTCCTATCGCAAGTCCGAAGACGAGGCCTTGCAGCGCGCCGGCGACTGGCTGGACTTCATGGGTATACGTCAGTATGCCAATCGCGAAGCCGGCAATCTTGCCTATGGCCATCAGCGACGACTTGAAATTGCGCGGTGCATGATCACTCAGCCACGTCTGCTTATGCTGGACGAACCAGCCGCCGGCCTGAACCCCCAGGAGAAGCGCGATCTGCAGCAGCTTATCGATCAGTTGCGCAAGGAATTCGACGTGGCCGTCTTGCTGATCGAGCACGATATGAGCCTGGTCATGGGCGTATCGGATCGCATCATGGTCATGGAGAACGGGAGGCCGATCACCACGGGGCTACCCGCCGATGTCCGTGTCGACCCTCGCGTCATCAAAGCTTATCTGGGGGAAGAGTAAGTGCTCAAGCTTCAAAATGTACACACCTATTATGGTGCGATCCAGGCGCTCAATGATGTCTCGGTCGAGGTCAACAAGGGCGAAATCGTAACCCTTATCGGCGCCAATGGCGCCGGCAAAACCACCTTGCTCATGACAGTCTGTGGTTCGCCGCGGGCGCGCAGCGGGTCTGTCTTCTTCGAAGACGAAGATATCACCCAGGCTGAAACGCACACCATCATGCGCCGTGGCATAGCCATTTCGCCTGAAGGCCGTCGCGTTTTTCCAGAACTCACCGTGGTCGAGAACCTTAAGATGGGCGGTTTTTTCCTGGCCGCAAGAGAAATCGAAGAGGGCGTGGCGCATGTCTATACTTTGTTTCCCCGCCTGAAGGAGCGCTCGAATCAACGGGCGGGCACGATGTCCGGAGGCGAGCAGCAAATGCTGGCCATTGGGCGGGCGCTTATGACCAAGCCGAAATTGCTGTTGCTTGACGAGCCCACGCTGGGCCTGGCACCCCTGATCATTGCCCAGATCTTCGATATTATCCGCACCATCCGCGAGCAAGGCGTCACCGTGTTCCTGGTGGAACAGAACGCCAACAAGGCGCTGCAGGTTGCGGATCGCGGCTACGTGCTGGAAACCGGCAAAGTCGTGCTGGCCGACACCGGAGCCAATTTGTTGGTCAATGACGAGGTGCGAAAGGCTTATCTGGGCGCCTAGGGCCGTTAACCCTGTGCAACTCCTTGAGCAGGGTTAACAGCCTTAGCGCCAGGGCCGGGTTTGCGGCCTGGCGCTGGAACCCATAATACCGCTACGACAGACCTTGTGCGCTCAATGCCGCCCGTACGCCCGGGTCGGCGTCCATGCGGGCGACGAAGGCTTGCAGATTCTTCATGTTGCCGATGTCCACGTTCTTGGCGTGCGCCCAACGCAGCACCGTGTAAAGGTAAGGATCCACGATGGATCGTTTTCCCGTCACCCATTGCTTGCCTTCCAGCTGTTTGTCCATGACTCCGAAAAGCTGTACCAGTTTGGCCGCGGTCTTGGCGATGAGCTGGTGCTGGAAGTCGGCGTTGTCTGTGTAGTAGCCGACGGAAAATATGGTAGCGAATGTGCGGTGCAGGTCGGCATTGCAGAATCCCAGCCAACGTCGGGTCTCGGCTTTTTCGCGTACGCTTTCGGGCATCAGCGCGGCATTGGGGTTAAGCTCGGCCAGATATTCGAGGATGGCATTGCTTTGCGTCAGGACGAAGTCGCCGTCGACCAGAACCGGCACGGCACCGAGCGGGTTCAGCGCAAGAAAGGGTGCTTGCTTGAGCTCATCGCGCCCGACGGGCTGCGTCTCGTACGGTTTGCCTATCCACTCGAGGACGATGTGTGAAGCGAGCGGGCAAGCGCCGGGCAGGTAATATAACTTCATTGCAGACTCCATGAAAGTGTCGCGCTTCAGGCAGCGCGCAAGGGGGTGTAGCTGTGGATCAAGGATTTAGATGCTGCCGCAGAAACGCTTCCATGGCCTCATAGAACTCGAACTTGTTTTCGTCGTTATGGAAACCATGGCCCTCGTTATCCTTGACCATGTATTCAACGTCGACTCCCCGTGAACGCAAGGCGGCGACCATCTGGTCGCTTTCGTCTTTATTGACGCGCGGATCATGGGCGCCCTGAGCAATAAACAGCGGCGTCTTGATCTTGTCGGCATTCAGCGCCGGTGACGTGGCCTCGAGCCGCTCGCGATCCACTTCAGGATTGCCCACCATGCTGTGCATTTTGGTGAGCATCGGCTTCCAGTAGGGCGGTATGGTATTCATGAAGGTAAGCAGGTTCGCCACGCCGACGTAGTCGACGGCTGCCGCGTACAGGTCTGGTGTCGAGACAATACCGGCCAACGTGGCATAGCCGCCATAGCTGCCGCCGTAGATCGCAATGCGCGCTGGATCGGCGATGCCCTGATCGATAAGCCAGTGCACCCCGTCCGTAATGTCGTCTTGCATGCGCAAGCCCCACTGACCGAAGCTGGCTTCCCAGAAGCTGCGCCCGTATCCGGTCGAGCCTCGGAAATTCATCTGCAGGACGCAATAGCCACGGTTTGCAAGAAACTGTGCTTCCGCGTTGAACCCCCAGCTGTCCCGCAGCCATGGACCGCCGTGGGGATTGACTATGCATGGAAGTCCCTTCGGGTTGCGGCCCACGGGCAGTGTCAGATAACCGTGTATGGTCAAGCCGTCGCGCGACTGATACTTCACCGGCTGCACGGTTGCCATGTCTTCTTCCGGCAGCGCCGGATTGATGTCGGCCAGTTTGTCCAGCGTATCGTTATTCGCGTCGTAAATATAGCGGCTGCCCGGTGTGCGGTCGCTATAGGTTGCCACAATGTACTTGGTTTCGTCGCGCGTGCCGCTTTGCAATGCGATTTCGTATCCCGGCAGTTTCGCCGATACCCGGGCATGCCGTTGCGCGCTGGTATCGTCAAAGAAATGATGCTTGGGTTTGTCGGTCTGGTATACCGCTACGGTAAGCACCTGCCGCAAACGTGAATAGCCCGCCGCGTCGAGGTCTACATCCTCTGCTTCGAAAACCAGCTCTTCAATATCCGGCTGCGCCGGATCAATAATGACCAGGGCCAGGCAATCGCGCCCCCGGTTGCTCAGGGCGTAGAACTTCTGGTTATCGAAGGTGAAGAATTCGGGGCTTACGACAGTGCGGAAATCGGTAGAGAGAATCGGACGGAATGCCTCGTTCTCGTTGTCCCGGTACAGCAGCGTGGTATCCAGTCCGTCGCTGGCTATTGCGGCACGGACCCGCCCCTGGTGGTCGGTTTGCCAACCGACAATATTGCCGGGGTTCTCGGCAACCAGCAACAGTTCCCCTGTATGGATATTTGCACGGTAGACGTCGAATACTTCTGGATTGCGCCGGTTGTGACTGATCAATACGTGGTCCGGGTCGTCGGGCAGATCGTCTTCAATGCTGGCGCGCACGCCCGGAAAAGGCGTCAGGTCGGTGAGTTTTTCGGTTTGGGCGTTGACGGTCAATACGTGGAAGTTCTCATCGCCCTTGAAGTCTTTTTCATAGATGATGGTGTTGGAACCTTTCCAGAAAAACTGGCTGATGTCGCGCTCGGTTTCGGCGGTCAATCGCCTTGGCGCTCCAACAGGTGTGCTGCCGTCCAGATCCTGCACGAAAACGTTCATTCGCGCCGGCTGTTCGTTTACCACGGTCGGCTCCATGAACCCCAGCATTGCCCCGTCGTCCGCGAGCCGAAAAAAGCCCCTGGCCGGATTACGAAAGAAATCAGTGATGGGGTAAGTACGTGGCAGCATAAATGGATATCCGGAAGTTCAGAATAGGGCGAGAATCCTATTACTATATAGGATAGGCCGGCTACGGTGTGACGGCTGTCTTGTACTCTGAAGAGGATGTCTTATGGCGCAACGCCCCATGCAAATTGTTTTCCTTGACCGCGAGACCATATCGCCGAAAACCGTCTTGCGGCCCGTATCGTTTGATCACCAGCTTACCGTTTATGGCCGAACCACGCGCGATCAGGTGGCCGAGCGCATTGCCGACGCCGACATCATCATCACCAACAAGGTACCTTTGCGGCAAGAGGCCATTGAACAGGCCAACCGCTTGAAGATGGTGGCGGTTGCCGCCACAGGGACCGACAACGTAGACCTCGCCGCTTGCTCGCGCAAGGGCATCGTGGTTTCGAATATACGCGGATATGCCATCAACACCGTACCGGAACATGTATTCGCCCTGATTTTCGCCTTGCGGCGCAGCATTGTGGCGTACCGCGAATCGGTGAAGGCCGGACGCTGGTACGATGCCCAGCAGTTCTGCTATTTTGACTATCCGATCAAGGATCTGGCCGGCTCGACGCTGGGGATCATCGGCAAAGGAACACTGGGCCAGGCAGTGGCCCGCATCGGACAAGCCCTGGGCATGCGCGTGCTGTTTGCGGCTCGCAAAGGCGCGCAGAACCCCGAAAGCGGCTATACCGCTTTCGACCAATTTCTGGCCGAAAGCGACATCATTACTCTGCATTGCCCGCTCAACGACCACACGCGAGACCTTATCGACACACGGGAATTCGAACTGATGCGGCGCAAACCTATTTTGATCAATACGGCCCGCGGCGGGCTGGTCAACGAACCGGCCCTGGTCGATGCGCTGCGCCAGGGTCGGATCAGTGCCGCCGGTTTCGATGTAACGACTCCGGAGCCGCCCGATAATCAGAACGCGCTGATACAGCTGCTGGACATGCCCAATTTCATACTGACGCCACATGTGGCCTGGGCCAGCGAGC
The DNA here is from genome assembly GCA_036675275.1 of Pseudomonas sp. Lineage (GTDB taxonomy): Bacteria > Pseudomonadota > Gammaproteobacteria > Burkholderiales > Burkholderiaceae_B > Pollutimonas. The sequence continues at coordinate 37,290 of JAKFFG010000070.1, read as the reverse complement.
AAGCCATCCAGGCCCTGGCCGACCAACTTATCGACAACATCGAGGCCTATCATCAGGGTACACCCCGTAACGTCGTTGCCGCGCCTGTGTCAGCGTAAGCTCCATATCAATCCCCTTCAGCCGGTCTGTATAACAAGGTCGTTTCATTATGCGTGTCGTAATTGCCCCTGATTCCTTCAAAGAAAGCCTCAGCGCGTGGGATGTGTCGCAGGCCATTGCCCGCGGCGTACGCGATGCCGTGCCCGAAGCCGACGTCGTATGCGTTCCCATGGCCGACGGCGGCGAAGGGTCGCTGGATGCTGTCCTGGCCGCGACCTCGGGCGAGCGGCACCACGCGCGCGTGCGCAACGCCAACGGCCAGGACTGCGACGCCAGCTGGGCGTGGCTGGGCGATGGCAAGGCCTTCATAGAAATGGCTGCGGCGGCAGGCCTGGAACAGATCCCGCCGGCGCAGCGCCGTCCGCTGGAAGCGACCAGCTATGGCGTAGGGCAGATGATATTCCAGGCTCTGGATGCCGGCGCCCGTCATATTGTCCTGGGCCTGGGCGGAAGCGCCAGCAATGATGCGGGCGCAGGCTTGCTCCAGGCACTCGGCGCGCATCTGCTCGATGACGGCGGCAACGAGCTCCCAGCGGGCGGCGCCGCCTTGCAGCGCCTCGCGCATATTTCCGTGGATGATCTCGACTCGCGTCTGACAGACGTCAGTTTCGAGATCGCCGTCGACGTCGATAATCCTTTATGCGGGCCGCGCGGCGCATCGGCGATCTTCGGGCCGCAAAAGGGAGCGACGGCAGACGACGTCGCCGTACTGGACGCCGCACTGGCACATTTCGCCCAGGTATGTGCTGTCCAATTGGGCAAAGACGAAAAGGACACGCCGGGCATGGGGGCGGCGGGCGGCCTGGGCTTTGCCGTTAAAACCTGCTTCACCGCCAAATTTCGGCCCGGTGTAGAGCTTATTGCCGAGCTCTCCGGCCTTGCGTCGGCACTGGAAGCAACAGACCTCGTCTTCACGGGCGAAGGCCGCATGGATGCGCAGACGCTGCTGGGCAAGACGCCTGCCGGAGTGGCCAAGTACGCAAGCCGGCAGGGCATTCCCGTCATCGCCATTGCGGGATCATTGGGAGAGGGGTACGAAGCCCTGTACGAGGTCGGCATTACCGCCGCGTTCAGCCTCGCTCCCGGCCCCATCACGCTGGAGCACGCCTGTCAGAATACGTCCGAATTCCTTCGTCAGCGCGCCGGCGACTGCACGCGCCTATGGCTGGCCGCCGGGCGGGCGCAGGACGCCGCGAAGGCCAGCACGGCGAGTAGTGTTAACAGGCCCTGATCATGAGCACATCTTTCAAGCCCGACTTTTCATTGCGCGGCAAAACAGCCTTGATTACCGGCTCGACCCAAGGCTTGGGCCTGGTCATGGCGCGTGCTTATGCCGCCAGCGGTGCGCGCGTAATCATCAATGGACGCGACGCCGATCGAGTCTCGGCTATCGTGCAAGCCCTGGTCGCGGAAGGCCACGATGCGCATCCCTATGTGCAGGACATCAGCAAGCTTGCGGAACAGGAACCAGCATTTCTGCAGTTGTGCAGGGAAATCGGTACGCCCGATATCCTGGTCAACAATGTCGGGATACGGATCCGCAAGGCGCTGGGCGAAGCTACGCTACAAGACATTGTGCAGTTGATCAATGTGGATTTGATCGCCGCCGTACAGTTGTCCAGGCTTGCAGCCGGGGCGATGGTCGACAACGGCATTCAGGGCCGCCTTATTACGTTGACATCGATCGCAGGAGAACTCGCCCGGCTCGGTGATGCCATTTATCCTATCGCCAAGCAAGGCTTGTGCGGCATGATACGGGCGCTGGCCGTCGAATACGGTCCGCGCGGCATCACCAGCAACGGGATAGCGCCCGGCACGTTCGCCACGGAATCCAATGCCGAGTTGGCCGCCGATCCGGTAAAGGGCCCCGTCGTGGTGGGCCGCAATCCATTGGGACGATGGGCGCGGCCCGACGAAATAAGCGGCGCCGCCGTATTTCTGGCGTCACCGTGCGCATCGTATGTGAACGGTCATATCCTTGTCGTCGATGGCGGATTTTCGGTCACGTTCTGATCCGATGTTGGCGCGGTGTTCAGCGCTGGCCGTCGTTGACTGAAATTTCTTCCTTCAATAGGCCGCCCAGTCGAGAGTGCAGTCGTCCGCCTGTCGCCATGCCCAGGGCGAATAACAGCTCGTCGGGGCGAGGCGCATCGACAGCGCCGACTTCGATGGCGTTGAAGTGGCTGCGAACGTACGAGGCATGGATGTAATGCAGCGGCATGATCAGCCGGAATCCGGCCGCCGCCGTAACTTGCGATGCCGGAACCATGGCCTTGGGATTGCCCAGCACTTCTCGCATGGCCCAGCCGCCGGCCTCATGCCATACCGCTCCATGCTCTGATTCGCCGTTGATGCCCACGATTGCCGCCTTGCCGTAAGCCTCGATACGATCCTTGCCCAGTGTTTCGGCAAGCTGAGTCGCCAGAGCCAGGCCAGTAGAGCGCAACGCCTTCATGAAACCGATCAGGTCGGGCTCATATTTTCCGGCATATGGGTTTTTCACTACGGCATACGCCACTGCCGTCAGCAATGGTTCTTGTACTGCGGGGCCGCCGTCATGGTAGAGCGACTCCACCGTGATCGCTTTTTTGCGAATTTCGATTTCCATTCAATTGTCTCCTTGAGAGAGTGTTTATTGTTCCGGGGAAGCCTGCAGGCGCTTTTCGAGAAAGCGATAGATTTCCGTGTTGTCCGAGACGGAGGGCAGCTCCGTGCACGCCTGTTGCCACAGCTGATGGCAGAGGTCCAGTTGCGGGGGAGAAAATCCGGCGCGGGCTTTCAAGCCATGCGCGATGCTCAGGTCCTTGGCCATCAGGTGAAGGCCGAAGCCTGCCTTGAAGTCACCGTTTTCCAGCATGTGCTGTTTGAGTTTGGTCTCGGTTGCCACATTTCGGCCGCTCGATGCGTTCATTACGTCAACCAGCGTATCAAGGTCCAGCTCTAAGGCTTTGGCCAGCAGTACCGCTTCGCTCGCTGCCAAAAGTCCCGCGGCGTACACATAATTGTTCAAGGCCTTCATGGCGTGGGCCGAACCGATCTTGCCGGTTTTGATGATCTTTGTTCCCATCGCCTGGAGTATCGGCATCACCGCCTCGACTACGGCACCGTCGCCCCCGGCCATGATGGACAAGGTCCCGGCCACGGCTTTGGGCACGCTGCCAGATACTGGAGCGTCAATCATGCTGACGCCATGCCCGGCCAGGTCTTGGGCCAGTGCCATCGTGTCCAGCGGCGAGCTCGAGCTCATGTCAATGACCACGGCATTCTTGGCAAGCCTGTTCACTAGCGCCGGGCCTTCCTCGGCGTCGAATAGACAGTCACGTACGGCTTTGCCGTGCGGAAGCATGGTGATGATGACCTCCATGTCCTTGAAATTGAGCAGGGATGGGGCAATAGTCAATTCCCGGCCGATCTCTCCTTGCCGCAATCTGGTATTGAGTTCCTCGGAGCCGTCAAACCCCGTCACACCTGGCTGTTTTGCGGACAAATTCCTGAGCATGGGGAGTCCCATTTGTCCAAGCCCGATAAAGCCAATGCGCATGATGTGCCACTCCGAAATCGACAGGTCTGAAACGGCCCGTACCGCGGACCGAAAGATCACTAGTCTAAGGGAGGTTGGTACGGCGCAGATATGCCATATGCGATCATGGTATAACCGCCGGTTATTTCATCTCTTGTCGGAACACGAAATGCATTTCAAATTAAGGCAAATGGAGATATTCCGTGCGGTCATGATTACCGGATCCGTCAGCGCCGCGGCCCGGATGTTGTTCATTTCACAGCCCGCGGTAAGCAAGCTTCTGGCGCATACCGAGACGACGCTCAATCTGCGGCTGTTTCATCGCGTCGGAGGCAAGCTGGTGCCCACCACCCAGGCTCTGAGCTTGTTCGAAGAGGTCAAGAATGTCTATGACGCCGCCGTCAAGGTCGACAGCTTCGTGCAGAACCTTGTCCGCCAGCCTTCAGGCGTGGTCAATCTTTGCAGCAGTCCGAGCCTGGGGCTTAATCTTGTTCCGAAGCTGATTGCGACCTTCCTGGCCAAGTATCCCGATACGCGGATTCATTTCCATACGACCCTGATACAGGACGTGCCGCTGGAGCTTCTTAGTGGAAAATCCGACCTGGCCATTACCGTGTTGCCTGTCGAGAATCCCAATCTGTATATCGAACCGCTCATACAGGGCCGGATGGTCTGCGCGATTCCTGTTCGTCACCCCCTGGCGCGCCTGGAAACGGTTTCGTTGCATGATCTTGTAGATCAAAACGTGATTCTCTATTCCCGCAGCATCCCATTCGGTGCACTGATGGTGGCTGCCTTTGAACGTTATGAGTGCGACATCATTCCGATTATCGACGTGCCCCGTGCCGAACTGGCGTGTTCCCTGGTGCGCCAGGGTATCGGTATCGCCATTGTTGATCAATTCTCCGTCGCCGATAACGGATGGAACAACGTAGTCGTGCGTCCGCTGCTCGAGGAGATTCCCATTGCCGTCAGCCTTATCCGATCAAAATTCGATCTCTCGTCGACGGACGTCGACCGTTTTGTCGAAACGATACGGAAAGAGCTCAAGTAGACCGCTTGGGCGGCCGCTTATTACCATTGGTTATTGGTGGGGATAAATTGGCATAGGCCAAGGCGGCCGGTTGTCGTTAGCATTTAGCTATACGATTTCAACACGAGGAGACAATAAATGAATAACATCCGCCGCCGCCTGTTGCAGGCCGCCATTGCCGCAATTCCTTCCGCAGCGTTGCCTTTGAGGGCATTCGCCGATAAGGGCGCTTACCCCACCAAGCCCATCAAGCTTTTTGTTCCATTTGGTCCAGGCAGTGGATCAGACGTCTATGCACGCTACTTTGGAAAGAAGTTGGCAGAAAGAATAGGCCAACCCGTCGTGATCGAGAATAAGCCCGGAGCCGGCGGCGCCATAGCAGTCCAGGCGACCAAGGCCGTTGATGCGGACGGATCCATTATTTTGCTCGGCAGCAATTCTCCAATGGCCGTGAATGTATCGGTCTATAAAGAGCTTTCGTACGACCCCGTGGACGACGTCCTCCCGATTTGCGGTCTGACGCGATCGATGGAGGTCATTATTGTTCCAGCGGACTCCCCGATCAAATCTGTAAAAGATCTTGTAGCGCGAGGCAAACAGGAACCTATGCTTAATATGGGCACTTACTCTGCCGGCTACCAGCTCGCCGTCGCGCCATTCCTGGAGAAAGCGGGCTTTGAATGGCAGAACGTGCCCTATAAAGGGCTGTCCCAAACGACCAGCGACGTCATCGGCAATCAGTTGGATCTGGCCGTTATCGATACACCGGGAACGGTACAGATCGTCAAGTCGGGAAAGGTGAGAGCGATCGCCGTGACGGGAGTGCAGCGGCATCCCGAGATGCCCGATGTGCCCACATTGGTAGAGGAGGGCTATGGCGATGCTGTCCATTATAGCTGGACATCGTTGTGGGTAAAGGCCGATACACCGCAGCCAATAATCGATGCGCTGTCGACAAATATGCTGGAAATACTCAACGAACCGGAGTCCAGGCAGTTCGTGCTCAATAGCTCGGGCGAAATCATGCCGTTGAATCCGCAAGAAATGAGAGCCTTTCAAAAGGACGAGATCCAGCGGTTTGCCCGCGCTGTCGACACATTGAAGTTCAAGCGTATCTAATAAGGAAAAGAGACTGGCCTTGCACGGCCAGCGTGCGCACTGGCGGGCAAGTATTGCAGACATTCACTGCTTAAGTGTTCTAATCAAGGCTCGCGTGTCCGACAGACCGATCGTGACACTTCCCGTGGCTTTTCATCCGAGCATTTACTCATGAGTCGTCCTGTTCGTCTTGCCATCAACGGCTATGGCCGCATTGGCCGCTGTGTATTGCGTGCGCTGTACGAGTCGCCGCTGAAAGATCGCCTTCAAATCGTTGGCATCAACGAACCGGCCGACCTCGCAACCATGGCGTATTTATCCCAGTTCGATTCAACGCACGGCGTATTTCCGGGCAAGGTCGAACAGGGCGCGGATTGTCTGATCATCAATGGCAGGGAAATCCACGTAAGCCACGCGCGTACGCCGGAAGAAGTGGACTGGTCACATCTCGCCCCCGATATCGTGCTGGAGTGCTCCGGGCAGTACAGCGCGCGCCATGAAATCCAGCGTTTTATCGACGCCGGATGCCCCCGAGTCCTGGTTTCGCAACCTGGGAACAGCGCCGGCGATGTCGACGCAACCGTGGTCTTCGGCATCAACCACGAAGCCTTGTCGGGACAGGAACGTATCGTGTCCAATGCTTCGTGTACGACGAATGCCATTGTTCCCGTGCTGTCGGCCCTGGACGACGCATACGGCGTCGATCACGCCTTCTTGACGACGCTGCACTCGGTCATGAACGACCAGCCTCTTATCGACGGCTACCACCATGCCGACCTGCGACGTACAAGGTCGGCGATGCAGTCTATCGTTCCGGTGGCGACGGGACTGGCGCAAGGTGTGGAACGGCTTTTGCCGCAACTGGCGGGCAAGGTGCAAGCCAAGGCCATCCGGGTGCCTATATTGAACGTGTCGGCAATCGACATCATGGTGAAGCTTGAGCAGGACGTCACTACGCAGCAATTGAACGCGCTGCTGATGGAATCGACCAATCTCTACCCCGGCTTGCTGTCCTATTCCAACCATCCGCATGCCTCGATAGACTTCAATCACAATCCTCATTCCGCCATTATCGACGGCAGCCAGACACGTACCAACGGCCACGGTTTCGGCAATCTCTTTGTGTGGTTCGACAATGAATGGGGGTTCGCCAACCGAATGCTCGATGTGGCTGCCATATGGTCCGAGCGATTCCGCAGTAGTGACACAAGCGGTGGAAGGGTATAGTTGAAAGGCAACGGGGTTTTTCGTCCACCGCGAACAAGGAGCAAATGATGGCGGCAACGCGTAAAGAAACTGATTCTATGGGCGAGATCGACGTCCCGGCCGAACGATACTGGGGCGCGCAGACCCAGCGTTCAATCCAGAACTTCCCCATCGGCGTCTCGCGGTTTCAATGGCAACCGGCCGTCATCTCCGCCCTGGGCATCCTGAAGAAAGCGGCGGCCCAGGCCAATGCGGATCTGGGCGAGCTTCCCTCCGATATTGCGGAACTCATTATCAAGGCCGCTGACGAAGTCATCGAGGGCAAGCTCGACGACGAATTCCCCTTGGTGGTCTTCCAGACGGGTTCGGGCACCCAGTCGAACATGAACGCCAACGAAGTCATTGCCAATCGCGCCATTGAACTGGGCGGCGGAGAACGTGGCAGCAAGACTCCCGTGCATCCCAACGACCACGTCAATCGCGGCCAGTCATCGAACGACACTTTTCCCACGGCCATGCATATTGCCGTGGCGCAGGAACTCGCGCGCAAGCTTTTTCCTTCGGTGGGAAAGCTGCGCGGCTCGCTTGCCAAAAAGGCGGAACAGTTCAATGACGTGGTAAAGACCGGCCGCACCCATTTGCAGGACGCCACGCCGATAACGCTGGGCCAGGAAATAGGCGCATGGGTAGCCCAGATCGATTTCGCCCTGGACCGGATCCAGTCCGACTTGCCGGGCATCTATGATCTTGCGATAGGCGGCACCGCCGTGGGCACCGGCCTGAATTCCCATCCTCGCTTCGGCGAGGTTGCGGCCGGTCGTATCGAAAGCATAACCGGCCTGCCGTTCAGGTCGGCAGACAACAAGTTCTTTGCCCTGTCGGCGCACGATGCACTGGTCAGCTTATCGGCGTCGCTGCGCACGCTTGCCGGCGCGCTGATGAAAATGGCCAACGATGTGCGATGGCTGGCAAGCGGACCCCGCTGCGGCATAGGCGAGCTGGTCATACCCGATAACGAGCCTGGGTCCTCAATCATGCCCGGCAAGGTCAATCCCACACAGTGCGAGGCCATGACGATGGTGTGCGTACAAGTGTTCGGAAACGATGCGGCCACGGCATTTGCCGGCAGCCAGGGCAACTTTCAGCTCAATGTCTATAAACCGGTCATGGTCCATAACGTGCTGGAAAGCATAGAGCTGATCAGCGATGCGTGCCTCGCGTTCAATGACCATTGCGCGGTCGGCATAGAGCCGAATCGCGAACGCATTGCTGATAATCTGGAAAAGAACCTTATGCTGGTAACGGCGCTGAATCGCCATATCGGCTATGACAAGGCGGCCGCCATTGCCAAGAAGGCCCAGAAAGAGCAGACCACCTTGCGGGCGGCGGCGCTCGAGCTGGGGTATGTGAGCGCAGAAGAATACGACGCCTGGATTGTTCCTATCGACATGACACGTGCTGGCTGATTAGCCACGCGTAGCAAGGAGTGAAATGGTATGGCATCGCATGCCGGGCGCAGACACCCCCATGTTCATATTAAACGGGCCTACGATCCGGCCGAGCCGGATGACGGCTACCGTGTCCTTGTCGATCGGCTGTGGCCCCGCGGCGTTTCGCGCGATGAGATTGTATTCGACGAGTGGAACAAGGAGCTTGCCCCGAGTCCCTCCCTGCGCACCTGGTTCGGGCACAAGGTCGAGAACTGGGAAGAGTTCAGCAAGCGCTATCGGCTGGAGCTGAAGGCGCCGGACCAACAGCAACGTATGCGGGACTTGATTTCATCGGCCAAGGACAGGCACATCACACTGGTGTATGCCGCCAAAGATGTCGAACATAATCATGCCGTGGTCTTGGCAACTGAAATTAAGGGCCTATACTGAATGTTCCCTCGTCAAGGAGGCCGACATGATCAGGATCAAAGCGACCATATGCGCCATGTTGCTGGCCGCCCTGGCAATTTCGGGGTTGATGTCCGGGACGGCCATAGCGGCGCCCGACGTATCGACGCCCGACGTATCGGCGCCCGACGCGACCGCGCCCGTTGTCATGGTGCTTCAGGTCGACGGAATTATCAGCCCGCCTTCGTCGGACTTCATTGTTCGCGGCCTGAAGCGGGCAGCGCAGGAACAGGCGGCGCTGCTCGTTATTGAACTTGATACACCCGGCGGACTCGATTCTTCCATGCGGTCCATTATTCGCGGGATAGTGGCTTCGCCGGTTCCCGTGGCCACTTTTGTCGCGCCAGGAGGGGCACGCGCTGCCAGTGCCGGAACCTTCATTCTTTACGCCAGCCACGTGGCGGCAATGACGCCGGCAAGCAATCTGGGCGCCGCCACGCCGGTCTCCCTGACCGGCGGCGCAGCCGCCCCCGATGAAGGTAATGACAAGAAGGCGGGCGGCGATGCGATGACCGACAAGGTCACCAACGACGCGGCGGCATATATCCGCAGTCTGGCCCAATTAAGAGGCCGCAATGCCGACTTTGCCGAGAGGACAGTACGCGAGGCCACCAGCCTGCCGGCTCAAGAAGCACTGAAAGCCGGTGCCATCGACATCATTGCTTCCGACACCAGCGACCTGCTTCAAAAAATCGACGGCCGGACAGTCACCTTGGGTACGGGCCAATCAGTACAGCTTGAAACGGCCGGTGCCGCCGTTATACGCATTGTTCCGGATTGGCGCACACGTGTGTTGTTGCTGTTGGCGAATCCCCAAGTTGCGCTGATCCTGATGATGGTGGGCATTTACGGCCTTTTCTTCGAGCTTACCAGCCCGGGTGTTGCCTTGCCCGGGGTCGCGGGGCTTATTTGTATTCTGCTGGGTCTTTACGCGTTCCAGATGCTGCCGGTGAATTGGGCAGGAGTGGCACTCGCCGCGGCGGGCGCCGCGATGATGATTGCGGAAGCGTTTTTGCCCAGTTTTGGTGTTCTGGGTCTGGGGGGCATTGCCGCATTTATCCTGGGCGGCTTGTTCCTGACGGATACTGGAATTCCCGGGTTCGACTTGTCGATTCCTTTTCTTGCCGGTCTTGCGATTTCCTGCGCGGGCCTGATCATGCTGACGGGCATGATGGTATCGCGCTCGCGTAAAAGTAAGATTGTCAGCGGACGTGAACAGATGCTGGGAATCGAGGGCGTGGTAACAAGCGTGGTCGAGGGTGCCACGTACGCGGAGCTGCGTGGCGAAAGCTGGCGGGTGCGCAGCAAAGAACCGTTATCGCCTGGCGACCGGGTCCGTGTGGTTGCAATGGATGGACTGACTCTGCAGGTAACTCGCGCCGGACCGGCACCGCTTGTTCGACACTAACTTAGGGGACTACCATGTTTTACGGCGTTAACATTGCCTTGACCGTCATCATCATCGTCGTACTGCTGGTGGTGATCAATGCCATCAAGATCCTTCGCGAATACCAGCGCGGCGTGATCTTCACCCTGGGCCGATTCACCAAGGTGAAGGGGCCCGGACTGATCTTCGTGATCCCGATATTGCAGCAAATGGTGCGTGTCGACCTGCGCGTCGTTACCATGGATGTACCTGGCCAGGATGTCATTTCGCGGGACAACGTGTCGGTAAAGGTCAATGCGGTCCTGTACTTCCGGGTTGTGGCACCGGAAAGAGCGATCATCCAGGTTGAACATTACCTCGAGGCCACCAGCCAGTTGGCGCAGACCACCTTGCGCGCAGTGCTGGGCAAGCATGAGCTCGATGAAATGCTGTCGGAGCGTGAAAAACTCAATCTCGATATCCAGCAGATACTGGATGCGCAGACCGACTCGTGGGGAATCAAAGTGACGAACGTCGAGATCAAGCACATCGACCTGAACGAAAGCATGGTGCGTGCAATTGCCCGCCAAGCCGAGGCCGAGCGCGAACGTCGCGCCAAAGTCATTCATGCGGAGGGCGAAAAGCAGGCGGCGCAGGCGCTGATGGAGGCCGCCGAGATACTTGCGGTTCAACCTTCGGCAATGCAGTTGCGCTATCTGCAAACGCTCACGCAGGTGGCGGGCGACAAAAGCTCCACGCTGGTTTTCCCCATACCCGTGGATCTGTTGTCGGCGCTCGTAAACAAGAAGGTCTGATCGTCAGGTGGCGCCTTCGGCAAGCAATTGGCCTATGGCCGCTCCCGCGCGCAGGTCGTCCAGTTGTCCAAAATGATGCAATCTAATATAGCCATTCTGGTCGATGAGGATAAGGCTGGGCGTACCCTGCAGTCCGTATGCCTGCATCGTCAACGGAACAGGATTGTCCGGCGAGCGTTCGTCTACGCCGACAGGAAACGGTATGCGGTATTCCTGGATGAAAGCCTTGAGCGATACGGGTCCCATCGCTTCATGGTGTTCGAACACCGTGTGCAGTCCGACGACACGAAGTTTGTCCAGCGGAAATGCATTGTGTATGGCTTTTGCCTGCGGAATGCCATGACTGACGCAGCCGGGACACAGCATCTGGAATGCATGCACGACCACGACCTTGCCGCGCAAGGATTCCAGCGTCATGTCGCCAGAGGCGTTCATCCACTGGCTGATCATCCAGGGTGCCGCGTATTCGTAGGATGGGGCGCGCATACCTTACCTCATGGGTTCTTTTTAGCCGTCGATGTAATAGTCTAGACCGTTATCGGTTAAGGTTTTATTTTTTGGAGAAACGCGATGCAGATCGGGATGGTCGGTTTAGGCCGCATGGGCAACAATATGGTGCAGCGCCTGCTGCGTAACGGTCACGATTGCGTGGTGTACGACAGCCACCCCGATGCCGCAAAATCCCTGGCCGAGGCCGGCGCCACGGCGTGTGCAGACCTGCAGGATCTGGCCGCTCAGCTCGATGCTCCGCGGACCGTATGGCTCATGGTGCCCGCCGCGGTGGTGGACAAAGTGCTTGCGCAACTGACACCGTTGCTGCAGGAAGGCGACATTGTCATTGATGGAGGCAATTCGTCCTATCACGAAGACATACGCCGGGCGGCCGACCTGGCGCGTCAAGGCATACACTACATGGACGTGGGGACCAGCGGCGGCGTGGCAGGTCTTGAGCGCGGCTATTGCCTCATGGTGGGTGGCGACGCTGACGCATTTGCACATGTGGAACCCATATTTGCGGCGCTTTCTCCGGGGGCCGGCACCGTGCCGGTCACGCCGGATCGGGTGCAGACCAGCGCCGATAATGGCTATTTGCATTGCGGTCCGCACGGTGCCGGCCATTTCGTGAAAATGGTGCATAACGGCATCGAGTACGGCATGATGGCGGCCTACGCGGAAGGCTTGAATATTCTGCACAAGGCGAATATAGGCAAGCACGAGCGCGAGTCCGATGCTGAAACAACGCCGTTGCGCCATCCCGAACATTTCCAGTACGAGCTTGATCTGCCCGAAATTACTGAACTGTGGCGGCGCGGCAGTGTCATTGGATCGTGGTTGCTCGACCTTACCGCCAGGTCCTTGCAGGGCAATGCAGCGCTGGAAGACTACACCGGCCATGTATCCGATTCTGGCGAAGGGCGGTGGGCGCTGGCGACCGCGATTGATCAGGGTGTTCCTACCCCGGTTCTTAGCGCCGCGCTGTTCTCCCGGTTTGAGTCTCGAGGCAATGCCGATTACTCCAACCGCGTATTGTCGGCGATGAGAAAACAGTTCGGCGGGCACGTGGAAAAGCCCAAAGGTTCCCGGTCATGATTACGTCCGGAAAGCGCAATAGTCCGTCCGATTCCCTGGTGCTGTTCGGGATGACGGGCGATCTGGCGCAAAAGAAAATCTTTCCCGCCTTGTATGCCATGGTGAAGAAGGGCAGGTTAACCGTTCCCGTCGTGGGCGTGGCGTCTTCGCCGCTGACCCGGGATCAGCTTCGGGAGCGTATTGAAGACAGTCTCCGGCTTTCCGGCGGCATCGACGATCCGACGGCGCTGGAACGTCTGCTGGAACTGGTGCAGTATGTAAGCGGCGACTATAAAGATCCAACCACGTTCGAGCGGCTCAAGCAGGTTCTCTGGCCCGCCGCGCGGCCTATTCACTATCTGGCCATTCCGCCTTCCTTATTTGCTACCGTCATGAAAGGATTGGCGGCGGCGGGTCTGGCCGATGGCGCACGGGTGATTGTTGAAAAGCCATTTGGCCGCGACCTGGAATCGGCGCGCCAGCTTAACGAGGTGGCGTGCTCTGTGTTTCCGGAGGACGCCATATTCCGGATCGATCACTTCCTGGGCAAGGAAGCGATCATGAACATTCTGTATTTCCGTTTCGCCAATTCTTTCCTGGAACCGATCTGGAACAGAGACCATGTCGAAAGTGTGCAGATAACGCTATCCGAGACTTTTGGCGTCGAGAATCGAGGCGCCTTCTACGAAAGCGCCGGCTGCCTGCGCGACGTCATTCAGAATCACCTGTTCCAGATTGTTGCCTTGCTGGCCATGGAACCACCCGCATATCAGGATTATGCCGCCGTGCGGGCCGAGAAGGCCAAGGTCTTCCAGGCCTTGCGACCGGTACGCTCCGACGACCTGGTTCGCGGACAGTACAAGGGCTACCGACAGGAGCCTCACGTCGATCCCCAGTCTGATGTGGAAACATTCTGCGCTTTGCGATTATTCATTGATTCGTGGCGCTGGTCGGGCGTGCCTTGGTTTCTGCGCTCCGGCAAATGCCTGGCCGAGGACGTTGCAGAGGTGCTGGTGCAATTGAAACCGCCGCCGCAAAAGCTTTTTTCAGACTCTCAGCCAGCCAATGAGCGGGCGAACTATATACGTTTTCGTATTTCGCCCAATTCGGCGGTGGCCCTGGCTGCGCGGGTCAAACGATCAGGGAAGGAGTTCGTGGGCGAACAGCGCGAACTGTTTTTGCTTGACGTTGATCCGTTCGAGGAGATGCCCTACGAGCGTCTGCTGGCCGACGCCATGGCTGGCGAGGGCGCCTTGTTTACCAGCGAGCAAGCCATTGAGTCTGCGTGGAGGGTACTTGAGCCGGTTCTGACCGACCATCATCCGTCGTTGCCTTATGAGCAGGGAAGCTGGGGGCCGGAGCAGGCTGATGCGCTTATTGCCGCCTACGGCGGCTGGCACAATGCCGATCCGGCCTGATGCTTACTTGACCAGTGCTACCGGAATCTCGACCAGACCTAGCACCTTGGTGGCAACGGAACCGAGCACAAAGCCTGTTACAGCGCCCAGGCCTCGTGTCCCCATGATGATCAGGTCGCACCCCTTTTTCTTGGAGACATCCGCGATGGTCTGTGCGACCGGCCCGACAGCGATTTCTTCGGTGTAGCTTACCCCGGCTTCGTCCAGGAGGGCCTTGGCCGAAAGCAGTGCATTGCGGCCTTCGTCTTGATAGTAATCATCGATTGCTTCAACCGAGAAGAAGCGCTTGACGTTGCCCGAGACGATAGGGGGATGCACTGTCAGCAAATGCAAGTTGGCGCCACCGAACTCGTTGGCGGCCTTGATGGCGGACTTTACAGCACGATTGGATGATTCGGAGCCGTCTACCGGGATAAGAATGGATCTCATGGTTGCCTCGTGGAAAGTTTCCTGCAAATATCGCCTGCCGGGCACGGGTGGCATAACAGGGGCAGCTGTTTTATATTAGAAGACAGAGTAAACGGCGTAATGATTTAAATCAAGAACGCCCGGGCTTTTTGGCTCTCGCTGCAGTTGCCGCACCGTAAAGGCGTGCTCAACGTGATCACGTGAAATTTTTTGTGGAGGTTTATGACCGTCAGGATCGAAGACTATGCCTTGTTGGGCGATTGCCGAACAGCTGCGCTGGTGTCCAACGAGGGCTCTATCGATTGGCTGTGTTTTCCCAGGTTCGACTCCGCGGCGTGTTTTGCCGCATTGCTGGGTACACCTGATAACGGCCGCTGGAAAATTGCACCGTCCGATCCGGTCAGGCACACAGAAAGAGCCTATCGCGACGGCACGATGATACTGGAGACAACGTTTACCACCGACGAAGGCGTGGCCACGCTCATCGATTTCATGCCTTCGAGTTTGTCGTCGCAAAGTGTGGTGCGCATTGTGCTTGGCGTCAAAGGTACGGTGCGCTTCGACATGAACCTGCTTATCCGGTTCGACTACGGACGTACTGTGCCATGGGTGGAAAGCCCCGACGCTCGTACCCACACAGCAGTGGCCGGACCCGACTTGCTGGTGCTGCGTTGCGATGTGCCACTGGAAGGACATGGCCATGAAACAGCAGGCAGTTTTAGCGTTACCGAGGGAGAGCGCGAAGTATTCACGTTAGTGCATCAAGCATCACATGAGCGCTTGTCCGATCCCTTCGATGTCAAGGCCGCCTTGGCCCAGACTGAATATTTCTGGCAGGAGTTTTCCAGCCGTTGCCCAGACGTCGGACCGCATACCGCCCTGGTCAAAAGATCGTTGCTGACGCTCAAGGCCCTTACTTATTTGCCGACCGGAGGTATCGTCGCGGCGGCCACGACGTCCCTGCCCGAGAAGCTTGGCGGTCAGCGCAACTGGGACTACCGTTACTGCTGGCTGCGCGACGCAACCATGACGCTACTTGCGTTCATGAGCCTGGGCTATTTCGAAGAGGCCCGTGCCTGGCGCGACTGGTTGACGCGCTCTGTCGCGGGGAATCCGGACCAGATGCAGATCATGTACGGGCTGGCCGGCGAGCGGCACCTGCCCGAATACGAGCTGCCCTGGCTTAGCGGCTACGAAAACTCACAGCCTGTGCGCATAGGCAATGCCGCCGCCACGCAAACCCAGCTGGATGTGTTCGGTGAAGTGGCGGATGCCATGGCGCAGGCCATAGAAGGGCATCTGCCCCGGCACTCCCGCATCGAAGCCATTGCGGAGGTCATTGTGCCCTTCCTGGAGCAGGCGTGGCGCAATCCCGACGAAGGCATATGGGAAATCAGGGCGCAGAAGCAGCATTTCACTCATTCCAAAGTCATGGCGTGGGTGGCTTTCGACCGCATTTCCATGGTCGCCGGCGCCCTCAAGAACGGAAAAGAGTTTGCCGCGAATTGCCGGCGCATCGCCGACGAGATCCACGCCGAAGTATGCAGCAAGGCCTATGATCCCGTGCTTGGAAGTTTCGTACAGCATTACGGGGCCACTTCTCTGGATGCCAGCCTCCTGCATATTGCTCTTACTGGCTTTCTGCCTCCCGATGACCCGCGCGTTCTTGGTACAGTGGCTGCCATCGAGAAGCGGCTGATGAAGGATGGCTTGCTGCTGCGTTACGATAGCGAGGCCGGCGTGGACGGCCTGCCGCCGGGAGAAGGTACTTTCCTGGTTTGTTCATTCTGGCTTGCCGACGTCTATGTTCTGCTCGGCCGCGATGACGATGCCCGGGCTTTGTTCAATCGCCTTGCCGGTTTATGCAACGATGTTGGTTTGCTGGCGGAACAATACGATCCTCACGAACGCCGCATGCTCGGAAATTTTCCGCAGGCCTTCAGTCACGTGGGAATTATCAATACCGCGCTCAATCTGCACCGCGCCCGCGCGCCTGCCGCCAAACGGGCCCATCAGGAGCCTGCTGAGCAAGCCGCGATGCTGGATACCGACTCCGGCGACGTGTCGGTGAAATGAGCGATAGTAAAAGGAATGCACGGATTACCATGAAAAAGCTTCATCGCGACAATCAGGTCGAAACCCTGGCGGTACGCATCACCGGACGCGTACAGGGGGTGGGCTTTCGAATTGCGACCGTGCGCCATGCCCATATGCTGGGCATCACAGGCTGGGTACGCAACGCCGACGACGGCTCTGTCGAGGCGCTGCTTCAAGGGCCTCACGACCAGGTTGACCGCATGCTTTCATGGCTGCACATGGGGCCGCCGGCGGCTCGGGTCCAGGAGGTGAGCAGCCATGAGGAAACTACAGAGCGCTATTTCGACCGTTTTGAACAGATCTGATCGGGCCGGCCGGTTGCCGGCCGCCTGCTCGCTCAGGCGTGCCTCTTGACCCATGCCACGTATTGGTCCATCCATCCTTGCAGGAAATCTTTGCTGGCGGCGCCGATGCTTCCGTCCTGGTCGAACAGCCCGTCTTTGGCATGGATGAAGGCTTCGGGCTGACCGAGAGTAGGAACGTCCAGGTAAGCAAGAATATTGCGCAAATGCTGTTGCGCCAAGGCTGTGCCTACCGCCCCGATCGACGCTCCAATGACGCCTGCCGGTTTGCCCGCCCATGCGCTTTGGCCATAAGGGCGCGAGGCATTATCGATGGCATTCTTCAGCACCCCGGGTATCGACCGGTTGTATTCAGGCGTTACGAACAGCAGGCCTTGCGATGCCGAAATTTCGCGTTTAAGGCGTTGCACGGCGGGTGCCTGATTGTCGTCGTCATCTTGATTGTAAAGAGGCAGGTCGCCGATCTGGAGTTGTTTGAAAGAGAAGTCCTGGGGGCCCAATTTCGCCAGCCCATCGGCAAGCTTGCGATTGAAGGACTCCTGGCGAAGACTTCCTACGATAACTGCGATCTGGAATTGGCTCATGTTTGACTCCGGTAGCGGTGGGAATACGTCTGCGGCGAAACGGACAGAAACGGGCTGCGGTCGGACTATATCTGGGTGAGGCGCGCCTGCAGCGCTTGTAGTTGGGTTTCGAGTTTGTCGATGCGGCGCAGCAAATTGATCGCGACGGCAAGGCCTTCGGCGTCGAGTTCGAAATCGTCGCGCAAACGGCGTGCCTTGCGGGCAACCACTATGCAACTGGCGGGGAAAAAATAATTGTCGGGATCTTTGTTTGCAGGTTCGAGTATGCCCGCCTCGACAAGATTCAACAGTACATCATTGCTAAGCCCCGATACTTGCACAAGATGGTCGAGAGAGCAAATGTCGGACGCGTTCAGCCATACACTCTCGGTTATTTGAACGGTCATGGTCAGCCTCCTGCATTCATCTGCGCCCGTGGCTTGAAGGCCGAGGCGCCGGCGAGCTGCGAAAAGAGCTCGCGTTCCTGTGGGGTCAGGGTTTTGGGGATATCGATGCGCACAACAACATATTGATCGCCCTGCGTGCCGGCGGCGGTGGGAAGGCCGCGCTTGCCCAGGCGCAGCTTGCGGCCCGACGTGGTGCCGGGAGGTATAGTCATTTCCACCGGCCCGCCCAAGGTTGGCACTTCTACGGTCGCACCCAGCGCGGCCTCCCAGGGTGCCAGAGGCAAATCGATATACAGGTCGTCGCCGCTGACGCGATAGAGCTTGTGAGGCTGTATGTTCATGACGATATAGAGGTCTCCGGCTTGGCCGCCGCGCATGCCCTTGCCGCCTTTTTCGGGCAGACGCAGCCGTTGACCGTCGGCAGCCCCCTTGGGAATCCGGACGCGGAATGTCTTGGGAATATGGCGCAACAAGCCCTGGGCATCATATTCGGGAA
Organism: Pseudomonas sp.; assembly: GCA_036675275.1. Classification (GTDB taxonomy): domain Bacteria; phylum Pseudomonadota; class Gammaproteobacteria; order Burkholderiales; family Burkholderiaceae_B; genus Pollutimonas. Next base: position 18,995 of record JAKFFG010000070.1, on the reverse strand, counting down.
CCGACACGCTGATTTCCGTCTCGGAGCCATTGTAGATCTGCTCCAGGGTGACGGAGACGGGCACCTCGTAGTCGGGCCCGCGCAAAGGTGGCTGGGCGCGACCGCGGCCTTCGGCATGTTGGGCGGCGGCAAAAGCCGCCAATATGTCGGCCAGGTCCACGTCCGCAAAGTCGCTGGCACCTTCCTGGAAATGTTCCTGCCATTGATGAGGCGGGACAAAGTCTTCGCCAGGACGGTGGCTGCCCAGTTCATCGTAGGCGGCGCGCTTTTCCGGATCCTTGAGCGTGGAGTAGGCGACCGAAATGTCCTTGAACTTTTCTTCGTTTGCCGCGCCTTTCGCCATATCGGGATGATATTTGTGGGCAAGCTTGCGATAGGCCTTCTTTATATCGGCTAGCGTAGCATCACGATCCACGCCAAGCACCTTATAGTAGTCAACGTATTTCATCCAGATTCCCGAGTAGCTCCAAAAATGGCTGCAGTCCACAGTGCGTGGACACAGCAAATCGCATGCCTATTCAGCGGCTGCGGCACTAGCGGGCAAGGAACCAAAGCTGTCCAGGATGTCTTCGCGCAGTGCTTGCTGGGCGGCATGCACGTCGCGTGCAATAAAAGCGTCCAGTATCCTGCGATGGACCGGCAAGGTCAGATGCAGCTGGCGTTGTTCTTGATCGCTCAGCTTGATGGCGGGCCCCAGCCGCAACCATAATGGTTCGATAATGCCCGCCAATACTGGTGAATTCGCCATGCGGACAATATGCAAATGAAAATGCGCGTTGGCCCTGAGGAAGTGGTGCAGGTCGTTGTTTCGCGCCGCGGTTTCCATATGCTGATAATGGCCGGAAAGCACTGTTAGGCCTTCGCTGTCGGCCTGCTGCACCGCGCGCACCACGGCCAGTCCTTCGAGTGTTAGGCGGATGTCGCGGATGTCGGCAAGTTCCGGGGGCGAGAGCGTCGGCACAGAAAGCGTGCGCTTGCCCACCAGCACGCCCAATGCGGCAAGGCGCTGGAGCGCGTCGCGCACAGGCATAGGGCTTGTTCCCATGGCCGCCGATAATTGGCGCAGAACCAGTTGATCACCGGGGCGCAATTCCCCGGTAATCAACTTTTCGGTGATCTGGCGATACACCTGCTCCTGGAGCAGGGCGGGTGCAGCCAGATTTTCAAACTGGTTTTGGCGGGGCGCTGCAGGCACGCCGTCAGGCCGAGAGGGTCGTCTGGACTTCATCGAGCGTTTTGGCGAACCTGGCCACCATATCGGTGACTTGCCCGGGAGTAATGATGAGCGGCGGGCAAAATGCAATGGTGTCCTGAATGGCGCGCACAATGAGGCCGTTCTGATGGGCACGTTCGTAAACAGCTGTTCCGGCCTTGCCCAGCGGGTCGAACGGACGGCGGCTTTCTTTGTCGGCCACGAGCTCCACGGCGGCAATCAGGCCTATTCCGCGCACTTCGCCAACGAGCGGGTGTCCGGCAAGCTCGCGAAGCGCTGCCTGCATAACAGCGCCTGTGCTTGCGGCGTTTTCGACCAGCTTGCGTTCTTCGATGATATTCAGGTTTTCTATGCCTACGGCTGTGGCAACCGGGTGTCCGCTTGCGGTGTATCCATGGCCAAAGCTGCCGAGCTTGCCGCTATGGTCGGAAATCACCGATGCAACGGTATCGTTGAGCAGCACGGCGGCCAGCGGTTGATAAGAGGATGTAATCTGCTTGGACAGCACCATGATGTCGGGTTCGATTCCAAAAACCTCGGAACCGAAACGCTTGCCCAGGCGACCGAAGCCGGTGATTACTTCATCGGCAATGATCAGCAGATCATATTTGCGGCATACGGCCTGGATTTTTTCCCAGTAGGTATCGGGAGGAACGATGACGCCGCCGGCGCCCATCACGGGCTCGCCGATGAAAGCCGCGACGGTTTCGGGACCTTCCTCGATAATCAGTGCTTCCAGTTCTGACGCCATGCGGGTCGCGAAGTCGACTTCGGATTCGCCTGGGCGCCCTTCACGGTAAAAGTGGGGGCAACTGGTGTGCTTCATTTGCGGCAGTGGAAGATCGAAATCCCGATGATTGCCGACCAGGCCCGTCATGCTGGCGGCGGCCACGGTGACGCCGTGGTAGCCGCGCTTGCGCGAAATGATTTTTTTCTTTTCGGTTCGCCCCAGTGCATTGTTGTAGTACCACACCATCTTCACGACAGTGTCGTTGGCCTCGGACCCCGAATTGGTGAAGAAGACTCTGGACATGCGGCCTTCGGTGTAGTTCACCAGTTTCTCGGCAAGCTCGATCGACGGGGTATGGGATTTGTGCGTAAACGTGTGGTAATAGGGCAGCTTTTGCATTTGCCGGGTGGCCGCATCGACCAGGCGCGGTTCACCGAAGCCCACCGCCACGCTCCACAAGCCCGCCATGGCTTCCAGAAACTTGTTGCCCTGTTCATCGTAGACGTAAATGCCTTCTCCGCGTTCAATGACGCGCGGCCCTATGGTTTTATGGGCGACGGCATTGGTGTAAGGATGCATTTGATAATTGATATCGCGGCTTTGGGCGGACGAAAACGAAGACATGGCGGCTCCTGACGGGTTAAGGATGGTTGATATATCATATATTAAGTTGCCTTCCTTTTCTTACTGCGAGCCGCTTGCGTGAAAATAATTTTTGCCTCCGCCCATGACGTCAACCCTGACACCTGGATAAAACCGTTGCAGGCCCTGATTCCGGGGGCGGATATCTCTCCCTGGACCGACGACGGCCCTGCGGTCGGCGCACAGCTTGCCATCGTGTGGAACCCTCCTGTCGATATCTTCCTGCGTGAGCCGAGCCTGAAGGCTGTGTTCAACCTGGGTGCCGGCGTGGATGCCGTTGTCAAGCTGCCGGGCTTGCGTCAAGACGTCGCTGTGGTGCGTCTTGAAGATGCGGGAATGTCGGCCCAAATGGCGGAATATGCCGTCTATGCGCTCGTCCGCGCTTCGCGCCGCTTCGATGAGTATGAGAAGCAGCAGCAAAAGCAGGTATGGCAGCCTCTGCCCGACATTCAAAGGAAGAAATGGACGGTGGGCGTGATGGGTCTGGGTGTCATGGGCACTCGCGTGGCGCAAACTCTGGCGGGACTCGACTACCCGGTCGCAGGCTGGTCCCGCAGCGCCAAAGAGATAGCCGGAATAGAGGGCTTTTCGGGAGCAGGACAACTGCCCGAATTTCTTGCCCGGACCCGCGTATTGATCAATACGCTGCCGCTTACTCCTGAAACGACGGGCATTCTGTGCCGCGATACGCTGCAGCAGCTGCTTCCGGGTGCCTATCTCGTCAATGTCGGCCGCGGCGAGCACTTGATCGAGGAAGACCTGCTGGCCCTGCTCGATTCCGGACATATCAGTGGTGCAACCCTTGATGTGTTCCGCGAAGAACCCTTGCCACACGGCCATCCGTTCTGGAAGGACGCTCGCATTACCATCACTCCCCATACCGCCGCCGCAAGCTTGCGCGAAGAGACCATTGCCCAGGTCGCCGACAAGATCAGGCGCTACATGCGCGGAGAACCCATGACGGGAGTGGTGCTTCGGGATCGCGGCTACTGATCTCAGGCAGATCCGCGGTTGCGGCGGGCGGCCAGAAAAATTCCGGCCACTATGATGAGGACCATCCCGGCCTGCGCCAGCATGTCGGGTGTCTGCTTGAACCACAGGGTGCTGAATCCGAGGGCCATCAGCAATTGAAAGTAGTTGAATGGTGCGAGCGTCGATGCATTCACGCGTTGAAATGCCACGATAAGCAACAGTTGGGCGGCGCCATTGCATAGTCCCAGTCCCACAATGAAAAGCAGATCTTGCCAGTCCGGCCAGGGGCTGGGAGGAAAGAATGGCGCCGGCACGGCAGTGATGATCAGACAGATGAAGGCGGCGTAGCTATATTGAACATGCCCCGGCACCTTGTCGGACAGCCTGCGTGTCAGCAGCTGGAAAATGGCAAAGCTTATTGCCGAGATCACCATCAGCCCGGTGCCCAGCCAAGGGAGATCGTTTCCAGGCCTGATGATGAGCAGCATGCCGCAGAAACCTGCCGCCAGGGCCAGCCACTGCGTGGCGGTGACGCGCTCCTGGAGCATCCAGGGAGACAAGGCCACCACGATCAATGGAGAAGTGAAATAGATGGCGGTGGCTTCAGCCAGCGGCATCCAGATCAGCGCCGTCATGAAACACGTGCCCACAGTGCCCAGCGCGACACCCCGCAATATAAGCAGGCCCTTATGCGGCGACTTCCATAGCCGGAAATCGCGGTGCCGGGCAAGCATGAATACGCCTATGAGTGCCACGGTGCTGTAACGCATGACATTCAAAAAGGGAGCGGGGTAGGTCTCCAGCAGGTACTTGCTGGAGGCGTCGAAAATGGAAAGACAAAACAGCCCGCCAAAGAATGCCAATAGGCCCAGTCTCTGGCTGGAGGCTGTTGCAGCAGGTGAAAGAGACGCCGTGCTCACGGATTGCTGCTGGTGTCATGCAACCCTGCATGCATCAGCATGGCGCCCAGCAGGACATTCGCGCCGGCTTCCAGGTGTTCGGGTTTGGCGTCTTCGATCTCATTGTGGCTGATGCCATTTTTGCAGGGAACGAAGATCATGGCGGTCGGATTGGCTGTCGCCACGTATACCGCGTCGTGGCCCGCCCCTGTGACGATATTTTGCCAGGAATAGCCGCGTTCTTCAGCTTGGTCGCGTACGGCGGCAATGAGATCTGGTGCAAACGGGGTGGGCGGGAAGTGCTGTACGTCTTCCAGCTTTACCTCGACCGGAAAGCCGGCAAGTTCGCCGGCGGCCAGGCGATGACACGCTGCACGCAGCGCCTTGTCCATCTCAGCCAGTTTGGCCGCGTTTTCATGACGCAGGTCGACGGTGAAGCTGACCCTGCCCGGAATTACGTTGCGTGAGGAAGGATATACGTTGGCTACACCCACTGTACCGCGGCCTTCGGGCGCGTAACGCAATGCAATGCGAACAACTTCCTGCATGATGTGGGTGGCGGCAAACAGGGCGTCGCGACGCAAAGGCATGGGGGTTGGTCCGGCATGCGCCTCCATGCCCGTCACGGTGAGGTCGTACCAACGCAGTCCCAGCGAACCGGTGACCACGCCAATGACTTTGTCTTCTGCTTCGAGTATTGGTCCTTGCTCTATGTGGGCCTCGAAATACTTGCCCAGCTTGTGGCCCTGCGCAGGCCTTGTACCGGCATAGCCGATGCGGGCCAATTCGTCGCGCACGGACTTGCCATCAGTGTCGGTGGCCGACAACGCCGTTTCCAGCGGAAAAATACTGCAAAAGACCCCCGAACCCATCATCACCGGAACAAAGCGCGTGCCTTCTTCGTTGGTCCAGATGATGAGTTCGAGCGGCGCTTCGGTCTCTATGTTGCGCTCTTGAAGAAGACGCATGACTTCAAGACCTGCCATGACGCCGAAACACCCGTCGAATTTTCCACCGGTAGGCTGAGTATCGATATGGCTTCCCGTGGCAATGGGCGCGAGATTGGGGTTCCGTCCCGGCCTGCGCCCGAAGATATTGCCGATCTGGTCTATGCTGACATCGAGGCCCGCGTCTTTCATCCAGCCCACGACGAGGTCCCGGGCCTGACCGTCCAGCGCGGACAGTGCCAGACGGCAATTACCGCCTTTCGGTGTGGCCCCGACTTTCGCCAGATCCATCAGCGATTGCCAGAGTCGCTGTCCATCGATCGTCAGGGTGGAAATGGGAGAAGACATGGCTGATCCTTGTAAATCAAACGATGCGGTGATGTAGCAGGAGGGGCTTATGACGGGTTCTCGGCACGCACGTTCGGATGCCAGTGCTTGCCCGGTACCGCCGCAATGAGGCTTTGCGTATATGGAGTTTGCGGGGAGTCGAAAATCTGTGACGGCCGTCCATGCTCCACTATTTTTCCCTGGTGCATGACGGCGACCGAATTGCATATCTGTGCCGCCACGCGCAAGTCGTGAGTGATGAAAATCATGGCAATCTGCAATCTGGCTTGCAGGGATAACAGCAATTCAAGTACCTGCGCCTGAACGGATACGTCCAGCGCTGATACCGCTTCGTCTGCGACCAGTACCTGCGGGTCCATGGCCAATGCACGGGCAATGCCGATGCGTTGGCGTTGACCGCCGGAGAACTGGTTGGGATAGCGTTCGAATGCGGAAGCGTCCAGCCCGACAAGTTCGAGCAGTTCGCGGGCCCGCGCCTCGGCGGCGGCGCGCGACTTTCCGCCGGCCACCGGGCCGTCGCTTATGCTTTTCCCGACTGTATGCCTGGGATTGAGTGAAGCATATGGGTCCTGGAATATCATCTGAATATTGTTGCGCATGGGACGAAACTGAATTTCGGAGAATGGTGCAATGTCTCGTCCGTCGAACAGCATTTCGCCGCTGTTGATTCCGATCAGCTTGAGCAGGCATTTTCCGACAGTGGACTTTCCGGAACCCGATTCACCGACTATGCCCAGTGTTTCTCCCCGACGTACGGTAAAGCTTATGCCGTCTACCGCCTTGACAACTCGTTTCTTGCCCAGCCATCCGCCGCCGGTTACATAGGTCTTGTGCAGGTTCCTGACCTCCAGGATGGGCCGTGCCGGCGCGGCGTTACCGGTTTCATCAAAACGGCGCTGCGGCACGGCCGCGATAAGCCGCCTGGTATAAGGATGCTGGGGAGAATTCAGTACTTGATCGACGGGGCCTTGCTCCACGATCAGGCCTTGCTCCATCACGGCCACACGGTGTGCTATTTCGGCCACCACGCCGAAGTCATGGGTGACAAACATGACCCCCATGCCTTTGTCTTTTTGAATGCGCATGATCAGCGCGAGAATCTGCGCCTGCGTGGTGACATCGAGCGCGGTGGTGGGCTCATCGGCGATGAGCAGGGATGGCTCGAGCGCCAGCGCCATGGCTATCATGACGCGCTGCCGTTGACCGCCCGAAAGCCGGAAAGGATAGACATCGTAAAGCGTATCCGGATCAGGCAAGCCTACAAAATTGAGCAGCTCGAGTACGCGTTTCCGGCGTTCATCACCAGGATATTGCTGGTGCACTTGCATTACCTCGGATACCTGCTTGCCGACGGTCATCAAGGGATTCAATGCCGATAGGGGCTCCTGGAAGATCATGGCCATGTCTTTGCCGCGCATGGACTGCAGCGCCGTTTCGGATTCAACCAGGAGGTCGCGGCCCTGAAACAATATCTGGCCGGTGGTGGGCCTAAGATAATCGGGCAGCAGCCCCATGATGGCGTTCGCGCTCAGGGACTTGCCGGAGCCGGATTCCCCTACGATGCACAGGATTTCGCCGCGGCGTACGTCGTAGGAAACGTCCTGAACCGCAAACGGTCTGTCGCCTCCTGCCGGCAGGGGAATGGTCAGGTTGCGGACGGAAAGGAGAGGGGCCTTGTCTTGCATGATGCGCCTTTTCATTCGCCGCGTTGGCGCAGTTGGGGGTTCAGGGCGTCGTTCATGCCTTCGCCGATCAGGTTGATGGCAAGAACCGTCATCAGGATGGCCACTCCGGGCCAGACGCACATCCACCAGGCCTCGCGTATCATGGTGCGTGAGGCGCCGATCATGAATCCCCAACTCATCAGGTTGCGATCGCCCAAACCCAGGAATGACAGGGCTGATTCGGTAAGAATGGCGGTGGCGACCATGAAGGATGCGGACACGATGATGGGCGACATGGCGTTGGGCAAAATTTGCGACCACACGATGCGCGAAGGCTTCTGGCCGATCACGATGGCCGCCTGGACGAACTCGCGTTGCTTGAGCGTCATGAATTCAGATCGGACCAGGCGGGCGGCGGGAGGCCAGGAGACCACCGTAATGGCGCCCAGGATCGAGTACACCGAGGGGCCCATGACGGCAACGATGACGACGGCAAGGGCCAGCTGCGGTATGGTCTGAAAAAATTCGGTGAACCGCATCAGGGCGTCATCGATACGTCCGCCGCAAAAGCCCGCCGTGGCGCCTATGATGATTCCGAAGACGAGGGCAATGGCGGTCGATACCAGGCCTATCATCAGCGACACCCGGGCACCCCAGACCAGACCGGCGGTTATGTCCCGGCCCAGCATATCGGTGCCGAAGGGGTAGGCGGGATCGGTAAAGGGTTCAACAAGCGGCGCGGCCACCATCATCCAAGGTGAATTGCCATAGATGAAGGGCGCGGCAATGGCCAGTGCGGCAACCAGCAGGATGACAACCAGGCCAAATACCGCTCCGTAATTGCGCGAGTAGCGTCGTATGAAGGCTTTCATGACGCGGCTCCTTGGGAACCGGCGGCAATACGGGGGTCGACAAGACGATAGATGACGTCGGTAAGCAAGTTGAAGAGCACCACCATGAGAGACGTCACTAAAAAAATACCGAGCAGAAGCTGGTAGTCGCGCTGCAGCAGTGCGTCGAACATGAGGCGGCCTATGCCCGGCCATGCAAACACCGTTTCGGTCAGCACGGCGCCTCCGGCCATCTGCCCCAGTTGTATGCCGGCAAATGTGATGACGGGCAGCAAAGCGTTGCGCAGCACGTGAACGCGTATGACGCTGCCCGGAGGTACGCCTTTGGCTCTTGCCGTTTTCACGAAATCCATGCCTATGACTTCGAGCATCGAGGCGCGGGTCAGCCGCACGTAAAAGGCCATGAAGAAGCAACCCAGCGTGACGGTAGGAAGAATAAGATGAGTGGCGATATCCTGCACGCGCGCCATGCCGGTGTAGCGCGAGCCGACAGACTCCATGCCGAAAGCCGGCAGCCAGCCCAGCACGACCGAGAACAGCAGAATGCCCATGAGCGACAACCAGAACAGGGGTGTGGCATACAGTACGAGCGCTCCCGTCATGACGGTACTGTCGAGCCAGCGGCGCTGGTTGCTGTAACGCGCCTTGGCGGCCACTACGCCAAGGGTCACGCCAAGCACGATAGAGAATACAAAGGCGCAGGACATGAGCAAAAATGTGGCCGGCAGGCGTTCGAGAATGAGGTCGAGGACGGGAACGTGATTACGGTATGAATAGCCGAAATCGAGTTGAACCACGCCTTTCAGGTACAAGAGCAATTGCGTGAAGACAGGTTTGTCGAGGCCGAACGATTCGCGCAACAAGGCCAGGTAAGCGGGGTCGCCCGCGCCGGCCTGACCGGCCAGCACAGAGGCCGGATCGCCTGGCGCGAGCCGGATGAGGAAGAAATTGATGATGACGACACCAAGTACCACGAAAAGGGCTTTACTTATGCGCGAGGCCAGGAATAGCAGGAATTTCATGCAGTAATCCTGTTAATGGAAGTAGGCTGGCGTGTTCCCGGCATGGTCGGCCGGGAACAGCTTCTTGCTTATACGATGGACTACTTTTCGATATAAACGTCATCGAACGATTCGTTCAGGCCGATTGCTGTCTTCACCAGATTCTTGACGTTCTTCTTGTAGAGAGTGGGGAATTCCATATCGGCAATAAAACCGTTGGCCACGTCGTTGACAAGTTGCTTCTGAATCTGGGTGTAGAGTTCCTGGCGCTTGGCGGGATCGACTTCGGACGCGGCGGCCGCCCAGACTTTGTCGAGCTCGGGATTACTGTAGCCCTGGACGTTGGCAAAAGGCGAGCCCTTCACGATGTTGGGTGTAATGTACAAGCGCTCCACGCCCAATGCCGGGTCGCCGTACTGATAGACGAAAGTTGTCGTCAGGTCGAAATCCCAGTTACCGGTGCGGCTGGCCCAGCCGCCCGCATCCGTGGACTCCAGATTCACCTTGAATCCCAGTTGTTCGAGACTTTGCTTGGTGTACTCATCGAGGCGTTCCCACGTTGAACCGTAGGGGAAACTGAGCATGCGTATCGTGTGTTCTTCGGGATTGACGCCCGATTCTTCGATGAGGGCCTTGGCTTTATTCATGTCGAAGTCCATCGACGGCATGTTGGGATCGTAAAACATTTCGGTCGCCACGAAGGGCCCGGTAGCCACCTTTCCCAATCCGAAGAAAATGTTGCTGACGATGAGCTTGCGGTTCATTGCAGCCATGACGGCCTGGCGAACTTTTACATTGTCGAAGGGCGGCTTGCGCATGTTGAAAATAAGATAGGCCTGGGGCGAGAACATTTCCCAGCCTTTGGTCGTGTATTCGACATCGGGCAGGGCGCGAAGCCGCTTGACATCGACGTTGTCGATATCGCCGCCGCGCAGGACGCTGACCGTGCCTTGCTCGAAGGCCACCGCGCGGGAGGCGGCGTCGGGAATGACATTGAAAATGAGTTCGTCGAGATAAGGCTTGCCCTCTTTCCAGTAGTTCGGGTTGCGCACTAGCTTGATGTACTCGCCGCGTTTCCATTCATTGAACATGAATGGCCCGGTGCCTACCGGTTTCTGGTTTGCCGGATTGGTCAGGTAGTCGGAGCCTGCGTAGATGTGCTTGGGCATCATGGGCGCGAAGCCCGGTTCGAACATGAGCATAAAGGCCGGAAACGGCGTCTTCAGCGTGATCTTGACAGTCAGGTCGTCGATTTTTTCGACCGACTTTACATACTTATTCAGAATGACGCGGGCTCGGGCGTGCGTCTTGGGCAGCATGTCGGCCAGCGAAAACACGACGTCGTCGGCCGTGAACGGTTTTCCGTCGTGCCATGTCACGCCATCATGGAGATGAAAGGTATAGCTGAGACCGTCGGATGACATATCCCAGCTTTTGGCCAGGCCGGGCATGGGTTTGAGGTCATGCGAGTAGGTGAGCAGGCTTTCGTAGATTTTCCCGGCCACATATTGCGTGGGGCCTTGCTGGTTGATCGCGGTCACAAGAACAGGGGGCTCGGGCTGGATGATCATGCTCAGGGTGCCGCCCTTGGTTTGAGCGGACGCGCCATGCATTACCGTGGTCAGCGCAAGGGCTCCTAAACCGAGTTTGAACCATTCTTGAATTTTCATATGTACATCTCCTTGGGTGGAAACCAGGTGGATAAACGGAAAATCAACGACTTCTTTACTAGGCCATCTACTTGCGGACATGCCAAGGTAACGCATATTGGGCGGAGTCGATAGATCCGCAGATCGATTTTTCATAGAGACTATCCCTAGGACGCGGGCGCTTCCACCCCTCCGGCCGGGCACGTGCTTTGCTGTGTTCGGCACGCCCGCATGCGGTAACCGCGCCATATGTTTCTTGTACGGGCCATGAAACCAGCCGAAGTATCGAGGAGTCGACCATGCAACGAGAACAAACTGAACCTTTGCCATATCAGGTGGCGGGCCGTGCCCCCGTAGCCGCCAATTCTTCCGCAACGTCTTGGGCGGCGATCTTTGCCGGCGCCGCTGCGGCGGCTGCACTGTCCCTGATCTTGGTCCTGCTTGGCATGGGCCTGGGCTTGTCTTCCGTGTCTCCCTGGTCGTCCGAAGGCGCCAGCGCGACCACCATAGGCATTTCCACTGCCATATGGCTGGCGCTGACTCAGATCATTGCGTCAGGCATGGGCGGATATCTGTCGGGTCGCCTGCGTGTCCGATGGACTGATGCAGATCGCGACGAAGTGTACTTTCGTGATACCGCGCACGGCATGCTGAGTTGGGCCGTAGCCACCTTGGTGACGGCCGCCTTTCTGGGTTCGGCGATAGGCGGCATGGTCAGCGGCGGCGCCAAAGCGGTGGGGTCGGTCGCCTCCGGCGCCGCCACAGCGGCAGTCGCTGGCGGCTCTGCCGCGATGGCGGGCGGTCAGGAAGGGGGGGCGGCCGGAAGCGGCCAACTGGACTACTTCGTGGACAGCCTTTTCCGTTCTGACGCACCCCCTGCCGATGCAACTGGTAACCAGGGCCGCAACGAGGCGCTGACTATTCTTGTTAAAAGCGTAGGTAGTGGCAGCCTTGCTCCCGAAGACAAAACCTATCTCGCACGCTTGGTGGCGCAACGAACGAATCTGAGCCAGCAAGAGGCCGAGGCCAGGGTGGATGAAGTATATACGCAAGCCGTGCAGACGCTGGAGAGCGCCCAGAACACGGCCCGGGAAGCCGCCGACACGGCGCGCAAAGCTGCAGCGGGTACGGCGTTGTGGGCTTTCGTCGCTTTGTTGTGCGGAGCGTTCTTTGCCAGCCTGGCAGCTGTTTGGGGCGGCAGGCGGCGGGACGCGATAGACGACTGACAGATTGTTTTTCATAACTAAGGAGTCCGATATGCGCTCATTGCTTCTGTTTTTCCTTGGCATACCCATACCCATCATTATCTTGATTGCGTTGTTGACGTAATGTCCCTGTAAAGGAGCTGGCACCCCACTCTAAGGAGAGCAAAATGCATAAAAGAGAGTTTCTGGCCCGAGGCGCGGTATTACTGGGCGGGGCTGCATTACTGATGTCGGGTTGCACCACGACTCCGATGTCGAGCAAACCAAAGAGTGGCGCCGCTCGAAGGCAAGAGATCGACGACGGCGTCAATGCAACGCTCGATCGCCTCTACAGTACCGTGCAAGGTTCGCACGAACTGATCAACAAGGCGGACGGCGTTCTGGTGTTTCCGTCCGTATTGGCTGCCGGCTTTGTAGTCGGCGGCGAGTACGGGGAAGGAGCCCTGCGGGTCAACGGTAAATCCGTGGGTTATTACAGTACCGTGACGGGCTCGTTTGGCCTGCAGATCGGAGCGCAGTCAAAAGCCATCATCTTTCTGTTCATGACGCAAGAAGCCCTCGATAAATTCCGGCGCAGCAAGGGTTGGACAGCCGGGGTCGATGCGTCGGTCGCCATCATTACTGTCGGCGCCAACGGCATCCTCGATACAAGGACTGCCACCAAGCCGGTAAGCGCCATCATACTGACCAACGCCGGCTTGATGGCAAACTTGAATGTGGAAGGCACGAAGATTACTAGGCTCGAGGAATAATCCTTATTTCGCATGTTATTGACTTGCGTCATGTTTTGGTGAGCCACAGCCGCCTTGCGCATGGCGCAATAGGCTTATAGTAGCCTTGGTGTAAACGACGGAAGCCGAAGTCGTTGCCAACAAGCCAAGGTAGTCTTAAGTGAAAGATGCAATCACACAGTGCCCGGTCGCCGATTGGGATCCCAGGGCGGATGCCGTGCTGGATGACCAAATTGCTGTTTATGATCATATGCGGCGCACATGTCCGGTGGCGCACAGCGAGTTTCTTCAGTGGTCCGTGTTCCGGCACGCCAATATAGTCGAAATTTTGAACGATTCCGATACGTTCAGCAGCGAAGTGTCCGCTCATATGTCCGTTCCCAACGGCATGGATCCGCCTAGGCATACCGAGTATCGCCCTATCGTCGATACCTATTTCACTGCGGCATATATCGATGCCTACGCGCCTGTTTGCAAGGACATCGCGGTCCGGCTGGCCGGCGCCCTGCCGCAAGGAGAGGTGGAGCTCATGGGCGATTTTGCCCAAACCTTCGCCCTCCGGATGCAAAGCGCCTATCTGGGATGGCCACAAGACTTGCATGAGCCATTGCGGCTCTGGATCAACAAGAACCGGCAGGCCACACTCAAAGGCGACCGGGCGGCAATGGCTGCCATTGCTTTCGAATTTGACGGCTATATCAAGGGTATGCTGGCCGTTCGCCGCCAGGCTGGCGCTGATGCCCCGGCCGACATCACGAGCAGCCTGCTCAACGAGAAAGTAAATGGAAGGCCTCTTTCCGACGATGAAATTGTCAGTATCCTGCGCAATTGGACAGTCGGCGAACTCAGCACCATGGCGTCTTGCGTAGGCATCATTGCCCACTATCTGGCCCTGAAGCCCCCGGTACAGACGCAGTTGCGCGCGCAGCCCTCGCTTCTGCCCGCGGCCATCGACGAAATACTTCGCATGCGGGCGCCGCTTATCGCCAACCGAAGGGTTGTCACCAGGCCAGTGAGTCTGGGAGGGCGCCAACTGCAGAAAGGAGACAGGCTTTCCCTGATCTGGGCATCTGCGAACCGGGACGAAGCGATCTTTGGCAACCCCGACGAATTCAGGCTCGACCGGAATGCTGACGACAACTTGCTGTACGGCAAGGGGATACACATTTGTCCCGGCGCGCCACTCGCGCGGCTGCAGCTGCGCCATATCACCGAGCAGTTGCTGGCGCATACGCGCCATATCGGCCTGGTCCCTGGTAAGTCGCCCAAACTGGCGGTTTATCCTGCCGGAGGCTTTTCAGTGCTGCCTTTGTCCATAGCTTGATGTTTTCAATACCGGCCGTTTTCGGCAGTGGCCGTTAAGAACCGGACCGTTCAGCTTAGAAGCCTGCGTCATCGCGCATCCAGGCGTGCCAGCCATCATGTCCCAGCCTGCGCAGCGTTTCCTGATTACGCTCATAGATAGTGGCGGCGTCGGGAAACGCGCGAACACCATGTTCAATGCTGGACTCCCGCAGCAAGTGCAATATGGGATAAGGTGCTCGATTTGTATAGTTTTCGATGTCTTCCGGCGCGCTGTCGGCAAATTGATAGTCGGGGTGAAAGCTGGCTATTTGAAGCACGCCGGTCAGGCGCGCCCGTTTCAGGCAACGTTCGGCGCGCGCCAAGAAGCCGTTATAGTCGTCAAAGTCCCGCAAGGCGTCGGGGATGACGAGCAATGTGGTGTCGAGCTGTTCCGGAGCGGTCTCGGCTAGAAGCTGCAGCTCGGTCTCGAGCGCTTCAAGTATGTCCTGATCTTCGCGCGCACGGGTAAGCGTGAAGCGGATTTGATCTTTCACATAGACGCTTTTCGCGAAGGGACAAAGATTCAGGCCGATAACGGCGCGCGTCACCCAGTGTCTGGTTGCATCCAGGATAGTCTTATCGTCCGCTGAGGAGTGCATGGTTCCTGTCAGTGAAAATCGTCGACTTTTGCGCGCATGCGCTTGACTTCGCCGTGCAAAGTTTTGCGCTGCACGCGTCGGCGTTGAGAGGCCCGAGTGGGGAGGGTGGGTTTGCGTGTTGCCTGTTGCTGCAATGCGCTGCGTATCAACGCCAATAAACGTTCGATTGCATCGGCGCGATTCTTTTCCTGGCTGCGAAACGACTGCGCCTTGATGACGATAACCCCTTCTTTTGACAGACGTTTGTCGGACAGGGTATGCAGCATGGCTTTGCTTTCCTCGGGTAGGGAAGAGCGGTCGATATCAAAGCGCAGGTGTACGGCGCTGGACACCTTGTTAACGTTCTGTCCGCCCGCGCCCTGGGCCCGGATCATGGTGAATTCGATATCACGTTCGTCCAGGAAGATATCGTCGTGCACATGCAGCATAAGTGCCTTGTCAGCGGTATTCGGGCTGATGCCGGGTCAGGGCCCTGGTTGAGCTGGAGGTGGTCGGCACAGCTTCGATCCGGCATGCAGTTTGCTGAATATTGTGGTCTCGTAAGCCGTCGCATCGGTAACGACGCAACAACGATGCCGGGAAACTTCAGCATGCATTATAGAAGCGTTAACGATTTGGCAAGCAGCGTGCGTAAGGCGGCCTTGCCGCTGGATACACACGCGCAGCTTGATCCCCTCATTCGTGCAGTCGGCCAGGCGCGCTACATACTGCTGGGCGAAGCGTCACATGGGACTCATGAGTTCTATACCTGGAGAACCGAGATCACCAGGCGCCTGGTGCTGGAGAAGCGGTGTTCTTTCATTGCTGTCGAAGGGGACTGGCCCGACTGTTATCGCTTGAACAGGTATGTGAAAGGGCTTGCCGATTCCGGAAATAGCGCCCGGGAAGTTCTGCATACTTTCGATAGGTGGCCCACCTGGATGTGGGCCAACCATGAGGTGGCCGAGCTGGCTGAATGGCTGCGCGCGCATAACAGGGCGCTGCCCGCGGATGAGCGCGTGGGATTCTACGGTCTTGATGTGTATTCCTTATGGGACTCGATGGCCGCGGTGGTCGATTACCTGGAGACTGTCGATCCGGCTCTTGCCCTTGCGGCAAAGAACGCCTATCTTTGTTTTGAGCCTTATGGAGAGGATGCGCAGGCCTATGCCCGTGCCACCGTGCTCGTTCCCACCTCGTGTGAAGACGAGGCTGTGGCGGTATTGCGGGCCTTGCAAGCCAGAGAGCCCGAGTACGCCCGGGATGGGCGGGAGGCGTATTACAACGCCGAGCAGAATGCGCTCATCGCGCGGGGGGCTGAAGAATACTACCGGGCGATGGTCCGCGGCGGCGCAATGTCGTGGAATGTGAGAGACCGCCATATGGTTGAAACCCTGGAGCGGCTGATGAATCATCATGGCGATAAGGCGACAGCGATCGTATGGGAACACAATACTCATATAGGCGACGCGCGATACACCGACATGGCGGTCGCCGGCATGGTCAATGTTGGACAGCTGCTGCGCGAGAAACACAGGCAGGATGCGGACGTATTTCTGCTTGGGTTCGGCACGTATAGCGGCACGGTTCTCGCCGCTTCGGAGTGGGGCGCACCCATGCAAAGAATGTCCATGCCCAATGCCCGACCGGGCAGCCTGGAAGACGTGCTGCATCGTGCGGGCGGATCCGGCAGCGAACCGGCGGCTTTGACGGGCGCGAACCTGATGCTGTTGTTCGATGCGAGCCCGGATGGCGGCGTTGCCGGGCTGGATGAAGAGATCCACCATCGAGCGATCGGGGTGGTCTATAACCCGCAGGCCGAGCGCCGGGGAAACTATGTTCCTTCCCGAATCCCTCGACGCTATGATGCCTTTATCTTTGCTGACCATACCAGGGCGCTCGACGCATTGCATATGCCGGTTTCGCACACGCCGGATTTGCCGGAAACGTTTCCCAGCGGCAAATAGCCGTCTATTTGTCTTTTTCCCGTTCGCCGGAGCGATTGTCGACGGGCGCCTCGCCGGGGATTGCATTGCCCGGGTCGATCGCCTCTTCGGGTTTGACGCCAGGAGGAAAATTGAATTTATTCGGCCATGCATTAGGGTCTGCAGGATGGTTGCCCAATGTTCTCCGTGTGCCTCCTTTGGTGTCGTCGTCTTTCTGCGATTCTTCCCGAGTGGACGCAGTATCGGGCTTGGGGCCGGAACGGTTATCGGCGGTCTTTGAAACCTCTTCCTTTTGTTGATCCCTGGACGGCGTGGATGGGTTCTCAGGTGTGTCAGGTAGTTCGGACATTTTAGATCCTCGTTGTGGCATTCATGGTGGTTTGGTACATGCATCACCCCAGCAAAATAAATGCCTACGTTGGCGCCGACGCGATATGGCACAGTGTTTGCTGCCCGTTCTTACCGCTTCCTAATTTTCCATAGACACTAGAGGAGTCAAAAGAATGCAATTCAATCACAGCGAAGACATCAAAGCCCATGTGCCTGCAGAGCCGCCCGACATGCCGCCTTCCATACCGCCGGACCGTCCTCCGGAAACCGATCCGCCGAAGCCGGACGATGTGCCTCCACCGCGTGACCCGAACGACATTCCGCCGATCGAGCCAGACCGGGGAATTGAGTTACCGCCGCGCGAGATCCCGCCGGACGAGCGGGTCGCCTAACAGCTCGCTACTCCAAAAATGTCCTTTCATTTATCTATCAAATAGCTTTCAGTTTGCTTTCATTTAGCCGTATTCAGCTTTTCTGCCGACAGTGATCTTGTAATAAATAACGCCGGTTTTTGGGGAAAACCCTCGGAAACCAAGGGGAAACCAGGGTTTTTTACCATCCTCGAGCCTATTACCATTCTCCACTCATGACGTTCTTGCTTTCCTGGATAGGCCACGAGCATTGTCGTTTACTGTGCCCGTGGCAATGTCGCGGGTGCCCCTAACCCCAAATCGAGGAGGAGATTTCATCCCTATGCGGCTAAAAAATAGACAGGACTTCTGGTCCGGAATTATGTTCATTGCGCTAGGCGTGGGATTCGCAATAGGAGCAACGAGCTACTCAATGGGTACAGCCGCCCGCATGGGCCCCGGTTATTTCCCCTTCTGGCTGGGCGTCTGCCTGGCCGTGTTGGGCGCCTGCGTCACGCTCGGCTCCATGTCCAAAAAGGCAGAAGAA
The DNA here is from genome assembly GCA_036675275.1 of Pseudomonas sp. Lineage (GTDB taxonomy): Bacteria > Pseudomonadota > Gammaproteobacteria > Burkholderiales > Burkholderiaceae_B > Pollutimonas. Next base: position 1,048 of record JAKFFG010000070.1, on the reverse strand, counting down.
ACCGAAGTCGAAAAATTCGACTGGAAGATCACTATTGTGGTGATCGGATCGGTGGCGCTGTGCGGCAGTATTCTGGATTTTCTGGGGGTCTATATTTCGGTTTTCCTGCTGGTGTTTCTCAGCAGCTTCGCAAGCCATGTATTCAATTGGAAAGTTGCCGCCATCAACGGGATTTTTATCGTCCTGTTCGTGTGGGGGGCATTCATCAAGGGTCTGGGTTTGATCTTCCCCTTGTGGCCCAGCTTTCTCGGCAACTAAACGGAATCTGAATAATGGAAATCATCGAACATCTATCTTTAGGCTTTTCCGTCGCGCTTTCGGTTGAGAATCTTGCATATTGCCTTCTGGGCTGCCTGCTGGGCACATTGATCGGCGTGTTGCCGGGCATCGGTCCCGTACCGACCATCGCCATGCTGCTGCCCATTACCTACGTACTGCCGCCAGTGGCCGGCTTGATCATGCTTGCCGGTATTTACTACGGAGCCGCCTATGGCGGATCCACCACGGCGATATTGGTGGCGCTGCCCGGGGAAACGGCCGCGGTGGTCACCGTGCTGGACGGCCACCAGATGGCGCGCAATGGGCGCGCCGGGGCCGCCCTGGCCATTGCCGCGCTGGGATCCTTCTTTGCAGGTTGCGTGGCAACGCTGGTTATCGCCGGTTTTGCACCGCCTCTGGCCGAGGTTGCCTTCAAGTTCGGTCCGGCCGAGTACTTTTCGCTCATGGTATTGGGCCTGATCGGCGCCGTCGTGCTGGCATCCGGCTCGCTGCCCAAGGCCATCTGCATGATCTTGCTGGGTCTGTTGCTGGGCATGGTCGGCACCGACGTGAATTCGGGCGTTGCCCGCTACGACTTCGGCATTCCTGAACTGCAGGATGGTGTCGACTTCGCTGTGGTCGCCATGGGCGTGTTTGGTTTCTCCGAAATCATGAACAACCTGGAGCTCAAGGACCAGCGCGTCGACCTGACTGGTAAAGTGGGCAGCCTCTACCCCAACAAGCAGGAATTAAAGGAGGCCTGGCCAGCAGTGGTTCGCGGTACTGCCGT
>JAKFFG010000013.1:0-5210 GCA_036675275.1 Pseudomonas sp. | reverse complement strand
CGCGATCTGCCCGGCCGTTGCCGAGAACAGGAAGTACGGCAGGATGAACAACGCCGGCGCCAGGTTGGCGTAGGTGGTCTTCTGCGCCGTGTCCAGGCCGAGGAAGATCAGCAGCCCGATCATCGCCTGCCGATAGACGTTGTCGTTGAACGCACCCAGCGCCTGGGTCAGGAAGAACGGCAGGAAGCGCCGCTGCTTGAGCAGTTCGAACTGGTTGTGTGCCATGCGGCCCCCGCGAGGTTCCGCCGGAGCCTAGCAGAGCCCCGAGGCCCCCCATACACCGCCCTTGTAGGAGCGGCTTTCAGCCGCGAGCTTTTCGCTTTGCCGCGTGGAATGAAGATCGCGGCTGAAGCCGCTCCTGCATCGGCAACCACGCCTTCGCTCTTGTTCGTCATCCCCGCGAAGGCGGGGATCCAGTGACCTTGCCTTTGCTCGTCATCCATGCGAAAGCAGGGATCCAGTGTCTTTGCCTGTCTTCGAAGTGCAGGGCTTTCGCCTGCGGCGGGTAACTTTCTTTGCTGGCACAAAGAAAGTCACCAAAGAAATGTCTCCCCGTGAAGGCAAGAACGCTCAAGCCGAGTGTCGAAGCGATTTTCGTACGCGACGTCTGTCGCGTCCGAAAACGCCGTGCATCCATGCACGGCGCCCTCTGGGTCTGCAAACATCGGGGGAAAGCGAGGATTATCGACACCCGTAGGATGAGTGGAGCCGAAGGCGATACCCATCATGTTGGCGACAAGCGCTGCGTATCGCTGCGCTCAACGCATCCTGCAAGTTCGGCGCGCACCTTCCGTACACTTGCGTGAGTCAGCGCAATTCTTCCATTTGCCACTGGCGAGTCCGCACCATCACGAACCGGCTTCAGCCGCCGTGCGAATCATTTCCCAATCGCGTTGCTTGGGCATGATGAAGCGGTATTTCTCGCCTGCACGACGCGCCCACAGTTCACCGATGCGGCGCTTTTCGGCCTGGTCCTCGTACAGGTGCGCTCCCTTGTATTCGACGACGAGAATGCGCCCACTTTCCATCCGGACAAGGAAGTCCGGGTAGAAGCGATGCTTCGAGGTCGGCAGCGAGAATGCGCCGGGCTTGCGTTCGATATTGCGGATCCAGTCCTTCACCCCATCCAGTTCGTTGGCGATGAAGTTGGCGCATTCGAACTCCTCGCCCTGCGACTTGAGGTTGCCGATCTGCGGGAAGAAATGCTTCGGCAAGTCCACGAAGCCGTTGTACTGCCAATCCCATGCATAGCGGCCTGAAGCGAAAACGCATTGCAGGCGATCATCGGCGCTCAGGCGCGCTTCGTCTTCCAGCAGGCTGAGGAAGCGCTGCTTGTGCCCCGCCGCGCGTGCCGCCCTGATGCGCATGGCGAGCGTGTCGCGCAGGCGAGCCTTGCGGTAGGCCAGCTCGTCGATTTCGATGTTGCGCGCGTCAAGCAAGTGGCGCAGCGAACCGGACAACCAAGCCGCCATCTCGTCCGGGTCGATGTCCTTGTCGATCAGACGCTGTTCCAGCCACCACAACAAGTCGACTTCACTGGCCGATTCGTGCACGCCGACCAGGTTCATCTGCACCTGCAGACGTTCCAGCGAGTCGAGTCTCAGCTTGCCGGCGTCGTTCATGCCCAAGCGTTTGCGTTGCAATTCCTCGAATTGGCGCGGAAAGGCGGTTTCGTCCAGCAGCGCATCGACTTCGGACAAGGCCAGGGTGCCTTCCAGGTCCGGCGCATCGTCCAGGTCGCCCAGCCAATCGCCCTGCTTCCATGCAAGCAGGGGCAGGGCGAAGCTTTCGCCGTTTTCCGAAGGCGTTTTCTCCGATGGCCCGGCCGGCGAAAGCAGTCGCGCGAAGGCATGTTCCGCAGCCTGTACCGCTGCAACGGATGGCAGCGCGGCTTTCAGGGCCTTCTGCTCGGCCGGCGACCATGCTCCGCGCAGGGTCAGGCTGCCCGTTTCCGGAGAGAGGTCCAGTTTGCTCTCGATGCGCTTGCGGGTGGCTTCCGGCGTCGCGCTGAAATCAGGCAGCTCCAGGAGGCCGTCGCCGCTGACGGGAAGTTCGATGCTCACGCTCTGCTGGCTATGCAGCAGGTCGTCCGACGATGGGTCGGGAGCGTGGATCAAGTCCTTTGCATCCTGCCGTTCGAAGCCCGCATGAACCAAGCCATCGCGCAGCGTGTTGGCCACGGCGAGGATGTTGGTGGAGACGGCGAAGGCGTAGGCCTGGTTCAATTCCTCGTGCTGTTTGCGCGTCACGTTCGGCATGCGCAGCACGCGGCCGAGGATCTGTTCCAACGCCGTCTGGGTGCTGCTGCCGCGGAAACTCAACAATACATAGGCTTCCGGCCAGTCCCAGCCTTCGCGCAGTTTATCGGCGGTGATGACGAAGCGCAGCCTGGTTGGATCGACGACATCGAGTTCGTCCACGCCAGTGGCCGAACGCGCGATCTGGTCGAGGGGAATGTCGAAGTCGTCCTGCAGCGCCCGCCAAACCTTGTCCACGGTCATTGCATCCGGGTTGGCTTGTTGCTGGCGCTCGGCCTGCAACAGCATGATCGGGCGCAGCACTTCATCAGTGACTGTCTTCTCCGCGTCGGCTGCTACCTGCAGGCGGTCGAGGCAGGCGATGGCCTCGCGCATCGCAATGCGCCAGTCGCCGTGTGCGGCCATGTCCACCGGCAGCTTGATCATGTCCGCGCCCTGCAGCGTGGATGCCGACACCGAATACAGCACGTTGGACGGCTGGTGCAGGCGATCCGGCGTGGCGGTCAGTTCCAGAACCGTACACGGATCCAGCCGTGCCAGCGTGTCGAAGGCCAGTTCTGTGCCCTGGTTGTGGGCCTCGTCCACGATCACGAACGGGCGACGCAGCTTCAGCGCTTCCACCAGCGACCAGCCGGGGTTTTCGACGCCGCGGAAATGCTCCATCAGTGCGCCGTTTGGCTTGTATACGGCAAGCTTGCCGGTGTCTTCCTGCTTGAACGCCTGCATGGTGGCGACGATCACCGTGTCTTGCGCGTCGAATACCGAAGGCGGCGCGGACAGTGCTTCGTCAATGTCCAGCACGGCGAAATCGTCAAGCAGGCCGCGCAATTCATCGTGTAGCAACTGCCCCGGTTCACGCAGTGAACGCAGGGTTTGCGTGCGGATCGGGTCGCTGGGCACCAGCCACAGGGTCAGGCTGGTCCCGGCCGGCAACAGGCTGCGCTTGAACCGCGCGATGGCATGCCCGCCGATCAGCGTCTTGCCGCCGCCGGTGGGAATGCGCAGGCAAACCACCGGCACGTCGGATTCAGCCAGTGCGGCCGGGGCGTGGTACGGGATCTTCAGCTTGAAGTGCTGCTGCGTGCATTGCTCGAATGCGTCGCGGCTGGCGTTGCGCGTGCCGGGGGCGGCTTCGACCGCGGCCTCATAGGCGAGCAGGAAGCCTTCATAGGCATCGAGGGCTTCTTCCTGGTACTTCTTGAGGATCATGGCTTGACCCGCAAGTCGTAGGGCAGGTGCTTGAAGCGAATACCGAGCTTGCGCAGGCGGTCCTCGCCGATGGCGCAGCGGGCGGCATAGATCACGCGCGGGCCGTCATGCGGCGGCAGTTGTTCAAGCAACGGCGTGGTCAGCGTGTTGCCGCCGTCGATGGATCGATCCTTGAGGATGCCGTTGTAGAGCAGGTACACGGCGCGGCCTTCGTGCACCCCGAGCAGCGGGCTGCTGGTATCGGCCTTGCGCTTGCTGGCGCGGGCGGGCGGCAGGCCCATGCCGGTTTCCATGAACCAGACGAAGTTGGCGAGTTCGGCGAAGCGCACGCCCTTGTCGATGTGGCCGCGTGGGTCGAACAGATCCTTGCCGAGCTTGCAGAACTGGAAGCCGCCGCCGAGGCCTTTCACTGGATTGCGGTTCTTGCCTGTTACAGGTGTGTAGCCATGAATTACTTTCTGCATGCGAGGTGCGACGACTTCAGTCGCATTCCTCTCGTCCATTTCCACGAGGATGAAACGCAGACCGTTATTTTTTGTAGACAAAACAGCATGGCCAGTTGTGCCAGAACCAGCGAATGCATCAAGGACGATATCGCCAGGCGTTGAATACAAAGCGATTAGGTATGTGATCAGCTTGCGTGGTTTCGGATAGTCGAACCTCAAGCCCATGCGCTCAAGTTCGTTCTTGTCTTTTTCCGTCGAGCCGAGGTTGCGCAAGAGGGTGGATACGAAATGCGCGTCCCGGCCCTCACGGCGATAGGTGAGTACGCCGTTCTTGTCGAGGAAATAGTGAAGCGTGGCCCCATCGTCTGGAATTGGTTCGCAATCATCTTCGATGAAGCGTCGAATCTTGTTAGCGGAAGACCAGCCGGAATAAACCCGGCACGGCTGCGTCAAAGCGCCATCGCTAACAACGAGAGGGTCGAGCCTGAGGGGATAGGACGCGCTGAATCGCTCCTTGAAATCACGGGGGATCCAGCCATTGTTCTCTGCAACTGCCGCAAGGAATGCTTCCGCATTCTGAAATGCCGGTAGTTCGGTGTCTTCCATTTTGCAGGGAAATCCCGTCGGAAGCTCAATGACGGAGGCAGGGTTTGCGTTTCCGTTTTTGACGACAGAGTTTTCAGCAAAATCGCGTAGTAATTTTGATCCTTCTTCTACATTTGGATCAATGGTTGTGTTGATGTTCGCGCCATCCGGCTTGCGCGAGTAGGCGAGGACGTAGTCGTGGACGGCCGTGACATCCTCGGCATTCTCCGTGTTTCCTTCCGTCGCGAAGATAAAAGTCTCGATGTGGCAAGTAGCCCCAAATATTTCGTCGAGCAAGAGACGGAGATGTCCGATTTCATCTTTGCCGATGTGAACGAATATCACGCCGTCATTGCTCAGGAGCTGCTTCAACAGCACCAATCGCGGATACATCATGCAAAGCCATTTGTCGTGCCGCGACAAATCCTCACCTTCTTTGCCAACAACCTCATCCAACCAACGCTTGATCTCCGGGCTGTTGACGTTGTCGTTGTAGACCCAGCCTTCGTTGCCGGTGTTGTACGGCGGGTCGATGTAGATGCACTTCACCTGTCCCGCATAGCGCGGCAACAGCGCCTTCAAGGCATGCAGGTTGTCGCCCTGGACGATGAGGTTGCCGCTGTCCGCGGCGCCGCAGGACAGTTCGCGCACGGGTTCCAGCAGTCGGTACGGCACGTCCTTGTGGTGCTTCACCACGGCGGATTTGCCGATC
>JAKFFG010000040.1:0-22838 GCA_036675275.1 Pseudomonas sp. | reverse complement strand
GAGCGCGGCGAAGCACATTTGGCAGCGATGTTCGGCGGAGAGACTGCACTGGCATGAAATCCTGCGAAGGCGAGCAGGGATAGTCGTACTTTTGGTGCAATAGGGATGTTGAGGCCGACCGAAAACCCCACAAAACGCTGAGCTTCAAGATGAGTTTTTCAACAGAATTAGTCTTCTGCAGTCATTCGGCGACTCACGTTTGACCGACGGATGTGACCGCATGCTGTCACTTGCTGACTAGCGACAATAAGTACTTACCGTAAGTAGGTGGATCAACACCCAGTCACAGCTTCACAACTCGTGGACGACTGTAAGTGTGCCCAACGATCCAGCCGGACTCGTAGCCGAAGCAGCGGGGGCAGATTACGAACCTATAAAGTTTGGCTTACGCTTTTCGAAAAATGCCCTGATTCCTTCGGAGTAATCGAGGGTGCTTTCAAGCGGTCGTCTTAAATCCGCATCTACTGAGAAGGCTTCATCTAGTGGCAGTCCCGCAGTACTCTGAATGCTTGCCTTTATCGCTGCCTGCGCGAGGGGGGCAACCGATTCGAGCTTCCCAGCCAGTTCAATACAAAGTTCAAAAGCACTCTTGTCTTGCGCCAGATAATCAACTAAACCAATTTCGAATGCCTTCCTGGCATCGATATTCGTTGTGCTCAAAAGGAATGACTTTGCCCTTTGCGCCCCCAGAATACGTGGAAGCATCACCGCTGCACCTGCACCTGGATATGCTCCAAGCTTGACTTCTGGCCAACCAAAGATACCTGATTCTTCCGAAACGCGAAAATCACATGAAAGAGCAAGTTCCAAACCTCCGCCAAGACACCACCCGGCAACAGCAGCGAAGAAGATCTTTGGGCTCATCAGAATCGAGCGGTTGATCTCAAACAGCCGGCGGCTTAGCTGCCATTTTTCGTCAGCAGTTGCTGCGGCCCTTTCCTTAAGGTCTGCACCGGACGAGAAAGCACCCGTACCAGCACCACGAAAAATGACACTGCGCACGCTGTTGTCGGAGTTCGCTTTCTCGATCGCTTCCATTAGCGCGTTCGCCACGTCGCCAGACAAGGCGTTTCGCTTCTCAGGCCGATTGATCGTGACGACAAGCGACGAGCCGATCATTTCCTGCAATAGTGGTGTGTTCATAGCTAACCTTCGGTATTTGATTCAGAGCTAAGCCAGTCATTGATCAGGGCCTGTCCTCCCTCGTTCAGTTTGGGAGGAGGCGCCCAACATTGAGTGATCTCGAACGCCGAGTATTTCACTGGTGATCCCAGAGTGACACTTCGCGCGGGACTATCGGCCTCGACATTGACTTTCATATTTCGATGAAGTACCTGTTCATTGTTAAAGACTTCTTCAACGGTTGAGACAGGTGCGCATGGAACGCCGGCATCCGATAGAAGCTTGACCAAAGGCGTGGTGTTGTGCATCAGCGTAAGGTTCTCGACCGCCGTATTTACGATCTCGCGATTCTCCAGGCGTCGCCCCAGGGTCAAGAAACGTGGGTCTTCAATCAGGTCGCCGCGACCTAGCGTGCGTACCAGTTTTTCGAATAAGTTTTGAACGCCGGCGCCGATGACGATCCAGCCGTCCGCCGTACGAAATGCCTTGTAGGGAACCAATTGAGGATGTTCCGATCCCCACTTTCGAGGAACACCGAACCCGAGCAGGTGCTCATACGCTGCGTTCGACAGAAATGCGACCTGACTTTCGAGCAGGCTGGTCTCCACAAGCTGCCCACGTCCAGTACGGCCTCGCTCAAGCAGCGCAATCAAGATGCCTGAGTACAGGTTCATACCGGCTAGCATGTCGATCGCCGACGTTCCTAACTTCACTGGGGGGCCACCTGGCTCGCCCGTGATGCTCATATAGCCGCCAAGTGCCTGGATCGTCAGGTCGAAAGCGCCCTGTTCTGCAATAGGACCGTCAGGTCCAAATCCACTGATTGACCCGTAAACAAGCTTCGGATTCTTGGCTTGAAGGCTTGCGTAGTCGAGCCCAAATCGGCTCAAAACGCCAGGCCGGAAGTTCTCTACGATCACGTCGACCGTTGTAGCCAGTTTCCGCACAAGAGCCAGCTCGTCATCGTTCTTGAAGTCAAGAACAACCGACCGCTTATTTCGATTCGTGGCCAGAAATGTCAACCCCTCGCCATCTGCAAACGGAGGACCTTGGACGCGGGTTGGATCGCCGCTGCCAGGGGGTTCAACTTTTAAGACCTCGGCTCCATGGTCACCAAGAAGCATGGAGCAGTAAGGGCCGGCTAAAAACCGGGACAAATCGAGGACCTTCAGTCCTTCAAGCGGTAATCTCATTTCATATCTCACTGTTCTGGGGACCTTTAGTGGCGAGCAAGACCTCGCCAGGCCCGAAATTGATCTCAATGGACTGTTGCCAGTTCCGGTCCACTTCGGGGAAGTCGCTTCGGAAATGCGCGCCTCGGCTTTCTTCGCGCAGCAGCGCGCTCTGAGCGATTGCGCTAGCGACCCTGGCTGCACTACGGGCGGAATTAAACGTACTGAAGACGGACCCGTCCCATTGCTGCGCGATTTCCCGTCGAATGTGGTCCAGACATTCCATTGCCTGGAGCAAGCCAGATCGCGACCGCCGAATTCCGACAAAAGATGACATGGTATTGCGAATGCTCACCAGATATTCATTTGCCTGGGCCTCATCGGAATAAGCCGACCTCGTTACTCCGGCCAACATCACTTGTTCAAACCGCTCCTGGCTGCAGTCCCACTGCGCTTGCGCCGCGCTGCGGCCTGCCACCCGGCTGAGAACGATTGCGTCCGACGCGCCATTGCCGGCAATACGGCTGGCACCGTGGAGTCCGCCGGCCGCCTCGCCGCAGACAAAGAGTCCTGCCACCCCCGAAAAACACCGCTCATCGATCTTTACTCCGCCCATCAAGCTGTGCGCCGCCGGCTTAATTTGCACTGGCTCGCGACCCGGATCCACACCGGCAGCAACCAGCCTGCGGTAATGCGTGACGTAGCCTTTGAGGCAGTCACCGTCAAGTCTCGTAGCATCAAACCAGACGGCCCCATCGGCAGTGCCCCGGCCCTCATCAATCTCGGTTTGGATCATCAAGGCCATCTTGGCCTTTTCGATCTGCTTTTCACAGTTTTTCGGGTTGTAACGGCACATGAAACGCTCGCCAGCAGCGTTGAGCATGATCGCGCCGTCACCAAACATGGCTGTTGGCATCTCCATGCCCTTAACAGCGCCTGGATGCGTGACCACAGTAGGTTCAAATTGAACGAACTCCATGTCAACCAGTGTGGCCCCGACATCCAGTGCAAGCGCGTAGGAATCCCCGACCACATCCGTTGGATATGTCGAATCGTCATACAGGCCGCCGATGCCGCCCAAAGCCAGAATTGTGCTTCCAGCCCGAAAGCAAACCAAATCGCCTTCCTTATTCCTTGCCAGCGCCCCGACAACCGTGCCTTGGTCTTTCAACAGGCGAACTATCTTCAGTCCAAGGTGCCGTTCAATGCCAAGAGCATCCGCCTGTCTCTGAAGTGCACTGTGTATCGCTGTGCCGGTGCCTTCCTTGACGAAAACCGAGCGTGGAAAACGAGAGCCTGACAGATGCCTTAGCGCTGCACGGCCGTCACGAATTTCGAACGGTACACCCCATTGCCGCAGCTCGTCAAAGGCATCCCCAGCCTCACGTGCCAAGCAAGCTATCAGGACAGGATTGCCAAGGTGATAGCCCCCCTCCAGCGTATCTGCAAAGTACGCTTCCTGCGAGTCCCCGCCCGTCACGTCCAGGGGCACATTGAAACCGAGAATGTACGGAGAGGCCCCCTTGGCGTGTCCGACAATCTTGACCTTGCTGCCTGCCTTCGCGGCGGCGATGGCCGCCTGGTATGCACTAATGCCGGCGCCCAGAACCAGGACGTCTGTCGAATGCATACCAATAGGGGATGTGCCCGATGGACTCGCATCAGTCAAGGCGAATCCCTTTCTCGTTGACCACCTTGGCCCACAGCGCCATCTCGGATTTCATGGCAGCAGTCAACTCATTGGGTGTCGAAAACTCTGGCTCGATTCCCTGCTTCGCGAAGGTGTCTGCCATCTCTTGCGATTGCACTGCCGCCGCAACCGCAGTGTTGAGTTTCATCAGCACAGGCTGAGGTATTCCCGCGGGTGCCACAAGTGCAAACCGGCCCAGGACATCGAAGTCGGTCTTCAAGCTGGCAGCTACGGTGGGGACGCCGGGAAGCATGCTCGAAGGCTTGCTCGATGAAACCGCTAGCGCGCGAAGTTTGCCGCTCTTCACCAGCGGCAGAACGGCCACGATGTTTTCGAACGTTGCCTCCACCTGGCCGCCCAGCAGATCGGTAATGGCCGGACCGCCCCCTTTGTACGCGACGTGGGTCATCTCGACTTTCGCCGTGCTCTTGAACAGTTCCATCAACAGGTGTGTGGCACCTCCTTGGCCGCCGGAGGCATAGTTGATAGTTCCTGGCTGGTGCTTTGCCTGTTCCAGCAGTGCCTGCAAAGTAGAAAACTTGCTTTGCGCGCTTACTGCCAGAACGTACGGGGTTGTGGCTATTAGCGATATCGGGGCGAAATCGCCGATGGGGTCATAGGGTGCCTTCTTGTACAGGGACCCGCTCGCTGTGTGCGGAAGCGTATTGATGATAAGCAAGGTATAGCCGTCCGCAGGCGCCTTGGCCACAAAAGCCGTGCCGACAACGCCCCCTGCCCCGGCCCTGTTTTCAATGACGACCGGCGTCTTGAGGGAGACGGCCAATTTCTGTGCCAATACCCGCCCCAAGGCGTCATTGGCGCCGCCAGGGGGATAAGGCACCACCAGCTTGATTGGCTTACTGGGATACAGGTCTTGTCCAAATGCCAGTGGCGCGCAGAAATGCGACAGCAAGCTTGCTGCTGCTAGCACCAGCAAATAGCGCCTTGTGAAGCTCATGCGTTTGTCATGTTTCATAACTCGTCTCCAATCTATTGATTTATGGTGAAGCAGTCAAAATACGTTCGTGTAGGCCGTTTTCACAGTCGTGTAGAACTCAGCCGCATATGTTCCTTGTTCGCGGCTGCCATAGCTAGAACCTTTGGTTCCGCCAAACGGCACGTGGTAATCCACACCAGCCGTTGGCGCGTTCACCATGACCATCCCGACTTGTGCATTTCTCCGAAAATGGCTCGCCGATTTCAAGGAGCTTGTGCAGATTCCCGCACAAAGACCAAACTCCGTATCGTTCGAAAGGGCCAAGGCTTCTTCATAGTCACGGACTTTGATCACGCTGGCCACAGGACCAAAGACTTCCTCCTTATTGATCCGCATATTGTTCGTGGCCCCCGTCAGCAATGCTGGCGTCAGGTAGAAACCCTTCTTAGATTGCTTCGGTTCACCACCCCCGGCTGCAAGCGTGCAGCCGTCCGTCTGCGCAATGGCGATGTAAGACAAATCCTGTGTGAGTTGACGGGCATCGACGACGGGGCCTATGTCGGTTTCTTTGCTGCGCGCATCACCGACGCGCAACTGAGCGATTCGCTCCGATACCGCCGCAACGAACCTGTCGTGAATGCCCTCGGTCACAAGCATTCGAGATGAGGCAGTGCAGCGTTGCCCCGTTGAGTAGTAAGCGCTTTGCACAGCGCAATCAACCGCGGTTGTGAGGTCAGCATCATCGAGAATGACCAGCGGATTCTTTCCGCCCATTTCCAACTGGACCTTTGCCATGCGCGCCACCGCCGATGCAGCAATACGCCGTCCAATCGCCACCGATCCTGTAAAGCTGATGCCCTTGACTCGGTTGTCGTCCAGCAAGGTCTGGCCCACCACACTTCCTGCCCCCATGACCAAATTGAATACTCCAGGCGGCAAGCCGCTGCGAGAGATGATTTCGGCCAGGGCCCAAGCACTTCCAGGAACCAGTTCAGCAGGCTTGAACACGACGCTGTTTCCATAGGCCAGTGCCGGTGCAATTTTCCATGCGGGAATAGCGATCGGAAAATTCCAAGGCGTGATAATTCCAACCACTCCAATGGGTTCACGTGTGACGTCAATTTCGATGCCTGGACGCACTGACGCCATCTTTTGTCCAGGAGTCCGAAGCGCTTCGCCAGCGTAGAACTTGAAGATTTGACCCGCGCGCATCACTTCACCGGTGGCCTCGGGCAAAGTTTTCCCTTCTTCTCTTGCAAGAAGCTCACCCAGTTCTGCCCGGCGAGCAAGAATCTCGCTGCCGATGAAGTCAAGGACATCGCAGCGCAGCTGCGGCGTAGAGCGACTCCACTGAAAAAAAGCTCGGGACGCGGCTTCAATTGCCCCCCTGGTCGTAGCTTCATCCGCAAAAGCGTATTCGCCAACGATGTCGCTGACGTCGGATGGATTGACGTTGAGTGCCGCCGTACCGTTGGCCAGCCACTCCCCATGAACGAAGTTTCCTTTCATCTCAGCAGACCCTTACGCTGCGACCTGCTCTGCCAAACGGAGGTCCTCAGCCAGCAAGCTTTTAGCGACCGGTGCGACTTGTTCCCGCTCGGCTTTCGAAAGCCCGGTGAGCAGAGGCAGCATTGGGCCCATGTCCGCGATCGCTGCAAGCGTTACAGCGTCGTGGAGGACACGGATCGGGCTGATCCCGTCCCGACAATCTTCCAAAGGAAGATACCGCGCCCTCAAGTCTTCAGCTTCTGCATACTTTTGCTCCTGAAGCATTGACAGCAATAACATTGACCCGCGCGGGCCGACGCAGATGGAGCCAGAAGTCATTGCATTGATGCCGAAGTCCCGGAAGTGGACGATTGCGGGGCGCTCACCAATGCCGCTGACGATGATGTCTGTCCCGATCTGAGCAATCAATGATCGCAGGTAGGGGTCTGTGGCAGGGTCGTCACGCACCACCGCGTATTTGATCGACGCAAGGCGACCCTCTGCGTGAAGTTGTCCAATAGCTTCTGCGGGAAGGTAGTTATCAGACTTGATATAAAGCACCGCGGGTTTTCCCAGGGCATCCGTGAACCTGCGAATGGCGGCGGCCAGTCCCTCGAATGTGTGAGGGAACGAGCTGGGGAGCAGCATGGCCGTGGGAAATGGCCGACTCTTCAAGATTCGTGCTTGATCGATCATTTTCCCGTAATCGGGTCCAACCGACGGTAGGACCCAAGTATCTGCCCCCGCAGCCTCCGCAAGAAAGTCCACTATTTCTGCGTATTCACTGAGGGGGAGATGGTAGAAGTTCGCATTCCCGCCATACATCAAGCTGCGAACACCTGCAGACTCCATGTGGCGGATGAGCGTCTTGTTAGCTTCCTTATTCAAGGTCAGGTCGGCATTGCGCGCCAACGGGGGCACCGCGATGACTGAACGCTCAAGATCCGCTTTAGTAATTGGTTGGGTTTTCATGATGAATTTGTAAGGTTGATTCAAAACTCGAATGAGCGTTGTGCCTCTCGTTTACTCACCGGAGACGACGCACTTCACGGGATACAGCTGAATTTTTGCTGTTTCCCCGGCCTGTGAAAAGCGATGTCTTGTTGTTAGTTCATGAGTAAATGGCATAAACTTGCACTATGAGTTGGCACCTTCCGTCCCTCGCCGCGCTTCGGACTTTCGAGGCGGCCGCACGGCACCTTAGCTTTACGAAAGCGGCTGCCGAACTTCACATCACCCAAAGCGCGGTTAGCCGTCAGATTCGCTTGATGGAGGAGTACCTGGGCTTGCTTCTATTCCAGCGTGTGAAGCAGCGGCTGGTTCTTACTGAAGCAGGCCAACGATATGCGTTGGACATCCGTTCTGGCTTGGAACTGATGCAGGCCGCCACAGTCAATCTGCTCGCTCATCAAGGCAAGGGCGGAGCACTAAACATCGGAACGGCACCCGCCTTTTGCACCAAATGGCTGATACCGCGATTGGGCCGTTTCACCAGCGCGCATCCCAATGTCGTGATCAATTTGTCCACCCGTGACTTGCCTTTTGATCTGGAACGTGAAGGTTTCGATGCGGCGTTTCACTATGGATCCAACGACTGGCCTGGTGTTTTGGCGGACCCCCTGGTGGGTCATGAGCTTGTAGTCGTGTGCTCGCCGAAATATCTTGCGGAACACCCTCCTCTGCGAAAGCCAAGCGACCTTGTTGACCATGTCCTGCTGCAGCACACTAGGCGCCCCCACAAATGGCGCGAGTGGCTGGAAGCGAAGGAAGCAACTCAAGTCAATGGGTGGGCCGGTCCTCGCTTCGAGCACTTTTACATGATCACCCAGGCGGCGGTCGCTCATCTCGGCGTGGCCCTCCTGCCTCGCCTTCTGATTGAGGATGATCTCGCCGCTGGCCGCTTAGTTGCCCCTCTCGACGAGCCTTATAGAAGCGCCGAAGCATATTGCCTGGTATATCCGGCATCAAAGCGGAATGACCCACGTCTTGAATTGTTCCGGCGGTGGTTGTTGGACGAGGCCGCGAGCTTTCAAGGGAAAAGTGTCGACGCCGACCGAAACTGACTGACCATCTAATGCTCAGTTTTGAATCGGCGCTGACAGCGCACTGCGCCTCGGGGTGTCCAGGCTCGTAGTATGCGAGGCCCTACAGCGCCATGTGGGTGCTACTTGACCCAAGGCGAAGGCACCGGCTGCACGGCCTCACCATTGTTTGGCCTTGGCGCGTCTAAGCTGGAGATGAATTCGTACTGTGTGATGTCTAACACCGAAACGAAATACTCTATGGGTTGACCACTCTCTGCGTAAGAGACGCGATCGACCTCGAAGACATGACTGCGGGGCGTCAATTGCAGCAAGACGACTTCCTCTGCAGTGGCTTCTCGGGCCACTAGGCGCTGCTCCGCATGACGCACGGCGTGCCCGTAACGGGCTTCAAGCATCTGGAGGAGCGATCCAGATAGATCGCTGAGTACCAAGTCGGGGCATTTGCTGCATGGAATGAACGAGATTTGATGGCTGAGCGGCCTACCGTCGCTTTCATGAAGTCGTGAGATCCGATAGCACTGCTCGTTTTCTTTCAGTCCCAGAAAACGGTTGGCCGTTGCCCAGACGCCTTGTGCCACCTCGAGCACACGCGTACTCGGATGGTGCCCAGACGCGAGGGCGTCGTCGGCAAAGAAGCCTCGCAGCCGGTTTAGCTGTTGCTTGACCTTGACCGGTGCCCAGCGCAGTCGTCCACGCGCCCTCGGCCGATGAATGACACCGTCCGCCATCATTTCATCCAGCGCGCGCCGCACTGTGATGCGACTGACATTGAAATGCTCGATGATGTCCTGCTCAGTGGGGAGGTCGTCTTCTATGCCATAACGGCCACGCCACAACACTTCGAGCGCCTGCCGCAGTTGGTGATACAGCGGCACCGGGCTGGCCGTGTCTAGCACAGCAGGGCGAGCGTCGACGGCAGTGTCTTCTGTGTCAAGTGTGGCAGTCATGTTCGATACAGCTTATCTTCCCAAAGTTTTCCGTTCCCCCAGATATGCTTCGATCACCGGGCGGCTTGGGAAATTTTCATAGTCGCCAGGGTTCATCACGCAAGATGCACCCATGGCATTACCGTATCTTAGTCGCTCGGACAGTGGCCGATCCCAAGCTTTTGCGGCGAGGAAGCCGGCCGCACAAGCGCCAGATGGGTGCGAATGCCGCCATTTTTTCCCCCAGGATGGCGATGTCAGACGTGGGAGGTCAACTCCCTTAGCGACATTAGCGACTTCAGGTAGTAGTAGTCGCCGTACATCGTTGATTCATCGATTCCTAGGCCGTGAGGCAGATCCGCAGTCGCATGCAACAACAGACCACCCGCGTTGGAAGAATTGCCGCAAGTGCAAGCCAATGCCTGCAGCAGGCTGGATGCGGTGTCAAGATACTGGCGCTTGCCCGTGACTTGGTACAGTTTCTGAAAGCCGTAGCTGGCGATGGCCCCAGCTGAGGAATCCTTGGGCTGGTTGGTACCCGTGGCTTTAAAGTCCCATGGCGGCACGCCATCTTGCGGCAGCTGGCTCACGAAGTAGGCGGCGACCCGTTCGCTTGCGTCCAGATAGCCTGCATCACCCGTCATACGGGCCAGGATCGCCAAGCCTGTGATGGCCCAGGATTGTCCGCGAGCCCATGAACTGTCTGGGGCGAGCCCTTGGTAGGTGTCTCCGCCGCGTGGCCGGCCGTTGGTTGCGTCGAACTTGAAGACATGGAACACGGATCCATCCTCGCGCAGGTGGTTCTGTAGCGCCGTCGCCGTATGACGACGAACCACCTCCATCAATTGCTTGTCCGCACCTTGTTGCACGGCCCACACCAGCAAAGGCAAGTTCATCAGGGTGTCGATCAGCACCGAGCCGCTCCAATCCTCGCCGCCGAAGAACCCCCAGCCCGGAATGAAGCCTGCATCGCGATTGAACTGCCCTGCCAGTGCATTGGCCGCGGCCAGTGCGCTGTCATAGTAGCGTTTGTCGCCCGTTAGCTGCCAGGCCTTGACGGCGCTAGGGAAGAACATGAACCCCAGATCGTGGTTATGCGTGTCGTTGGCTCTCGGCAGCAGTCGGTCGGTGAAGCTCACGGCGCGCTCAAGCGTGACGATTTGCTTGTCGTGCTGGTAAGCGAGCCACAGCAGTCCGGCCCAAAATCCGCCGGTCCATACACCGTCGGGTGTGTAGCGCCACTCCTTCTTATCCGTGATGTGCGGGAAATTGACTGCCTCTTGGGCAATTCCCTTCGTGCGGGAAATGGCTTGCTCGATAGCTTCGTCGATCCAATTGCTCATGTCGTCTCCTAGGTATGCATGGGAGAAGAATTTTATGTCATAACATAGAGATGTTAATGAAAGAATAGATCAAAAACTCGATGGTCAGCGATTTTCAGCAGAAAACCATTAAATACACGGGACAATAAACCACCATCACAGACAATTGCGCCGCCACATCACATCAGCCACCCACCAAAATCAAGGGAAAACCCCAACAATATGTATCTATGTTATGACATAAAGTTCCAGGCACAGAACCTTCTTAAAAGTGAGTGACGATGATCAAAGTAATGTCGGCAGAGCGAGCTGCCGCTCTTGTCCAGGACAGGGCGACTGTCTTGGTCGATGGTTCAGGTGGCGGCGTCAATGAACCAGGCTTTGTGCTTTCGGCGCTGGAAGCGCGTTTTCTCCAGACGGGACATCCGGCTGCGCTGACTGTCGTACATCCGAGTGGGATGGGTGACGCACAGGGTGGCGGCATCGACCGCCTAGCGCATCCTGGCATGGTGAGCAAAGCCATCGGTGGGCACTGGAACTGGTGTCCTGCCATGCAGCGTCTGGCGACATCTGAATGGATCGAGGCCTATTGCTTGCCGCAGGGCGTGATGTCACATCTGTTCAGGGCGATCGCGGGCAACAAGCCCGGCGTTATTACGCACATCGGCCTCGGCACCTTTGTCGACCCCCGCATCGAGGGAGGGCGGCTGAATTCCAGGGCGAAGGACCAACTGGTCGAGTTGATCACGCTCAAGGGCTGCGAATACCTGTTTTATCCGTCGTTCAAGATTAATGTGGCGATCATTCGCGGCACGAGCGCGGACGAGCTTGGCAACATCACGATGGAAGGTGAAGGCCTTTATGCCGAGACGTTGTCATCTGCCCAGGCGGCCAAGAATTCTGGTGGCATCGTGATCGCGCAGGTCAAAAATCTGGTCCCGCGTGGCACGCTTGACCCGCGTATGGTCAAGGTGCCCGGCGTGATGGTGGATGCTGTTGTGGTTTACGCCGAGCAACGGTTGTCGTTCCAGACGAGCGAGGACGCCAGCCTTACTGGTGCTGTTCGTGTCGCTGCGACTGACCTGCCGGAGTTGCCCTTGAGTGAACGCAAGGTGATTGCCCGCCGAGCCGCCGCCGAACTGCGCAGTGGCGATATCGCCAATTTGGGTTTCGGCATGCCCGACGGAGTCGCCACCGTTCTCGCTGAAGAGGGGATGAGCGAGCACGTGACCTTCACGCTGGAGCAGGGACACATCGGCGGCGTGCCCGCGACAGGCGCCGACTTTGGTTTGGCGCGAAATCAGCTGGCGATGATTGATGCAGGCTACCAGTTCGACTGGTACGACGGTGGCGGGTTGGATGTGGCCATTCTGTCGTTTGCCCAGGTCGATCCCCAGGGCAACGTCAACGTTAGCAAATTCGGTGGTCGCATTGCCGGTATCGGAGGATTCATCAACATTTCGCAAGGGGCGAAGCGGGTCGTTTTCGTCGGTACGCTGCGGGCGGGCAAGCAGCAGCTGCAGTTCAACGGAGACAGCATCAAGATCGAACAGGAAGCCAAGTCGCCGAAGTTCGTTCCTGCAATTGAGCAGGTTTCCTTCAGCGGCGTCTATGCCCGGCGCTGGAACGTACCCGTGACCTACGTGACCGAACGCGCCGTGTTCGAGCTGAAAGACGATGGCTTGGTACTCACGGAAGTGGCGCCGGGGCTTGATGTCGAACGCGACGTGCTCCAGCAAATGGGCTTTCGCCCGCGCATCGCGAAAAATCTGAAGACGATGAATCCCCGGCTGTTCGCTGCGTCCTCAATGGGTCTGGCGCTAGCGCCACGGCCAACCACCATGGAGGCCTGATCATGAACCTCATCCTCAAGGACCGCAGCAAGCAAACCGGCGTCTTGCTGCTCACCCTGAACCGTCCGGACCGCGTCAACTCACTAAGCAAGTCACTCTTGCAGGAACTCGAGCAAGCGCTGCAGGAGGCCTCGACCGACGACGGGGTGCGGTGCGTGGTCATCACTGGCGCTGGCGGCCGCGCCTTCAGTGCCGGCGCTGACATCTCCGAGCAGACCGGATTCACGTCCGAGGACGCCTACGCCCACATGCGTTGGGGTCAGGATCTCTTTTCTCGCCTTGAGTTGCTTCCGAAGCCCACAATCGCCGCGATCAACGGCTTCGCATTGGGCGGTGGACTTGAATTGGCTTTGTCGTGCGACTTTCGCACCGCAAGCGACACCGCACAACTTGGCTTGCCAGAAGTCACCCTTGCCAACCTGCCCGGTTGGGGTGGTACACAGCGGCTGCCGCGGTTGATCGGCTCCTCAAATGCGAAGCTGATCGCCATGACGGGGACACGCGTCTCGGCCCAGCGTAGCCTGCAGCTCGGGCTGGTGAACTCCGTCCATCCGCACGAGGTCCATCTGATGGAAACCTTGGTGCTGGCCGGCGGGATAGCCTCGCACTCGCTGGACTCGCTACAGGCCATCAAGCATGTCGTGCGTGAAGGCCTTGACACAAGCCTGCCAACCGGCATGGAGGCCGAGGCACGCGCTGTGGCGCGGCTCTGGGGCTCGCCGGCCCAAAAGCTTGCCCAAGAGGAGTTCTTTGCCCGCCGCAAGGCGCAGGCCAAATCATGACCCGTTGCGGAGGCGGCCACCAACACATTTCAGCACCGATCCAGCACCGCCAGCATGGTGCGTAGCAGCAACATACCTTTCATTGACCAATCTGGAGACGAAGACATGAGCATCACCCATTTCACCCAGCGCCGCGCCCTCATCGCAGCCGGCGCGTTGTCCCTCTTGCAGCCTGCCCTGGCGCAACCGAGGTCTTATCCGACGAAGCCGATCCGCTGGTTGGTGGGTTACCCCCCGGGTGGCGGCACCGACACCATCGCGCGCATCGTCTCCGGTGCCATGGCATCAAACCTGGGGCAATCTGTCGTTGTCGACAACAAACCTGGGGCGTCGGCCAATATTGCAGGATACGAGTTGATTCGTGCACCCGCGGACGGACACACGGTAATGAGCGCTGACAACGGCCTGCTTGTCTTCAATCCTGTGATGTACAAGAAGATGGGCTTCAGTCCTGAGAAGGACATGAAGCCGGCGGGGCTGCTGGGCAGACTGCACCTGCTGATCGCCGTGCAGCCCAACCATCCCGCCAACAACTACACCGAGCTGGTGGCCTGGATCAAGGCACAGAAGGATGGGGCGCAGTACGCGGCCTCCAGCGTCGGATCACCACTGCACCTGGCTATGGCGCGTCTGGCTGGCGAAGCCAAGCTCAATCTCGTGCAGGTTCCATACAAAGGCGCAGCCCCAGCGCTCAGCGACTTTTTGGCCGGCATCGTCCAGGTCATGTGCATCGACTACAGCACAGCAGCGCAGTATGTACAGTCCGGAAAGATGAAAGTGATCGCGGTGACGTCGGCCAAGCGCATTGCAGCTCTGCCTAATGTACCAACCGTGTCCGAAAGCGGGGGGCCTGCCAACTTCGAAGCCTACGCATGGCAGGGGGTCGTGGTTCCCAGCGCAACACCGGACGCCGTTGTCGCGCAGTTCAACACCAGCCTGAATGCTGCACTGGCGCAAAAGTCCGTCATCGACCGCCTGGGTGAGCTAGGCATTGAAGCCACGCCCAGCACGACAGCGCAGTTTGCAAGCTTTTGGGGCCACGAGTCGCAGATCTGGCAGCCGCTGATCCGCAAACTTGGCATCACGATGGATTAATCTGTCCCACCCTCGCCTCCTTACGGTAAATAAAGGTTATGGAACGCTGGCAAAAGCGGCGGTAGGCCCAGGCCTAGGCTTAACGCCGGTTTGCGCCGGGGCGCGGCCATCACGTCGCCGGAGTTAGCCGTGCGTCCAACTGAAGAAGACGCCTTGCGAAGTTCATTTTTTGAAGCTATTCGCCGAGGACTCGCACAAAAATTCGCGAAAGCATGCCGCGGCAGGCGACAGTTCGGGGCCTCGCTTGTAGAACAGCGACAGCGACCACCGGCCGCACAACGAGGCTGAAAGGCTCCATCTGAGGCAAGGCGCACGTCGGCTGGGCCGTGATGCCGTGGCTCCACTGCAGCATGCCCAACGCGGTGGTGAGCAACGACACCTCCTGGGCCAGGTTTAGTGCATTTTTTGAATGCACAAACAGGTCGGCTTGCAGGCGGATCGTGAAGTCGCGCGTCAGGCTCAAAAAAGGGTGCTGCAGCACCTGGCCCTGGGATTTGCAATCGACACCGGGAGTTTCCACCTCTACAAGGGACTGGGACGGGTGCAGGATAAATTTACGGAAGCTCTTTTCAATGCGTTGCCCATTGGATCGTGTCGATATCGATCCCTGCCTGGTGCATCTCCCAAAGAGGACTCATGTCGCGCAGCCTTGCAACATTGAGCTTGATGCTGGAAATCGCGACGTCGATTTCCTCTTCGGTGGTGAATCGCCCAATCGTCATGCGCAGGCTACTGTGGGCCAATTCGTCGCTGCGGCCAAGCGCGCGCAACACATAGCTCGGCTCCAGACTGGCCGACGTGCAGGCCGAACCACTAGATACCGCAAGCCCTTTAACGCCCATGATGAGCGACTCACCTTCGACGAAGTTGAAGCTGATGTTCAGGTTCTGGGGAATACGGTTCTCCAGGCTGCCATTGATGAACATCTGCTCAATGTCCTTGAGGCCATTCAATAGCCTATGGTGCAATGCACGTGCTTTGGCGTTGTCCTGCGCCATCTCTAACCTGGCGAGACGGAAAGCCTCGCCCATCCCGACGCATTGGTGAACCGGCAACGTGCCCGAACGCATTCCGCGCTCGTGGCCCCCACCGTGAATTTGCGCTTCCAAGCGCACGCGGGGCTTGCGGCGTACATAAAGCGCACCGATCCCTTTGGGCCCGTAGGTCTTGTGCGCCGTCAGGCTCATCAAATCAACGGGTAGCGTCTTGAGATCGATCTCGACCTTGCCGGTTGCCTGCGCCGCGTCGACGTGGAACAAAATTCCCCTGGCTCTGCACAAAGCACCGATCGCTGAAATATCCTGAATGACACCAATCTCGTTATTGGCCAGCAACACGCTGACCAGAATCGTATCGGGCCGGATCGTCGAGCGCAGCGTGTCAATGTCGATCAACCCATCTTCCTGGACGTCGAGATAGGACACCTCGAAACCTTGCCGCTCCAGTTCGCGGCAGGTATCCAACACGGCCTTGTGCTCGGTTTTGACCGTGATGAGGTGCTTGCCTTTGATCTTGTAAAACTGCGCGGCACCTTTGAGGGCGAGATTGATCGACTCGGTCGCACCCGATGTCCAGACGATTTCCCGCGAATCGGCGCCAATGAGTTCGGCCACACGGGCACGCGCCTGCTCTACCGCCTCTTCGGCCTCCCATCCCCAGGCGTGGCTGCGCGACGCCGCATTGCCAAAATGCTCGCGCAGCCAGGGGACCATGGCATCAACAACGCGTGGATCGCATGGGGTGGTGGCAGCATAGTCAAAATACAAGGGCAAGTGAGGTGTTGTATGCATAAGTGTTCCTGTGTTTCCTAAAAATGTTTGATTTCACCAGCGCTTTTGGTATGGGCCCATTAACCAAGCCCGGCAGCAGTTGGCTCATCAAGGCCTCAGAACTGCAACACATGGCGCGCCAGCAAGCCGGCAACGCAAGGCGTTCTGCCTGTGGCTTTGTGCCACGGATCAGCGACGCAGGATCTGGCGGGGCTTGTTGTCCCATCATCCAGTGCGCGCGCAGATGCGTCCGGTGGCCAGGCTGGAAGCGTTGTCTACTAATACCGTAAGTCCCCCGAACGACCAATGACACCGATTTCCACCATGTGCGATCCGACATTGCCTCCGTCGGAAAAATCGACGGTATAGCCGCCTAAGTCGAGCTTGAGCCCGCGAAGTGCTGCCTCGACGGCGGGCGCGGACGCTCCTCTCGATCGCTTGATCGCCTCGACAGTGACGCGCGCCGCGAGGTATCCGGCCAGGGACATCGACGTCAGTTCGGCATCCTTGAGGGCGTGGGCCCTCATTGCCGCGTGGAACTCGCGGGTCAGGCCGGTGGTCGGTATCGAAGGATTGGGGGCGACCTGGGTAAGCGCGACGCCCACAGCCTTTTCGAGGCCGGCTTTCCCAACGACGCCTTGCGCCGTCACGTACGACATGCCGTAGATCGGCGTGCTGTCGCCACTGACCCTAACGTCCCGGACGAACGCCGCCCCA
Source organism: Pseudomonas sp. (assembly GCA_036675275.1). Taxonomy (GTDB): domain Bacteria; phylum Pseudomonadota; class Gammaproteobacteria; order Burkholderiales; family Burkholderiaceae_B; genus Pollutimonas. The sequence continues at coordinate 5,920 of JAKFFG010000040.1, read as the reverse complement.
CTATTGGGGGCTAACACCATCAAATAGGCTTGCACGTTGAAACGCCGGAGTGCCGTCGCCGCCGCCTTTGCATCCTCCGCCCCAATCGGCACCGCGAACGTACCGACGACTGTCAGCCCCTTGCCAGGGGCCATCTGCTCGATGAACTTAAGGCCGCCCTCGCCAAAGGGGTTGTCCTGCAAGACCACCGCGACACGTGAAATGCCTATCGTGGACAAGTGGCTGAGCATGGCACGGAGCTGCACCCGGTCGCCGGCCTGGAGGTGAAACAGATGGGTACTGCCTGGTTCCCGCAAGGCCTCTGAGCCGGGTGTCAGACCGACGACCGGGATACCCAGTTGTTCGAGCGTCTGATCCTTGATCACCGCTGAAGCATTGGCAGACCCAAACAGGTTGATGAAGGCAACTGGCTTGTCGCGCTCAGCCACTAGGCGCAGGAGTCGGATGGTTTCGGCAGGCTTGTACGCATCGTCTTCGCGGATGAATCGGATCCTTCGCCCACCGATACCGCCTTGCGCATTCACCTTGTCAAAGTACGCCTTGGCCCCGACGTAGTTGGCTTCCCCATTCACTGCAAGCGGGCCACTGAACGGTCCGACCTGGGCTATGACGATGTCGACGGCCATCGCCGCCGCACTGAAGAGCCATCCTGTGACAACAAGCGCGACCGCCCACAATGCGTTCATCTTTTCTCCTTGCTTGGCGCCGGCCGTAGCCGTCGCGATGGTGCCAACGAACCTCCTGTCTTCATCGCACGGTTTTCCTTGTTGTCTTCTGGTTGGACCATGTCAAACGGCGTTCGGGGGCGTAAGATGACCAAATTGAAGACGGACGCGCTCCGGGTGGACGCATAAACCCCCGCGGCTAATGCACACATTGCACTTGCCGAATCCACCCTCATTCAATGCAGCCCAAGCAAACATTACCTTGGCGTTACTATGGTCCAGTCAGCAACGACGGGATCGGCTGGGTGCGCTGCGGGTGTGACAAGTCTCTTCCAGCCCGCACTTAGCTCGCCGACGATTCCTCTGCGGAAAATCAATACACAAGCCACAAAAATGACCCCCATCACGACCGTGACCCATGACCCTGCACGGTCGGCCAGTTCGTTTTGCAAGGTGACGATGGTCAGCGCACCCGTCACAGGGCCCAGCACCGTGCCCATGCCGCCCAGCAAGGTCATCAACACCACCTCGCCAGACAGATGCCAATGAACGTCCGTCAGTGTCTCGAACCCAAGCACCAAGGTTTTCAACGCTCCGGCCAAACCGCATAAGGCAGAAGAGATGACAAATGCGATCAACTTGTAACGATTGACGTCATACCCCAGCGATATCATGCGCGGTTCGTTGTCGCGAATTGCGCGCAGAACCTGGCCGAAGGGCGACCTGATCGTGCGGTAGATCACGCCAAATCCCACGCAAAAAACGACCAATGTCACATAGAACAGCACGAGGTCGTTTTGAAGATCGATCATTCCGAACAGGCGCCCGCGTGGAATCCCCTGCAATCCGTCTTCGCCGCCCGTAAAACTGGACTGCAATAGCCCAAAGTACACCAGTTGGGACAAGGCCAATGTGATCATGGCGAAATAGATGCCTGAACGCCGGATTGCCAGCCCTCCGATGATCAGGCCTAGAACAGCACCGACGACGGTTCCAAGCAGCAGGCCGAATTCGGGGGTGATGCTCCAGGCTTTCACCGCATGGCCGAAAGCGTAACCGGCCGATCCGAAGAAGGCGGCATGCCCGAGCGAAAGCAGTCCGACGTAACCCAGCAGCAGGTTGAACGCGCAAGCGAACAGTGCGAAACACAAGGCTTTCATCATGAAAACCGGGTAAATTCCCAATAACGGGGCTGCGCTGGCGATGACCAGCAATACGAGATAAATCCAGCGTGCGTTGGGCTGCATGTCACGCCTCCTTTCCAAACAGACCTGCGGGGCGCGCCAGCAGGATGATGACCATGATGAGAAATACCACCGTCGACGCGGCTGGTGGATAGACAACTTTGGTCAGGCCCTCGATCACGCCTAACCCAAGCCCTGTGGCCACCGACCCCAGAATCGAGCCCATGCCACCGATGACCACCACCGCGAAGACCGTGATGATGAGGTTCGATCCCATGAGCGGGCTGATCTGAATCAATGGGGCCGCGAGAACACCTGCGAACGCTGCCAGGGCCGCACCGAACCCATAGGTCAACATCACCATCAGCGGGACGTTAAAGCCGAACGACTGAAGCAGCTCACCGTTTTCGGTGGCGGCACGCAGGGTGGCACCAATGCTTGTCCTCTCGATGAGATACCAGGTTGCCAGACATACGCTTACCGACACCAGAACGACCCAGCCGCGATAGTTCGGAAGCGTCATGAACCCGAGGTCTGTAGCACCCTGCAGCAATTCCGGCACTGGGTAGCGTTGGCCTGAAACGCCAAAATGCTGGCGGAACAGGCCTTCAGCAATGAGCGCGAGTCCGAACGTCAGCAGCAAACCGTACAGGTGATCGAGTTTGTACACATGCTGCAACAGCGTCCGTTCAATCAGCACCGCCAGCAGTCCAACCACTAGCGGTGCGGTCAACAGGCTGGGCCAGTAGCCAAGACCCAGTTCGTTCAGTCCGATCCAGGCAGCGTAGGCACCCATCATGTACAGCGCTCCATGAGCGAAGTTGATGATGTTGAGCAGACCGAAGATGACGGCAAGGCCAAGCGACAGCACGGCGTAGAACGACCCATTAACTAGGCCGAGTAGCAGTTGGCTCATCAAGGACTGGAGGGAAATATCGAATATCTGCATGGTCATACTCCCAAGGTAGCGTTGAGTGACTCTGTTCTGGCCGCCAAGTCCTGCGCACCGAAACCGTCGATCACATTGCCATGCTCCATCACATAGAAACGATCGGTCAGAGGTGCGGCGAAATGAAAATTCTGCTCGACCATGACAACGGTATAGCCACGTTCTCGCAGTTGCAAAATCAGTCTTGCGAGGGCTTCGACAATCACTGGCGCAAGCCCCTCGGAGATCTCATCGAGCAAGAGAAGCTTGGCACCCGTGCGCAGGATGCGCGCAATAGCAAGCATTTGTTGTTCGCCACCCGACAGGCGCGTACCGGGCGAGGTCTTTCTCTCCAAAAGATTCGGGAACAGCGCATAGATTTCATCGAGGCTCATGCCGCCCTCGGCAAGTTTGGGCAGAAGAAGAAGGTTCTCTTCGCATGACAGCGTCGAGTAGATGCCGCGCTCCTCCGGGCAATAGCCGACACCAAGGCGAGCGATTAGATGCGGCTTGAGTTCGATAGTTTCTCGCCCGCAGACCTTGATCGAACCAGTTCTGCGTCCCACCAACCCCATAATTGAGCGCAAGGTGGTCGTTCGACCTGCACCATTGCGCCCAAGCAAGGTGACAATCTCGCCGCGCTGCACCTTCAGGTCAACCCCATGCAAAACATGAGACTCTCCGTAGAAGGCATGCAATCCTTGGATGCAAAGGTGTTCAGTGGACATGGCAGCCTTCCCGCGTCATGCTACCGCCGCCCATGTAGGCCGTCCTGACACGCTCGTCTTGCGATACCTCTTCGTAGGCTCCTTCAGCGAGAACCTCACCACGCTGAAGCACAGTAATGCAGTCGGCGAGGCGCGAGACAACACCCAGGTTGTGCTCGACCATAAGAACCGTTCGACTGGATGCAGCACGCTTGATCAGTTGGGTGATCATTTCCACGTCCTCACGTCCCATGCCTTGTGTCGGCTCGTCCAGAAGCATTAGTTCAGGATCCATGGCCAGCGTGGTTGCGATCTCCAGCGCCCGCTTGCGGCCGTACGGTAGCGAGCCTGCGAGCTCCTGTGCAAAGGCTTCCAGACCGACCTGCGCCAAGAGCTCGTTTGCCCTGTCCTGCAGCCGATCGAGCACGCGCAGTCTCCTCCAGAACTGAAGCGTCAATCCGGCTCTTTGCTGCAGTGCCATCTGGACGTTTTCGATCACGGTCAAGTTCGGAAAGATCGCCGATATCTGGAAGGACCGAACGATGCCCAGCTGCGCGATCTTTGAGGATGAAAGCCCGGTGATGTCCTGTCCGTTAAACCGAATCTCGCCCGCCGTAGGAGAAAGAAACTTCGTCAACAGATTGAAGCAGGTAGTCTTGCCAGCCCCGTTCGGGCCAATCAAGGCATGGATGTGTCCGCGTCGCACACGCAGATCCACCCCGCGCACTGCGCTGAAGCCCTTGAATTCCTTGCTCAGACCGGAAGTTTCGAGAATGAATGGTGTGTTCACGCGACCCTCACTCCAAAATAGTTTGCGCGGCAATGCGTGGCGCCACCAAATGATGCCAGCGCCGCCTCTATCGTCCCTGCAATATTCAGCAGCCTGGCGTCATGTCCGCCGGGCGCCACGGCCATCAATCCCACGGGTGCCTCCCCGGGGAAATGACAGGGAAGCGAGATCGCGCAGCCATCGAGAAAGTTGACAAGCCCTGGGTTGCGCAGCATCGCTGCATTGAGACGAAAATACGCCGCATCGTCTGACAGAAGCGGGTTGAGCAAGGGAGCGACCTGCGGTACCGTGGGCAGCAGCCAAATATCAAAACGGTCAAACTCCTCGGCCCAGTCACGAATCAGCCGTTCACGTTCGCGCCGGACGCGGATGTAGTCCGCTGAACTGAGGTCCTTGCCGCGCAAGATGCGCGATCGCACGCGAGGGTCGATCTGCTCGCCACCGCTGGCGATCACATCCTCGAACTGCTCATAGGCTTCTGCGGCCACCATGCGTGCCTGCCCTTCGATGGCAGGAATGCGCTCGATCACGGCGGAATGCACATCCGTGAGCTGGGCACCTTCTTCCGAGAGTGCGTGCAAAGCTGCGTTGAAGCACCGGCTCACCGCCTGATCGAGGCCATCCTGCACGAAACCCAGCAGCACACCGATACGCAGTCCGCGCAAGGTTGACGGTGCCGGCCTGCGATGGTCGGCGTTCGCAAGAACCTCGTCCAGTCGTGCACAGCAATCAACCGTTGGGGCGATCACGCCGACGCTGTCCAGACTGGTTGACAGTGGTGCAATACCCCCCATGGGATAACGGCTCGCCGTCGGCTTGAAGCCAACCAGTCCACACAGCGCTGCAGGAATGCGGACTGAGCCGCCGGTATCGGAGCCGAGCGCCGCGGCAACCATGCCGTCGCTGACCGATACGGCCCCGCCGGCACTCGAGCCGCCAGGAATTCGTCCACTGACACGGTCATAAGGGTTGAGCGGAGTGCCGTAGTGCGGATTAATCCCCAAGCCTGAGTATGCGAACTCTGTCATGTTCGTCCGCCCCACAACGATGGCTCCAGCTTGCCGAAGACGTGTCACTGCGGCAGCGTCGCGCCGCGCCACGGGCGCTTTAGACAGTGCGCGCGAGCCTGCCATGGTGGTTTGCCCTGCGATGTCGAACAGGTCCTTGACGGAAACCGGGATCCCTGCAAGCTTGCCCGCCGGCACCTCCGAGGCGCGCAAGGCGTCTTGCGCGTCGGCACAGGCGAGCGCCGCGCTTCGGTCCACTCGCACAAACGCGCGAGCCCCCTCGCCTGCCGGGTCTTCAATGCGCATCAGGCACAGTTCGGTCAGGGAGCGTGCACTAAGCTCCCCCCGCTCCATCGCCGCCGTGCAGGCGCTGATGGGCATCACCGCGTTGACCGGTGCTTTCATTTCTGTTCGGGATCGTAGTAGTGGATCTCAACCAGAAGACAGCCATTCTCAGATTTGAACGGGCCGTGCGGCGTGCCGGGCGGACGACACGCGTAGGTTCCTGGCTGGAACGAGGTTCCACCATTGCCGTTCGCATCAACGCCGACCGTCAAATCACCGCTCACCAGGTAGACCTCTTCCCAGTAGTCATGGACGAACGGAGATGTCGTGTACACCCCAGGCTTGAAGCGCAGG
>JAKFFG010000080.1:0-5454 GCA_036675275.1 Pseudomonas sp. | reverse complement strand
CGTGCGAGACGTTGTTGCCGGTCTGCACGCGCTTGCCGGAAACTTGGCATACGCGGGACATAACGCACCTCGAAAAGATTGTCTGTCTCCCTTGGCCAGGGGGACGGCGGCCCCACCACCGGCCATCGAATGACGGCGGCGGTGCACGATTGCGGGTGTGAATGGTGCTGCCGGCGGCGGGTCGGAATCGTGCTTCCGGGCCCGCCCGGTCCAGGCCCCGCTCCCATGGGAGTGAAGCCGACCGGACGCAGCGAGCCGGGCATTATGCCCGCGGAGGGAGGCCCGAGCAAGCACTTATCCACAGGGGTAGTGTCTCAGTTTGAAATGCGGGTTTCTTGAGCGGTCAGGCATGCGCCGCCATACTTCTTGTATGACTAATCCCAAGCGCCCACGCGACCCGAATCAGCTAGCGAAGCTGGTTCTGGACATTGCGACCGGCGAAACCGTAGAGCCGAAGCCAGACGAGGGTAAAGACCCTGCAGCCGTCGCCTTGGGCCGCCGGGGCGGCCTTAAGGGCGGTGTGGCCCGCGCCAAGTCCTTGACCGAGGACCAGCGCAAGGAGGCCGCCCAGAAGGCGGCCCATGCGCGTTGGTCCAAGAACAAAAAAGCCGACTAAGCGCGTCGGAACTGGACTACGTTGCTGCCGAAGGTTTTCAGCCTTGGCCCATCATCCGCATCACGGAAGAACTCAGGTTCTGTTCCTAGCAATTCTTCAATGTCGGACTGCGGCAGCGCCAAGTCGTCAACGATCTGCTCGCGGGTCTTGATCCGATTCTTAATCAACGCATCGGCTGCCTTCGCCATCAACTTTGGCTGCTCGCAAGGCAGATCATCGAGCGGCTCGCGTAGCCTCCAGCCTCGCCGGCCCAGGTTGATCCACAGCCTCTTCGCGCTTTCCTCGTCCAGCATTTCAAGTTGAGCAGCACGCGAAATCATTGCAGCAATGGACACCTTCCAAGTCGGCTTTAGCGAGCGGAAGCTATCAAGGCTGAGTCCCCAAATTTCACGTTGAAAACTACTCGCAGGAAATAGGAAGGCGCCCGCAAAGTGATGGGCTTGGTTTTCGATAACCTTGAAATCAGTGGCGCGATTCAAATCCTTTTGCTTGACGCTTCGGTGAAGCACGAGGTGACCAAGCTCGTGGGCACAATCGAAGCGAGAGCGGACCAAAACGTCCTTGTCACTATTCAAGAACACATAGGGCCGCTCGCCGTCGAGCTCCGAAAAAGCATCAAGCGTTTCCGCGCCCATGGCGCCACGCGAAACGTAGATGCCGTTGGACTCCATAGTGCGGATGACGTCTGCAATTGGCTCGCCGCCCAATCGCCAGTGGGCACGCAACTGCTCCGCAGCGCTCTCAATGGTCGCTCGCGTAATGTCTCGAAAATCGTCAGGAAGTCCAAGGTCGGGGACATTGGGTTCTGGAAAATCAAAGAACTGCTCAAAGTAGGAAACGACCTCTTTGAACCACTCAAGCCGACGTCCAGCCCTCAAACGGGCCTGCTTCGTCGCGCTGCTCATGGACCGATAGAACAGCCGGTGCTGTTCAATTGGCGTAATTGTCTCCGGCTTCAGGAAATAAGTTGGAGGCAGGTTCAACCGCTTCGTCAGCAAGTCGAATGTTTCAGGCCGCGGGGTGTGTTGCCCTTTCTCGTATTGGGAAATAGCAGCCGAACTGACGCCGACAAGGTCTGCAAGCGCGACCAACGTTAGGCCGCGCGCTTCCCGTGCCTGCCGAAGCCGGCCAGCAACAAACCCAGTCATTCCAACAGTCACGCGGTTTCCTCCGCCCCCTCATCGGCCCCATATTCCGGCTTGAGCTTGGGCTCAACATGTTGCATTTCGGCACGACGGTCATCGCGCTTCTGATAACGCTGTTGCTGATAGTCCTGGACATCGGCAAGGTCAATTGGTTCCTGCGCCCACCCCGCAAAATCCTTTGCAGGAAACCCGAAACAGCAGAATCCGAGCTCGCCAGAATTTTTCAAACTCGGCCCGTGAATGATGACGCAGTAGAACGACGAAGCGCTAGGTGCGCTCGATACAGAGAAGAGCTGGCGTTGATCGATATGCTCGTTGATGTCCGAGTACTGCTCTCGGAAATCGCATGCCCTAGGTACGACGTATCGGCTGCTCGTCTTGGAGCAAGTGAGCACCAGCCTGCCCGCTCGCACAACGTTGTATTGGGCCGCGCCTGATGAGACTCGTTCGGTCTCGGCTTGGAGGCCGCTATCAAGCGCGCACTCCATCATGACCCGCTCGAATAGCGCGCGGCGGTAATGCGGTTCCATATACGCCCGCTCGGCATCACCGAGAAGCGGGTCGTTCTGATAGTGGGCGTGGGCCTCTTTGTAGACCCAGGCTGCCTTTTCCAGCAGCCGAGTAACAAACGCCGGGGGAACATCAGCTATGAGGTAGTCGCGGAGCGAGTCGTTCACTTGATTGTCCTAGCGAATTTAGTTTGACGGCGATATCATCTTAAATACTTAAGTATGATGTTGCAAGTGCCTTCCGTTCGTCAGCTAGGCGTAGATTTTACTTGACTTTCTTAAGCGCTCACGCATAATGTTCAGTATGAATCGGATGCCCCTTGCCAAGCGTGCTCAGATCATCGGCTTCCTCGTCGAGGGCATGAGCCTCCGGGCGGCTTCCCGGGCGGCTTCCCGGTTGGCGGACTGCTCCATCAACACCGTGACCAAGCTGCTCGTCGATGTGGGTGCGGCCTGCTCCGAGTATCAGGACCAGGCCCTGCGAAACCTGCCCTGCAAGCGCATCCAGTGCGACGAGATTTGGTCCTTCTGCTACAGCAAGGCCCGCAACACCCCTGAGGACAAGAAGGGCGTGTTTGGCTACGGCGACGTTTGGACGTGGACCGCGCTCTGCGCTGATACCAAGCTCATGGCCGGATGGCTTGTCGGCTCCCGTGACCGTGAGAGCGCACAGGCCTTCATGGGCGACTTGGCTGGCCGCCTCGCCAACCGCGTGCAACTGACCAGCGACGGGCACCACACGTATGTGGACGCCGTGGAAAACGCTTTCGGCAAAGACATCGACTTCGCGATGCTCATCAAGAACTACAGCGATGCGGTGATGGGTCCGGAACGCCGCTATAGCCCGTCCGCCTATCAAAGCGCGACCAAGAAGAAGATCACCGGCAACCCTGATATGCGTCAGGTGTCGACCAGCTACGTCGAGCGCCAGAACCTAACGATGCGGATGGGGATGCGTCGCTTTACGCGCCTGACCAATGGGTTCAGCAAGAAGGTCGAGAATCACGCCTACGCCGTAGCGCTGCATTTCATGCATTACAACTTCGCGCGCATCCATAAGACTCTGCGCGTGACGCCTGCGATGCAGGCGGGAATCTCGGATCACGTTTGGTCTTTGGAAGAAATCGCGGCGCTCGTTGTGGAGCCGGAAGCTAAGCCGCGCGGGGCGTATAAGCAAAAATCTACGCCGCTGGCGTAGCAGACTCTGGAGGCGGTTCCGCGCTTTGTATTTGCTCCTGAATCAAGCCAGACAGCAGAACGTGGAGCGCGGTAAGGTCTAAATTGCCTGCTATGAACGAAGCATCCGCAGCCTGCAGCGCTTCCACGTAAGCAGCCCTGTCTCGCTTGATTAACTCCGGAAGTATTGTCTGCCCCGGAAGAAGATGGCCTACGTGCAAGCAGAGAACGAAATAACAGGCGGCTCTCGCAGTTCGCCCGTTGCCATTGATAAACGGATGGATGTAATTCAAGCGCCAAAGAACAAATGCGGCCAACACTACGGAGTCTGTGTCGAGCCAATTTCTATTGACGAGATTTACAAAATCCTCCATCAGGGCGCCCACCCTAAAGTGCGGTGGTGGCCTGTGGGTTCCAACCTCTACTTCACACGGCCGGTATTCACCTGCATCCGTATGCAAGCAGGTTATCGCGTGGAAGTTCAGCGCCTTAATAACGTGCGCAGAAAGATATGGCCGCCCAATATCGGTAGCCGCCTGAACAATCGAATGCAGAAAATCGTACTGGCGCGTGCCGTTAGAGACAGCTAACGCCTGGTAGGCCTGATGATTTTCGTTCTCGCCCGTGAGGTCGAACAAGATCACGAAAGGCCTCCCCTAAAGCCTTCGTCGAGTGCGCCTTGTAATTAGGCGCAATTCAACATCCTACGGACCTGCTCGCGGGTCACGGAACTCTCAAAATCCAGAGATCCGTAGACAAACGAAACTCGCTGCTCCTTTACTTCCGCAGCGGTTGGCTCACGGGACTCGCGAAGCTTTTGCATCAACGCGGCGTCAGTCTTCAACCTAACGATCTCGTCGCCCATGACCCTCTTCCCCTTCATCTGCATAGAGAGATACGCCTCCCTCGTGCGGAAACCAGCCTACCAAATCCGGCGTGCGTTCGTATGTGCATACGGCTACAGCTTCACCAATCGGCCAAATACATACATTACTGACCTGAGTGGTTCATTATAGTTCCCGGGCGTGAACCTACTGTGCATGGTTCAAGTACCTGTGGATAACTCCGCCTGTTCAAAATATGAACACCACTTTCAAACTGAGACACTACCTCCACAGGCGGTCGGAATTGAGCCCATGTCCATGTAGGAGCGGCTTACAGCCGCGAGCTTGTCCATCCGGCAGAGGGCTCGCGGCTGTAAGCCGCTCCTACGAAAGCCCGGGTCAATAGCTGCCGCGCTCCCCACGCCAGCCCCGATGCCGGATGTCCAGCCACAGGCTGTAGCCGGCGGTGAACGCCGGGAACAGGTTCTGCACGATCCCGACCGAATCCTGCTTGTGCGAAAAAATGAAGTAACTCAGGGTCATGACGCTGCCGAGCAGGCTCATGTACCAGAACAACCGCGGGATCACCGGCTTGCCGTGCCGGCGCGAGGCGAGGAACTGGACCAGCCAGCGGCCGCCGAACATCAGGGCGCCGGTCAGGCCGATCAGCTTCCACGGCGACATGTGCAGCCCGGTCCATTCCAGCCAGGCGATCGGCACGTTCATGACATCGGGGGACATCGTTCCTCCTGGCGGACGCCCGCGGAGCATCCGGAAACAAGGCGCGCCCCTGATTGTAGGAGCGCTGTCGTAGGAGCGGCTTATAGCCGCGAGCTCCTTCACGCAGAAAACTCGCGGCTATAAGCCGCTCCTACAGTTCCTCGACCGCGGTGCGCCTGCTGCGCGCGATCAGCCATGCCACGCCGCGCAGGTCGCGGATGCCGACCAGCGCGCGGTTGAGGTTGTTGTACTTCGACACCCCCGTCGTACGCGCGCGGTGGTTGACCGGCACGCTGACCGTCTTCCAGCCGGCGCGCTGCATCAGCGCCGGCAGGTAGCGGTGCATGTGGTCGAAATAGGGCAGGTCGAGGAATGCACCGCGCTCGAACAGCTTGATGCCGCACCCGGTATCCGGCGTGTCGTCGCGCAACATCCGCGCGCGGATCGCGTTGGCCCACTTCGAC
>JAKFFG010000029.1:0-24168 GCA_036675275.1 Pseudomonas sp. | reverse complement strand
AGTATCGGACGAGCACGATCCTGTGTCGGTATACCTGGCTGCCCGCGACAAGCAGCGCGGAGCCTACGAAGCCGATCGTCTGCTGTATGTGGCCTTGACGCGTGCACGACAGCAGTTGCACCTGATCGGCGCGGTGGAGCTCGACAATAGTATGGCCATCAAAGCGCCCGAGTCGACTTCTTTGCTCGGCCGCCTGTGGGATTACATGGCGCCGCCTCAGGTACCGGATGCCGCAGACCTGGAAGGCGAGGAGAGCGCGGCTGACGAAGTCCCGCCGCAACGCTATCTTGTTCGCATGGCAGAGCAGTCCGTGTCCGACGCGGCACCGGCGACGGTCCTTCCCCGTCACACGGCTTCATGGGCCTGGCGGGCCGATTCCGGCCATGAAAGCATGATAGGCACGGTGGCGCACGCCTGGCTCGAACGCATAGGCAAGGACGGCATCGGCAATTGGTCCGTCGACCGGGTCGACCAGTGTTTACCGGTATTCCGCAAGCAATTGAGCCGTGCGGGCCTGGTTGGAGCCGCGGTTTCCGATGCGGCGCAGGTCTTGCGCGACACGCTGGTAGCCACGTTGAACAGTCCGAAGGGGCAGTGGCTGTTGTGGGCGGCGCGCGCGCACCGGGAATGGTCGCTTCTGGACGTCAGCGGCCGCGTATCGGTCATTGATCTGGCCATCTCGCAGGAGCAGGACTGGCTGGTCGTCGACTACAAGACAGGTGTGCCGCATGCGGCCGAGAGCCGGGAGGCCTTTGCCCTGCGCATGCGCGAGCGGTACCGGGAGCAGATCCAGCGATATTGCGCCCACGTCAGCGCGCTGGACGGACGGCCCGCCCGGGGCGCACTGTATTTCCCGCGTGCCGAGGTATGGGTCGATTACTGACGCTGCAAACCTGTTAAACTCTTCTCTTGGCGGGCCCCTTCGCATGGTTCGGCGGTGAATCTGGTCAGGTCGGGAACGAAGCAGCCATAGTCGCTCAGAGCCAGTGCCGAAGTCAGGCTCGCCATCCGCTTTTCTGTTTATCTCCCCAAAGACCCCAAGATTGCTCCTAATCCGGTACACTTTTCGTTTATCGTTGATAGCCTTCCGGCTTTAAGCTTCTTGCATGACTTATCTGGTACTGGCGCGTAAATGGCGGCCACGTTCGTTTGACACCCTAATCGGTCAGGATCACGTGGTCCGGGCGTTGACGCACGCCCTTTCCACGCAGCGGCTGCACCATGCATGGCTGTTCACCGGTACGCGCGGCGTAGGCAAGACGACCTTGTCCCGCATACTGGCCAAGTCGCTCAATTGCGAGACCGGCATTACGGCCACTCCTTGCGGAACTTGCCGTGCCTGCACCGAAATCGATAGCGGCCGGTTTGTGGATTATGTCGAGCTCGACGCGGCATCCAACCGTGGCGTCGAAGAAATGACGCAACTGCTCGAGCAAGCCGTGTATGCGCCGGGCAGCGGCCGCTTCAAGGTCTACATGATCGACGAAGTCCACATGTTGACGGGGCATGCGTTCAACGCCATGCTCAAGACGCTCGAAGAGCCACCGCCCCATGTCAAATTCATACTGGCCACGACCGATCCGCAGAAGATCCCCGTTACGGTGTTGTCGCGCTGCCTTCAGTTCAATCTGAAGCAGATGACGGCCGAATCCATGGTGGCCCATTTGCAAGACGTGCTGGGCCAGGAAGGCATGGAGTTCGAGACCCCGGCCTTGCGCCTGCTTGCGCAGGCGGCATCCGGATCCATGCGCGATGCGCTATCTTTGACTGACCAGGCCATCGCCTATAGTGCCGGCAACCTCACGACCGACGCCGTACAGGGCATGCTGGGTACCATAGACCATCGCCATCTGGTCACCTTGTTGCAAGCCCTGGCCGATGCCGACGCCAGCCAGGTGCTGGCCGTCGCCGACGAACTCGCCTCGCGCGGCCTGTCGTACGCCGGCGCGCTGGCCGATTTTGCCATATTGCTTTCGCGCGTCGCCATACAGCAGCGCATACCGGGCACCATTCCGGCCGACGATCCGCAAGCCGATGATATCGCTCAGCTTGCCGAGCGTCTGCATCCCGATGTCGTCCAGCTGTTTTATTCAGTGGCTGTGCACAGTCGCCAGGAACTCTCACTGGCGCCCGACGAATACGCCGGTTTTGTGATGGCATGTCTGCGCATGCTGGCGCTGGTGCCCGCCGGCACGTTGCCGCCGGCCGATCCGCCTGCATCGAGGTCCAGTCGTTCAACGTCAATGGAAGCGCCTGCAACTTCGGCAGCGACGGCGCTTGCCGCTACCGGCGCCGCGGTCCCGGCTGCGTCCGCGTCGGGGTCCGGGTCCGCGTCCTCCATCGCCTCCGCGCCGGCAATCGCTCCCGTCGCGTCGGCTCCGGCTGCCGTTCCAAGCACGCCAACCGTTCCCAGTACCGCAACCGTCCCAAGCACCACAGCTGTTCCAAGCACCGCAGCCGTTCCAGTGACGGCGGATATGGCGGTGGCCGGGACGCCGCCATCCGCCGCGGTGCAGTCCGACGATACGCCGGCCTGGGAAGATGCCCCTGCGGCCTCTTTGCCGCAAGACGTCTCCAGTCCTGCTGAAGCGGATCACGTCCTGCAGACGTCAGCGGATCAAGAAGCCCAGCATTCAGCACCGGCGTTCGAGACACTGCAAACCGACGAGTTCGAGAACCTCCAACCGCCTGGCTTCGAGCCCATAGACGAAGGTCAGTTCGAGCACATCGAAATGGGTGACCCGGGTTTCGACGTCCTCGAAGGCTCTTTGGAAGCGATCGCCGATCTTCCGGCCCCTGCGTTCGCCACGGAACGCAAGAAGACCCGGTCTCCACGCCTGCGCAACATGAATGGCCAGTCGTGGCCCGCGCTGGCGGCGTCCTTGCCCGTCACCGGACTGGCTGCCGAACTGGCTCGTCAAAGCGAGTGGATCGGGCTCCAGGGAGATCAGATCAATTTGCGGGTCGCTATCCGCACACTGGCCGAAAGTCCGGGCAGGGCACGCCTTTGTACTGTCCTGTCGGAACATTTTGGCACTGTCGTCCAGCTCAATGTCGAATATGGCGCCACGGGCGACGAAACCGCCCATGCGGTGGCGCAGGCGCAGAAGGCAATGCGCCAGCAGGAAGCAGAACAGGCCGTTGCGGCCGATCCGTTTGTACAGACTCTTATCAGCGAATTCGGCGCCAGGGTGGTGCCGGGCTCCATCAGTGCCGCGCCCCTCGAGCGGGCTGCCTAGGCGCATGTTTATACTCACACTCTTATTTCAGGAAAGCTTGTCATGATGAAAGGTCAGATTGCCGGTTTGATGCGCCAGGCGCAGCAAATGCAGGAAAACATGAAAAAAGCCCAGGATGCGCTCGCAGACATTATTGTTGAAGGCGGCTCGGGCGGAGGTCTGGTCAAGGTTTCCATGACCTGCCGTCACGACGTCAAGCGTGTCACGATTGACCCCAGCCTGCTGGCCGACGACAAGGAAATGCTGGAAGACCTGGTGGCGGCCGCTTTCAACGACGCGCTGCGCAAGGCTGAAGCTACGTCTCAGGAAAAAATGTCCGCCGTTACGGCCGGCATGCCCTTGCCTCCGGGAATGAAGCTGCCCTTCTGATGGACGAGCTGCTTCCCGAGCCGGAGCCGCTCAAGACGCTTATTGATGCGCTGCGCCGCCTGCCCGGCGTGGGCGTGCGTTCGGCTCGCCGCATGGCCTATCACCTTCTTCAGCACGACTTGTCGGGCGCCGAACAGCTCAGCCGCGCCCTGGCGAATGCGGTTCAGGGTTTGCGGCATTGTTCGCGCTGTAACGGCTTTTCCGAAGACGAGGTCTGCGCGACCTGCTCGAACGCCAAGCGCGACCCATCTTTGCTCTGCGTCGTCGAGACCCCGGCCGACCAGAACATGATCGAGTCCAGCCACGGCTATCGCGGCCTGTATTACGTACTGATGGGCCGGCTGGCTCCGCTCGAAGGCATAGGCCCCAACGAATTGCATTTCGACCGCGTCATAGGGCGCGCCACCGACGGTCGGGTGCAGGAAGTCATTCTGGCCACCAACTTCACGGCTGAAGGCGAAACCACCGCGCATTACTTGTCGGAGCTGCTCCAGTCCCAGGGATTGAAGGTAACTCGCCTGGCACGGGGTGTTCCGGCGGGTAGCGAACTCGAATACGTCGATGCAGGAACCATTGCGTGGGCGCTCATGGAGAGGCGCGGCACATAGCGCACCGGAAGCGACCCACCGTGCAATCCCCCATTAGCGATGGTTGAATTCTCAAGTAAGATGCAAAAAAACCAACATACCAAGGAGACTTTGAATGTCCATATCTCGTCGTGATCTGCTTAAGCTGGCTGGCGTTGCAGGCGCTGCAACCGTTGCGCCGGGCCTTGTGCGCGCCCAGGAAATTGAAAAGAAAGACGTTTCCATTGCCGTAGGCGGGCAAGCTCTTATCTACTATCTCCCCTTGTCCATTGCCAATATCAATGGCTACTTCAAGGACGAAGGCCTGGACGCCAAGATTATCGATTTCGCGGGTGGGTCCAAAGCTCTGCAGGCCGTGGTCGGCGGCAGCGCCGACGTGGTGTCCGGCGCTTTCGAGCACACCATCTCCCTGCAGTCCAAGGGCCAGGCTTACCGCGCGTTTGCCCAGCAGGGCCGTGCACCCATGATCGTGCTGGTGGTCTCCAACAAGACCATGGCCGACTATAAAACGCCCGCCGACCTGAAAGGCAAGAAAATCGGCGTTACCGCGCCGGGCTCCTCCACCAATATGATGGCCAGTTTCTTCCTGGCGCAGCATGGCTTGAAGCCTTCTGATGTCTCGTTCATCGGGGTAGGTGCCGGCGCAGGCGCCATCACGGCCATGCGCACAGGCCAGATCGACGCCATGGCCAATCTGGACCCGGTCATCAGCACCCTGGTCAAGGAAGACGCCGTCAAGGTCATCGCCGACACTCGTACTCTGAAAGACACAAAGCAGATTTTCGGCGGCAATATGCCATCGGGCTGCCTGTATACCTCGCAGGAATTCATCGACAAAAACCCCAACACCACGCAGGCGCTGGCCAACGCCATTGTCCGCGCAGACAAGTGGATACAAGCCGCCAGCCCGGACGAGATCGCCGCTGTGGTGCCCAAGGGCTATTTGCTGGGTGACCCCGAACTCTACAAGCTCGCCCTCAAGGGCAATAAAGAAGCCTTGTCGCCAGACGGAATGGTTCCGGAAGACGGACCTCAGACAGCGTTGAACGCGTTGGCCGCATTTATTGCCAACTTCCCGAAAGACAAGATCGACATCTCCAAGGTCTGGACCAACGATTTCGTCATCAAAGCCAATAAGAAGTATCCGAATGCCTGAAGCTGCACTGCTGCTCGATAACATTACTTGTACATTCGCCTCGCACGATGGCAATAAGGCCGGCTATACCGCGGTAAAAGAAGCTTCGATCGCCATCGCTCCTGGCGAGTTCGTTTCGGTGGTCGGGCCTACGGGCTGCGGCAAGTCGACGCTGCTCAATGTGGGGGCCGGCTTGATGGCCCCTTCATCGGGCCAGGTGAAGGTATTTGGAAAAACCCTGGACGGAGTGAATCATCGCGCCGGCTATATGTTCCAGGGTGAAGCGCTCATGCCCTGGCGCAGCGCCTTGTCCAATGTCACGGCGGGGCTCGAGTTCGCAGGCACGCCTGCCGCTCGGGCCGAAGAGCAGGGGCGCGAATGGATGAAGCGCGTTGGGCTGGGTGGATTCGAAAATCGATATCCGCACCAGATGTCCGGAGGCATGCGCAAGCGCACCATGCTTGCGCAAACGCTTATCCGGGATCCCGACATCATCCTCATGGATGAGCCATTCTCCGCCCTCGATATCCAGACGCGCCAGCTCATGGAAAACGAAGTCCTCGATCTATGGATGGCCAAGCGCAAGGCGGTTTTGTTCATCACGCACGACCTTGACGAAGCCATTGCCATGAGCGACAGGGTAGTGGTGTTGTCCGCCGGCCCGGCTACGCACCCCATAGGCGAATTCGTCATCGATATTCCCCGGCCGCGCGATGTGGCCGAGGTGCGCAGCTTGCCCCGCTTTGTCGAACTGCACAAGGCGATCTGGGATGTGCTGCGGGAAGAAGTGTTAAAGGGCTATGCCCAACAAAAACGGGCCTGAGATGTCGACGTCAAAAAAATCCACTCCCTATTCAATCCGGTTCTGGCAAATATTGCTGCTGGTCATCATCCTGTCCGCTTGGCATATTGCCTCGCGCGACCGGAACTTTGCCTTCTTCTTCGGTCAGCCGGTGGAAATCGCCAAAGTGATCTGGGCATGGTTTGTCGTCAATGGCGACATCTACCGGCACCTGGGCGTTACCCTTACCGAGACGGTGCTGGCATTCTTCATAGGCACCATCGCCGGATTGGCATTCGGGCTTTGGCTGGGCCTGTCCCGCGGGGCCAGCGTCTTGCTCGACCCCTACATCACGGCAGCCAACTCCATGCCGCGTGTCATTCTCGCGCCTATTTTCGGGATGTGGTTCGGCCTGGGCATCTGGTCCAAAGTCGCGCTGGCGGTCACCCTGGTGTTCTTCATCGTGTTTTTCAACGTGTACCAGGGTGTGCGCGAGGTCAGTTCCACCTTGCTGGACAACGCACGCATGCTGGGCGCCAACCGCAAGCAGCTCTTGCGCCACGTCTACATTCCGTCGGCAACCAGCTGGGTGTTTTCCAGCTTGCATACCTCGGTGGGCCTGGCTTTTGTGGGGGCGGTCGTGGGCGAATACCTGGGCTCGGCCAGCGGAGTGGGCTATCTTATCCTGCAGGCCGAAGGCACGCTGGATGTGAATACGGTATTCGCGGGTATCGTCGTGCTTACCGTGTTTGCCTTGATTCTCGACGGCCTGGTTACCTTGTTCGAAGACCGGATCCTGGCCTGGAAGCCGGCAGCGGGTGAAACTGAAAAGCTTTAGGGCTGTTAATAGCCCTAGAGCAGCCTGTTAATAGCTCCAGAGCAGGCCTGTTAGCAGGCACTAGAGCATTTTTGTCGAGGTGTTTACAAGGCTCGCTGCAGTGCGGAGGCGCGGACGGCTTTTCGTTCTTGAGAAAGGCGGGTGTGTCGGGGGCCGTTCCGGCTTCACGCGCTACGCCCTGGCGTTGCCAGGGTACCCGTTACGGTCAGTCCCATCGAGGCGGGCGCGGAACTCGCCCGGTCGGGCCTGTGGCCCGACACCCCCCGGGCTCGGACAGCCGCGCCCTTGAATCCTCGATGGGACTGAGCGTAACGGCGTGCGCGAGGCGCCTGCACAGCCCCCGACACGCCCGCCTTTTTGCATGAGCGTAGTTTGAATCAGTCCACTAACCACCGTGCAAGTCAAGCCAGCAACCCAGGCCTTAAGGCCGACAAGTTTCCTCGTGCAGTTGTCTGGGGTGGGTGGGGGCAGTCCGGCGTGTAGGCGTGCGCCGCGTGCTGCCGAAGGGAAGTCGGGGGATGTCGTCGGGCCATGTTTGAGCGTAGCCGCGCCAGCGGCGTAGCGAGTTTGGCCCGACGCCCGGCTGGACGAGGCAGACGCGGAACCAAGCACGCCGTGCCGGACTGCCCCCACCCACCCCGGACAACGTCATCAGAGCAGGACAACGTCACGAAAACAAAGTGCCGCAAACACTTGAACCGAAACGTCACTAAAGCAAAGTGCCGTAAATACTCGAACCGAAAATGCTCCAGCCCACCCGCAAGTCTTGCCGTTTATTTTTGCCGTGCCTGGGCGATGATCTCGTCCAGTTTCACGGCATCCGCCGCAAACGCGCGTATGCCCTCGGCCAGTTTTTCGGTTGCCATCGCGTCCTGATTCATCTCGGTGCGGAAGGCGACTTCATTGCTGGTCATGGCTTCCGGCGCCTGCTGCTTGGCTGCCTCCGGATCCAGTTGGCGCTCCAGCGGGTCGGTACTGGCTGTCAATTCGGCCAATAAGTCGGGGCTTATCGTAAGCAGGTCGCAGCCCGCCAACGCCCGGATTTGCCCGATATTGCGAAAACTGGCGCCCATGATTTCGGTGGGGATATCGTGTGCCTTGTAGTACTCATAAATGCGCCTGACCGACTTGACGCCGGGATCGGCTGATCCGGAACTTGCCGCCTCATCCCATTTGTCGCCTTCATTCTTCTTGTGCCAGTCGTAGATGCGGCCGACGAAAGGTGAAATGAGCTGTACCTTGGCCTGGGCGCACGCCAACGCTTGCGGAAGGCAGAACAGCAAAGTCATGTTGCAGCGTATGCCTTCAGCCTGCAAAGCCTTGGCCGCCTGTATGCCTTCCCAGGTGGACGCCAGCTTGATGAGGACCCGTTCGCGGTCCACCCCTGCGCCTTGATACAAACCGATGATCTGGTGCGCCCGTTCAATGCTGGCCCGGGTATCGAACGACAGGCGCGCATCGACTTCGGTCGAAACGCGACCCGGCACGATGGTCAGGATCTCGCGACCGAAGGCAACCAGCAGATGATCCACCAGTTCGGTGGCCGAACCCTGGCTGTTGTCCGCGACGACTTTGTCGAGCAGATAGCGGTTCTCTTCTTTTTGTATGGCTTTCAGAATCAGCGAGGGATTGGTGGTTGCGTCGGTAGGGCGATGAAGGCGCATGGCCTCGAAGTCGCCGGTGTCGGCCACCACCGTGGTGAACCGTCGCAGTGTTTCAAGTTGATTGGGCATAGTGTTCACACCGATAGGACAAGGACAGGAAAAGAGCCTGTTACTGTAGACCATTTTCGGGGCCGGCACAGGACAGAAAGTCATTCCTGATCCGCCTTCTTCAGGCTCCGGCGGTCTCAAGGTATAATCAGAAGGTTTACTTATTGACTTTACAACCGGGGTTTACAGTGCTGCCGTCACTCTTTCCTGAGGGGGCCAACAGGTCCCCATCTGCAATTCTTGCCTTGGCAGACGGTACCATCTTCAAGGGTGTCTCTATCGGCGCCGATGGTTATTGCGTCGCCGAGATCGTTTTCAACACGTCCATGACCGGCTATCAAGAGATCCTCACCGATCCCAGCTACAACGGACAAATCGTCACCTTGACGTATCCGCATATAGGCAATACGGGCATCAATCTCGAAGATTCCGAGTCCGGCCGCATTCATGCCGCAGGCCTGGTGGTGCGCGATTGCTCGTTGCGCGTGTCCAATTTTCGCTCGATCCAGTCTTTGCCCGATTACCTCAAGTCGCAGGGAGTCGTGGCGATTTCCGGTGTCGACACCCGCAAGCTCACCCGCATCCTTCGCGAAGGCGGGGCCCAGGGCGCCTGCATACTGGTAGGCGACGACGCCGAGCGCGCCGTCGAACATGCCAGAAACTTTCCCGGCATGTCTGGCCAGGACCTGGCCAAGGTGGTCTCCACCAAAACAACCGAGAACTGGGTCGAAGGCACATGGCAGTTGGGCCGGGGTTTTTCGCAACCCGACAATCCGCTATACCATGTAGTTGCCTACGATTACGGCATCAAGACCAATATCCTGCGCCTGCTGGCCGACCGTGGCTGCCGCGTTACCCTGGTACCGGCTCAAACACCGGTCGAAGACGTGCTGGCGCTCAAGCCCGATGGCATCTTCCTGTCGAATGGCCCCGGCGATCCGGAACCCTGCCTGTACGCCATCGATACCTGCAAGGCAGCGCTGGACAAAAAAATTCCGATGTTCGGCATTTGCCTGGGACAGCAGATACTCGGTCTGGGCCTGGGCGCCAAAACCATCAAGATGAAAACCGGCCATCATGGCGCGAATCACCCCGTCCAGGATCTGGACACTGGCCGGGTTTTCATCACCAGCCAGAATCATGGCTTCAATGTCGATGTCGATACCTTGCCCGCCAATGCGCGAGTAACCCACCTGTCCTTGTTCGACGGAACGGTGCAAGGCTTCGAGCTGACCGACAGCCCTGCATTCTGCTTCCAGGGGCACCCCGAAGCCAGCCCCGGCCCACACGATATCGTGGTGCTATTCGACAAATTCATCAGCCTGATGGCTGAGAAAAAATAATACAGAACTATGCCAAAGCGTTCAGACCTAAAAAGTATTCTTATCATCGGGGCCGGCCCCATCATCATCGGCCAGGCATGCGAGTTCGACTATTCCGGAGCCCAGGCCTGCAAGGCCCTTAAATCGGAAGGCTATCGCACCATTCTGGTCAACAGCAACCCGGCCACCATCATGACCGATCCCGAAACGGCCGATGTCACCTATATCGAGCCCATTACCTGGGAAGCGGTCGAAAAAATCATTGAGCGCGAAAAGCCCGATGCCTTGCTGCCCACCATGGGCGGCCAGACGGCACTGAATTGCGCGCTGGATCTCGTGCACAACGGCGTACTTGAAAAACATGGCGTCGAACTCATCGGCGCCAACGAGCACGCCATCGAGAAAGCCGAAGACCGCCAGAAGTTCAAGCAGGCCATGAGCAAGATCGGCCTGGAATCGGCCAAGTCCGGCGTGGCCCACACCCTGGACGAAGCATGGGAAGTACAGCGCCGCATTGCCAAGGAGGCCAACGTTTCCGGCTTTCCGGTGGTGATACGCCCCAGCTTCACCATGGGCGGTTCCGGCGGCGGCATTGCCTACAACAGCGAAGAGTTCGAAAGCATTTGCCGGCGCGGTCTGGAAGCATCGCCAACCAATGAGCTGCTTATCGAGGAATCCTTGCTGGGATGGAAAGAGTACGAGATGGAGGTCGTGCGCGACAGCGCCGACAACTGCATCATCATCTGCTCCATCGAAAACCTCGATCCCATGGGCGTGCACACGGGCGACTCCATTACGGTGGCGCCGGCCCAGACCCTCACCGACAAGGAATACCAGATCATGCGCAATGCATCGATCGCGGTATTGCGCGAAATCGGTGTCGATACCGGGGGGTCCAACGTACAGTTTGCGGTCAATCCCGATAACGGCCGCATGATAGTCATTGAAATGAATCCGCGCGTTTCGCGCTCGTCGGCGCTGGCGTCGAAGGCGACCGGCTTTCCCATTGCCAAGGTCGCGGCGCGCCTGGCTGTGGGCTATACGTTGGATGAATTGCAGAACGAGATCACGGGCGGCGCCACGCCGGCCTCGTTCGAACCATCCATAGACTACGTGGTCACCAAGGTGCCGCGTTTCGCATTCGAAAAATTCCCCGCTGCCGACTCCCGCCTGACCACGCAGATGAAGTCCGTGGGTGAGGTCATGGCCATAGGCCGCACTTTCCAGGAATCCTTCCAGAAAGCCCTGCGCGGCCTTGAAGTCGGCGTCGACGGCCTCAACCAGAAGACTACCGATCGCGAAAAGCTTCAAGTGGAACTCGGCGAGCCCGGTCCGGAACGCATCTGGTATGTGGGCGACGCCTTTGCACAAGGCTTCTCGCTGGAAGAAGTGCAAAGCCTTACGCGCATCGATCCCTGGTTCCTGGCCCAGATCAAGGAAATCGTCGATATCGAGCTCGCGCTCGAGCAAAAGACGCTGGCCGATCTCGACCACGATACCGTGCGCGAGCTAAAGCGCCGCGGCTTCTCCGATCGTCGTCTGGCTTTCCTGCTGGACACATCGGAAACCGAAGTCCGCAAGCTGCGTCACCAGTTGGGCGTGCGCCCCGTCTACAAGCGTGTGGATACCTGCGCTGCCGAGTTCGCAACGCGCACGGCATATATGTATTCCACCTACGAAGACGAATGCGAGTCCGCCCCGACCGAGCGCAAGAAAATCATCGTGCTGGGCGGCGGGCCTAACCGTATCGGCCAGGGTATCGAGTTCGATTATTGCTGCGTACACGCCTCGCTGGCCTTGCGCGAAGATGGCTATGAAACCATCATGGTCAATTGCAACCCGGAAACCGTTTCCACCGATTACGATACATCCGACCGTCTCTATTTTGAACCGGTTACGCTGGAAGACGTGCTGGAAATCGTGCACAACGAGAAGCCGGTAGGCGTGATCGTGCAGTACGGCGGCCAGACTCCCTTGAAACTGGCGCGCGCCCTCGAAGCCAATGGCGTACCCATCATCGGCACCAGCCCCGAGTCCATCGACGTCGCCGAAGACCGCGAGCGCTTCCAGAAACTGCTCACCAAGCTGGGATTGCGCCAGCCGCCCAACCGTACGGCCCGCACCGAAGGCGAAGCGCTGTCGCATGCGGCGGATATCGGTTATCCGCTGGTGGTGCGCCCCAGTTATGTGCTGGGCGGCCGAGCCATGGAAATCGTGCACGAACAGCAGGATCTCGAGCGCTATATGCGCGAAGCGGTCAAAGTCAGCAACGACTCGCCGGTTCTGCTGGATCACTTCCTGAATAACGCGACCGAAGTCGACGTGGATTGCATCGCCGATGGAGAAACAGTCTTCATAGGCGGCGTAATGGAACACATCGAACAGGCCGGCGTGCACTCGGGCGATTCGGCCTGCAGTCTTCCTCCGTATTCCCTGTCGGACGAGGCCATCACCGAAATCAAGCGCCAAACCTCGCTCATGGCGCGCGCCCTGAATGTCAAGGGTCTGATGAACGTACAGTTCGCCATCCAGGATGGCGACGTCTATGTGCTAGAAGTCAATCCTCGCGCTTCACGCACCGTTCCCTACGTCTCCAAGGCGACAGGCCTGCAGTTGGCCAAGATCGCGGCAAGGGCGATGGCGGGCAAGACGCTGGCCGAGCAGGGCATACGCAAAGAGATCGTGCCCACCTATTATTCGGTGAAAGAAGCGGTATTCCCCTTCGTGAAGTTCCCTGGCGTCGATACCATTCTGGGCCCGGAAATGAAATCCACCGGCGAAGTCATGGGCGTAGGCGAAAGTTTCGGCGAAGCTTTCGTCAAGTCGCAATTGGCAGCCAGCGTGCTGCTGCCTGAAACCGGCATTGCATTCATCAGTGTTCGCGAGCAAGACAAGCCGCGCGCGGTCGAAGTGGCCCGCGGCCTCATCACCCTGGGCTTCACCATTATTGCCACGCGCGGTACTGCGGCGGCCATTCAGGAAGCCGGCCTGGAAGTGCAGGTCGTCAACAAGGTTACCGAAGGCCGTCCGCATATCGTCGACATGATCAAGAACGGTGAGATTGCGCTGGTCATCAACACGGTTGAAGAGCGACGCAACGCCATTGCCGATTCGCGCATGATACGAATCAACTCTCTGGCGGCACGAGTGACTTTCTTTACGACGATAGCAGGTGCCTGCGCTGCCGTCGAGGGTCTCCAGTACCTGCGCCAGGGTGGCGGCCTGAAGGTCTATTCGCTGCAGGACCTGCATGCCGACCTGCCTGCGCAATGATGAATAGCCGCTAGTGAAGCGTGTGTTCATCACGGGGGCGAGCAGCGGCATAGGCGCCGCGCTCGCTTCATTTTATGCCCGGCAAGGTGCGGAACTGGGGCTGGTGGGGCGTCGGCACGATGCCTTGCTTGCGTTGAAGGACAGTCTCCCGGGTACGCACCGGGTGTATGCGCTGGACGTTCGGGATCGCACCGCCTTGCACGCGGCCGCGCATGATTTTCTGGCGCAGGGGCCGGTCGATATCGTGATTGCCAGTGCGGGAATCAGTGCTGGCACGCTTACCGAAGAGCCCGATGATTTTCGGGTTTTCGAAGCCATCATTGCCACCAATCTGAACGCCACCGTTGCGACTTTCGAACCTTTCATCGCTTCCATGAAGCAACAAGACGGCGGTCGCCTGGTAGGAATAGCCAGCGTCGCCGCGGTGCGCGGCCTGCCGGGCGCGGGCGCCTACAGCGCCTCGAAAGCGGCGGTCAGGGCATATTGCGAAAGCTTGCGCGTCGAGTTGAGCACGTCCGGCGTCAAGGTGGTCACGATTGCGCCTGGCTTTATCCAGACGCCCATGACCGCTCAAAACCCGTACAAGATGCCTTTCCTCATGCCGGCGGACCGCTTTGCGGCGCAAGCGGCGCGGGCCATTGAAAAAAGCGTCTCGTACAAGGTTATTCCGTGGCAAATGGCCTGCGTGGCGAAACTGCTGTGTATCGTGCCCGATCGCCTCTATGACTATTTCGCGGTTCGGCGCGAGCGGAAGCCGCGCATATCGAATTGAACGGCGTTCGTGATTTTTACGGCGTTGACGCGTCGAAATCCACATCGCCGGCCACATAGAACCAGCACCCGCTTTCCAGCACAAACCGGCTATGTTCCTTCAGTCTGTGCGCACGGCCGCCTTCCCGGTAGCGGGCCGTGAACATTACCTGGGCCTGGGTTTCGGACAATTGCGTGTGGCTGTGAACGGTCAGTCCCAGCCAGCGCGTGGCGTGTGGCGTATCCGGGGGGTCGAGCACCAGGTCGGTGGGACGGGTATCGGGGTGCCATGTGCTCAACACATAGGCCGTCTCGCCCATCGTATAAGCGGTGTAGCGCGACCGCATCAGATGTTCGGCACTGGGAGCTTGTTCGCGTCCTTCTACATACGGCTGACAGCAGGCTGCATAGCTTGCTCCCTCAACTATGCCGCCGCAAGGGCACGCCGATGGATTATGCCGTTCTTTCATGGTTGACGTTAAAGCACATCGTCCAGTGCGGATGTTTCCAGATGCCCGATCCGTCCCCAGTCTATCATCGTCCAGTTATTGTCTTCATCGATGGAGAAGTGATTGATGCTGGTGTTGAGTATGGGATCGGGACGCGCCGTGTCCAGCGATATCCCGCGCGCCTTGCGCCATGCAATGTCGATGACGCCGCCGTGCGAAAAAACCAGCACGCGCTGGCCTCTGTATTGCCGCGCTAATGCCTCGAAGGCCTCGCCGATACGGACGCTGAAGCCGTGCAGCGATTCGCCTTTTTCAACTTCTTGCTGCGGGTTGCGAAAATCCAGTCCACCCTTGTTGGCCCGGAGTTCATCCAGCGTGGCCCAGTCCCGTCCTTCGTGGATTCCGTAGCAGCGTTCGCGCAGGTCCCGGCTGGCATGTACATGAAGGCCCAGGTGGCCGGCAGCGATACGCGCGGTCTCGTATGCGCGATTCAGATCGCTGCTGGCTATCGCGTCGATGGGCACGTCGAAGGCTGGAGACTGCAAATACTCGGCCAGTTGTTCGGCCTGCCGGATGCCCACGTCGCTTAGCGGAATGTCCAGCCATCCTTGCAGTCTCCTATTGGCGTTCCATTCCGTTTCACCGTGGCGTACCAGCCAGAATTGCGTGGTGTTCATGCGACGATTTTTTCCATAAGAGCGTCAATATTCCTGGCTTCTTTTCGCATAGACATAAGAGCGAAAAGTACCGGGCGGCGGGCATATTCTACCAGTTGGGAGGCAGGCGGCGTCTGAGCTCTAGCCCCATCTTGCGGCGCGATTGCGTGCGCATCGGAATGCAGCGGCAATGGAATGATTTTCTTGCGGTTCGGCGGTCTGCGCCCGTAAACTCTCGCCACGGTAAAACAGCCGGGGTGTCGCGGGACAGCCCTCAACCTTAGAACAAGGCTTTTTTTTATGTCGAACTCTTATTTCCCACGCTGGCGCCAGGTACAGGCTGGTGCCCAGGGCGTTGTCGTGCAGCCGGACGAGTGTCTTTCCGTGCCGCAAAATATCGCCATGGGGGCCCAACACGTGGTGGCCATGTTCGGCTCCACCATACTTGCGCCGCTGCTGATGGGATTCGATGCCAACGTGGCCATCCTGATGTCCGGCATCGGCACCCTAATATTCTTTGTCTTCGTCGGCGGACGGGTACCCAGCTATCTGGGCTCCAGCTTCGCCTTCATCGGCGGCGTCATCGCGGTTACCGGCTACGCGGGGTCGGGGCCGAACGCCAATATAGGCGTGGCGCTGGGCGCCATTATTATTTGCGGCCTGGTCTATACCGTTATCGGCTTGCTCGTCTGGTGGGTGAATGCACGGTCCGGCGGCGCTGCCAATTGGATCAATCGCTGGATGCCTCCCGTTGTGACCGGCGCCGTGGTTGCCGTCATAGGCTTGAATCTCGCGCCCATTGCGGCAAAGGGCGCGATGGGCGGCTCCACGTTCGATGCGCTGATGGCGCTGATGACCGTACTTTGCGTGGGCGGCATCGCGGTGTACACGCGCGGCGTAACGCAACGTTTGCTTATTCTGGTGGGCTTGCTCCTGGCATGTGTCATTTATGCTTTTTTTGCCAATGTGCTGGGCCTGGGTCCGGCAATTGATTTCAGCGGTGTATCGAGCGCTGCATGGCTGGGCCTGCCCAATTTCGCCGCGCCGGTATTCGAAGCCCATGCCATCAGCGTTATTGCTCCGGTTGCCATTATTCTGGTGGCCGAAAATCTTGGGCACGTCAAGGCGGTCAGTGCCATGACGGGAAAGAACCTCGATGTATACCTGGGCCGTGCCTTCGTGGGCGACGGCGTGGCGACCATGCTATCGGGCGCCGTGGGCGGCACCGGCGTGACCACTTATGCCGAGAATATCGGCGTCATGGCCGTCACGCGCATCTACTCGACGCTGGTATTCGTATTCGCCGCGATCATGGCCATCCTGCTTGGCTTTTCACCCAAATTCGGCGCCTTGATCCAGACCATACCCGGGCCGGTGCTGGGCGGGATGTCGCTGGTCGTGTTTGGCCTGATTGCGGTGGCGGGTGCGCGGATATGGGTGGTCAACCAGGTCGACTTCAGCGATAACCGCAATCTCGTTGTCGCGGCGGTTACGTTGATCCTGGGCGCCGGCAACTTTTCTTTGCAGTTCGGCGCGTTCAGGCTCGACGGCATAGGAACCGCCACGTTCGGCGCCATCATTCTGTATGCGCTCCTGCGTCTGGGTTCAGGCAAGCACGAAGCCGCAACGTCCTAGTCTTTTTGGGGGCGGCCTTCCGGGGGCTTGCAATTTTGCCCTAGTTTGCCGACAATACACCCATACCCCCGGTTTGGGCACAGGCCGGGGTTTATTTTTGAACTAGACCCAATCGTTGTTTACAGCTATAACAAACCAACGCTTCCTTTAGTTCGCACCCGACGGCTCCAACCGTCTCACCAATTCAATATTAGGCGCTCCTCGTGAGGAGCGTCTTTTTACTTTTTATTCAGGATCATTATGTCTGCGATACCGTTGACAGCACGCGGCGCTGAGCGCCTGCAAGCCGAGCTA
Source organism: Pseudomonas sp. (assembly GCA_036675275.1). Classification (GTDB taxonomy): domain Bacteria; phylum Pseudomonadota; class Gammaproteobacteria; order Burkholderiales; family Burkholderiaceae_B; genus Pollutimonas. The sequence continues at coordinate 7,128 of JAKFFG010000029.1, read as the reverse complement.
CATCGTTTGAAAACCATTGAAAGGCCCGAAGTCATCAATGCAATTTCGGAAGCCAGGGCCCAGGGCGACCTCTCCGAGAATGCCGAATACGACGCCGCGCGCGAACGTCAGGCCTTTGTGGAAGGCCGCATCAAAGAGCTCGAAGGTACTTTGTCCAATGCGCAAATCATCGATCCTTCGGCGCTCGACGTCGATGGCAGGGCGGTGTTCGGCGCGACCGTGGAAATCGAGGACCTCGAATCCGGCGAGCGCGTCACGTATCAAATCGTAGGCGACGTTGAAGCCGATATCCGGGCGAACCTGATCTCGGTTTCCAGCCCTGTCGCACGTGCGCTCATCGGCAAAAGCGAGGGCGACGTCGTTTCAGTTCGGGCTCCCGCCGGAATCCGCGAATTCGAAGTATTGAACATCAGCTATTTGTAATATCGTAATCAAGCTGGCGGGCACTGTTGCCTGCTGAAGAACACCTACACGGCGCAAAAGAAAAGCCCATGCACAGTGTGCAAGGGCTTTATAATATATGCGCACGTATCAACGTTTGGCCGGGCCCAACGAGCGTCGGGCTCCGGCGCGCAGCGACATTGCGCTGCCGGCGCGCCTGGGAATTGCATGGGCCGGGCGTTCTGGGGTTGCGGCACCGGCGCGTTTTGCACGTGGCGGCGCCGATTCAAGTCTTTCGGCCTTACGGGCCTTGCGCAGGGCTTTTTCGGTACGCCGTGTACGGGTGCCGCCATGTGCCGCCAGTTTCTTTGGGGTGTGCGGCTCAGAGGGCTTGCGCGTGGCGCGGGTGGCGTTCTCGGCTTCGGCCTTGGCGCGCATGGCCGCCGTATCGGGCCGGTAAATAATCAGCGTTTTGCCCAAATGATGTACTACCGCGCACGACAAGGTCTCGCATATGGTGTCCAGCATGGCAATGCGCGCGTCTCGGTCGTCGCCTGCAACGCGCACTTTGATAAGCTGGTGTGCGTTCAGATTAAGATCGATTTCTTTAAGCACAGATTCAGATAAACCCCGGTCTCCAATCAGTACGACCGGACGCAAAGGGTGGGCAGCAGCGCGAAGTGCGCTGCGCTCTTGGGAAGTAATGTCGAGTTTTGGCATAATGAGATTGTACGGTAATGGCCAAAAATAAATTCTCTAAAGAATGGGTTCAGCAGCATTTAAATGATCCCTACGTCAAAATGGCGCAACAGAAAGGGTACCGGGCCAGGGCGGCGTTCAAGCTGACTGAAATTCTGGATGCCGAAAAGCTGATGCAGCGTGGCGACATCGTGGTCGATCTGGGTTCGACTCCGGGAAGCTGGTCGCAAGTGGCGCGTGAGCGCATGGTAGGCCCAGGCGGCGTAATAAACGGCCGCATCATTGCGCTCGACATGCTGCCCATGGAACCCATAGCCGGGGTCGAATTCATTCTGGGCGACTTCCGTGAAGACTCCATACTAGAGCAATTAAAAAATATGCTCAACGGGCAGCGGGTGGACCTTGTGATTTCCGACATGGCCCCCAATCTATCAGGGGTGGGCTCGGCCGATTCAGCTAGAATTCAGCATGTATGCGATTTGGCCCTAGATTTCGCCTGTCACCATCTGCAGCCAAATGGGGCACTTATCGTCAAGGCATTTCATGGCAGCGGATTTTCTCAGATCGTGGAATCGTTCAAGCAGCGTTTTCATCGCGTGGTCGAGCGCAAGCCCAAGGCCTCGCGCATCAGGTCATCGGAAACCTTTCTGGTCGGACGACGTCTTAAATCGTAAGGGTTTGACAAACACGATTCTTTCTATCGAGTAGAATGAGTCATTGACATACTTGTTTTGCTACCGCAGTTGTGCGGGGGTCCGGCAAGTGGTAGTTACAAGTGGAGGTTGGCTTTGAACAACTCGTTTTCCAAGGTTGCGATCTGGATGGTGATCGCGCTGGTCTTGTTTACTGTATTCAAGCAGTTCGACGGCCGCGCAACCACCACCGAGAGCGTGACTTATACTCAATTCATGAGCGACGCCCAGGCGGGCCGCATCAGCAAGGTCGACATTCAGGGAGACACCCTTTATGTAACGCCCGATGCCGGCCGGCCGTACAGCCTCACGTCGCCCGGCGACCTGTGGATGGTGCCCGAACTCGTCAAATCGGGTGTAGAGGTTTCCGGCAAGGCCCGTGAAGAACCCTCATTCCTGGCCAGCCTGTTCATTTCCTGGTTCCCCATGCTGCTGCTTATCGGCGTATGGATATTCTTCATGCGCCAGATGCAGGGCGGCGGCAAGGGCGGAGCCTTCAGCTTCGGCAAGTCCCGGGCCCGCATGATGGACGAAAACACCAATCACATCACATTCGCCGATGTGGCAGGATGCGACGAGGCCAAGGAAGACGTCCAGGAACTGGTCGATTTCCTACGTGATCCCACCAAGTTCCAGCGTTTGGGCGGCCGTATTCCGCGCGGCGTGCTTATGGTCGGCTCGCCGGGAACAGGTAAAACGCTGTTGGCCAAGGCCATAGCGGGTGAAGCCAAGGTTCCGTTTTTCAGTATTTCGGGTTCCGACTTCGTCGAAATGTTTGTCGGTGTGGGCGCTGCGCGCGTACGCGACATGTTTGAAAACGCCAAGAAGCAGGCGCCGTGCATCATCTTCATCGACGAAATCGATGCTGTCGGCCGCCAACGGGGCGCCGGCCTGGGCGGCGGGAACGACGAACGCGAGCAAACACTGAACCAGCTGCTGGTCGAGATGGACGGCTTTGAAACCGGTCAGGGCGTGCTTGTCATTGCGGCAACCAACCGCCCCGACGTACTCGATCCCGCCTTGCTGCGGCCCGGCCGCTTCGACCGCCAGGTCGTGGTGTCGCTGCCCGATATCCGCGGCCGTGAGCAGATCCTGAAAGTGCATATGCGTAAAGTGCCTTTGGCCACCAACGTCGATGCCATGATCCTCGCGCGCGGCACGCCTGGCTTCTCGGGCGCCGACCTGGCCAATCTGGTCAACGAAGCCGCCCTGTTCGCGGCACGCCGCAGCGGTCGTACGGTTGAAATGAGCGACTTCGAAAAGGCGAAAGACAAGATCATCATGGGTGCCGAGCGCCGCTCGCTCATCATGCCTGAAGAAGAGCGCCGCAATACGGCTTACCACGAGTCCGGCCACGCGCTGGTTGCGCGCAGCCTGCCCAAGACCGATCCGGTGCACAAGGTCACCATCATCCCGCGTGGCCGTGCGTTGGGCGTTACGATGCAGCTGCCCGATTCGGACCGCTACAGCATGGATAAAGAGCGTCTGCTCAATACCATTGCCGTCCTGTTCGGTGGGCGTATCGCCGAAGAAGTCTTCATGAACCAGATGACTACCGGCGCGTCCAACGACTTCGAGCGTGCCACGGCCATTGCCCGCGATATCGTCACGCGTTACGGCATGACCGACTCGCTCGGGCCCGTCGTGTATGCCGAAAACGAAGGCGAAGTCTTCCTTGGCCGTAGCGTTACCAAGACCACGCATGTGTCGGAAGCCACCATGCAGAAAGTCGATCTGGAAATTCGCGCGATCATAGACCAACAGTACACCGTGGCACGCAAGATCATCGAAGACAACCGCGACAAGATGGAAGCCATGACGGCTGCCTTGCTCGAGTGGGAAACCATCGATGCCGAACAAATCGAGGACATCATGCAGGGGCGTCCACCGCGCGCGCCGGTAGCCTTTGTGTCGCAAAACGACACGCCCGACAGCCCTCCGCCGTCGGCAGGCTTGACTTCGGCCGGGGGCAACGCTGCCACCACGCCTGTATAAATTCGGCGTCAGCCCTGCCGGAATCTTTCCGACAGGGCTGACAGCGATATGCTACCTATGAGTTCCAGTTTTTTTTGTGGGCGCTTCGAGCTGTTACTCGAGCGCCCTTTGGTCATGGGGATCGTCAATGTCACCCCGGACTCGTTCTCCAACACCACCACGCACTATTCGCCGGATACCGCCATCGCGCATGCAAGGCAACTTGTCGCCGAAGGTGCCGATATTCTCGACATAGGCGGTGAATCCACCCGCCCCGGCGCAGAGCCTGTGTCGGCCGCCGACGAGCTCAAGCGCATATTGCCGGTAATCGATGGTTTGATCGATGCGGGCGTTCCTCTGTCGGTCGACACTTTCAAGCCCGAAGTGATGCGTCGCGCCCTCGAGGCCGGTGCGGACATGATCAACGATATTTATGGATTTCGGCGCCAGGGCGCAATCGAGGCCGTGTCCGATTCGCGTTGCGGGCTCTGTGTCATGCATATGCAGGGCGAACCCAGTACCATGCAACAGGCGCCGCGCTATGACGATGTGCTGCACGACGTTCGCGAGTTCCTGCATGGGCGTGTCAAGGCCATGGAAGACGCCGGTATTGACCGCCGGCGCATCATTCTAGACCCCGGTTTCGGATTTGGGAAAACGCCGCAACAGAACTACTTGATGTTGCAGCGTCTGGGCGATATCAACATCCAGGGCTATCCCTGGCTTATCGGCGTGTCGCGCAAGTCGATGATCGGCCACGTCACAGGACGTTTGCCGGCTGAGCGGTTGGGCGGCAGCGTCGCTGCAGCATTGGCCGCCGTGGCGCGCGGAGCGCATATCATCCGTGTGCACGATGTCGCCGCCACGGTGGACGCGGTAAAAGTATGGCAAGCAATAGAACAAGGGAAATACATATGACAGAGCGCAAATATTTTGGCACCGACGGCATTCGTGGTGCGGTCGGTGGGCCGACAATCAACGCAGAGTTTGCGCTGCGGCTGGGTTATGCGGCAGGGCGGATTCTGGCCAGGCAGCAACCGGGACGGGGCCGCCCCACGGTTGTAATCGGCAAAGACACCCGAATTTCAGGCTATATGCTTGAGTCGGCGCTTGAGGCCGGTTTGTCGGCCGCGGGGATCGATGTGCTGCTTGCGGGGCCTGTACCCACGCCGGCAGTGGCTTATCTGACCCGCGCATTGCGGCTGGTTGCGGGTATCGTGATCAGCGCCTCGCACAATCCTTATCAAGATAATGGCATCAAGTTTTTTTCAGCGCAGGGCATGAAACTCGACGATGAAATCGAAGCCCAGATCGAGGCCGCCATTGACGAACCTCTGGGTTGCGTGGGTTCGGAAGCGCTCGGGCGCGCCCGCCGCATAGACGATGCCGGCGGCCGCTATATCGAATTCTGCAAAAGCACGTTTCCCAACGAGCTCGATCTTTCGGGGCTCTCTATTGTGGTCGATGCGGCGCACGGTGCGGCTTATAACATCGCTCCGCATGTGTTCCGCGAATTGGGCGCCGAAGTGTTTGCCATCGGCTGCCAGCCGGATGGCTTCAACATCAATGAAGGCGTGGGTGCCATGCACCCGGAACACCTGGCCGCCGAAGTGCAGGCGCGCGGAGCCGACCTTGGGATTGCGCTGGATGGCGATGCGGACCGGCTGCAGATGGTCGACGGTTCCGGGCGCATTTATAACGGCGACGAGCTGCTCTACGCGATTGTGCGTGATCGCATGACGCAGCAACCGGTCGAAGGAGTTGTGGGCACGCTCATGACCAATTTTGGGTTCGAGAAACAAATGCAGGCTCTGGGTGTCGGCTTCGATCGCGCCAAAGTGGGCGACCGCTATGTGCTCGAGAGCATGCAGAAACGCGGCTGGCTATTTGGCGGCGAAAGTTCCGGCCACTTGTTGTGCCTCGATTGCCACACCACCGGAGATGGCATTATTGCCGCACTGCAAGTGCTTACCGCGATGAGCCGCAGCGGCCAGGCCTTGTCGGACCTCGTGGTCGATCTGAAAATGTATCCGCAGAAAATGATCAATGTGCCCTTGGCGCCCGGTGTCCAGTGGCAGACGCACTCGGGCCTGCAGGCTGCCAAGGAAAAAGTCGAACGTGAATTGAACGGCAGGGGACGTGTGCTGATTCGCGCATCCGGTACCGAGCCCAAGCTGCGCCTCATGGTCGAAGCCGAAGAGGCGTCATTGGCGGAAGAGGGCGTTCAACAACTGGTGAATGTGGATTTATCGAGCGAATAAGCCGGGCATCAAAAACCTGAAATATTTGGCACGCATAATCGTGGCATCTTTACAGGAGCCACACCATGTTCGAGCTTGCACGTACTCAACCTGAAGCCCTCAGAAACCCCATATGGCCGGAACCTTCGGCCGGGGGCCTGGTTCTTGGGCTGGCCCGCAGCAATGAAGAGCTGGAGGCGATCCAGCGGCTGCGCTATCAAGTATTCACCGAGGAAATGAACGCCGTGTTTCCGGACACGGCCGACGGCCTGGACATTGATCACTACGATAGCTGGTGCGAACATATTATGGTCCAGGAAGCGGACACGGGCCGCGTGGTCGGTACGTACCGGCTTTTGACGCCGGCCAATGCAAAAAGCGCGGGCGGCTATTATGCGGAATCAGAGTTCTATCTTGCCGGACTGGGCGACCTGAAGCAGGAAATCGTCGAAATTGGGCGTTCCTGCACACATGCCGATTACCGTAATGGTGTCGTGATCATGCTTCTGTGGTCGGGCATCGCCAGCGTGGTGCAACAGCTGGGCCTGCGGTATGTGCTGGGCTGTGCCAGCGTCAGCCTGCGCGACGATGGTGCCGCGGCCGCCGAGGTGTGGCGCAGAGCCAGGGACACCCTGGCCGCCCATCCCGATCTGCCTCGTCTGGTCCCGCGGCACCGCTATCCGGTTGAACGCCTTGACGGTGTATTGCCGGGCCGAGTGCCTCCGTTGATCAAGGGTTACTTGAAGGCCGGTGCGCAAATTTGCGGCGAGCCGGCCTGGGACCCTGACTTCAATACCGCGGATTTTCCCGTATTGCTGGACGCGCAGCGCATGGACGCCCGCTACCGCCGGCATTTTGGAATGCGCTAGAGCATTTTTGGTTCAAGTGTCTACGGCACTTTGCTTTAGTGACGCTGCTTCGCTCTGATGACGTTCTCCGGGGGTGGATGGGGGCAGTCCGGCACGGCGTGCTTGTTTCCGCGTCTGCCTCGTCCAGCCGGGCGTCGGCCGAACTCCCTCCGTACATGGACGCCCCCGGTTTGCCAAGCTTTCAATTCATGATGATCTGAAGGTATCGATTGCACCCGTACATCCGGATTGTAAGCGCAGCCTCTTTGTGCTGCTGTCCCTGATGGGTTCTGC
>JAKFFG010000064.1:0-24349 GCA_036675275.1 Pseudomonas sp. | reverse complement strand
CGGTGAAAAGATTACGAACCCGCGCCACTTTCGTCAACTTGAAAGCCGGCTTGCTGTCGCGCAACGCGCCCGAAAGAAGCGGCAAGTGGCGAACCTCCACGCCCGGATCCGAAACGCGCGGGCCGACTTCCTGCACAAGCTGTCCGCCTGTCTTGTGACGGATTTTGATTACATCGCCGTTGGCAATGTCAACGCCAAGGGTCTTGCCAAAACCAGGCTGGCAAAGAGTGTCAACGACGCGGCTTGGTCGTCCTTCAGAAACATGCTCCGCTACAAAGCGATTGCGCACGGGGTAACCGTTGAAGAGGTGAACGAAGCGTTTTCTTCCCAAACCTGTTCGAGTTGCGGCGCGTTGCCCGACTCGCGGCCCAAAGGTATCGCAGGTCTTGGAATAAGAGCGTGGCAGTGTAGCGATTGCGAGGCTATCCATGATCGTGATGTAAATGCCGCATTGAACATTCTCCGCTCGGGACGTCGAGCGCCAGCTGTGGGAATCCCCTTGCCGTTAGGCAGGGAAGGACGTCAAAGCGCGTTAGTGTATCGCTGAAATGCCGTCTCGCGCCTGCGCGGCGGCGCGCGATCGCTATGGTATTCTGCCTGTTTACCTCTGGACCACTTCTTCTTTCATGTCAACAGATTATCTTAAACGTATCCTTAACTCCAAGGTTTACGACGTTGCTATCGAATCAGCCCTAGAATTCGCACCCCTGATTTCGGCTCGAATTGACAACAAGATTCTGTTGAAACGTGAAGATACGCAACCGGTGTTCAGCTTCAAGCTGCGCGGTGCGTACAACAAGATGGCCAATCTCAGCCCAGCCGACCTGAAGCGCGGCGTCATTGCCGCGTCGGCCGGCAATCATGCGCAGGGAGTGGCGTTGTCGGCCAGCCGCCTGGGCTGCCGGGCCGTCATCGTCATGCCGGTCACCACTCCACAGGTCAAGATCGATGCCGTACGCGGCTTTGGCGGCGAAGTGGTGCTGGTCGGCGACAGCTTTTCCGACGCCCATGAACACGCCAGGGAACTGGAGAAAAAAGAAAAGCTGACCTTCGTGCATCCGTTTGACGACCCCGATGTGATCGCGGGCCAGGGCACGGTCGGCATGGAAATACTGCGTCAGCATAGCGGGCACATCGATGCCGTCTTCGTGGCGATAGGGGGCGGCGGCCTTATTTCCGGCGTAGCCGCCTACATCAAGCAATTGCGGCCCGAGACCAAGGTCATCGGCGTGCAGACGGTGGATTCCGATGCGATGGTGCGCAGCGTCAAGGCAGGGCGGCGCGTCACGCTGAACGATGTGGGCCTGTTTTCCGACGGCACGGCGGTCAAGCTGGTGGGGGCCGAAACCTTCAAACTCACCCGCAAATACGTGGACGACTTTGTGCTGGTCGACACGGACGCCATTTGCGCCGGTATCAAGGACGTCTTCCAGGACACGCGCAGCGTGCTGGAGCCGGCCGGCGCGCTGGCCCTGGCGGGCGCCAAGCGCTATGCCGCTGAACATAAATGGAAGGGCAAGACGCTGGTGGCCATTACCTGCGGCGCCAACATGAATTTCGACCGGCTGCGCTTCGTCGCCGAACGGGCCGACGTGGGCGAAGCCCGCGAAGCGCTGTTTGCCCTGACCTTGCCGGAAAAGCGCGGCAGTTTCCTGCGCCTTTGCGAAGCCGTGGGCAATCGCAGCGTGACTGAATTCAACTACCGGATTTCCGATTCGGAACAGGCGCACGTGTTCGTTGGTCTGCAGATCAGTTCCGCGGCGGAGCCGGAGAAACTGGCCAATAGCTTTCGCAAGAAAGGTTTCCCGACGCTGGATCTTACCGGCAACGAAATGGCCAAAACCCATTTGCGCTACATGGTGGGCGGGCGGTCGGCATTGGCCGAGCACGAGTTGCTGTTTCGCTTCGAATTCCCCGAGCGGCCCGGCGCGCTGATCAAATTCCTGGGAGCCATGAGCCCCGACTGGAACATCAGTCTGTTCCATTATCGCAATCAAGGCGACGACTACGGCCGCATTCTGGTGGGCATACAGGTGCCGCCGGCCGACAAGAAGGAATTCAAGGCCTTCCTGGACGGCTTGGGATATCCTTACTGGAATGAATCCGAGAACCCCGCCTACCAGCTCTTCCTGTGAGCCGTCCGTTGCGGTAGAGGCCTACCGGCCCCGCCTGGGGCTGGAGATGGAAATGGTGGTGGCGCACGCCGAAAGCGGCGCCAGCCTTCCGGTGGACCGTTATTTTGACGCATTGAGCCGCATCAAGCAGGCAAGGGGCGAGCGCTGCACGCCGGCGCTACTGTCTGGACGTTGCGTGGGCCTGCAAACCGATGTGGCCGATTGCGGCCTGGATAATGGGTTCAACCTGCTGGAAACTGCCACGCTTCCCCTGGACGGCGGCCCCGGAGGCCTGGCGCGCCTGAGTGCGCTGGCGCATCGCGAGCTGGCCGATACGCTGGACGCCCTGGAGGCGGACGGGGCTTGCGTGCTGAATGTTTCCCAACACCCCGACTGCCCGCGCAATGCCACCTGGTATGACCGTGTCTGCGTGCCGCGACCGATTTATCGCGAGCTGCTGGGGCATCGAGGCTGGCATCACTGGGAAGGCATAGACGCCAAGGCCCAGAACGGCGCTAATACCTCGGTGACTATCGCGCACGCCGCCCAATCGCTCAACGTGGCGCTGGGCCTGGCCGCCGCTGCCATCGCCCTGTTTGCGAACAGTCCGCTGGAATCTGGCGCGCACACGGGTTTCAAAGAAAACCGGCTGACGATCTGGCCGCGGGTGTTTCAGCCTGCGCGCTTTGCCGGCGATGCCATGCTGGCCCGGTATCCGTCGCGCCCCTTCCGCGACCTGGGCGATTATTTTCGATGGATGTTCCAGACGGGCACGGTATCGCGCAGCCTGCCTTTGCATCATAGCTATGACTACAAATCGGCGCCTACCGTGATCCTGGATGGCGACCCCTGTCTTGTCGATTTCCTGCACGCCGGCGTCTGGACGGGCCGGCGCACCGACAACGGCGCAGCAGCGACGATTGCCGCGCATGCCATGCACTTCGAGCACTCGCAGATCGCCCACTTTCTGGATGCCCGGTGGCGCTATCGCTTGATCGATCTGCCCGCCTTGCCCGACTTGCTGGCGGCGTGGCGTCGCGACGGTGGGCTGGAAGGCCTGTTCGCGGCCTGCGGGGTAGACGGCTATATCGAAGGAAGGGCGCCGGGCGCGGGCTTTGCGGATGCCTGCCTGCTGCGCGAGGCGGGCATGCCGGAAGCGCGCTCGATGCTCGTCGCGCCCACCGCCTTGCAGCGCGGCTTGCTGGCCAACCTGGAGGCATCGTGGCAGCTGGTGCAGGACTGGGGCTGGGACGAGCTTGGCGTGCTCAGGCTGGTGGCCATGCGCCATGGCCTGGCCGATGCACGGGTGCGCGCTTTATGCGGCGATGTGCTGGCGGTGGCGCATGCGGGCTTGGCCGCCGACGAGCGGCAATACCTGACTTATGCCGACTATGTCCTGCAATCCGGACGGAGTGCCGCTGATCGGCTGTTGGATACGTGGAAGGGCTTGCCGAATGGCTTGCCGGACGGTGTGGGTCGGCTGGCAGGTTTGTTGCCGCTGCATACCGCGCTACGGCCTGATTGTTACGGCTGTGCGCCGGCCCGGCACTAGAGCATTTCGGTCGAGGCGTTTACAAGGCTTGCTGCAGCTCTGAAGCGTTGGGGACGGCTTTTCGTTCTTGAGAAAGGCGGGTGTGTCGGGGGCTGTTCCGGCTTCGCGCGCTACGCCCCTGGCGTTGCCAGGGGTACCCGTTACGCTCAGCCCCATCGAGGCGGACGCGGAACTCGCCCGGTCGGGCCAGTGGCCCGACACTCGTCGGGCTCGGGCAGCCGCGCCCTTGAATCCTCGATGGGACTGAGCGTAACGGCGTGCGCGAGGCGCCTGCACAGCCCCCGACACACCCGCCTTTTTGCATGAGCGTGGTTTGGACCAGTCCACTAGCCACCGTGCACGTCAAGCCAGAAGTCAGGCCGTAAGGCCGGCAAGTTTCCTCTTGCGCAGTTGTTCGGGGTGGGTGGCGGCAGTCCGGCGTGTAGGCGTGCGCCGCGGGCTGACGAAGGAGAGCCGGGGGATGTCGTCGGGCCATGTTTGAGCGCAGCCGCGTCAGCGGCGTAGCGAGTTTGGCCCGACGCCCGGCTGGACGAGGCAGGCGCGGAAACAAGCACGCCGTGCCGGACTGCCGCCATCCACCCCGGACAACGTCATAAGAACTGGACAGTGTCACAAAAGCAAAGTGCCGTAAACACTTGAATCGGAAATGCTCTGAATTGTTCCGGATCACTCAGTCCGCGCTTCGGAAGGCTTAACAAGACCTTGCTTGTCGAGGCCTGGCCTATCACGGCCCGGCCTGGCTTCGTAGACTTCGTCGGCGGCCAGCAGGATGTCGACCGGGGGGTCGAAACCTATGATGCGTGCGGTGGCCAGGTTCAGGGCAATTTTAGGTGGATCTATCCATATCTGGCTTATTTCGCGGGGCTTGGCGCCATTCAGTATCCGTGCGATGGTTTCCGCATGGAACAATCCCACATACGACACATCGGCCTGAGCCAGGCTCAGCAATATTCCTTGTTCGACCTGTTTCGATCCCGCCATCGAGAAGCTGGCTATCTTGGCCTGTCCCAGCACCCTGGCTATAGCGCCGATGGAATCGCTATTTACGCCGCGATGAGTCGTTACGTAGACGGCGTCAACATGTTGCTCCGCCAGTTTTTCGTAGCAGCGCAATGCGTTGGCGACAGCCGTTTCCATGCTGACACTGTTGGACCGGGCGTGGCAGTGCACGACCTCGAAATCCAGTTCGCGGCTGACTTGTTCCACGGCGGCGACCGCGCCGTATGTCCGCCCTTCCGGGCTGTCTTCATAGACAATGCCCAGCGTCTTGAACGGCACGATTTCCCGGAACAGCCTCAGCTGGCGCGGGTAACGATCGGGTTCAATGCGTGCGTGCAGATAATCGCGTCCGCTGTCGTGCACGCTATCGGAAATGCCCGCGCCTATCGGGTCGCTGGTGGAGCCCACGACTGTTGCAAGCGGCGGACCGAGTGTGCGCATGTCCTGCCCTGCCCATGTGCCCATGGCAATCATCATGTCGATATCGTTCTCTTCCTGGATGCGCGCGGCGATTGCCGCACGCATGGACTCGCGCTTGCTCGCGTCGAAATTGCCGGGTTTCCAATAGGCATCGGCAACGAACTGAAGATGGGGGCTTTCGGTATTTTCCGCCAGCCACTGCCAGAGCGCCTGGCCGGAGAGGGCTTCCGGGCGGGGGTCCTGGTAGCGCAGCCAACCCAGGCTTTGCAAGCCGTCGGCGATTTCGCCCAGGGTCAGGGGATAGTCTGCATAGTCGCCACTTTCCACATAACCCAGGCGCCAGCGCGATCCGTCGGGTTTGGCCGCAGGCGTGGTCGGGACAGGCTGGGTAGTGGGTGAGCCTTGTTTGATGGCTGTTTGGGCTTGCAGGACGGTTGCGCCGAGCAAGCCGGCGCACGTCAACAGGCAGAGGAGGAAGTGGCGGATCATGGGGCGGCCCTTTTTGCGGCGATCAATGTGATGTCGTCCGACTGCTCGGTAAGCTGGACGAACTGGCGCAAGTCTTCCAGCAGTGTGGCGGTCAATGCTGCGGCGTTGCTCTGTTGCTGGCCGGCAAGCCGGGCAAACAGGCGTTCTTCGCCGTAAAGCCGGCCGTCAGGTCCGACGGCTTCGGTGACTCCGTCTGTATAACCCAGAAGAATTTCACCGGGTTCCAGCCTGGTCGAAAATTTGCGGTAAGGCAGGTCCTCCTGCACGCCGCAGGCCGGGCCACTGCGTCCTTCCAGCATGCGCAGCCCGCCATCGGTCTGCACCAGGCACAGCGGCGGGTGGCCGCCGTTGGACCAGTCCAGATTACCGGTAAGCAGGTCCAGGACCCCGATTATCAGGGTAACGAACATCATGTTGGGGTTGTTTTCAGACAGGCGGTTATTGACACGCTCCATGAGCAAGGCAGGATCGGTTTCATCTTCGGCCGAGGCGCGGATCAGGGTTCGGGTGACGGCCATGAAAAGGGCGGCCGGCACGCCTTTGTCGGATACATCGCCAATGGCGAAACACAGCCGGCCGTCTGGTAGAAGGAAGTAGTCGTAAAGGTCGCCGCCCACTTCCTTGGCTGGAATCATGGTGGCGTAAAGGTCGACTTTCTGGAGTATGCCGTTGGCCAGGGGTATGGGCAGCAGGCCCATTTGTATGTCCCGCGCGATATTCAGTTCGCTTTCGAAGCGCTCGCGGCTGGAGGTTTCACGCAGCAGGCTGGCGATTTTCTCGCGCAGTTGCTGGTTCATGAAAACGAAAGCGGCCGCCAGGCGTCCAACTTCGTCCGGTTGTTTCTGGGGAAGACGGGCGATGTGTTCCGGTATGGGGCCGGCCACGCCCAGATCTTGCTCCGGCAGCGCCCGCGCAAAATCGCTGAGCTGCTGCAGCGGGCGCGTAAGCCGTGCTGAAAGGGCCCAAGCAATGATCAGCGACACCGCCAATACCAGCAGGAATACCCAGGCCAGCCGGTTGCGCAGCGACGTGGCCGCACTGGTGAGATCCTGCGCGGGCACGGCTGCCACGATCGTCCAGCCCAGTGGCTTGAAGTGCGCCGCACTGATTTCCCAAGGCCCGCTGCTATCGACCGGCTCGAACTGCATGGTGTCGATTTCGCCACTGGCCGGTATGTCGCGCAAAAGATCGCGCAGCGTTTGGCCGGAGGATGTGTCGTGGGCATCCAGCAGCCCTGTCTGCGCCTGCGGCAAGGGAGCCAGCAACTGGTCGTCGCGGGTCAGTATGAAGGCAAACCCCGATTGCGCCAGCCGCAGGGACTGAAGCACGTCCCTGACGGATGTTTCCATTTCTTCGCGGCGCTGATCGAACTTCGTGACGACGGCACGCGCATCATCGCTGATGGCGTATACCCAGTCCCAGGGTTCGAAATAACCGAACCAGGCATAACGCAGTTCAAACTCTTCAGGCCCTGCTGAAGTGGGCCAGCGGTAGATGGCAAAACTGTGGCCGGTAGTGCGGGCCTCCTGGTAGGCGGAGGCGGCCAGTGCGTTGCCCTTGAAGTCGGTGAGTGACGACAGATCCTGCCCCGTCATGCCTGGCCGGCCGCTGGCTATTGTTTCGAGTTCGGGTCCAAAGACGAAAGCATAGCGTTGCGGGCTCATGGGCATGGTGGCGATCCATTGCCGCGCCAGCGCCTGAGCTTGTGGCGCGCTGAGAATGCCGCGCTCGACTTGTTGAGCATACATATCGAGCACCGACTGTATGGTCGAGCTGAACTGCACCAGTTCTCTTCGGCCGGCGCGCACCGTGGATATCTTGTCGGTAAGCAGGCCGCCCCAGCGAGCCTCGCTATCCTTGATGAGCAGATTCAGCACGTTGCGTACGGCCACTTCTTCGCTTGCCACCACGGTGCGTGTCACGTCGCGCTGGGTGACGAGCATGACGACGATGGCGCCTGTCAGCAGTGTGAGCCCAACGAATAGGAATATTTTGCTGCGTAGGGAGGTCAGACGCATGAATGGACGCTCTGTAGTACGAAGGGTGCGCCGGGATTAGACAATAACGCATGGTTTTGCAGAGAATTGTAAATTACTATTGCGGCTTGAGTGACTACGACGACAGGGCGGGGCCGTATTGCCGGCGACAACACGATGAACGACAAGCCGATCTCAACGCGGGCCAGGCGGCGCCGGCCCGTGCGCGACATATTGCTGGCGTGCATGGTGGTGTTGTTGCTGGCGCAAGGCTTGATCGGCGCATTGAGTCTTTCCGCCTTGAATCGGCTGGTGGCCGACAATACGGCCGAGCGGGTAGGCTTGATGGCCCGCCAGACATCGGCCCAGATAGAGACCGGAATGGAACTGGGCAAACCCTTGGCCCAGTTTTTTGGTCTGCCGCAGCTGCTTGCCGATTTGCAAAGCCGCGTCCCCGATATGCTCGGCGCCAGTGTGGTGCTGGCCGACGGCCGTGTGCTCGCCGCCGTGGGTCAAGGACCGGCGCCTGCTCCCTTGCTGGAGCTTTTGTTTTCGGAATCATCGCCCCCCGCTGTGATGCAGCGCCGCGACGGCGATGCCCTGCAGTTGGTCCTGCCGCTGAACCAGGATGGCGCGGGCGTCAGGGGCGCGCTGTTGCTCCAGGTGCAGGCTGCGAGCGCGGCGGGCAGCGCCTTATTGCTGGAAAATCTCAGGGTACTGGCCATCACGACCGTGGGTGCCGCTTTGCTGCTGTTGCTGGCGTTTCGCTACGTGCTGCCTCTGCACAAGGTGGCAGCGGCCAGCAAAGCCAGAATGGTGGCGCCTTTGCTGGTGCTGCTGTTGGCGCAAGGCCTGTATGCGGCGCACACCATCCAGACCTTCCAGGATGTCTGGATAGGCGTAAGCCGCGACAACACACGCATGCTGGGCGAAGGACTGCAGCGGGACCTGAATCGGGTGCTGGGCTACGGCATTGCGCCCGAGCGGCTCGCCGGCGTCGAGCGGCCCATGGGCCGGCTTGCCCGTTCATTTCCACTTATCCAGGAACTGCAGCTGCTGGATGAAAATGGGCGGATACTGATACGCGCCGACGAAACAGGGTTGCTGACCGGGCCGGCTGATAGCCTGGACGCGCCGGAAAACACGCTGGTTTTTCCTTTGCAGGCTGAACCGGCCGGTCCGGTACTGGCCCGGATGGCACTGGTGCTCGACCCGGATCTGATTGCCGCCGGCGTGCGTGAGCGCATCATGGACGCCGCCACGGTGGCCGTGGTCGCGCTGGTTGCGGCGATTGAGCTGCTCCTGCTGTTGACCGTGCTTATGGACCGCGCCTTTTCAGTACGCAGGCACACCGGGGATGGCCAGACGGACGGCCTTGACGATCCGTCCGATGTGGGGCGGATCGTGCGGCCCGTTATGTTCGGCTTTCTGTTTGCGCTGGCCTTGCCATTGAGCTTCCTGCCGGTGCTTGCGCGAACCTTGTTGCCGGACGGTGGCGCCGGCGCCGGCGCCGAGTTCCTCATGGCCTTGCCGATTGCCGCTGAAATGGGTTGCGGGCTGTTGACCGCCTTGCTTGCAGGACGGCTAACCGATAGCCGCGGCTGGCAGATGCCGGTATTGGCCGGTTTGCTGGTGGCGGTGCTAGGCAATCTGGCCTGCGCCGGCGTCGATACCCTGACCGGATTTATTCTTGCCCGCGGCTTGGTAGGGCTGGGCTATGGCCTTGCCTGGATGGGCTTGCAGGGCTTCATCGTTACGCGCAGTCCTGCCGCTTATCGGGGCCGCAACATGGCGACGGTGATTGCGGGACTGTTCGCCGGTCACCTTTCCGGTGCGGCGGTGGGCGCCATGCTGATGCAGCAGTTGGGATTCGATGCTGTTTTTTATATTGGGGCAGCGCTGCTGTGCCTGCCGCTCGCGGGCGTTCTGACCTTGATGTGGCCTTATCGCCAGGGGCCGACCGCGGCAGTCGCATCCGCGTCCGGAACCGGAACCGGGGCCGCATCCGGGGCCAGGACATCATGGACGGCGCTGCGTCACTTGTTGTTGACGCGGGACTTCGGCCTATTGCTGCTGGGTTGCGTCATTCCCTTCTCCATCGCCCAGGTCGGTCTGCTGAGCTACGCGCTGCCCCTGTACCTGGAAGCATATGGTTCGAGCGCTTCCAGTGTCGGACGGGTTCTTATGCTGTATGGCTTGTTTGTCATCTATATCGGGCCTTATATGGGTCGCGTGGCTGACCATAGCGCGAGCAAGAAACACTGGATCGTGGCGGGCGGGCTGATAGGCAGCACCGGCCTGCTAAGCCTGTACTTTGCCAGCGGCTTGCTGGCCGCCGCCGTTGCGGTGATATTGCTGGCGCTTGCCAGCTGTTTCGCCGGGGGCGCCCAGACCGCCTATATGTTGAACCTCAAGAATGTTCAGGACTATGGCGCGGGAGGGGCTACGAGCGTCATGCGCGCGGCGGACAAGTTCGGCCAGATGCTTGGGCCCTTATTGGTGGGCGGTCTCTTTGCCTCTATGGGAATTTCCGGCGGGCTTGCTGTAACCGGTGCAATTTACCTGCTTGCCACCCTGGCCTTCCTGGTGTTTGCGCCCGGCTTCAGGCAGCGCCGGCAAGCCGCCGCGGCACCCTTGCGGTAAGGCCGGTAAGCAGTTGCGCCGCGATGGTCCCAGCGGCACGCGCGATGTCTTCTACCGGCAGGCCTGCCGTACCCCACAGTGTGACGATGTCGCCAGAACCAAGCTGAGGCAGGGCGCTGAGATCGATGGCGAGGGTGTCCATGGATACGCGCCCCAGGATGCGGGTCTTGATGCCGCCTGCCAGCACGTGGCAGTCAGTCGTCGCCATGCGCGGGTAACCATCCGCATAGCCGCAGCGCACCAGTCCGATACGCAGCGCCCGGTCGGCACGGAAGGCGCTGTTGTAGCCCACGCCATCGCCTCGGCTCAATTCCTGCACGCCATAGATGGGCGCCTTCAGGGCCATGGCGGGCCTGAGTCCCAGCTCGGGGCCGGTGAAGCCGGACAGCGGGCTCACGCCATAGAGCGCAATGCCGGCGCGCAGCCAATCGGTGGCCGCAGCCGCCGCAGGATCGGCCAGCAAGGCGGCGGAATTGTCAGTGCATGTTGCGCCCGATAGGCCAGCAGTCAACTGTTCGAACACGCGGCGCTCGGTCGCCAGCTCTGCGGCGTTTTCGGCACTGGCATAGTGCTGAAAGTGCCCGATGCCCGAGAGCCGCCCGGCGTCCAGCAATGCTTTGAGCCTTGCGTATGCTCGTGGATACTCGGTGGCCTGGAAGCCGGCATGGTGCAAAATGCCTGTGCAGCGCAGCCATACTTGCGGAGAAACGCCAGGGGAAAGCCTATCCAGCTGTTCCAGTTGTCCGGCATGTTCCGCCACTATGTGCAAGGGATAAAGCGCGGGATCGTTGAGTTCGTTGCATGTGAGTTGCCCGCACATGGCCAGCAGTGGCTTGGTCCAACCCAGCCGCCGGCAGCGGTAGGCGTCGGCGGCGCACAGTACGGCCAAGCCGTCAGCCGCGTGCAAGGCCGGCAAGACGTGCTCGAGGCCATGACCGTAAGCATCGGCCTTGACGACCGCCCAGATCAAGGGACGGCGGCTGATCCGGCCCGGCCGCAGATGTTGCCGTAGCGCCTGCAGGTTATGTGCAATCGCGTCCGGGTCTATGCAGGCATAGGCTCCGTGCATGGTCAGCCGGCGTCGGCGTCTTGAGTCGCCGTCAGACGCAGGTGATTTTGCTCGTTGACGCGCCGATAGTCGATGTCTTCCAGATAATGCTGCATGAGCCGCAGCCCATGGCCGCCCACGCGTGCTTCGTCCAGCGACGCTGCAAGTGCGGACGGCTGGCCTTGCGTGGGATCGAAGGCCACCCCGTTATCGACGATGTCCAGTGCCAGCCGCCTGCCCTCGGCGCTTACCGAAACCGAAATCTGCCCTGGCGTGGTGCTCGCGGCCTTGTCGGCGAAGCCGTATTCGACGATATTGGTCAGCGCTTCATCCAGGCATAGACGCAGCTTGAAGGCCAGGCGCGGCGGCCATTGGTGCTTTCGGGCAAGAGACTCGAGCCAGGCCAGCGCTTGCGGTATGGCTTGCGGACCGGGGGTCAGCGACAGGGTGGCAAGTGTCGGCATGGCACCAGAAGTAGAGGAGACTAATGGTCCAAGTGTAACCGGACGTAGGAATATTCGCCTCGTGTTCCACTGCTCAGCTTGTCGGTAAGGCGCTTGAGCAGTGTATGCGATACGCCGGCCAGTGCCTGGTCCAGCGCTGCATCGAAGGCGTCGTCGTCGATATCCAGCAGGTCGGCAGGCGACCTGACCCGCGTCGGATCCAGCACCAGGGGAGGGCCGCGGTGCAGCAGTTCGATATCGAGATTGAATTCGTCGAAGCTGCCGCGGATTCCGGTCAGCTCGCGCCCGCCCGCCGACTGTATGGCTTCGGCGGCTTCCAGCGATGCCTGCGCGGCGCGGCTTACGGCGTCGCGGCGCGCGCTCCACCCGGCACCCTTGCTTTCGACGAAATCCACTATCTGTTGCGCAAGCGGCAGGCTGCCGGGACTGGTTTCCAGCGGCTGCGAGGCGCGTTGCGATGTGCCGAGCCGAAAGAGCATGTTGAGCACGATGGCCGTGATTCCGGCAACGATAATCCCGTTCTTGACCAGGAACTGCGCATAGGTGGGTGCCGTCTCGGCCAGTCCCGGCAGGAAGATGACGCCCATGCCCGCAATGAAGGACAGTCCCACCATGAATATGCCGCGGGAGTCCAGGGCCCGCGAGGCGATAAGTTCAATGCCCGAGACGACCAGATAGGCGGCCGCATAGATTTCGACCGCGCCAATGACCGGAGTGGGAATCAACGTGAGGGCCATGGATACTTGCGGCAGGAAGGCAAACAGCGCCAGGACGGCTGCCGTGCACAGGCCTATCCAGCGCGATGTGGAGCGGCTTATGTGGCTAAGGGCGATATTGGCCGAGGAGGTGGCGTTGGGATAGGACCCCAGCCAGGCGGCCAGCAGGTTTGCCAGTGCGTTGGCCCTGATGCCGCCGCCGACCATTTTCATGTCCGCGCGGCGCCAGTCGCTGTCGTTCATTTTCTGCATCAGTACAACGCTGCCGAAAGTGTCGAGTTGCGTCATGACGGCCAGCAGGCCGATTGCCAGCAACAGGCCCGGATCGACATTGAACACCGGGACCGGAATATGAGGGAGCCCAAAGACCGGCGTTGTCGCCAGCGCTTCCACCCCGTGGAGCTCGCCCA
The DNA here is from genome assembly GCA_036675275.1 of Pseudomonas sp. Taxonomy (GTDB): domain Bacteria; phylum Pseudomonadota; class Gammaproteobacteria; order Burkholderiales; family Burkholderiaceae_B; genus Pollutimonas. Next base: position 11,518 of record JAKFFG010000064.1, on the reverse strand, counting down.
TTGCGGCCGCCAGCACTACGCCGGTAATGAGGCCGGCGAGCAGGGCAAACAGCTTGGCGCGCCGGGAGCCCCATATGGACAGTGCCATGATGACCAGCAAGGTGCAGCCACCTATCAGTGCATGGCTGCCGTTGACGACGCCCGTCTGGCCCATACCCGTCGTGTGAGTCAGGGCCGAGGCTGTCAGCGAGAGGCCGGCAATGCAAATGACTACGCCGGCGACGGTGGGCGGCAGCAAGGCCCGCAGACGCGGCACCAGATAGCCGGCGCCCAGGGCCATGGCGCCGTTGACCAGCCCGACCACAACCAGTCCGCCGGCGCCGTACCGGGCGGCCACCATTCCGGACAGCACCACAAGAAGCGGATCGGGGATGTGGACCAGCATGGTTCCTGATCCCAGGCGTCCCCCCCAGGACTGGAAGAAGGTGGCCAGAGCCATCCCGATGATGGTGGCCGTTACCATGCTGCGGGTGACATCGCCGCTCAGGCCGGAGATTTTGGCGGCGGCGAGCACGTAGGCAATGAGTGCGAGCGCGGTTGCCGCATGTTGCAAGGCAAGGCCCGTGAGGGCAAAACCGGGAGGAATCTCGGAGGCGGCATAGGCCAGATCGGGCGGGCGCTTGGTGGGCGGGATCGGCGGCAGTGTTATTTTCAGAGGCATGGCCTTGGAGGTTCCAGTCGCGGCTAGTATGGCCAGCCGGCTTTGTCGCGTATTATATTATCCGGATACTAATTGATTCGTTCTCGAACCATTCCCTTACATTACTACGGTAGTCCCATGAGCCTTACTAGCGAAAAAATCGGAGAAGTACTGGTCGTGTCCACGGCCGGCCAGATCAACAGCGCCAATGCCGCAGCGCTGGAGTCCGAACTACTTGCCCTGGTCGAACAAGGCGAGCACCGGTGGGTTCTCGATATGAGTCGTCTCGACTATATCTCCAGCGCCGGCCTGCGGGTTATGCTTTTGCTTGCCAAGCGCTTGAAACAGAATTCGGGACGACTGGTCTTGTGCGGCATGCAGCCCCATGTGCACGAAGTATTCGACATCAGCGGCTTCTTGTCCATACTCACTGTGGTGGACAGCCGCGCCACGGCATTAGCGCTCGAATAAGGCCCGCAAGGGGGCCAGCGCCTGATGCAGGCGCCCGAAAGCCTCTTCGCGCTGGCCATCCAGCTGTTGTGCCTGAGCCAGCGCGATTTCCGCAAAGCGTAATGTTTCCCCTGGCATGGCTTGCGCAATAAGGGGCAGGTCCACTGTGGCCACATGCCCGATCTTTGCATAGCCGCCGGTCGTCTGGCGGTCGGCCATCAGGATAATGGGGTTACCGTCGGCCGGCACCTGTATGCTGCCAAAACTCGTGGCTTCCGAAAGCAGCTGGGTGCTGCTCTTCAGCGATAGCTGCGGACCCTGCAGCCGATAGCCCATGCGCTCGGAGAGCGGGCTGACGCGGTAGTCGCCGGCAAAGAAATCGGCAATCGACGCATCAGTGAACAAGCTGGTGTGCGCACCGCGCATGACACGTATTGCCGCCCGGGGAACCAGACCCAGGACCGCCGGCAAGTACACTTTGATTTTCCAGAGTTCCTGTTCCAGGTCATTGAGCACGTGCTTGTCCAGCGCGTCCAGCATGTTGAGCACATCGCCTTTCTTGAGGGCGCGGCCGTGATAGCCGCCGAAGCCGCCGCGCAGATAAGTGCTGCGGCTGTCCAGCACCGAAGGAAGCTCGATGCCGCCATTCCAGGCGATATAGGCGCGCAATCCGGCTGTCCGGGCGCCGAACGCGAGGGTATCGCCGGCCCGCACAATAAGCGGACGATTGTTGGGTATTGGCGCTTTATTCAGGGTGGGGCTAAGGTGGGCGCCGCTGATCGCAATGCATCCCGGCGCGTCGAAGCGCAAGACCGGTCCGACCAGCGTGACTTCGAGGGTGGCTTCGTTTTCAGGGTTGCCCGCCAGCAGGTTGGCCAGCCGGTGAGCCCTGCTGTCCATCGCGCCGCCCACTGGGACACCCAGGTGCTGGTGGCCGTAGCGGCCCAGGTCCTGGAAGCTTGACAGCAGGCCGGGCTTGATGACGGTGATGCTCATGTGCGATCGTTCCGGGCGGCAAGGAAATCGTCGGCACTGATAGGAATGAACCTGACCGTGTCGCCGGGTGCAAGCAGGGTGGCCGGATTCTCCAGCGGATCGAACAGCACCAGGGGCGTGGCGCCGATAATGTGCCAGCCGCCCGGCGACAGGTTGGGGTAGATCATGGTTTGCAGGTTGGCAATGGCCACCGAACCAGCCGGTACATCGGTGCGCGGCGTGCTGCGCCGGCCGATCGCGAGTTTTGGGTCGTGCATGCCGATATAAGGTGCGCCCGGTGCAAAACCCAGCATGAAAACGTAGGCCGGGGTTGCGCTGTGCAGGCGTATTACTTCTTCTTCGGAGATATGGCAGTGCTGCGCCACATGGGCCAGATCAGGCCCACGGGTGCCGCCGTAGCACACAGGAATGTCGATCTGCCGCGGCGTGACGGACCCGGCATCCTGGGCGAACACCTGTTCAAGGACCTGCTCGATTTTGCCGGCCAAGTCCCCAAAGTCTGTACTGGCTCCGCAGGGGCGCGGCTGATAATGCAGTGCGACTGAATTGAACGTGGGAATGATGTCGCTGATTCCCTCGATGCGGGCGGCGCGCAGCGCGGCTGCCGCCGTGGCGCACCGAAGCCCGATCTGGGTGTTGACCTGATCCCCGAAGACCAGCAGCAGGCTGCGATCGCCTTGCGGCACGATCTTCCAGGCGCTGGCGCCTTCAGGCGAGAGGCCGGCCATGCGCTCGTCTGCCCTTATTTGGCGAACAGGGATTCAATATTCTTGAATGACTTGAATTCCAGCGCATTGCCCGATGGGTCAAGGAAAAACATAGTGGCTTGTTCGCCGACTTCGCCCTTGAAGCGCACATAGGGCTCGATGACGAATTTGGTGCCGGCGGCTTTCAGCTTTTCGGCCAGTGCCTCCCAGACGCTCATGTCGAGCACGGCGCCGAAGTGGCGTACGGGAACGTTGTGATCGTCGACGTTGTTCGTGACCGTGCTGCCGCATTCATCGGGCGCCAGGTGCGTGACGATCTGGTGACCGAAGAAATTGAAGTCTACCCATTCATCGGATGAACGGCCTTCGGGACAGCCGAGCAGCTCGCCATAAAATGCGCGCGCCTCAGCCAGGTCGCGCACGGGAAATGCAAGGTGGAATGGGGGTATTGTAGTTTGCGACATCAGAGGCTCCGTATAGGGTCAGCGGCCATTTTAATGTTATTTCCCCGAATATTGCTGCAAATAACAGGGCGGCTTACGACTCCTCGATACTGACGCGGTTTGGAGGAAAGGCCAGCGAGAAAATGCTGCCTGCCCCCAGGCGGCTTTGTATGGTCAATTCGGCGTTGTGGCGCATGGCCACGTGCTTGGTAATGGCCAGTCCCAGGCCTGTTCCGCCAGTGGCTCGCGAGCGGCCGCGATCGACCCGGTAGAAGCGTTCAGTCAGGCGCGGAATGTCCTGCGATGCGATCCCTATTCCGGTGTCCTGCACCGAATAGCAGGCGTGGCCGCTTTCAGTACGGTACCAGCTGACGGTGATCGTGCCGTCCTTGGGAGTATAGCGGATGGCATTCGTGAGCAAGTTGGATACGGCCGAGGCCAGCTCGGTTTCCATGCCGGTGATGCACAAGTCGTCGGCAATGTTCTCGACAAAGACATGCTGGCCCTTGGACAGTATCTGCGCTTGCAGCAGAGCTTCGTGAATGACGGTGCTTATGCGCACCGGTTCGCCGCCGGCCGTGGGCGAGGACTCCAGCGTGGACAATGTGAGCAGGTCGGCAACGATGGCCTGCATGCGCTGGGCCTGTTCCAGCATCATGTTTTGATAGCGCTCTTTCTGTTCGGCGCTCAGCGACTCGGCGGGCATGTCGCGCATCGTTTCCAGGAAGCCGGACAACACGGTAAGCGGCGTACGCAGTTCATGCGACACATTGGCCACGAAATCCTTGCGCGTTGTTTCTAGCTTTTCGACCTGGGTGACATCGCGGGTGACGATCAGGAACTTGCCCACGCCATATGGGGCCAGTTGCACCAGCAAAGACTTTTCCTGTCCGTCTTTCTGCAGATGAAGCAATACTGGTCCGGGCCAGCTGTTCTGCCGCGCGTAGCGGTTGAACTCGGGAGCGCGCAAAATGTTGAAAATGCTGTGGTTGCGATCCGTTTCCAGGTTGAGTCCGATATGCTCGCAGGCTGTCTGATTGCACCAGGTCAGCAGCATGGACTCGTCCAGGGTGATGGCTCCGTCCGGCAGGGCTTCGGCGGCCAGCATAATGACATCGACCTGCCGGGTCAGCAGTTCGATTTCCACCTTGTCCTGGCGCAGCTTGCGGTATATGGGAGCCAGCACTTCGTCCCAGGGCCCGACCGACGGAGGTGGCGGCGCTTCTATATTCCTGACCCACTTCGATATGCGCGAAAGCTGAAGGCCGCTGACCAGAATCATGATGAGCAGTCCGAAGGCGAATACGCCCCATCCGGTGCTTGCGCCCAGCCAGGCTCCGGTCAACCATCCCAATACCGCCCATAAACCTATGGTTATCAATGTCTTAGTCATTTATGCTACGTTTCAAGGCGGTCGTGGTGGTTTTGTGTAGGATGGTTATGCGAACTTCGGCGGCTGGGCGGTGAACCGATAGCCCGCGCCGCGCACGGTTTCGATATGGTTCTCGTGCCGGCTCGGTTCCAGGGCTTTGCGCAGACGCCGGATATGCACGTCTACCGTGCGTTCCTCGACGAAAACATGATCGCCCCACACCTGGTCCAGCAACTGCGCCCGCGAGAATACGCGCTCGGTATGCGTCATGAAAAAGTGTAGCAGGCGGAACTCGGTGGGGCCGACGGTCAATGACACTTCTCCGCCTCGGACCCGATGGGTGGCTGGATCCAGGAACAGGGTGCCGATCTGGATGAGGTCGTCTGTCAGCTGCGGAGCGCGCCGGCGCAATACCGCCTTGATACGCGCCATCAACTCTTTGGGAGAAAATGGCTTGGTGATGTAATCGTCGGCGCCGGCTTCAAGCCCTTCGATCTTGTCGTGCTCGGCGCCCTTGGCGGTAAGCATGATCACCGGGACCTGGCGGGTGCGCTCGTCGGAGCGCAATTGCCTGGCCAGCGTGATGCCCGAAGCACCGGGCAGCATCCAGTCCAGGACAATAAGGTCGGGAAGCTCGGCGCGGATCAGCGTTTGTGCCTGCTCGGCGTCAAAGGCGCGCAGCACCTTGTGACCGGCAAAAGACAGGTTTACCGCGATCAGTTCCTGGATAGCCGGCTCGTCCTCTACAACTAATATGGTTGTGCTCATAGGGCCTGGTAAATATTGAGGGTGAATGATAATTCGGAAAAATGCATACTAGGCATAATATGGCGCCAATATTTCAGGTTTGTGAAAACGCGTCGCGTGGCTCAGGGTTTTTGCCATAAAGCGCGACAGAATGTTGTACGATAATCAAACCATGCAAAATACCCGTACTCCTGCGCCAGACAACGGCCCATCCGCTTCCTCCGCCGAGGCCAGTACTCATTTCGGTTTCAAGACCGTAGGCGAAAAAGAAAAGGCGGGCAAGGTCGCCGAGGTTTTTCACTCGGTGGCGGGGCGTTACGACATCATGAACGACCTTATGTCCGTTGGTCTGCACCGTGTCTGGAAGGCGTTTACCATAGGCCGTGCCGATGTGCGTCCCGGCATGAAGGTGCTCGACATCGCGGGCGGCACGGGCGACCTGGCGCGCGCATTTGCCAAGCGTGCCGGGCCATCGGGCGAAGTCTGGCTTACCGATATCAACGAGTCCATGCTAAGGGTGGGGCGCGACCGCCTGACCGACAGCGGCATGCTTGTTCCCGCGGCCGTATGCGATGCCGAAAAACTGCCCTATCCGTCAGGCTATTTCGACCGTGTGAGCGTGGCTTTTGGTTTGCGCAACATGACGCACAAGGATCGCGCACTGGCCGAAATGCGGCGGGTGCTGAAGCCGGGCGGCAAATTGCTGGTGCTTGAGTTTTCGCGCGTGGCCAAGCCGCTGGCGCCAGCCTACGATTGGTACTCTTTCAATATCCTGCCATGGCTGGGCAAGAAGGTGGCGGGCGACGAAGAAAGCTACCGCTACCTGGCCGAATCCATACGCATGCATCCCGACCAGGCAACGCTGGCCGGCATGCTCGAGGCTGCCGGCTTGTCGCGTGTGCGTTATTTCAACCTTACCGCCGGCATGGTCGCCCTGCACGAAGGCGTTAATCTGGGCTGATTCCCACCGCCCCATACCGAGTGGCCGCAGCGCAAAGGCCAGGCTTGTGCGCGACGGAACTTTATGTATGTTGCAAGGTCTGAATTTATGCTAACGTTCAGGTTCCAGTAAGATTACTTGCTACCACTGAATTCATTAAACGAAATCTATATTTCGGTGGCGCGCGGTCAGCGGGCCACACTACAGGAGCACTACATGACCCATGGGTTTTCACGGTTTATTGCCATCGCGATGCTGGTTGTATCAGCGGGCGCGATGCTTTCAGTGTCCTTTGACGCCGAAGCCCGCCGTGCTGGCGGCGGCAAAAGCTTTGGCCGGCAGTCTTCCAACGTAACACAGCAGCGCCAGGCCGTTACGCCGCCGGCAGCCAACAACATGACTCGCAACGCAGCCCCGGCGGCTGGCGCAGCGGCGGCCGGAACGGCAGCCAAAAGCGGCATGTCCCGCTTTCTGGGCCCCATCGCCGGCATAGCGGCTGGTCTGGGTATTGCCGCATTGCTGTCCAGCATGGGCTTGTCCGGCGCGTTTCTTGAAATGATGTCCAGCCTGCTGCTGATCGGTCTGGTGGTTTTTGCCGTCATCTTCATCGTTCGCAAGCTGCGCGGCGGCGCCGCCCGACCGGCCATGCAGCAAGCCGGCTCGGGCCCCCTGCACCGCCAGCACACGCAATCGCACGGAACGCAGTCGCAGAATACCTGGCGCGAGTCCAGCCAGCCTGCCTCGGGTGCGACATCCGCGGCGACATCTGCCGCAACAGCCGCCGCGGTTGCCGCAGTTCCGGCTCCTCCGGTGGACGACAAATGGTTCATTCCCGGCGATTTCGACACGTCCTCTTTCCTGGCCAATGCCAAGAAGCAGTTCATCGAAATCCAGGAAGTCTGGGACAGCGGCAATCTGGACAAGCTGCGCGAATACATGACCGACGACCTCGTTGCCGAAGTCAAGCCTGAAATCCTGGCTCGCAGCGAAGGCAATCACACACAGGTCGTGCTGCTCAATGCCGAACTCCTTGGTATTGAAGCAGTTTCTGGCGGTCACCTGGCCAGCGTGCGGTATTCGGGCATGCTGCGCGAAGCCAAAGAGGCGGAAGCCTTCCGCTTCGAAGAAGTCTGGAACCTGTACAAGGCCGACGGCGAAGGCTGGTTGCTGGCGGGTATTCAACAGATTCCCGTCGAATACGCCAGCTAAGCCTGCGATAAGCACATAGGGCAATAAGGGGGCACCGCAATGGTGCCCCTTTGCGTAGGGCGTCGGCACGGCCTTCAATGCTGGCACTCAGGATTGCTTTCACGTAAAACCGTTAAACTTGAGTCCTTGTGCCTTACCCGCTCACCTGAACCGGCCTTGCCGCAGAAATCGACATGTTTCCTTTGCCTACCTTTCTTGCTCCAGCAGCGATCTATGCGCGCATGCTCAACAAGCTGCTGCAGCGCGAAAGCTGGGCGCGAGACCGATTAAGCCGCCATGCGGGCAAGACAGCGCGCTTTATCGTCGGCAACGTCAAAACGAGTCTCACCATTCAGGCGGGCGGGCTGGTCCAGCCTTCCGATTCCGCCGTCGTACCCGATGTCACGCTCACGATCCCGGCCGGCAAGCTTGCGCAGCTGCCCGGGGTGCTGCGCGCCCGCGACCCTTCGCTGCTGACCGAACTCATGCATATTGAAGGCGACGCAGGGCTGGCGCACCTGGTGTCGGATCTGGCCCGCGACCTGCGATGGGATGCCGAAGACGACCTGTCCAGGTTGGTTGGCGACGTGGCCGCGCGGCGTCTGCTGCAAACCGGAAAGATCATTGCCGGCGGCGTACAGTCATCGGCTGAGCGCCTGGCCGGCAATGTAAGCGAATTCCTGTCCCATGAAAGCGGCATGATGGCAAGCCGTCCGGCTTTCGAGGACAACACCGCGCTGATGCAGGCAATGTCCGCAAGGCTGGACCAGCTTGATGCGCGCGTGGCCAGGCTGAAGCCGGCTGCTACCAGCTCTATGCACAAGGGCTGAGCATGTTGACTTTCTTTCGCCTTATTCACATTATCATTATTGCCTTGCGCTTCCGGCTCGACGACCTCGTCCTGTCCAGCATCAAGCATCCCATTGCCTACAGCCTTTTGCGCATCGTTCGGCTTGGACGCAAGCCCAAGATGGCCCGCGGCGTGCGGTTGCGCGTGGCGCTGGAATCGCTGGGGCCCATTTTCGTCAAGTTCGGTCAAGTGCTTTCCACGCGCCGCGACCTGATTCCCCTGGACATCGCCATCGAGCTTGCGCTGCTGCAGGATCGCGTGCCGCCGTTCCCCTCGGATCAGTCCGCGGCGCTTATCGAAGCCGCCCTGGGCGCATCGCCGCATACCTTGTTCAAACACTTCGAAGCCGACCCGGTGGCGTCGGCTTCGATTGCGCAAGTGCACTTTGCCGTATTGCACGATGGCCGCGAGGTGGCCGTCAAAGTCTTGCGCCCGGGCATGCGCGAGGTCATAGAAAAAGACCTCACGCTCATGCGTGCGCTGGCGGGGCTGGTGGAGCGTCTGGCTGCCGATGCGCGCCGCCTGAAGCCGCGCCAGGTCGTCGCGGAATTCGACATCTACCTGCACGACGAACTCGACCTTATTCGCGAAGCTTCCAATTGCAGCCAGCTGCGGCGCAACTTCGGCCCTGATACCGGCCGTGCAGACTTGCTCATGGTGCCCGAGGTCGTCTGGGAATATTGCGCCACGACGGTATTCACCATGGAGCGCATGCGCGGCATACCTGTCAGCCAGACCGAGAGGCTCAAGGCCGCCAATATCGACCTGAAAGGGCTGGCGCGAACCGGGGTGGAAATCTTCTTCACACAGGTTTTTGCCGACGGCTTCTTTCATGCCGATATGCATCCGGGTAATATTTATGTGTCGGATGCGCCGGAAACGCTGGGTCGATATATTGCGCTGGACTTCGGTATTGTCGGATCGTTGTCTGAATTCGATAAAAACTACCTTGCGCAAAACTTCCTGGCTTTCTTCCAGCGCGATTACCGGCGGGTGGCGCAGCTGCATATCGAGTCCGGCTGGGTTCCCGCGACTACCCGCGAAGAAGATCTGGAAGGCGCAGTGCGTGCGGTCTGCGAGCCTTATTTCGACCGGCCCCTGTCCGAAATATCACTGGGCCAGGTGTTGTTGCGATTGTTCCAGACTTCGCGCCGGTTCAATGTGGAAATCCAGCCGCAATTGGTGCTGCTGCAGAAAACATTGCTTAACGTCGAGGGCATGGGGCGCGATCTGGATCCCAATCTGGATCTATGGCAAACCGCCAAGCCTTACCTCGAAAAGTGGATGCACGAACGCATAGGTCTTCCCGGCCTGCGCAAACGGCTCGACAAAGAGGCCAGCCAGTGGGCACAGCTCCTGCCCCAGATTCCAAGGCTGGTCTATACGAACCTTAACAGGCCTGACACCGGGCCTAGGTTAAACTTGGAGCTTGAGCGCCTTCGTCTGGCCCAGCAACAGACGAACCGCCTCTTGACAGTGCTGACGGCTGTCCTGGCGGTGGCTTTGGGTGTAGCCATTTGGGCGCTTACGCGTCATATTTAAGAGAGATTCCTATGCTTTATCCTGAACTGTTCAAATCGATGGAAGCGGTGCGCTGGAATATGGGCACCGACATCCCCTGGGATGACTTCGACGGCACCAAGCTGACAGACGACCAGGCGTACACCATCAAAATGAATGCGATCACCGAATGGGCGGCGTTGCCGGCAACAGAAATGTTCCTGCGCGACAATCGGGACGACAGTGATTTCAGCGCTTTCATGTCGATCTGGTTCTTCGAGGAACAGAAGCATTCGCTGGCCCTGATCGAATACCTGCGCCGTTTCCGGCCTGAACTCATGCCCACCGAAGAAGAGCTGCATAAAGTACGCTTCGAATTCGATCCGGCGCCGGCCATGGAAACGCTGATGCTGCATTTTTGCGGCGAAGTGCGATTGAACCATTGGTACCGCCGTGCCTCCGACTGGCACACCGAACCGGTCATCAAGTCCATCTACAAGATCATTGCGCAAGACGAGGCGCGTCATGCCGGCGCCTACCTGCGCTACATGAAGCGTGCCCTCATGCATCAAAGCAAGGAATTCGGCGCCAGCGCCCGGATGGCCTTCGCCAAGATCGGCGTCTTGATGGCCTCGGCGCATCGCACACCGCAAGCCTTGCATCCCACCAATCTGCACGTCAATAAAGACATGTACCCGCTGGATACGGTGCAGTCCAAGTTGCCGTCGCCGGGCTGGCTCGAGAATTGGCTGGACAACCAGATCCACTTCGACAAAGAATGGGAAGGCAAGGTCAGTTCGCGCATCCTGCACAATATGTCGCTGCTGATGGAAACCAGCTTCAATACCGTTCAAGACCTGAACCGGTACCGCAAGGGGCTGGCGAAGGACGGCACGCCAGCGTAATGGCAGCGCGCTTCGAGTCCAAGATACTCACGCGGGAAGACTGCGTGGCGGCGGCCCAAAAGGGCGTCCTTGCGCGTCCTTTGGTCTTCACGAACGGGGTCTTCGACATCCTGCATCGCGGTCACGCCACCTACCTGGACGAGGCAGCGCAACTGGGCGCCACGCTTGTTGTGGCGCTCAATACCGACGATTCTGTGCGGCGCCTGGGCAAGGGCGCCGACCGGCCCCTGAACACGCTGGCTGACCGCGCCGCCCTGATTGCCGCACTGGCTTGCGTAGCGGTGGTCACCGACTTCAGCGAAGACACGCCGCAAAGCCTTATTGAACAGCTGCGTCCCGACTTGATCGTGAAGGGCGGCGATTACGACATGGAAACGCTGCCCGAAACCGCCAGTGTCAAAAGCTGGGGCGGCAGGGCGGTGGCGATTCCGTTCCAGTTCGAACGCTCCACTACGCGCTTGCTGAACAAGATACGCGGCTAGCGGATTTTCGGCCGAGGTGTTTACAGGGCTCGCTACAGCTACAAGGTGCGTTGCAGCGCGTTGGGGACGACTTTTCATTCTTGAGAAAGGCGGGTGTGTCGGGGACTGTTCCGGCTTCACGCGCTACGCCCTGGCGTTGCCAGGGTATCCGTTACGCTCAGCCCCATCGAGGCGTCCGCGGAACTCGCCCGGTCGGGCCAGTGGCCCGACACCCGCCGGGCTTGTATAGTTTTTTTGCGCCGCCAGTGCAACACTGAAAGCGCTGGGGTGGAGGGACTCCCGCCGGTATCGACCGTAT
>JAKFFG010000007.1:0-99783 GCA_036675275.1 Pseudomonas sp. | reverse complement strand
TTTACACGTCGTCTTTTACACGTCGTCTTTTACACGTCGTCTTTTACACGTCGTCTTTTACACGTCGTCTTTTACACGTCGTCTTTTACACGTCGTCTTTTACACGTCGTCTTTTACACGTCGCGGGCGCGACCAGGGGCTGTCGGGTCCCCGCGGAGCCCTGTTCGGCGCCCTGCGCGCCGAACCAGCATAGCCTGGCTCGTTCGCCCATTCGGGCTGCCTTCGCCTACGGCTCGCTGGAGGCTCCGAAGGGACCCGACAGCCCCTGGCCGCACCCACGACTGCGGCGTGTGATTTTGACGGTCGTGATGACCAATAGTGTGCTTGGCATTCTTCTGCTTTTTCTTGCAAGTTGAAAGAGCTATTGCGCTCGCGCTGGGTCGCCCGCCTGCCGGGCGACCCAGCGCATGGGAGCCTGCATTGCGAATGGTCATCCGCGTACTTAGCACCGTATGAAAATACCCAAAAGTTGAACATCCCACCTTGAGATACAGATTACGGGTTAAGCAGCCTCTCACCATAGGTCTTCTGAATGTCGGAGAGCGGTCCGGCTGGACCGCTCTCCGACGGCGCCGAACCTGTTCTGCGAGCCGCTGACTGGATGCAAAAATGCCAAGCACACAGCCCGTGCCAGCGGTCTACCTCTCATCGCTGAAGCAGTCGGCGGGGCGGTGACAGGGAGGTTCGCGACTTTCGGGGCGCCCCAGCGAGCCGGCCGCGAAGGGAGCGCGAAGGCGCGGACAAGCGAGGCGATGCTGGTTCGGCGCGACTGCGCCGAATAGGGCCACGAGGAGCGAACCTCCCTGCCGCCGCCCCGCCGACGTGTTATTGAACATCAATATAACGGTAGCCACCGTCGTATGGCAGGCCACCACTGCGTTAGTAACCACCGACGTATCAATAATCGCCAATCTGTCCGTAACTGGCAAAACATCAAGGACTGGCAAAACATCAAGAACCGGCAAACCAAGCGCAAGCCGGCTCATCGCCGCTACCCGTAAACCAGCTCTTTGAAAAAGAGCGATATCTCCGGAATGTAAGTAATCAGCATCAGGCACGCCACAATAACGCTCACAAAAGGCAAGAGCGGCCGTACAAGCCGCTCGATGGGCAGCTTCGCCACCGCGCACGCGGCGAACAGATTGACGCCGAAGGGCGGGGTCACCATGCCCAGGGCCAGATTGACCACCATGATGATTCCGAAGTGGGCCGGGTCCACGCCGAAATGCATCGCCACCGGCAGCAGCAGCGGCGCCAGCACGACGATCGAGGCCGAAGTCTCGATGAACATGCCGATAAGGAACAAGGCGGCGTTGACGCCCAGCAGGAAGGTGTATTTGTTGCTGAAGATCTCGCCCAGCCATTCGCCCAGCGCTGCAGGAATGCCGGCGCGGTTGAGCAGGAAGCCGAAAACGCCGGCGTTGGCGATTACGAACATAATCACTGCCGTCGATACGACCGATCGATGCAATGTCTTCGACAGGTTAGCGAAACTTAGACGACGATAGACAAAGATGCCTATGACAAGGGCGTAGACAACGGCTACGGCGGAGGCCTCGGTCGGCGTAAAAATGCCGCCATAAATGCCGCCAAGAATAATGACAGGCATCAACAATGCGAGCCAGGCTTGCTTGAAGGCCGGCCACAATGCAAGACGCCCGTCACCGTCGTTCTTGCCATAGCCGTTCCTGCGTGCGTAAAGCCAGACGTATAACATCAGGGCGCCGCTGATGAGCAGGCCAGGACCAACGCCGGCGATGAAGAGTTCGCCCACGGAGGTATCGGTTGCCACCGCAAACAGAATCATGGGAATGGACGGAGGAATGATCACGCCCAGTTCGGCCGCGGAAGCCTGTAAGGATGCAGCAAATGGCTTGGGGTAACCATGCTGGACCATTGCCGGAATAAGGATGGCGCCGACGGCAAAGGTAGTGGCTACGCTGGAGCCGGCCACGGCGGCAAAGATCATGCAGGTCAGGACGCAGGTGCAGGCCAGGCCGCCCTGGAATCCCCCGACCACACTCTTTGCAAAGGCAACCATGCGCTCGGAAATGCCGCCGGCCTCCATGAGGTTGCCGGCAAGAATGAAGAATGGCACGGCGACCAGAGGATACTTGTCGAGCGATGCATAGATTTGCTGCGCCACGACCAGCCAAGTCATTTGGCCATCGAAAGCAACCCCCAGCATGCTGCCCAGGCCTATGGCGACGGCCACCGGCACTGACAGCACAAAAAACAACAACATTGAAACAACCATCAACTGCGACATTCATTCACCTGGCGTGTGCATTGTTAATTAGCGGCTTGAGCGTTGGCGGATTAGATGACGGTGTCGTCAACAGTGGCCACGCGCGGCCCTTCTGCCCAAAAGGACACCACGGCCAGTATCGCCAGGACCATGCCTATGGGAATCGAGATGTACACCCAGGAGATCGATACCTCGAGGCTGGGCATGGTCTGGAAGCGTACGCGCCAGGTCATCTGCCCGCCGGCCCAAGCCATGAAGCCCAGAAAGCTTACGCAGATAAACAATATTAGGTGCTCGAGCCACCGCTTGTTGCGGGGCGCCAGCATGCTGTGCAGCATCTCGACGCTGAGCATGGCGCCTTGCCGGAACGCCAGCGCGACACCCAGCATGACGGTCCAGATAAGCGAGGCTCGCGTCCAGGCCTCGCTCCAGTCGGCCGGAGATTCGAGCACAAAGCGCGCAATGACCTGGTAGAACGCAGCGGCAACAGATGAAACGATCAACAGCTGCGTTACGATGGAAACGAACCGGAATAATGTGCGGTCCAGGGTACGAAGAATTGGCACGGCCTGTCCTGTGTGTCTAGCGGGCGGGGATTAGTCTTATGAAGAATCGACAAGGGCTGACGATTGCGTCAGCCCCCGACAATGCAAAAAGCCGAAGTTTTTACTTGGTGTTGCGGATGGATTCGACCAGATCCTTGCCGAACTGTTTGTAATACTGGGGATAGACGGGTTCGACGGCCTTGGCGAACGCGGCCTGGTCAACGGTGTTGACCTTCATGCCCTGTTTCTTGACTTCTTCGAGCCCGCTTTTTTCCACGGCGTCGACATAGTTGCGCATGGCGATGGCGGCATCGTGGCCGGCAGCCTGGAACTTGGCCTTGTCGGCATCAGACAGGTCGTTGTAGACATTAGGCGACATAAGCACCAAGGCGGGGCCATATACGTGTGCCGTCAGCGACAGATATTTCTGCAGTTGGGGCAGTTTGGCCGACACAATGACCGACAGGGGGTTTTCCTGGCCGTCGATAGTGCCTTGCTGCAAGGCTGTGGCGACTTCGGGCCATGCCATGGGCGTTGCCAGCACGCCAAGCTCGCGGAATGCAGCGATGTGAATGGGGTTCTCGGTGGTGCGAATTTTCAGACCCTTGGCGTCTTCAGGCTTGGCAACCGGGCGAACGTTGTTGGTGAGTTGACGAAAGCCCTGTTCGCCCCATGCCAGCGCAACGAGGCCACGCTTGGGAAATTCGGCAAGCATGTCTTTACCGATCTGGCCATCGAGCACCTTGCGCGCGTGAGCCAGGTCGCGGAACAGGAAGGGGATGTCGAAAACGCCGGTTTTAGGGACGAAATTCAGCGTGGCGCCGGTCGACACGATGGCGACGTCGATCGTGCCGAGCTGCAGGCCCTCGATGACTTCGCGCTCACCGCCCAGGGCGCTATTGGCGAATTGCTGGACCTTGAAATTGTTGGATGTGCTGGCGGCAAGTGCTTTTTCGAATGCGTCGGCGCCGGCACCATAGTGCGAATTGGTCGACAGCGCGTAGGCCATTTTCAAGGTTGTTTCGGCCAAGGCTGGAGCCGCAGCAAAAACGCCCGTCACGGCAACGGCGAGCATGCACTTTGAAATCCAGTTTTTACGCATTTTGTCCCTAATACTTATGAATGGTTAATTTTTGATCCAACCGGGAGTTTTACAGCAATTCCATTTACAAAAGTATTGGGGTTTTCTTTAGTCTTCGACGTACCAGGTATCTTCCGACAGCATGACCTGCTGGTGTCCATAGCCGGCCGGCATCATGGGAAAACAATTTTCCTGAGCCAGCACGACGACATCCAGAAAGAAAGGACCGTCGTAGGCCATGCACTGTGCCAGGGCCGCATCCAGTTGGGCAGGATCTTCGACGCGGGCGGCACCCCAGCCAAACGCCTTGGCCAATGCCACGAAATCAGGGATGGACGCGTTATAGCTATGGCTATATCGGCCGTCGTGTATCAGTTCCTGCCATTGGCGCACCATGCCCATGTGCCCGTTATTGCACAAGACCACCTTGACCGGCGTCTGGTGCTGCGTGGCGGTTGCAAGTTCCTGGATGTTCATGAGCACTGAGGCGTCGCCGCTTACGCACACCACCGGCTTGTCCGGGTGTGCGATCTGTGCGCCTATGGCCGCCGGCAGCCCATAGCCCATGGTGCCGGCGCCGCCCGAGGTAAGCCAGCGGTTGGGTCGGTTGAATTTGATGTACTGCGCCGCCCACATCTGATGCTGGCCGACATCGGTAGAGATAATGGCATCCAGACCGGTAAGCACATGGTCGACCCTTTGC
Source organism: Pseudomonas sp. (assembly GCA_036675275.1). Lineage (GTDB taxonomy): Bacteria > Pseudomonadota > Gammaproteobacteria > Burkholderiales > Burkholderiaceae_B > Pollutimonas. Next base: position 95,206 of record JAKFFG010000007.1, on the reverse strand, counting down.
ATCAGGTGCTGGGGCAGAATATGGTCGGGCGACGGCGTAACCTTCAAACAGTCCGTCGCGCGCCAGACGCCTATGCGTTGCCACCAGGCGTCCACGCGGCCAGGCGCCAGCTCGATCTGCGCCAGTTCTCGGCGCAAGGCGCGCAGCAGCGGATAACAATCGCCCACCATGGCCACATCGGCGCGCACCACCTTGTTGATGGAGGCCGGGTCGATATCAAGATGAATCTTGCTGGCATGCGGGCAAAAGTCGGAAAGCCTGCCGGTTATCCGGTCGTCGAAGCGGGCCCCCACGCAAACAATCAAGTCGGCATGGTGCATGGCCAGATTGGCTTCCAGTGTTCCGTGCATGCCCAGCATGCCAAGGAATAAAGGATCGTCGGCCGGGAAGGCGCCAAGACCCATCAGGGTCAGCGTGCACGGCGCAGACATGTCCTGCACCAGGCTGGTGAAAGCGTGGCAGGCATCCAGGCCCGAATTGATCAGGCCTCCGCCGCCGTAGAACACAGGGCGCTTCGCATTGGCAATAAGCGCCGCAGCCCGTTTGACCGCGGCCTCGATCGCCGGCGACGCGGTCTCCACATTGATCAGATCGGGGCCGCCCGATGCGGCCGGCTGCTCGGGCGGTACCAGGCCGATCTGCATGTCTTTCGGGAAATCGAGCAGTACGGGACCGGGACGCCCCGATGTGGTCAAGTCAAACGCCTTAGCCACCATCGCCGTAATGTCTTCGGCTCGCCGTATCTGGGCATTCCATTTGGTGACGGGACGGGAGATGCCGATGGCATCGCATTCCTGGAACGCATCCGTGCCAATGGCGCCGGTAGCCACCTGGCCGCTGATGCAAAGGACCGGTATGGAATCGCACATGGCATCCAGCAGGCCTGACGTCGTGTTGGCCATGCCTGGTCCGGAAGTCACGATGACCACGCCGGGTTTTCCGGTAGAACGCGCGTAGCCCTCGGCGGCATGAACCGCGCCCTGTTCGTGGCGCACCAGCACGTGTCGTATGCGGGGCTCGGAGTACAAAGCATCGTACAGGGGCAGGACGGCGCCCCCGGGATAGCCGAAAATGGTATCCACGCCATGGGCAATGAGGGTCTGGAGTAATGCTTGCGCGCCATTTCGGCTGGCTGGGTCGACAGAAGTATTCACGAAGTCCGCTTTTATTGCATAAGATAACGATCTTCAGCAGTTTATTCCCTTTTCCGCCTCGTCCAAAGCGCATCCATGACACCCGCATCCCAACCCTGGCATATCGTCAAGAAATCCACCCTGCACGGCACGGGCGTATTTGCCGCAAGCGACATTCCGGCCGGCACCCGCATCATCGAATACGGCGGCAAGCGGATCACACCCGAAAGAGCCGATGAGCTGCATCCGGTGAATCCGGACGATCCCTTTCATACTTTCTTCTTTTCGCTAAGCTGCGGCAAGGTGATCGACGGCGGCGACAGAGGCAACGATGCGCGCTGGATCAACCACTCTTGCGGGCCCAACTGCGAAGCCCAGGAAAGCACCAACGGGAAACGGGTGTATATCGTGGCCCTGCAAGACATCCCGGCAGGCGCCGAGCTGTTCTACGATTATGGGCTGGTCATGGAAGGACGCATCACCAAAGCCTTGCGCAAGCAATACGAATGTTTGTGCGGTACTTCCGCATGCCGCGGCACGATGCTGGCCCTGCCGAAACGCGGGAAACCCCGAACTACCAAAACCGGCGCGACGGGTTAGCATGTCGGCTATTAAATAAAACAGCTTTAAAACAAATAAAAAGTACGCCGTAGTGGTTGGAGACCAATGGCAATACCTGATGCGCATCCCAACGAACCGATAGAGCCCATACTTCCGGAGATCCCGGAACCAGCCGTCAAGATCCCCCTGAAGTTAGAGGATTGGGCATCGGTGCTGATCCTGTCCTGTCTGGCGCTTATCACCTTTGGCAACGTCATCGTGCGTTACCTGACGGACACTTCCTTTGCCTGGACCGAAGAAGTATCGGTATTCCTTCTCATTGTGCTGACCATGACCGCCGGCGCATCGGCATTTGTGCGCAACCAGCACATACGCATAGAACTCATCGCCGACGGGGGGTCGCCGCAACGGCGGCGGCGGCTGGCTCTTATCTCCGCCGTCGTGGTGTTGCTGTTTTTCATACTGCTGACCGTGCTGTCGGCGCGCATGGCTTATGACGACTACAGCTACGGCGACACGTCGCCCGCCATCGGAGTTCCAGCCTGGTGGTATTCGATATGGATGCCCATACTGGCCAGCGCCATTGCCCTGCGCATGGCCGGCATGCTGCGCCGCCTGATGCGAGCGGACGCATGATCGTCACACTGCTCTTCGTGTCCTTCCTGTTGCTTATGATCATTGGCGTACCGGTCGGCGTGTCCCTGGGCGTGGCCGGCACGCTGGCCATCGTGATGTCGAATCTGGATACGCAGTGGTTCGGGTTGCTGGCCGTGCCCCAGAGCTTTTATGCAGGTCTGGCCAAGTACCCCTTGCTGGCCATCCCCATGTTCGTGCTGGTCGGATCCATCTTCGACCGCTCGGGAGTGGCCAGCCGGCTGGTAAATTTCGCGATTGCCATTGTGGGTCGGGGGCCCGGCATGCTGCCGCTGGTGGCCATCGCCGTGGCAATGTTTCTTGGCGGCATTTCAGGTTCGGGACCCGCCTGCGCCGCAGCCGTCGGTGCGGTCATGATAGGCGCCATGACCAAGGCCGGCTATCCCAGGCCATTTTCGGCCAGCATCGTGGCGGCCGGCGCATCGACCGATATCCTCATCCCCCCTTCCATTGCCTTCATCATCTACTCGATACTGGTTCCGCAAGCTTCGGTGCCGGCCATGTTCGCGGCTGGCATGGTGCCCGGGCTGATGGCGGGCGTCGCCTTGATCATCCCGGCCGTATGGCTGGCACGCCGCCATAATATGGGTGCCCTGGAACATGACCTGCCGCGCCCTCCTTTCTGGCGCAGCATGTTCGAGGCCGCGTGGGGCCTTATTGCGCCCGTGCTGATTCTGGGCGGCATGCGCATGGGTTTTTTCACTCCCACCGAAGCCGCGGTCGTCGCCGTTTTCTATGGTCTTTTCGTGGGCATGTGCGTGCATCGCACCATCAAGTTCCGGGATCTCTTTCTGATCCTGCGCGAAGCCGCCGAGCTTTCAGCAGTCATCATGATGGTGGTTACCCTGGCCGGCATCTTTGCCTGGGCTTTGTCCACGCTCAGCGTCATCGATCCCATCACCCATGCCATCGTCAATTCCGGCCTGGGTGAATATGGGGTGCTCTCGCTGCTGATCGTGCTGCTGATGACGCTTGGCATGTTCCTGGACGGTATTTCGATCTTCCTGATTTTCGTGCCCTTGCTCATGCCTATTGCCAATGCCTATCAGTGGGATCCGGTGTGGTTCGGCGTCTTGCTGACGCTCAAGGTGGCGCTGGGGCAGTTTACGCCGCCATTGGCCGTCAATCTGATGGTTTCCTGCCGTATCGCCAACGTGCCCATGGAGAGCACGGTGCGATGGGTGGTTTGGCTCCTGGCGTCCATGTTCCTGGTGCTGGTGCTGGTGATTGTGTTCCCCGAGCTGGCTCTGTGGTTGCCCCGTTACCTGGGCTATTGAATAAAGAATACGCGGTGCCGGTCCTGTGCCGGCCGCAAAGATTACGTTGTGACCTGTCGTTCCGAGCTGTCTTAACCCGCAAAAAGGAATACCCATGAAAATCCGTGCTTTATTCAGCGCCCTGGCTTGTTCGGTCGCTGCCCTTGCCGCGACGTCGCCGGTTTACGCCGCCGACTACAAATCCGAATACAAACTGTCCATAGTGGTAGGTACGGCCTTTCCCTGGGGCCAGGGCGCCGAGATCTGGTCCAATTTGGTGCGCGAACGCACCGAAGGGCGTATCAATATCAAGATCTACCCTGGCACGTCACTAGTGCAAGGCGACCAGACGCGCGAATTCACGGCCATCCGCCAGGGCCTGATTGACCTCGCCGTAGGCTCGACCATCAACTGGTCGCCACAAGTCAAACAGCTGAACCTGTTTTCCCTGCCTTTCCTGATGCCCGACTACGCCGCCATCGATGCACTGATACATGGTGAAGTCGGCAAAGCGTTGTTCAAGCACATCGAAAAAGCGGGCGTGGTGCCGCTGGCCTGGGGCGAAAACGGCTACCGCCAGCTCAGCAACTCCAAGCATGCCGTCAAGGCGCCCGAAGACCTCAAGGGCATGAAGCTGCGTGTCGTCGGCTCGCCTTTGTACATCGACACATTTACCGCCTTGGGCGCCAATCCCACGCAGATGAGCTGGGCCGACGCACAACCTGCGCTGGCTAGCGGCGCGGTGGACGGACAGGAAAACCCCTTGTCGATCTATGCCGGTTCCAAGCTGTATAACGTGGGCCAGAAGTACCTGACGCTCTGGAACTATGTTGCCGATCCGTTGGTATTCGTGGTGAATAAACAGGTGTGGGAGTCCTGGTCCGAAGCCGACCGCAAGATCGTGCGCGAGGCCGCGATCGAAGCGGGCAAGCAGGAAATTGTGATCGCCCGCAAAGGGGTGACGCCTGAGGATCCTTCGATGTTGAAAGACATCGAAAGCCATGGCGTTACGGTCACGAGCCTGACTCCCGAACAGCATGAGGCGTTCGTGGCCGTAACGAAGCCGGTGTTCGAGAAGTGGAAGAAGACCATAGGTGAGGATTTGGTGTCGCAGGCGCAGAAGGATATTGCTGGGCGCAAGAAGTAAGAGGCTTATCGTGCCATGGGATGCTTGGGCGGGCGGTCTGCCGTGCCTGACACGCCCATGGTTTCTTGGCGTGCCTTTGGTTTCTTGGCGTGCCTTTGGTTTCTTGGCGTGCCTTTGGTTTCTTGGCGTGCCTTTGGTTTCTTGGAAGACGTTTGGCTCTTGATAAGCCTTTGGTTTTCAACACGCCGCTGGCGCGGTGATGGGGATGTGGGCTCCTCGTGGGCTTATTCGGCGCCCTGCGCGCCGAACCAGTACGGCCTGCTCGTCCACCCCATTCGGGGTTCCCTTCGCATTCGGCCGACTGGGGCCCCCTATGCCGGGCGCCCCGAAAGTCGCCCACATCCCCATCACCGCACCAGCGGCTGCATTAGGGGTATTCGTAAACCTGCTGGGACGGCCTTAGTGCTTGGCCTCTTTGCGTCGGGTATGCCTCGTTCAAAAAAACTCATGCGCTCGTCCTACGCGTCCCGCCAGCCGGGCCGCTCGGACATCGGGGCAGGTATTATCGGCGGTCACAGTACGCTTGTAGGTCAGGCCAGGTATCGCCAGCGGTCGCAGTACTATCGTAGATCTGGGCAGCTATCATCGGCAGCGGCAATACATTCATAGCTCAGCGACGGCAACAGCACCCGGCTGAAAAATAGCAATAGCTGTCTCTCCACCGCCGCCCTTTCGCAAAAAGGCCAAGCACTCCACTCGCCCCAACGGCATTCCAAGCTTCCATGTAGCAGCGGGGCAGGTTCTATGGGGAGGTGTTGCAGCGACTTTCGGTGCCGAGCGAGCCGCACGCGAAGGGAGCCCCGGAGGGGGCGTACGAGCGGGGCTAAGCGATGTTCGGCGCCGCAGGGCGACGAACCGGCAACGAGGAGCGCAACACCTTCCCATAGGACCTGACGCGCGGGTCAAGAAAGAACACAGCACATGGATCAAGGAAGGCCAACGACAGAGCAGAACCCGACACGCAGTAATGACGCTAGCACTAGACGAGCACTTACGCAGGACCTACGCCGGACTTATCCTCTGCAGACAATCTTCGGCGCTGCCGACAACAACATGCGCGCTGCATGCGATCATCAGATTCAAATTGAGCCCGAAGTCCTCCACCGTATAACCCAGGTTATCGACATAGCTCCGCGTACCCGGCACCTTGTGCGCCGCAACCTGTTGCACCAATGAGCGCGCCTGGTCGGTATATACCCACACTGGCTTGTTCAGCGCCGTCGCGTATCCGACCTCGAAAATCGTCCCCGAATCCGGCTCGGCGCCGCGAAACAGATTCACGTTCGCCATCAAAATGTCCGCCTGCTCAATCAAGGCGATATTGGCCCGGTATATCCAGCGCGCCGTCTCCAGAGTAGTCAGGTTCTTCGGCGCCGAACTATCCAGCGGATAAAGACCTTCGAACCCATATTTCTCGCATAAAGTCTTCAGCAAGGCACCGTACTGCTGAGCATCCGGGCGAAACACATCGAAGCCGGCCAAATAAATCTTTTTCACTCACTTCCCCTACTTGAAAGCGGTTTCAATAAAACTGCGCAGCTTGCGCGAATGCAGCCGCTCGCGGGGCATTTCGCGCAGGTTTTCCAGGGCGCGGATACCGATATGCAAGTGCTGATTTACCTGCGTACGATAGAACTCGCTGGCCATTCCCGGCAGCTTGAGTTCGCCATGCAGCGGCTTGTCGGAGACGCACAGCAAGGTGCCATAGGGCACGCGAAAGCGGAAGCCATTGGCGGCAATGGTGGCGGACTCCATATCCAGCGCAATGGCTCGCGACTGCGACAGACGCTGCACCGGCTCGCGGTGGTCGCGCAACTCCCAATTGCGGTTATCGATGGTGGCCACGGTGCCCGTGCGCATGATTTTCTTGAGTTCCCACCCCGACAGACCCGCGACCTCGGCGACGGCCTCTTCCAGCGCGACCTGGATCTCGGCCAAAGGCGGAACTGGAACCCAGTTGGGCAGGTCGTCGTCAAGTACGTGGTCCTGGCGCACATAACCATGGGCCAATACGTAGTCGCCCAGCCTTTGGGTCGTGCGCAAGCCGGCGCAATGCCCCAACATCAGCCACGCCGACGGACGCAACACCGCGACATGGTCGGTAATCGTTTTGGCATTGGAAGGCCCCACTCCGATGTTGATCAAGGTGATCCCCATATGCTTGTCGCGCACCAGATGGTACGAAGGCATTTGCGGTATGCGGCTCAACGGCAGGCCGGTACGTTCGGCGTCGGGTCCCGCGCGGGTTATGACGTTACCCGGTTCGACCAGCGCGGTATAGCCGCCTTCGCCCGATGCAAGCGTTTCTTTGGCCCACTGGCAGAATTCGTCGATGTAGAACTGATAGTTCGTAAAAAGCACGAAATTCTGGAAGTGCTCCGGCGCCGTTGCCGTGTAGTGCTGCAAGCGGTGCAGGGAATAATCCACACGCGGCGCGGTAAAAGGTGCAAGCGGCAGGGGCTCCTCTGGTTTGCCTTCCCATGTGCAGTTGACGATGGCATCGTCGGTCACGGACAAGTCGGGCACATCGAAATGATCGCGCAGCGAATCGCCCAACTTGTCCGTATAGACACCTTCCACATACTGGCCATCAGTGAAAGAGAAATGCAGCGGTATGGGCAGATCGGATTCGCCGATCTCCACTGGCACGCCGTGATTCTTGATCAACAGGCCAAGTTGTTCGAGCAGATAATCGAAATACAGGTCGGGTTGCGTGATGGTGGTCATGTAGACGCCCGGCTCGACCACGTGGCCGTAGGACAGGCGGCTGTCGACTCCCTGATAGGTATCGACCTTGATGCGTATGGCGGGATAGTAGGCGCGCACACGCTGCCTGGGTGCAAAACGGCCTTTGGCATATTCGGCAAAAGCGTCACGAATGAAGGCCGTGTTGCGGTCATAGATTTCGACCAATCTTTCGACCGCAGGGCGCGGATCCATGAAGGCGGCGAACGGAACCAGCGGAGGCAGCAAGGTGGGCGTGTCGGAATTGGATGTATCGAACATGGCTGTTCACCAGACAAAATTACAGTATAGAAAGGCACTATGACATTAAATGCCTGATACCGCACTATAAGCGTAAGCTGTAACGCAGCTCCGGATTATTTGCTTTAATACCTCACCTTCAACCTGCCTGGCCGGAGTACCCTTGAGCGTCATCATCAATGCCGTCTTCCCGCTATTCGCGCTGATACTGGTGGGTTATATCAGCGGACGAAAGCGACTCCTGGGGGCCGGAGCGGTCGACAGCCTTAACAAGTTCGTCGTGTGGATGGCGCTTCCGGCGCTGCTCTTCCAGTCCATGGCGCAGATTACATGGGAACAGGTCAACCAGCCCGGCTATGTAGCCGCCTCTTTCCTGGCCATCGCGCTGGTATTCGCCACGTCTTATGTGCTGGACCGGCGCCGCCGCGGCAGGCTCGCCGATGCCAGCATCGAAGGCCTTGCGGCGTCCTATTCCAATTCCGGTTTCATGGGCATCCCCTTATGCCTGATGGTGTTCGGCCCCGAGAGTCTGCCGCCCGTCATCATCGCAATTTTGTTGACCGCCTGTGCCTTGTTCGCCTTTTCCGTCGTGCTGATTGAAGTGGATCTGCTCGGTACGGGCAGTGTGCTGACCACTACGCGCAAAGTGGGCATGTCGCTGCTGCGCAATCCGCTGGTGGCCGCCCCCGTGCTCGGCGCCATTATGGCCGCACTGCAGATACCGCTGCCCTATGCCTTGCTGCAATTCACGAACCTGCTGGGCGCCGCGGCCAGCCCTTGCGCGCTGGTCACCATAGGGCTGTTCCTGGCACAGAGCCGGCTGACCTTGCATCTGGGTCCGGTGTGGCGGATTGTCGCCCTGAAGCTGTTCCTGCATCCGCTGATCGCCTTCGTGCTGGTGCGCTGGGTATTCGATATGCCACCGCTTTGGGCCAGCGCCGCCGTTCTGCTGGCTTCTCTGCCGGTGGGCACCGGTCCCTTCATGCTGGCCAAGCTCTATGAGCGCGAGCCCGAAACGGCCTCCGGAGCGATATTGATTTCCACAGTGTTATCGGTGGCAACGGTGTCCGTCATGGTGGCCCTGCTGGGACCCGGGACGACACCCTAGGTTATCGCCAAAGCTTCTGCGCCGCTATTCATGGCGCCACGCTGGCGTCGCCCTGGCCGCTGCGCGCCAACGCTTCTGCCACGAAACCGCTGGCCTTCATGTTGTCGATGAAAGACGTCAGGAACCCAAGTGCGCGGCTGCGGCCCTTGGGCGTGGCCATGGCCTGCTCGATTGCCGTGAAACGGCCGTCGATGACACGCAGGTTGTGGTGCCTTGCGGCAAAGGCGAGCAAAGGCTGCCTGACCCCGGCCGCCGCATCCAACTGCTGGGTCAGAAACAGCTCGAGTGCGGCGGCGGATGTGTCGGCACGCACGATTTCGGCGTGCCGCAGGCTGCGGCTCAGGAAAAGATCATAGGCGGCTCCCTTGCCCACCGCAATACGCACGCCTTCCTGGTCGACATCTTCTATGGTTTGCAAGGGCGAATCGGAACGCACCAGATAGCTGCCCTCGATAATGACATAGGGCCTGGTGTACAAAACCTTTTCGGCCCTTAGAGGATCGATGGCCATGAAGGCAATGTCCCAGGCGTCGGTATCGGCGGCGGCAAAGACCTTGCCGGCGCCGTCATACGTGACAAATTCCAGCGGCACCGTCAGTTGCCGGGCAAGCTCGGTAGCCAGGTCGGCCGAGACGCCCATGGGCGCTCCCGTTTGGGGATGCGGCTGCGCCAGCACCGGATTGCCGAAATTGATGGCCACGCGCAAGGTGCCGGTGGGTGCGAGTTCGTGTACGACGGGTGTGACTGTTGTCTGCATGGGAGTATCCGACTGATTATGCCAATTGATCCATGAACAGGGCCAGCGCGACATCGCGTTCGGTGACGCCCTTGGCGTCGTGGGTGGACATGGTGACAATGACCCGGTTGTAGACGTTCGTCCATTCCGGATGATGGTCCAGTTTCTCTGCCTGCATGGCTACGCGGGTCATGAACCCGAACGCTTCATTGAAATTTTTGAAAATGAAGGTTTTATGGATGGCGTCGCGTCCTTCGATCGCCGACCAGCCTTCCAGCAGCAACAAAGCTGAGGGTGCGCCGATCAATTTCACTTGGTTCTTCATGATCTGTCCTTTGTCGTGGAGAGGCCAAAATTGGCGACGCACCCGTGCACTTGAGTATTCGAATAGGGCAACACCAAAGACAGATAAGGTACTTTTAGTACCAGGTCTTTTAACTGCGGGTGATGTTGAGTCCCGGTTCGCTAGAGGCCATAATAGGTGCGCGCCCTGACAACAGTCTACTCGTTCCAGGTTACAACGCCTATACATTACACGGCACGAAATCCTGGACGGCGCTCCCGCGTGCCAGCTATTTTCAAATACTAAAGGACGTACCATGACCGCCCGAATTTCATGCCGACGACTGCAAGTCGCCACCGAGCTTCACGAATTTGCCGAACAGGAAGCACTGCCCGGCACGGGCGTGGCTTCCGACGCATTCTGGTCCGGATTGGACAAGCTGGTACACGACCTTGCCCCGAAGAACCGGCAGTTGCTGGCCGAGCGCGACCGCCTTCAGGCCGAACTGGACAACTGGCATCGCCAGAATCCAGGACCTATCGCCGATGCCCCCGGATACCAGGCGTTCCTGCGCCAGATCGGTTACTTGAAGGACGTCCCGGCTTCGGTAAGGGTCAACACCGCCAAGGTAGACACCGAGATCACCCAGCAGGCCGGGCCGCAATTGGTGGTCCCCATCACTAATGCCCGCTACGCCCTGAATGCGGCCAATGCGCGGTGGGGCAGCTTGTACGACGCTCTGTACGGCACCGATGCCATTTCAGAAGCAGATGGTGCCACACGCGCCGGGGCCTATAACCCCGTTCGTGGAACTCAGGTCATTGCCTTCGCACGCAAATTTCTCGATGACAGCATTCCGCTGGCCCAAGGCTCGCACATCGACGCCACCGCCTACTCGGTCGAAAATGGCCGCCTTAAAGTCAGTCTGGGCGAAGAGCAGCACACAGGCCTTGCGCAGCCGGAGCTGTTCCTGGGCCATCGCGGCGACGCATCGACACCCGAAGCGCTGGTCTTCAAGCACAACGGCCTGCATTTCGAAATCCAGATCGACAACTCGCACCCTATCGGCCGGCAAGACGGCGCAGGCATAAAAGACGTGCTCATGGAGTCGGCCCTGACCACTATTATGGATTGCGAAGACTCCATCGCCGCGGTCGACGCACAGGACAAAGTCTGCGCCTACCGGAACTGGCTCGGCCTGATGAAGGGCACCCTGGCCGAAGAGGTCTCGAAGGGCGGCAAGACATTCACACGCAGCTTGAACCCCAACCGTCGCTACACCGACATCAAGGGCGAAACGCGCGAACTGCAGGGCCGTTCACTGATGTTCATACGCAATGTCGGCCATCTCATGACCAACCCTGCCATCCTCGACGAACAGGGCGCGGAGATACCCGAAGGCATACTCGATGCCGTCTTCACTTCGCTGATCGCCATGCACGACCTCCAGAAAGGGGGCAACTCGCGCAGCGGCTCAATCTATATCGTAAAGCCCAAAATGCATGGGCCCGATGAAGTGGCGTTCGCCAGCGAACTCTTCGCACGCACGGAGGCCTTGCTGGGCCTGACGCCCAACACCATAAAAATGGGCATCATGGACGAAGAACGGCGCACCAGCACCAACCTGAAAGCCTGCATCGCCCAAGCCACTGAACGCGTGGCCTTCATCAACACCGGCTTTCTGGACCGCACCGGCGACGAGATGCACACCTCCATGGAAGCCGGGCCCATGGTGCGCAAGGGCGACATGAAGCGCAGCGTGTGGATCGATGCCTACGAGCGCAATAACGTACAGGTCGGCCTGGAATGCGGGCTGCGCGGCCAAGCCCAGATCGGCAAGGGCATGTGGGCCATGCCCGACCTCATGGCCGATATGCTGGTCCAGAAAATCGGCCACCTTAAAGCCGGCGGCAACACCGCCTGGGTTCCCTCTCCCACAGCAGCCACACTGCATGCGCTGCACTACCACCAGGTCGACGTGCAGGAAATCCAGCGCGGCATGGAAGGCAAGTCCGAGCCCTTGCTGGACAAGATCCTGACGGTACCGGTCGCAAGCGACACCAACTGGTCCGCGCAGGAAATCCAGGAAGAGCTCGACAACAACGCCCAGGGCATACTCGGTTATGTCGTGCGCTGGATCGACCAGGGCATAGGCTGCTCCAAGGTGCCCGACATCCATAACGTGGGGCTCATGGAAGACCGCGCAACCCTGCGGATTTCCAGCCAGCACATGGCCAACTGGCTGCGCCACGGCATCGTCAGCAAGGAACAAGTCACCGAAACCATGCAACGCATGGCGGCAGTGGTCGACAACCAGAACGCCGGCGATCCGGCCTACCAGCCCATGGCCGGCAATTTCGAGAAATCCGCCGCTTACAAGGCGGCCTGCGACCTGGTGTTCAAGGGGCTGGAGCAGCCAAATGGCTACACAGAACCACTACTGCATCAATGGCGCCAGACCGTGAAGGCGTCCGTGTAGAGAAAACCGGCAGACGGCTCACCGCCTGGTGAAGTACTCGGGGTGGGCCTCGCGGATTTTCTCGACATATTCCAGGGTGCCCGATAAATGCGTACGCAGTGCCTCCTGGGCCTGCTGCGCATTGCCGCTTTCTATCGCGGCAAGCAGTTGACCATGGTCGCTGACAATGCGCGCCAGTTTGCCGCGCGCGGGCAGATGCAGCCGCCGCAGGCGGTCGATGTGGCCGCTGCGACTATGCACCAGCAACCACAAGGCCGCCTTGCCTACCGCTTGATACATGCAGCGATGAAAAGCCTCGTCGGTTTGGGCGAACCCGGCCAGGTCGAGCTTATCGCGCAGCGCTTCATGGCGGATCAGTAAAGCCCTCAACTCGGCGATTAATTGGGCAGGCCGATTCAAGGCCAGCTCGCGGACGATTTCCAGCTCGATCGCACGCCGCAGAAAATGCGTTTCTTCCGCAAAACCGATATCGATCAGGCTGACCCGGGTAGCGGCCTGCGGAAAGACGTCGACCAGTTTTTCTTCAGTGAGCTTCAGCAGCGCCTCGCGCACCGGTGTCTGGCTTACATTGAATTCGGCCGACAGCTTGACGCGCGACAAGGGCGCGCCAGGCGGCAGCTCCAGCGACACGATTTGTGCCCTGAGCAGTTCGTATAACTGCGGGGCGGCATGCCGGCCACGGTCGAGCTCAATTTGCGGCTTCATAGGCAATACACATAGTTGTTCTCTAGATAAAATCACGCACCTGCAACGAATATACTAATATTTTAGTCGCATTGGATCGCAATGCCTGGTGTGCAGCGTGTATCTCAAGAAAATGTTGTCATCAAACCTACGCAAAAAGGCCGGCGCGCGTGGCGCGCCGGCCGGTACCTGCCACCAGATGCCGCTTAACTACGTACTTTGGTGATGACCTCGTCCAGGCGCTCAAGCATGAGGTCGATTTCCTGCGCCGTGACGTTCAGGGACGGCATGAAGCGCAACAATGCCGGGCGGGGCGCATTCAGCAGCATGCCTTCCGGAGCCCAGTCGCGTGCCGCTTCCACAATGGCGGGACCGTCGTCGCGATCCAGCATCAGCGCGCGCAACAGACCTTCGCCGCGTTCGCCCTTCATGCCCCATTTTGCCGACAATGCCAGCAGCCCTTCGGACAATTGCTGGGCGCGCGCATTGACCGAATCCATGAAACCGGGAGCGGTGAGCGCATCGAAAACAGCTACGCCCGCCGCGGTCATCAGCGGATTGCCGTTATAGGTTCCGCCCTGGTCGCCATGCTCGAAGCATGAGACCGCCTCGCGGGCGCACAGGGCAGCCAGCGGTACGCCACCGCCTATGCCCTTGCCCAGCGTCATGATGTCGGGGGTGACACCGGACAATTCGTAGGCAAACAATTTGCCGGTGCGTCCCATGCCGGTCTGGACTTCATCGACGATCAGCAACAAGCCGTGCTCATCGGCCAGCTTGCGCAAGCCCTGCATGAATTCCCGGGTGGCCGGTATGACGCCGGCTTCACCCTGCACAGGTTCCAGCATGATGGCGACGGTCTGGTCGTCGATAAGCGCGCGAACCGATTCCAGGTCGTTCAGGTCGGCCTTGGGGAAACCGTCTACCTGCGGCGCATAAAGCGTGTCCCAGCCAGGCTTGCCGGATGCCGACATGGTGGCTATCGTGCGGCCGTGAAAGCTGTGGTCAAAAGTGATGATCTTGAAAGCGCCCTTGCGGTTCAGCCGGCCCCATTTGCGGGCAAGCTTGATGGCGCCTTCATTGGCTTCCGCGCCGCTATTGGCGAAAAAGATGCGGTCGAAGCACGACGCACCCGTAAGGCGCTTGGCCAGCTCCATGGACGGCAGATTATAGAATGCAGGCGAAGGATTGATCAGCAGAGCGGACTGCTTGGTGATGGCCTGGACGACTTCCGCCGGGCTGTGGCCCAGGCAGTTCACGGCCCATCCCTGGACGAAATCCAGGTATCGCTTGCCAGTATGATCTTCGAGCCACGAGCCTTGGCCGCGCATAAACACGAGCTCCGGGCGCGAAGTGATTTCCATAAGCGCATCCACACCCGACCGATCAAATTTCATATTGGCATCCTGTATTCAGAAGTAAAGGTGTTGGCAGCGGTCGATGCAGCAGTCGATGCTGCCGCAGCGCTGGCTGCAAGCTGCAAATTTTAACGCAGTAGCAGTTTCAAATTGCGCAGCCGGTTCCACAGTATCAGGCCAAACACGTTTATGGCCAGTCCAAGCATTACCAACGCACCGCCCACCCATTGAATTGCCTCAAGATGTTCACCCAGGAACACGGCGGCCGATATCAATCCGATTGGCGGCACCAGAAGGCTCAAGGGTGCGACCTTGCTGGCCGGATGCCGGCTGAGCAGGCGCCCCCACAGCACATATCCGACGATAGTGGCAATCATGGCCAGGTAGAAAACGGCGAGCACCCCCACATAGCTTATTTCAGCAAGACTGGCCTGCATGGCGTCCGGGCCTTCGAAGATCCAAGACAACACAAAGAATGGCACCGAGGGTATCAGCGCGCCCCAGACGACCAGACTCAGCATATCGATCTTGCCGGCGCCTTTAGTGACGATATTGCCCGCCGCCCAGCTCAGTGCGGCCAGCAACGTAAGGACAAAGCCCAGAATCGGCACGCTCCCCGGCATGGCGCCTTGTTCGATGAACAGCAGCCCCAGTACCGCCACCGCCATGCCCATTACGTTGTGGATGCGCACCTTCTCGCCGAGGAACAGTGCGGCCATCAAGACCGTAAAGAAGGCCTGGGCCTGCAAAACCAATGAAGCCAGGCCCGCCGGCATACCCACATACATCGCCGTGAACAGGAAGATGAACTGGCCCAGGCTGATGGTCAGGCCATACAGAACAACGATGCGCCAGGGCAAAGCGGGGCGCCTGATAAAAAATACGGCGGGAAATGCAACAAAGGAAAACCGCAAGGCGCCAAGCAACAGCGGCGGAATCTCGCTCAAGCCCTGCTTTATCACGACAAAGTTCATACCCCAGGCGATGATCACCACGAGCGCGGCCAGCCAGTCTTTCACGGGCATGGTATTCCTTCACAACAGTTGCAGGCAGGCGGTATTATGCGCCACATGGGCCGTGATTCCGGCCGTCACAACCGCTAGTCAGCCATGACCATCACTATCCTCAGTCTCCACAGCTATCCCGTCAAATCCTGCGCAGGCATCACCCACACTGAAACCAGCCTCACTCAGGCGGGTCTGGCATTTGACCGCCACTGGGTCATTGTGGATCGACAGGGCGTTTTCATGACCCAACGCCAGTACGCCAAGATGGCGCTGGTCCAGCCCTCGCTGGAAGACGGTGTCCTGACGCTGGAGGCCCCCGGGATGCCGCCCTTTTTGCTCGAGCCAGCTGCCGACACGCCGGCACCGCCGCCGGTCTCGGTACGCATCTTCGGCAGCGACACCCTGGGTCTGGACGAAGGCGATGCCGCAGCACAGTGGCTGAGCGACTTCATGGGCACACCATGCCGACTG
The DNA here is from genome assembly GCA_036675275.1 of Pseudomonas sp. Lineage (GTDB taxonomy): Bacteria > Pseudomonadota > Gammaproteobacteria > Burkholderiales > Burkholderiaceae_B > Pollutimonas. The sequence goes on along the minus strand of JAKFFG010000007.1, from coordinate 79,344 downwards.
TTGCGCGTCCATCCCTACGCAGAGCGTCTGGCCAGCCGCGACCATGTCAATGCATGGCGGCGCAAACATCAGCAGGAAGCGCCTGACTTCCCGGCCGATCACGCGTTCGGCTTTGCCGATGGCTTTCCCTTCCTGATCGCCAATCAGGGTTCGCTCGACGAACTGAACCAGCAATTGAAAAGCAAGGGACAGCCTGCGGTTCCCATGAATCGCTTTCGCCCGAATATCGTATTGCAAGGCCTGGACGCCTACGAAGAAGACTATCTGGCAAGCATGCATGTCGGCGCCCTCAGCTTCGCCTTCGTCAAGCGTTGCGCCCGCTGCCCCATACCCGGCATCGACCAGGCCACCGCGAAGCCCGGTCCGGAACCCATACTCACGCTATCGGCCTATCGGCGCTTTGCCGAAGGCATATTGTTCGGCGTCAACGCCGTGGTGGCAGGGGCCGGTTCCGGCATCCGCCTGCGAACCGGCGACGCGGCTGAATTGGAATTCAATATTTAAGCCGGACCGATTCGGCTTGAAGCGGACACTAGAGCCGCAATCATGCGGCCAGCGTGCGGCCGAAATGCTTTTCGAGCCGGCGCTGTACGTGTTCCAGGCACAGGCTGAGCATCCAGTAGATAAAGGCGGCCGCCAGATACAAGGGCAGGGGCTGAAAAGTCGTTGCAATGACATCTTTCGTGGCGAGCAGCAGCTCGGTCACCGTAATGACGGACACCAGCGACGTATCCTTGATGAGGCTGATCAAGGTGTTGCTCATGGACGGAACGGCCAGCCGCAACGCCTGCGGCATCACCACGTAGTACAGGTTCTGCCTGTAGTTCAGGCCCAGGCTGTAGCCCGCCGACCACTGGCCACGCGAAATACCCAAAATGGCGCCGCGCAGGCTTTCAGAGATGTACGCGCCCGCATTCAGGCTCAGCGCCAGAATACCCGCAGTCAGCGGCTCGAAAGAAATGCCGATGCTGGGCAGGCCATAATAAATAATGAACACCTGCACCAGCAAGGGCGTGCCGCGCATCATGCTGACATACAACGCAGCCGGCACGCTGCACCAGCGGCTGGGAACGATACGCGCCACCGCCAGCACGAAACCTACCAACAACCCGCCGAACATGGCCGCAAAGGCAAAGATCAACGTATAACCCGTGCCCTTCAGCAGTATCGGGGCGGCCAGGGCCAATAGTTCGACGAGATCCATGACTTATTGAGGCGCCTGGACCTTGCTGACGTCGATACCAAACCATTTGTTGGATATCTTGGCGAACGAGCCGTCGGCGAACGAATCCTGCAGGGCCTTGTTGACGGCCGCCTTGAACTCCGGGTTTCCTTTCCTGAACGGAATGCCGTTGAACTTGGGTTCACCGACGATGGCGCCGCCCTTGATCGGAATGTTGGACGTCTTGACCAGGTAGGCGGTCATCAGTTGATCGTTAAGGGCTGCGTCGACCCGTTTGTTGACCAGATCCGACAGGTATTCCGGCGCGCCTGGATAGCTTTTGACATCCACGCCTTCCTGCGCTTTGGCCAAGGCCTCGTAGTTGCTGCCTTGTGAGACACCCAGCCGCTTGCCTTTCAGGTCGGCGAAACTCGTGTAGTTGCTGTCATCATTCTTGCGCAGAATCAGCTGAGGACTGGAGGCGACATAAGGCACCGAGAAATCGAACGTCCTTTCACGTTCAGGAGTAATGCCGACCTGATTCAGGATCACGTCGAACTTGCCCGAGCTCAGGCCGGCCAGGATGGCGCTCCATTCCGTCTTGACGAATTGCACTTTTACGCCCAACTTCTCGGCGAGCAGTTCGGACACGTCTATATCGAAACCGTCGAGCTGGCCGGTTTTGGCATCGACAAAATTAAAGGGCGGATAGGTTCCTTCGACGCCCACGATCAAAGTCCCGCGCTCTTTGACTGTATCGAGCAGATCTGCAGCGTGGGCGCCGCCCGCGGCCAGGACCGAAATAGCGGTTGCTCCGGCGGCCAGCAGACCGCCTACAAATCGTGATAGCTTCATTTTTATTCTGCCTAAGTTCGGAAAAACTTCATGCTAACAAGCTTTTATTCGACTTATAACTACCGGATTATTACTTATACATCACCGAAAGTAATAATGCGATAACCATAAGAATGATTTCGTTATAAAAATGAAGACCTTAGTACAAGCTCAACTGGCGCGGCTCTTGAAGCTGGGTCGCTGCGGCAAGCTGAGTTCCTGCAAGCAAGCCGCCGGCCCGAACGCCCAGCAGGCGAATTTTATGATCCAGCCTGATGCGCCTGAGGCATTGTCTGGCGGCGTGATGGATGGCGCCCGCGTCAGACGTATAGGCCGGCAGCGTCAGGTCGCGCGTTACCGTGCGAAAGTCATCGAACCGCAATTTAATGCCAATAGTGCGCGCCACATAGCCTTTGCGCAACAGGTCTGACTCAAGCTGGGTGCACAAGCGAAGAAAGACTTCAGACAGCGCCGCGCGATCACGCTGCACATGCAGATCGCGCTCGAAGGTGGTTTCGCGGCTGATGGACTTGGGTTCGGAATGGGTCACCACGCGGCGATCGTCAATGCCATGCGCCACGTTCATGAGCCAGCGTGTATAGGTAAGGCCGAAATGATTCCGCAGCAGGTCGGCCGGAGCCTGCGCCAGGTCGGCGATGCTCTGTATTCCTATGGCCGCCAGTTTGACATTGGCCTTGGGGCCTATGCCATTTACTTTGGCGACGGGCAGCGGCCATATCCTGCGCTCAAGGTCGCCGGGACCAATAATGGTCAGCCCATTGGGCTTGTCCAGGTCCGAGGCAATTTTGGACAAAAGCTTGTTCGGTGAAATTCCGATGGAGCACGACAGGCCGGTGGCCTGAGCCACGGCCGCCTTGATGCGCTGTGCCAAGGCAAGCGTGTCCTCGGGGTGGTCGGTGAGGTCGATGTAGATCTCGTCTATGCCCCGGTCCTCGATACAAGGCGCCACTTGCGCGACCGCCGCCTTGAACAGGCGCGAGTACTTCCTGTAAGCCACGAAATCGACGGGCAGCAAAATGGCGTCGGGAGCGAGCTGGGCCGCTTTCATTGTCCCCATGGCCGAAAACACGCCGAGCGCCCGCGCTTCGTAGGTCGACGTGGTGATGACGCCCCGGCCGACATAACCGCGCAGGCGCGAGAACAGGCGGGTGCCGTCCGGCAAGCTGCGCGGCTGTGCATTGTCGCCTCCGCCTATGACCACGGGCAGGCCGCGCAGCTCGGGATAACGCAAAAGCTCCACCGATGCGTAGAAGGCATCCATATCGAGATGCGCGATCCGGCGTTCGGGGGGCGGAGCTGATGGTTCTGGGGCCATGGTGTAGCGTAGCTGTACAAAGACACAGTGATTATAAGCTTCCACGGCCTGCACAAAATTGGTGCGGCGCACAACAGATCGCCCGTCGGCGGTGCGGCACATTGAACCGCAAGGCCAGATCGCAGGCCAAAAAGCGACGGCGACCTGTCAGATAGGCCGAAATGGTTTTGGCACGGCTTTTGCGTAAGCCATGGGGCGACTTCCCCAATGGACCACCAATGAAATCTACCGACAAGCCCGCTATTGTTCCCGTCTCCTCTGCAAGCAGCGGCCGGACTGTGCCAGCCAACGCCCAACGACGGACATGGCTGAGCCATACCGCCCGGGCCGCCGCAGGCCTGGGGCTGATGTCCTTGGTCGATCCCTTGGTACGAGCCGGGGCATGGGCGGCAGGCTCCGATGCTCCGGAAAAAACCGAGGTGAAGATCGGATTCATTCCTCTCACCGACTGTGCGTCTGTTGTCATGGCATCGGTGATGGGCTTCGACAAGAAGCACGGCGTCACCATCGTTCCAGCCAAAGAAGCATCATGGGCGGGCGTCAGGGAAAAGCTTTCCAACGACGACCTGGATTTCGCCCACGTTCTATACGGAATGATATATGGGATGCAAATGGGAATTGCCGGCGCCAGGCAAGACATGGCCGTCCTGATGAACCTGAACCAGAATGGCCAGGGCATCACCCTGTCAAATCAATTGCGCGAAGCCGGCGTCGTCGATGGCGAATCATTGCAGAAGAAGATCGTCGACGACCCGCGCCAGTACACCTTTGCCCATACCTTCCCGACCGGCACCCATGCCATGTGGCTGTACTACTGGTTGGCCAGCTACGGCATCGATCCGCTGGCAGCCCGCATCGTCACCGTGCCGCCTCCGCAAATGGTTGCCAATATGCGCATAGGCAACGTCGACGGCTTTTGCGTGGGCGAACCCTGGAATGCCCGCGCCATCATCGACAAATTGGGCTTCAGTGCGGCAACGTCGCAGGAAATATGGGCCGACCATCCTGAAAAAGTGCTGGGTGCGCGGCGCGATTTTGTCGAGCAACACCCGAATACCGCTCGCGCCGTCACGGCCGCCATTCTCGAAGCCGGCCGGTGGATAGACAGCTCGCCGGCCAACGTGCGCAAGACTGCGGAAATCATAGCGGCCAAATCTTATGTGAACACAAATGTGGACACCATCGTGGACCGCATGCTGGGCCAGTACGAAAACGGCCTGGGAAAATCATGGACTGACAAGCACGCCATGCGCTTCTACGCTGACGGCGCCGCCAATTTCCCTTACCTGAGCGACGGCATGTGGTTCCTGACCCAGCAAAAGCGCTGGGGCTTGGCCAAGACCCACCCCGACTATCTTGCGGTGGCGGGCAAAGTCAATCGCATCGACATCTACAAGCAAGCCGCCCAGGCCGCCGGTACGGCGCTTCCGGCCGGCGAGACGCGATCCAGCACCTTGATCGACGGCGTGGTGTGGGATGGCAGCGATCCAGCCGGCTACGCGGACAGCTTCAAAATCAAAGCGTCCTGAAAGGAATACTCATGAACACTATGGCAGCACGCTTCACGGCACTGATGCGCAGGGACAAGCGGCGCGAGCAGGCAGAACGTTACGCCGGCGCCATCGCGGGCCCGGTCACGGGTTTCGCCTTGCTGCTGCTGGTATGGAAGATAATTTCGCTGAAAATCATCGAGATCCCGGGACCGGAACCGACCCTGCTGGCGGCCGTGGAACTGTTCAGCGACCCCTTCTACGATAACGGACCCAACGACGTGGGCATAGGCTGGAACATCCTGGCATCGCTGGGACGGGTGGCATTGGGATTCCTGCTGGCCGCCGCTGTCGGCATTCCCATGGGCTTTCTCATTGGCCGCGTGCCGTCCATCAATGCCATTTGCTCGCCGGTCATCAGCCTGCTTAGACCGGTTTCGCCCCTGGCATGGCTGCCGCTGGGCCTGCTTCTGTTCCAGGCCGCCAATCCGGCGGCCATCTGGGCCATTTTCATCTGTTCGATCTGGCCCATGATCATCAACACAGCGGAAGGCGTCAAGCGTGTGCCGCAAGACTACCTAAATGTGGCGCGCGTGCTGGACCTGTCCGAATGGAAGGTCTTTACGCGCATTCTTCTACCTTCGGTGATGCCTCACGTCATGACGGGCGTACGGCTTTCCATCGGAACCGCATGGCTGGTGATTGTCGCCGCCGAGATGCTGACCGGCGGGACCGGCCTGGGCTTCTGGCTATGGGACGAATGGAACAACCTGAACGTACAAAACATTTTAATTGCCGTCCTGGTCATCGGTGTCGTGGGACTGGCACTGGACCTGACCCTGCTCGCTGTAGCAAGGCGATTCAACTACAACGAAGCCTAGGAGCATAAGGCCATGGAAAAATTCGTGCGCATCGAGTATGTGGGGCAAACCTTTTCTTCAAAGAAAGGCGATTTTGTTGCCCTGCGCGACATCAACCTGAACATACGTAAAGGAGAATTTGTTTCGCTGATCGGGCATTCCGGCTGCGGCAAATCCACCTTGCTGAACCTGATTGCCGGCATCACCAACCCCACAACAGGTGTGCTGCTGTGCGGCGAAAAGGAAGTCAAGGGGCCCGGACCCGACCGCGCCGTCGTGTTTCAGAACCATTCCCTGCTGCCCTGGCTCACCTGCTTCCAGAATGTCTACCTGGCTGTCGAACGCGTGTTCTCGCACACCGACTCGGTCGGCCAGCTGAAGGCCAGGACCGCCTCCGCATTGAACCTGGTCGGCCTGCGCCACGCCCAGCACAAATTCCCCAAAGAGATATCTGGGGGTATGAAGCAGCGTGTGGGGATAGCGCGAGCGCTGGCGCTCGAGCCCAAGGTGTTGTTGCTGGATGAGCCCTTTGGCGCCCTGGATTCGCTGACCCGGGCGCACCTGCAGGACGAGCTTCTGCGTATCGTGGCCGGCACATCGACCACCACCGTGATGGTGACGCATGATGTGGATGAAGCCGTACTGTTGTCCGACCGTATCGTAATGCTGACCAACGGTCCGGGCGCCACGATAGGCGAGATCATCAAGGTGAACCTGGCCCGCCCCCGCAATCGCCTTGCGCTGCTGGACGATGCCAAGTACGCCTCGTATCGCGCCGCCGTCCTGAATTTCCTGCACCGGCGGCATCGGCATCCGGGCGCAAACACGACCGAAGAGCCGCAGCCCGATACGGAACGGGACCTCTCCTTGAACGCCATAGCATCATGAAAAAACTCAAACTCGTGGTCGTGGGCAACGGCATGGCCGGCATCCGTACCCTGGAGGAATTGCTCAAGCTGGATCGCGACCTGTACGACATCACTGTGTTCGGCGCGGAGCCTTACACGAACTACAACCGCATCCTGCTTTCTCCGGTGCTGACGGGCGAACAGACCATTCAGGACATCATCCTGAACGACAAAAATTGGTACCGGGAAAATGGCATCACCCTGCACCTGAATTGCACCGTCACGCAAATAAACCGTGCCCGCCGGGTAGTCATTGCCGATGACGGTACGGTAGCCCCTTACGATCGTTTGCTGCTGGCCACGGGATCCAATCCGTTCGTTCTACCCGTGCCGGGCAATGACTTGAAGCGCGTCATCACGTTCCGCGAGATTCGCGATGTCGACCTGATGATAGATGCGGCCAGCAAATTGAAGCGGGCTGTCGTGATCGGCGGCGGGCTGCTGGGCCTGGAGGCGGCCAACGGGTTGGCGGCGCGCGGCATGGAAGTCTCCGTCGTGCACCTTGGCGCCACCTTGCTGGACCGCCAACTGGACAAAGCGGCGGCCGCGCTGCTGCAAAAAGATCTGGAAAGCCGCGGCCTGCGATTTCTGATGAACCGCCAGACGGCAGCCATAGTCGGCGACGAAGAAGGCGCGGTGCGCGCCATACGCTTCAAGGATGGCTCCGAGCACGCAACCGACCTGATCGTCATGGCGGTCGGCATACGGCCCAATACCGATCTGGCGGAAAAAGCCGGCATCCATACCGAGCGCGGCATCATTGTCAACGACACCCTGCAGACTTACGATCCCAGCATCTATGCGGTGGGCGAATGCGTCAGCCATCGCGGCATGGCCTACGGGCTGGTCGCCCCCCTGTTCGAGCAGGCCAAAGTCGCCGCCAACCACCTGGCTTTCCATGGCATAGGCCGGTACTCGGGCAGCGCAATATCCACCAAGCTGAAGGTGACGGGCATCGACGTGTTTTCGGCGGGCGACTTCATCGGCAATGCCGGCACCCAGGCCATTACCCTGGCCGACTCGGCGGGCGGTATATATAAAAAATTGGTCATCAAGGACGACAAGCTGGTCGGCGCCTGCCTTTATGGCGACACGGCGGACGGCGCCTGGTATTTGCGCCTGATCCGGGAAGGCGCATCCATTGCCGGCCGGCGCGAACACCTCATGTTCGGCGAAAGCGTGGGGGCGCAGCCATGAACCGTATCGACGACCCTGTGTTGTCCAGCGGCGATCCGGCCGCTGTGCCGAGCGTCCTGTCTTCCATCTGCTGTTATTGCGGCACCGGATGCGGCGTCAACATACACACCGATGGGAAACGCGTCCTGAAGGTAAGCGGCGATGAACTGCATCCGTCCAGTCTTGGCCGGCTATGCAGCAAAGGCATGGCCCTGGCGGCGACCGTGCGCAATGACAGCAGCCGGATCCTGTCGGCGCAATGGCGCGAGAACAAAGAGGCGCCGCGCCGCGACATTGCCGTGGACGATGCCTGCGACATCGCCGCCGCCAGGCTGGCAAGCGTCATCGACGCGCACGGTCCCGATGCGGTTGCGTTTTATCTCTCCGGCCAGTTGCTTACCGAAGACTACGCGGTCTTCAATAAACTGGCTCGCGCACTGGTGGGCACCAACAATATCGACACCAATTCACGCCTGTGCATGTCCAGCGCCGTATCGGCCTACAAGCTCACACTGGGTGCCGACTCGCCGCCGGCCTGCTATGACGATCTGGATCATGCCGATACCGTGATGATTGCGGGATCCAATATGGCCTATGCGCACCCGGTGCTGTTTCGTCGGCTGGAAGCCGCCAAGGCTCGCCGTCCCGGCATGAAAATTATCGTGGTGGATCCCCGGCGCACCGACACCTGCGATATTGCCGATCTGCACCTGGCCATCACGCCGGGCAGCGACGTGGCCTTGTTCCACGCCATGCTGAACGTCATGGAACGGGAGGGCCTGGTCGACCGGGACTACATAGGCCGCCACACCCAGGGATACGCGCAGATCAAGGCGCGCATTCTCGAGTTCACGCCCGAGGCCGCGCAGGAATACTGCGGAGTGCCCGCCGCCGATATCGTCCGGGGCGCACGCTGGTTCGGCAATGCCGGGGCAGCCCTGTCCCTGTACACCATGGGCCTGAATCAATCCAGCAGCGGCACGGCCAAGAACGCCGCGCTGATCCATCTTCATATGGCCACCGGCCAGATAGGAAAGAAAGGCGCCGGCCCCTTCTCGCTTACCGGACAGCCTAACGCCATGGGCGGCCGGGAGGCCGGCGGCATGGCGACCCTGCTGCCCGGACACCGGGACCCCAACAATGCCGGACATCGGGCCGAGGTGGCCCGCTTGTGGAACGTGGATGCCCTGCCGGATGCACCCGGCTGCACCGCTTTGGATATGTTCGACGCGGTACTCGAGGGCAAGGTGAAAGTGCTGTGGATCGCCGCCACGAATCCTGCACAGTCCATGCCGGATCAGAGGAAAGTGCGCGCCGCCCTGGAAGCCGCTGAATTCGTCATCGTGCAGGAGGCGTTCGCGAACACAGAAACACTGGCCTATGCCGACCTGGTTCTCCCGGCGGCCACCTGGCCCGAGAAAGACGGAACCGTGACCAATTCGGAGCGGCGCATCAGCCGCGTACGGGCCGCCATCGCAGCACCGGGCGACGCCCGGCCAGACTGGCGACTGGTGTGCAAGGTCGCGCACCGACTGGCACTGCGCATTGCCCCTGAAAAGACAGCCCTGTTCAACTACCAGAACGAGGCCGAAATCTTTGCCGAGCATGCTGGTTTCATGGCAGGGCGGGATCTGGACTACAGCGCATTGAACTACGCGGCGCTCGACGAATATGGCCCGCAGCAATGGCCATACAGCAAGCCCGGTCATGAGCCCGTGCGCCTGTATGCGGACGGCGTGTTCGCGACGGCCGATGGCCGTGCCCGCTTCATGGACGTGGGCTATGTACCCGTTGCGGAAGCCGTTACAGCGCAGTACCCCTTGCGATTGACGACGGCGCGCATGAGGGACCAATGGCACACCATGAGCCGCAGCGGTCTGGTTCCGGCTCTGACCCGCCACGCTGAAGAGCCTTTTATTTACTTGCACCCCCACGACATGCTGCATCACGATGTGCACAACGGCGCGTTCGTCAAGGTGACGACACGCCGTGGTCATCTCGTGCTTGCCGCCATGGCCGACGAGAACCTGAAGCCGGGTAACGCCTGGCTGCCCATGCACTGGGGCAGCGCCTTCATGGCCGGCAACGGCGTCAATGCCCTGGCCAACAGCGTTCGGGATCCCATTTCGCATCAGCCCGAACTTAAGCACAGCGCGGCCGGCATCGAAGCTCAGCATTACGAATGGCAGGCAACCGCCTGGATTCGCGGATACATCCCGTCGCTGCGGCAACGGCTGTCCAAGTGGCTGGCCCTATTCCCTTATGCGGTCTTGATGCCTTCGGCCATCGGGGGCGAAGGACTGCGCATGCGTTTCGCCAGTCTTGAAAAGCCGGATACCGCGACACTGGCGGACATGGTCCGCGACCTGGGACTGGACGACGCCGGCCTGATCTTCGACGATCCCGCATGCGGCGTCATAAGACGCATCGACTATTGCGGCGCCCAGGTCAAAAGCTATTTGCTGGCCGGCAACACACGAGGCCACGATGCCCTGCTGCAATGGGCCAATACCCAGGTTCCTCCCGCCAGCGCGGGGCAGTTGCTGATGGGACGCGCGCCGGCTGCGGCCCGTGCGCAGATCGTATGCACCTGCGAGAACGTAAGCGATGCGGCCATCGATGCCGGCATCGCCGCCGGGCACCTGCTCGAAGGATTGCAGGCCACCCTCAAATGCGGCACTTCCTGCGGGTCGTGCCTGCCCCAGATAAAACGCATGATCCAGCGTCACAATGCTCAGGAGATACAGACATGAACTCATCTATCGCCGCACGCAGGCCGCACTCAACCGGCAAAGTATGGCTGGTCGGCGCCGGACCCGGCGATGTCGAGCTGCTCACGCTGAAAGCGGCGCGAGTGCTCAAGGAATGTACAGTGTGGCTGGTCGACGACCTGGTCGGCCCGGATATCCTGGCGCTGGCCCCGAGCGGCACGCGCATCGTCAAAGTCGGCAAGCGAGGCGGCTGCGCCTCGACGCCGCAAGACTTTATCCTGCGGCTCATGGCTCGTTACGCCCGCGGCGGCCATGTCGTTGCGCGGTTGAAGGGAGGCGACCCCTTTATATTCGGCCGGGGCGGCGAAGAAATGGCGTGGCTGGGTCAACGCGGTATTGATGTGGAAAGTGTCAGCGGCCTGACGGCGGGCCTGGCGGTGGGCAGTGCGCTGGGGCTACCCCTGACGCATCGCGAGGTAGCGCGCGGCGTAACGCTGGTTACGGCGCATACCGTCGATGGCGCGCGCCCCGACTGGCAAGCGCTGGCGGAAAGCGGCCTGACCATAGTCTGCTACATGGGCATGGCCAACGCTGGACAGCTCGCCGCAGAACTGATGGCGGCAGGATTCGCCCCCACGCTTCCGGTGGCGGTCGTCCAGCATGTGTCGTGCGCCGCCCAAAGGCATATTGCGACCACCCTGGTCCACCTTGGCAGGGATATCGAAGCCTATCAACTGGGCAGTCCGGCCGTCATTGTCCTGGGCGAAGTCGTGCGCCACCGCCAGGCGCAGGCCGACAGCGTAACGAGACCCGGGCAGGCGCAACGTTCGGCCTGATAAATCCTGCTATCACTGGGCAAGGTTTATATCTACACTACATCAGACTACAACGGCGAGGCTGCCTAACACTCTCTTGCTGCGCCGCCCGCACTTTTTTAACTGTGAACTTTGCCTTGGAAGCACCATGAGCCAACCTGTGATTCTGTACGCCAACAGCCAGTATTCCAGCCCTTACGCCCTGTCAGTCTATGCAACACTAATCGAGAAAGGCGTGCCTTTTGAATTGCGCACGGTCGACCTGGCGGCCGGCGAACACCTCGCCCAAGACTACACGCGGCTTTCGCTGACCTCGCGCGTACCGGCGCTGGTCGCGGGCGACTTTTCCTTGTCCGAGTCATCGGCCATAGTCGAATACCTGGAAGAAGCTTTTCCGGCTCCGAACTATCCCAGTGTGTATCCGGCCTCCCTCGAACAGAGAGCGCATGCCCGCCAAATACAGGCATGGGTGCGCAGCGACCTTGGCGCACTGCGCGAAGAGCGCCCTACCACCGTGATTTTCGGCGCAAAGAATCCAGCCCCCTTGACCCCGCAGGGTCAGCAGGCGGTCGAAAAACTTCTGATCGTGGCCGACCAGCTTATCGACGACCAGGGAAATCATCTTTTTGGGTCATGGTCGATCGCCGATGTGGATTTTTCCGTCATGCTGAACAGGCTGTGCGCCAACGGCGACCCGGTTCCGGCCAAAGTGAAGGCGTACGTCGACCGGCAGGCCGCCCGGCCTTGCGTTAAGCAGTGGTGGGAGCTTGCGAAAAAGATAAGATCTATTTAATATGCATCTTTATCGGAGCGCTTAAAAATCTCGCTCCGACTCTTCCCTTCCCCGAATCCCGCAAGGAATAGTGATGCAAATAGGAATGCTTAAACTGGCCGGCCTTAAAAACGAGAACTGCGCAGTTGTACTGACCCAGGCGTTGAAGGCTGTCAACGGCGTCAGCAATGCAAGCGTATCTTTTGACGACAGCAAGGCTACAGTTTCTTACGACGAAGACGTGGTATCGACCCAGCGCCTGCAAGTTGCCGTGCAAGACGCGGGTTACAGCATTGCCAAGCCAGTTCATGGCGAAGATGGCGCCTGCTGCGGCGGCTGCGGTGGCTGAGTTGCAGTCATCGTTCAAGCGATGTGGCTGGTGCACAGACGACCCGGCCTACATCGCCTATCACGATACAGAATGGGGCGTGCCGTCGCACGATCCCCGCCACCTGTTCGAAATGCTGCTGCTCGAAGGTTTCCAGGCAGGGCTGTCGTGGATCACAGTGCTCAAAAAGCGCGCTCACTATCGCGAAGTTCTCTTCAATTTCGATGCCGAAAAACTGGCCGCCATGAGCGACGACTATATCGATACGCTCATGCAGGATCCCGGCATCATACGCAACCGGCTCAAGCTTAAATCGGCCCGGCAAAATGCCCAGGCATGGCTCAAGCTGGACGACCCCGTTGCGCTCATATGGTCTTTTGTCGACGGCATTCCCAAGGTCAACCACCACCGGCTGCTTGCAGACGTCCCGGTTCTTACCCCCCAGGCTGAAACCATGAGCCGGGTATTGAAGAAGGCCGGGTTCAATTTCGTCGGCCCGACGATCTGCTATTCCTATCTTCAAGCCGTGGGATGCATCATGGACCACACGACCGACTGCCACCGGTATCCAGCACTGGCAGCCGCACAAGGCTGACGGCACCAGCACCGAGCGATTCTTGTAGGTTAAACGAAACAGATCCGCTCCTCTTGCCCTGGCGGCAAGTCTAATCGGCGCATGGCGTCTGGATTTTCATTACCATATCAGTAATGCAATCTACCGCCCAATCCGAGCGCCACTCGCTTTCCAAAAGAGCGAAAAGAAGGGTTCTGATCCAGTGGTTCGCGCTGCTTCTGGCGCTGGGCCTGCTGGGTGGCGCCATCGCGTTCAATCTGTTTCTGGACTACGGCAGGACCGAAGCGCGCGAGCGCGACAGGCTGTCGACGCAGGCACGCATCGTTGCCCTGAACATGGAGCAGCAGCTGGCCACCGCCAATCGCGCGCTGGAAGCATTGCTGGGCGACTTGTCTGTATGGCGGGATGCCTACGATAGACAAACACACATCGAATATATTCGCGCCATCGTTCGCGCCATGCCCGGCATCCGCGACATGGGCATTCTTGATGCCGACGGCATTCTGATTGCGTCGAATCGAGTAGGCGTGCTTGGCACGAACTTAAGCTATCGGAATTACTTCCAGACAGCCAAGTGGCAAGCCAATGGCGAAACTCTGTACATCTCGGCTCCCTATCAAAGTGTTTTCGGTTCAGTCGTCATCAATGTTGTGCGCACGGCGCTCGGCCCGCGAGGCGAGTTCAAGGGCATCGTTTTTGCCACCCTCAACAGCGACTATTTCCAGACCCTGATGGCGTCGGTGCTCTATGCGCCCGATATGTGGGACGCGACAGTCCACGCGGATGGCGCCATATTCCTGAGCGAGCCCAAGCATGACGGGCTTGCCGGCGCCAACCTGGCGCGGCCCGGCACATTCTTCACGCAGCACCTGCAAAGCGGGAAAACCACGACGGTGCTTACCGGGACGTTGCATGGCCACGACGGCGGGCAGATGGTGGCCCAGCACACCATTGATCCAACCGAGCTGCGTATGGACAAGGCGCTGGTTATTGCGACAGGGCGCCAGATCGAGGCCGTGTTCTCTTCCTGGAATCAAAGCGCATTGCTCCAGGGCGGGCTCTTTCTGCTAATTTCGCTGGTGACCGTATCAGGCCTCTATGCCTACCAGCGCCGGGAACGCGCGTTCGATCGCAAGGAAGCCCAGGCCCATAGCGCCTTGCGGGCCAGCGAAGAAAACCACCGGCTCATTGTCGAAAATACCAAGGACGTGGTGGTCAAGCTGGATGCCAGTGGCGTCTATACCTATGTCAACCCCGCCTTCGTTCGACTTTACGGCACGGATCTGGAGTCCATGGAGGGGAAATACTATTGGGAACATGTCGTGTCCGAAGACAGGCCCAAGGCGGAGGCATTTTTCGATTCGCTGTTCCATCCGCCTTACGCCGCCAGCATCAGCCTTTGTGAAAATACCTTGGAGGGCTTGCGCCACTTGCAATGGACGGCGCATGCGCTGCTTGATGAACAAGGCAAGGTGTCCAACCTGATCAGCATAGGGCGGGACGTCACGCAGCACGTGACGCGAATGAGCATACTGGAAGAACAGGCCTGGCGCGACCCTTTGACCGGCCTGGCCAACCGGCGCCACTTCATGGACATGGGCGAGGCCGAATTCGCCCGCGCCTGCCGTTACAAAAGACCGCTATCGTTGCTGACACTGGACCTGGATCATTTCAAGCACGTCAACGATACGCACGGACACCAGGCCGGCGACCTGGTGTTGCAGAAATTTGCCGCAATCGTGATGAATGTTGTACGTGACGTCGATATCGCGGGACGCACCGGCGGCGAAGAATTTGCCATTCTGCTGCCCGAAACGGATAGAGAAGCGGCACTTGGCGTAGCGCAACGCTTGCATGATGCGATACGCGGGAGTGAAGTGACGTTGCGTTCCGGTGTCTCGCTGCGGTTTACCTCTTCCATAGGCGCGGCGTTTCTTGACGAGGGCATGCTGACCCTGGATGCCTTGCTTGAACAGGCCGATCTGGCCTTGTATCAAGCCAAGCATTCAGGGCGCAACAGAACCGGTATCGTCGGACAGACGGCCGTACACTGCAGCGCCCCGTGACACACGAGTGCATCGCTTGCCGCCTTAAGCAGGCGACTCAGGAAATCTCCAGGGGCGCAAATGACTTGACCAAGTCGTCCAGCGCTTTCAACTGCACCAGAAACGGCTCCAACTGAGCCAAGGGCAAGGCGCTGGGACCATCGCACTTGGCGTTATCGGGGTCGGGATGCGACTCGAGGAACAGCCCACCCAGGCCCACTGCCATGCCGGCGCGCGCCAGATCCACCACCTGGCTTCTGCGCCCGCCCGAGGCGGCGCCCAGTGGGTCGCGCTGCTGCAATGCATGCGTCACATCGAAGACGATGGGGCGATCGCCGCAAGTCTTCTTCATGACATCAAAGCCCAACATGTCCACCACAAGATTGTCATAACCGAAGCAGGTGCCCCGCTCGCACAGCAGCACGCGATCATTGCCGGCCTGGCCAAACTTTTCAACAACGTTCAAAAGCTGGCCAGGGCTGAGAAACTGGGGCTTCTTGATGTTGATGGGACGTTTGGTCTTGGCCAATGCCACGACCAGGTCAGTCTGGCGCGCAAGAAATGCCGGCAATTGCAGCACATCGGCGACCTGCGCGACGGCGTCGGCCTGCGACGGTTCGTGTACATCAGTGAGAACCGGCACATCGAAGGCTGCCGCGACTTTCTGAAGGATTTTCAGGCCCTCTTCCAGCCCCGGACCGCGATAGGAATGGATAGACGAACGGTTTGCCTTGTCGAACGACGCCTTGAAGACGTAGGGGATATCGAGCTTCTCGGTTACTTGCTTGTATCGTTCGCAAGTACGCATCGCCAGGTCCTCGGATTCGAGGACATTGATACCGCCGAACAGCACAAACGGCAAATTATTGGCGCACGAAACCCGGTTGGAGATTTCTATCGTTTTCATGGCATCAGTCTTGGCGGCTGGTGACTTCCAGAAGGTGATAACCAAATTGAGTTTTCACAGGACCTTGGACGACATTGATGGGGGCGCTGAATACGACGGTGTCGAATTCCTTGACCATCTGTCCCGGTCCGAATGATCCCAGATTGCCGCCATCGCGACTGGAGGGGCAGCTGGAATTATCCTTGGCAACCTGCGCGAAATCGGCGCCTTCTTCAATGGCAGTCTTGAGTTCCTGGCATTTTTCTTCTGTTGAAACGAGAATGTGACGGGCTGTAGCTTGGGCCATGAGTAGTACTCCTTCTGAATGAATCAGACAGAATACATCAATCGGCGCAGGAAGATTGGGCATGCCGCAATCAACATTGCATCCAAATTTCACCTGCACTACAGTGCCGGGGTACGTCACGCTTCTTCGTTTCGCTTTCCCCTGGGATTGCCGCCATGCCTGCAACCGAAACCGCAACAGCCGTAAGCCATTTTGTCGACGACCAGCGTGCCGCACAGGAATTATTCCTTCAAGCACTGGTGCGTGTTCCTTCCGACAATCCCGCCGGCGACTGCGCTCCCCATGCCGAACAGACGGCGCTCCTGCTGAAGCAGCTGGGCATTGAGGTAGAAGCCTATCCCGTTCCACAAGCCCTGGTGCAAGCCCATGGCATGGTGTCGATCACCAATCTGGTGGTGCGCGAGGTTTTCGGAACCGGCGGCCCCACCATAGCCTTGAACGCACACGGCGATGTCGTGCCGCCCGGCCAGGGGTGGCGGCATCAGCCTTACGGCGGAGAAATCGTCGACTGCGCCGAACACGGCCCCGTCATGTACGGACGTGGCGTGGCCGTATCGAAGTCAGACTTCGCCACCTATACCTGGGCACTTCTGGCATTGCGCGAGGCGGCACGACAGGGTGGCGAATTGAATGGCGTGCTGGAGTTGCATTTCACTTACGATGAGGAAGCCGGCGGAGACCTCGGCCCGAAATGGCTGCTTGATGAAGGAATCACGGTGCCCGACCAGGCCATTTCGGCGGGATTCTCGTATGGCGTAACGACGGCGCACAATGGCTGCCTGCACCTGGAAGTGGCCGTACACGGCAAGCAGGCCCACGCGGCCATGCCGCATACAGGCGTCGATGCACTGGAGGCCGCAACATCGGTGCTGCAGTCCCTGTACGCCTACCGCGACACGCTGGCGCAACGCCATTCAGCGACGCCGGGCATCGATACGCCCACGCTTACCGTCGGACTCATCCACGGAGGCATCAACACAAACGTCGTGCCGGACCTGGTCTGCTTGCGTATCGATCGGCGCATGATTCCGGAAGAGACGGGTACGGATGTGGAAGGCGAGCTGCGCCAGGTAGTGCAGGCAGCGGCTGACGCGCATGCGGGCATTACCGTGGCGTTTCGACGGATCATGCTTGCCGTTCCCCTGGAACGCCTGCCGGGCGCAGACCGCCTGATAGAACCGCTACAGCGACACGCGGGGGCGTTTTTCGGCGCAGAAATCCCGGCCCACGGGGTTCCTCTTTATACAGACGCCCGGCACTACACCCAGCGCGGCATACCGACTGTGTTGTACGGTGCCGGACCGCGCACCCTGATGGAGGCGCGAGGCCACAACACAGACGAAAACCTGCGGCTGAATGACCTGAATGGCGCTACCAAGGTGGTCGCGCTGACACTGGCCGAGCTGTTGCAAGGCGGCTGATCACCCGGCAGGCGCCAGCCCATCGGCAGCGAGCACATCCAGAAAGCGCCGTGTCGCCCTGCACGTGTCCGCCACATCGGCTGCACTGACCGTTTCCAGTGGATTATGGCTGATGCCGCCGTTGCCGCAGCGCAGGAACAACATGCTGACCGGGACAACGCGCGCCATCAGCATCGCGTCATGGCCGGCGCCAGAGGACAATTCAAAAGGCTCATGGCCGATATCCTGCAGCGTCTTGCGCCAAAGGCGGCGGCCCTCGTCGCTGCAGGGCACCGCCGCGGCGCGCAACAATTCTGTTGAAGTCCAGGCAATATTCCGCCGCCGGCAAATCGCCTGCACTTCCGCGTCGATGGCGGCCAGGGCGGCATCCCGGGTCTCGTCTTTACCGGCACGCACATCCAGCGACAGACGGCATTGCCCCGGCACGACATTGATAGAGCCGCCCGGTACTTCCAAAATGCCGACAGTCCCGACCACCCCCGCCCGTTCACGGCAAATGCGCTCAACCGCCAATACAATCTCTGCCCCGGCGGCCGCGGCATCGCGGCGCAGTGCCATGGGTACCGTGCCGGCGTGGCCAGCCAGCCCTTCCAGAACCAATACGCGACGTACGCAGCCGGCGATCGCGCTGACCACACCCAGTGCCCTGCCAGTTTCCAGCAGCACGGGGCCCTGCTCAATATGGATCTCGAAATAGTGGCGCAAGCCGGTGGGGCCGCCCTCGGCCGGTGCGTTGCCTGATGCACACAGGACGTCGGGATCGAGTCCCGCGGCCAGCATGGCTTCGCTTACCGACACACCGTCGCCATCGCGCAAGGCCAGCAGCGCCGGATCGTACTGTCCCGCGTACGCGGAAGATCCAAGGAATGTGCCGCCGAAACGCACACCCTCTTCTTCGGCAAAGCCGACGACTTCGAGATCGAAAGGCAGGCGCTCGTTACGTGCGTGCATAGCCGCCACCACGGCCATGGGTACCAGGATGCCCAGCCGTCCATCGTAGCGGCCGCCGTTGCGCACGGTATCGTAGTGGCTGCCCGTTGCGACCAGCCCATGTGCTACGCCGCCCTTGTAGCGGCCGATAACGTTGCCCACCGCGTCGTGCCGGACCTCGTCAAAGCCGCAATCATTCATCCATTGTGCTATCTGTTGCGCCGTGGCCCGATGGGCAGGGGTCAAATAGGTGCAGGTAAGTTCGCCCGTTACGTCTGTATGAGCGGCCAGCATGTCGGCCCAGCTCAATATACGCTGTGCGGCAATGCTGTAATCGTGATCAGTAATCATTGATATACCACCTCGTCAGAATATGCAATTACAGGAACTTCTCGCCGATATATTCAGCTGGCATCTGTGTATCGCCGAAACTGTCCAGAAACGCTTCGAACGCGTGCACGCTCAACGGCCTGCTAAGCAAATAGCCTTGTATCTCGTCGCAACCCATTTCAGTAAGCAGGCCATATTGTTCCGGTGTTTCCACACCTTCTGCAACGACCCGTATATCAAGGGCCTGACCCAGGTCGATAATGGTCTTTATGACCTTGTAGGCCGTCGTGTTCTTGCGTATGTCCACGACGAACGAGCGATCAATTTTCAGCTCGCTGATGGGAAAGCGCCGCAAATAGCTCAATGACGAAAAACCCGTACCGAAGTCATCGAGGGCCACCTTCACGCCCAGCCGGTTCAAGGTCCTTATCATCGTTTCGTTTCGATCGGCATCATCCATCAGCAGGCTTTCCGTGACTTCTATCTGGAGCAGCCTGGGCGGCAATCCGCCGGCCTGGAGCAAGGCCATAACCTGGTCCACCCAATCGGACTGCTTGAATTGCCGCACAGACACATTGACCGACACAACCTGCGGCCGCCCGGCATCCATCCACGCTTTGGCCTGGCCTATGGCCGTTTCCAGAACCCAGTTACCCACCTGACAGATCTCACCGGACTCCTCGAGGGCGCTGATGAAGTCGGAAGGCATCACGCAGCCCAGCTGCCGGCTGTCCCACCTGAGCAGTGCCTCGACGCCCACTATACGCCGCGTTCTCAAGTCGAGCTTGGGCTGATATTCGAGATAGTACTCATGATTATCCAGCGCCGTGCGCAATGCGTTCTCCATGTGGAGCGTCTCAAGCGCCCGCTCGCTCATCGACGAGGAGAAATACTGAAAGTTATTCCGTCCGCAGCTCTTGGCGTAATACATGGCTGTATCTGCGTTCTTCAACAGAATACCTATGCTTTCGCCGTCACGCGGAAAAACCGTGATGCCGATACTTGTCGATATGCGCAGTGAGTTGCCCTGTATCTGAAACGGCGTGGAGAGTGCATCGATGATTTTCCCGGCCACAATCGCCGCACTTTCAGAAGAAGGCAAGTCGGTCAGCACGGCAGTGAACTCATCGCCCCCCATGCGGCTGACCATATCGTGATCACGCACGCATGCCTGCAGACGCTTTGCCACCAACACCAACAGCTCATCGCCTATGGCATGACCAAGACTGTCATTGATGTTCTTGAAGCGGTCAAGGTCCAGAAACAGCACGGCCACCCGGCGATCCAGCACGTGGGCCTCCTGCATGGCGCGACGCAGGTTCTCCTGGAAATGCGAGCGATTCGGCAAGCCGGTCAGCTCGTCATGGAAAGCGATATGATGCAGGCGATTCTGTGCCTTCTTGCGATCGGTCACATCGTGAAAAACCATGACCGCACCCATGATTACCCCATCGCTGCGACGGATGGGCGCGACCGAATCTTCAATATGGAATTCCTCGCCGTCGCCCCTGCGAACCAATATGGTGTGGTCTTCCATTACAACAACGGCGCTGGTGTCCAGGCATTCCTTGATAGGATTGACCGACGGCTCACCCGACTTTTCGCTGAATATCTTGAATACCTCGTCCATGTGCAAGGACCGGGCCTCCGATGTTGTCCAGCCTGTCAATTTCTCGGCAACCGGGTTCAGATATTCGACGCGCATCTTCTCATCGGTCGTGATCACCGCGTCTCCGATGGACTGAAGCGTGATGAGCGCCTTTTCTTTCTCTTGCTGCAAATCATTGAAGGCCTTGCGCAACGCCCGCAACGGCAGTCCGTAGGTCGCAAGAAATAGCAGAATGGCCACGATGAGGCTGATGGCGGCTATCCCGACGCTATTGATCAGCGGTCCGCGAAATGATCGCTCGATATCGATACGCCCTACTGGTCTTCCAGCATCAAACAGCAATCGGGTCGAGCTTATCAGCGGTGTATCGACGGCTCCTCTGCTTTGCGCAACGATATTGCCGTCCATATCGAAGACGGTACGCGACTCCGACGCGCCTACGCTGCCGGTCCGGAAAGACAAGAGCTCAACAAGTCGCAACTGCTCGAAAATCCATAGTTCCGGGTTGGTGTTGATCAGTTCGCTGACAGCCAGCGCGTTGACATGGGTCTCTACCGACACGACGGCTTTCTCGTGCTGGTACTTCAATGCCAGGTAGGAGATCGGGGGAAGAACGAATACCAGTACCGCAAGTACGGCGGCAAAAGCCGTAAGCAGCTTGAGTTTGCGTGAGTAAAGCATGTCGGATCAGTCTGTCTTATGGCCGGCGGCGCGCAGTATTTCGGCGCCTTGCACGGAACGCACGAACTCCAGGAACTGTTTGGCCGCATCTGAAGGCTGCCGTGAAGTGAACATATACATGTCCTTGACATAGGGGTAGCTTCCCGTGGTCAATGAATCTACCGACGGTACGATCCCATCGACCGCGTGCACCGTAACATGGCGGCCTTCAGACAATATCACCGCCAACGTCGATGTCGCGAACGCACCGGGAGTCGTTTCGACCTGATCCACTACAGCGGTATCTGTCATCGCCACGATCATGCCTTTGCGTGCATGTGCCGCTTCCACGGCCGCCCGGACCTCTGGGGAAATGCGGCCAAGCAACTCGGTATCGCTATCGCCACGCGGCGTCAGCACCAGACGTAGCGGCTTTCCATTGGGCCAGGTGGCAAGTTGATTCGCATAGATTCCCGCGATTTGTTCTTGAGTGAGGGACAGGAAGGGGGTATCAGGATGGCTTGCAAAAACAAACGCGGAGGTTCCGTACCGGTGTGCGGTCAGTCCGCTATCTTTTTCTCCCGCCTCGATGTTGCGCGAAGCAACGGCGATGTCGAGCCGCTCGGCCCGCAGGGCTTTGATCCCGCCCGACGTCCCCAGGCCGTCGAAGACCCTGACCGCATGATCGGGATGGCCCTCCTCGAACGCCTGTCCCAGCAATCGCATCGTACCTATCGCTGCGCCGCTGCCGCCTATGCGTACCGTCGCGGCAGAAGCATGGACGCAGACGGACGCCCCAAGACAGAGCGACAAGGCTGTACGCCATAGTCGCTTGTAGTCACTCACTCGCTGCATTGTTCCGTCCCCTCTCTTTCTTATATGTTCGCCTGCTATAGGGCGTCAGTCAGAGTATCTCCAAATGTGTCAACAGGCAACTCCGTCTATGCAACCCGAATCCACATCGGCGTCAAAACACGGGATCGTGCCATGCCGCCCTTGGGCCGTGTACCGCCCGCGTTGAACCAAAAAGAGGCGGCGCGCATCGATTGTGCACCGCAATGAAGCACTGTAATTCGCGTATCTGCCGCATATTGACCCGGCTATGTCCTCTCCCACTACGTAGCCCCGCCACCGCGGTTGCAGCCATTTCTGGCACACCAATTGCGTAAGCAACCCATATTGAAATGGCATGAGGATATCGCAATGAACGCAGTGATCGCAGCCCCCCCGTTGCAAACGCTGATCGTGATCGGCAACGGCATGGTGGGCCACCATTGTGTCGAGCAATTGGTAGCAAAAGGCGCGCTGGAGCGCTACCGCATTCACGTCTTCGGCGAAGAATCCCGACGAGCGTATGACCGCGTACACCTTTCTGAATATCTGGCCGGCCGCGATGCGGAGTCGATGTCGTTGAGCGCAGCGGCGTTCTATGAGCAGGAAGGATTGACGCTGCATTTGGGCGCCGTGGTGACCAGTGTCGACCGCCATCGGCGGGAAGTGACCACCGCGGACGGGAGCTTTACCTACGACAAGCTGGTGTTTGCCACCGGTTCGTATCCTTTTGTGCCGCCGGTCGCCGGCGCCGAGGGAACGTCGCGGTTGGTCTACCGGACTATTGACGATCTGGATCTCATCAGGGATGCCACTCAGGGCGCTCGTCGCGGTGTCGTGGTCGGTGGTGGCTTGCTGGGGCTGGAGGCTGCCAACGCATTGAAGTCGCTCGATCTTGAGGCGCATGTGGTCGAGTTCGCTCCGCGCCTGATGCCGGTGCAGCTCGATGAAATGGGTGGAGCATCGCTCAAGAATCGCATTGAAGGTCTGGGCGTTGGTGTGCACCTGTCCCGGGCGACGCAGCAAATCAAGCCCGGCAGAAAACATCGCTACCAGATGATGTTCGCTGACAAGACGGCGCTGGAGACCGACCTCATTGTCTTCTCGGCCGGAATCCGGCCGCGCGATGGCCTGGCAAAAAAGAGCGGGCTGGCTATTGGCGAGCGCGGCGGCATCATCATCGACGGACGATGCCGCAGCAGCGATCCGCATATCTATGCAATCGGAGAGTGCGCCGTATGGAACGGCAGCGCTTTCGGCCTTGTTGCCCCCGGCTATCAAATGGCCCGCATCGTTACGGGCGAACTCTGTGGCGAGCCGGGAGAGCCCTTCACCGGCGCCGACATGTCGACCAAGCTGAAGTTGCTGGGCGTCGATGTCGGGTCCATCGGGGACGCGCACGGAGCAACGCCGGGCGCGCGCAGTTATCGCTACATCGACGAAGCCGCGTCCAGCTATCGGCGACTTGTGGTTTCGCAGGACGGCAAGCGGGTACTGGGTGCCGTCCTTATCGGCGATAACAGCTATTACGACACCTTGCTGCAATACGTGCAAAACGGCATTGCGCCTCCCGCGGATCCTGCGAGCCTGATATTGCCGGCGGGCCAGGCCGCCCCGCTGCTGGGCGTCGACGTATTGCCCGCGGGGGCCACCATCTGCTCCTGCCACAACGTCAGCAAGGGCACCATTTGTTCCGCCATTGACGACGGGTGCACCGATGTCGCCGGTGTGAAGGCCTGCACCAAGGCCGGGACCGGCTGCGGCGGTTGCGCCGCCCTGCTGAAACAGGTGGTCGAGCATGAGCTGGCTTGCCGGGGCGTGGCGGTCGACAAAAGCCTGTGCGAACATTTTGCCTACACGCGGCAAGAGCTTTACGCATTCACCCGCATCGAAGGCATCGAATCATTCGAGGAAATGCTTGCCCGCCATGGCCGCGGAAAAATGGGCTGCGACATCTGCAAGCCCGCTGTCGGGTCCATTCTGGCCTCATGCTGGAACCGGCCTATCCAGGATCCGAAACTGGTCCCGCTGCAAGATACCAACGACACCTTCATGGCCAATATGCAGAAGAACGGCACCTATTCGGTCGTGCCCCGGATACCGGCGGGCGAGATCACGCCCGAAGGCCTGATTGCCATCGGCAAGGTTGGAAAAAAATACGGCCTCTACACCAAAATCACCGGCGGGCAGCGCATTGACCTGTTCGGCGCACAGCTGCATGAACTGCCGGATATCTGGGCGGAACTGATTGCCGCCGGATTCGAGACCGGTCACGCCTACGGCAAGTCGACACGCACCGTGAAGTCCTGCGTAGGCAGCACCTGGTGTCGTTACGGGGTGCAGGACAGCGTGAAGATGGCCATGGATATCGAGGAACGGTATAAAGGCCTGCGTACGCCGCACAAGCTCAAATTCGCCGTATCGGGTTGCACCCGCGAGTGCGCCGAGGCGCAAAGCAAGGACATAGGCGTAATCGCTACCGAGAACGGGTGGAATCTTTACGTGTGCGGCAACGGCGGCATGCGCCCTCGCCATGCCGAATTATTTGCCACCGACCTGGACGATGCCACCCTGATCCGCTACATCGACCGCTTGCTGATGCTGTACATACGCACCGCCGACAAACTGCAGCGCACGTCGGTATGGCGCGAATCGCTGGAAGGCGGCCTGGACTATCTGAAGGCGGTCGTGATCGACGACAGCCTGGGCCTGTGCGCTGAACTCGAAGCCCAGATGCAACTGGTGGTGGATCGCTACGAATGCGAGTGGGCAAGCACGATAGCCGACCCGGAAAAGCTCAAACGATTCCGCACTTTCATCAATGAAAAAGGTGGTGATCCCGATATCCGGTTCGTCAAGGAGCGCGGCCAACGACGCCCGGCTCAATCGCGCGCCCGGGTCATCCCCATCGCCGAGGAGATAGTTTGATGAGCGAAAAATCACGTAACCCGGGCGAGCGCTGGCGCGCAGTCTGCTCGCGCCGCGACCTGGTGGCCAATTCCGGTGCCGTCGCACTGGTCGACGGTATCCAAGTCGCCTTGTTCTTTGTACCGGACGACGAGGAGCGGACTCTGTACGCCATCGACAACCACGATCCCAAGTCGGGAGCGAACGTCATCGGACGCGGCATGCTGGGGCATATCGGCGGCGACCTGGTCGTCGCTTCACCGCTATACAAGCAGCACTTTCGCCTGTCGGATGGCCATTGCCTCGAATATCCGGAACAGCGGCTGCGCACCTGGCAAGCCCGGTTCAACGGCGATTCCGTGGAACTCGCATAGGACCATCCCGGCGCTCCGGCGGTCCGGCGGTCCGGCGCCCCGGTGCCACACCGACCTCTCTCTATTGTCCAGATCAAGGAACACATTGTGTCTTATTTAATCCCTTCGGAATTCGTCATCAAAATGGTGGACGCCGGTGAATCGAAAATATTCATGGCCACCCGCGACGCCCTTATCAGGGCTTACATGGCGGGCGCCATTCTGTCCATTGCCGCGGTCTTTGCAGTAACCGTCAGCGTGCAGACCGGATCGCCCATTCTGGGCGCGGCCTTGTTCCCCGTGGGCTTTTGCATTCTTTACCTGATGGGCTTCGATCTGCTGACAGGCGTATTTGTGTTGACGCCTCTCGCACTGTTCGATCGCCGTCCCGGCGTCACCGCAGGCGCCATCCTGAAACACTGGGGCATTGTTTTCCTGGGCAATTTCCTGGGGGCGCTCACCGTCGCCATCCTGATGGCGATTGTGTTTACCTACGGTTTCTCCATTCCGCCGAACGACGTCGGACGGGCTATTGCCCATATCGGCGAGAACCGGACCCTGGGCTACAAGGAATACGGCGCCGCGGGAATGCTCACCATTTTCATCCGGGCTGTGCTTTGCAACTGGATGGTCTCCCTGGGCGTCGTCGGCGCAATGATTTCCACGTCCGTCAGCGGCAAGGTCATCGCCATGTGGATGCCTGTCATGCTGTTCTTCGCCATGGGTTTCGAGCATTCCATCGTCAATATGTTCCTGTTCCCCTCCGCACTCATCATGGGCGGCAATTTTTCCGTCATGGATTACCTGATCTGGAACGAAATTCCGGTCGTGCTGGGCAATCTGGTCGGCGGAATCTCGCTGACCGGCCTGACGCTGTATACAACGCACCTGAGGACCGGGCCCAAGCGAAGTTTCAACTGATGCACCAACGGCAGCTTGTCGCCGGGCGACGTCGCTTATCAATTGCTTGCACCGTTTGGTGAAGATCAGGACGGATCCGACGGCAACTCGACGAGATCGCTGCCGTCCTTCAAGGCAATCCCGCTCGCGCCAAGCCGGCGGGATTCCGCGCACAGCCACCATAAACGGCGGGCGGCTTCGCCATACGAGAGCCCTTCGGGCCTGACATTGGAAATGCAGTTACGCTGGGCGTCGGAACAGCCGCGATGAGGCGCCCAGGTCAAATACATTCCAAGGCTGTCGGGTGAACTGAGGCCCGGACGCTCGCCGATCAGCATCACCACCATGCGCGCGCCCAGTATTTCGCCGATTTCATCCGACAGGGCCACCCGGGCCTGTTCGGCGATCACCACGGGGCCCAGCGTCCAGTCGGCAGGCGTCCGCCGGACGATTTCGGAAACAAGCGGGCGGGCATTGCGCGCGATGGCCGGCGCCGAAAGGCCGTCGGCCACGATCAGGATAATGTCGCAAGCGTAGCCGCGGGGCGAACGGCGGGCCTGCTCGGCGACATATTCCTGCAAGGCAAGCGCGCTATCCTGCGCCAGACGGCGCCCCAGGTCCGGACGGGCCAGATAGGTCGCCCGGTCGGCTGCGGCACTGTGAACGCGCAAGGCGGCCAAGCCTGCGGATTCCAGAACCGACTGCATAGCGTCGATGTCGAGCGCGGCATGTACCGCATCGCGAGCCAACGCATGGGCGTAAGCAAAGCGAAGAACTTCCGCTGTCGGGATGCTGTTGCCTGCACGTCCCAACGCGAGCCGCGCATTGGTGTATTTCTGCAAGTCCTTCCAGGGATCTTCGTCGACCGGCTTGTTGGACATGATGTGCCTTTTCAGGAAGCAAAGTCCAGCCGGCGCAAGGCGCCCAAGGCCGGGTGCGAGGATGCCAGCGGCAAGGCGCGCCCTTGCGGGTCGATCAATTGCATGCGCTCCAGCCAGTCTTCAAATTCCGGCGCACGCTTCAAACCCAGCACATTGCGCAAATAGAGGCCATCGTGAAACGACGTGCTTTGATAGTTGAGCATAATGTCGTCCGCCCCCGGCACACCCATGATGAAGGTCACGCCGGCCACCCCCAGCAGGGTCAACAGCGTGTCCATATCGTCCTGGTCCGCCTCGGCATGGTTCGTGTAGCAGATATCGCAGCCCAAGGGGAGGCCCAGCAATTTCCCGCAGAAGTGGTCTTCCAGCGCAGCCCGCACGATCTGCTTGCCATCGTAGAGATATTCCGGCCCTATGAAGCCCACCACCGTGTTGGTCAGCAGCGGCTTGAATTCCCGCGCCACCGCATACGCCCGGGCCTCGCAGGTTTGCTGGTCCACGCCATGATGCGCCCCGGCCGACAGCGCACTGCCCTGGCCGGTTTCAAAATACATGACGTTCTCGCCCACTGTGCCTCGGTGCAGCGACAAGGCGGCATCGCGGGCTTCGCGCAATATGCCCAGGTCGATGCCAAAGCTTGCGTTGGCCGCCTGTGTTCCGGCAACGGACTGGAATACGATATCCACCGGAGTTCCCTGCTCCATCATCCGCAATGTATTCGTCACGTGTGTCAACACGCAAGACTGAGTCGGAATGCCAAGCCGTGAAATCACATCGTCCAGCATGCACACAAGGCGGCTGAGGGCCGGAATACTGTCTGTGGCCGGATTGACGCCTATGACCGCATCTCCCGCCCCGTAAAGCAGGCCATCCACGATAGACGCGGCAATGCCCTGCATGTCGTCGGTGGGATGGTTGGGCTGCAGGCGCACGGCAACCCTGTCCGGAAGGCCCAGGGTATTGCGAAAACGCGTAATGACCCGGCATTTCCGCGCAACCAGGATGAGGTCCTGGTTGCGCATGAGCTTGCTGACGGCGGCCGCCATTTCGGGAATTATGCCGGGCCTCAGTTGCGCCAATGTTGTCTCGTCCGCCAAGTCCGACAGCAGCCAATCGCGAAAGCCGCCAACGGTAAGATGCGCGACCGCTGCAAAGGCAAGAGAATCATGGCCATCGTGTATGAGACGGGTGATTTCGTCCATCTCGTAGGGGATCAGTGCCTCATCAAGAAAGCGCGAGAGCGGCACATCGGCCAGGCACATGCGCGCCGCCATCCGTTCGACGGCACTGCCCGCAGCAATACCCGCGAGCTGGTCGCCCGACCGCGCCGGACTCGCCTTGGCCATGAGGTCCCGCAAGTCTGCGAAAGCCCACGTATGGCTATCGATGGTGTGCTGGTAGGGCATGCCTTGGGCTCCCGATTTTTCCTTAGTGTAATGCCTGGGATCGAATATCAGCCTGCTGATATCTCGGCGTTCGCTATTGCTGCCATTGCACCAACCCACTTATTCTCAACGGCCAGGAATCAACTTATGGGAGTGGCAATGCTCACCCAGGAATTGGGCAAGATCGTCGAAGACGCGTCGCGTCGCGGGACAAGTGAAGCAGCACGCAAATCAGCAAAGCCGGGAATTATCGACACCATCGCGACAATGCTGGCCGGCCGCCGGGAAGCCGCGACTACTGTCCTGCGGCGCACCTTGGGTGCGTTGCCGGAAGGCAAAGCGAAAGAAGTGGTGGGGCTGGCCAATACACGAGCAGCAGACGCCGCACTGATCAACAGTGTGGCGGCACATGCACTGGATTTTGATGACGTGGCGTTGCGAGGCCATCCAAGCGCGGTCATGGTGCCGGCGATACTTGCCCTGGCTGCGGAAATCGGCAGCAACGGCCGCGATGTGCTGGACGCCTATGTCGTCGGCTATCAGGTATGGGGTGACTTGGTTCAACGTGAGCCCGATATGCACCACCTTAAAGGTTGGCACCCCACCAGCGTCTTTGGGTCAACAGGAGCGGCCGCGGCATGCGCAATGCTCCTGCGCCTGGACGCGCGGCGCGCTGCGCACGCAATTGGCCTGGGCGCGACGCAGAGCGCAGGTCTGATGGCCAACTTTGGTTCGATGGCAAAACCGTTACAGGCAGGCCGTGCCGCGCAGGCCGGAGTCTGGGCAGCCAGGCTGGCAGAAGAAGGCTTCACGGCTGGCGCGGATGTGCTCGAACATCCGCAGGGCTTTCTGAAAGCATTCTCGCCCAAGGGCAACGCCGACTCAGAGCGGGCGGTTGCCGATCCGGCACAACAGTGGACGATAGAGCGGCAGCCGGTAAGCATCAAGAAATATCCAACCTGTTTCTACACCCATCGCGTTCTCGATTCCATTCTGGCGGCACGTGCATTAAAAGAAATGCCGCCAGACCAGATTGTGAGCATACAGGTACATATCAGCCGCGAACACGCCACGGTGTTGCGCAACCATAGGCCGGACACCGGGCTTGCGGCGAAGTTCAGCATCGAGTTCGCCGTGGCCAGCGCCTTGCTCTTCGGCAAGACCGGACTGTCTCAATTGACCGATCCGGTGGTCCGCGATGCCCGTGTCCAGACATTGATGGGCAAAGTCTCGACCGTACCGTGTACGGACTATTCCGTCGAATGGCAAGGTGCGGCCGCGGCCGACTGGGCAGTGATCCATCTCGCCAACGGCGAGCGCATTGAAACGGCGCCTGTCACACACGCCCGGGGGCACGCGATGCGTCCTTTGGAAAAGCACGATCTGGACGCGAAGTTCAAGGACTGTGTCCGCGTCGGCGCCGCCGACATCGATGCGGATCGGTTGCTGGACAAGCTCTGGCGGCTCGACGATCAAGTCATCAACGAACTATGGAGCTGAATCGAAAATGCGATTAATCAGTTATATGCATGAAGGAAAGGAAGAGGCATTCGGGGCCCTTGACGAGAACGGGAATATCGTCGAATTATCGGCTCGTCTTGGTGAGCGCAATCTCGGCGAGGCGCTGCGGCGCCACGGCAGCGATAAGCTCCTGAAGCAAGCCTGCGCGGGGTCGGCCGATTTGACCCTGTCTTCGATCATGCATTATCGCCCCGTCGTCGCGGATCCCACGCGGATCTTCTGTATCGGGCTCAATTATGAAGAACATCGCATCGAAGCGAATCGCGCCCGAACGGACAATCCGACGGTATTCCTGCGGGTCTCCGACTCGCAGACGGGCCACGGCCAGCCCATTATCTGCCCTGCCGAGTCGCAATGCCTGGACTTCGAAGGGGAAATCGCCATTGTGATCGGCCGTGAAGGCAGACGGGTCAAGCCGGAACACGCCTGGCGGCACGTGCTGGGCATCTCCGCCTATAACGATGCGTCTGTGCGCGACTGGCAAGCACATTCGACGCAATGGGCCCCCGGGAAAAACTTTCCATCCACCGGGGCATTCGGTCCAACGCTGGTCACGGCTGACGAAATTCGCGATGACGAACGGCTGGAGCTCCGTACTCTATTGAACGGCACGGTAGTCCAGCAAGCAGACACCGGCATGATGATTTTTCCGATTCCCGAACTCATTGCCTACATTTCGACGTTTACACCGTTGTCGCCGGGAGACGTGATTGTGACCGGGACGCCTGGAGGCGTCGGCTTCAAGAGGCAGCCGCCGCTCTATATGAAAGAAGGCGACGAGGTGGTGGTCGAGGTTTCCCGCGTCGGTCGTCTCGTCAACACGATCAGCAAAGAATCGCTTGCAGCCGACGACGTCGGCCAATAAATCTCTGATCCCGAACGAACTTTTTGGTAGGAAGAAATTATGAACGTTGATAAGACTGCGCCATCGAACGGCGATGTAATCTCCATGGAAATTGGGGAGGACTACGCGGATATTCGCGAATCGGTGCGGCGCGTGTGCGCGGATTTTCCAAATGAATATTGGTCCAAGAAAGATGAGGTTGAGGCCTATCCCACCGAGTTCATCGATGCGTTGACGGAAGCTGGGTTCCTGGCGGCGTTGATACCTGAAGAGTATGGCGGCACGGGCCTGCCATTGCGTGCAGCAGCAGTGATCATGGAAGAAATATGCGCATCGGGATGCCATGCGGCAGCCGGCCACGCGCAGATGTATATCATGGGCACCATCCTTCGCCACGGCAGCGATGAACAGAAGCGCAAATACCTGCCCGGTATTGCGGCAGGCAAGCTGCGTCTGCAGGCGTTCGGCGTTACCGAGCCAACCACAGGATCGGACACCACGCAGATCAAGACACGCGCCACGCGCACCGATGACGGCTACGTGCTCCAAGGACAGAAGGTCTGGACGTCGCGCGCCGAACACTCGGACCTGATGCTGGTGCTCGCCCGCACTACGCCCGCCAACGAAGTTGCCAAGCGCATCGACGGTATTTCGACCTTTCTGATCGATATTCGCGCCTGCCTGGGCAAAGGTTTGGAAATCCGCCCGATCAAGGCGATGGTCAATCACCATGCGACCGAAGTGTTCTTCGACAACCTGCATATCCCGGCCGACGCGCTGGTCGGCGCCGAAGGCAGAGGCTTCCGCTATATCCTCGACGGCATGAATGCCGAACGCATGATCACCGCGGCCGAAGCACTCGGATCCACGCGGTGGTTCCTGCGTGTGGCAACCCAGTATGCGAACGAACGAGTCGTGTTTGGGCGGCCCATCGGCGCCAATCAGGCTATTCAGTTTCCGTTGGCGCAGGCGCATATTCAGTCGGAAGCGGCTGACATGATGATACGCCGGGCGACTGCGCTGTTCGAAAGCGGCAAGCCTTGCGGCGCCGAGGCCAACATGGCCCGCTATCTTGCGGCCGAAGGCCTGTGGAACGCGGCGGAAGCCTGCATGCAAACGCACGGCGGTTTCGGATTCGCCCGTGAATACCATATTGAACGAAAGTGGCGTGAAGCCAGGCTTGCGCGGATTGCCCCGATTTCCACCAACCTGATTCTCGCCAATATCGCGCAGCATACTCTCGGTCTGCCCCGCTCCTATTGATCTGTCTAAGACCCAACAACCATTATCGAGAAGGACACGCCATGCAACGCGATATCAATGAATGGATAGGAAAACGCCAGGTCACCGAGGACGAAATCAGCCTGACGCTGGTCCGCCGTGCCGCGGCCATGGCCGATCTGGATCCAGACGCTTTCAGGCGCGGCAGCGAACTGCCGCCGCACTGGTACTCCATGTTCTTCACCCCGAATGCACGCGCCTCGGAAATCGGTCACGATGGGCATCCCAGGAAGGGCGATTTCCTGCCTCCCATACCGTTACCCCGCCGTATGTTCGTAGGTCGTGAGGTCGATTTCATTCAGCCGCTGATAGTTGGCGCGGAGGCGCGCAAGGTTTCTGAAATCTCCTCCATCACACCCAAAACCGGACGCTCGGGGCAGCTCGTATTTCTCCAGGTCAAACACACTATTGAACTGGACGGCGAACCCGCTGTCGTCGAACGTCAGAATGTGGTGTACCGCGAGGCAATCCAAGCCGGTACCGCTTCCGAAGTCAGTAAAGAACCCCCCGGCATTGCGCGCGTGCCTGCTTTCGACTGGGAGCACGAACTGACAATAGATCCGGTAACTCTCTATCGGTACAGCGCCCTCACCTGGAACGGTCATCGTATTCACTACGACGCCGACTACGCCCGCCAGCAAGAGGGTTATCCCGCCTGCGTCATGAACGGCGCACTGACCCTGCACTTGCTGATCAGCGAAGCCATCAAGCAAGCAAACGGCATGCGGCTGGCGAAGCTTGGAGCGCGGCTGTCCAGTCCCTTGTTCCTTGGCGATACTTTGCGTCTGTGCGGCGGCCCGCTACTGTCCGAAGGAGGCCTGCATACGATGGGCGCGGACGCGATAGGCCCTGGTAACCGTACGGCCGCCACGGTGCAACTGCAATTCAACGCCTCGGAGCACTGAACATGAGCCATCACGAAATTCCCCTCTGGCGTTCCCTGATGTTTTGCCCTGCGAATGCTGAGCGCTTTGTTGCCAAGGCGCACCAGCGCGGCGCTGATGCGGTGATTCTCGATCTGGAAGACTCCATCGCCTTGTCGGAAAAAACGCATGCGCGCGCCGGTCTCGGCGCGTCCGCGGCCCATATCCGCACCGGGGGCGCCGACGTCATCGTAAGAATCAATCGGGAACTGACGCTGGCCATTCGCGACATAGAGAGCGCTGTATCGCCAGACGTCGCAGCCATCATCGTCCCCAAGGTCAAGGGTCCTGAACACATTCAGTTATTGGCGGAAGTCATCATGGCTCGGGAACTCGAACTCGGCATCGATGTAGGCCACACCAAGATGGTCGCGCTGGTCGAAACCGCCGACGGAATGGGCAAGATCAACGAAATCGCCAAGTCTCATCCCCGGTTGGTCGGCATGGCTGTCGGCGGCGAAGACCTCGCTACAGAACTGGATGCCGAACCCAGCGCAGACAGCCTGTATGTGGCGAAGATGCTCGGCGTAATCGCCGCGCGCGCCGCCGGCATACTCCCGCTCGGCGTGCTTGCCAGTGTCGCCAGCATCGACGGCGACGACGACGGCTACCGGCAAATGCTGGCAAGGTCGCGGCGACTCGGGTTTGCGGGAGCGACCTGCGTTCATCCGCGTCAAGTGCCTGTATTGAACGAGGTGTTCAGCCCGGGCGCCGCGCAGGTCGACCTCGCACGCCGGATCGTGCAGGCCTACGAAGCAGCAGTGCAGCGGGGAGCGGGCGCTGTGGCGCTCGATGGCCGGATGATAGACAAACCGGTGGTGATTCGTGCCCAGCGCCTGCTGGCCCAGCTGGATGCACAAAAAGTCGTTTCCTGAAAACCACCTAATGAGAAGCACATGATGTCTAGCACTCAACCGCTTGCCGGTTACGTCGTTGTCGAAATCGGCCATAGCGTGGCCGCTCCCTATGCAGGCCTCATCCTCGCCGAACTGGGCGCCGAAGTCATTAAAGTCGAAAACCCAAAAGGAGGCGACTCCGCGAGGGCGTGGGGACCGCCTTTCATCGGCGACATGGGCCCTCACTTCAGCGCTTTCAATCGCAACAAGGCCAGCATCGCGGTCGATCTGGCCGATCCGGAACAGCGGGATGCCTTGAAGGCCCTGATCGTCGATCGCGCGGATGTGGTCATCTGCAATCTGCGTGCAGGCTCGGCCGACAAGCTGGGCTTGGGGCCCGAGGCGCTCGCATCGGCCAAACCGGCGCTGGTGTACTGCGAACTGGGTGCATTTGGCGCAGGAGGACCACTTTCTCACAAACCCGGATACGACCCGCTGATGCAGGCCTATTGCGGCGTGATGAGCGTGACGGGAGAAAATGCGGAACGCCCGCCCGTGCGGGTCGGAGTATCGATGGTCGACATGGGAGCGGGCCTCTGGTCCACGATCGGCATTCTGGCGTCGCTTCTGTCGCGCAAACAGACTGGCGAAGGATGCCGTGTAGAGACGTCCCTGTTCGAGACAGCCGTGGCCTGGGTGGCGACCCCGATGGCACGCCATCTCATGGGAGGCGGCCCACAACTGCCGCAAGGCTCCGGCGCCGCCGGCATAGTTCCCTACCAGGCTTTTCGCACGCAAACCGGTTGGCTGGTGATCGGTGCCGGAAATGACAAGCTTTTTGCCGCTCTGTGTAAAGTCATGGAGCGGCCGGAGCTTGCAGAAGACCCTCGATTTGCCAGGAATGGCGATCGCGTTGTGAATCAGCAGGAGTTATTGCCCATCATTGTCGACTTTGCAGCGGGCTTTGATAGCCAAACGCTGTCCCAAATGCTGGACCGGGCATCCATTCCGAACGCGCCCGTTCAGACGATTGCGCAGCTTGCCGACGACCAGCACGCGCGGGAACTTGGCTTGGTACAAGAGGTCGACGGCCGCCGGACTGTCGGTCTTCCTATACGCTTCGATGGCGAACGTCCCGCCTACCGCTCTGCCGCACCATCGCTGGGCGAACACACCGAAGCCATACTTTCCCGCTATATTGCAGGAGTAAGTCGCTAACCATCCAACGCCATGGAGGCTGACTAATTATGTTTTCTTCCGACGACTTCGCTCTCACTTCCTACATTCCCAGCGAACCCTACGGCAAGTCAGTAGGCGCGATTCACCGCGGCCTCGAGATACTCGAATTATTTTCCGTTGAGCAATGCCCGCTCACCGTAAAGGATATCTCGACAAAGTTGGGGTACCCGCAGTCGAGTACGTCGGTGCTCTTGCATGGACTGCACAATCTGGGCTACCTGATCCATGATCGCCACGCTCGCACCTTCTATCCTAGCGTGCGGGTCACTTTTCTGAGCATGTGGATGCATCACCGCCTATTCAATGAAGGCAGTCTGCTTCGTCTGATGGAAAGCCTGGCCGACAGCACCGGACACGTCGTCTTGCTGGCTATCCGCAATGGACTCTATGCGCAGTATATGCATATTGTGTCGGCCCGCAGCTCGCGCGTCGGCTTGAAACCCGGCCTGATGAGGCCGATATGCCGTGCGGCCGTCGGCAAAGTGCTATTAAGTGTCCTCGACGACGACGAAGTGCGTCGAATCGCCCGCAATGCAAACGCAATGGACAGCTCGCTGGCGCCAGCGGTCGATATAGAAGCCTTGGTTCAGGACATACAGCAATGCCGCCGCACAGGGTTCACCTACAGCCGCGAGGACGTCACGCCGGGATCTTCGGTTATTGCCACACGCATCCCTGTCGACGTCGCAGGCGTACCGCTGGCTATCGGCATTGGCGTTCACGCGCATGAATTCGACGACATGAGGGATCGCGTCGAGTCCATCCTTAAAACAACCCTGCACGATCATTTCAGCCCTGACTGCATCTCTGAAGATATCAGTCGGTCCTGGATGCCGGCGACCCAGCCGTCGTACGGCGTGGGGCGCTCTTGATCCCCACGCCCGCCTGGTTTTCTACTTCAGATTGATATTTGCTTCTTTGACGACACGCGCCCATTTTTCATCCTCGGCGAGAATGATCTTGGAGAAAGCTTCGGGCGTACGGGGATTCGGTTCAAGTCCCTGCTTGGCCAAGTGCGTGACCAGTTTAGGCGAAGTCAATGCGGCATTGGCCGATGAATTCAACTTGGCGATGATTTCCTGAGATGTTCCCTTGGGAGCCAGTATTCCGTTCCAGCCCACAGTGACGCAACCCGGAACACTCTCGCTGACAGTGGGGATATCGGCCAAAGAACTCAATCGTTCTTCGTTGAATATACCCAAAGGTCTAACCTCCCCTGCGATCACGAGCTCCCGGGCTGCCTCAAGACTGACGATAGCAATATCAACGTGATTGCCCATCAGGTCATTGACCGCGGGCGCGCTGCCCTTGTAGGGAATATGCAGGAGCTTCAGGCCAGTCATTGTCTCGAACAGTGCGCCGGCCAGATGCGCCGCACTGCCAGCCCCATAAGATCCATAACTGATCTGGCCCGGGCTCTTGCGAGCACGATCCATGAGATCAGCCACAGAAGTGATGGGCGAATCCTTGCTGGTTACCATGATCAATGGGATCTCGGACAAAATGGCCACCGGCTCGAACGTCTCTTCAGGATCGTATCGGGTCTTGTAGACGTGCGGATTGATCGTGAAGGAGCTCGATGCGTACAGCAGGGTGTAGCCGTTGTTTTTCTGATGAGCCACGTAATCCGTGGCCACCATGGTATTGGCACCCGGCTTGTTCTCCGGGACAACCGCCACACCAAGCGTGCTTTCCATTTGTCCCGCGACCAGCCGCCCCAGCGTGTCCGCCCCTCCACCGGGTGTATAAGGAATCACAAGTCGCACTTGCTCTGTAGGGTAAGTGGCCGCGCCAGCGGAGCCCATGACCGACATAATGGTTGCGGTGGCCGCCAGCATGGCGGTTTTTGCTATGTTCATGCCTACCTCCTATGATTGTAGTGCCGTCAGTATCCGAGCCGCAGTAGAGAGGGTCAAGACATGCTGAAACGATATCAACCCGCTGATATTTATTGTGAACATGCGGCCGCAAAAGGCCGTAGACTGCGCTTATTCCACCAAGCCTGTACCGTTGCCGGTACAACAATGGAGAGATCCCATGTCGATGATTACCAGACTCCGTAGTTGCGGCCTTCCGGCTGCTATTTGCTGTGCAATGGCCTTCGCGGCGCATGCCGAAAAGACCGCGGCGACATTGCCCGACCCAATGACTCTTGTTGTAGGTTATGCCCCGGGTGGCGCTGCCGACACCGTCGCACGCGCCTATGCGGAACAATTGCGCAAGGATGGCGCGGGGACAGTCATCGTGGAAAACCGGCCTGGCGCCTCCGGCCGGATTGCGCTCACTTATGTAAAAGACTCCAAGCCCGACGGCAGGACTATGTATCTGGTTCCCTCGCCTTTGATGACGATTTTTCCGCTTACCTATAAGTCGCCGGGCTACGACGCAGAAAAAGATCTGCGAGCCGTCGCGACGCTGGTCGATATTCCGACCGCCATCGTCACGGGCGCGTCCCAGCCATTCGACGGCATGAAGGACTACGTGGAGTGGGCAAAGAAAAATCCATCGTCAGTCACCAGCCTGGGCGTCGCAACGCTGGGCAGTTCGGGCCACTTGGGAATACTCGCCGTCAATGCGAGCCAGAATATGAAAATCGAGCCCGTGGCTTATAGGGGCGCGTCCCCCATGCTGATCGATGTCGCCAGCGGCGTCGTGTCCATCGGATGGGACGCGGTGGCCAGCATGATGCCGCTCTACCAGGCCAAGAAGATCAAATTCCTGGGCGTCAGCGGCACCAAACGGCTCGATGCCCTGCCCGAGGTAAAGACGCTGGCAGAGCAGGGCTTTCCCGAGTTCAAGGCGGCGACGAGCTTTTATGGCATCGTGGTGCCTGCCGGAACGCCTGACAAGACGGTTGCGGCGCTTGAAGGTGCATTCCTGAAGGCGTCAGAAGCGCCTGAGCTTCGCGCTCAACTCGCCGCCAAGGGACTGGTAATGGCGCCCGCCAAAGGCGCCGACATGGCGCAACGTGCGCGCGAAGAGCTTGCTTCCTGGCGCCCTGTTGTCGAGCGCACCGGCATCGTGATGGACTGACTGCGGCCTGCCCGCGTTTCAAGGAGAAACGGCAGCGCGGCGCTGCCTGTCAATATACTGGCTGGCCATATATTCCCGTTGCGCTTTCGAACATCGACGCAAATCGCAGCAGCTCATCGTCGCTGCCATAACGGGTCACGAACTGAATGCCCGCGGGCAAGCCATCGCGTGCCGGCCCGCAAGGAAGCGTGATGGCGGGATGGCCCGTCATATTGAAGAGCATCGTCCATGGGTACCAGTGCGTGCGAATGCCGTCATACTGCTTGCCGTCTATCTCTATGGGGTCGAACAAGTCCATATCCAGCGGCAACGCCGTCCTGGTGATGGTAGGCATGACGAACAGGTCCGCCGTATCGAACAAGGCCTGTATGCGCTTGAATAGCGTCGTGCGGGCAAACATCGCCTCTTGATAATCGGCGGCGCTGAACTCACCCGCCGACAGAATCTGCCGCCGAAAGGTTGCGCTGAATGTATCTCCATGCTGTTCGACCAAGGGCAGGAAGCGCGTGCGCCAGACCGTGTGGTTGATCGTGCGCCAAATGGGTTCAACAATAAAATCCTTGGCCTTGAAAGGCTCAAGCGTGGCGCCAAGGCCGGCCAGCGTTTGAAGCGCCGCATCAAAAGTTTCCCGCACATCGGCCGACACCACCCGCCCTTCGGGCGCATAGGAATAGCGGATGCGTTTTCCCCGCAGGTCGCCCTGATGTCGCGCTGCTTCTGCATAGTCCGCGCGCTTCAGGCCGATAGACCAGGGGTCCAGCGCATAGTCGCCGCTCATGACCTGCAGCATCAGGCCGGTATCTGCGACAGTCCTGGTCAAGGGGGTCACGTAAGTCTGATTGCCGAACAAGTCTTGCGCCTGGCTGTGCGGAATGATGCCATTGCTTTGCTTGATGCCCACCACGCCGTTGCAGGCGGCTGGGATACGCGTTGAGCCGCCGCCATCGGTGGCGATCGCCAGCGGCGCGATGCCAGCCGCCGTAGCCACTGCAGCACCGCCACTGGATCCACCGCTGGTTCGGCCGGCATCCCATGCGTTGCGCGTCTGCCCGAATAAGGGCGAGCGGGTAAAGGGCTGGGAGCCGAATTCCGGGGTAGTCGTCTTCCCGATCAGGATGGCGCCTTCGGTATTCAAGCGGGCAACGGACGGAGCGTCTTCCGTTGAGATGCTGTCCTTGTAGAGCACCGTGCCGAATGTCGTGCGAACTCCCGCGGTATGGACAAGATCTTTGACGGTATAGGGAATGCCGTGCAGGCGTCCCATGGCTTTTCCTTGCATAATGGCCCGCTCTGCCTCCCGCGCCTGTGCCATCGCTCGTTCACCGCATAGCGTGATGAAACAGTTCAGGATGGGCTGAAGCTGCTCGGCGCGGTCCAGGCTCGCTTGCACGAGCTCTACAGGGGAAAGCTTTTTTGACCGGATCAGTGCAATCAAATCTGTGGCAGGTAGCGTGTGCAAGGCTGTCATGCGCGGCTCGCGGAATGAAGGGTGATGGGCCTATTGTAGAGTCGGTGACCGCTAGCGTGAGCTATGCGAGGTTTCACCCGGAACAGTCCGCGTCGCGTGAGCACGCATGGCAACGAGGTGTTCAAGAATGGCATATGCCGCCTTGATGCGAGCCGATATCGGAAAATTTTTGTTCGCCAGCATCACGATACCGATGCCCTCCGCCGGCACGAACACCGCATACGCGCCAAATCCATTCGTGGATCCCGTCTTGTTGAACAAGGTTGGCGCCGATGGCGCCCGTGGCGCAGTGATGCGCTGTGCCGCATTGGACTCCATGCTCATGGCGGGAGAGTTTCCGGCCTGCAGCGCCTCCAGAGTGATGGGATAGGGGTACTGTTCCCACCCAATCCCCTGCACCATGTCGCCGACCTTGAAGTAGCCCAGCTGAGTACCTTCAATCGCACGCTTCATCGGTCCTGCCAGGTGCGTTGGGTCGATATTCGCCTGCACAAAACGAATCATGTCAGCCGCCGTGGATTTCACGCCATAGGCTTGCGCATCGAACGGTCCGGGATTGACCCGAATAGGCTCGTTCGCCCGGTCGTATCCCCACGCATAATCGGCCATCGCGCTATCTGGCACCTGGATATAGCTGTGGCTCAAGTCCAGCCCGGGAAACAGCCGGGTTTCCATGACATCGGCGAAATTACTATTCAATGCAAGACCGGTGATATGCCCGAGCAAACCTATGCTGGGGTTGGAGTACCGGCGTCGCAGGCCAGGTCCCGTATCCGGCTGCCATTGCTGAAAATAAGCCGTCGTCTGGCCATCATTTTGGATCGCATCGGGAAATTGCAATGGCAGCCCGCCCGCTGTATAGGTTCCAAGATGAAGCAGGCTGAACTGATCGATCGCGCTGCCCTTGAGCTGAGGTATGTACTGGCCTGGACTGTCCTGTAGCGACAGTTGCCCGGACGCCTGAGCGTAGGCTGCCAACGTTCCCGTGAAAGTCTTGCTGATGGACCCGAGCTCGAAGAGTGTTTGCTCGCCGACGGGGATATTGTTCTGTCTCGACGCAACGCCATAGTTGAAGTAGGCAGGCTGGCCGTCTTGGGTCACAGCGACCGCCATACCGGGTATGTCGTACTCCGCCATGACCGGGCGAATAGCGGCATTCACGATGTCGCGAATGCGGGCCGAACCATCGCCAGCCCAACTGGCAGTGACAAGGCAGCAAGAAGACACCAGGCTCGCCGCAACGAGGCGCATGAATTTTGGCAAGGCCGTCAAATTGATCTATCCTTTTTTCCGAAGCCGCGATCTCGCGCATAAGAGCGACCGCGGTTTTGACGCCAATATAGTCCAACATGCCATCGATACTTGGAGAACACCATGGAAATTCAGGAGTTGCACCGTGGCCGCTTGATAGACCATATACAGCTTATCGTACGAGATCTGGAGGCAAGTCGTTCATTCTATAACGCTGTCTTCGGCGTTCTGAAAATTCCAATGGGCGGGACAGGCGATGGATTTTTCTGGGCCGACGAATTGGTCGTTTCCACCGCCGACAGTGAGGCAGCCAACGGCGAATTGACCGGGCGCAATCACCTGGCGTTCCAGGCGCAAGACCAGGCAATGGTAGATGCGTTCTACAAAGCCGCATTGGATCATGGAGGCAAGGATAACGGCGCCCCCGGCCTGCGCCAATATCACCCCGGCTACTACGCCGCCTTTGTACTGGATCCCGACGGCAACAACATTGAGGCCGTATACCATGGCGAAGCCCGGCGCAGCGCTGCTTCGGTCAAAGTAACGTTCTGATCGTGCCGAACCATCTGCGGGACTTCCATCAAGTACCCTCATATGCGCTGGGCTGAATAAGGGCCATCAGACTTAGAGCCCCTGGCCCATAGCGGTAAAACGTAAAAATATCCTACCGTATGCACAGCCCGACGATACCGTCTCGTCGCTGCGCAACGCGGAAATCGTGCGCACCGCACCGGGACGCGGGTGCTTGCACGGTTCCCAGGGGGAAGGACTCTCCTGTTGCCATTCTGTATTGTTTTTACATTTGGTAAGTCCGACATGGGAGGGTCAATGCTATGCTTTTCGAGAGAAAATGCAGCGTCGCTTGGCGCCGCACATCAATAATACACACCGCAACACAGCCACTGATCGGCGTCCTCGTGCTACGAGGAACCGATTGCCGCCAGCGTCAGACCCCATCGAGAACGGCAAGCTTGAACAGCCGGGAACCGATTCTGCGTTCCTGCGCCAGCTGTGGCGGCACCGGACCAA
This sequence comes from Pseudomonas sp., assembly GCA_036675275.1. Classification (GTDB taxonomy): domain Bacteria; phylum Pseudomonadota; class Gammaproteobacteria; order Burkholderiales; family Burkholderiaceae_B; genus Pollutimonas. The sequence goes on along the minus strand of JAKFFG010000007.1, from coordinate 37,508 downwards.
TGACCTTCATTAAGCAATTTGAGAATATCCTTTCCTTAGCAAAAGTCTTCACTTTCAACCGAAGCAACCGCCTACTTGCCGCCGCACTTGTCCTGGCGGCGGGCGCTCTCGTCCCACCTGATTCGCTAGCCGGTGAACTCAACGAGCAGGAATGGCAACCCTCGACCGAGCAGGTCGCATTGCAAATGCCTTCTTTGGAACCCGACGCCCTGACAACGCCGAGTGCGCCCTTCAAATCCATGGAACACATACGCTTGATGAGCGTTGAAACAGAAGCGAAGATACAAGCGCAAACAGAGTATCTGGCCGCGAAGTTTCGTCGAAGTGAATCGGCAATCCGCAAATACGTCGAGCTCGCCTGGAAAGAGGCAAGCAAGCGCGACGGAATGTCTCCAGAGCTCCTCATCGCCATGATGCAAAAAGAAAGCTCATTGCGTGCAAAAGTGCAAAGCCGGTATGGCGCCCAAGGCCTGATGCAAGTCGTTCGCCGATGGCACCCCGAAAAGTTGCACCCATCCGAATCGCTCTTCGATCCCGAGGTGAACATTCGGGTGGGGGCTGATGTTCTGGAAGAGTATCTGGAAAAGGCCGGCGGAAGCCTCAACAAAGCGCTGGGAAAATACTCGGGCAACGCAAAAGGCTACGCCACCAGGGTGTTGAACGAATCATATAAGCTGGCCCGGGTCGCTGCCGAGGCTGCGGGTCAGGTTGTGGCGGCGAAAGGCTAGCGCTGTAGTACCGTGAATTTCGATACCCTGCAGCCTTGGCGCAACCTGGGAAGCCTTCAGAGCCGTCAATGACGGTCACAGACAGCTTCCCAGAACATTTCAGCCGCTTGGCTCAATGTTGAGCGATCGCGATAGAGCCGAACTTGCAAGGGAATCTGCCACTGCTCCGGGCCGGCAAGCACCAAGCGCCCGGCGTGCAGGTCATCGGCAACTAAAGATTGCGGCAACCATGCGATGCCGCGGCCGCTAAGCACCATGGGCCTAAGCACCGAGGCCAGATGCGCGGTGAAAACCGTCTGGATGGATAGACGATCCAGCTCCGGCCCTAGAATTTGATGCAAGATTCGGCCAATGCCCGATTCAGCGCTGTAGTCAAGCAGCTGTATGGCACCGGAGCGACCATCTGTCGATGTCACATAATGCTGTGGCTGGCCCCGATCATCCGCTGAGGACACAGGAACAAAGGTGTCATTTCCAAGTTGAATGGATGGATAACCCGCAGCCTCAAGTTGTCCATTGATATGTGGATGAGTGTGACATAGAACGAATTGAACCTTGCCTTGGAGCATGAGCGCTTCGCAACGTTGCAGCATATCGGAAACACACTGTATAGCTCCTACGCTTATTCGGGGCTCTAGACTCCGAAGCCAATTGGGCATAAAGGAAAAAGACAGGGTGTGCGTCGCGGCGAACTGCAACGTTGTTGACCACGATTCTTCTATAGCGCGCGCCTCTACAGGAAGGCGTGCGACTTGTGCCAGCAGATCCTGCGCGACTTTACGAAACCACTCGCCCGTCTCCGTCAATGTGATCGGCTGCGTTCCGCGGTCAAAAAGACTTGTGCCCAGCCATTCTTCAAGAGCTCGTATGCGCCGGCCAAATGCCGGCTGAGTCATATGGCGTAAGTCGGCAGCCCGTGAAAAGTTCTTGGTAAACGCAAGAGCCAGGAAGTCTTCAAGCCAGGATATGTTCATGCCAGTGCTTTCCAAGCATAGAGGGAGAGAAAAAAAGCATTGGATCTAAAGAGCCGGAAGACCGACCATATCCCAACTTAATTCAGGAACAAAGTTTAGGATCGCCAGATGAAAATCGTCAACATTATTGAAAAAACACTTCCGATCAGTTCTCCGATCCGGAATGCCTACATCGACTTCAGCAAAATGAACTTGAGTCTTGTAGCGGTCGTCACGGACGTCATTCGCGATGGTAAACCGGTTATCGGATACGGATTCAACTCCAACGGACGCTATGGTCAGGGAAAACTGATGCGGGATCGTTTTATACCGCGCGTGCTTGAAGCAGATCCCGCCTCGTTAATTGACGCCAGCGGCAACAATCTGGACCCCCATAAAATATGGGACGCCATGTTCACCAACGAAAAGCCAGGCGGCCACGGTGAGCGCTCCGTGGCAATAGGCACGATTGATATGGCCGTTTGGGATGCGGTGGCCAAAATCGAAGGGAAGCCGCTATTCCAGCTGCTGGCCGACCGCTATGGAGACGGCCACGCTAATAAGAAAGTTTTTGTCTATGCCGCCGGCGGTTACTACCATCCCGGGCAAGACCACAACAAGCTCAAAGATGAAATGCGCAGCTACATTGATCGCGGCTACAGTGTCGTCAAGAAGAAAATCGGCGGTGCCTCGCTGGATGAAGATCTCCGTCGTATCGACTCGATTCTCAGCGTGCTTCAGGATGGCCAGAGGCTTTGCGTCGACGCGAACGGACGCTTCAACCTTGATACCGCAATCGCCTACGCCAAAGCGCTATCGCAATACGATCTGTTCTGGTACGAAGAACCCGGCGATCCGCTCGATTTTGAGTTGCAAGCAGCATTGCGCAGCTACTACAAGAATCCGATGGCAACCGGAGAAAACTTATTCTCCATGCAAGATGCCCGTAATCTCATTCGCTATGGTGGCATGCGACCCGATCGCGACTGGCTGCAGTTTGATTGCGCTCTGAGCTATGGGCTGGTCGAATATTTGCGCACCCTGGATATGCTCAAAGAGCACGGCTGGTCCGCCAGCCGTTGTATTCCTCATGGGGGACACCAGATGTCGCTGAATATTGCCGCCGGACTCGGCCTGGGCGGTAATGAATCCTACCCAGACCTGTTCCAGCCGTTTGGCGGCTTTCCAGATGGCGTGAAAGTGGAAAACAGCTATATCACCATGCCCGAACTACCTGGCATCGGTTTCGAAGGAAAGGCGGACTTGTATCGCGTAATGCAATCCCTTTCAGCATAGCGACCGGACAAATAAAAAGGAGACAACATCATGAATTTTCAGAAAATCGCGTTGACATTAGGGCTCGCCGGGATTTCGCTAGGCGTCCAGGCCGCCTTCCCCGAGAAAGCCGTTACGCTCGTTGTGCCGTTCGCCGCCGGTGGACCCAGCGACAAAATTGCTCGTGACGTAGCCGAAGCATTGCGCAAGCCCTTGGGACAAGCCGTGATCGTCGGAAACACAACGGGGGCGGGAGGCACCATAGGAACCACAAAAGTGGCGCGCGCCGCACCAGACGGCTACACACTGCTCGTGCATCATATAGGCATGGCCACGGCGCCGTCTCTGTATAAAGACCTCAGTTATAAGGTCCCGGACAGTTTCGAGTTTCTGGGCTTAATCAATGAAGCGCCGTCTACCTTGATCAGCAAGCCGACCTTAGCGGCGAACAGCTTCGACGAATTGCGTGACTGGATAAATCAAAACAACGATAAGGTTAATCTTGCCAATGCAGGTGTAGGGTCGGCCTCACACCTTTGTGGCCTCATGCTGCAAAGTGCCTTGGGAGTGAACATGACGACCGTACCGTATAAAGGAACCGGGCCCGCCATGATCGACCTGATGGGTGGGCAGGTGGACCTGATGTGCGAACAGGCCACAAATGCGGTCGCACAAGTAGAAGGAAAAAAAGTTAAGGCCTATGCTGTCACCAGCACTCAACGACTCAAGCTGCCCTCGATGGCACAGGTCCCAACCCTGGCTGAATCAGGGCTGACTGATTTCAACGTGACCGTTTGGCATGGTCTTTATGCGCCCCGCGGCACGCCTCCCGAAGTCATCGCAAAACTGAACACCGCCCTTCGAGGCGCGTTGAAAAATCCAGATCTTATACAGCGGCAGGAAGCCCTAGGCTTGACCATAATCAATGATGAACGCTTAGAACCCGCAGGACATAAGAAATACGTTGTCGGAGAGATGGACCGCTGGGCCAAAGTAATCGGCGCTTCGGGACAGCAACCTAATTGACGGGAGTCGGCTTAGGCGGCTGTGTTTGTAGACTGCGCCGCTGACAACGTGGCAATAGCGCGGTTCGGTTCAATACTCAATAAAATGCAAAGGGCTCTGGCGATAAGCCAGAGCCCTTTGATCGTCTCTAACACCGCGGACGTTTTCAGTAACTCAATTATGAGAACCTACAACATCACACATCAATATTGCTGGCCTGCAGCGCATGCTCTTCAATAAAAGCCCTGCGCGGCTCGACGTGATCTCCCATAAGCGTGGTAAACACTTCGTCGGCAGCAATGGCGTCTTCCACCTGCACGCGCAGCAAACGGCGCACCTTCGGATCCATGGTAGTTTCCCATAGCTGGCTGGGGTTCATTTCGCCCAGCCCCTTGTAGCGCTGCTTGCTGATACTGCGGTCGGCTTCGCTACGCAGCCACTGCATGGCTTCACGGAAGTCGGAGATGTACTTCTCGCGGCGCTTCTCGCCTTCGCCACGCGCGACCAGAGCGCCGGTGCCCATCAAGCCGAGGAAGGTCTTGGCGGCCTTGGAAAGAATGGCGTAGTCGGCGCCGCGCACAAAAGTGCGGTCGAATACGCTGACGCGCACATTGCCATGATGCATGCGGTTGACGATAAGGCGCCAGGAGTCGCCCTCTTCGTTCTCGTCCACGGTTACCGTTACCCCATTCGGCACGGAGGGATCCTCGATGGCATCCTGCAGGCGCTTGGCCGACGCCGCTGCCTGTTCGGCATCGTCCAGATTGATTTCCACGCCTTCGGCCATGGCCGACAACGACGCCATGTCGATGTGCTTGGTCAGACGACTGATGACGCCATCGGCCATGATGTACTGGCGGGCCAGTTCGGCCAACGCGTCGCCGGAAATCGGGGCGGCGCCTTCCTTGGGTATGAGCACCGCGTCTTTCAGGGCCACCTGCAGCATGAACTGGGCTTCTTCCGCGTCGTCTTTCAGGTAGCGCTCTTCGCGGCCGACCTTGACCTTGTACAAAGGCGGCTGGGCAATATAGATGTGGCCGCGATCCACCAATTCAGGCATCTGGCGATACAGCAAGGTCAGCAACAGCGTACGGATGTGGGCGCCGTCGACGTCGGCATCGGTCATGATGATGATGCGGTGATAGCGCAGCTTGTCGATATTGAAATCGGGGCCTATGCTGGTTCCCAGCGCGGTGATCAGGGTGGTGATCTGCTCGCTGGTGATCAGGCGGTCGAAACGCGCCTTTTCAACGTTCAGCACTTTACCGCGCAAAGGCAGAATGGCCTGGAACTTGCGGTCTCGGCCTTGCTTGGCCGAGCCGCCGGCGGAGTCGCCCTCGACAATATAGATTTCGCACAGGGCCGGGTCTTTTTCCTGGCAGTCGGCCAGCTTGCCGGGCAAGCCGGCGCCTTCCAACACGCTTTTGCGACGAGTCATTTCGCGCGCCTTGCGGGCCGCATCGCGAGCGCGTGCCGCGTCGATGATCTTGTTGCACAACGCCTTTGCGTCTGTGGGGTTTTCAAGCAGCCAGGTTTCCAGCGTACGGGCCACGGCCTCTTCCACGGCGGGGCGCACTTCGCTGGACACCAGTTTGTCTTTGGTCTGGCTGCTGAATTTGGGCTCGGGTACTTTTACCGACAATACGCAGGCCAGTCCTTCGCGCATGTCGTCGCCGGTGGTGTCGACCTTGGCCTTCTTCGCCATGTCGTTGTCGGCAATGTATTTGTTCAGGATGCGCGTCATGGCAGCGCGCAAGCCCGTCAGGTGTGAGCCGCCGTCGCGCTGGGGAATGTTGTTGGTGAAGCACAGCACGGTTTCGGTGTAGCTGTCGTTCCACTGCATGGCTACATCCACGCCCACGGTGGTCTCGCCGACGGTCGACTCGGTGCTTACCGAGAACACGTTGGCGTGCAACACCGTTTTGCTACGGTTGATGTATTCGACAAAGCCCTTTACACCGCCAAGGAAGGCAAAGTTTTCTTCTTTGCCGTTGCGCTCGTCAATGAGGCGGATTTTCACGCCATTGTTCAGGAAAGACAGTTCGCGCAGGCGCTTGGCCAGGATTTCGTAGTGGTACTCAATGTTTTCGAAGATCTGGGTGTCGGCCAGAAACTGTACCCGCGTGCCTTTTTGATCGGTCGTACCGGTAAGCTTCAAGGGTTCGACGCGCTCTCCACGACGAAATTCCATTTCGTGCATTTCGCCGTTGCGGGCAATACTCAGGCGCAGCCATTCGGACAATGCGTTTACGCAGGACACGCCCACGCCGTGCAATCCGCCGGAAACCTTGTACGAGTTATGGTCGAACTTGCCGCCGGCATGCAGTTCGGTCATGACGATTTCAGCGGCACTACGGTTGAATTCGTCGTCCTTGTGGATGTCGGTCGGGATGCCGCGCCCGTTGTCGGAGACCGAAATACTGTTGTCGGCGTGGATGGTAACGACGATGTCATCGCAATGGCCTGCCAGCGCTTCATCGATTGCGTTATCGACTACCTCGAACACCATATGATGGAGTCCGGTTCCGTCGGAAGTATCGCCAATATACATGCCGGGGCGCTTGCGAACAGCTTCAAGGCCCTTGAGCATTTTGATCGAGTCGGCGCCGTATCCGTTAACGGCGGCATTCGTGGTTTGATCTGACATAGTTTGTAAAAACCTTATATAAGCCTTCCGGCTGTTGAAGTGCTCCGGGCCGGCTCGCCCGAAACACTCCCCGCGACATAAATTCCGGGAATTTAGATGCGCATTGGCATGACGACATACTTGAACTGCTCGTCGTCAGGGCTCGTAATCAACGCCGATGCATTGACGTCGGGCTGGACCGACCATTGAATGGTTTCGGTTTTGACATTGGCCAGAACGTCGAGCAGATAGCTGACATTGAAGCCCACATCCAGGGGCTCGTGGCCGTAGTCGATATCGAGTTCTTCCTGCGCCTCTTCCTGCTCGGCGTTGGTCGAAGAAATTTTCAACTGGTTATTCGACAATTGCAGGCGCACGCCTTTCAGTTTGTCGGTGGTGAGAATGGCGGCGCGCTGCAGGCTGCCCTGCAATATTTCCCGGCTGATGGAAAAATGACGCGTGTAGTTGCTTGGTATCACCCGGGTGAAATCGGGGAACTTGCCTTCGACCAGTTTGGACACCAGTTCGACATCGCCGAAACGGAAACGAATCTGGCCCGTGGCTACGTCTATGGATACCGGCTCATCGGTGTCGCTGAGCAAGCGCTGCATTTCCAGCACAGTCTTGCGCGGCACGATGACGTCGTGCTTGGAAGCGATGCCTTCGACAACCGTGCCGCTATGCGCCAGGCGGTGGCCGTCGGTGGCCACAGCGCGCACGAAGCCAGGCTCGAATACAAACAGCAGCCCATTAAGGTAATAGCGGATGTCTTGCTGCGCCATGGCGAAATGCACCATGTTGAACAAGTGCTTCAACGTTTTCTGCGGCAGCGAAAAGGAAATATCCCATTGTTCGGGCTGAGCCAAGGTGGGGTATTCGGCGGCGCCCATTGTTTGCAGGGCGAAACGGCTTTTTCCGCTTTGCACCGACAGCTTGGCGCTGGCCAGTCCCAGCTTCACATCGCCCGTATCCGGCAGCGCGCGCAGTATGTCAAGCAGCTTGCGTGCTGCAACCGTCGTGGACTCGTTTTCATCGCCAATACCGAACTCGGCATGCGTGGTAATTTGAACCTCGAGATCGGTGGCAATAAATGCGACGCTCTTGCCTTCTTTGCGCAACAGGATATTTGCCAAGATAGGCAAGGTATTCCTGCGCTCGACAATTCCGGCTACCGTCGATAACGGTTTGAGCAATGCATCACGGGTCGCTTGTACGAGTTGCATGGTTATCCTTTTAAGGTTTGTTCTAGTACGTGAAGAGCATGGTTGAGTTCGGTCTGCTTGGATCTTGCGTCGGCGATTTTCCGCACGGCATGGAGCACGGTAGTGTGGTCGCGCCCGCCGAACAGATCGCCGATTTCGGGCAGGCTCTTTTGGGTCAGTTCTTTGGCCAGGTACATGGCCACCTGGCGCGGCATTGCAATATTGGCGGGGCGACGTTTCGAATACATGTCGGCCACTTTGATCTTGTAGAAGTCGGCGACCGTCTTCTGGATGTTTTCGACCGTGATTTGTCCGTTGGAGACCGACAGAAGATCTTTCAGGGCGTCTTTGCAGACATCGACCGTCAGGACTTCCCGCCCATGGAAGCGGGCATAGGCCGAGACTTTGCGCAGCGCCCCTTCCAGTTCGCGCACATTGCTGCGCAAATGCTTGGCAATGAAAAACGCCACCTCTTCGGGCATGGTCACGCCCTCGGTCTGGGCCTTGCGCAGCAAAATAGCCACGCGCATTTCGAGCTCGGGCGGCTCGATGGCAACCGTAAGACCCGAATCGAAGCGGGAGATGAGCCGGCTGTCTATATTGGCCAGTTCCTTGGGATACGTGTCGGACGTAATGATGATTTGCTTGCGCTGCGCGACCATGGCCTCGAAGGCGTAGAAAAATTCTTCTTGGGTACGGTTCTTGCCGGCAAAAAATTGAATGTCGTCAATCAACAACAGATCGAGCGAATGGTAATAGCGTTTGAATTCGTCGAAAGCCTTGCGCTGGTAAGCCTTGACCACGTCGGACACATATTGGTCGGCGTGCACATACCTGATGCGCGTTCCTTTGCCGCTGGCCAGCAAGGCGTTTCCGATGGCGTGAATAAGATGGGTCTTGCCCAGGCCTACGCCCCCGTACAGGAACAAGGGGTTGTACGATACGCCGGGGTTTTCGGCCACCTGCAGCGCCGCTGCCCGAGCCAATTGGTTGGCCTTGCCCGTGACGAAGTTATCGAAGGTAAGGTCGGTGTTCAGTCGCGAGCGATCATGTGCAAGCTCGACGGCAGCGGCATTGCAGCCGGAGCTTACTGTAGCGGCTGGCGGCGTGGCGGGCGCGGCCTGCGCAGCGGCGGCATCGGGCCCCGCGCCCAGGCGTGCAGCCGGACCGCCGCGCGCGGGCGCAGGCGCCGCGCTTGCGCCCGCGAGCTCGAAGACCACCTGCACCGGGCGCTCGTACCATTCGGTTGCCAATGTCTCGATCTGGTGTGCAAAGTTCTTGCGCACCCAGTCCAGCTTGAAGCGATTGGGCGCAGAAACTCGCAGCACCGCTTGAGCCTCGTCGAAGGCAAGGGGAACCAATGGGCGTATCCAGGCACTGATTTGCTGTGAAGGTAGGTCCTGCTCCAGACGCTGGACGCAAGTCTGCCAAAAATCTTTCATGTCCACCACTTCTGTAAACCTCGATTCTACCCTGTTGAGGCCATAGTTATCCACAAGGGCAGACAAGAATCCTAACAGGTACTTGTGCTAACCATTTGACTAAACTATCAAAATTTGATGAAATGGTGAGCTTTACACGAATTTTAAACGCCTGCGAGCGGCGCTACAGACTAACTTTGTAGCGATTTGCAGGTAGCTCTTTTATTTTGGATCCCCAATGAAACGCACTTTCCAACCTTCCGTCACCCGTCGCAAGCGTACCCACGGTTTTCGCGTCCGCATGAAAACGCGTGGCGGCCGTGCCGTTATCAATGCGCGTCGTGCCAAGGGCCGCAAGCGCCTGGCCGTATAGCCAAAAAAGCCTTTGCGCCGGCCGGCTGCGGTTGGTGCCTGCTTTATGCGCGCCACATTTCCTGCTGCGGCACGCCTGCATCGCCCCTCGGAATACGCGTCTGCCCTTAGGGGCAAACGACTTGCCAGAGGGGCGTTGTTCGTTGTAACAACGCCGCGTGATCAAACCGAAGGAACAGAGCCGGCCTGCGCCAGGCTTGGGCTTGTGATCGCCAAGCGCTTTGCGGCAAGGTCCGTAACCCGAAACGCCATCAAGCGTGTCATACGCGAAGCGTTTCGGCAGAAAAGGCACGAACTGCCGGCTCGCGACCTGGTGTTTCGACTGCATTCCAAAGTCGGGCCGTTTACGCTGACCGAACTCAAGGCTCTGGTGCGCAACGAAATCGATGCCCTGTTGAACCGCGCCATGAGATGATCAAGGCGCTGCTTATAGCCCCCATCCGGTTCTACCGGTATTTCCTCAGCCCCTGGGTCGGCAGAAGTTGCCGCTTTACGCCTACTTGTTCCAACTACACAATAGAAGCCATTGAAACACATGGCCCCCTGAAAGGGCTTTGGCTGGGAACGCGGCGTATTGCGCGCTGCCACCCATGGTGCCCGGGCGGATACGACCCGGTGCCAGAACCGAAAAAAGATTCCGGCAACAACGGCAGCTTGCCTTAAACTGCCGACCTGCTGGAGCTTTTCCGCACAATCCTCTGCTCATCTACGATTCAGCTGAGCTACGTTAAACTGTTGGGCTTTGCTCAGCTTTGACTTGAAACAGGCGCTATGGATATCCGACGCACCATCCTATGGATGATTTTCTCCTTCTCGCTCTTGCTGCTATGGAACAACTGGCAAGTCCATAATGGCAAGCCTTCGCTGTTTGGCGGGACACCCCCTGCCACCCAGACCGCAGGGCAGGCGCAGACGCCCGCGGCTCCCGCCGATACCAGCGTGCCTACGGCCCCGGCCGGAACACCCGGAGCCCCTGCAGCGGCCACCGGTGCAACGGTACCCGGAGGCACTGACAAGCCCGCAAGCACGTCCGAGCAAGTCCATGTAAAAACCGACGTATTCGATCTGACCTTCGATACGACGGGCGCCCAGCTCGTCAAGGCAGAGCTGCTGAAATACGCGGGTCCGGAAGGATCCACCGGACCCATGGTGCTGCTGGACAACTCTGCATCGCTGGTCTATCTGGCTCAGTCGGGCGTCATAGGCGCCCCTGCCGGAGCCAGCTATCCCACGCACCTGACGCCATTCAAGCTGGTCTCGAAAGATGTCAGCGGCGATACGCTGAACGTGGTCTTCGAGTCTGAATCCGATGGTGTAAAAGTCGTCAAGACGTATACGCTGCACGAAGGCCGCTACGACATCCAGGTCAGGCACGATATCTACAACCTGAGCGCCCAACCGGTCAACCCCGCCTTGTATCTGCAACTGGTACGAGACGGCAACGATCCGCCTGATACCTCATCGTTCTACAGCACCTTTACCGGGCCGGCACTGTATTCGGCCGAAGAAAAATTCCAGAAAATTTCATTCTCGGATATCGACAAAGGCAAGGGCGGCTACACCAAGGAAGCCAATAACGGCTGGATAGGCATGGTGCAGCACTACTTCGCCTCGGCCTGGGTGCCGACGGAAAACGCAGTCCGCCACAATGAAGCGCTGCGCCTGGGCGACAACCTTTACGCCATCCGCAGCATCGAGTCGGTAGGCACTATCGAACCCGGTCAACACAAAGTGGTCGAATCGGATCTGTGGGTAGGCCCGCAAGACCAGAAAGCCATGAGCGCACTGGCTCCGGGCCTTGAGCTTGTGGTCGACTATGGCTGGCTTACCATCATTGCCAAGCCGCTGTTCAAGATCATGACCTGGCTGCATGCCGTATTGGGCAATTGGGGCTGGACCATCGTCGCGCTCACGCTGCTGATCAAGCTGGTGTTCTATCCTCTGTCGGCGGCGAGCTATCGCTCCATGGCCAAGATGAAACAGGTAACACCGCGCATGCAGGCTTTGCGCGAAAAGTTCGGCGACGACAAGGCCAAGCTGAACGCGGCCATGATGGAAATGTATCGTACCGAGAAAATCAATCCGCTGGGAGGCTGCTTGCCCATGGTGGTGCAGATTCCAGTGTTCATTTCCCTGTACTGGGTCTTGCTGGGCAGCGTCGAAATGCGCGGCGCGCCATGGATACTCTGGATCCACGATCTGTCCGCCCGCGACCCATGGTTCATCTTGCCTGCGTTCATGATGGCCACCATGTTCCTGCAGATCAAGCTCAACCCCACGCCTCCCGACCCGACCCAGGCCAAGATCATGATGATCATGCCTCTGGTATTCGGCGGCATGATGTTCTTGTTCCCTGCCGGGCTGGTGCTTTACTGGTGCGTGAATAACGCGGTATCGATCGCCCAGCAACGCTACATCATGCACAAGCTCGATAAGGAAACGGCTGCGGCTGCGCGTTAAGCGTTTCCGTTGACCTGATGCAAAGGGCGCCGCAAGGCGCCCTTTGTCATGGACGTTCTTTTCAGTTTTCAGACTACCAGCGCGAGTTCCTTCTTGATCAGCTCGACGATGAAGCGTTGACGTTTCAGAGGCATACGGTTCATCACGCTGGACACACTGATTGCGAAGATCGGGTGACCCGATCGATGCAATATCGGTATCCCCACTCCCAGCACTCCGGGTACTGCGGCATTTCCCACTGCCGACCAGCCGCGTTCCAGCGTCGACTGGATCAGCTTCTCCATTTGCTCGCAAGTCATCCCGCCAAACTTCGCGAGGCTATTTCTGTTGGAGTCGAGGATTTGCCGAATATCATCTTTGGGCAAATTGGCCAACAACGCGAGTCCTGCCGCGCCAACTCCCAATGGCTGTCGATGCCCTATCGTGACCGACAATACCTGAAGCGGATAGGAACCCACTTCTCTGTGCACGCACAGCGAATCACCACCCTCGCGACGCACCAGAAACGACGAGTCGCCGGTCTGTGCACTGATACGGGCCAGCACGGGCTTAAGCCGGTCGATACTGCATGAGAGCACCTCCCCGCCTGCAAAGCGGGCATGGTTGAAGATAAAGGTACGGTCATCATTCACCGGCTTCACATACTCCTGAGCGAGCAGGACATCAAGGAAGCGATATATCGTCGTGCGCTGGATTCCGGTAATTGCCGCAATATCGGTGATTCTCAAACCGTCATCCCCGGCTGTCCTCAGCGCCTCCATGATCTGGAGTCCGCGTCTGAAGGTCTTTGGCCCTGATTCTTCCATTATGCAGCCTGTGGTCCGAGTAATTTGTCCAGATTGTGAACAACATTGTTTGTTGCTTTACATATCCGCGTATAGCATCCGTTGAAGCCATTCCTGATGTTCAAATTATAGACACATGGAGACAACATGACATTCAACCTTAACAAGCTGTTCCTCAACATAGGCATTTTCGGAGCCGCTCTTCCTGCACTGGTGCTCAACAGTGCGGCAGTCTCCGCCGAAACCAACTATCCCACACGCCCCATCAGCATGGTGGTCGGCTACGCAGCGGGTGGCGCGACCGACATACTCGCGCGCCTCATCGCGAAAACAATATCGGAAGAACTCGACCAAACAGTGATCGTTGAGAACCGGGCCGGAGCCAACAGCAATATCGGGGCGGAATACGTTGCCCGCGCCAAGAACGATGGCTACACCATCTATGTGGGGACTATCGCGAACACCATTAACAGGGCCTTGTATAAAGACCTCCGTTATGACTTTCTGAAAGATTTCGAGCCCATCGGCATGATGGCTTCGATTTCGAACGTTCTGGTTGTGAACCCCAAGCGGCCCTTCAAGACCGTAGACGAGTACATCGATTATGCGAAGAAGAATCCAGGCGATCTGACCTGCGCATCCTCCGGCATAGGATCATCGATTCACATGTCTTGCGAGTTGTTCAAGATTCAGACCGGCACCAACATTCTGCACGTTCCCTATCGCGGCAGTGGGCCTGCCGTTGCGGACTTGTTAGGCGGACAAGTCGATTCCATGTTCGACAACCTGCCTTCATCATTGGCACATATCAAGGCAGGCACCCTGCGCCCGATTGCGACCACTACCGGTAAACGCGTCGACGCCTTGCCGCAAACGCCGACCTTTAGTGAAAAAGGAGTCAAAGACTTTCTAGTCCAGTCGTGGTTCGGCCTTAATGCGCCGGCGGGCACGCCTGCTCCCGTCATCAAGAAATTGAACCAGGCATTGAACAATGCCTTGAAGAAACCCGAAGTCGTGAAAGCCTATGAAGCAAACGGCTTTACGGCGCCCGAGCAGCCGAATTCGCCCGAAAGCTTCGAACAATACACCCAATCCGAAATTGACAAATGGGCGCTGGTGGTTGAAAAGGCCAATATCAAGGCCAACTGATCGAACACCCGGAACCCCGCTATCTGTAGAAGGCACCCCGCCATTATGCTTCCCATTGATTTTTTTTATCGTGCAGCCCAACTGCATGCCACCCGTACCGCAATCGAAGGCCCTGAGGGGCGCATTACTTATAGCGAACTGGCAACGGCGGTAAGGGCTCTGGCCGTAGCGTTGCAGTCCCGCGATCCTTCCCCAGGATCGCGGGTAGCCCTGTGCGCAGCCAACTCGCCAAACTACATTGTGGGCATGCTCGCGATCCTGGCGGCGGGAAAAGTCTGGGTCCCACTGAACTATCGCAGCACGTCGTCTGAAATCGAGCGCATCCTGGAAACAACGGAACCTAGCGTCATCATGGTCGACAGCGTCGGCGACGAGTTGATCAAAAGTGGCGCAAGCTCCAAGCTCTCGTTTTCACAATTCCCCGCACTGATCGATAAGCATCGGGCCGCGACACCACAACGCCACGATTTATCGCGCGATGCAACCCAGGCGATCAAATTTACTGGCGGCACGACCGGCATTCCAAAAGGGGTCATGCAACCGTATCGCGCCTGGGTCGCGGGGATCATCAATCAAATAGTTGGCTGGAAGATCAGCCACGATGACAAGTTCGTGGTCTGCGCGCCGATCAGCCACGGAACCGGCACCTATGTCATGCCCTTACTGGCGCAAGGCGGCTGTTTGCTTCTATGCGCTTCGAATTCCGCCGAAGATATTGTCCGCGCGTTCAAGCAGCAAGGCGGTACCATGACGTTCATGCCGCCGACACTGATCTACAAGCTCATGGCAGCCCCCGGACTAAGCGCGGCCGACTTCCCCGCGCTACGTCTGATGATCTACGGCGGCGCCCCCATGCCCACGGAAAAGATCAGTCACGCGCAATCGTTCTTCGGCCCGGTTGTGGCTACCACTTACGGCCAGACAGAAGCACCTCAAATCGCCACCTTGCTCGCCCCCGGTGAATTGGCAGATCCGGCATATCGCGCCTCGGTGGGCCGCGTGACGTGGTTATCCGAAATTGCCATCCTGTCGCCGGACGGCAATGACCTTCCGCCCGGGCAGCTGGGCGAGGTTGCCATCAAAGGCGATCTGGTGATGACTGGCTATTGGAAACTGCCGGACAAGACTGATGAAACCATAAAGAATGGCTGGCTGCATACCGGCGACGTCGGTTACCTGGATGAACAAGGCTTTCTGTTTCTGAAGGAGCGCCTGCGCGATGTGATCATAACGGGCGGCTTTAATGTCTACCCGGTCGATGTGGAAAACACACTGTCTTTGCACGACGCGGTACATGAAGCTGCGGTGTTTGGAATACCCGACGATAAATGGGGGGAAACCGTCAATGCCGCGGTTGAACTCAGACCCGGCGCCGCCACAACGCCGGACGAGATCAAGGCATTCGTCCGGGAACGACTGGGCCCGGTGCTTACCCCGAAGAACGTCATTTTCTACGACAGCCTGCCACGCTCGTCCGTAGGCAAAGTTCTGAAAACAACGATAAAAGATAAAGTTTTAAATCCCGAATCCGGCACCTGAGTGCCATCCAAAACTATGCACGGAGACCCGATGAAACATACCCCGACCACTGAACTATGCGCGCACAGTCTGACCGGCATGAATTACCGCGATAAAGATCTCGTGAATGATCTGATTGGCGAGCGGACGTTTACGGACGTCATGTTCACCCAGATCATGGGTCGCACGCCCCGCGCGGTTGATCTTCGAATCACAGATGCAGTACTGATTACCTTGATGGAACATGGTCTGACTCCCAGTGCGATCGCAACCCGGCTGATCTACATGAGCGCGCCCGAAAACCTGCAGGGCGCTGTTTCCGCAGGGATACTGGCCGTAGGCAGCCAGTTTGTCGGCACCATGGAAAACTGTTCGCAGCTATTGAGCAAGGTGTTGGAATCCGATAATCCCGAACAAACCGCGATGGAAATCGCGCAGCAACACAGGTCGAACAAGCAGCATCTGCCGGGCTTCGGACACCACTTGCACAAACCCGACGACCCACGTTCAATCAAACTTATTGAACTGGCCCAAAAAGAAACCGAGTTGTCGCAAAAGCATGTCAATGCCTTGCTGATGCTCGGCAAGGCCGTCGACGAGGTGTACGGCAAACACATCACGATCAATGCCACCGGTGCTGTCGCCGCCCTTTTAGGTGAAATCGGGATACCGACGGAGCTGATGCGCGGCTTTGCCGTCATTTCCCGCGCCGCCGGACTGGTGTCGCATATCGCCGAGGAACAGCGCATACCGTCCGGCCGTTTTATCTGGGAAACAATCGACGAGGCGATACCCTACGCCAGCAAAAGCACGCGCCAAGAAACGCTTTGATCGATCAAACGAACTTACGAGAAACTAGCATGCCAGAATTTGTTTTGGTCACCGGCGGCTCCAGCGGCATCGGCAAAGCTATTATCGAGCGATTGTCGGCCGAAGGCTTTCACACACTGAACCTCGACAGACGGGCGCCCCACCATCTATCGCCGAATGAACGCCATTTCTCAGTCGATCTGCTCGATGCCGGCGCCCTTGCAAATGCGCTCGACCGCCTGTCCCAAGAGTACGAGATATTGCGTATCGTCAATAATGCCGGAATGGTCAAGCCCGCATTATTGGAAAGCACGTCGATCAGCGACGTACGGGAAGTGGCCAAGCTTAATATCGAGGCTCCTATCCTGATAACCCAGCAGTTCCTGCCTGCCATGCGCGCAAGAAATTTTGGTCGAATAGTCAATATCAGCAGCCGAGCGGCCTTGGGCAAGGAAAAGCGGACCGCCTATGCCGCGTCGAAGGCCGGGTTATTGGGCATGACACGGACCTGGGCACTGGAATTCGCCGGCAGCGGAATCACCGTGAATGCAATTGGTCCCGGTCCTATTGCGACCGAGCTCTTTACTGCCGTGAACCCTCCTGACGCGCCTCAGACACAGCAAATTCTGGAAGCAATCCCAGTCAAGCGATTAGGGCTGCCCGGCGAAGTCGCCCATGCGGCGTTCTTTTTCCTCGATGATCGTGCGGGCTTCATCACGGGCCAGGTGCTTTATGTTTGCGGCGGCATGACCGTCGGTCTTGGGAATGCGGCATAAGTCCGGAGAAATATCGATGAAATTCGCCAACAAAGTAGTGTTCATGGCTGGAGCCGGCAGCAGTGCGCCTGGCTGGAGCATAGGCAAGGCCACTTGCGTCACGCTCGCCCGGCAAGGCGCAAGTATCGTAGCAGTGGATAAGGATATTGAAGCGGCCGCGGAATCGGCTGAGGAAATTCGGAAAGCCGGAGGCAAAGCGCTTGCAGTACAGGCCGACGTTGCCGACGAACGATCCATCGGCCAAGCCGTGGCCAATGCAATCAGCGAATTTGGAGGCATCGACGTCTATATTGCCAACGCTGGTATAGGCAAGATTGGCGGTATCGCCGAAACCCAGTCTGCAGACATGGACCGCATTTACCAGGTGAATGTCCAAAGCCTGCTCGTGGCGTCAAAACTGATCATTCCCAGCATGCTGCAGCGCGGTGGCGGAGCAATTGTGACGATCTCCTCCGTTGCCGGGATACGCTATCTCGGCTACCCGCATCTGGCTTACAGCGTAACCAAGGCGGCGCTCATTCAATTCACTCGAATGATTGCGCAAGAATATGCGGGCCAGGGCATACGCGCCAATACCGTTATTCCCGGCCTTATCGATACTCCACGCGTGCAGAAGAACGTTTCCAAGGCATTTTCCACAGACAGTAATCCAGACGAGGTGCGCAGCAAGCGAAACCAGCAAGTGCCCATGCAGCGCATGGGGACGGCATGGGAAGTGGCGAATGCCGTGGCCTTCCTCGCTTCCGAAGAAGCTTCCTATATAACCGGAACTGAGCTGGTTGTGGATGGTGGCCTGACAGGCAAGTTCTAGCCGGAGCAAGCGCCCGCATGGTGGCTGTTAAACACACCGCTAACATCTGTTATAGCTATTGACTATTATTATTTAATAATTAATCAAATTTACCTTTCAGCGACACGCTTCTAAACTGTCTTCCATACAACATTCGTCAAACGAACACATTTGCACCTGTGTTCTTATCGACCTCTGTATCGGTTACACATGCATCGCTAAAGGAAAAGAATGGCAAAGCTCACCACCGCCGCCGGCGCACCAGTCGTCGACAATCAGAATATCCAGACTGCGGGCCCCCGCGGTCCAGCCTTACTGCAAGATGTCTGGCTGCTCGAAAAACTGGCTCACTTCGATCGCGAAGTCATTCCGGAACGCCGCATGCACGCCAAAGGCGCCGGCGCGTACGGTACTTTTACCGTCACCCACGATATAAGCCAGTTCACGCGGGCCAAGATCTTTTCACAGATAGGTAAGAAAACCGACGTCTTCATGCGCTTCTCCACCGTGGCCGGTGAACGTGGCGCCGCCGACGCAGAGCGCGACATCCGCGGCGTAGCCATGAAGTTCTATACCGAGGAAGGCAACTGGGACCTGGTGGGCAACAACACGCCGGTGTTCTTTTTCCGCGATCCACTCAAGTTTCCAGACTTGAACCACGCAGTTAAACGCGATCCGCGCACCGGCATGCGCAGCGCACAGAACAACTGGGAATTCTGGACTGGCCTTCCCGAAGCACTGCACCAGGTGACCATCGTCATGAGCGACCGCGGCATTCCCGTGGGCTTTCGCAACATGCACTTGTTCGGCAGCCATACCTTCAGCTTCATCAATGCCAATAACGAACGCTATTGGGTAAAGTTCACCTTCAAGACCCAGCAAGGCATCAAGAACTTCACCGACGCCGAGGCCGCCCAGGTGGTGGGCGGCGACCGTGAGAGCTCACAACGCGATCTGTTCGACGCCATCGAGAAGAACGATTTCCCACGCTGGACCATGTACGTGCAGATCATGCCGGAAAAAGATGCTGGAACCTACCACTTGAATCCATTCGATCTGACCAAGGTATGGCCGCACGGCGACTACCCGCTGATCGAGGTGGGCACCCTGGAGTTGAATCGCAATCCGGAAAACTTCTTTGCCGAAGTAGAGCAAGCGGCATTCACCCCGGCCAATGTCGTGCCCGGCATAAGCTTTTCACCGGACCGCATGCTGCAAGCACGCCTGTTCTCGTATGGCGACGCCCAGCGATACCGTTTAGGTGTCAATCACCACCAGATTCCGGTCAATGCGCCCAAGTGCCCTTTCCACAGCTATCATCGCGACGGCGCGATGCGAGTCGATGGCAACCACGGCCGCATCACGGGCAATGAACCCAATACGCAGGGTGAATGGCAGGACCAGCCGGACTATCGCGAACCGCCATTGTCCATTGAGGGTGCAGCCGATCACTGGAACCATCGCGTGGATACCGACTATTTTTCGCAGCCGGGCAACTTGTTCCGCTTGATGAACAATGAGCAGAAGCAGGCATTGTTCGACAACACCGCTCGCGCGATTTCGGGTGCCTCCAAAGACCTGCAAGAGCGTCATATTTACCACTGCATCCAGGCCGACCCCGCCTACGGCGCCGGCGTAGCCGCTGCCATCCGCGCACTGGCGTGATTTTTACAGTGATCTGACTTAATGCACCGGCAATGGCCGGTGCATTTCAGAGTTCTGATACATCGCCGTCTGCGCCCAGGCACGAGGATAAGGAAAGAGCGTTAACGTGCGCGCCGATTGGCCAATGCAATAGACCAGGAACCCTCGTCGCAACGCGAGCACGCGGATTCCTGTAGCGCATTCAGAAACTGGGTGTGCCCGCAGTTGTTGCAGGCGTAAAGACCATCATCGGGTACCTCGCAGTGGTCCTGGCGATGTTCGGGCGGCATCACCGATAATCCGGGCCGCACATGGTCGTCTTCGTAAAAGAAAAGACTGACATCGCCATCGATTTCCAGAATGCCCAATCTGACCTGTCCCAGATGTTCGACACCTTGTTGACGCAACTCCATGAAAAATTCATCTTCCGATATGTTGAGCCTGGCAAGACTTTCGATCTCATAACTACCGTCGCGTATCAGTGTTACAGGTGCGCCGTCTACCCACTGAGCGAAACGTGTGCTGCGGCCCATTACATAGGTAGTCGTTCGATACAGCAGCAACAAGACCACAAAGACGATCGCCACTGGAGCGATAGGAACATCCTCATAAAACGTGACGTCTCCGGCAGCCGAGCCGAGCGTCAGAATAACCACCAGTTCGAACACAGATAACTGGCGGATGCCCCGGCGGCCCGCGGTCTTTAGAAACAAGAACACGAGCACATACGCGATAAGCACCCGCAAAGCGACTTCAGCGAGAAAAACGAGCGGGAGTTTGTCCAAAAAAATTCGATGCCAGTCAAACGCGTTCATTGGTGAAATCCAATCAAGTCAGAAACAGGCCCTGTTCGAAAAATGCACCGGCAACTGACCGGTGCATTTGTCACTACAAGCCAGGACAGGCTACAGATACGACTTGCCGTCAAGATAGGCCTTGCGCCAACGCGTAATGACGGTGCGTTCGAACAGCCCACCCACCGCGAAAGGGTCGGCGTTGACGAAGTCTTCAGCCTCGGCACGCGTTTCAAGGTCGACGATATAGACGCTGCCCGTTCCGCCGGTGCCGTCGTCTTCCAGCTTGGCCCCGCAAGCCAGCAGCAGGCTTTTATTGTCTTCCAGATAATCCAGGTGCTTATCGCGCAAGGCTAGCCGCAAGGCCTGTGTGTGCGGCTTGTCAAAGGTTTCGATCAAATATGGCATGATGGTTCCTCATAAATTTTTATGTATAAACTGTCCGGCTTCCGCGCCAATAGTAGTACGCTTTTCCTCAACTTTGCCACATGCTGCCATGACCCCACAATCTCACGACCCCATCATCGCCATCGCAACCGCTCCTGGGCGCGGCGGGATAGGCGTCGTACGTATATCGGCCAGCAACATAGATCCTTTGCTGGCAGGATTATTCAAGGCCGTGCAGCTCAAGCCCCGGCACGCCCACTACCTGCCATTCAACGACAATGACGGCAATGCCATCGATGCAGGCATCGCGCTGCTTTTCAAGGGGCCTCATTCCTATACGGGCGAAGACGTGCTCGAACTGCAGGGCCACGGCGGCCCCGCGGTACTGCGGCGCGTGCTGGAGCATTGTCTTGAAGTCGGAAAAAAATATGGCTTGCGACACGCCGAGCCAGGCGAATTCACGCAACGCGCCTTTTTGAACGAACGTCTCGACCTGGCGCAGGCCGAAGCAGTGGCCGACTTGATCGACGCTTCATCAGCCGCGGCCGCACGCAGCGCCATGGCTTCACTCAGCGGCGCCTTTTCAAACCGGGTGAACGCGCTGGGCGATCGTATCGTTCACCTGCGCATGCTGGTCGAAGCAACGCTGGATTTTCCCGAAGAAGAAATCGACTTTCTCGAAAAGTACCAGGCACATGCCGCCTTGCAAGACATCCAGTCCGATCTCAAAGCGCTCATGGATCAGGCCAGGCAGGGCATGATTCTGCGCGAAGGCTTGCACGTCGTGCTGGCGGGCCAGCCCAACGTCGGAAAATCAAGTCTGCTCAACGCATTGGCGGGCGACGATATCGCCATCGTCACACCTGTGGCCGGCACCACGCGCGATAAAGTCATACAGCAAATCCATATACATGGCGTTCCGCTGCATATTGTCGACACGGCGGGACTGCGCGAAACCGAAGACACAGTCGAAAGCATAGGCATCGCACGCACATGGGCTGAACTCGAGAAAGCGGATGTCATTATTCACCTGCAGGATGCGCGCGCCCAAAACGACGAGCTCGATACCGCCATCACGCGGCGCCTCCCGGCTCACACTCCAGTCCTGAAGGTGTTCAACAAGATCGACCTGCTGGGTTCTGCGGAACAGGCGGACTTCCTGCCCTTGGCTGATACTGATAGCTCGTCCAGGGATGGCCGCACAGCGCCGGAACCGCAGGCTGGCCCGGCCGCCACAGGCCTGACTTTGGGAATATCCGCCAAGACCGGCGCAGGCCTCGATACGCTGCGGCAGAAGCTGCTGGACATTGCCGGCTGGAGCCCCAGTGCCGAATCGCCCTGGCTGGCCCGGGAACGCCATCTGAAGGCTCTGGACAGCGCCGGCGACCACATGGCCCGCGCTGTCGAACACGCCAGTCAGAATGATCGCGTACTGGACTTATTCGCGGAAGAACTCCGACTGGCTCACGACGATCTGTGCGCCATCACCGGCCAGTTCACCAGCGATGATTTGCTGGGCGAGATCTTTTCCAGCTTTTGTATTGGGAAGTGATGTAGGGTCGATGGACATCTATTGGTCTACTAATGTTGGTCAAACACAATGCTCAAGATGTCCAGCCAACCGCATTGGCGACTGAATTTCTAACCGTGCTGGACTAATGATCATTAGCACAAGGGGAACATGATGGCATGGATGTGGATGGTACGCGACGAGCTCCTGCTGAAGCAGGCGAAGTTACTTTCGGACGCATGGTCGAAATGATGACTGCCCCAGGAAGGCTTGTATGAGTAACAAAAAACTGATCCGCAATAGCACCGCCGAATTCCTGATTTTCACCGGCCAAGCCGGCGAGCAGAGCATCGAAGCCCGCTACGAGGACGAGACCCTGTGGTTATCGCAGAAGCTGATGGCCGAGTTGTTCGGGGTGGATGTGCGCACCGTCAGTGAGCACCTGAAGAACATCTTCGCGAGCCATGAGCTGGCCCAGGAAGCAGTTATCCGGAAATTCCGGACAACTGCCAGCGACGGCAAGAACTACCAGACCCAGTTTTATAACCTCGACGCCGTCATTTCCGTCGGCTACCGGGTCAATTCCATACGCGCCACCCAGTTCCGCCAATGGGCAACAGGCGTCCTGCGGGAATTCGCCATCAAAGGCTACGTGCTGGATCGCCAGCGGATGGAAAATGGTAGCTTCCTCGGTGAGGACTACTTCGAGCGACTGCTGGCGGAAATCCGTGAGATCCGCCTAAGCGAGCGGCGCTTCTATCAAAAGATCACTGACATCTACACTACCAGCGTGGATTACAACAAAGACGCACCGACCACATTGGATGCTTTCCTGGAATTCGACGAGCGAGAGGTGCTGCAGGACAACGGCAAGGTGTCCGCGAGGCTGGCCCAAGCGCACGCGAAAAGTGAATTCGAGAAGTACCGGATCGTGCAGGATCGTCTGTTTGAAAGTGATTTCGACAAGGTGGTGAAAAAGCTAGCAGCCAATAACCCTGACGCTGAAAAAGACGAATGAAGCTCTCAGGCTCGCGGATGGACCGCAATCCAAGCTTCTGTATAGGGAAGTGACGCGGATGGTTGCACAATAGTCACCCCACCCGCCTTATCCCCGCAATAAGAGGCGTCCCCGAATGGGGATCCTGCAAAAGCACGCAGCTCACGCCGTACAGCTCCTCTACCAATTTGGGCGTGACCACGTCCAGCGGCTTGCCTTCGGCAACAATCCTGCCCTGCTGCATGGCCACAAGGTGGTCGGCGTAGCGACATGCGCTGGACAAATCGTGAACCACCATCACGATCGTTTTTCCGGCTTCCGCCAATGCCCGGATAAGTTCGAACACTTCAATCTGATGGCCCATGTCCAGTGCCGATGTGGGCTCGTCCAGAAACAGCAATGGCGTGGCCTGAGCGATGGCCATCGCAATCCATGCGCGCTGGCGTTGTCCGCCGGACATGGATTCCAGCGGCCGATGAGCCAGGTCGTTGAGCTGTGTCGCATCCAGCGCAGCCTGCACAATGTCACTGTCATGTCGGGACCACTGGCTCAAAACACTTTGATGCGGCTGGCGGCCAAATTGAATCAGCTCGGAAACCGTCAAGCCGTCTGGAGCACTTGCGCCCTGGGGCAGCAAGGCCAGCTGCCGCGCCACCTCCTTGGACGGCAAACTGGCAATATCTTTGCCATTCAGCAGCACCGAGCCTGATGCGGGCTTGTGCAGGCGCGACAGGCCTGCCAGCAATGTGGATTTTCCGCAGCCGTTGGGCCCGACAATGGCGGTAACCTGGCCCTGCGGAATGCGAAGGGACAGGCCCCTGATAATGGCAGTATTGCCATAATTCAGGCCCAGAGACTGCGCTTGCAGCCGCGCGTCGCCCGCCGATGTGGCAACAAGCAAAGGCGAGGTAACACTCATTCAATTCTCCGTGAGGGTTGACGCAATAAAATCCAGAGCAAATACGGTCCGCCGACAACCGCCATGATTACACCCACGGGTATTTCTATTGGTGCAAACGCAGTGCGTCCGACCCAATCGGCAACAAGCATCAGCAGTGCGCCGGCCAGACCTGATCCGATAACGGCGACTCCCTGATGGCCGGCCAGATGGCGAGCGACTTCGGGCGCAGCCAAAGCGATCAGGCCGACCGGTCCCACCACGGCCACGCCAAGCGCCGTCAGAATCACTGTAACGATCAGGGTCCAGATCCGCACCCGTTGCAAGCGCACGCCCAGGCCTTGAGCCACCGCATCTGAAAACCGCAGCACGTTCAGCGCCCGCGCGAGGTATTTGGCCGCTGGGACGCACACCAGCAGGCCCGCCATCAATACCCATATGGCCTCGGGCGGCCGGGCGTTAAGGCTGCCCACAGTCCATGGATACGCCAGATTCGCGCTATCGATATGCGCGCGTGCCAGCATAAAGTTGGTCAACGCGCCAAAAATCGCGCCGACGCCTATGCCTATGACGATAAATCGGTAACCACGCGAGCCGGCGCCGCCACTCAGGCCGAAGGTCAGTGCCGCGGCAACTGCGGCTCCCGACAAGGCCAGGGCGGAAGGCGCCAGGCTTGTTGGAACAGCGACAATGGAGGCGACCGCAAAAGCGGTCGCGCCATCATCGATGCCGATAATTCCAGGCGTGGCGAGGCGGTTTCGCGCCAAGGTCTGCAGCAGGCATCCCACGACGCCAAGGGCGAAACCGGTCGCCAGGCCGGCTATCAGCCGCGGCATGCGCAGTTCCTGTATCAGGAATACATGCATGGGGTCGCCAAGTCCGGCTGCGCTCAGCACTACGCCACTCAGTGACAAACCTTCAACACCCCATACAAGGCTTACGCCCGCTGCCAGGATCAGAGCTGTAATCAGGCTCAGCGCTGCGAAACTGCCACGCCTGTGTACCAGTATTCGATATGAAGCCAGCTTGAGCAGCCAATATCCGGCCGGGGCGTTGTGATTGGGCATCGGCGATGTTTTCTTCGGATCTGTCACTTAAAGCCTTGGCAATCGATGGCTGCGCACAATGGCAATCAAAACTGGAGCGCCCACCATGGCCGTAACCACGCCCACCGGCAATTCGTACGGCTTCACAACTAGGCGGGAAACCGTGTCGGCAAAAAGCAGGATGGCCGGGCCTATCAGGCAGGACAGTCCTAGCGTGCGGCGGATATCCGGCCCTACGAAACGCCTTGCCATAAATGGCACAACCAAGCCGACGAAGACGATTGGGCCGGCCGCTGCAGTAGCCGTGCCCACCAGAATGGCAACGCTTACCAGTGCCCACAAGCGTGTCAGTTTGGGATGGTGCCCTAGCCCTGTTGCAATTTGTTCGCCGAGCGCCAACGCGGCCAGCGGACGTATGGCGGGGAGCAATATCGCGAGCCCAAGTATCACCCCTGGCACGCTCCAGGCAAGCGTTTCCACCGGACGTCCCCCCAAAGCACCGATAATCCAGAATCGGATTTCGTCTGCGCTTCGTTGGTCATACAGCAAAATCAGCGTGCTGAGAGCCGTCAGTATTCCGGAAAATGCGGCGCCGGCCAGCACCAACCGTACCGGGTCGTCGCCCACATCGCGCATCTGTGTAACCAGCAGCACCAATAGACAACCAGCCAGCGCGCCGCCTACGGCGATGCCCAGATGCAATGTCGCCGCGGCTCCGCCCAAGCTTATTGCCAGTACTACGGCGAAGGAGGCTCCGGCACTTACACCGAGCAAGCCTGGCTCGGCAAGAGGATTTCGGGTTACCGTCTGCAGGACAACTCCCGCTATGCCCAGCGCGGCCCCGACAAGGATGCCCAGCAGTGTACGAGGCACGCGCAATTCCATCAGCATAAATTTTGCTTCGGCATCGCCTTGCCCCACAAGGCTGAGCCATATGCTGGACGGCTCCACGTTGCCGGCTCCATACGTCAGGCTCGCCAGAACGAGCAACAGCAACACCGCAGCGCAGGTCGCCCATACGCGAGCGACAGAACGGTGCCCATGCATGACCATCGTCATTTCCTCAGTAACGATTTTTCCACATCATCAAGCACGCTGTTGGCCGCGAGCACACCTGTTCCGCTGGTCCATACCTGTCCATTAACGACACTGACGCGATTTGAACTTACCGCTTTCAAACGTGTGAAGGCAGCCTGTTTGCGAGCCTGGGCCAGTGTCTTTTCACCCTCGGCATTCAAGGTTGCAAGAAATAACCAGTCAGCATCTATCTTGGCCAGGTTCTCCAGGCTGAGCACATCGCTATGAGGACGTTCCGTAAGACTGGAGGCAATGTCAGTGCTGGTGAATCCCAGTTGCGCCAGCAATTGACCTGTAAAGACATGAGCCGACATGACCATTGGGCCTTGTGGCATCCAGCGCACCAGCGAAACTGTCTGGCCGGCGGGCAAGCGTGCCCGCAAGCCTTCGATACGTTCATCCAAGGCGGAAAACGCCGACTTCAGTTCGGCATCTTTACCGAGAGCACTTGCATAAAGCGCCGCGGTAATACGCCAGTCGTCGGTGCTTTTGGCAGCCGGAACAATCGTGGGAGCCAGTTTGCTGAGCGTGGCGTATACATCTTTACTCAAGCCATTAGCCGCCAGAATCAGATCAGGCTGCAGCCGCAATATGGCTTCAAGATTGAATTCCCTGCTTGTACCCACGACGCTGAACTGACCGACCTTGTCTTGCAGGTAATCGGAAACGGTGTTGCTGCCCCGGGTCGCGACCACGCCCACCGGTTGGACACCAATTGCAAGCGCTGTGTCCAGCGCACCTTCACTAAGTGCTATGACCCGCCTGGGCGTGCCTTTTACTGATACGACCCCGAACGCGGTGTCCAGCTTGCGTGGCGCCTGATCGGCGAATGCGGTGGAATTGATCGCCACACATAAGAACAAGACCAGCAAAGGAATGATTCGCCCTATCTGGAACACGTTCCAGCGGATAAATCCCAATTTTTGACTATGCAAAACCCTACTCCACGGAAAAATAAAGTTCGATCTCATCAGAGATGCGAATGAAAACGATTATCGATTCTAACAAATTTAGCCTGTGGATAAGCTCTATGCGCGCTACTTGTGTACAGCTTGTGGAATGACGTAGAACAATCCTGCAATTGAGGACTGGCGATAAAGTTGTTCCAGTTCGATCCACTGCGAAAACAGGACTTATGCGCGCTTCAAATGCGCTGCAAGCTACTGTCAACAAAAAAGAATTCGGACTTGTCCCACTTATCCACAAACACCCATTAGTATTAGTCTCTATATATAAAAGAATAGTAAACAACTACAAGCAAACCCTTTACCTATGCAATTGGTTCAACAACTTCCTGATAATCCCCTGGATATCATTGGCGACATTCATGGCGAATATTCTGCACTCGTCGCGCTTTTGGATCGACTGGGTTACAACAAGCACGGACAGCACAACAGAGGCCGCAAGCTGGCTTTTGTCGGTGACTTATGCGATCGCGGCCCGGACAGCCATGGCGTGATCCAGTTAGTCCAGCACATGGTGCAACAGGGAAATGCCCAGACAGTATTGGGCAATCATGAACTCAATTTATTGACCGGCGACGTCAAGGACGGCTCTGGATGGTTTTTCGATGAACGTCATGATCGCGATTTGAAAAATTACGCGCCGTTTCGGCGTACTCCACCTGCACAACGCAGTGCCATCGTGGATTTTCTCCAAACCATGCCGGTTGCCTTGCAGCGCGACGACATACGAATCGTGCATGCCGCCTGGACCAAGCCGGTTATAGAGGCAATAGAGGCTGTGTCCGTCGGCAATGTCATCGAGCAATTCCGCGTATGGGACAACATCGCGCAATCCACCGCCGAGGCATCAGGTCTGTATCAACGCTACCTGGACGAAAAACGACATTGGGCGATGCAGCTCGAGGACGAAACGTCCCCTCCCCCGTTTTTGCATTCAATCGCCGAATACGAGGCCACACAGCAAATGGTCAACCCACTGAAGGTCCTGACCTCGGGAGTCGAACAAAAGGCCGCCACGCCCTTTTTTGCGGGCAACCGGTGGCGATTTTCGGACCGGGTAAGCTGGTGGGATGACTATGATGACGATATACCGGTCGTAATAGGCCATTATTGGCGCATGCATAGGATGAAAACCGGCCAGTCCTCGCCGCGCTATAGCCAGTTGTTCAGAAACGTCGAGTCAATGGCCTGGCATGGCAAGCGCCGTAATGTCTTTTGCGTGGACTTTTCCGTCGGTGCGCGATGGCGCGACCGCAAGGCAAACCGTCCGCTGACACAATCACGTTTCAAACTCGCTGCCTTGCAATGGCCGGAGAATCAGGTCGTCTTCGATACCGGCGAAGTTTTTCCCACTATCTGATAGAGCCGGACATCATGTATACGTCGAAGTCATTTGAGTTGAACGATCCAATTTCGCAGTAGCAACTGATCCATTAGTATCCATTCGGCACCCTCGTGTCACTATGCGATGGCGCGCTGGCTGCCACGCACTTGCCCTTGCTCATCGCGGAGAACGCGGCCGGAAGCCGGGTTTTGCAGGCCCATGTGGCGAGAAACAATTCCGAGTTCGCCCTGCTCCAAGACGGCTCCCCTGTCCTCGCCATTTTCCATGGCCCGCACGCGTACATATCGCCGTCCTGGTATCCATCCAAGATCAGCACTCAAGGGAAGGCGGTTCAGACCTGGAATTATGTCGCCGTACATGTCCATGGAACGCTGACGACCCACACCGATCCGGCATGGTTGCTCGAACACCTGAGATGTCAAACGGAACGTTACGAGCACAATCGGCCTGATCCATGGTCGATTACCGATGCTCCATCGGATTACATCGAAATGATGTTGAAAAACATAGTCGGGCTTGAAATAACCGCCCAGCGTATCGAGGGAAAAGAAAAGCTCAGCCAGAACCGTTCGGCGGCCGATCAGCAAGGCGTGATTGAATCGCTACGCGACACGAAGGACTCTGTGTTTCAGACTGCATTGAACAGTGAAGTGGCCCGACGCATGGTGGAAAAGCGATCTACCTGCCTCTAATTACATTTAGTAACTAATAATTCCGGCAATTAAAAAACAGTTTGCGCTGTGGATAACGTCTACAGCGGCCTCTTGTGCACAGCCTGTGGATGGCGCGCGCATAAGCTGCCAGAATTCAAGCGATGCAAAAGTTGTCCGCTTTTCATCCACCAAGAAAACAGACCTTATGCCCCGGTGAATTTAATCGTAAGTTGATGATATTTCGGCCGGTAATGACCTTGTCCCACTTATCCACAGACATCTATTAGTATTAGTCTTTATAAATAACAAAGATAATCAACAGATGGAGCTTCGCTCCAAGTCGCAAGCCGCAGCCCCTACAAAATCTCCGGAATAGACAGGTATACTTCGGTCACTTGATCAAAGCTCATACGTTGTCAGGGAGTCGGGGCCTTAGCGACGATGAATGGGGAAAAGAACTCCGCTCACGGCGGAGTTGGTATAAACAGCTTGCGCAGCCAGCTAAACCAGGGCGAGCTTTTGCAATGCCGCGTCCAAGGTCTGGTCTTGTTTCGCAAAGCAGAAACGAACCAGTCTGTGGTTGGATTCGCTCGAATCAGGGCTTTGGTAGAACGCGGCAACCGGGATAACACCCACGCCATGCTGTACTGTCAGTTGCCGTGCAAATTCGGCTTCGGGCAATTGCGATATTTCGCTATAGTCGGCAAGCAGGAAGAATGTTCCCTGGCTAGGCATGGGTTTGAACCGGGTGTTTGCAAGGCCACGTGTTAACCGGTCGCGTTTTTGCTCGTAGAAGCTTGACAGGTCCAGATAGGGAGCCGGATCCTTCATGTAGTGGGCCAGGGCTACCTGCATAGGCGAACTGACCGTAAAGACCATGAATTGGTGAACCTTGCGTATTTCTGTCGAGAGTTCTTTGGGCGCGCAGCAGTACCCCACTTTCCAGCCGGTGGTATGGTAAGTTTTGCCAAACGAAGAAACAACAATGGAATTGGCAGCCAGCGTCTCACGCCGCGCAAGGCTTTGATGCTGTTTTCCGTCGAATACTATGTGTTCATAGACCTCGTCCGACAAAAGTATTACGCCGGTTTCGCTCACGATAAATTCAAGAGCATCTAGATCGGACTCCTGCAGGTTTATCCCAGTCGGGTTGTGGGGGAAATTTATAATAAGCATACGCGTGCGTGGCGAAATAGCATCGCGGACCTTTTGCCAATCCACCTTATATTGGGGCCTATCCTGGGTGGGTGCTTGCATGGACACAATCACGGGTAGACCGCCGGCCAACTCTATGGCCGGGATGTACAAGTCATAAAAAGGTTCGATAACCACTACTTCGTCGCCGGATTTGACGAAAGCCAGAATGCTGGCCATCAAGGCCTCGCTTGCACCGCTGGTAACGGTTATGTCGGTGTCTGCGTCATAGTAATGACCATACATCGCCTTCATCTTCAGCGAAATTTCATTGCGCAGAATCGGAATGCCGGCCATGGGCGGATATTGGTTGTGCCCCTCATCCATCGCCCTGGCCACTTGCTCCAACAACTCTGCAGCCGGATTGAAATCCGGGAACCCTTGGCCCAGATTGATAGCTTTATGCTCTGTTGCGAGCTGGCTCATTACGGTGAAAATAGTAGTGCCTACTCTGGGAAGCTTGGATTCAAATCTCATGTGTGTACGATTTTATTAAAGTTGAATGGCTGTGCGGGAAAAATACCACACTGGGGTAATCATGGAGTTGAATAAGCTGTATGTCGTGGGTATGCTCTGAAAGCCATGTATTCTGGCGGCGCTCCAGTGCCCTTGATACGTTGTTTTATTCTTTATTTTCAGGACTCTACGCATTATGGTTCAAAAGGGAAAAGTTAAGTGGTTCAATGCCGATAAGGGCTTTGGCTTCATTACACCGGACATTGGAGGCGCCGACATCTTCGCGCATTTTTCAGCGATCGAAGGTCGTGGGTACCGCAGCCTCAACGAAGGGCAAGACGTAGAATTTGATATCCAGGATGGTCCAAAAGGCCCCCAAGCGACAGCAATTCGACCTCTATAGACACACAACTGCTTTAATCCTTTAATCCACGCTTTACATATATCCAACGCCCACCGTAAGGTGGGCGTTGGATATTGTAGGGGAAACCGAGTCGTGTTGGTGTTAGATGGACTGGTTATCAACATATTGTCCTTCCAGTTATGCACAGGCTTATCCCCAATACTGCGTCACCCTGTTTCACGTGAAACCAACTTCATTTGGCACAGTTAGAACTGACGTGATTTGCTATTTGGCTCATAAATATGAGCCGCGCTGACTAATATGTTTTGGAAGGTGCGCTCTACCTAGTTCCTTCTACATCGGCGGCGACTATAGTGTGATGTTCAACGCCGATATTGTCTCGCTCTTCCGTACAGCATATTGCGGATCGATATGAAGTATCCAAGGGATGGTCGACTTAAAAGTCATATCGCGATGTTCCACGTGAAACAGGCGTGGATAAGCTTAGGCATTTAGATATCGACGTGGACGGCTACCCGCTGTGTTGCGGTAGCGAAAATCAATTTCTGACCGTCAGGTCTTGAGTGATTAGTGTTCTAGAGATCTCTACGGTTTCAAGAGCACCAAAAGTTCGGTTTTGCATATTTCCTCGCGCGCCTTTACTAATTCCTGACGTGCGAAAGTCGGACCCGAGCGGCCCGGCGTTAGGATATTTTGCGCACGGTATACTCGGCACCCCCACGAAACATGGTTTTCGCCCGTACCATAGGGATAAGCCGCCAAACTTCGCTATGCTGCGCTTTACCCATAGAAATCATGCGATGTTTCACGTGGAACATGAGCTGAGTATTGCTCGGTTTGGTTCAAGACAATTATTGAAAATGACGCGAATCGCCGAAAAGCCCCGCTATATATAATCGCCGTTTCTTGATGTGTGCGGCAGAATTGCTCTATGGCATGCGTCAATCTATCGGATCTATAAACAGTATTGTGGTCTTGTTGTCGGACTATCTCGGCTAGTAATTGTTAAATTTATTGTTTCACGTGAAACGCGGGGTTCGCAGAGTTATAATAATCAGTTAGCGTATTTCCTCGCTTGAGTGAAAAATGATTTATCCAGACGAATTCGATGTGATCGTGGTTGGTGGCGGGCATGCCGGTACCGAAGCCGCGTTGGCGGCAGCGCGCGCGGGCGCCTCTACGCTTTTGTTGACCCATAATATGGAAACCTTGGGCCAAATGTCTTGCAATCCCTCTATAGGTGGGATTGGAAAAGGCCACTTGGTCAAAGAGATCGACGCTTTTGGCGGAATCATGGCCTACGCCACTGACCTGGCGGGTATCCAGTTTCGAATACTGAATCAATCGAAAGGGCCGGCGGTCAGGGCGACCCGTGCGCAAGCGGACCGTTCCTTGTATCGTCGCGCTATACGTACGACTTTGCAAGATCAGCCGAACTTGATGATCTTTCAGCAGGCCGTCGATGATCTGATGCTTGAGGGTGATAGGGTCGTTGGTGCGGTGACTCAAATCGGATTGAAGTTCCGGGCACGGACTGTGGTATTGACCGCCGGCACCTTCTTGAATGGATTGATTCACGTGGGGCTGGATCATTACTCCGCCGGAAGAGCCGGTGACCCCCCGTCCATTTCCCTGGGTCAACGGCTTAAGGAAATGAAGCTTCCGCAAGGACGCCTGAAAACTGGAACACCACCGCGCATCGATGCACGTAGTATCGATTTCTCGAAAATGGAAGTCCAGGCTGGAGACAGCGATCCGGTGCCGGTGTTTTCCTATATGGGTACCGCCGACATGCACCCGCGGCAGTTGCCTTGCTGGATCACTCATACCAATGAACGCACCCACGATATAGTTCGCTCGGGGTTGAGTCGATCGCCCATGTATAGCGAGAATGCCACGATCGAGGGTATAGGACCTCGCTATTGTCCTTCCATCGAAGACAAAATACATCGATTTGCCGACAAGGCGAGCCATCAGATTTTCCTGGAACCGGAAGGGCTGACCACGCGGGAGATTTATCCGAACGGCGTTTCTACCAGCTTGCCTTTCGATATACAGCTGGCACTGGTTCGCTCCTTGCCGGGTCTGGAAAACGCGCTCATTATGCGGCCCGGTTATGCGATTGAATACGACTACTTTGATCCACGTGAACTCAAAGCCACATTGGAGACCCGTGCTATCAGTGGACTCTTTTTCGCCGGCCAGATCAACGGGACCACGGGCTACGAGGAGGCTGCTGCACAAGGCCTCCTGGCAGGGGTGAATGCAGCGCTGCAGGCACAAGGCAAAGAGGGATGGTGGCCTAAACGTAGCGAAGCTTACCTGGGCGTCCTAGTGGATGATCTGATTACCAGTGGGGTCACGGAACCGTACCGGATGTTTACATCGCGGGCGGAGTATCGTTTAAGTCTGCGTGAAGATAATGCGGACTTGCGGCTCACCGAGCAAGGACGAAAGTTGGGTCTGGTCGATGACTTGCGATGGGATGCGTTCTGCCGGAAGCGTGACTCTGTGAACGCGGAAATAGAAAGACTGAGGGGCAATTGGGTCAATCCCAAGACGCTTGCCTTGCATACGGCCGAGGACTTGTTGGGAAAACAAGTCGAAAGGGAGTATTCCCTGTACGACCTGCTGAAGCGGCCCCAAGTGTCTTACCAAGCTCTCATGGATCTGAAAAAGCAAGACGGCACTTCGTTGGCAGGACCGGGACTGACGGATAAGGCGGCCGCCGAACAGGTGGAGATCCAGGTCAAGTATTCAGGCTATGTCGCAAAGCAGCAGGAAGAGGTAGAAAAACAGGCCTCTCAGGAATCCACGACCATTCCGGCCGATATCGATTACGACGCGATCAGCAGCCTATCCATCGAAGTGCGGCATCGGCTCAAAGCCAGTCGGCCAGAAACGGTGGGTCAGGCTGGAAGGGTGTCCGGTGTCACGCCTGCTGCGGTATCTCTGCTTTTGATCCACCTGAAACGATTGCAACACCGGAAGAAAGCAGCGTAATGGCGGATAACATCTACATGCAGCGCCTTGATGCTGCCGCTAAAGTGCTGGGAATCGATCTTCAACACGACCAGTCGTCAACCTTGCTGGAATATATTGCGCAACTGCAGCGCTGGAATCGCACCTACAACCTTACAGCCCTGCGCGAGCCCGAGCAAATGTTGGTTCAGCACCTCTTCGACAGCCTGGCTATCGTCGAGCCCTTAGATCAAATACTGTATAAAAAAACAGTATCAAAGCCCAGCATCGTGGACGTGGGCTCGGGTGCAGGATTGCCAGGAGTGGTTCTGGCAATCCTGCGTCCCCAATGGAACATCCATTGTGTCGACGCCGTAGAAAAGAAAATGGCATTCGTACGGCAGATGGCTGGCGTACTGAAGCTTCCCAACTTGCACGCGGTCCATGCGCGCGTCGAAACATTGCCGCCATTCCAGGCTGATATCGTCGTTTCGCGCGCATTTGCGTCACTGCTGGATTTTGCCACGCTGGCAGGGCCGCACGTCTCTGAAGGTGGACAATTGGCCGCCATGAAGGGTCGCGAACCGTTGGATGAGATCGCTACACTAGAGCAGAGCACGGATTGGCGTTCCAGCCATATCCAGGCGCTGCATGTCCCTGAATTGAATGCCCAGCGCTGCCTGGTCTGGTTGAGTCGCCAAGGAACTCCATGAATAACAACATCTCCACAGCTGTCGCGAACGTATTTTGTATTGCGAATCAGAAGGGAGGGGTGGGGAAAACCACCACGGCAATCAATCTTGCCGCTGCACTGGCCATCCTGCGCAAGCGCGTCCTGTTAATCGATCTGGATCCCCAGGGCAACGCCACCATGGGCAGCGGGATCGATAAAAACAAGGTTGAGCATAATCTTTACCAGGTATTGATAGGAGACTCGACGATTGCCCAGGCACGGGTCAAGTCCGAGGCAGGCGGCTATGATGTCCTCCCGGCCAATAGAGAGCTCTCCGGCGCCGAAATTGATCTGATCCAGATGGACCAGCGCGAGCAACAGCTTAAGCAGGCTATCGAGCACGTACTGGACGACTACGACTTCATACTCATCGATTGCCCGCCGACCCTGTCCCTGCTTACCTTGAACGGCCTGGCCTCCGCCAATGGGGTGATCATTCCCATGCAGTGCGAGTACTTCGCGCTCGAGGGCCTGTCCGATTTGGTAAACACCATCAAGCGCGTCCACCGCAACATCAACCCGCAACTGCAGTTGGTGGGTTTGTTGCGTGTGATGTTCGATACACGGGTAACCTTGCAGCAGCAAGTGTCGGCGCAGATCGAAACGCATTTCGGCGACAAGGTGTTCAAGGCCGTGGTGCCCCGCAATGTACGCCTTGCCGAAGCACCCAGCCATGGCTTGCCTGGCGTTGTGTACGACAAGAACTCGCGCGGGGCCAAAGCCTACATAGAGTTCGGCAATGAACTCATCAAGCGCATGAAGAAAGAAGCCTTGCGCCAGCAAGCACGTCCGCGCAGCTAACCGAATCTGAAAAAGGAATACACAATGGCAACTAGGAAACCCAAAGGATTGGGCCGCGGTCTGGAGGCCTTGCTGGGCGAAGATGCACCCGTCATGGAAAGCTTCGGCAAGGCTGAACCCCAGGAAGACCGGCTTCCGTCTGTGCTCAAGGTGAAGGTCTTGCGTGCCGGTAAGTACCAGCCGCGTACGCGCATGGATGAAGGCGCGCTGAACGAACTCGCCGAATCGATACGCAGTCAGGGCATCATGCAGCCCATACTGGTGCGTCCTCTTACCGGCAAAGACGCCGGAAAATACGAAATTATCGCCGGCGAGCGTCGCTTCCGTGCGGCTCAGCTGGCCGGCCTCGCAGAGGTTCCCGTCCTGGTGCGTGAAGTGCCCGACGAAAGCGCCGCCGTCATGGCCCTGATCGAGAACATTCAGCGCGAAGACCTCAACCCCCTGGAAGAAGCGCAAGGCGTGCGCCGCTTGCTGGACGAGTTCGGCCTGACCCACGAACAAGCCGCGCAAGCAATAGGGCGCTCGCGCTCGGCCACCAGCAATCTGATGCGCCTCTTGAACCTGACCGGGCCGGTACAGACCATGCTGCTGGCAGGCGATATCGATATGGGCCATGCCCGCGCCTTGCTGGCCACCGACGCGGCAACCCAGATCCTTCTGGCCAATGAAGTCATCGCCAAGGGTCTATCCGTTCGCGAAACCGAAAAGCTGGTGGGCCGCAGCATGCGTGAGGCCGAA
Organism: Pseudomonas sp.; assembly: GCA_036675275.1. GTDB lineage: Bacteria > Pseudomonadota > Gammaproteobacteria > Burkholderiales > Burkholderiaceae_B > Pollutimonas. The sequence continues at coordinate 1,075 of JAKFFG010000007.1, read as the reverse complement.
GAGCAGGGCGCGAAGGCGGCCCGGAAATCCGTCGCGCATTCCGGCGACGTAAAGCGCATGGAAGAAGCACTGTCCGACCATCTGGGCACGCGCGTCACGCTGAAAATAGGCGCCAAGAGCCGTGGCCAACTGATGATCGATTTCCACGGATGGGAGCACTTGAACTCCCTGCTCGAGCGACAGGGGCTGTCCAGCGTGATCGAGACCTGAGACGCGCCGGCCGGCGGATTTGTATCTTTTGACACAGCGATACGCGTTTATTGCTATTTATCGTTCTTCGTATTTGACACGGCTTTAAAAAGCCTTCATAATTCGCAGTTCGCTTTTGGTGGGATGCCCGAGTGGTTAAAGGGGGCAGACTGTAAATCTGTTGACCTTGCGTCTACGTTGGTTCGAATCCAACTCCCACCACCAAAAGCCCTTTTTTACCTGTAGCCGCTCGCCAATTTGGCAGCGTTTGCAGAACGATCAGGTGGATGAATCCCCTCGCGGGTGTAGCTCAATGGTAGAGCAGAAGCCTTCCAAGCTTATGACGAGGGTTCGATTCCCTTCACCCGCTCCAGCAGTTTTTTGATTTCTGCCCGAAAGGGCAGATTGCAATGAAGTAGTTGCCCATGTGGCTCAGTGGTAGAGCACTCCCTTGGTAAGGGAGAGGTCACGCGTTCGATCCGCGTCATGGGCACCAAAAAATTTAATCTATTTGTAGCTTTATTCCATAGTCAGGAGTCCGCCATGGCAAAAGGTAAGTTCGAACGTACCAAACCACACGTAAACGTCGGCACGATCGGTCACGTTGATCACGGCAAGACGACGCTTACGGCGGCAATCACCACCGTGCTGGCAACGGCCTTCGGCGGCGAAGCCAAGGGCTACGCGCAAATTGACGCGGCTCCTGAAGAAAAAGCACGCGGCATCACCATCAACACGTCGCATGTCGAGTACGAAACGCAATCGCGTCACTACGCGCACGTCGACTGCCCGGGCCACGCCGACTACATCAAGAACATGATCACCGGTGCGGCGCAGATGGACGGCGCAATCCTGGTGGTGTCGGCCGCTGACGGCCCAATGCCCC
>JAKFFG010000088.1:0-28011 GCA_036675275.1 Pseudomonas sp. | reverse complement strand
ATGGTGGACGCTCCTCTCGGTTCAAGTGGTCGGACAACACCTCCACTTTGGCACATTTGATGCCGTTACGGGTGGGGGCGTCCATCCCATTGCTGCGCTCCGGTCAGACAGCGGCCGACGACAGCCCCCGGCTTACCTTCGTCAGCACGCGGCGCACGCCTACACGCCGGACTGCCCCTACCCGCCCCGGACAACTGCGCAATGGGAAACTTGCCGGGCTCACATGCATGGATGCATGGCAAGGCGTACTAACTATCCCAGCTTTTCCTTGAGCAGATCGTTGACTTGCTGCGGGTTCGCCTTGCCCTTGGCCGCTTTCATAACCTGGCCGACCAATGAGTTGAATGCCTTCTGCTTGCCAGCCCGGAATTCATCGACAATGGCGGGATTCGCCGCCAGTACTTCATCTATCATTGTCCCGATGGCGCCGCTGTCGCTGATTTGTTTCAGGCCGCGAGCCTCGATAATCGCATCGGGGTCGCCATTGTTCTCGCCAGCCCACATGGCAGCAAAGACATCGCGCGCCATTTTGTTTGAAATGGTGCCGTCGATGATGCGGGCCAGCAGACCCGCCAGTTGACCTGGCTTGATGGGGCTTTGATCGATGTCGATCTCGTCGCGGTTCAGGGCCGCCGACAGTTCTCCGAGCACCCAGTTGGCGGAAAGCTTGGCCTGGCCATCGGGCAGCTTGGCTGCCAGCTCTTCGAAATACGCCGCGCTGGCACGATTCATGGTGAGCTGGGCCGCGTCGTAGCCGCTCAGCCCCATTTCCTGCTCGAACCGCAAGCGTTTCTGTGCCGGGAGTTCCGGCATTGCGTCTTTGACGCGTGCGATCCATTCGGGGGCTATGACCAGCGGCGGCAGATCGGGGTCGGGAAAGTAACGGTAGTCGTGAGCGTCTTCCTTGCTGCGCATGCTGCGCGTTTCGTCGCGTTCGGAGTCGTACAGGCGAGTTTCCTGTACGACCTTGCCGCCGTCTTCAATAATTTCGATCTGGCGACGGACTTCATACTGGATTGCGCGTTCGAGGAAGCGGAAAGAATTGACGTTCTTGACTTCGCTGCGGGTGCCAAGTTCTTTCTGGCCTTTGGGGCGCACCGATACGTTGGCGTCGATGCGAAACGAGCCTTCCTGCATATTTCCGTCGCAAATGCCCAGCCACACCACCAGGCCATGGAGCGCGCGGGCATAGGCCACGGCTTCCGCCGCCGAACGCATTTCAGGTTCGGAAACGATTTCCAGCAGGGGCGTGCCGGCGCGATTCAGGTCGATACCGGTGGACGATTCCCCGTGGGGCCCGGTGAAATTCTCGTGCAATGATTTGCCCGCATCTTCTTCCAGGTGGGCGCGTGTCAGGTTTATGGTTTTTTCTTCGTCGCCGACAAAAAAGCTGATCGTGCCGCCTTGCACCACCGGAATCTCGAACTGGCTGATCTGGTAGTTTTTGGGAAGATCGGGATAGAAATAGTTTTTGCGCGCGAATATCGACCGCGGAGCGATGTGCGCGCCAACCGCCAGACCGAACTGGATCGCGCGTTCGACAGCGCCCTTGTTCATGACCGGCAGACTTCCAGGCAGGGCCATGTCGACTTCATTTGCCTGTGTATTGGCGGCTGCGCCAAACTGCGTAGTGCTGTCAGAAAATATCTTTGATTCGGTGGAGAGCTGTGTATGCGTCTCCAGTCCGATGACGATTTCCCATTCCATTATTGTTGTCCTGGTTTGCGTTGGTGCCAATCGGTAACCTGCTGAAAGCGGTCGGCTATCGCCAATAGCTGGCCCTCTTTGAAGTAGTTTCCGATAATCTGCAGTCCTATCGGCAGGGGGCGCCCGGAGCCGCCGAAACCGCAGGGGATGGACATGGCAGGCAGGCCGGCCAGGCTGACGCCCAGGGTGTATACATCGGCCAGCCAGTCGGCGGTGGGGTCTTCCCGGTTGTCGCCGATGTGTCGCGCCACGGTAGGAGTAACCGGGCCCATGATGACGTCGCAGTGATCGGCGAAAGCCTGCTGAAAATCATTGGCGATCATACGGCGCACCCGCTGTGCCTGCAGATAATAGGCGTCGTAATAGCCATGAGAAAGAACGTAGGTGCCAACCATGATCCGGCGCAGGACTTCGGCGCCGAAGCCTTCGGTGCGCGAGCGGCTGGTCATCTCGGCCAAGTCACGGTATTGCTCTGTCCGGTGGCCGTAACGAACCCCGTCGTAGCGTGATAAATTGCTTGATGCTTCCGCGGGCGCGATGACGTAATAAGTAGGAATGGACAATGCCGTGCGGGGCAGCGAAATGCTGACGCGTTTTGCCCCCAGGGACTCGAACGTCTTTAATGCGGTTTCGACGGCGGCGGCTACGTCGGCGGCCAGGCCGCCGTTGAAGAATTCTGCGGGCACGCCTATGCGCAAGCCCTTCAGAGGCTGGTCGCCCGCGGCATTCTGATAATCGACCGCTGCATTGAACTCGGCACGCATGCGTCCCGGAGCATTGTTTACGCCATCGCAAGCCTCAAGGCTAGTCGAGTCGCGCGGATCGAATCCGCTCATGGTGTCCAGCAGATCGAGAAGGTCTTTGGCGTCGCGCGCGATGGGGCCGGCCTGGTCCAGGCTGGAGCCGTAGGCAATCATGCCGTAGCGCGACACGGTGCCGTAGGTGGGCTTGATGCCGCTGACGCCGCATAGTGCGGCAGGCTGGCGCACCGACCCGCCGGTATCCGTGCCGGTGGCGGCCATGATCAGGCCTGCCGCGACAGCCGCCGCCGAACCGCCGGATGAGCCGCCTGGTACTGTGCTTGGGTCCCAGGGATTCTTGACTGCACCGAATGCCGAGTTCTCGTTGCCCGAGCCCATGGCGAATTCGTCGCAGTTCAGCTTGCCCAGCGAGACGGCACCGGCGGCCTGAAGCTTGCTTACGACGGTGGCATCGAAAGGACTGACGTAAGCGGCGAGCATCTTGCTGGCCGCGGTAGTGCGCCAGTTCCGGGTTACAAAAACATCTTTATGGGCAATGGGTATTCCGGTAAGGGGAGTGCCCTGGCCAGCGGCCAACATTTTATCGGCCGCATCGGCCTGCGCCAGCGTCAACTCGGCGTCCAGATGCAGGAAGGCATTCAGGTCGCTGTGGGACTGAGCGGCCTCGAGAGCGCTGATAGCGAGTTCCCGCGCGCTCAGCTTGCGTTCCTGCAAGGCGCCGCGCAAAGACGCAATGCTGTCGAATTCAGTGTGCAGAGGTGTGCTTGACATTATTTACTCGATTACCGTTGGCACCAGGAACAGACCGTCTTCTTCGGCAGGCGAATTGGCCATCAATGCCTGGCGTTGGGCGAGCGTGTTGGTTGGCGCCGCGACGTCTGGGCGCAGGCGCAACATAATATCCTGGTGTGCCGAAAGCGGATGCGCCATGGGCACGACATCGGTGGTATCGACGGCCTGCAGTTGTGCGATCAGACCAAGCATTTCGTCCAGGTCGGATTGAGCGTGCGCGACTTCGTCCGGTGAAAGCTGAATACGTGCGAGCCGTGCGATACGGGCCACGTCTTGTTGAGTGATTGCCATGAATTTCTTAAATAGAAGGAGAGTGCAGGCTGAATGTATTAACTTGCAACAGCTACGGGCACCGACCGGTTACAGAACATAATATGCTGTTATTCGACCTTATCGAAGGTCAATTATAAGTTATCATTGTTGGTTTAATTCGTGGGCCAACTTGTGGTGCTGCTGTTTCGGCGCAAACCTGCGAATTAACTGTCTTTTTCAATCTTGATATCACTGAGCGCCCATGTTCGGATTCCTGCGTAGTTACTTCTCCACCGATATGGCGATCGATCTCGGTACTGCCAATACCCTAATTTATGTGCGCGGTAAGGGCATTGTGCTTGACGAGCCTTCGGTTGTCGCCATTCGCCACGAAGGCGGCCCCAACGGTAAGAAAATCATACAGGCCGTCGGTCGCGAAGCCAAACAGATGCTTGGTCGGGTCCCCGGCAACATCGAGGCCATTCGTCCCATGAAAGACGGCGTGATCGCCGATTTCACCGTAACCGAGCAAATGCTCAAACAGTTTATACGCATGGTGCATCCGCGCAGCATGTTCGCTCCCAGCCCACGTATTATCGTTTGTGTGCCCTGCGGTTCAACTCAGGTCGAGCGCCGCGCCATACGCGAATCCGCACTGGGTGCCGGCGCCAGCCAGGTGTACCTCATCGAAGAACCCATGGCCGCCGCTATCGGCGCCGGCCTTGGCGTTTCCGATGCAAGCGGCTCCATGGTGGTCGACATTGGCGGCGGTACCACCGAGGTGGCCATCATCTCGCTGGGCGGCATGGTCTATAAGGGCTCGGTGCGCGTAGGTGGCGACAAATTCGACGAATCCATCATCAACTACATTCGTCGAAACTACGGCATGCTCATTGGCGAGCCTACTGCGGAACTCATCAAGAAGGAAATCGGTTCTGCATTCCCCGGGTCTGAAATCCGCGAAATCGAAGTCAAGGGCCGGAATCTGTCGGAAGGTGTGCCACGCAGCTTCACGGTGTCTTCCAACGAAATCCTCGAATCCCTTACCGATCCGCTCAATCAAATTGTGTCGGCCGTCAAGACGGCTCTGGAACAAACACCTCCCGAGCTTGGCGCCGACATCACCGACAAGGGTATTGCCCTTACGGGCGGCGGCGCGCTGCTGCGCGATCTGGATCGCCTGCTTCAGGAAGAAACCGGCTTGCCGGTAGTGGTCGCCGACGATCCTCTCACCTGCGTCGTGCGTGGCTGCGGCGAGGCGCTCGAGCATCTTGAACGCCTGGGCACGGTTTTCATCTACGACTAGCATCGTACAGTAAGGTCCGCGTGCCTCTTGGTGTGCGCTGGGCAGATCAAGGCGCTTTGCGATTATCCCATGCAAGAAAATAGCACGATCAGGCTATTCAAACGCGGTCCGACCGCGGAGTTGCGCCTGTTCGTGTTCGTGGTCCTGTCCCTTAGCCTGCTGATCGTCGACGCCCGCTGGCGTGTGCTCGATCCCGCCCGGCAAGCCATCTCGGTCGTTCTGTATCCCTTTCAACGCCTCATGATGGCGCCGCGCGACGCCATCGAGCACATAAGCAGCTGGAGCGATGCGGCGGCCTTGGCGCGCACGGAAAAAGAAGCCCTGCAGCGCCAGCGCATCGAGCTGGCCCAGATATCGACACATGCCGCGCAGCTGGCAGCCGAAAACGAGCAGTTGCGACGTCTGCTCAATGTTGCCGATACCGTCACACAACCGTCGGTAGCGGTCGAAGTGTTCTACGAACCGCCCAATGCTTTCTCGCACCATCTGGTCTTCAACAAGGGTTCTGCAAGCGGCATACGGCCCGGCATGCCGGTTATCGATGAGGGCGGCATAGTCGGCCAGATTGTGCGCGTTACTCCCTTCACGTCAGAAGCGGCATTGCTGACCGACGACAAGGTATCGATTCCCGTGCAGGTCCTGCGCAACGGGCTTCGTCTGATTGCGTTTGGCGGCAATGTAACGGGCAAGCTCGAGGTCCGTTATCTGACTGCTGATGTCGATCTGGAGCCGGGCGATGTATTGGTCACCAGCGGCATCGGAGGCCTGTTTCCGGCGGGCCTGTCCGTGGCGAAGGTGGATCACGTCAATCGCGACCCTGCCTCCGGCTTTGCCCTGGCCGTTGCCACGCCGTTGTCTCATCCCGAAAGACACCGCCATTTCCTTGTCCTGCGCGTTGATGTCGCGCCGTCGGAACCCGCTAAAGAGAGACCCTTGAATGGTTCGCAAGCCGACCGGTAACGTCCCTATCCCCGGGCAGCGGCGTTCTTCGCTCAGTTCGCTTGAGCCCATCGACGCCTCGCCTTTCAAGAGGCCATCCAATCCTGTCTTCGTCTGGTTCACGCTCCTGCTGATCTGGCTCATTTCTCTGTTGCCCTGGCGTCTGTGGCAGCCGGCGCCCGACTTGCTGCTGCTGGTGATCGCGTTCTGGTGCCTCAACGAACCCAGTCGTGTGAATATGCTTGCCGCCTTTTGCATAGGCTTGCTCATGGACGTGCACGACGGCGGCTTGCTGGGTGAACAGGCGCTTACCTTCAGCCTGGCGGCATACGGCTCGCTGCTGCTCAGGCGCAGACTGCAACGGTTCAACCCCATAGTGCAGGGCATACACATGATTCCGGTTTTCGTCCTGTCCGAAGCCGTATCGCGACTCGCTCATTCATGGCTGGCCGGCGAGTGGGTGGGGTGGTATTGGCTTTGGTCCGCCTTGTTGACTGCTATGCTTTGGCCGCTGGCCGACGTGTTGCTGCACATGCCGCAGCGCCGTCTGGACGAGACCGAGACCGGCTCGGCCTGAGTTGGCGGGACGGCAAGCACGCTTATGTTCGAATTCAAGAAAACCACGCACAATCAGAAACGCAAGATGCTGGTCCGTGCCTGCGTGGCGGGCGTGTTTGCCATAATCTGCTTTGCAGTGCTGGCCGCCCGCCTTTGGCATCTGCAAGTGGTCCGCTACGAAGGTCTGGCGGCGCGCGCAGACCAGAACCGGATAGCTGTCGTCCCCATCCCTCCGCGGCGTGGCGAAATTACCGATCGCAATGGCGTCGTCCTGGCCAGGAATTATCGCGACTACACGCTTTCGGTCGTGCCGGCCAATGTCGAGACCGATATGAAAGCGATGCTGGACTCGTTGGGGCAGCTGGTCTATTTAAGCCCCAATGACCGGCGCCGCTTCTTTCAGCATATGGGCCAGACGGGGCGGTATACGCCGGTATTGTTGCGCAACAACCTGAATGACACCGAGGCATCCTGGTTTGCCGCGCATGCCTATAAGTTTCCCGGCGTCGAGCTCAGCGCCCGGTGGGTCCGCGAATATCCGCAGGGCGACTCGGCGGCGCATGTGCTGGGCTATGTGGGCCGCATATCCGAGAAGGACCTTGAAGAGCTCGAAAAAGAGGGCAAACTTGGAAATTATCGAGGCAGCGACATCATAGGAAGGAAAGGCATAGAGAAGACCTGGGAAGAAACATTGCACGGCCGCACGGGCGTGGAAGAAGTGGAAGTGACCGCTACCGGCCGGCCAGTGCGCACTCTCAGCAGGGTCGACCCGGTTCCCGGAGCGAACCTCGTCCTGTCGCTGGATATCGAGCTGCAAAAAGTGGCAGAGAAGCAGTTCGAGGGCCGTCGCGGTGCGCTGGTGGCCATCGAGCCGGCGACCGGCGATGTGCTGGCCTTCGTGTCCGCACCGTCGTTTGATCCCAATCTGTTCATCGATGGTATCGATGTCGAGAACTGGCGAAAATTGAATGAGTCGCCCGATCATCCCCTTATAAACAGACCGTTGTATGGCACCTACCCCATCGGGTCCACGTATAAGCCGTTTGTAGGGCTCGCTGCGCTCGAATTGGGCAAACGTACTGCCAAGGAGCGCATTCCGGATCCCGGCTATTTTGAGTTTGGCGGCCAGCGCTTCCGCAATGCCGGTGGCGCCGCATATGGGCCAACCGATATGCACCGGGCAATTGTCGTGTCGTCCGATACCTATTTTTTCTCGCTCGGACCCGAAATTGGCGTGAATGCGCTGCATGACTTCAGCAAGCAGTTCGGCTTCGGGCAACTGACCGGCATTGACCTCGAGGGCGAACGGCGCGGCGTGCTGCCCTCTACAGAGTGGAAGCGCCAGGCGTACAAGAAGCCGGCCCAGCAGCGATGGTATGCCGGCGAAACGGTGTCGGTGACGGTCGGACAAGGCTATAACTCTTTCACCTTGCTGCAGCTGGCCCAGGCCACGGCAGTGTTGGCCAATGACGGCACCTATATGCAACCCCACCTGGTAAGCCTCGTCGAGAATCCCGGGGATGCGAAGGCGATACGCACGGTGACCAAGCCGTCCTACACCATACCGTTGAAGCCGGAGAATCTTGAAGTGATACGCAATGCGATGGCCGATGTGATCCGCAAAGGTACGGGCCGCAGGGCGTTTGCCGGGGCGACCTACCAGGCGGCGGGAAAAACCGGTACGGCACAGGTTTACAGTTTGAAAGGAGCGAAATACAGCGCGGACGTGGAAGAGCGCTTGCGGGATCATGCCCTGTTCATGGCTTACGCGCCTGTCGAAAATCCGCAGATTGCTGTTGCGCTGATCGTGGAGAACGGCGGATGGGGTGCTACGGTAGCGGCGCCGGTGGCACGCAAGGTATTTGATTACTGGCTGTCGCCGGAGCGGCTTGCCAGCGACCGTTACCCCGGTATTTCAACAGAGCCGCCCGTGGAGCCTGCTCCGGGAACAGAAGAAGAGGGCGCGAGCGGCGAATCAATGGACGCCATATTGCGGCCCGAAGATATGCCTGATGTCCCACAGCACAACGATCCCGCCGATGTCGACATGTCCATACCGCCCGTTGCGCCGGCCCCGCGCGTTTCATTGCCGAGTGTCCAATGAAGCGAATAGTACAGTGGGTGCTCAAGGCGCTGAACGCGTTCGACTGGCCTCTGATGACGCTGGTGATTCTGATGGCCGTACTGGGAATGACGGTGATGCATTCCGCGGTGGGCGGAACCGACTGGCGTTTTGCCGAGCAGCTACGCAATTTTCTCATTGCATTCGTGTTCCTCTGGATCACGGCGATGACTCCACCTCCCACGCTCATGCGCCTGGCCCCATACTTTTACATTATGGGCGTCGTGCTGTTGCTGGGCGTGGAGTTTTTCGGTGAAACAAGCAAAGGGGCTACGCGTTGGTTGGATCTGGGCGTGGTGCGGATACAGCCGTCCGAGATGCTGAAAATTTCAGTGCCTTTGATGCTGGCCTGGTATTTCCATCGCAACCAGGGCAGCCTGAGGGTTCTGGACTTTTTTGTGGCGGGCGTGCTGCTGGCCGTCCCGTTTTCCCTGATCGTCATGCAGCCCGATCTGGGCACGGCGCTGTTGGTGTTCGCTTCCGGCTTTTGCGTCATCTACTTCGGCGGCCTTTCCTTCCGGCTGCTGGCGCCCCTGGTCTTGCTGACGGTCGCGGGAATAGGCACCCTGGTCTACTACGAAGACGCGATATGTCAGCCGGGCGTTGACTGGGTGGTCTTGCATGACTACCAGAAATACCGGGTCTGCACCTTGCTTGATCCCGGCTCCGATCCCCTGGGCAAAGGCTTTCATACGATACAGTCCATGATCGCCATCGGTTCCGGCGGCGTTTATGGCAAGGGCTATATGATGGGCACCCAGTCGCATCTGGACTTTATTCCGGAACGCACCACCGATTTCATCTTTGCGGTTTTTGCCGAGGAATTCGGGCTGTACGGCGGCGTGATGCTCCTGGTCTTGTATGCCTTGCTTATCGTGCGCGGTCTGGCCATTGCCGTGCGCGCCCATACGCAATTCGGGCGCTTGCTGGCCGGCGCGATGTCCATGATGTTCTTTGTGTACGTATTCGTGAATGTCGGCATGGTCACGGGCATTCTTCCTGTGGTGGGCGTGCCGCTGCCTTTCATGAGCTATGGCGGTACCGCGCTGCTGACGCTGGGCGTTGCTTGCGGGATACTGATGAGCATCAGCCGGTATCGGCCTGTGCGTCAATGACGGGCCGGCCGGGCGCTCATTACAGATCGAACAGACCGTCCAGGATTTTCCTTACCGGCGCGGGAAGCGCGGTAGACTTCAAGTCTTCAATGGCTATCCACGCCTGCCGCGGTCCGGTTTCCGCCACCCGGTAGGTATCGCACTGCAGGTACCAGGGCTCAATATGCAATTTGAAATGACTGAACACGTGCAATAAGCCGGCCAGTTTTTGGGCCGGGCTGCGCGCTTGGCCCATATTATTGCAGGCGGTCTCGAGTTCTGTCGTGGTGCCGTACTGCGGCAAGCTCCACAGGCCTCCCCAGATTCCAGGCGACACTTGTTGCTCGAGCAGTATTTTTTCGTGCGAACGCAGCACAAGCATCTTGCATTCCCGTTCGGGGCTGGCCTTTCGCGGCTTGGGCGTAGGGAGTTCTTGTTGTACCCCATGAATATTCGCATAGCACGTTGCCTGCAAGGGACATCGCGCGCAGTCGGGACGTCCGCGCACGCAGCATTGCGAACCCAGGTCCATCAGGCCCTGGGTGTAGGCGGCCATGTCTAGTGTGGCTGGCGCCGCGTCTACGGCGCTTTGCGCCATTTCCCACAACGACTGCTCGACAGCCCGCTGGCTGGTTATGCCGTAGATGCCAAAATACCGCGTGAACACGCGCTTGACGTTTCCGTCCATGATGGGACTGCGCGTACCGTAGGCGAAAGCGGCGATAGCCGCGGCCGTTGAGCGCCCTATGCCCGGCAGCATGGAAATCTGTTCTGGAGTCGGTGGAAAATGGCCGTTCCAATTTGCCGCAAGCTCCTGGGCGCAACGATGCAGATTCCGTGCGCGGGCATAGTAGCCCAGCCCGGCCCAATAAGGCATTACGTCTTCCTGCCTGGCCTGAGCCAGTGAGGGGATATCGGGAAACCGGGACAGGAAACGCTCGTAGTAGCCTATTACTGTTGCAACCTGGGTTTGCTGCAACATGATTTCCGATAACCATATCCGATAGGGATCGCGCGTTCCCTGCCATGGCAAATGGTGGCGTCCGTGCTGCTTTTGCCAATCGACAACGGTGCCGGCCAGGCTGCTCAGCCTGGGTGTGAGATTGAGCACCATCAAAAACGCGTATTGCGTGTGACCGACCAGCGTGCCGACAAGGCAGCTAATATGGCTATAAGCACCACGGCAAGCAACAGGCTTATATTGTCGGGCAGATTCAATATCAGTTGCGTGCCGTAGCTGTCGGCCAGGCGTGCCAGTGCCGCGTTCAAGGGAATCAATGCCAGGGCGGAAAGCAGAACCGCCAGAAGGCTGGAAACGACACCGGTCAAGGCGCCAAGGTACAGGAAAGGGCGCCGGACAAAGGATTCGGTGGCGCCCACCAGACGTGCGACGCCGATTTCCTCGCGCTGCGTAAGCGCCTGCATGCGCACTGTATTGAACACGGTCGCGAGCACGACCAGTGCCACGCCCAGTGCCAGCAGCCCCAGCCCTATGCGAACGAAGCCCAGAATGGCTTCCAGGCGCCGCACCCATTCGCTGTCGAGCTGCACCGAGTCGACGGAGTCGAGTTGACGCCACTGCCGAGCGAGCGCATTGGCCTGTTTCGCCAGGTCGGTGCTTTCGATAAGGGACACCACGACGGCATGAGGCAAAGGATTGTTGGGCAGTACCGAAAGCGCGTCTGCCCATGCCGGATTGGCCTTGAGCGTTTCCAGTGCATCTTCGCGCGCCACCACGCGCACAGTCTGAATGTCTTGCGCATGTTGCTCGTGAAGCCGGCGCGCCAGTGTCGCGGCCGCTTCTGCCGTGGCGCCAGACCGCAAAAAGAGCGTGACCTCGGGCGACACGGGTATTTGCTTGACCACCGGCTGGGCCGAGACCAGTACCGATGCCGCAATGATTGGAATAGCCAATGTCAGGCCGATAACCAGAATATTCGATAGCGAAGAAAAGGGATGGGACCAAAGTCGGCGCAAGGCGACCATGCAGGCATAACGATGTTGTCGCAACCAGCGGCTCATGAACTTACTCCCGGGGTATCGGTGAATCGCCCCGCGTCGATGCGCAGAGTGCGCGAAGCATAGGCGGCCATGAGCGCCCCGTCGTGCGAGGCAATCAATGTAGTGACGCCCACGCGATTGAAGTCGCGGAATACTTCCATAATGCGCCGGGCGCTTTCCTGATCCAGATTGGCGGTGGGTTCGTCGGCAATCAGAATGGCCGGGCGATTCACAATGGCGCGTGCGATGGCAAGGCGTTGTTGCTCGCCTCCGGACATTTCCACCGGGTTGAGATCTTCCTTGCCGGAGAGCCCCACCTTTTCCATAGCGGCGCGCGCCCGCGTGGCCGCAAGCCTCGTTTCCAGCCCGGCGACTGCCAGCGGCAGCAATACATTGTTGATGGCGTTGCGGTCGTAAAGCAGATGCGTGTTCTGCAGGATGACGCCGACCGCGCGCCGCAGGTACGGACGCGCGCGGGCCGGCATTTTATCGATGCGGTGGCCATTGACGTGCACCGTTCCGCGACTGGGAGGCTCCAGTCCGCCAATAAGCTTCAACAGGGTGGACTTGCCGGCGCCGGACGGCCCGGATACGAAAACGAATTCGCCGGGTTCGACGCGAAAATTGATATCCGCCAGGATATTTCGGCCACGTCCGTAGGATTTGAAAACGTGCTGGAATTCGATCATGTTGGCATAAGTGTAAGGTGTCGCAAGGGATATCCCCCATGTATTAAATGGATACCAGCGGCTACCATTCGCACGCTAACGGCACATGCACAATTGTATGCCGTGTTGACCAATTCAAGACATCGAAGGGACCACCCATGAAACTATTTAAAGCCGCCGCGCTGAGTGCATCGCTGTTCTTTGTAGCCGCGACAGCCAACGCAGGCGAGACACTGGACGCAGTCAAGGCGAAAGGTTTTGTTCAGTGCGGTGTACACACCGGGCTTCCGGGTTTCTCCATTGCAAATAGCAAGGGTGAATGGACAGGGCTCGACGTGGATCTCTGCAAAGCCATTGCAGCAATGATGTTCGGCGACGCCACCAAATACAAAGCCGTAGCGCAGACCACCCAGCAACGATTCACGGCCCTGCAATCCGGCGAAATCGATGTGCTGACGCGCAACACGACGGCAACCATGACGCGCGACACAACTTTGGGCCTGATGACGCCCGGTATCAACTATTACGACAGCCAGGGCATCATGGTCAAGACCAGCCTGGGAATCAAAAGCGCGAAAGAGCTCAGCGGTGCCGCCGTGTGTGTGCAGCCCGGCACGACCACCGAACTGAATCTTGCCGATTGGTTCCGCGCCAACAAGCTGGAATTCAAGCCTGTCGTCATCAACAATCCTGATGAAGCCATGCGCTCTTACGAGGCAGGCCGTTGCGATGCCTACACGACCGACAAGTCGGGCCTGGCCACGACGCGTTCAACATTGGCCAAACCCGACGACCACGTCATCCTGCCCGAAGATTTTTCCAAAGAACCATTGGGACCCATGGTTCGCCAGGGCGACGACCCATGGTTCATGGTGGTGCGTTGGGCGCTCAATACCATGCTTGAAGCCGAAGAGTACGGTATTACATCGGCTAATGTCGATGAAATGCTCAAAAGCCCCAATCCAAACATCCAGCGTATTCTGGGCGTAACCGGAGAAATGGGTAAAGGCCTGGGACTGGACCAGAAATGGGCTTACAACATCATCAAGCAGGTTGGCAATTACGGTGAATCCTTCGAACGCAACCTTGGCAAGAGCTCGGCAATGAAGCTTGACCGCGGCCTCAACGCGCAATGGCGTGATGGCGGCCTGATGTACGGCTGGCCAGTGCGTTAATCTCGCCGCTTTTATTGAAGGGCCATCGCAGCTGCCTGGCTCTCAAAAAGGGGACTCCTGCGTCAGGAGTCCCCAAACGGTTTTATCTTTATGACGACAAAAAAACCTTCGCCTAGGGCGCCGAAAAGACGCTTATCATGGAATGATCCCGCGAACCGGGCTCTTGTCTACCAGGCGCTGATATTGGGGCTCGTAGGTTTTGCAGCCTGGTATCTGGTCTCCAACACGCTGCACAATCTTGCCGCTCGCAATATTTCCACCGGCTTTGGCTTCCTGGAACAGGAAGCCGGATTTGCCATAGGCGAATCGGTCGTTGCCTATACGCCGGCCGATACCTATGGACGGGCAATCTGGGTTGGCTTGCTCAACACCCTGCGCGTATCGGTGGTCGGCATTATTGCCGCCACGATTTTCGGCACACTGCTGGGTGTGGCGCGCCTGTCCAAGAATTGGCTGGTGTCGCGCGTCGCAAGTGCCTATATCGAAGTCATGCGCAACATTCCCCTGTTGCTTCAGCTTTTCTTCTGGTACGCCATCATCACCGAGAGTACGCCAGGGCCGCGCGATGCATTGAATCCCCTGCCGGGCGTCTTTATCTCCAATCGCGGCCTCAAGCTGCCTTCGCTGCAGGGCGACGCGCTCGACTGGATTGTGGCCGGCCTGGCTATGGCAATCGTGGGTATTTTGCTGTTGGCGCATTGGGCCAGAAAGCGCCAGGATTTGACCGGCCAGATTTTCCCTTTGGTGCGTGTCGGTATTCTGCTGCTTGTCGCTCTGCCTGCTGCCGGCTGGCTGCTAAGCGGAGCCACGCTCACGGTCGAATTTCCGGAAATGAAAGGGTTCAATTTCGCCGGCGGTATATCGCTTTCTCCTGAGTTCACCGCTCTGCTTGCCGGTCTTGTCATGTATACATCCGCCTTTGTGGCCGAGGTCGTGCGCTCGGGGATCCAGTCGGTCAATCAGGGGCAATGGGAAGCGGCCGGCGCCATCGGGCTGTCCCGGGCCAGAGTTCTGCGCCTGATCATCCTGCCCCAGGCGCTTCGGGTGATAGTGCCGCCAATGACCAGCCAGTACCTGAATCTCACCAAAAACAGTTCGCTGGCCGTGGCTATCGGATATCCCGACATCGTGTCTGTCGTGAACACCACATTGAACCAGACCGGCCAGGCGATTGAAGGCATCTTGATCATCATGGCGGCGTACCTTAGCGTCAGCCTCTCGATTTCCGTCTTCATGAACTGGTATAACAAGCGCATCGCGCTGGTGGAGCGCTAAATGAGCCTTGCTAACTCGACCGCGCCCGACATGGCTCCGCCCGCCCATCGGCAGGGCATCATAGGCTGGATGCGCGCCAGTCTCTTTTCCTCGCCATTAAACACGCTGTTGACCGTCCTGGTGGCCTGGCTGCTGCTGATGGTCGTACCTGCCATGGTCGAATGGTTGTTCATTCGTGCCAATTTCGACGCGACGACGGCACAGGAGTGCCGAGCATCCGGAGGAGCTTGCTGGGCCTTCATTGTTGAGAAGCATCGCCTGATACTTTTCGGCATCTATCCCTACGACGAACAATGGCGTCCGCTGCTGGCAACAATCGTCCTGATCGCTGTCATCGTGTGCAGCTGCATGCGCCGGTTCTGGAAACCTTCGCTGCTTCTCATCTGGACAGTCGCGCTCAGCACCGTGGCGGTCCTGATGTGGGGGGGCGTCTTCGGGCTGACTCACGTAGAAAACGACAGGTGGGGAGGCTTGCCTCTTACGCTTATACTTGCCACTTTCGGCATTGCGTTCGCTTTTCCGCTGGGCTTGCTGCTTGCCCTGGGCCGGCGCTCGAACATGCCGGCGGTAAAGGCCCTGTGTGTCATCTATATCGAGCTCATACGAGGGGTGCCGCTGATCAGCTTGTTGTTCATGTCCTCGGTCATGCTGCCCCTGTTTTTGCCCGAAGGTTTCAGCATCGATAAATTGCTCAGGGCGCAAATCGCGATCATCCTTTTCGCGGCCGCCTATATTGCAGAGACCGTTCGCGGCGGTTTGCAGGCCATACCGAAGGGGCAATATGAGGGGGCTGATTCCATAGGCCTGAGTTACTGGCAGCAAATGCGCAAGATCATCTTGCCGCAGGCGCTCAAGGTGGTAATACCGCCGCTGGTCGGAATATTCATCTCTCTGTTTAAAGATACTTCGTTGGTCGTTATTATTGGTATTTTCGATTTGACGCAGGCAGCCAAGGCTGCGGTAGCCGATGCGGCCTGGCGGGGCTTTAGCGCCGAGGCCTATCTTTTCATTGCGTTCATCTATTTCATTTTCTGCTTTTCGATTTCCCGTTACAGCCAGTCGCTGGAGAAGCACTTACAGACGGGGCATCAACGTTGACCAACATGCCGTGTGCATCTATGCAGGCGCAGATTCAAACAAGGGAGTACAGACATGTCTGAGGCCATTATCCGCCTGGAGGATGTCAATA
This sequence comes from Pseudomonas sp., assembly GCA_036675275.1. Lineage (GTDB taxonomy): Bacteria > Pseudomonadota > Gammaproteobacteria > Burkholderiales > Burkholderiaceae_B > Pollutimonas. The sequence goes on along the minus strand of JAKFFG010000088.1, from coordinate 12,172 downwards.
AGTGGTTTGGGCAGTTTCATGTTTTGCGCAACATCAATTTGAATGTTGCCCAGGGCGAACGGATTGTCATTTGCGGACCTTCCGGGTCCGGTAAATCCACCATGATACGTTGCATCAACCGCCTGGAAGAACATCAGCAGGGCAGCATCGTCGTCGATGGCATAGAACTCACCAACGATCTTAAGCAGATTGAAGCCATCCGCCGCGACGTCGGCATGGTATTCCAGCATTTCAATCTGTTTCCGCACCTTACTGTGTTGGAAAACCTCACTTTGGGCCCGATATGGGTATTGAAACAGTCGCGCGCCGAAGCCGAGGCAACTGCCATGAAATACCTTGAACGCGTCCGCATTCCCGATCAGGCCGTCAAGTATCCCGGTCAGCTTTCCGGCGGCCAACAGCAGCGCGTGGCTATTGCCCGCTCGCTGTGCATGAGTCCAAAAATTATGCTGTTCGACGAGCCAACCTCTGCGCTGGACCCGGAGATGGTCAAGGAGGTTCTCGACGTCATGGTGGGGCTGGCCGAGGAAAGCGGGATGACCATGCTTTGCGTCACGCATGAAATGGGTTTTGCGCGCAAAGTGGCCGACCGCGTGATCTTCATGGATCAAGGCGAGATCATCGAAGAAAATACGCCCGACGCGTTCTTCGATAGTCCGCAAAACGAACGCACACAGCTTTTCCTCAGCCAGATCCTTCACTGATATGTCCGCCGCACAGCACGCCGTCTAGCGGACCGCCGCCGGACAATTCGCGAAGGCGATAAAAATGGTGTACGGTATTGTTTTAATATTATTTACAACAGAGTGTTACTAATATGTTCTCCGCTTTGAAAACCTGGCCCGCGACGGCCGCCGCGCTTGTCGCCTGCATGACTCTTTCGGCCGCGCCAACGCCGGCCGCCGCCGAAGAATTTCCCTCCCGACCCATCACGTTCATCGTGCCCTACGCGGCAGGTGGCCCGCTCGACGGCATGGCGCGTCTGTTGGCTGAAAAAGTACGGCCGGAGCTGGGCACTGTTATTGTGGAAAACCGCCCGGGTGCCGGCGGAAATATCGGCGCCAGCATTGCTGCAAAGGCCAAGCCGGACGGCTATACCCTCGTCATGGGGGCGGTTGCCATCAATGCCATCAATCCATGGCTGTACGAGAAGCTGCCGTTTGATCCCATCAAAGACTTCGAACCCGTTACGCTGGTTGCATCGGTGCCGAATGTACTGATACTTAACAACGAATTCGCGAACTCCAATGGCATCAAGTCGGTCGCCGACCTGGTGGCTTACGCCAAAAAGAATCCTGACCAGTTGAACTTCGCTTCAGGCGGCAACGGAAGCGCCGGGCACCTGGCCGGCGAGCTGCTTAATGTGCGCTCGGGCATCAAGACTGTCCATGTGCCCTATGCCGGTGCGGCTCCCGCCAAACTCGCATTGCTGGGCGGACAGATCAACTTCATGTTCGACAACCTGGCTTCTGCCGCCTCGCTCATCAAAGATGGCAAAGTGAAGGCCTTGGCAGTCACCACGCTGGAGCGTTCCTCGGCTTTTGCAGATTTGCCGACTATGGAGCAGGCAGGTATCGACAAGTTCGACCTGGGAACCTGGTTTGGCGTATTCGCCACCGGCGGCACGCCCAAGCCTGTCATCGACAAGCTGAACGCGGCCTATGTGAAAGCGCTTGAAGATCCCGCAGTACGCAAGAATTTGCTTACCATGGGTTCGGATGCCAAGCCGACCACTCCGGAAGCTTTTGCCGAACTGGTCAAGCACGATTTGGCCAAATACAAAGATATCGTCAAAGCGTCGGGCGCCAAGCTGTTTTAACGCTAAAAGTTTAAGCTCCGTGGGGTCGAGTCTTGTCTTGCACAGGCTCGGCCATTTTCTTGCCGGAAGAATCGCTGCCGTTCACCACGAGGCGAGTGTCAACAAACGTAAAAACCAAACTCGCAGAACCAAAATGTAACACCCTTGGCCTGTAACGCTTGCTAGCATTAAGGCCAGCAGAAATTATGCTGATAATCGGGGAAAAGGAGAGTTACATGAAAGTATCTATACGTGCCGGTCGCATCGCATCATGCATTGGAGTTGTGGCCTTGATGGCGGGTTGCGCTCAATTAGAAGGAATGGGCAAGGGCGGCAAAACCGCGGTGGGAGCCGGCGCCGGCGCAGCCGTTGGTGCCGGCCTGGGCGCCCTCATTGGCGACAGCAGTAAATCGGCCGCTATCGGCGCCGGCATTGGTGCTGTGGCCGGTGGTATCGCGGGCTACAACTGGTCCGGCGTAAAGAACGATGTCGAGAAATCCGGCGCAAGCAGCCTGGGTGTCGACGTAACCGAAATGCCTGATGGCACCCTGCGCGTGAACATCCCCAGCAATGTATCTTTCGATACAGGCAAATATGCCTTGAAACCCGCGCTATTGCCTGTGCTTGACAGTGTGTCGCGCGCTTTGGTGCAGCATCCTGAATTGCGAGCCAAATCCATCGGCTACACCGATAGCACGGGCTCGGATGCCACCAATCAAACGCTTTCTGTGAACCGTGCACGCGCGGTGGCAAACTACCTGACACAGCAAGGCGTGCCCGCCAATTACGTCACGGCTGAAGGGCGCGGATCCAGCAGTCCAGTGGCCGACAACAGCACTGCCGATGGTCGTGCGCTGAACCGCCGTGTCGAACTGTTCCTGTACGCGATTCAGCAGTAATCCGGTTCCAGTTGGCGGCGGGCCGTGGCGGCCCGCCTTCCGGCGGTGCGCTGAGCTGTTATTGCACAAGTTGGCGCACGTGCAATAGCACAGGCCCCGCCTGGCGCGGCACGTCAGATTTTCTGATAAATGCTGGCGCCTTTTTCTCTGAACTCCGCCGCTTTCTCGTGCATGCCCAGGTGTAATGCCGACTGGTCGTCCAGCCCCTTGTTGCGCGCGTATTCGCGGACGTCCTGGGTGATCTTCATGCTGCAGAAGTGCGGGCCGCACATAGAGCAGAAGTGTGCAAGCTTCATTGAGTCTTTCGGCAGCGTCGCATCGTGGAAATCCCTGGCCGTGTCGGGATCCAGTCCGAGATTGAATTGGTCTTCCCAGCGGAATTCGAATCTTGCTTTGGACAGGGCGTTATCGCGTATGGCCGCGCCTGGATGGCCTTTGGCCAGATCAGCGGCGTGCGCAGCAATCTTGTAGGTGATGATCCCATCCTTGACGTCTTTCTTGTCGGGTAGACCCAGATGTTCCTTGGGCGTTACATAACACAGCATGGCCGTCCCGTACCAGCCGATGAGGGCGGCGCCTATGCCGGACGTGATGTGATCGTAGCCGGGCGCTATATCGGTCGTAAGAGGCCCAAGAGTATAAAAGGGCGCTTCGTGACAGTGCTCCAGCTGCATGTCCATGTTTTCCTTGATGAGGTGCATGGGCACATGGCCGGGACCTTCGACCATCACCTGCACATCATGTTTCCATGCCACCCGGGTCAGTTCGCCCAGCGTTTTCAATTCTGCAAATTGCGCTTCGTCGTTGGCGTCGTAGCCAGATCCCGGCCGCAGCCCATCTCCAAGGGACAGGCATACATCGTAAGATTTCATGATGTCGCAGATATCGTCAAAGTGCTCATACACAAAGCTTTCCCTGTGATGTGCAAGACACCATTTGGCCAGAATGGAGCCGCCACGCGATACGATGCCAGTCATGCGATCGGCGGTCATCGGTACGAAGGGCAGGCGCACACCGGCGTGGATAGTGAAATAGTCGACACCTTGTTCGGCTTGCTCAATCAGCGTGTCGCGGAATATTTCCCAAGTCAGCTCTTCAGCCTTGCCATCCACTTTTTCAAGGGCCTGATATATGGGCACCGTTCCTATGGGAACAGGCGAATTGCGTATGATCCATTCGCGCGTCTCGTGTATGTTCTTGCCTGTGGAAAGGTCCATGACCGTGTCGCCGCCCCATCGTATGGCCCACGTCATTTTCTCGACTTCTTCACTGATGTTCGAGTTCAGCGCTGAGTTGCCGATGTTGGCGTTGATCTTTACCAGAAAGTTCCGGCCGATGGCCATTGGTTCGCTTTCGGGGTGGTTGATATTGGCGGGCAGGATCGCCCGGCCTCTCGCGATTTCGTCGCGTACGAATTCCGGACTGATTGAGGCTGGAATGGATGCGCCAAAGGATACGCCGGGATGCTGGCGCAGCATGCGTTGTACCAGGCGCTGTCCTTGCGGACCGCTAGCATGCAGCATTTCGATATAGTGTTCGCGGCGCAGATTTTCACGTATCGCGACGAATTCCATTTCCGGCGTGATGATGCCCTGCCGGGCGTAGTGCATCTGGGAAACATTCGCGCCGGCGCTGGCACGTCTTGGTTGGCGCCGCAGCTTGAACCGAATGTCTGCAAGCCTGGTGTCGCGCAGGCGGGCCTGGCCGAAATGGCTGCTTGGGCCATCAAGCTCCTGCGTGTCTTGGCGTTCGGCTATCCAGGCGTCGCGCAAGGGGGAAAGCCCTTTGCGCAGGTCGATTTGAACCAGAGGATCAGTATAAGGGCCGCTGGTATCGTAGACAGTCAGAGGCGGATTGCATTCGCCGCCGAACATGGTGAGGGTGTCGCTCTGTGTGATTTCACGAAATGGAACACGGATATCGGGCCGGGACCCGACCTGATAGACTTTGCGCGATTGGGGAAGAGGAGTGATCGCGGCCGAATCAACGCCGGTTTCGATGGCCGAAAAATGGGAATGGGTGTTCAAGACATGCTCCAAAAGTATAAATAGTGGAGCCGATAGGGAATAGACCTATCAATATCGTGGATATCGACAGGCACGCTCCCAGCATCGGCATTATCCGTACTGGTACGAAGGGTTTTTCTCAACCCGTTGGAAACAACGAGTACCCCTGCGTGGGAGCAAGTATAAATGGGTTCTGCTGGATTTACCGACCCTGGGGCTTTTTTCCCAAAGATTTGATAAGACTGCAGAGCGTGGTTTCGACCACCGCGCGCTCGTCGTCCGTAAGCGACCAATAGACCTCGGGCGGTGTATCGGAGAATGGCCAGGGCGCCAGTCCATGCGCTGGAACGGCGTCCGTGACGCGGTGCACTGCGGAGGCTGCATGAGGCAAGGCCTCTATGGGGCCAGTTCCTAGCGCGAGCCAGACAGGATTCACGTCGAGGGCTTCCGACAGCTTGAAAATATCCTTGGCTGATTTCCGGCTGCCGTTCTCGTAATTGGCAATAGCGCTTTGCGAGAGCCCACAAGCGCGGGCCAGGGCCGATTGGCTCATGCCGCGTAAAGCGCGAATGTGTCGGAGGCGTTCAGCAAAAAGGTTCACGAATGTGATTGAACGATTTAATTCAATCACGTTGGTAATAATGCCAATTACAAATGTGATAGTGCGCGGTAAATTGAGGTGATCACTGTGTTTGATCCGTCTGGACTCCACATTACAGGCATCTCCAATGACACCAGCTCCTGCAATAATCATGCTCAATCGGCGGCCGGCCCGGGCCTTGCAGCATCACGTCGCGCAACTCCAAAGCCATGGCTACACCGTCATCGCGTGCACCGAAATCCAGGCGCTTTGCGAAATGGCCGCTCAATATTCCGCACAGGCGACCACGCCATGGGTAGTCATCCTGGCAAGCTCGCTGTCCAACAACTGCATCGCGGCAACCAGTCTGCGCGGTCTATTTCCGTCCGTGGGCATTCTTGCTCTCGTGTCGTCCCTCAGGGAAGCCGTGCTCGCCCATACATTGCATAGTGGGGCAGACTCATATTGCCGTTCCAGTGCATCGGCTTCCCTGCTTATGGCAACGCTACACCCCTTGCTCGCGCGTGCCTGCGCCATCGGCCCGCGTGTGCCCGCCACTGTAGCCGTCACAAGTATCCCGGGGCCTACGGGCTGCTGGGCGTTGATCGAGCAGGCATGGGTATTGACAGGCCCACAGCAACAACGCATACGCCTCACTACGGGCGAACGCGCTTTCCTGTCGACGCTTCTTGCCGCTCCGGGCTTGCGGGCCAGTCATGGTCAGCTCATGGAAGCCGTCAGCGGCAGCTATGCGGGCAGTTCAAGGCCTTATCATCATGCGCGCCTCACCTTGCTGGTTAGCCGCCTGCGCCGCAAATTTCGCGCACAGGGTAGCGAAGCACCGCTCAGGTCTATGCATCGGTGGGGCTATATGTTCACGGCGGCGGCAAAAAGCCACCAGCAATCCAACGCGCTACTTCCGATAACGATGTATCGCTAGGTCGTCGCTCGGTATGGCGGTGGGCTTGCCCGATACGATGTCGGCCAGCAGCTGTCCACTGCCGCATGCCATGGTCCATCCCAAGGTGCCGTGTCCGGTATTCAGAAACAGGTTGCCATAGCGTGTAGCGCCCACAATGGGCGTGCTGTCCGGTGTTTTGGGCCGAAGACCGGTCCAGAATGCCACTTCGCCATGGGCTCTGGCGCCCGGGAAGAGGTCGTCAACCACCATTTCAAGCGTCTTCTGACGAGCCGGATTCAGACTAAGGTCAAAGCCCGCAATCTCGGCCATGCCGCCTACCCTTATGCGATTGTCAAAACGCGTGATTGCTGTTTTATACGTTTCGTCCAGCAAGGTCGATACCGGAGCGCGGGTTTCATCTGCAATCGGCACGGTAATCGAGTAACCCTTCATGGGATAAACCGGAAGCGGTTCGATATGCCGCAGAAATGGGCTTGAATACGACCCCAGTGCGACCACATACGCATCGGCGTCAATGAGCCTGTTGTCGCACTGTATGCCCGACACCCGCCCTGCGCCGATATGCAGTTGTTGCACATTCACGCCGTAGTGAAATTCCACACCGAGCTTTTTCGCCTGTTCGGTCAGCCGCGTGGTGAAGATATGGCAGTCGCCAGTTTCATCGCCGGGCAAGCGCAAGCCACCGACAAGTTTGCCCTGGCTGGATGCCAAACCCGGCTCGACGGAAGCCAGCTCGTCCCGGCCCAGCAATTGATAGTCCATGCCGGCCTCTTTCAGAACGGCAATGTCTTGTGCCACGGCGTCAAGCTGTTGCTGGGTGCGAAACAGCTGCAAGGTGCCTTGCTGTCGCCCTTCGTATTGAATTCCTATGGTATCGCGCAATTCTTTGAGGCATGCGCCGCTGTAGCTCGACAGCCGGACCAGTCGTTCTTTATTGACCGCATAGCGGCTCGCAGTGCAATTGCGCCACATGCGATACATCCATTGCAGCTGCAACAGGGTGCCGTCGGGGCGGATCGACAGTGGTGGATGCTCCGCAAACATCCACTTCAACGCCTTCAGCGGGACACCTGGTGCCGCCCAGGGCGAGGAGTAGCCATACGAGATCTGTCCCGCATTGGCGAAGCTGGTTTCCAGCGCCGAGGCAGCCTGCCGTTCGAACACCCGCACACTGTGCCCCTGCCGTGCCAGGTAATAAGCTGTGGTGACACCTATTACACCCGCACCCAATACTGCAACTTTCATCTTAAAACGCCATTCAAGTTAACTTTTGATGATGGTACGGGAGGTCGTCTAGTGTTTTTTTCTGAAGAACTCACTTTTTTGGCAGTTTGTATTGTTCGGCGGGCGTGCGTGGCGGATTTCAGCAATAATTGCTGATGAGGCGATATGGCCTTACAAGCTGCACGTTACAGCGATGCGATTTCGGGGGGAAACGGAGTGCGTATACAGCGAAATCCTGTTTATGCGTTGGATAAACTGGATCGGAATATATTGGATTTGCTACAGCGCGACGGCCGTATGTCGATGACCGAACTTGCCGAGCAAGTTGGCCTTACCGTCACACCGTGCATCGAGCGCGTGAGGCGGCTCGAGCGCGACGGCGTCATCATCGGCTATCACGCGCGGGTAGCGCCTGCCGCCCTGGATGCCGGCTTGCTGGTTTTCGTAGAGATATCCATGTCCAGCAAATCCGATCGCAGCTTCGACGACTTCCGCCGCGAAATTCTTTGCATTCCGCAAATACAGGAGTGTCATCTGGTATCGGGCGACTTCGACTATCTTGTCAAAGCCCGGATCAAGGAGATCAGTCAATACCGCAGCTTGCTGGGCGACATTCTTTTGCGTTTGCCCGGGGTCACGCAAACCAAAAGTTGCGTGGTCATGGAAGAGGTGAAGGAGACGCTGTTTATTACGGCGCAGAAATGACGGCATCTGCGGACTGTGGGTTTTCCGCCTGGGGGCTGCGCACAAACACCATATTGTCGCGATGCATCAGTTCGGGGTCGGACATGCTGCCCAGAATATCGGCAATACGATTGCTGGGCTGGCGCATGATGCGACGCGTGTCGGTGGATGAATAGTTGATCAGACCACGGCCGCATTCCACGCCGTGCTGGTCCACGCAAGCCACGACGTCTCCGCGTTCGAATTCGCCTTCTACCGCGCTTACACCGATGGCAAGCAGGCTTTTGTGATCGCGGGTCACCGCCTGCACCGCGCCGCTGTCCAATGTAATACGGCCCCGCAATCGCAAATGATTGGCCAACCAGCGCTGACGCGCGGAGCGAACCGGCAGCAGCGCGCGCAATTCGGTTCCGATTTGCTCGCCCTCTGAGAGCCGAAGCAGAACATCGGATTCACGGCCCGAAGCAATGACGGTATGTCCGCCGCTGTTTGCCGCACGCTTGGCGGCGAGCACCTTGGTAAGCATGCCTCCCGTACCGATGCTGCTGCCGGATCCACCGGCCATTGCTTCAAGGGCAGGATCGCCGGCCCTGCCGATGGAGATGAACTGGGCAGCGGGGTCTTTGCGGGGATCGGCGCTGTAGAGGCCTGACTGATCGGTGAGGATGATAAGCGCTTCCGCCTCGATGAGGTTGGTTACCAGAGCGCCCAGCGTATCGTTGTCGCCGAGCCGGATTTCATCGGTGACCACGGTATCGTTTTCGTTGACGATGGGCACTACGCCCAGCCCCAACAAGGTATACAGCGTAGAGCGCGCGTTGAGATAACGCCGGCGATCGGCGAGGTCTTCGTGCGTAAGCAGAATCTGCGCAGTACGTATGCCGTGCTGGGCAAACGCCACTTCATATGCCTGTATGAGGCCCATCTGGCCGACCGCGGCGGCGGCCTGCAGTTCGTGCATGGCATTGGGGCGCCTGGGCCAGCCAAGCCGGGCCATGCCTTCCGCGATGGCGCCGCTCGATACCAGCACCATCTGCTTGCCTTGCGCGTGTAGCGCGGCTATTTGCCGGGCCCAATGCGCAACGGCCTGAACATCGATGCCTTTGCCTTCGTTGGTGACCAGTGAGGATCCTACTTTTACGACCAGGCGTTTGGCCTGCGCAACGGCGGACTGCATGTTGGAGGTGGCTGCCATGAAAGAAAACGCAAGAATCAGTTGTTATCGGGATTTACCGCGTCGCTGCGTGTTTCGTCGAAGCGGGGATCTTCGGCAACATAGCTTCCGTCGGCTTTGTCTTGCTCGAGGTGAGCCTTTTTCTTGTCGGCGTCGAGCCAGTCTTGCAGGCGCCATATCAGTTGCTGCGTGCCATCGCCGTTAAGCGCTGAGACGGTGAATACCGGCCCCGTCCAGTCGAGCGCCTTGCAGATGCGCTCTTGCGCTTCTTCAGGGTTGTCTATCATGTCGAGCTTGTTGAGGACCAGCCAGCGTGGCTTCTCGTACAGATCGTTGTCGTAGAGGCGGAGTTCTTCGACGATGGCGCGGGCATCCTTGGCGGCTTGTTCGATGCCGTCGGTGTCTGGATCGGGTGACGAGACATCGACCAGATGCAATAGCACGCGTGTGCGCGACAGATGGCGCAGGAACAAATGACCAAGCCCGGCGCCTTCGGATGCGCCTTCGATAAGGCCCGGAATATCGGCAATGACAAAGCTGCGTGAGGGCGAGGTTCGTACGACGCCAAGGTTGGGATGCAAAGTCGTGAACGGGTAGTCGGCGATCTTGGGACGCGCGTTCGAGACTTTGCTGATAAGTGTCGATTTACCGGCATTGGGCATGCCGAGCAAGCCGACATCGGCCAGTACCTTGAGCTCGAGACGCAGCTTTCGTTGCTGGCCTTCCTGGCCAGGAGTGAACTGTTTGGGTGCACGGTTGGTGCTGGACTTGAAATGAAGATTGCCCAGGCCGCCGGCGCCGCCGGCAGCAAGCGTGACTTGTTCGTTGTGGTGATCGAGGTCGAAAAGCTGTTCACCTGTTTCGGCGTCGATGATGGTGGTACCGACAGGCATGCGCAGAACGATATCGGCCGCGGCGGCGCCGTACTGGTCGGATCCGCGCCCGTTTTCACCGTTCTTGCCGCGATGCAGGCGCGCGTAGCGGAAGTCGATAAGGGTATTGATGTTTCGGTCGGCGATGGCATACACGCTGCCGCCGCGCCCGCCATCGCCGCCGTCGGGGCCACCCTTGGGTATGAATTTTTCGCGGCGAAAGCTCGCGGCGCCATTGCCGCCTTTGCCGGCGATGACTTCGATGGTTGCTTCGTCTACGAATTTCATTTTTCAGGTAACTTTTAAATAGCGGTAAATGGGCGCGCCTGGCTAGGCGCCGGCAGGCATGGCCTGCCTGGTTATTCTAAAACAAAAAGCCCCGCCTTATGGCAGGGCTTTCGCGGGTACGCTTGCCGGGAAATTACTCGGCTGCGATTACCGAAACGGTACGTTTGTTAAGCGCGCCCTTGATGGCGAATTTAACGGTGCCGTCGACCAGCGAGAACAGGGTATGGTCTTTGCCGATACCGACGTTAACGCCGGGGTGGAACTGGGTGCCGCGCTGACGAATGATGATCGAACCAGCCGAGATGAGCTGGCCGCCGTAGGTTTTTACACCTAGTCGTTTCGATTCTGAGTCGCGGCCGTTACGCGTTGAGCCGCCGCCTTTTTTCTGTGCCATGTTTAGCTCCTGCTATACAAAACCGTTGGTTCTATCGTTAAGCCGTGATGGCTACGATTTGGAGTTCGGTGTAATTTTGACGATGGCCTTGACGCTTCTGGTAGTGCTTGCGACGGCGCATCTTGAAAATCTTTACCTTGTCGTGGCGGCCTTGTGCAAGAACGGTTGCTGTGACTATGGCACCAGAGACGAAGGGCGTACCAATTTGCAATTGTTCGCCTTCGCCAACCGAGAGTACCTGGTCTAGCGAGATTTCTTGCCCAATGTCTGCCGGTATCTGTTCTATCTTTAGTTTTTGACCTGCAGCAACACGATACTGTTTGCCGCCGGTTTTTATGACCGCGTACATGTGGGAATTCCTAATTAAAAGCTTTGGCCGAATGCCAAGCGAAAGATTCTAGCGTGTAGCGAGGGGTAAGTCAACTTTGTGCTGCGGAAATTGTATGTGAAGTCAATCAGTTACCGGGATTATCTATGTACTTATGCCGGCGCAGGGGACTGGTGTGGACCGGACTCCACCTCGCCGCGGTCCCGTTCCGGGACTTCCCGCGCGGGCAGCCCGAAGCGGGGCGTCCGCGAACTCGCGGAACGGGCAGCCACTGGCTCCCCGTAAGCGTCCCGCTCGAACAGCGCGGCCTTGCCTCCCCGCTTCAGGCAGCCGGCGCGGCGCGCTCAAGTTTCGCCCGGCCCACACCAGCCCCCTGCACCTCAGATTGGGGTTTATTGGACGAGGCGCTGACACTTACGACCGAGCCAAGACCGCAGCACGTCAGGGACGTCGGCCTTCAACGAGTAGTTGGGAATCTGTATCCGACCAGTCCCCATGCATGGGACCGAACATGTTCCGTCCAAGAGCCCAGGCCTCAATGTTTTGACAGCCACGAGCGTCGAAATCATCGTCAACCCCGGTAGTGCCGTCGTCCTTATCGAACAAGGCCCGCAGGAATGTACGTGTCGGGATTAGCCATTGGTACAGTTCCGTCCCGCCAACGCCCTGTGGATTGTTGATGTCTTGATTCGGACCAGCTCCGTATCCGTCGGCAGAGATGGTGAAGCCTTCAACGCGGAATCGTGTCATCGTTTGACTCCGTTTGGTCGCCAGATAGAGGATCGATGGGCGCCAGCGTTTGGACATGTCTCTCAGGAAAGCTAGTCTTCAAGCCGCTTGCCATAAGCTGAAATATAGCAGGAGGGGTGGCGGCTTTCGACTGCGGATTCAACCGGTGGATGCAACGGTCTGGTTAAATCGTTGTGCCGGTGTTTCGTAGTTTAAGGTTTTTCTCGGACGCTCATTCAATCGCCTCGCGATAGCGTTGAGCTTAGCTTGCGAG
>JAKFFG010000005.1:0-534960 GCA_036675275.1 Pseudomonas sp. | reverse complement strand
CTTGCTGGTCGAGGACGTGAGCCAGTTCCCCGAAAACATCGAGGTCGGGATGTCCTTCGAGCGCGTCGGTGACGACGGCGAGGAGGAAATGATTTACCGCATCACCGACATCGCCGATGGCAAGGTCGTCGTCGACGGCAATCACCCGCTCGCGGGCACCGCGCTCGTGTTCGACGTCACCGTCGCCGAGGTGCGCCCGGCGACTGCCGAGGAGTTGTCGCACGGGCACGTGCATGGGGCGGGCGGACACCATCACTGATCGATCGATCCCGAACAAAGGGGGCCGCGAAAGCGGCCCTTTTTCCATCTCCCGTTCGACCCTGATCCGATGACCGAAACAATCGAGAAAACCGGCGTGCGTCCGACCAGCTTGCCGCGCCGAGCACACGAGCCGCTGCTGGAGAGATCCGGCAGCGGCTTTTTTATTGTTCATGAAGGCACTTCAATCATCTCGATGGCCACGTCTATGGTGGTGTTTTCCGTGATGCTTGCGATGGTGCTTTTTATAGTGGCGGCCATCCCGATAACCTTCGCGGTAATAGCGTGAGCCGCCATATACAGTTACCGGACGGTATCGGCGTTCCGGTACGACTATTACTCGAGGACGTTCTACATACCTGACAGGAGGGTAATAGTAGTCGGGCTCACTGTAGATGAATCCCGGTATGCCAATGGAAATATCAACATCCACTCGCGCCATGGCTGCTGATGAACCCAGCATTGCCAACGTAGCGGCCCCGGCCAATAACAGTCGTTTCATGTCAGCACCTTATTTTTAGTCTGCTTGACCTATTGTGTCCGGATTCCGGTTTCACAGTTGTTAGGCAGCAGGCCTAAAAAGAATCAAAATGAAACGGGCAGGCTGCTTTATGTTGTGTTGCTTACTTTTCCATACCAGTCATGCTTCAAATTGGGCACGCTTTGCGTGCAGAGGCTTTGAAGGAGGGGCAATATCCGGTGGGAAGGTGCTTGCAGCGGTCTGCTGAAGGTGCATCCAGTCTACCATTGCACCGTCAGGATCATAGCCGTCGACGAGCTCGACGAACAATTGGCGTATGCGAGGGTAGTTGTCATTTTTTACGGCGTTGCCCAGGTCGGCCAATGCAAGCTTCAACGGCTCCCATCCCAGTCGTCTCTCGTTGGCGCGCATGATCATCGGGTGTTCCGTGGCGCTTACGTCGCCGCCGATGAGTAGCTCCTCATAAAGCTTTTCACCTGGGCGCAGGCCCACGAACTTGATATCGATGTCTCCGCCAGGAGTGAGGGCGCTGCGTACGCTCAGGCCGGAAAGCGAAATCATTTTTCTGGCGAGGTCGGCGATCTTCACCGGGCTTCCCATATCGAGTACGAACACATCGCCACCCAGCCCCATGGAACCGGCCTGAATGACCAGCTGTGCCGCTTCGGGTATTGTCATGAAGTAGCGCGTCATTTCGGGATGCGTGACGGTTACGGGCCCGCCACTGCATATTTGCTGCCGGAAAAGAGGCACGACGGATCCGGAAGAACCCAGTACATTGCCGAACCGCACCATGGTATAGCGTGTGCGGTTGGGAATGGCGGGCTCTCCCTCGCGTCCGTATGGGCGCGGTGCGATCTCGTAGGCCAATGCCTGCAAGATCAGTTCCGACAACCGTTTGGTGCTGCCCATGATATTCGTGGGGCGCACCGCTTTGTCTGTGGATATCAGCACAAAATTGCTGACGCCGGCTCGAAGCGCTGCCTGCGCCGAATACAGCGTGCCGAAAACGTTATTGATCACGCCTTCGGCAATATTGCATTCCACCATGGGCACATGCTTGTACGCGGCAGCATGATAGACGGTATCAACATGCCAGATCGACATGACGTCGAACAGGCGGTCCTGGTTCCGCACGGAACTCAGTATGGGTACGATCCGGATATCGGATTGCCCGGAGTAATGGATATAGGCTTCCAGTTCGCTCTGTATGCTGTAAAGATTGAACTCGCTCTGTTCGAACAAAATCAGCGTGCTGGGCCGGCTTTGCACAATCTGCCGACATAGCTCTGCCCCGATCGAACCGCCGGCGCCGGTGACCATGACGACTTGATCGCGTATGCATCGCTCGAGCAGTCGTCTGTCGGGATGTACTGGATCGCGGCCTAGCAGGTCGGAAATATCGACGTCGCGCAGGTCTTGTACTTTGACTCGGCCGCTGGCCAGATCCATGAAGCCGGGAACTGTGCGGACGCTGAAAGGATAGGGGGCGAGCAGATTTACAATTTCCGCGCGCCTGGCGCGGGACGCCGATGGAATGGCAAGCAGCACCTCCTGCGCATCACGTTCCCTGATCAATGCTTCCAATTGCTGCGGCCCGTATATGGGCAGGCCCGCCATGATGCGGCCCGGCAGGTCGGGGTCGTCGTCAATGAATGCAACGGCATGGCGCTCATTGCCTTGTCTCAAGGCCATCAGTAGCTGGTTGCCTGCATCGCCGGCGCCGTAAATTGCGACGCGAACCTTTGCGCCCTGGTTGCGGTCTGTGTGGCGCATGGAACCGGGACGCAGAGCAAGAGTGAACGGTATGCCGCGGAAGTATTGCTTAAGGGCGACGCGTGAGCCCGCCACGAACATGAGGCACAGCATCCAATAGATGATAACGATGGAGCGTGGAATGATGGCGGGCGGCTCCGGATACAAGAAAATGGCGACTGCCAGCAGGGCAGCCGAAGTACTTACGGCCATGGCGACCGTTGCGAGGGCCTGATAGCCAACATAGCGCAGGACGGCGCGATAAAGCCCGAATCGCGCCAATATCGGCAAGGCCAGCAGCGGCGCGGCGATGAACAGCCACGCATGTCCGCTGAAGGGCTGGGCGGCGCCCATGTCGTCCAGGCGCAAATAGAAGGCCAGCCACAGGGCCAACCATATCAGCCAAGTGTCCGCGGTCATTTGAAGCGCACGTTTCTGGGTACGAGGCAAGGCTAAAAGCCGGCTGCGGAAAGTGCTGCGTCGTGGGGGCGCAGGCATGATCTCCGCAGGATCGCGGCCAGTAACGATGTAGCTCATCCCTTCCCCTCTCCTTTTCTTGCGGGCTTGACCATCTTGTTTGATTTTCTTTCCGAACTAGCGTTTGGAAACGTCTTTTTCACAGGCCAATCATAAGTAGTGCCGGAAACGCATGACATACGCCAGGTGGGGTAGAACGTACGGCCGCGGCCATTGGAGGGAGCCGCTGCACTGGCCTAAGCCAAAGACCTGATGTGCTCACATATTGTTCCTCTCTATGATTCATTCCATAACGTCTGTATCAATTATTTAACAGGCAGCGCATAGAAGCCCCGGCCGCGCCAGGCCCAGGGCCTTTACCCACAGAGTCGGAAGAGGAATGTATGAAGGTTACGGTGATTGGCAGCGGTTACGTCGGCCTTGTAACGGGCGCCTGTCTCGCCGATGTCGGCAATGATGTCCTTTGCCTTGATGTTGACCGTGTGAAGATCGCTTTGCTGGAGGCGGGCGGCGTATGCATTTATGAACCAGGGCTCGATGAAATCATAAAAAGGAATGTCGCAGCAGGGCGCCTGGGATTTACAACCGATATCAAGCGCGCCGTAGAATTCGGTACTTTGCAATTGATCGCCGTCGGAACACCGCCCGATGAAGACGGGTCAGCCGATCTTCAGTATGTTCTCGCCGCAGCCCGGAACATTGGCAAGTACATGAGCGAATACAAAGTGGTCGTCGACAAAAGCACCGTCCCTGTCGGCACCGCTGCAAAAGTCGAAGCGGTCATCCGCGCGGAACTGGATCGTCGGAACGCGGACATCGGGTTCAGCGTGGTGTCGAATCCGGAGTTTCTGAAAGAGGGTGTGGCGATCGAAGACTTTATGCGTCCCGATCGTATCGTCATCGGCTCCGACGACCCGAATGCGATCCATATCATGCGCACTCTATACGCTCCATTTCAGCGCAAGCATGATCGGCTGCTGGTCATGGACGCACGCTCCGCGGAAATGACCAAGTACGCGGCAAATGCCATGCTCGCAACCAGGATCTCGTTCATGAACGAGCTCGCGTTGCTGTCGGAGAAGCTTGGCACCGACATCGAACTGATACGGCAGGGCATCGGTTCGGACACGCGGATCGGATGGCACTTTCTTTATCCCGGCTGTGGCTATGGCGGCTCATGTTTTCCCAAGGACATACAGGCGCTTCTTCGCACGGCGGCAGCGGTTGGCGTCGACTTGAAGGTGCTCGCTGCCGTGGAACGGGCGAATGAGCGCCAGAAGTCGGTGTTGGTCGACAAGGTGGTTGCACGTTTCGGCACAGACCTCACTGGCCGGCAGTTTGCGTTGTGGGGGCTCGCGTTCAAGCCCGACACCGACGACATGCGGGAGGCGCCAAGCAGGATCATTATTGCGGCGCTTCTGCGGCTGGGGGCGAAAGTCGTTGCCTACGATCCAGCGGCAATCGACGAGGCTCAGCGGGTTTTTGGAGCCTGCGGCGGCCAGCTGTCCTATAGCGAGCACCCCATGGTTGCGCTGGATAATTCTGACGCCCTGATCATCGTTACCGAATGGAAAGAGTTCAGGAGCCCCGATTTCGACGTGATCAAGGCAAAACTGAAAAATCCCGTCATCTTCGACGGCCGGAATATTTTCGATCTGCACGATGATGGTCTTCAGGGCATCGAGTATTTCGGCATTGGACGGATTTCCCAGGCAAGTGAACTGACTTTCGAGAGGGTGGAATGACACTGAGATTTGCATTGGTCGGCTGCGGCCGGATATCCAAACGGCACGCCGAACTGTTGGGAAAGAACCAGATCGCCGGCGCCGAGCTGGCGGCCGTATGCGATGTTGTCGAAGAACGTGCTGCAAGCACTGCCGAGCATTTCAACGTGCCCGGATTTATCGACATGCACCGCATGATGCGCGAAGTCGATATCGATGTGGTGGTCGTGCTTACCGAGAGCGGGCATCATGCGCGCCATGTGAAGGAGCTGGCGCCCTACGGCAAGCATATTGTCGTGGAGAAACCGATGGCCCTTACCCTGGATGACGCCGACGACATGATCAGGGCGTGCGACAGGGCTAGAATCAAACTGTTCGTCGTCAAGCAGAACCGTTTCAATGTGCCGGTCATGAAACTGCGGGAGTCGCTGGAGCGCGGCCGTTTCGGCAAGCTGGTAATGGGAACCGTAAGGGTGCGCTGGTGCCGTCCTCAGTCCTATTACGACCAGGATGCCTGGCGAGGCACGTGGGCTCTTGATGGTGGCGTGCTCACCAATCAGGCCAGTCATCATGTTGATCTGCTGGAGTGGATGATGGGCGAGGTCGACAGTGTTGTGGCGATGAGCAACACCGCGCTGGCCCATATCGAAGCGGAAGATACCGCGGTCGTGATTCTTCACTTTCGCAATGGAGCGCTTGGTTGCATCGAAGCGACTACCGCGGCAAGGCCGAAGGACCTGGAGGGTTCCATCTCGATATTGGGCGAAAAAGGCGCGGTGGAAATCGGTGGATTTGCCGTCAACGAAATGAAGGTCTGGAATTTTGTCGATCCCGAGCCCGAAGATGGCGACGTCATGGAAAAATATTCGGTCAATCCACCGAATGTCTATGGCTTTGGCCACCATGCCTATTATGGTCATGTGGTCGATTGCATCGTCAATCAGAAACGGCACATGGTCGACGGTCTCGAAGGACGCAAGAGCCTGGAGCTCATCAATGCAATTTACGAGTCGATAGAAACCGGGCGCGAAGTGAAGCTGCATTTTCGTCCCAAGTATTCGAAGCTGGGAGCCTCGTAGTGAATACGCCCAGCATCAGAAACATCGCTGTCGCCAACGTTTTGTTTGGAGTCAGAGTCACCTTGGTGGATCCGGTAAACCTTTACAACTGCACCCTGGGCGACGATGTATTTGTCGGCCCTTTTGTCGAAATCCAGAATGGCGTCAAGATAGGCAATCGCACCCGCATCCAGTCTCATGCCTTCGTGTGTGAGCTGGTGGAGATGGGCGAAGACTGTTTTATTTCCCACGGGGCGAAATTCGTAAACGACCTGTTTCGCCACGGCGGTCCGGCGCGCGGCAATAAGGCGCTGTGGATGCCCACTCGTTTGGGCAACAGGGTATCGATAGGCACCAACGCAACCATATTGCCGGTCCAGATTTGCGATGACGTGGTCATTGGCGCCGGTGCAGTAGTAACACGAGATATTGTCGCGCCTGGCATTTATGCAGGCAGTCCCGCACGCAAAATAAGAGACGTCAATGATTAAATTTCTTGATCTACATTCGCAATACAGACGCATGCAGTCCGAGATCGATGAGGCGATTGCCAGAGTCATAAGGGACTCCGCTTTCATTGGCGGCGAAGTCGTGGACACGTTCGAGCGCAGGTTTGCCGCGTATCAGCAGGCTGCCCATTGCGTCAGCGTGGGCAATGGCACGGATGCAATCGAAATAGTGCTGGAGGCCATGAATTTTCCTCATGGCGCCGAAGTCATTGTGCCGGCCAATACATTTATCGCCACAAGCGAGGCGGTAACCCGCAGCGGGTGCAAAGTGGTGTTTGCTGATGTGGACCCCGTTACATACACGCTCGATGCCGCCGATGTGCGCTCCCGCATCACATCGCGAACCGTTGCCATCATAGCGGTTCATCTATACGGCCATCCGTGCGATATGGATGCACTTTCCGAAGTGGCGCGTGAATCGGGCCTGAGGCTGATCGAGGATTGCGCGCAGGCGCATGGCGCCGAATACAAGGGCCGACGTGTCGGCGCCATCGGAGATGCGGGCACGTTCAGCTTCTATCCGGGAAAGAATCTTGGCGCCTATGGCGATGGCGGGGCCATTACCACCAACGATGAACGACTGGCGCGGCAATGCCGCATGATCGCCAATCATGGCCGCATCGACAAGTACGATCATCAATTCGAGGGACGCAACAGCCGGCTCGACGGGCTGCAGGCAGCTATTCTTACTGTAAAGCTCCGTTATCTCGATGCATGGATAGATCGCCGCAATGAAGTTGCCGCCTTCTATTCGTCCCAGCTCGAGGACGTAGACGGGATTGTATTGCCTCGCATCGCCTATCATTGCCGCCACGCCTTTCATCTGTTTGTCGTTCGTACCTCGTCGCGCGAGGCCTTGGCGGCGTTCCTGAAAGAAGGCGGCATACAAACAGGCGTGCATTACCCGATCGCGCTGCCCAAGCTGCAGGCCTACCGTTACCTCGGCGAGCCTGACCAGCATATGTTCGCCAATCGCAACGATGGCCATTTGCTCAGCCTTCCTATCGGTGAGCACTTGACCGACCAGGAGTTGGCGGATATTGCCGATGCGGTGAAGGCTTTTTGCGTACAGGCCGTCACCGCATGAGCGGAAAACCGCCGCCTTGTGCGGCGGATTACTTTGCCTGCCCCCGGCAAAGCGTTGCATAGCTGCGCTGGAACATATTCCACAATGGCTGTTCAGTTCCGTAGAGGCTGTGCGGCTTTGGGGCGCGGCCCAGGTAGGCCGACAGGTCTGCATTGGACCAGCCCATTTTCTTGAGGAAATATTGCTTGTCGCGTTCCAGGTCCGCTTCGCAAGCGTACGCTATGCCCTCGAGGCCTTCAAGCGCTTGTTCGCGGCTGAGTTGACCCGCAGCCACCAGGGTTCCCAGGTGGAGACGGCGCTTATCCACGCCGAACTTATTTGGAAGGATATAACCTTGATAGAAGCGCGTGAAGATTGACTCATAGTGTTTGTAGGGATAAGGCCTATAGCCATATTCTTTGGTCAACTCCGCGAGTGCCTCGAATTTATTGAATGGCATCATGTCCAGGAATGACGTCCAGCGGACACGGTTCACCAGCCGGTACCACACATAATCCAGTGTGCCGATGGCCGGGAAGGTTCGCATTTGCACCCGGCCGAAATTGCGGGCCAGGGCTTTGATGTTCGTCTTGTCGTACTTAAACCAATTCCATCCCGGCGGCATGCGCATGCCCTCTGTTGCCTGATTGGTGCCGGCAAGAATGTATCGCGTGCCGTGCTGGACTGCCAATCGATAATTCACACCGAGCATCGCATTATCGTAGAGCAACTCCACGTCGATCACATCGGCATCGAAGAATGCCTGCATCAATTTCTTGTACTCGGACCAGTCTATGACGTGGGTGTGCAGGTCCACTCCCAGTCCCTGGACCAGATGTGCGATATTGTGTTGTGCCAGCTCACTGTTCCACCCATTGTCCATGTGCACGGCTAGCGGGCGCAATCCCAGCTTGACCGCCTGATACAGCACCCATGAGCTGTCCACGCCGCCGGACACTCCCACTACGCAGTCGTAGCGCCTGTTCTTTCCAGCTGCCTTGACCTTGTTTACAAAGCTGTTCAGTTCAGCCTTCTTGGCTATGGGATCCTGGTGAATGATGGACCTGGAACGAATCAGAAAGTGGGTGCAGTAATTGCAGTGGCCCTGGGCATCGAAATGAATATCCGAAGCGCTCGTGTCCATGACACAACGGGTGCATACCTGATATGGTTTACTCATTGGAGCTTTTCCTGGATTTTTTCAAGTTCCGCATACGGCGGATAGGTAATCAATACGGCCCTGTGCGGCCCGTGAAGTACAAACAGGGAACCGGCCGCCGCAGCCGACGCGCCGGCGTCGATCGCCGCCTTGATGTCGGCAAGGCTTCCTGCGCCACCCAGGGCGATCAGTGGCACTTTCAACGCTTCGGCCGCCTGGCGGATCAATGCCAGGTCGTAGCCCGCCATGGCGCCCTCACGATCTACCGCGGTAATGAGGACTTCGCCTGCCCCCGCCTCGACGGCTTCATGGGTGAACTCCAACCAGCCTTGTTCCCGTTTGCGCCCGCTACGGCTTTCATACAACATAGGCTTTTTCAGCCAGTTGCGTTTCACATCCACCGATACCACGACGCTTTGGCAGCCAAAACGGCTGGCAATCCGGGATATCAGTTCGCGTTGATTCAGGGCTGCGGATTGCAGGCATATTTTTTCGATTCCCAGGTCGAAAATGCGGGCAGCCTGGTCGACAGAACGAATTCCGCCTCCATAGCAGACAGGCATGAAGCACTCGCCCGCGAGCAGTTCTATCGATGCGTAGTCAGGCTCGCTGCGCTGCCTGGACGCATCGATATCAAGCACGATCAACTCGTCCACTTCCTTGTCATTGAAGATGCGGATGGCGTTGATCGGATCCCCAATGTACTTTGCGTCCTTGAACCGACGTGTCTTGACCAGGCCTCCATCGCGCAGGAGCAGTGTCGGGATGACGCGGTGCTTAAGCATGCTGGAGACCTGCGAATGCGCTTATCAGCTGCAGGCCGAAGCGATGGCTCTTTTCAGGATGGAACTGCACGCCGAACAGGTTGTCCCGCTGAAACGCGGCCACGAACTCTCCCCCGTAGTGCGTCATGGCGATAGGATCTTCCGGCTTTTGGCATGCCACGAAATATGAATGCACGAAGTAGAAGCGCTGCTCGCCGTCATCGGCCGACAGCAAAGGATTCTTTCGCGGCACCTGGACCGTATTCCAGCCCATATGCGGCACGCGCAGCCGGCAATCGTGCGAGAATGAAAAACGCCGCACGTGGGCATCGATCCAGCCCAAGCCTGGCATTGTCCCTTCCTCGCTTGCAGCGCACATGAGTTGCATTCCCAGGCAGATGCCCAGCACCGGAATGGACTTTTCGAGTGCGACCGCGGCAAGCGCGGGAATCAGGCCTCGCGCCTGAAGCTGCGACATTCCGTAATCGAAGGCGCCGACGCCGGGGAGTATCAATTTGGCCGACTCCGACACCTCTGCGGGCGAGGAAATCCTGCGTGCAGTCCCGCCTGCCCGCTCGATCATGCGAATGACCGAGTTCACGTTTCCAGCGCCATAATCGAGGACGGAGATATCAGCCATTTTCGGTGCAGCCTGATTGCTCGTACCATTTCAGGAAATTGACCCAACGCCAGACCTGCGTGGTGCATGGGGCTTTACCGCTGGCAATGGAATCGAACTGGTTCAGCAAGGCACGGGCATTCAGGAAGGGAATGTCGTGGCTGGTTTGCAGCCACTGTCGAACGCTCTCGGATTTCTCGATGAACCATGATGATTCCGGTGTCTCGAAACCTATCTTGTCTTTGCGATCGAGCAGGTCATCGGGAACGATGCCGCGCAAGGCGGCGCGGAATACGCTTTTGGTTTCGCCGCTGCGCGATATCAGATAGTGTTCCGGCAGCGAAAAAAGCAAGTTGGCCAGGGGCAAGGTCAGGAATGGCACCCGGCTCTCCAAGGAGAACTGCATGGAGTTGCGGTCGCCTTCACGCAAATAGCCCGGCAAGTGGCGGTTCGTCAATGAGCTCGCGAGCCGCTCCATGACGCGGCGGCCTTTGGCGCTGGCCGATGTCTTCTCACGCTCAAACACCATGCTGACCCCGGCATCTTTCAAGGCTTCGGCGTTGATCCATGAGGGCGTGAAGCTGCGCCCCATCGCCTTGCTGGCGACTTCGAACAAGCTGTCGGGAAGGGTGATGGCCGCCAGATATTGCCAGGCGCGTCCATAGCTGCGCCCTGGCCAGCGGGCCCAGTTCCGCGCGAAACGCTCTGCGCCGGGCAGATCGCCGCATTCCAGCATGCTCAACATTCGGTGGCCCGGGTAGCCGGCGTAGCCGGCCAATAGCTCGTCGGCGCCTTGCCCTTCGAGCGTGACGGTCATGTTGTTCTCATGGGCCAGCTGGAACACGCGATACTGTGCGTAAGCGCTGGTGCTGGTGAATGGCTCCCCCTGAAGATGAATCAGCTTGTCCAGGTCACGGGCCAGGTCTTCGCCGGACGCACTGACTTTATGCGCCTTCGCGCCCGTGAACTGATTGATCCTGTCGATCCAGCTTTCCTCGCATTGCTTGTAGCCCGGCGCAATGTAGCTGAAGGTATTGATGGGCTGGCCAGGATCCAGATACCGCATGGCGCAGACAATTGCCGACGAATCTATCCCGCCGGAGAGCGCGGCGCCCAGAGGCACGTCGCTGCGCAGATGCAGTCGTACATTCTGAAGAAATTGTTCGCGTACAGCTTCGGCAGCCTGGTCAAAGGTAAGGGAGCTGGTTTGCGACAGATCGGGCTGCCACCAGACTTGTTGCACAGCGGTGGCGGGATCGGCCAGATCTATCTCCATCCAATGGCCGGGCAGCAATTGCTGGATTCCGTTGATAAACGTCTGGTGTTGATTGTCGAAGTCGCCATGCACCAGGTAGTCATAGCAACGTTGCCAGTTTGCCTGGGTTTTATTCTGGCGTAGCGTGCAAAGCGCAGCGGGCTCCGAAGCGAACAGGAAGGCGTCGGTCTTCTGTTCATAATAGAGTGGCTTGATGCCGAAGGCGTCCCGGGCGCAGCTAAGCGTGCGCTTGCTGGCGTCGTAGACGACAAAGGCGAACATGCCTTCCAGACGTACCAGGCAATCGGCATTCCATTGCTGCCAGGCCTTCAACAATACCTCGGTATCCGAGTCCGAGTGGAAGGTGTGGCCGAGCGAGATCAGTTCCTGCCGCAGCTCACGGTAGTTGTATATTTCGCCGTTGAAAACAATGCTGTATCGCCCGCCGCGCGTATGCATGGGCTGATGCCCGGCAGCGCTCAAGTCTATGATCGAGAGCCGGGTGTGTCCCAGTGCCAATCGGCCATTACAGACGTCGAACAGTTCGCAGCCTTCGTCGTTTGGACCGCGTTTCTTGAGCTTGCTCTGGGAGCTTGCCAGTCGTCCATGCAGATCGCGCGGTGGTTCAGACCACCAGCCGCCAGTGATGCCGCACATAAATATCTCCTTGGCCGTGCCAGAATCTATCGGGTTTCTATGGTTGCTTTATGATTTTGCGGAGGCGCTGCCGATGGCTCGACCATTGGCAAGCATGTCGCTGGCAAGCGTTGCGGTTTCGCTTGTCTTTCGATACCGCGTCGCCTTGAGAATGATGCCAAAGTACAGCGCGAACAGGACGATTTCGTGCGCCACGAAGGCATCCAGCAAAAAGCTCATGCTCTGCTGGGAACACAGGAGCAGTACTGCAGTGAGAGTGAAGAAGTAAGTTACCTGCCATGCCACCGCCTTCTTGACGTTGTGGTTCAGGTTCAGCACGACGCTCAATGGGCTGACCATGAAGCGTGCCCCGGCCGCGATAGACAGCGGACCTGCAAACTCGCCGGCCATGGCCCAGTTTTCGCCGAATACAAAGGAAAATATCTCGACGCCGAACAGCATGAATACGGCGCAGAACGGTGTTGCAATGCTTGCCAGAAGAATGAAGATGCCCACGATGTAGCGGCCGAGTGCAGCCGGACTCGTGTTGTCCAGTTGAGTCGTCTTCTGGTACAGGACTTCGGAGATTGCGCTGGAGATCAGGAACAGGGGTAGGGACAGCACCTTTACGGTGAAGCCGAACAGGCCGGTGTCGGACGCGGAGTGGAAGCTGGCGACGACGAATAGCGGAACTTGCGTGGCGCTGCTGTCGAACAACGCGCCCCACAATGAGAACAAGGGAAAGCGCCGGTATCGCCTGGCGTTTTTCCTGATTGCCGGCGAGGTGACGACATGGCGCCATTCCGCCATGGATGCCAGATTCGCTTTGAGCAGTGCGGCGATTCCCAGCACATGCCCTGTCATGTGCCCGATAATGAGACCTATCGGACTGGCTACCGCGTATCCCAGCAGGCATTGTGTGCTTCCAATGCCGGTTCCATGAAGAAACCGGGCGATGGCCAGTTGCCGAAACCGTTTGCCCCGGTTATTCCAGAAAACCAGTATCTGAGAGCAGGAAGTCAGGGCCACGCTCAACGGTAAGAAGTGGATCCATTTGCCCATTAAAGGGGTGTCTGCGATGGCCAATATTTGCGCTTCAAATACAAATATTCCAGTTTGCAGCAACGTAGTAAATATCAGAGTAATGATGCCGGACAAGACCACAATGTTCAATGCATCGCCGTCGTCACGCGGCAGCATGACGGCTGTCTCATACCGGGCGGCGGCCACAATGCTCAGTACAGCATTCATGGCCGTGAACAAGGCAAAGATCCCGAAGTCGGCGGGCGTGTAGAGCCGGGTAAGAATGGGACTGACGGCTACGGTAAACAGCTGGGCTGCTATGGTCCCGGTCATCAGTGTGACGACGTTCTTGAAGAATTCGCCTTTGAAATTGAACCTTCTACGCGTAAACATGTTTTTCGACCGCCTGCCGCATCACCTGTGTCAGCGTGCTGCATGTTTTCTCGATTTCCTGCTCACCCAGCGTAGGGTGCACCAGGAACATCAATGCGGTTTCTCCCAGTTCTTTGGCAATAGGCAGACGCCTTTCAGGTCGCAAGCCGGTGGCGTCAAACGCCTTTTCCAAGTAAACCTCCGAGCATGATCCCGTGTAGCACGGTACACCCCGGGCATTGATTTCATCCATGATGCGATCACGGCTCCAGCCGACGCTCAATGTTTCGGGTTCGACGAAGACATAGCATTTGTACGCGGCATGGGTGACATCGGCTGCGGGCACGGGTGCCCGCAGCCCCGGCAATTGCGCCGCGGTTGCCCAGATTTCCTGGGCCAGCGCAAGCCGGGATGCGTGCCAGCGCGGCATGTTCCGCAACTGAATACGGCCTATTGCCGCCTGCATTTCTATCATTCGCCAGTTGGTTCCAAAGCTTTCGTGCAACCAGCGGAAGCCGGGCTGGTGCTGCCGTTTGTAGATGGCGTCCCAGCTTTTTCCATGGTCCTTCAGCGACCACATTCTGGACCACAACCGGGAGTCGTTCGTGGTCGTCATCCCACCTTCGCCGCCGGTGGTCATGATCTTGTCCTGGCAGAAGGACCAGGCGCCGATATGGCCTATTGAACCGACAGACCGGCCTTTATATTGAGCGCCGTGTGCCTGTGCGCAATCTTCGATGACGTACATGTCATGTTCCGCGGCCAGGGCCATGATGGGGTCCATGTCGCAGGGCCAGCCGGCCAGATGCACGCAGATCACGGCCCGCGTCCTTTCATTCAGAACGGCCCGGATGGTGGCGGCGGTGATGTTCTGTGAATCACGGTCCACGTCGGCAAATACTGGCTTGGCCCCGGCATTGATGACGCATGAAACAGAAGCAAGAAAGGTGCGTGGCGTGACGATGACTTCGTCGCCCGGACCGATGCCCAGCGCTTTCAATGCTGCGTCCAGGGCCAGCGTGCCATTGCTCAGGGCTACCGCATGCCGGCAACCGGTCCAGGTAGCGAACTCCTGCTCGAACTTGCGGCACTCCTGACCGGTCCAGTAATTTACCTTGTTCGACAATATGACTTCACGGACCGCATCGGCTTCTTCAGTGGTGAAACTGGGCCACGGTGGAAAAGGGGTGTTGAGCATATGATCACCTTCTCGGGTCAGGACTAGGATGGCGTTGCGAAGGATTACTCGGGTGTGCCCCGGGCAACGGTATTGATGATGTACTTGATGTCTTTAAGCAGGCTGTGCTCGCGGATGTATTCTTTATTGATTCGTACCTTGTCCGGCCAGATGACCTCCCTGTTGTAGCGCAGGGCATCGGCTTGCAGACCCAGTATTTCTTCTTCGTTCTTGTACTTCAGCGACGCCGGCCCGGTAATGCCGGGCCGCACCGAAAGAATGATCCTGTCCTCGCCCTGGAGGTCATCGGCATAGCCCGGAACGTCGGGGCGCGGCCCGACAAAACTCATATCTCCCACCAGCACGTTCCACAGCTGCGGCAGCTCGTCGACCTTGGTCTTGCGCAGGAAAGCTCCACTGCGTGTTATGCGTTCGTCGGACGCGGTGGTAACCGGCGAGCCCGGGTCGGTCCGATTCCGCATGGTTTTGATCTTGTATATTCGGAACCTAGCGCCTCCCCGCCCGATGCGCTCCTGAACGAACAGGCCGTTGCTGCGCGTGTCCACCGTTGCGGCAAGCCAGGCCAGCACAATGAGCGGCGAGAGGAAGATCAGCCCCAGGAACGAAAAAATCACGTCAAATGCACGTTTCGGCAGGGTTCTGCATAGTGTGCTTATGTCTACTTTCGCGTGTGAATAAAGAGCCTTTTTGAGCGGAGCGGGCGCTACCGCCAGCAAGAACCTTATGGCGGTATTCTTCACGAAATCAAAGACTGAAAGAAAGCCGATTTTTTTCTGATAACGGATAACCGCATATTCGTACTTGAAGCTGCGCAAGCCACTGCGGGTCATGAATCCTGCGCCGGCTCTGACCATGAAAAGCTTGTCGGGCAGGTTCGCCAGCCGGTATCCGCGTACGATAAGCAGCGACCACAACGCGACATCCTGGGATCGCTTGAACGGGGGGTAGCCTCCTACGGCATCGACCGCCGACTTCCGGAAAACGGCGGCGGCATGGCTGATGGGGCTGCGCGTCCTGGCAAACTTCGTCAGTTCTTCATGAGTCAGCGGCAGGATGCGCGAAGAGAACACAACGCCCATTTCATCGAACTCGTCCAGCGCCGCGCTGCTGGCTGCGATGTCGCTGTTGCGCTGCATGAAGGCGATCTGCTTTTCAAACCTGTCGGGCAGCGAAATATCGTCGCTGTCCATCCGTGCAACGAGATCGTGGCGGCAATGCTTCAAACCTTCGTTCAATGCCCGCGCTAGGCCGCCGTTGGTGGCAAGTTGGACTGAGCGGATATTGAGCGATATACGGAACGCATCGATGACTGTGGTCAATGCGCCCGGTAAAGGCCCGTCTTCCACCAGGATCACCTCGCTCGCCTTGAGCGTCTGGTCGTCCAGGCTCTGGAGCGCCTGGCGCAGAAATTCAGGGTCCTCGGCGTGATAGACCGACATCAGTACTGAAAAAGCCATGGTTTAACCCCACTGAGTAGTGGAAATCAGGAAGCGCGACGTGTTTGATTCGGGTGTAGCGGCGGGTGGTTCAAGCCTGGAGTTGCAACACGTACAGCTTTCTTTTCCCATTGAAAACGGAATCGAAAAAGACTTTGCTGCCATCCGGCGACACGCGCGGATGCAGATCACAGCGGGTTTCGCCATGGAAGTCGAAGGGCTGGAAGAACTGTCCGATTTCCTGCACGTCGCCGGTGGCCAGACTGGCCTTCAATAAGTGCTGCATGCGCGACTTGTCGGGATACGTATCGGTGATGAACCAGTCTTCATGGACATGCGGATGGCCGTCGCCCATTGAGTCCAGCTTTCCGTCGAAGTAAGGGCTGATGGTGCCGTCATCGACGTTGAGGACGTAATAACCATCGTGGCCTGACGGTCCACGCATGAAGGAAATCACTGAGTGGTCATTGATCCAGAAGCAATGGCTGACCATCTCGTAGTTGGCCAGCATCTTCAGTTCGCGCGTATGCGAACCGGCCAGAAACAAGCGATCGAACTTCCTCTTGCCCAGAAAATAGCGATGAAGAAATATGAACCTGTCGCCACCGGGCGAAATCATGACATGGTTGATCTTGTGCCTCGCGGCATTGAAGCAGGGCTGGAAATCGATTTCGCATACATCGGCGATCGAATACAGCAGCGACGATGCCCCTGTTTCCTGGTTGATTTTCCATATCCCGTCTTGCTTCAGGTCCGACATGGCGCGTTCGCCCAGTCCGGGCATGTTGCGATAACCATAGTCAGGTCTCAACGCCTGAATACGCCGGTAGTTGATGGAAAGAAAGTAGTCTTTGCGGAACGAGTCCTGTACCGGAAAATCGTATCGCTTTACCTCCCGCATCTCTTGCAAGGAGAAGACGCGGCTTATATAGCGTTGGGTCGGCGCGTCGAAATCATTGAAGATGAAGGCGTCGGCATCCAGCCAATGCGCACGCGCGCCTTGCTGCCAGTTATAGACATTGGTCTTCAGGCTTACTACCGGCTGCTTCAGGTCATTGATCAGAAATACCAGGATATCCAGCGCCTTGGTGCTGTCGGGCTTGCAGTCGGTAGCATGTGTCGTCGAGTGGCAAAGCAGGAATCCCGCCTCGGATAGCGGCGTTTTATCGTAGTAGCCGAAGAATGTGTTGAGGATGTCGTCTCCGACAGGCTCGAACTTATGGCCGGATATCGTCTTGCTGGCGGGCCGGTTCCGCAGAAAGACCAGCCGGCCGTATGCGGTCTTGACCGCCGATTTCAGCATTGGGAACTGCGACAGGAACTTGGCGATCTTGCGCTCCAGCACGCCATACTTCTTATCCATGGGGACTCCGATTGGGAACTCGGTTGAAGGGCTGTTCCTGCAAATAGTGCAATTGCAAGGGTGGGAACACGTAGTTGCCGACACGGGACATTCCAGCCAGCATTCCGTAAAAAAACCAGATTTCGGGCATAAGAATGTATTCGTTCATGGTCATCATCAAGGCCATTGCCAGGAACGAAACTTTGAATGCTTTGTGCCGGCTTGACAGCGGATACAGCTTGCGCGAGGCAAGGTATAGAATAAGAAGCAGCAGCGAAAACCCGGCTACTCCCAGCTCGGCAAAGTACGAAATGTAAAAATTGTGGGCTTTCGATGCGTGTCCGTAGTCACTGACTTTGTGAAAGGCTTCTTGATAGTTTTCCACTCCCAGGCCGGTCCCGAACCAGAAGTTATCCTTGGCTGTGGCGATAGCGCCCCTGAGCAGCATCACGCGGTTGTAATCGTTCATGCTGGTGTCCAGGCTTTCGCCATGCATCAGCATCTGCGAGGTCACCACTACGCGTTCGAGCCGTTGCAGTGATTTGTCCGCCACACCGCTGTATGCGATGGTTGCGATCAACAGCACGACGGCTGCGGATTTCGCCAGGCCTGCGAGCGAAAGCCTCATGTAGTACAGGAGGACGCACGCCACCGCGCCAATGATGCCTGAACGGGAAAAAGTGAAGACCAGTGTGAGGAATATGCAGCCGACGCAGAACAGCAGCCATCCTGTAGCTTTCTCCTGTTCTTTATAGGTATAGAACAGCAGCGGAAACACCATCACAATGAAGACGACTGTGCCATTGCGGTTCATGAGCGGCATGAAATTGGCGTCTTGCGCTATGCCAAGTCCGTAGCGGGCCAGCCCCGTCAGGCAGCCGAGCACCAGGATAGTGGCCGTCCCTTTGATGACTTTGTCCGCAGTATGTATATCGACCCGTGAAAAGAACGCCGCCGCGGAAAAGAAGATAAGAAAGTTCAACGGCCAGGCGGACCAGTACGCTAGGTTCGCGACCGTCATCCCACCCATGATCACTGTCGTGAAAAAGGCATATACGCAATAGATGAACGCGAGCGTCAGTAAAAGGCTGTACGACTGCGGCAAGCGGGCCTGGTTGCGTACTGCCAGCGCCAGTCCCGCTGCGATGGTCGGCAAATAGGCCAGCGGCATGCCTGCTATCCGGGCTATGTCCATGGACACTTCCGGCAGCAAGGCCAGTGGAAATATATTCAAGGCGATGCCATAGCCGAAAGCGTGCAGGGCGTTCTTGTTCGAATAGACGGCGAAAAGAAACAGCAGCAGCGTAGCGGCCAGGTAATATGCCTTCAGTCCGATCAACAAGATGCCGCTCCCTGGAATGCCGTCAGCCTGTCAATAATTGATCGGGCCTGTGTCTGCCTGGAAAACTTGCCTATGAGATCTTTGTGCGGCCGGTAGAAGCTGAAATGCTTGTTCTCTATGGCTCTCAGCAAGAGGCGCTTGAGTTCCTCGGAATCATTGCTGCAGAAACCGGTGCCGGTATTTTCAAGCAGCGCGCCGGCGGCATGCCTGTTGTCGATCCCGACCGCCAGAATGGGTATGCCGCTAACCAGATACTCGAATACTTTGCCGGTCAGCATGCCTCTCGCCAGTGGCTCGCCGGATTCCAGCAAGAGCAGGAGGTCGCTGCGGCGTTGAGCCTCCAGAGACGCTTGCCGCGTGACGAATCCCTTTATCTTGATTGTGTGATGCCGGTTGGCGCGTGTCCGTTGAATTATTTCGGATAGCTCTCGTTCGTTTTGACCATAGAACTCGATGCTTATTTTGTTGGCGCTAAGCTGTCCGCTGTCGATCAGCTCGTTCACGGCATTGAACAAGGGCGTGGGGTCGCGCCGGTTGGGATAAATCGTCCCGGCGTAGCAGATGGTGATGTTTCCGCTCAGCTTGGGCGCTTCGGATATGGCCTGCACCCAGCTGGGAAACTCCTGAGGATCGAAGCCATTTTCAACTACCCAGACCGGCAGATCAGGATGGCGCGCCTGCAAATCAGCCGCCAGCGGTTGGGATACTGTAATGATCGCATCAGCCCGTCCGCGCAAGCAGTGCTTTTCCCTTGCGCCTTCTATCCATTTGAATACGCCTTTAGCGGAGGTAATGTGGTTGTTCGCCCATAGGTCGCGGAAGTCGGCGAACCACACCAGGTTCGGATGCTTTTTCTTGAGCTTGCTGGCCACAATATGTGCAGCCGGCGGCGAATATGAGCTGACTATGGCGTCGTACCGGTTCTCTGTAAGGAGGCGCAAACCTGCCTTGAAAGCCGGGCCGACCCAGAGGTCATGGATGTCGACCGTGGATCCGATATACCCGCGAAGGCTGCGCACATTCTTTTTCAAGCTCGATTCCGTGCTCGCCGATTTTCCGCTTTCTGGCGGTCGTTTATTCCCGGTGCTGGAGGTGGCAGAGCGTTGCAGAAAGCCCGGAATGCACGGGACTTCAATAACCTTTACCCCCTCAGGAAGCTCCGGATCAAGTCCGAATGGCCCCATAAAGGAATATTTTTTCGACGTCAGCACCGTAACGTCATGGCCTTCCGACGCCCAGTATTTGGCCCATTGTCCAATGCGAAGCACGGGTATCCGGTTCTGCGGATAAAAAAAGCAACTGATCAGCAGGATTCTTTTTTTTCGTTCGGTCATGTCGATGCCCATAATCGGGGTCCACGCTGTGGTGATGACGTATGGAGAGGAGTCGGCTCACGCGGCCAGTACGTGCTCGTAGAGGGTGCGTTGCTGAGGATGCTCCAGCAGTGTGTTGTGCCACAGCAAGGTGAAATTGCCATTGACGGCGCGGCAGGACTGTTTCAGCTGGGTGAACTTTTTCAGCGCAATTTCACCGGAACCGAGATTCATGTAACGCGGCGCAAGGACAGTGCACTCCATGGCCACCAGCGGACGGATGCGCAGCTGAAGCGCCTTGCCGGCAACCGGATCGAAGGCGGGATACTCGTGGCAGGTGCCGCAGCGAAAGCCGGGCCGATCCGCGTAGCTCAGCGTACTGTCGTAAGCCATGCCTGCTTGCTCCCATCCGTATAGCGTTGCTGGAGTCTGCCAGCGCAGATAATGCATGCGGCCGCCCCAGGTGGCCTGCACTATGCCTTCTTCTTGGCAAGTGCTGATGAGCTCGCGCGCCTCCGACGCGATGATGTCGGGCCTTTGGTAGGTGTTGTAGCTGGGATGCAGGCCTATTTCGTGGCCCCGTGCATGGATGTGCCGCATAAGGTCCCGGATCGCCGGATGCTTGATGTCATATCGCGCATCCCGGGAAGGAAACGTCCTGCCGCAGATGAAATAGAACGCGCTCTTGATCTTGCATCGCTCGGATGCGGCCATGATCCAGTTGAACGTATTGAAAGGGTCGGCGCTGTGCAGTCTTTCTTTGGACTGGGACCATATCAGCGGCGCCCGGATCGCTTCCAGGACTTCATGCCGTCGCAGTACGTCACCGGCCATGGTGCGCAGCAATCTTCCTACACTCGAGAAGCCATAGCGCGCCGGCGTATCGACATCGTGCGAAACGCTGACCGAGAATTCGGACTTGACCAGCGCCAGTTGCGGCCACGTGCGCTGAACGACCTGAGCCAGTATCGCGATCCATTCGTCGACTATGGGCCGCTCCAGATAGCCATGCTTGTAAGCATGCGACGACAGAGCCGGAAACCGCCCATGATCGTCCAGGTCGCCGCGGCCTACCTCTTCCTGGCGCGACAGCATCCAGTAAACCATCCCCAGGATGTCATAGTGAATGACATGGCCGCTGCCGGTTCTGCGTATCAGTGGCAACGACATGCTTGCCGCCCCGGGTGCAGGTAGCGGCAGGCCCAGGGCTGACTGCCATCCCTCGGCTTGTGGATCCCAGCTGCTGCAAGGCAGATCAGAGTTTGCCTGCGAGAATGTCGCAGGCTCGGAATTGATCCGGACACTGGCCGAGCTGCCGCATAATGTTATGAGAAGATATCCGCGCTCGGACTTGCCAAGTCTCAGATCTTTGTTAAGGCGTTCACACAGAATTGTGTTCAGCCATGAAATTGCGCTGTCCCGTGTCGACTTGAAAGCTTCCATGCCTGTCATTTTGTTGCGTAAGGGTTTGCCAAAGACCTGATCAGCAGGATGGATGCAGCAAGTTTCGACGGCGTCTTCGAAATCGTGAAGTAGGGTGTCTGCATTCCACCGAATGCCCGTACGAACCGTTCGATGTTCTTGATCATTGAGCCGCAGAAATCGAAGCGTTGCGTCGTCGTGGACGCAAACTTGATGGCTTCCCACATGCATAGGCTCATCGCGCCGCTATTGCGCAGTTGGGTATCACTTCCCCCCATCAGGTAATAGGCGCTGGTATCGTCCCAAATCAAATAAACGCCGGCGTGTCGTGCCCCGGAAGAATCTTCCGCGATGAATATTTTCCGGCGATTACGCCCGATGCAAGCCTTATCCAGCAGCTTCACGATATCTTCGGAGTAGGGGAGGCGTTGGTGCTGGCGTTCATAGACTTTCTTGTGCAATGGCAGGAAGGCATCGACCGTCAGGTCGTCGCGCACACGAAGGCCGCCCCTGCCCGTGGCCTTTCGTATTTCTCTTCTTGTGCTTTCGTGCAGTCCCTGCCATGTCCGCTCCGCATCGGACTGAAGATTCAGCACGTATGTGTATTGCGTCGTCTGTTCGAAGCCGCGCCAGTAAAAGGGCAGCCAGTTCGTTTGCGTGTAATGCCACTGCTGCTTGAAATGGTCGAATGCAGGCAGCTGTTCGATCAGCTTTTCCAGTGCGTCTTTTTGCCTGCTTATGCAATTGACCTGTTTCGCGTTGACCGGGCGCATCCATGGTCCCAGGCAATAGGAGAGTGGAGGAGTCGTGGATATCTTCAAGCCGCCCCGTCTGTTCTTCATGTAGGGCATGCAAGCCACGATCTTGTCGCCGTTCTCCGCGAGAGCAACATCCCAGTTTCGGGAGCCCGCCGTTGCATCAAGCCACCAGTCTTGCGAGAAGATCGGGATGGACTTTTCTTCAATGCATAGTTGCCTGTACTTGTCTTTATTGCTGCTCATCGGGATACATTGCTTCCATAAGGCACGTAGCCGTGTTGATAACTGCCGTAGCGCGAACTGAAGCGCTGGCTCGAAGCGTCGAAATCGTTGAATATCACGCCTGTGACTTGGGCGCCGACCTGGTTCAATCGTTTTGAAGACTCTTCCAGTTCGCTCAAGGTGCTCACCTGGGCCCTGGCCAGCATGAACACTGTTCCGACATGAGGCGCCAGCGCCATGGCGTCGGACACAGGCAGCACGGGAGCCGTATCCAGCAACACCACGTCATAGCTCTCGGCGAGCTTGTGCAGCAACTGGACTGCGACGGGCGACAACAGCGCTTCGGCAGGGTTGTGCGGGAGTACGCCAGTGGTAATAAGATCGACATTCGGCATGACAGACCTGTGCAGGACTTCGGGCAGCGTCGCGGTGCCCTGGATCAGGTCGCTGAACCCGTTATACCGTTCCAGCTCGAAATACCGGTGCATGCTGCCGCTGCGAAAATCCGCGTCGATGAGCAATACCCGCTTGTCGGCCGCCCCGAGTACAGCGGCCAGATTGACGCTCGTGAACGTCTTGCCGATATTGGCAGTCGGCCCGGTGAGCATGATGATGTTGTTTTTGGCGTCGTTCAGCGCGTAGCGCAGTGCTGTGCGCAGACTGCGCAGGCTTTCTATCGCCGGATCGCCCGGCGAGCTTTCGGCCAGTACGTACTTCGCGCCCCTGCGTCCAGTGAATCGCGGCGGCCGGCTCGCGCCCGGCAGCACGCGCGGTACGGTGGCGAACACGTTCATGCCCAGCGTTGATTCGATGTCGTTGGGCGCCTTGACACCGTTGCGAAGAAAACCGCGCAGCAAGGCCAGGCCGGTGCCGAGCAACAGGCCCAGCAATGCCGAAATGGCCAATACCAGCGGACGGTCGGGACGCACCGGCAGATCAGGCACCACCGCGGTGTCGACCATGCGCACATTGCCGACTTTACCTTCCTTGACCAGCCGCAGTTGCTGCGCGCTGTTGAGCAGGCTGGCATACAGCTCGCCGTTCACTTTCACATCCCGCATCAGGTTGAGCAGCTGTTGCTCCAGCTCGGGCAGAGTCTTGATATGTGCGGTAAGCCTGGCCACTTCACCTTCAAGCGCGACGATCTGGCTGTCAAGAGAGCGGATTGTGGGATGCGATACGCCAAATTGCGCACTCAGTTCCCTGCGTTTCTGTTGAAGTTCGAACAATTTGGTCTGCATCTCGACCGCCGTATTCAACGACAGCGTGCCTTCTGTTCCCAGATTGAAGGTGCCGTGGGCATCGCGAAAAGCGGTGTACTTGTTGTCCGAATCGTCCATCTGCTTCTTGAGTTGGGGCAAAAAGCCTTCCAGAAACTCCAGGGATTTTTCTGCCTCGGCGGCCTTGCGTTCCGTATTCTGTTTCACATAAGCCACCCCAATCGCGTTCAGTATGTCGGTGATCTGCACGGGATCGGTTCCGTTCAGCGTCATGGAGAGTACGCCCGAAGGTTTGCCTTTTTCGTCTATGACCAGCTTGTCCTGCAGGTCCTGGATTATGTTCTGACGGGAGCGGCGTATCAGTGTGAAGCGCGCATCGGCCTTCGCGTTCAGCTCACTGATCAATATGCGGCCTTGTTGACCGCCTGCATCGATCTTCGCAACGGTGCCGATAGCTCCCTGCGCAATCATTTCGCCATCTGGATCGTGCAGTGTGTATCCGGCCTGAGTGCGGGTGAGCGTCAGCTCCATGTTTTCCAGTTTCTGGGGGACATCGAGCTGCGCCACTTCTATGGATTCCCTTCCCCATACATAACCGCCGAAAGTATGGCTTCCAAGATCGAGCACACGCGGGTTGGACAGGCCGGTAGCATGTTTCGCAAGCCAGCGGCCCACGATAGGCAGGTAGTTGGGCGTGGCCTCGACATACAGTTGCAACTTATCGCTGGCCTCGCCTACAACAAGGCGGGATCTCAGTATTTCGATCTCGGCGGTTGCCGGCGACTGAACATTGAAGATGGATGACAATTCGGTGAGCAGGTTGCCCGTTGTTGGACTGGTCCGGGTTTGTTCTACCTGGATCAATGCGTCGGACTGATAAATGGGCTGGCTGAACAAGGCGTAAGCGCCGCCTATCAACAATGCTGTCATGACAGTACTGATGATCAGCCAGCGCGCATTCCTTGCGGTATCGAGCAGCCCCAGGAAGTTGATGTCTTCATTGCCCGGAGGTGCGTAAGGCTGGGCGAAGACAACCGGCGAGGACTGGCCCACCGGCGCCAAAGCATACGAGTTGTTCATGTCGGGGCGGTTCATCGTGTCATATCCCTGGTGGTGCCGACAGCACCATAGCTGGGCAGCAGCATGCTGATGACACGATTCCACCTCACTATTGGTGCCGGATCGACGAAAACCATGTCGCGCGGTTTGAGTTCGAAGTCGGCGGCCAGAACCAGGGCAGTAGGAACGCTGGCGTCAAGATGGTAGATCTCGGCATTCCCCTGTGCGCCCTTGCGGATTACGTAGACCTGCCTGGGGTTACCCGTCTCGGGATTTATACCGCTTGCCTCGCCCAGGGCTTGAGCCAGCGTCAACTCGCCATCCTGCAAGGGCTGGGCGCGAGGGTTGTCAACGTCGCCCAGCATGAACACCTTGGAGTCGTCTTCATTTATGACGCGCAGAAGGTCGCCGTCGGCCAAAAGGATATGCGCGGGGTTTATGCCGTGACGGGTCAGTTCCGGCATGCTGATGTGGGTTGCGACGCCGTTACGCGTCAGAACGATGGATGAGCGGTCCGCTTCGGGCGTAAAGCCGCCGGCGCGGTTGATCGCCTCGGGCAAGGTCATGGGGATGTCGTTCAGGGTGAGCAGTCCGGGCGTTCGCACTTCACCATCGACATAAACGCGTCCGTTGCGATAGGCCTGGATCCGCACCGTCAGTTGCGGGTCACTGACGTACGGCGCCAGTTTGCGCGTCAGCATGGAACGGATCTGATATTCGGTCAGACCCGCTACTTTCACCGCTCCCACGAACGGAACCTGAATCAGCCCGTCGGGACTGACGTTGTACCCGTTGCCCACATCGGCGATGCTGCTCGAGCTGGTGGGGACATTGGAACCGGCCATCGGCAAAACCAGCTCCGGGTGATTCCAGATCACGATGCTCAGGATATCGCCCGGCCCAACCTTATACTCTTCCGGGACACCGAAGAATTGCCTGATCTGCTTATTGACGGTTTTGTCCCGGGCGGCCCGCTGCTGCTCGATCAATTGCGGCGATATCGTCATCAACGCGCCGGGCGGCGCGCCTTCTTCATTGAGAGCCTTGGCCACATCCTGCGGCTTGCCCATATGCATGCCTGGCGACATGCTGCATGCGGAAAGCAGTGCGAAGACGGCTACCATCGCGCTGACGGAAATGAGGCGCGGCAGTGCATGCCGGCGCGGAAAAATATGCCATTGTTTCATCGGATCCACTTTTTATTCACGAACGTTGAACAGGCTGCCGCAGTGTTCTTGCCGAAGGCAAAATCACTTGGTCTTCTACTGCTGGAACGACTGAAGCCGGGGTCAGTTGGATACAGCTGTCGCGCCTCGCTCACCCCTGCGAGGCTTTTTTACTGATGTTTCTTGTGTGCCTTAGGTCGGCTCTACCTGATGCGGCTGCAACTTCACCCGGGTCTGCCGGCCGAGTATTTCCATCAACACGATGACTCGTTGGGCAGATGCGGAATGGACCAGACCCTCCAGGCCATTGAGTGCAGGATCGGAAAGCTTGACACGGCTCCCGCGTTCCAGCAGCATGCTGCTGGACGACGCTTTTGGCGGACCATGCTCTTCGTGGCGCCGGATGGCGGCAAGCGTCTCGGGCTGAACCTGGGCAAAGCAGGCGCCGAACCTGACGACCGCGCATACTCCGCGCGTCGATCTGACGCTGCTGATGGATTGCTTGTCCGTAGCGGGCTTGAAAAACAGGTAGCGCGGAAACATGGGCTCCTGTCGCGCCGTCGCTTTATCGGCAACTGCGGAAGCGGACTTTCTGGACCTTTGCGAGTCGGCCTGGTACATCGGCAGATAGGTCAGGAAGCCTTGCCGCTGCAAGTTTGTGCAGGCCAACTGTTCGAGGCGGGCATCCGTATAGGCGACATACCAGGCTCGGGATACTTCCGGTGTGTCATCGAGGTTCGCTAAATGCGATGGCAAGCCCGATATTTCAGGCGATGCGTTGGCTTGGCAATGCATAGTGTCTTCCCCACAATCTGTAGTTGATTTTTTTGAAGCAGGCAGACGGAAGATAATTCGAGAGCGCTTATCGGCACTGTTTGTGCTCGTCAACAGCGACCGCTCCGCCTATCACCATACGTTCAAAATATGTACAACTTGTAGCAGATATGGGTTTTGGCCAGCCATCAGCCGTAAGCGTTAAGCCAGTTGCGTTAGGTATTACGGGCTAGGCTGTTCGGCGTAAATTTCCTAAGGGAAACAAGCAAATTCGACGCGCGCAGCGGCGCCGCCAGTACTAGGCCAAAAGTCCCGTAGCGCGCATGTCGGCCATACGGCCGACATTGCTCACCTTGATTTGCGGGCGGGATGCTCGAGCAACGCCGACTGGGGTTCCGGTTCTGCGGTCCGGGCAGGCAGCGGCGGACTTGGGGCGATGGCGTCATGGTTATCTTCGCGTATCCATTCGCGCCAGATCGCCACCAGCAGGGCCATCAGCACCGGGCCGATGAACAGCCCCACCAGACCCATGGTCTTGACGCCGCCGATCAACCCGAAAAAGGTGGGCAAGAACGGCAACTTGACGGGGCCGCCAACAAGGCGCGGACGTAAGGTCTTGTCGACGATGAATAGCTCGACCGCCCCCCATATGAATAGTCCCAGGCCGGCCATGGGGTTGCCCGAGCCGACAAGGTAGACGGATACCAACGTGAAAGACAGGGGCGCGCCACCCGGTATCAGCGCCATGAAGCCCGTTACGACGCCCAGCAGTACCGGCGACGGTACGCCCGCAATCCAGTAGGCCAGCCCCAGTACAACGCCTTCGCCAAGGGCGATCAAACCCATGCCGGTGACGGTGGAATTGATGGTGGCCGGCACCACGCGTGAAAATCGTTTCCACCGTGTGGGCAGTATGCGCTCGCCCACGATGTCGAGTTGACCCATCACCCGGATGCCGTCCTTGTAAACGAAGAACAGGGTGATCAGCATGAAGACTACGGTCAGCAACAGCCTGAAAATATCGCCGGTAGCGGCCAGCAACATGCGATAGATGTTGCCCAGATGCTCGCCGCTTACCATTTCAACGACAGTCCCCAACGCATGCGGCTCACCCAGATAGGTCACCCAGTAGTCCGCCAAACGGGTACCGACCAGTGGCAGGGCCAATATCCAAGCCGGCGTCGGCATGCCGTTGCGGTTGGCATCCAGTGCCCAGCCGATGAAGCTGCTGGCTTCCTGGATGGCATAGGTCAATGCCAGAGATAACGGCACGATGAGCACGATGATGACGATGATCAATGCCAGCGAGGCCGCAATTGCGTTGTGTCCGTTGCAGCGCCGCAGCAGACGCTGGTATAGCGGCCAACTTGCCAATCCCACAATGAGCGCCGCCAGCACCGGAACCAGGAAGCCGCTAAGAAAATAGAGGCCCGCCAGTACTACGAGTACCAATAACCAGCGGGCGATCAGGAAAGCGGGTAGAACAGGTTGCATAGTGAAGGGTTGTGATGGGGTTAGGTTGTACGCATCCAGAATGTGCAGTACGCAAGGATTCGACAATATCACGGAATGCGATCCGGCTTGAAACGCAGCAAACCGGCAAATTGAAGCCAGCGCGGGATATGATGGTTGCGGGGGCGGATCATTTGTCGCCTTTTACATTGAAATTGAACTGAGGACCAGGCATGCAGCGATATCAGATGTACATAAACGGCAAATTTGTGGATCCTTCTTCGGACGACTATTTCTTGACGGAAAATCCCTACACAGGCGAACCGTGGGCGGAAGTCCCGCGCGGCAACGCCGATGATGTCGAGATGGCGGTCAAGGCGGCGCACACCGCTTTCGTGCAAGGCGAGTGGTCCTGCCTGACTCCAACGCAGCGTGGTGCGCTACTGCGCCGCCTCGGCGACCTCATCGCCCGGGATGCTGAAAAACTGGCCGCGACCGAAGTGCGCGACAACGGGAAGCTGCTGGCTGAAATGCGCGGCCAGGTCAACTACATACCGCAATGGTTCTACTATTACGGAGGACTTGCCGACAAGATCGAAGGGACCGTCATCCCTCTCGATAAACCGGGTTATTTCAACTTCACCCGCAAAGAACCGGTGGGAGTGGTGGCAGTCATTACGCCCTGGAACTCTCCGCTGCTCCTCACTTCATGGAAAATTGCGCCCGCCCTGGCGGCAGGGTGTACGGTAGTGATCAAACCCTCGGAATTTACCTCCGCGTCGATCCTTGAGCTGGCCGCGCTGGTCACCGAAGCGGGTTTCCCTCCCGGCGTTATCAACGTAGTGACCGGCTTCGGCAACGAACTGGGCAATGCCCTGGTCCAGCATCCCCGGGTCAACAAGATTTCATTCACCGGATCCGACCGGACCGGCCGGGCGATCAACGTCGCCGCGGCCGAGCAGTTCAAGCATGTCAGTCTCGAATTGGGCGGCAAGTCACCCAATATTGTCTTTGCCGATGCGAAGATCGATGAAGCGGTAAATGGCGCTATTGGCGGGATCTTTGCGGCAACGGGTCAAACCTGCATAGCGGGCTCGCGACTGCTGGTCGAGGAAAGCGTCCACGACAACTTTATGGAGAAGCTTCTCGACTTGGCCAAAACCGCCCGCATGGGAGATCCCATGGACCCCGCTACGCAGGTGGGGCCCGTCACGACGCGGCCACAGTACGATAAAGT
Organism: Pseudomonas sp.; assembly: GCA_036675275.1. Lineage (GTDB taxonomy): Bacteria > Pseudomonadota > Gammaproteobacteria > Burkholderiales > Burkholderiaceae_B > Pollutimonas. The sequence goes on along the minus strand of JAKFFG010000005.1, from coordinate 505,863 downwards.
ACTTTCCTACATAGACATCGCCCGGCAAGAGGGCGCGCAATTGGCGCTTGGGGGGAAACCGGGGAGCCAGCCGGCATGCGGCAAGGGCTTGTTCGTCGAGCCGACGATCTTTACCGGCGTGAACAATGGCATGCGCATTGCACAGGAAGAAGTCTTCGGACCAGTGCTTTCCGTCATCAAGTTCAAGGACGAAGAAGAGGCTGTATCGATTGCCAATGACAGTTGCTACGGTTTAGGAGCCGGCGTCTGGACCAGTGATATCGGGCGTGCGTTGCGCGTATCCGCAAAGATCCAGTCGGGTACCGTTTGGGTGAATACTTATCGTGCCGTCAGCTTTATGTCGCCCTTCGGCGGATACAAACATTCCGGCTTAGGTCGCGAGAACGGAATCGGCGCCGTCGAAGAGTATCTGCAGGTGAAGAGCGTGTGGATCAATAGCGGCGCACCCAATGGCAACCCGTTCGTGATGAAGTAAGGGCGGCCACCTGCGGTTTGGTCTTGCAGGCGTACTCGGCGATGTGCGAAGCGGACCCATCAATGCAAAAGGCGCCCCGAAAGGCGCCTTTTGCTGATGTTTTGGCGGACAGGGTGAGATTCGAACTCACGGTACGCCTAAACGTACACTGGATTTCGAGTCCAGCGCATTCGACCACTCTGCCACCTGTCCTGTTTGCTGCCATCGATTTGTGATTCTGCGGTTGCCCACAAAATGGCCAAATCGCCTGCCCGCATGACCAGCATAAACCGGTCGAGGATTCATGCATATCGGGCAAGTCCGCTATTCTAGCAAGGAAATAAAAAAACTCATAATCAGCTTGCCATGGCGCTTCGGCACCTGCAATAGCGGCAAGTTGGACGGTACACTTACGCAACAGCACGGCGCTGATTCTGGACCACCTCACAAAGGAACAATATGCTTACAGGTAAACGTGCAGTCATTACTGGCTCGACCAGTGGTATTGGCCTGGCAATCGCTCGCGAGCTGGCCTCCAATGGGGCTCATGTGGTGATAAATGGGTTTGGGGATGCCGCCGCAATAGAAAAAGAGCGCGTCAATCTCGAATTGGAATTTGATGTCAAGGCCTATTACGTCAATGCCGATTTGACCCAGGCGGTCGCCACGCGTGAGTTCATCGATGCTGCGGCCAAGGCGCTGGGCGGTATCGATATCCTGGTCAATAATGCCGGCATCCAGCACACCGACCTGATTGAAGACTTTCCCATCGAGCGCTGGGACGCAATTATTGCGCTCAATCTTTCCGCGGTATTTCACGGCACGGCGGCGGCACTGCCCTATATGAAGAAGCAGGGCTGGGGGCGTATCGTCAACATTGCATCGGCCCACGGTCTCGTCGCTTCGGCCACGAAGTCCGCCTATGTGGCGGCCAAGCATGGCGTGGTCGGTTTGACCAAGGTGACCGCACTGGAAAATGCCGGCAACGGTGTCACGTGCAATGCAATCTGCCCAGGCTGGGTGCGTACTGCCCTGGTTGAAAAACAGATCGAGGCGCTGGCGAAGAAGAACGGAACAAGCATAGACGAGGCGGCCAAAGAACTCCTGGCGGAAAAACAACCGTCGCTGCAGTTCGTCACACCCAAGCAGCTGGGCGGCGCAGCCGTATTCCTGGCTTCCGAAACCGCCGATCAAATGACCGGAACCACGCTTACGCTTGATGGCGGCTGGACTGCACGGTAAGACTAAGACGCCAAATAATTGGCTGAGACGCAAAATCAATAAGCAATAAGGGAAGAGAAGAATGTTGCTGTTACTGTCACCGGCAAAAAAGCTGGACTACGACTCACCGGTACGGACAACGCTACATACGCAGCCTCTGTTTGTAGAACAGGCTGGCGAATTGATCCGGGTATTGAAGAAAAAGTCTGCTTCCCAGATCGCCGAGTTGATGAAACTCAGCGACGCCCTGGCGCAGTTGAACGTACAGCGTTACGCTGCCTGGAAACCTACTTTCACACAAACCAATTCGCGCCAGGCCGTGCTGGCCTTCAATGGCGACGTATACGAAAAGCTGGACGCGTCCGGCTTGTCCGATGCCAAGCTGAAGTGGGCGCAGGATCATGTGGCCGTTCTGAGCGGCTTGTATGGGGTATTGCGCCCGCTGGACTTGATGCAGCCATACCGCCTCGAAATGGGCACGCGGCTTTCGACGAAGAAAGGCAAAACGCTTTATGACTTCTGGCGGCCGCATATAGCGCAATACTTGAACAGCCGCTTGTCGGAAATGGGTACGCGCAAGGGTAAGCCGGTCGTGCTGAACCTGGCGTCCGAAGAGTACTTCAAGGCAGTGGATCTGAGCTCGCTCGAGGCCCGGGTGGTGCAGTGCGTATTCCAGGACTTCAAGAACGGTGTGTGGAAGGTGATCAGTTTCAATGCAAAACGTGCGCGCGGATTGATGGCGCGGCATGTTATTGATCACAAAATTACCGATCCCGAAAAGCTGCTTGCGTTCGACAGCGAAGGTTACGCCTACGACGCAACGGTTTCCACGCCGGAAAAGCTGGTGTTCAGGCGTGCCAGCCCCGGCTAGCACTCCCCGTACGGAAACCCGGGCTGCTTGCGGGACGCATGCCGTCAGGCTGCCGTAACGCCTCGCATTTCCTGACGGACCAGCTGCGACGCCTTGACCATTTGCCGCAATGGATAGGCAAGCGATGCCAGTTCCCCTTCAGTCTCGATGGAGGCCGGCGGACTGGCATCGTTGCCTTCCAGATACGTTTCTACGGCGTCCAGTGATTCCTGTACGCCTTTTGGGACGGTGTGCAGGTTTGCCAGGATGGGGATGGCAGCGCTGATCTGCAAGGCCAGCACATGGAATTGAATCATCAGGTTATTCAGCTCCGGCACATTGTTTTGACGTTTCACCGGTTCGTCCATCATTCGATAGAACGCGCCGGCGAAGTTGGCGAACGCAATGTACACATTCTTGCGGGCAAGTCTCCAGCGCACTTCGGCTTCATGTTGTTCGGCATCCAGTGCGCTGCCATCGGGCGTCCCGGACGCGTGTGCGGCCGCCTGGGCGCGGGTCAATGCCGCGTAATTGAGGCCTGCCTGCAGGAACTCCCGATTGGCTTTCTGTACCGCATTCGCCAGCGAACCCATGAAATTGTGCTCCCACCACGGCAGGATATAGCTGCACAGCAAGGCGATGCCGCAGGCGATGAGAGTGTCGACCAGCCGCTCCACAATCAGGACATTAGTGGCGGGCGCAAGGAAATGAAATACCAGCAGCACGAATATGGTGTTGAAGACGGCGGAGACCATATAGTTCACTTGTATCAGGCTATACCCCAATACGCAGGCGGCGACCAGCGCGACCAGATAAATATCCGGGCTGTCCGTGACGTTGAAGAGTATGAGTGATAACGCACAGCCGATAAGCGTGCCCGCCAGCCGCCAGCCATTGCGCTGCCGTGTCAGGGCAAAGCCGGGCTTCATGATCACCAGTATCGTCAAGACTATCCAGTATCCGTGCAATCCCGCGCCGGGGACTACTTCGCTCAAAGCCGTGTGCGACACTATCGCGGTAATCGTCATGGCAAGCAGCGCCGCAATCGCGACGCGGGTCGCATACCGGAAATGCGGAGAGTCCAGACGAAGGTTGCTGGTGAGCATGCCTATGCGCCAGGTCTGCCGGGAAAGAAAACGATCCAGTGCCTTGTTCAGGCGCATGTCTACCAGTTCAGCGCTGTCGGTATTGCTGGTGTGCTCGGCCATGCGATCGACCAGTCGCGTGGCATTGCGTATGCGGCGCAACACCTGGACCAGCAAGGCATAGACTTCGGGTTCCGTCTCGACGAGTCCGGCTTCGCGGTATTTTTCCATTTCATATTCAATGGCGCGTATTTCCGCCTTGACGCTGTTGCGTGCCTTGACCCGCCGATTCCGCGCAATGTTCAGTGCAATGTGGGAGACGTTGACTGCAAGCTTGTGCAAGGCGTCGCGGGCGAATATCAGGACATCGCTGTCAGGTACGCTGCGCCGCAGCGTAGCGTAGTCGGTGTGCGTTGCGATCAAACTGTCGAGCAGGGCGACCATATCGATGAATACATTCAGCGATGCGGCCCTCAACCGGTCGCTGCGCCCGGCACCTCGGGGCAGCTCGCGCAAGACGGTGTCGCGGGCGGCCTGGTGCTTCTCGGTCATGGCCGACTGGGCATGTATCAGCCTGCGATAAGCGGAGTCGATTTCTACATTGACGTCATAAAATTGCGACCTGGCTTCGATGTAATCTGCTGTGGCGAACAGGGCCACGGACAGCGCCTGTTGCTCTTCGCGGTGCCACAGCAGGCGGTGCGTGAGAAAACTGAAAGCGAAATAGAAAAGACCGCCCAGGAATGAATAAATCGTGTGCAGAAGCACCTCATGCGGATCAAGCGGGGTACGCATCGTCAGCGTCATCAGCAGCAGGCAGGCGAAGCCCAGCAGGCCGCCCTGCTTGCCAAATACGGTGAACATGGAAAAAAGGAAACAAAGCGCCGGTACCACCAGCCAGATCAGTGCACTGTTGGCCGAAGCCAGGCCGGTGACGGCGGCAGTGATGGAACCCAGGAGAATTGCTCCCAACATGCCATTGGTGCCATAGCGCCTGGGTCCTCCGGGCTGGTCGATGATAGCCACGCAAGCGGCGCCGATGGCGGCAACCATGCCTATGCTGTAAAGCTGGAAGACGCCTGCGATCAGCAGGGCGGGAAGCATCACTCCGACTGCCTGACGCAGGCCGCCGAAAAAATGATGACTGTAGAAGAAGCGCTGTAGCTGAGGGATACGGGAAGCCATGCGTCGATCAGGCAGTAAGGGCTTTCAAGTATATAGGCAGATGGGGCCACTGCGGCGCTCCGTGGAAAAGTCGTGGCAAGACTTCAATTGTCATCAGGCGAAAGTTTGTTGCGCTGCAACTTTACCGTTGACCCTGCCTGCGCATACTGTCATTCCACGCCTTATTTATCCGGAAGCTTGTCATGCAAAAGCGCGCCGCCACCGTCGTCTCGTCTATCAAGAAGACCTGCCGGATACTCGCTTGTCTGACGGACTCCCGGATATGCCGGCTTACCGACATTGCGGACTATGCCGGGCTGGACGCCTCCACCACGCTGCGTATTCTCAAAGAGCTGGAAAGCGAAAGTTTCATAGAGCGAGATCCCCAGACCAAACAGTATGTGCTGGGGCCGCAGGTATATGCCATGCATCAGGCCATGATAAAGGGCCTCGATCTGCGGTCCTTGGCCCGTCCGGCGCTAATACGCTTATCGCGCAAGTTCGGTGATACGGTCATCCTGTCCCAGCCCATGGGGTGGGAATCGGTATGTGTCGACATCTGTCTGGGCGACTATCCGATTCGGGCCAATTACCTGGACGTAGGTTCCCGTCGTCCGCTGGGTGTGGGCGCCGGCAGTCTCGCATTGCTGGCCGCGACAGGCAGCCGCGAGGTAGACGCCATTCTGCCTATTGTGCACGGCAGGCTCGCCAGCAATTATCCGTTGCTGCACCAGGAAAGGCTCGCGCATGAGCTGGATCGTGCGCAAAGCCGCGGTTATGCCGTGCTGCTGGATGTCGTGGTTGAAAAAATGGGCGGACTTGGCGTGGCAGTGCGCGGGCCAGGCGGTCAGCCCATAGCTGCATTGAGCATTGCCGCACTGACTGAACGCATCGTCGCCAGGGAAGCCGAACTGGCGCAAGCGCTTATTGACGAAAGCCGCGAAATAGAAAGGGCCTGGTTGCCTGCCGCTTAATACAAGGATGAGAATTTCATGCCGGTCAACGCTCATATCACCGCTGCCGCAAACACGCCGTTCGGACGCCTTGAAGGTGCCTCCGCTCTTGACTTGATCGCCATGGCGGCCAACCAGGCACTGGAGGAATCGGGCCTGAAACGCATGGATATTGACGGCGTATTGTGCGGCTACGCGACCACTTATCCGCATTTGATGCTTGCGACGCTCGTCAGCGAGAAACTGGGGTTGCATCCCGTATATGCGCACGGGATGCAAATGGGGGGTGCGACCGGGGCTGCCATGGTGATGCTCGCATGCGATCTGGTGCGATCGGGCCGCTGTCGCCATGTGCTCGTCGTGGCCGGCGAGAACCGGCTTACCGGCCAGACAGTGGATGTCTCGATTCAGACGCTTGCACAGGTGGGCGAAATGCATACAGAGGTTCCCAACGGCGCATCGGTGCCTGCCTATTACGCATTGCTCGCGTCCGAGTATCTTCACCGCAGCGGAGCCAGCAGTGCAGACCTTGCGGAGTTCGCCGTGCTGATGCGCCAGCATGCAGGCCGTCATCCGGATGCTCATTTGCGCGATCCCATCAGCGTCACCCAAGTGCTCGAATCCAAGCCTATTGCCACGCCCTTGCGATTGCTGGATTGTTGTCCGATATCCGATGGCGCTGCCGCACTGATCGTCAGTGCGGACCGCGGCCCGGTCGTCGTGGCCGGGGCAGGGCAGGCGCACCAGCATCAACATTTATCCGCCATTGGCGATGTGTTTAACACCGGGGCCAAGGCAGCCAGCGTACGGGCCTTTCACGATGCTGCGGCAAGTATCGAGGACATCGATTATCTGGGCATATACGACTCGTTCACGATCACTCTTGTGATGCTGCTGGAGGAGCTCGGTTTTGCGCCGCGCGGCCAGGCGGTGGCCCGCCTGAGGGCGGGGGATTTCGCTTCGGACGGCGCTTTGCCGCTCAATACGCATGGCGGCTTGTTGTCCTTTGGCCATTCGGGGGTTGCTGGCGGGATGGCACACATTGTCGAGGCGTGGCGGCAGCTTGCCGGCCAGGCGGGCAGTCGGCAGGTGGCCCGCCGGCGCCATGCCTTGATCCATGCCGATGGCGGCGTATTGTCCTCGCATGTCAGTCTAGTTTTGCGTAGTGTGGAGAATGGACTATGAATGATTCTGAATTGCTTCGAATGAAACGATGCCTGCGCTGCGGGACTTGGTGGTCTTTGCGTCCCTACGCATGCGCGTACTGCGGCAGCGCTGAACTCGAGTGGGATCAGGCGAGCGGATTTGGCACGGTGCGTGCACAGACCACCATCACACGCGCCCCGGATGAGTTCTGGCGAATGCGGGTGCCCTACACGCTGGTGCTGGTGAAGTTGGTGGAAGGCCCGACCGTCATGGGCCATGCAGAGGGCGGTACGGAAATAGGGCAGACAGTATGTGGCCAGGCGGTAGCAATAGGCGACAGGAAAGTATTGGGATTCGTTCGTACTGAATCGATCTCACATGCCGTCCCGTCGACTTGAAAACTTACTAAAAGGAAGAGACAACATGCGTAAAGGAACATTATTGCGGTCGTTTGCAGCACTCGGCTTTACATTTGGTATGACAGCGGCCGGGGCCGCGGACTGGCCTGCACAGACCATTACCATGGTCGTGCCTTATCCGCCGGGCGGTCCCACCGATATTGTCGCGCGGGTCGTGGCGCAAGGCCTTGGCGAACGCCTGAAGCAGACAGTGATCGTCGACAATCGCGCTGGAGCCGGCGGCAATATAGGCGCCGAGATTGTCGCGACGAGCAAGCCCGACGGTTATACCTTGCTGGTGGCCACCACCGCACATGCCATCAATATGTCGCTGTTCAAAGACCTGACCTACGATACGACAAGCAGTTTCGAGGCGGTCTCTCTTCTCACTGAAGGGCCGTTGGTGCTTGTTACGCGTCCCGATCTGGGCGTGGACAATGTTCAGCAATTGATTGCGCGGGCCAAGGAAACAGATAAAGGATTGACCTTCGCTTCTTCCGGCAATGGGCAGTCCACGCACCTGGCCGCCGAACTGTTCAATTCCATGACGGGCCTCAAGATGATACATGTTCCCTATCGGGGCAGCGCACCGGCCATGACCGACCTCATGGGAGGGCAGGTCGACATCATGTTCAACACTATGCTTTCGTCCATGCCTCATGTCGAGGGCGGAAAGCTCAAGGCATTGGCCATTACCAGTGCGAAGCGCTCGCCGGCTGCGCCCGGCCTGCCAACAATAGAGGAAGCGGGGCTCAAGGGCTACGAGGCCACGGCGTGGAACGGCATCATGGTCCCCGCTGGAACGCCTGCCGATATTGTCGCGACACTGAACTCCACGCTGAAAGACGTATTGCAGCAGCCCGAGGTCAAAGAAAAGTTCGCCGCGCAAGGGTTCGATGCAAAGTGGATGACCTCGCCTGATTTCAAGAAATACATCAAAAATGAAGTCGAAAAATGGTCGGATGTCGTCCAGTCGTCTGGTGCAACCGTCAACTAAAGCCAGGCAGGTTTTTTCTGCTTCAGTTTCTTTGAGTTCTTTTTGGAGTATTTATGGCCGCAACGATTACGGGCGGACTGGACTGCCTTCTTGACCCCGCATCGATTGTGATTGTGGGCGCGTCCGACAATCCGGACAAGATTGGCGGGCGTCCCATACATTACATGAGAAAACACGGGTACCGCGGTACGCTCTACGCATTGAATCCGACCCGCAAGGTTGTGCAGAACGAGAAGACATGGGCCAGTCTGGCAGATTTGCCGGAAGTGCCCGATCTCGCAATCGTTGCGGTCGCAGGGCAAAAGGCCATTGAAGCGGTCGACGCCTGCGGTGAACTGGGAGTGCGCGCCGCCATCGTAATCGCCGCCGGGTTTTCGGAGGTCGGTCCTGCAGGAAGACTCCTGCAGGACGACATGACACGTCGCGCCAGGGCGGCCGGTATGCGCATAGTCGGACCGAACTCCCAAGGTCTGGCGAACTTCGGAAATGGCGCCATCGCAAGTTTTTCCACCATGTTCCTGGAAATTGAACCGGCCGATGGACCTGTGGCGATAATCAGCCAGAGCGGCGGGATGAGCGCAATGGTCTATGGGCTGTTGCGCCAGCGAGGTATCGGCGTGCGCCATGTGCATGCCACCGGAAACGAGGCCGACGTGACGGTTGCCGAACTGGCCGCCGCAGTGCTGGGCGACCCGGAAGTACGCATTGTCCTGATGTATCTGGAGTCGGTGCAGAACGCCGGCGACTTGGCTGCGGCAGCGGCGATTGCGCGGGAACGCGGCGTTCCGCTGGTGGCGGTCAAGGCCGGGCGCTCTCCTGCCGGCTCACGGGCCGCCGCTTCGCATACAGGCGCACTGGCGAACGAGGATCGCGTGGTCGAAGCCTTCTTTGAACATCATGGCATTCTGCGCGCGCGCGATCCCCAGGAGTTGGCCCGCTACGCCGAGTTGATCATACGCAGCGCTCCATCGGGCGGGCGCCGCGTGGTTGTGGTGAGTAATTCCGGGGCCAGTTGTGTGCTCGCGTCTGACGCGGCTGACATGCACCAGCTGGAAATCACGCCGTTGGAAGAAAATACCAAGTCCCGACTGGGTGCCTTTTTGTCCGATTTTGCAACGACAGACAATCCCGTAGACATAACGGCTGCCCTGTTGTCCAACAACAGGCTGTTTGGAGACGTGTTGTCGGTTATCGGCCAGGATCCCGCCGCCGATATGTTTGTCGTCGATATCCCCGTGGCCGGCCGTGGATATGATGTCGCTTCATTTGCGGAGGACACGGCCGCATTTGCGCGTACGGCCGGCAAGCCTGTGGCCTTGGTCGCCTGGCAAGAGCCGGTCGCCCGGGCATTCCGGGAGCGTGGGGTCCCCGTTTACCCGGATGAGTTGCAGGCAATGAAGGCATTGGCGGCCTTGGCCCGCTTGCGCGAGATTAGCGAAAGGCCTATTGCAAGGTGGCCGGATGATCCCGCTGCCGAGCTGCCGCGGTCATCCGGCCTGATTCTGTCGGAAGCAGCCAGCCTCGACTTCCTGGAGAGTAATGGAATACCGGTAGTACGCCACATCGTTTGCCGCGACGCCGAGACGGCTGTGCTTGCCTGGCGGGAGTTCGGGGTGCCGGTGGCGGTCAAGGCGTGTTCGCCGCAACTGCCGCATAAGTCGGAACATGGATTGGTGGCCCTGGGACTGAATGACGAGGCCTCCATTCGCAAGGCCATTGCCGGGCAGGCCGGCATATTGGAAAAATTAGAGGTTACGCACCAGGGATGGATAGTCGCGCCTATGCAGGCCGGGCTGCACGAACTGGCTGTAGGTATGAATCTGGATCCGGTCTTCGGGCCTGTCGTCATGGTTGGAGCGGGCGGCAAGTACGTCGAAAGCATGCCGGATGTATTCGTTCTGATACCGCCGTTCACGGAGCAGGATGTCATTGAAAAGCTGCGGAATCTGCGGATCGGGCCGCTACTGGCGGGAGTGCGCGGAGATCCACCGTCGGACGTCCGCGCCCTCGCGCAGTTGGTGCTTCGTTTGGGGCGGCTTTCACTGGCGAGCACGGGACGGCTGCAGTCCATAGACATCAATCCCGTGCGACTTGGAAAAGTCGGAACCGGGGCTGTCGCGGTGGACGCTTTGGTCGAACTGACCACAATCGGCGCCTGACGGGGCGCCGGTTAGAACGGACTATCGCATGGGCAGATTGTTGGTCTTGACCACTTCCGTCCACTTCGCGACTTCGGCTCGAATATGGTCTGAAAACTGCTGCGGCGTATTCTTCACGGCGCGCGCACCCATGCCTTCGAGCCGCTCGGTCGTATCGTCTTCCGCCAATGCAGACGCGATGGACTGGTTCAGCTTCTGTACGATATCTTCGGGTGTGCCGGCCGGCGCCAAAATGCCGAACCAGGCCGATACTTCATAGCCCGTTACGCCGGACTCCGCAATGGTGGGAACATCCTTGAAGGTGGGCCATCTTTCGCGGGTCGTGACGGCAAGCGCCCGCAGGCTGCCCGACTCTATATGCCCCGCGGACGAAGGCAGGTTGTCAAAGCCCACCTTGATCTGTCCGCCCAGAAGATCGTTGAGCATGGGCCCGCCGCCCTGGTAGGGTACATGCACCATGTCGATGCCCGCCTTCGCCTTGAGCAGCTCGCCGGACATGTGCGGGCTTCCGCCCATGCTGGTTGAGCCGAAGCTGACCGCGCCGGGATTCTGTTTGGCATAAGCGATGAATTCATCAAAGGTCTTGAACGGCGCATCTTTGTTCGCGAGCATGACGTTGGGGGTTTCGGCCACGATGATGACGGGGGCGAAATCCTCTATGGGTCGATAGGGAAGCTCTTTGTATAGAGCCGCGTTGATCCCATGGGAATTGATGTTGCCCATCACCAGCGTATAGCCGTCGGGCTTGGCTTTGGCGACGGCCTGGGTGCCGATCTGGCCGCCTGCACCCGGCTTGTTCTCGATAATGAAGGTTTGGCCCAGGCTTTTCGTGAGCTTCATGGACACCAGCCTGGCAAGCAAGTCGGTGGTGCCCCCAGGAGGGTAGGGCACGACAAGCGTGACCGGACGTTCTGGATAGGCGGCATGCGCGGTGCTTGCTGCAATCATCAAAATGCCCACGCCCAGGGCGGATAACATCCTTCTCTTCAACATATTTGTCTCCTCGTGTCATTTTTTAAGGGATGAAGATTCAAAGCAGGTGCTGGCCGTGCAGCTTGTTCCGCAACGACTCGGGTACATCGATCTCGAATCCGAGAATGGCGGCTGATAATGCTTTGCCATAATTGTCCAGGCAAAGGCTGCGGGAGACGCCTCCGCCCAATGCTCCATGCGCGACGAAATTCATGGCGTGTATGTTCTCGACCTCGTAGCGCACTACGTCACCCTTGATCACGCCTCGATAGAAATCCTTGAAGCGGTCTGCGGTAAGTTGGGTTTTAAGCAGGTCGTAGAATTCCGGTTCGTAGGCGAATACCGAAATATTGGATGTGTTGCCTTTGTCGCCGGAACGGGTGTGGGCCAGGTGCTGAAGTAATACTCGCATGATCAGCTCTCAAAGTAAGTAACGGTGGCAGGAACGTTTTCGCGTGCGACCAATGATGACCAGACGCCGATGATTTCACGGGTGCGGTCCTGATGCGGCACCCGCTTGCCGGTATGCGCGATGCCCGAGACGGCCATGCCGTCGACCTCGCGCCCAACCTTTACCGCTTCTTCGCGCGTACGTGTGCGAGCCGCCACGCGAACCGCAATCTCATAAGGCTCCGGAGCGTCAGCGGGCGTGGCCTCGCCATGGATTGCATTCATGCCCAGGAAGTCTATGCGTACATCTTCCGCATCCAGCTTTACGATCTTGAAGCGCTCTTCGAGAATGCGCTTGGCCAGTTCGGCGCGCCGCAAGGCGCCCGGCCCGGCATAGAAGAACATGTCTTCGCCGATGTGTCCCTCGGTGCATCCTATCGATACTTTCAGGGTTGATGTACGGGGTTTGCCGCTGATGCCGCTGACACGCACACGGTCGGGGCCGACTTGCTCCAGGTTTACGGTCGTGAAGTCGACCACGACGTCGGGAGTAAGGTAATTGCCGGGATCATGCACCTCGTATAGAAGCTGCTCCTTGACTGTCTGTAGCGTGACGGCGCCGCCTGTGCCCTCGACTTTGGAAATAATGGCGCTGCCGTCGGATTCAACTTCGGCAATGGGGAAGCCGAAATTCCACGGTTCGGGCACATCTTTGAATCCCGGGTCGGAAAAATAGCCGCCGGTCACTTGCGCGCCGCATTCCAGCAAATGCCCTATACCGTTGCCGGGACCAAGGCGCGCATGATCCAGAGGATCCCACCCGAATTCATACATCATGGGCGCCATGAAAATCGAGGGATCGGCTACCCGGCCCGTTATAACTATCTGGGCCCCGTTATGCAGCGCGTCCACAATGGGTTCTGCGCCCAGATATGCCTCTGCCGAGATCAGGCTCGGTTCCAGCGTGCTGGTGGCTTCGCCGTTCTCGAGAATACGGTCGGTCAGTTCGAGCACCCGTTCGGTAATAAGGCTGCCGGTAACTGCCGCGACCTTGACGCCCGTTATGCCAAGCTCGCGAAGAAGCTCCACGACACGCTCGGCGGCTGCCTTTGGATTGATCCAGCCCTGGTTGGACACGATACGTGTCCCCTGACGCATACAAGCGGGGAGCACGGCGCGCATGCGTTCTTCGAGATACGTGTCATAACCGGGAAAGCTGGGGTCGCGACGGCTCCGGACCTGGGCGGCGGAAACGGTGGCTTCGGCCATGGTCTCGAAACACAGGTAGTCGAGCTTGCCGTGTTCGGCATTGAGGGCTGCGGGTTCGACACGGTCTCCCCACCATGCCGCGCCGGATCCGATCCGTATCGTTTTACTCATGATTCGATTTCCTTGTGGTTCTATAGGGATGTGTCTGGAAAGTCTATACACGGTGGCGTGGTACAACCACCATCAGTTGGGAATAGGCCCTATGAATCCGGTTCACAAGTAGACAGGTATGGATAAATTTTCCGAAATACAGGTTTTTCTTAGTGTGGTCGAGGAGGGGAGTTTCTCTGCGGCAAGCAGGAAGCTGCTGCGTTCGCCCTCGGCAGTCAGCAAGATCATCGCCCGTCTTGAACACCGGCTGGCGGTAAGGCTGTTCGATCGTATCGCGGGCACGATACGGCTGACGCAAGAAGGGCATAAATTCCACTTGCACAGCCGGATGGTGGTAGACGCCATGGCGCAGGCCGAAAACGCGGTGACGCCCAGCGAGTCCGAAATGACGGGCGTGCTGCACATACACACCAGCCTCACCTTCGCGAAGTATCAGTTGGCGCCCTTGCTTCCCTTGTTGCTGGAGCGGCACCCGGGCTTGCGCATTGAGTTCATAATTGGAACCGACCGCGGCGATTTCCTGAAGAAAAACATCGACGTGGCCATACACAGCGGTAGCCCGCCAGAACTTTCCCTCGTGGGCAAGCCCTTATTCCTCAGGCGATGGATCATTGCCGCGGCCCCTTCCTACCTTCGGCAATATGGCGCTCCCGCGCATCCCGATGAACTGCATGGGCATCGATGCCTGAATTTCACCGTGCGCACGCATTGGAACGCCTGGACCTTCAACGATGGCGGTACGCCCAGGACGATCAACGTCCATGGCGCGGTAGGCGCCGATCAAGGCGAACTCTTGCGCACGCTCGCGATGGAAGGACTGGGCATTGTCCGCCTGGCGGAGTTTCATATCTCGCAAGACATCGCCGAAGGACGTCTTGTCGAGCTGCTGGCCGACTATCAGCCCAAGGCGCAGGACATGATGTACGTGTTGTACCCGCAAGGAAGGGCGCAGGCTCCGCGAGTCAAAGCCTTCCTGCAATTCCTCGGCGAGCATTTCTCCGTTTAGACGGCATTCGACTGGAAACCGATCAATCGTTCTATAAATTGTTGACTTTATAGAGCGATCGTTCTATTCTTTTTTCGAGGAGACTGTTATGCGCAATCCATTTGACTTGACCGGAAAGGTAGCGTTGATCACTGGCGCTTCGGGCGGCCTGGGCGGACACTTCGCCCAGGTGCTGGGCCTTGCAGGTGCGAAAGTGGTCGTGGCGGGCCGCCGCGCCGAATCCTTGGCCGCATTGGTCCTGGGCTTGCAGGAACAGGGCGTTCAGGCTCACGCCGTGGTTGCCGATGTTACCGACGAATCGGCCATAAAGACCTGTTTCGACGAAGCGCAGGCGGTGTATGGCGTGGTTGACATAGTGGTGTGCACGGCCGGCAACACCGTGCAGAAAAGCTCACTGTCGATGTCGTCGCAAGATTGGGACCACGTTCTCGACGTCAACTTGAAAGGATGCTGGCTCGTGGCCAACGAGGCTGCCCGCCGCCTGGTCCAGGCGCAACGCCCGGGCTCCATCATCAATATCTCATCCATCCTGGGCTATCGGGTCGCCGGCAATGTGCTGCCCTATACCGTATCCAAAGCCGGTCTCGAACAAATGACGCGCGCGTTGGCGCTCGAGTGGGCGCGATACGCCATTCGTGTCAACGCCCTCGCTCCCGGCTATATCGAAACAGACTTGAATCGGGAGTTCTTCGCATCAGAGGCAGGCCAGACCATGATCAAGCGCATCCCGCAGCGGCGCCTCGGGCAGGTATCCGACCTGGACGGCGCATTGCTGCTCCTGGCCTCGGATGCGTCTCTCTACATGACAGGCAGCTCCATCGTGGTCGATGGCGGCCATTTGCAATCCACTCTTTGAAAGGCGTGCTCCATGGATTTCACCTTATCGACGCAGGTAGAAAAGCTCCGTCAACGCGTACGCGCATTTGTTGACGAGGAACTGATTCCGCTGGAAGGCGACCCCGCCTCGTTCGACGAGCACGAAAATATCGCCGAATCATTGTTGCAGCGTATGCGGGCCAAGGCCAAGGAACAGAATCTATGGAGCTTGCAAATGCCGCGGGAGCGCGGCGGTCAGGGGTTGTCCATGTCCGAAATGGCCGCCTGCTACGAAGAAATGAATCGTTCAATCTTCGGGCCGGTGGTATTCAATTCGGCCGCACCCGACGACGGCAATATGATGGTGCTGAACAAGGTCGCTACAGAAAGCCAGAAGGAACGCTGGCTGCAGCCCATCGTCAACGGCGACGTTCGTTCTTCCTTCGTCATGACCGAACCCGCGCCGGGTTCCGGTTCCGATCCCGGCATGATGCTGACCACTGCCGTGCGCAAGGGCGGCGACTGGGTGGTGAACGGTACCAAACACTTCATCACCGGTGCCGGGGTGGCCTCGCACTTCATCCTTATTGCGCGTACCTCCGACGATGCGCGCAAAGGCTTGTCGGCGTTTCTCTTTCACAAAGACGACCCCGGTTGGGAAATCGTACGCCGCATCCCTATCATGGGGCCCGAAGAGCATGGCGGTCATTGCGAGCTGCGTTTTACCGATATGGTCATTCCCGACGAAAACCGCCTTATGGAAGTGGGCGACGGGCTCAAGCTGACCCAGATCCGGCTCGGTCCCGCCCGTCTCACCCATTGCATGCGTTGGCTGGGATTATCCAAGCGCTCATTGGAAATTGCTACGGCCTATGTCTCCGAGCGCGAATCCTTTGGCGTGCGCCTGGCGGACAGGGAAGGGGTGCAATGGCTCTTGGGCGAAGCGGCAATGGGCATTCAAATCGGACGCCTGCTCACCATGCATGCCGCCTGGAAGCTCGACCAAGGCGATTTCGCCCGCAAAGAAGTATCCATGGCCAAGGTGGCTGTCTCCAACACCCTGCAACAGGCGGTCGATACCGGCATCCAGTTATGCGGCGCGCGCGGCTACTCGAAAGACACCCCGCTGGAATGGATATACCGTTATGCGCGGCAGGCCCGCCTGGTGGACGGGGCCTCGGAGGTCCACAAGATGGTGCTGTCCAAGAACCTGCTGAAAGAAGGCAACGACTTCTGGTCCTGGGGCTGAGCCGTGGATCTCGATGACATAAGCCGGGCCCTGGCGCTGTATGTCAGGGATCAGACCAAGGCCGACGACATTCAGGTAATCGAATTTTTCCGTCTGTCGGGCGGCGCCATCCAGAGCAATTACGCCCTGTCCGTGGACTGCAGCGGCGGCCAGCACCCCGGCCGCCTCGATCTGGTCGTGCGTAGCGATGCGCCCTCCACGATAGCCGCCAGTCTCAGCCGCGAGCAGGAATTCCAGATACTGAACGTCGCCTGGGAGGCCGGCGTCACGGTCCCACAGCCATTGTGGTTATGCACCGATACAGGCGTGACCGGGAATGTGTTTTGCATCATGACCCGAGTATCGGGCACGGCCGCCGGACACAAGCTCGTGCGCGGCGGTCTTGCGCCCGAGCAGGCGCAAAAACTGACGCATCAGTTGGGCATCGAGCTTGCCCGGCTGCATCAGGTGCGTCCGCCCATGGCGCGGCTGCACGCATTGCCTATGCCGCATCCGTCGCCCTCCGCGGCCCGCATCCGGCAGTATCGCGCTGCGCTCGATGCCATACCCGAACCGCATCCCGTACTGGAGTGGTCGCTGAACTGGTTGCAGGACCACGAGCCTTCGGATGCCGATGTGGTGCTGTGCCACTGCGATTTCCGTACCGGCAACTACATGGTGGATGACGGCCGCCTCACGGGCATCCTGGACTGGGAGTTTGCGGCCTGGAGCGATCCGTACGAAGATATAGGCTGGCTGTGCTCAAAAAGCTGGCGTTTTGGGGCCAGCCATAAAGAGGTAGGGGGCGTGGGCGACAAGGCCGACTTGTTCGCCGCCTATTCCAGCATCTCGGGGCAGCCGGTCGATCCGGCCAGAGTATCTTATTGGGAAGTCATGGGTATGACCCGCTGGGCCATCATTGCCTTGCAGCAGGCCCAACGTCATCTGTCTGGCGAGCAGTCCTCGCTGGAGCTCGCCTTGACCGGGCGTCTGTTGCCGGAAATCGAATTCAATATCCTGACTCAGATTGTCCAGGAGAGCCGAAATGAGTAATCGTCCGAACGGAAGCGAACTCCTCGCGGTGGCTCGGCGTACCTTGCTCGATGAGCTCCTGCCTTTGCTGCCGGCGGCCCAGACTTACGACGCATTGATGATCGCCAACGCCATGGCAATGGCCGCGCGCGAATTGGACCGGCAGGGCCGCGATGCATCTGAAGAGCGTATCCTGTTGTTCTATCGCCAGGTTGGACTCGAAGACATGGCAAATGCCACCGAACGGGGTTTGGCCGAGTTGATTCGAAAGCAGGCCATCGACCCGTCGAGGCATGGGCTATTGCTCCCATTGCTTTTGGACCTTACGCGGGACAAGCTCGCGATTACCAACCCGAAGCAGTTGGATAAACAAGGGGATACTGCATGAGCAAGCCATATCAGCAGGGGCTGGGCAAGCAGCCAGCAAATTATTCCAGCCTGACGCCTGTCAGCTTTCTTGAGCGCTCGGCTCACGTGTATCCCGACAAGCTGGCGGTAATAGACGAAGATCTGGTCCTGACCTATCGGCATCTCTACCGCCGGTGCTGCAGTATGGCGTCGGCACTGACGAAAATAGGGATCCAGTCCGGCGATACAGTTTCTGTCCTGTGCTTCAACACCCATGAGCTATTGGAGAGCCACTATTCCATCCCCATGGTCGGAGCAGTGCTCAATGCCGTGAACACGCGTGTCGACGCGCCGACGCTCGCCTTCATCCTTCAGCATGGCGAGTCCAAGGTTTTGCTGTACGACACCGAGTTCGAACCGCTGGTTCGTCAGGCCATGGCCATCCTGGAGTCGCCGCCCTTGCTGGTTGCTATCGTACGCGAGGGTGGGGCCTTGCAGGCCGCCGAAGTGCTTCTCCACGAAAATATGGTCGCGGCCGGCGATTCAGACTTCCGCTGGAACAAAGTCGACGATGAATGGGACGCCATCACGCTTAATTACACCTCGGGCACTACCGGCAATCCCAAGGGAGCCGTCTATCATCATCGCGGGGCTTACCTGGCCGCGATGAGCAACGCCATGGCCTTCAACATGAGCGCCGGCGCGGTGTATCTATGGACCCTGCCGATGTTTCATTGCAACGGGTGGTGCTATACCTGGGCTGTGACCGCGGTCGGCGGCACACACGTCTGCCTGCGCAAAGTCCAGGCCCCAGCGGTTCTCGATCGCATTCGCAAGCACGGCGTAACCCATATGTGCGGCGCGCCCGTTGTGTTGAACATGCTGTTGAATGATTTCCACAATAGCGGCCAGACGCTGCAGCAGCCTGTGCAGTTCGGCCTGGGCGGCGCGGCGCCGCCCAGCCCTGTCATAAGCCGGGCCCGGCAAGTCGGCTTCAATATCACCCATCTGTATGGGCTGACCGAGTCCTACGGACCGTCGGCACTTTGTGTGTGGCACGACGAATGGAACGAACTGCCAGCTGATGAACTCGCCCGAAAAATGGCCAGGCAGGGCGTTGGGCTATTGGCCATAGACGAACTCAGCGTGGCGCGGCTGGACGATGGCAGCCCCGCACCGGCGGACGGGCAGACGCTAGGCGAACTGCTCATTCGCGGCAATACGCTGATGAAAGGATATTTGAAGAACGAAGCCGGCACGCAGGAAGCTTTCAAGGACGGGTGGTTCCACACCGGCGATATCGCCGTGATGCATCCGGACGGCTATGTTGAAATCAAGGACCGCGCCAAAGACATCATTATTTCGGGCGGGGAAAATATCTCCAGTCAGGAAATCGAGGAGGTCCTGTACAGTCATCCCAGGGTATTCGAAGCGGCAGTGGTGGCGCTGGCCGACGAGAAGTGGGGCGAGGTGCCCTGCGCCTTTGTGGCCCTGAAAGACGAAGCGCAGCCGAACGACGAGATGGAATTCATCGCTTTTTGCAAAGCCCGCATGGCCTCGTTCAAGGCTCCCAAGCGCATTGTTTTCGGCGAGCTGCCCAAGACATCCACCGGAAAGATACGCAAGAATATTCTCAGAGACACGCTTGCGGCCAAAGGCCCGCATTAAACCGAAGGAAACCATCAAAAAGACGCTGGATTACCGGTGCACAGAGTAGTGCAGAAGTAGAGAACTTAGAAATGTACTAAATAACTATTCCTCAAGGAGACAATACATGTTCAAGACTCTTGCGACCCGTTCTGTTTTATCAGTGGCGCTTGCCGGCTCGATGGGCCTGGGTGCCGCCCATGCGGCCGAAGACCCGATCAAGATCGGCGCCATCTACATCATGTCCGGCAGTGCGGCCACTTACGGAAAGTTCGCACAGCAGGGCATCCAACTGGCCATGGATGAAATCAATGCCGCGGGCGGCGTCCTCGGGCGCCAACTGGCATTGCACCTGGAGGACGGCCAGGGCAAGGCTGCGGTGGCTATCCAGGCGGCCCGCAAGCTGGTCTACCAGGACGAAGCCGACGTGCTGATGGGGCTGGACAGCTCCGGAGTGGCGCAAGGCCTGGCGCCCGTATTGCCGGAGCTCGGCAAGCCCTTCATCATCACCCACGCCGCGACCCCCGACGTAACCGGCAAGCTTTGCAATGCCTTTACTTACCGGGTCAGTGTCAATGTCCACCAGAACATGCAGGGGGCGGCCACGATAGCGGCCAAGACCGGAGCCAAGAAATGGACCACCATAGGTCCTGATTATGCTTTCGGGCATCAATCCTGGGAGTTCTTTGGCAAGTACCTGAAAGAGAAATCTCCTGATGCCGTACTCATGTCCGAAACGGCATTTCCCCGGTTCGGGGCCGAGGACTTCACCCCCTTCATCAATGGCGTCATGGAGTCCAAGCCGGATGGCGTGATGATTTCCCTATGGGGCGGCGACCTGGTCAATTTTGTGCGCCAGGCCAACAACCGGGGCTTCTTCAAGCAGGGGTTCGAGGTGCTGTTTACAGTGGGCGCCGCCACCGAGGTGCTTGCGGCGCTGGGCGACCAGATGCCAGAGGGAGTGTGGCTGGGGACGCGCTACTGGTATGGCTCCCACGATAACGAGCTCAACAAGAAATTCGTGGCTTCGTACCAGAAAAACTACGGCACGCCGCCCAGCTATAACGCCGAAGGCGCCTATGTTGCTGTGTACGCTTTCAAGGCAGCTATCGAGAAAGCCGGCAACACCGACGGCAAGGCGGTCGCCCAGGCGCTATCGGGGCTGAGTATCCCTACCCCGACCGGTTCCATAACCTTCCGCAAGGGCGACAACCAGGCGCTGATCGGACCTACCTGGGGCCGTACAGGCGCCATGAACACGCAAGACAAAATCCGCTCCCTGACCGACGCACAATTCTTTGACGGCGAAAAAATCACGCCTCCGGTCGATCCTGCCTGCAAGATGTAATCACTCCGTTCGGTTCTTGAAATGCTTCAGTCCCGCCTGGCACCGCGGCGCCGGGCGGCGTGTGTGAATTAAGGGGGAAATACCATGAGCAGTCTAGGCATGGCTTTGCTCAACAGCCTTGATATCGGCCTGCTGCTGTTTGTCATTGCGGTTGGATTGAATATTATCTTCGGTGTGTTGAACGTCATCAATTTTGCCCATGGCGCGCTGTACATGCTGGGCGCTTATCTTGCGTATACCTGCATGACGCTGCTGGGCATGTCGTTCTGGCTGACCTTGCTGCTTGCCCCCCTGGGCGTGGCTGCGCTGGCAGTGGTCATCGACCGTCTCATGCTGCGCTTCATTTACCAGCGCGAAATTTCCGATAGTCTGCTGCTTACCTTCGCGCTACTGCTTATCCTGAATGAGTCCGTGCGGCTGGTGTGGGGTACAGGCATACACGTGATCGACCCGCCTCCCGTGCTGCAAGGCACCGCGATGCTTCCCGGCGGAGTCACGTATCCGGTCTACAGCCTTTTCGTCGTGGCGGTCGGGCTGGTTTTCGTTTGCGCGCTGTGGTTTTTGTTCAACCGCACGCGAGTCGGCAAGATCATGCGTGCCGCGGCACTCGACCGCGACATGGCACAGGTGCTTTGCATCAATACCAAGATGGTCATTACAGGGGTATTTGCATTTGGCGCCTGGCTGGCAGCCGTGGGCGGCGTTGTTGCGGCGCCGATGCGGGCCATTGACCCAGGCATGGGCGACAAAATCATTATCGAAAGTTTTATCGTCGTGGTCATTGGTGGTCTGGGCAGTTTCCCCGGAACGCTGCTGGGCGCGATCATTCTTGGACTGATCTACGGATTCGGGGGCCGTTTCTTCCCCGACGTCAACCTGATTCTGCCTTTCGTTGGAATGGCTATCGTCCTGTTGCTCAAGCCGCATGGCCTGATGGGCAAGGGGGCATCGGCATGAAGATCCGAATCATACCTTTGCTTCTGGCATTCTTGCTGTTCGGGCTGGTCGCCTTGCCGTGGATAATGCCGTACTTCTATATCTTCATTGCCACGGAAATCCTGATACTGGGCCTGTTTGCCGCCAGCTTCAATCTTATTTTCGGCTATACGGGCATGCTCAGTTTCGGGCATGCCGCCTTCTTCGGCGTAGGATCCTACGCCACGGCTTTGCTGCTGCAAGACGCACAATGGCCGCTGTTGGCATGCTTGCTGGTGGCCATCGTGGCCAGCGCCGTCCTTGCCCTGGTTATCGGTTTTTTCAGTGTCCGGCTGAATGAAGTCTATTTCTCCATGTTGACCCTGGCCTTCGGCATGATGGTCTTCGCTGTGGTGCACCAGTGGCGGTCGGTGACCAATGGCAGCGACGGAATAGCCGGGTTTCGCGTGAGCTCATTGGGGCTGGGTTTCGATCTTGCATTGGGAAATCCCAGCGTTTACTACCATGTCGTTCTGGCCATTGTCGTGCTGGCCACTGCTATCCTGTATCTCATCTGCCGCTCATCGTTCGGTCTCATTTTGCGCGCCATTCGGCAGAACCCCGAACGCGTGGCATTTTGCGGACTCAATGTTCGAAGCTACCGCCTGGCGGCCTTCACGGTCTCGGGTGCGTTTGCCGGCCTGGCTGGTGGGCTGATGGCGCCATTCCTGCGTATCGCCAGCCCGGAACTCGTGCACTGGTCCATGTCGGCAGAGCCTGTGCTGATGTCCATCCTGGGCGGCACCGGCTATTTTCTCGGACCCTTCTTTGGCGCCGGCATGTTCGTGTTGCTGGAAACATGGATCACAAGCATGACGCATGCATGGATGCTGGTCCTGGGCATCATACTGGCGCTGATGGTGATGTTCTTCCGGCGGGGCGTGCTGGGCACCATTCTTGACTGGTCCAAGGAGCGCAAATGACTCAAGCCATCTTGCAAGTCAGCAACCTGACCAAGCGCTTCGGCGGCGTGGCGGCGGTACTCGACGTGTCGCTCGACGTATTGCCTCATGAAACCCTGGCCATCATCGGCCCGAATGGCGCCGGCAAGACAACGTTCTACAACATGTTGTCGGGCCGCATGACGCCTACCTCGGGCAAGATCATGTTCGAAAGCCAGGACATTACCGGCCTGCCTCCGCATCGCATCAGCCGCATGGGCGTATCGCGTTCGTTCCAGATCAACAACATCTTCAACGAAATGACCGTACGCGAGAACGTCGAGGTAGCGCTCACGGCCTACCACGGAGACAGTCGGCGCTGGTCCAACATTGCATCGCGCAACCGGCCCATACAGCAAGAAGCCGATACGCTGCTGGAGCGCCTTTCATTGACTGATCTCGCCCTGCGGCGAGCCGGCGTCATCAGCTATGGCGACAAGCGCTTGGTGGAAATCGCAATGGTGCTGGCAACGCGCCCGCATCTGGTCTTGCTCGACGAACCCACGGCTGGCATGACGCCCGATGAAACCCACCGGGTTACGGCCTTGATCAAGTCATTGGCGGCTACCGGCGATTACACCTTTCTCATCACGGAGCACGATATGGGCGTGGTATTCGACGTGGCGAACCGCATTCTGGTCATGCACCGTGGCCAGTCGCTGGTCCTGGGCACGCCCCAGGAGGTCAAGATGCATCCGGAAGTCAGGCGGGCTTATTTGGGCGACGCAGAAGAGGAAATGGCGCCATGATTCTCGAAGTCGATAATATTCACACCTACTATGGTGAAAGCCACGCCCTCCAGGGCATTTCGTTGAACCTTAAGGAAGGCGAGACGGTCTGCCTGCTGGGCCGTAACGGTGCCGGCAAAAGCACCACCTTGCGCAGCATCATCGGCTTGTCGGCGCCGCGCAGGGGCCGTGTAACATTCCAGGGCCGCGACATTACCGGGCAACCGGCTTACCGCAATGCGCGCGCGGGTATCGGGCTGGTGCCCGAAGACCGCCGTATATTCCCGGGCCTCAGCGTTCGTGAAAACCTCGAAATTGCCGAATACCGGCGCCCCGGGGTCGAGCGGCAGTGGACCATCGAGCGCATTTTCGACGAGTATCCCATGCTGGGCGAACTGGCCGGTCAGGACGGCAGCACCTTGTCGGGCGGCCAGCAGCAAATGTTGGCCGTGGCAAGATCCCTGATGAGTGAACCCTCGCTGCTTCTGCTGGACGAGCCTAATGAAGGCCTTGCACCGGTCATCGTCAAGCAGATTGGCGCGCTGATAGACCAATTGTCCAAAACCACCACAATTTTATTCACCGATCAGAGCGTACACTTCGCCCTCAAGCATGCGCAGCGGGCCTACATATTGGAAAAAGGCATGATCGTCCACGAGGCGAGCAGCCAGGCGCTGATCAACGATACCGATACACAGCATCGCTACTTGTCGGTGGCATAAACGATACATTGGGGGTGGAGCAGTACATGATTGCTGATTTTGAATCGTTCAAGATCGAGCTTAGCTTGTCTAAAGTCGAAATTTGCCGCGAGCTGTATCGCAAGAACAGGGACATGATCCGCATAAAGAAAGAACATGTCGCTGTGAACAATCTGGTGCGGATCATCGATTCGACTCTGCGGTTGACGCGCACGAAAGGCTTTCATGCGATGTCCCTGCGCGATCTGTGTGCGGATTCCGGCTTCAGCATAGGCGGGCTTTATGCGTACATCAAAAGCAAAGACGACCTGATCTATCTGATTCAAGGGCACGGATTTCTGCTTACCCGGCGCACCATGCTGGCCTACACACAAGAAGTCGACTCGGCGCGGGACAAGCTGCTTGCCGCCGTGAAGGCGCATGTATACCTTAGCGAGCTGATGCAGCCATGGTTTTATTTTTCGTTCATGGAAACCAAGAGCCTTCCCGAGAAGCACAAGAAAGAGGCCATATCGGTCGAGCTCGAAGTCGAAGAAATTATTCACGGAATCATCCAGGAGGGCATCAGGGTAAAGGCCTTTCGCAACGTTAATGCCAAATTGCTGGCATCCATGTGCAAGGCGATGATGCAGGACTGGTACCTGAAGCGGCGCAAATACAACAATCAGGGCACGGATGTCACACAGTATGCCGAATTTGTGGGCGATATCCTCGAGAACTACCTGAGGCGGCCCGCATGATTTGCCTCGGCCGCCTCAACGCGGTAAAGTTGCGCGTTGACCTGTCGAATTATCCGCGGCGGGTCACGAAAGGCTACGTTGTTCCGGGTTATCCGCCCGGTTTTTTGCGCCTGTAATACTTTGCTGTTGGCCGCGCCACAAGCGTGTGTTGCCAAAGCTTCCGTTCTACCTCCCGCGTTCACAAGAACGCTCGTGCTGTGTTTCGACGAGTTCAAGTCGGTTCGGCAAGGTGTCTGGGTGGCATGGCTCCGTGAGCCATAAAGCGCCAGATCATGTTGTTGCAAGCGGTTCAAGCTCGGGCCCCAAGGCCAGTCGGAATTCCAGTGCCGGTTATGAAAGGAATACATAATGGAACTCAATGGCGCCGATATCGTCGTGCGTTGCCTTGCCGAAGAGGGTGTCGACCACGTGTTTGGTTACCCCGGCGGCGCGGTACTGTACATCTACGACGCAATCTACAAGCAGGAAAATTTCAAGCACATTCTCGTGCGTCACGAGCAAGCTGCCGTGCACGCGGCAGATGCCTATTCGCGTTCGTCGAACAAGATAGGCGTAGCGCTGGTTACCAGCGGGCCCGGACTGACCAATGCGGTGACCGGCATCGCCACGGCCTACATGGACTCCATTCCCATGGTGATCATCAGCGGCCAGGTGCCCAGCCATGCCATAGGCGAGGATGCTTTCCAGGAGTGCGATACGGTGGGCATAACGCGCCCATGCGTCAAGCATAACTTCCTGGTGCGCGACGTCAAAGACCTGGCCGAAACCATGCGGCGGGCATTCTATATTGCCAGGACCGGCCGTCCGGGGCCTGTGCTGGTAGATATTCCCAAAGACATCACTATTGCTACCTGCAAGTACGCGGCGCCCCGGGGCGAAGTGAAAATGCGTTCGTACGCGCCGATAGTGAAGGGACATCAAGGCCAGATCAAGAAAGCCGTGCAGATGCTGCTCGCGGCTGAACGTCCCATGATCTATTCCGGCGGCGGTGTGGTGCTGTCCGATGCCGCCGCCGAATTGCGCGAACTGGTGAGCCTGACCGGCGCGCCATGCACCAACACCCTCATGGGCCTGGGCGCGTACCCCGCAAGCGACGATAAATTCGTCGGCATGCCCGGCATGCACGGCACCTACGAAGCCAATATGGCCATGCAGCACTGCGATGTGCTGATCGCCGTGGGCGCGCGTTTCGACGACCGGGTCATCGGCAATCCCAAGCATTTTTCGCAGAATCCGCGGAAGATCGTGCATATCGATATCGACCCTTCGTCGATCTCCAAACGTGTGCGCGTCGACGTGCCTATCGTAGGCAACGTCAAGGATGTGTTGCACGAACTCAATGCACTGTACATTCAGGCGTCTGCCGAGACGGCGCCCAACAAGGCCGGTCTGGGAAAATGGTGGCAGCAGATCAATGAATGGCGAGGAAAGCAGTGCCTCGTTTACGAGAACTCCGACACGCTCATCAAGCCCCAGTACGTGGTCGAAAAGTTGTGGGAAGTCACGCATGGCGAGGCTTTCGTCACCTCCGACGTGGGCCAGCATCAGATGTGGGCGGCTCAGTATTATCGCTTCGATCAACCGCGGCGCTGGATCAATTCGGGCGGGCTGGGCACCATGGGTGTCGGATTGCCTTATGCCATGGGCGTGCAAATGGCTAATCCGGATAGCCAGATAGCGGTGATTACAGGCGAGGCCTCCATACAGATGAATATCCAGGAATTGTCTACCTGCAAGCAATACCATCTGACGCCCAAGGTGCTTTGCCTGAACAACAGATACCTGGGCATGGTTCGCCAGTGGCAACAGATCGAATATGGCTCGCGCTATTCCGAATCCTATGTCGATGCCTTGCCTGATTTCGTCAAGCTGGTCGAAAGCTACGGCCATATCGGCATGCGCATCGATAAGCCGGCCGATGTCGAGCCGGCCATCCGCGAGGCGTTCACTCAGTACAAAGACAGGCTTGTGTTCATGGATTTCATCACCGACCAGACCGAAAATGTGTGGCCCATGGTGAAAGCCGGCCGCGGCCTGACCGAAATGTTGCTCGGTTCCGAAGACTTATAAGGAAGAAAAATGAAACACGTAATTTCTATCCTTCTGGAAAACGAGCCGGGAGCGCTGTCGCGCGTTGTGGGATTGTTTTCGGCCCGTGGCTACAACATTGAAACACTCACCGTAGCCCCCACCGAAGACGCCACGCTGTCGCGCATGACCATAGTCACCAACGGTTCGGACGAGGTCATCGAACAAATCACCAAGCATCTGAATCGCCTGGTGGATGTAGTCAAGGTGGTGGACTTGTCCGAAGGCCCGCACATTGAGCGCGAGCTCATGCTCATCAAGGTGCGTGCCGTCGGTAAAGAGCGCGAAGAGATGAAGCGCATGGCCGATATTTTCCGCGGCCGCATCATCGATGTGACCGACAAGGTCTATACCATTGAACTTACCGGTGATCAGGGTAAGATCGAGGCTTTTATCGGGGCTCTGGACCGCAGCGCCATATTGGAAACCGTGCGAACCGGCGTGTCCGGCATCGGCCGCGGCGAGCGGGTCCTGAAGCTTTAAAACCAAACAACAATTCCTCAAGTATTTGGAGCACATTTAAATGAAAGTTTTTTACGACAAAGATAGTGACCTTTCCCTCATCAAAGGCAAGACCGTGGCCATCATCGGCTATGGTTCACAAGGGCATGCACACGCGCTGAACCTGCATGAGTCCGGCGTGAACGTGGTTGTCGGCCTGCGCAAGGGCGGCGCTTCCTGGAGCAAGGCCGAGAACGCCGGCCTGAAGGTTCAGGAAGTGGCCGAAGCCGTCAAAAGCGCCGACCTGGTCATGATCTTGTTGCCCGACGAAAATATCGCCGAAGTCTATCGTTCGCAGGTCGCGGACAACATCAAGGCCGGCGCAGCGCTGGCATTCGCGCACGGCTTCAATGTGCACTACGGGCAAGTCCAGCCGCGCGCCGATATCGATGTCATCATGATTGCGCCCAAGGCGCCCGGCCACACTGTGCGCGGCACCTATAGCCAGGGCGGCGGCGTTCCATCGTTGATCGCGGTGCATCAGGACACCACCGGCTCGGCACGCGATGTTGCCTTGTCATATGCCTGCGCCATCGGCAGCGGCCGGGCCGGCATTATCGAAACCAATTTCCGCGAAGAAACCGAAACCGACCTGTTTGGTGAACAAGCCGTCTTGTGCGGCGGCGCGGTCGAACTCATCAAGGCCGGTTTCGAAACCTTGACGGAAGCCGGTTACGCGCCCGAAATGGCCTACTTCGAATGCCTGCACGAACTCAAGCTCATCGTGGACTTGATCTACGAAGGCGGCATTGCCAACATGAACTACTCAATCTCCAACAATGCCGAATATGGCGAGTACGAGACGGGTCCCAAGATTGTTACCGAAGAAACGAAGAAGGCAATGCGTCAGTGCCTGGCCGATATTCAAAACGGTGTGTACGCCAAGAATTTCATTCTTGAAAACGCCGCCGGCGCTCCTACACTCACTTCGCGTCGTCGTATCAATGCCGAGTCGCAAATTGAACAGGTGGGCGGCAAGTTGCGCGCCATGATGCCCTGGATCGCTGCGAACAAGCTTGTGGACCAAAGCAAGAACTGATTGCTCCCGATTTCTTCGATGCAGTCAAAAGACGCCCGCAAGGGCGTTTTTTTCTCCCGGGTCGTGCGCCGCCAGAATTTGCGCGGTGGCACGATACTTGCTCGAACCGGTAACAGCATGCCGCGGCCCTTACCCCAGCCAGGCAAACATTGACCGCTTCTAACTGAAATGCCGCGTACCTGGGGACGCATTTCGGTTATTCTTCGCCTTACGATGAATAAACCTCCTTACCCCCACCCTATTATTGCGCGCGAAGGCTGGCCTTTCCTGGCCGGTATCGTGCTTGTGTCGATTATTGTCAGTTTCTGGTCGGGCGCCGTCTCGATCCCGTTCTGGATAGTGTCGATTTTTGTATTGCAGTTCTTTCGCGATCCGGCGCGCGTCGCTCCCGAAGGCGAACTTAATGTACTGTCACCGGCCGATGGCCGTATTGTCGCCGTAGAGGAAATCCGCGATCCTTACGCCGATCGCGACGCGATCAAGATCAGCGTGTTCATGAATGTGTTCAATGTCCACTCCAACCGCGCGCCGGTCAAGGGCAGCGTTACTTCCGTCAATTACTTCGCCGGCCAGTTTTTCAATGCTTCACTGGACAAGGCCTCTCTCGAAAACGAACGCAACGCCACCGTATTGCGTACCGAACATGGACATGTGGTTACGGCTGTCCAGGTAGCGGGACTGGTGGCCAAGCGCATTCTTTGCTATATCAAGCCGGGCGATCAGCTTTATGCTGGACAACGTTATGGTTTCATCCGTTTCGGATCGCGGGTCGATGTCTATCTGCCGCTGGGCTCGCGCCCTCGCGTTGCGATAGGCGACAAGGTGCAGGCCACCAGTACCGTGCTGGCCGAATTGCCCGATCGCCCCGCCGACACTCAAGGTTAAGCCTATGCCAAATTTATCACCGGACGAAACCCGTCGCCGCCGCAGCATTTATTTGTTGCCTAATGCATTCACTACGGCCAATTTGTTTGCCGGGTTCTATGCAGTAGTCCAGGCCATGAATGGCCGGTTCGAAATGGCGGCCATTGCCATCTTCCTGGCCATGGTCTTCGATGGTATGGATGGACGGGTGGCCCGGCTGACCAATACCCAGTCGGCTTTTGGCGAACAATACGATTCCCTGTCCGACATGACCTCCTTTGGCATAGCGCCTGCACTGGTGATGTACGAATGGTCTTTGCAAGGTCTGGGCCGCTGGGGCTGGCTTGCCGCTTTTATTTATGTCGTAGGGGCAGCTTTGCGCCTGGCGCGCTTCAACACCAATATCGGCGTCGTTGACAAGCGTTTTTTCCAGGGTCTGCCCAGTCCCGCCGCCGCCGCGCTGGTAGCCGGCTTCCTGTGGCTCGCCGTCGATAACAAGCTTGCGTTTGAAAATGCCACCATTGCATGGATGTCGTTCGGCTTCACCGTGTATGCCGGCATCGCCATGGTGACGAATGCGCCGTTTTACAGCGGCAAAAGCTTTGCGCTGGGCCGCAGTGTTCCGTTCTGGGTGCTGCTTGTCCTGGTGGGGGTGTTCGTATTCGTGTCCAGCGACCCTCCGGTTGTGCTGTTCAGCCTCTTTGTCGTATATGGCTTGTCGGGATGGGTAATCATGGCGTGGCGTTGGAGGCGGGCCCGCGAACTGACCCGCATGCGTCATGAAAGCACCGATGAACACGATGCCGCGGTGCCTCCAACCTTCAGTGCAACGCACACCTACGAGCCGAAAGACGCGTCGTTGAAAAAGCCCGATCAACCGACCGATGCGCCCAAACCGCCGGGCAGTCCTGGGCACTTCTAGTCTGTAATTTCCGCGGCGTCAGCGTTGGGTAGTCAGAAGAACCAGAAGTTATCCCTGTCGTATAAAGGGTCGGGGCCCGGGTGAAAGCGTGTAACCCGGGCGCCGTCGCTGCCAAAATAGACGTACATCAGCGAATTCCAGGCGCCCGCCTGCCGGTAGCGGTAGCTCCAGACTATGGAAGTGGAAGAGGGCAATCCGACACTGTCGATCTGGGCGGGCGGCCCGAATTCACAACGCACTTGTTCCGGCGTCCAGGTTCCAGAGGCCAGCACGCGGAAATGTTCATCACTCAATAATTGCTGGATGCTATCGGTATTGCCGGATGCGTCCACGTTTGTACCCCAGGCATACTGCCCCATGGGCTGCATGCTCCAGATCAGGCGTTCGCGGCCGTTCGGGCCGGGACAGGAAAAATCGGGTTCGCCGTACTCTGATTTCACCTGATGCAAAGGTGTGCCTGCGGGCAGATCCGCCATGCTGGTGCAGGCCGTCAGAAGCATTGCCGTCGAGGCGCAAACAAGCGCCTTGCCAAGTCGCATAAAGTTTATGGCGTTCATGATGGAACTCCGCTCAGGTTCGTTGGCGCTATTTTACGGCCAGACGCAGCCAATTCAATAAGGCTCAATAAGGCGCCATGGCGCCCGCAGTATCGCTTCAACGCGCGTCTGCCGGCAATCCGGTATAATGCTTGCTTCCCGGGTCGACATGCGCGCAAGTGCTTCGAATGCGTCCCGGGTAATACTGTTATTTTTTAATCATTGCACGTCAGGGCACCTCGGCTCTGTCGCTTGTTCAAGAGGCTTAATAATGTCTGTAGCTGACATCAAAAAATCCGACATCGTCACGCAATATCAGCGTGCTCAAGGCGATACCGGTTCCCCCGAAGTCCAGGTTGCGCTGCTTACCGCGCGCATCAACGAACTCACGGGCCACTTCAAGGCACACATGAAAGATCACCACTCACGTCGTGGTCTGCTGCGCATGGTCAGCCGTCGTCGCAAGTTGCTAGATTACCTCAAGGGCCGCAATCCCGATTCGTATCGCTCGCTTATCGAAAAGCTCGGTCTGCGTAAGTGATACCCGGGGCTGGCTCCCCATGATGCAACCGTGCACATCGCGATACCTATCGTGGTGTGCACGGTTTTTTCTATTGTAAGGATATTCCCCAATGTTTAATAAAGTGAGCAAATCGTTTCAGTACGGTCAGCACACGGTGGTCCTGGAAACTGGCGAGATTGCTCGCCAGGCCTCTGGCTCCGTACTGGTTTCGATTGACGACACAGTGGTCCTGGCCACCGTTGTTGCTTCCAAGACCGCCAAGCCCGGCCAGGATTTCTTTCCGCTGACGGTGGACTACGTCGAGAAAACGTACGCCGCAGGCCGCATTCCCGGTGGGTTCTTCAAGCGCGAAGGTCGTCCTTCCGAAAAGGAAATCCTCACCTCCCGCCTGATCGACCGTCCACTGCGCCCGCTATTCCCTGAAGGCTTCTACAACGAAGTCCAGGTAATTATCCATACTGTGTCGGTCAATCCCGAAGTCGATCCCGATATGGCGGCCATGATAGGCGCGTCCGCCGCGCTGTCCATCTCCGGTATTCCTTTCGGTGGTCCTATCGGTGCGGCCCGTGTCGGCTATATCGACGGACAATACGTACTCAATCCGACCAGCAGCCAGCTTAAAGAATCCTCCATGGATCTGGTCGTTGCCGGTACAGAAGCAGCCGTCCTGATGGTCGAGTCAGAGGCCAAGCAATTGTCCGAAGAAGTGATGCTGGGCGGTGTGGTGTTCGGTCACGAACAAATGCAGGCCTGCATCAATGCCATCCACGATCTGGTTGCCGAAGCAGGCAAGCCAGAATGGGACTGGCAGCCAGCTCCCAAGAACGAAGCATTGGCTACGGCCGTTACCGCCGCAGCTCAAGACGAGCTGCACGCAGCCTATCAAATTCGCCAAAAGCAGGATCGCACAGCCCAGCTGCGTGCCGTGTATGCCAACGTCAAGGCCAAGCTCCAGGAACACGCTGCCGCCAAAGACGAACCCGCTCCTGACAACGTGGCTGTCGAAAACATGTTGTTCGACCTCGAGTCCGCTATTGTTCGCGGCCAGATCTTGAACGGCGAGCCGCGCATCGACGGCCGCGATACGCGTACAGTGCGTCCTATCAGCATCCGCCTGGGTGTACTGCCTCGTGCGCACGGCAGCGCTCTTTTCACCCGTGGTGAAACGCAGGCATTGGTTGTCGCCACGTTGGGCACTCGCCAAGACGAACAAATCATCGATTCGATCATGGGCGAATCCCGCGATCGCTTCATGCTCCATTACAACTTCCCGCCGTTTGCTACAGGCGAAACGGGCCGCTTCGGTTCGCCCAAGCGCCGCGAAATAGGTCACGGCCGTCTGGCCAAGCGCGCGCTGGTGGCGTCATTGCCAG
The DNA here is from genome assembly GCA_036675275.1 of Pseudomonas sp. Taxonomy (GTDB): domain Bacteria; phylum Pseudomonadota; class Gammaproteobacteria; order Burkholderiales; family Burkholderiaceae_B; genus Pollutimonas. The sequence goes on along the minus strand of JAKFFG010000005.1, from coordinate 473,338 downwards.
AGCCGCAAGACTTCCAGTACACGATACGTGTTGTGTCCGAGATCACCGAGTCCAACGGATCCTCGTCCATGGCATCGGTTTGCGGCGGCTCCCTGGCCATGATGGATGCAGGCGTGCCTGTCAAGGACCACGTCGCGGGTGTGGCCATGGGCCTGATCAAGGATGGCGGCAAGTTCGCCGTTCTGACCGACATTCTGGGCGATGAAGATCACCTGGGCGACATGGATTTCAAGGTGGCCGGTACTGTGCAGGGCATTACTGCCTTGCAAATGGATATCAAAATCCAGGGCATCACCAAAGAAATCATGCAAGTCGCTTTGGCGCAGGCCAAAGAAGGGCGCTTGCATATTCTTGGCGAAATGACCGCCGCGATCGACGGTTCGCGTACTGAGCTCTCGGAATTTGCTCCGCGCATGCTCAGCGTGAAGATCAATCCTGAAAAGATTCGCGACGTGATCGGCAAAGGCGGAGCCACGATACGTGCGCTTACCGAAGAAACCGGTACGCAGATCGATATCGGCGACGACGGCACGATCACCATTTCCAGCGCCGATCTGGACAAGGCCCGTGAAGCCGAGCGCCGCATCAAGGAATTGACGGCCGACGTGGAAGTGGGTCAGGAATACGAAGGCCCAGTGCTGCGCTTGCTGGACTTCGGCGCCATCGTACAGGTTCTTCCTGGCCGTGATGGCTTGCTGCATATCTCGGAAATTGCCAACTATCGCATCGCCAATATCAATGACGTGCTTAAAGTTGGCCAGCTGGTGCGCATCAAGGTCATCGAAGCCGACGACAAGGGTCGTCTGCGTTTGTCGATGAAAGCGATAGGCGGTATCGAAGCCCAGGGCGGCCCGCAACAGGCTCCTGTGGCAGCGCCGGCAGCAGAGCCAGAGGCCTGATAGTGTGGCGGGTGCCCATAGGCCCGGGCGCCTCTAGCCGCCGTTTCGCCCGCCGTCGGGATCCTGTCTCGTAACCTTGGCAAGGCGAAGCAAAACAGCGTCATGAATTACCCCCAACATCTGGATCAACGTCCAGACGTTGGGGGTTTTTCTTTGTGCGGCGTGCACGGAATCGGACCGGCGCAAGATTGAACAATAAATTCCCGGCTTTTTCTTGAAACGATACGATTTCTCAATTGGTTTGCAATGTTATGTTATAACATTGCGATCTGAAATAAACCAATAATCAACTCGCTTGGAGAAGCCAGTGTCATTTAAATTTCGTGCATCAGTCACCGCAGTTATGCTGGTCTTCAGCCCGATGCTCGCCGCTCAGACGGGAACGCCATCGATGTCCGGCAACGACAATCCGCAAACCTTGGACACAATCACCGTGTCCGCCAGTGCGTTGGGTCTTGATGCGGATTCGATGGCGACACCCGCCGAGACACTGGATGGCTCCGAGTTGATTCTGAGGCGGGAAGCGACGCTGGGCGACACCCTGAACGGGATGCTGGGCGTGCATGCAGATACCTTTGGAGCGGGCGCGAGCCGGCCGGTCATTCGCGGACAGACGGCGCCGCGTGTCAAGATACTGTCCGACGGTTCCGAACTGATGGATGCCTCAGGAATTTCACCGGATCACGCCATCACGAGCGAACCGATGCTCGCGCGCCGTATCGAGGTCCTTCGCGGCCCGGCTACGCTGCTGTACGGGGGAGGCGCCATAGGAGGGGTGGTCAATGTCATCGACGAAAAGATCCCCGAAGCCATACCGGAGAATGGCGTGCAAGCCTACACCGAGCTGCGTGGTGCAACGGGATCCAGCGAGCGTGCCGCCGCCTTTGGCGTAACGGCCGGCCAAGACAATTTCGCGATTCATGTGGAAGGGCTCAGGCGCCGATCAGATGACTATCGGGTGCCTGACTGGCCGGATGAGCGCCTGAACGGTTCTTTCGAGGAAAGTGCGACCGGCAGTGTGGGCATGTCATGGATAGGCAGTCGCGGATTTATCGGAATGGCGTATACCAATACGCATAGTGAATATGGTTTGCCGGGACATAACCATGAGTATGAGTCTTGTCATCCTCACGGCAGCCATCTGCATTGCGGCGGCCATGGCGATGAGCATGACGACCACGGTCACGAAGAGCATGAAGCGGGCCATGATGAGGCGGCTCCATTCGTCAGGTTAAAGACGGAGCGCGTCGACGTGCGCGGTGAGTATCGCAAGCCGTTTGCCGGCGTCGAGAAGATACGGGTGCGTGGCGGCCTGACCGATTACCAGCATGAAGAAATTGAAGGCGGGGTGGTGGCGACCACTTTCAAGAACCGAGGCTATGATGCGCGTGTCGAATTCGAGCACCAGCCCGTCGCGGGTTGGCGCGGCGTCGTGGGCGTGCAAGGCTCGCGTAGCGAATTCAGCGCACTGGGCGAGGAAAGTTTCCTTCCGGAAACCACAACAGAGACCGCAGGCATCTTTTTACTGGAAGAGTATCGATTGCAGGATTGGCGTTTTGAGGTGGGTGCGCGCCAGGAATGGCAATCCGTTACTCCCGAGAATAACAAAGCCAAATCGGCGCTGGATGGAACGTCGCTGTCGGGCGCCGCAATCTGGGACTTTGCGCCGATGTATTCGCTGGCATTGTCGGTATCGCGATCGCAAAGACTGCCGACTGCGCAGGAGCTCTACGCCGACGGCATACACCTGGCGACCAACACCTACGAGATAGGCAATGAGGATTTGAAGCCGGAAACGTCACAGAACATCGATCTCACCTTACGCAAACACATGGGCGATGCGCGCTTTGCCGTCAGCCTGTTCCACAATCGGGTCAAGAACTACATCTACGCAAATACACTTGACCGCCACGATGATTTTCGCCTGATCGAATATGCGCAGCACGACGCGGAATTCACAGGCGTAGAAGCGGAAGCGAGCTATCGATTCAATAGCCATGTGACCGCTACGGTATTCGGCGATATGGTCCGGGGAAAACTGACTGGCAGTGCAGGCAATCTTCCGCGGATACCTGCGGTGCGTGCAGGTGCCCGCCTTCAAGCCCGACTGGACGATAACTGGTCGGCCAATGTGGAGGCGTACCGCGTATTCCGTCAAGACCGCCTGGCGGACTACGAGGATGAAACACCGGGCTACAACATGGTGAATCTTGGCGTGTCCTACGATGGGGAGGTGGGCCCTACGGACTATACGGTGTATCTGCGTGCCACGAACCTGATGAACCAGCAGGCATTCAACCATGCCTCTTTCTTATCTTCCGCTGCTCCATTGCCGGGCAGGCGTGTAATGATGGGCGTGCGCATGCAGTATTAGGTGGCATAGCGTTGGCAGCGCTACTGCTGGTAAAGTTCTTGGTGCACCCAGCCGGAATCGAACCGGCACGACCAGTGGTCGAGAGATTTTAAGTCTCTTATAGAAAGTGAGGATTCATGCGGGTTTCGAGGCGAAACGTTCCGCATTTAGTTGCTTCGTCACGCACTGCTAGAACATGGTAAATGCGGAACACTTTTACCTTACTGCTTGAAGCTTCGAAGGTTTAGACCTATAGTGCTTTTTGGTGATTGAAACGCTGCTGTGCTGAAGTAGTTTGCTGGCTTCCTCATCAGTCCCGGCAATGTCACTCGCACGCTTGCGCATATCCCGCAAGAACATAGCGCGTATGCTTTGGGCCAGATCGGTGTCACCCGCCTTATCGGCTTCCTGTGCCGCTGCAATCCGGGCCTTGTCGTATCGACCGCGCAGCTTTGACTCACTGACTGGCCGGCCATTCTCGTCGCTCAGAAACATCACATGCGATGCCTTTATTGCCTGTCGACGCTCAAGCACAGCAGATAGAACCGGCGATGATGCTACCTCGAAGTATGCGGGCTTGTCGGTCTTGTTCGCTTGGAAGCGCAGCATCCCGTTATGCGGCATCGCAATGGTACGAACATCAGTGAGCCGTAAGCCGGTCGCAGTGGCGATATCCATGCAAGACCTAAGTAACGGGTCGGCCTTCGCATATACGGCGTCAAAGAGCGCGTCCGTGACTTCAAACCTACGAGCATTCTCCGGGTTCTTCCACCCAGACCGCTCCATACCGGCAGCAGGCCAAGGGAGTGCCGTAAAGCCTTTCAGGCGCGCATAATTCCATACAATAGACAGCAAGGCCATTTCCCGATTGCCGATGGTCTTGGCGGTTCGACGGTCAAGATACGCTTTCAAGTGCGGCAGCGTGACAGAATCCCACGTAGCAGGGCCAAAGACCGGGCGAATGTGGCGCAGGTTGCGCGTGTACATATCCCGCGTGCCCTTGTTCTCGTACTTTGGCAGCCGCTCCTTTTCCCACTCCGCGAAAGCCTGCTCTATCGTTCCGGCAATGCGCGGCTTGCGATTGTGCAATTCATCCCACTTCTTGATGGCTTCGGCATGATCGCTACCAAGCGGCACATCAGCCTCGCCAAGTCCGCGCATGTCGTAGAAGTAATAAACGACAACTTTCCCATTGGCGCGTTTGCGCGTGTGGTGGCGTAGGCGCGGGTGTTTGTTTGTCATAGGATGGCGTCGAAGTTTGGTTCGACCATGCGACGAATGGGCCTACCTTCTACCCATGCCGTTACATGGCCGCTCATTACAATGGTGCGGCTCCCGACTGCCTTGTACGGGATTCCGTGTTCGTCAAGCATACGCCTTTGCTCCGCCGAGCGGCAGTAGCCGGTAAGCTCCCGCAGCTCGGCGGGCGTCATGATGGCGCTCATTATCATGCTCCCAAAATTAACGCCCACTCGGGGCGCTTAGATTCCATTCCGCTGCCGTGATCGACAGCATTCGTTTCACCGCTTCGGTCAACCGTAAACACTCCCGGGCTGTCCAGGCTCATTGCTGCCAGTGCATTCCAGTCGGTGATCGCTGGCTTTGGGGCACCGCTTGTTGCCGCAAGCAGGGCAGAGGATCATCTTGGATAGGAATGGCCACTTGTTCGGCTGCTCCTTGAAACAGCGGTGACAGTCGTAATCCGGTGGCGAGGACTGCGCCGGGAAAATTGGCGTGCTCATTTCACCTCCAGCTTGAGCGTTTCCGAGTGATGGCGCTGGGCAAGAATACGGATGCCGCTGCCTGCGTCTACCGGATTGCCGTTGTTCTGGTTGAGGAGTCCGGTGACCGTGGATAGGCGCAAGCTACCCAGCAAGCTGACAAGATCGGCGGCCGTATGCAGGGTCAGGTGATCGTGGTTGATTTCAATGATGGTTCGGGTGCTCATGATTTCTCCAATAGCGCAGCAGCGTGGTCAATAAGTACATCAACGTCGCTGCCATCGTGCCAGGCGGTGACGATTCCGCGCAGCGCATCTTCAAGCGCCTTAATCCGATCCTGGCTGTCCGCGTAATCCTCACGCAGTCGGACAATTTCATCCTTCGCAGCCTCCAGCGTTCGCTCCATGACCTTTGCTCCGTTTCGGGTGCGCTCTAGTTCGCGGGGGGGGGGTCATGGCTTTTCCTGTTGCATGGCTTGGTCAAAAGAAAACTCCCCGTGCAACTCCTGCCTAGTTTTAATTAGCCATTGCTCGACTTCTGTTCGGTCCTGTGAGTGGAAATGGTGCCTTACGCCTCCGCACCTAATCTTGCCTCTCCAAGACCCTCTATTCCAATCTAGCCCCCTAACGCCCGTTGTGTTTCCGCTATTCCAACCTTGGTTTTGCTGGTTTTGCGACGGTGTTGCCAGCCTTAAATTCTCTATTCTGTTGTCGGTTTTTACGCCATTTATATGGTCTATTTGCAAACCATCTGGAATTGGCCCGTTAAAAATTTCATAAACAATCCTATGGCAAAGAAGCTTTTTGCCTAAACGTTGAACCCTATAGTATTTACTGCCATCTAGTGACCCTGCATCTTTACCATTTAGCCCCCTGCAATTGGATTTATCTATTCTTATAAGGCACGTTTTGCTTTGTTCGGAATACGCATATATTTCGTTTGGTTTTTTCATTTATTTTCTCCGATCCTATGCTTTGGCTCCGCTGGCTGAACGCGCTTGAGTAGGGCGCGTCCCGCTTCTAATAACGTCCATTTGTCATAAGAAATCAGGCCATGTTCGGTATGGTGGTCGCCGTATTCGCTCAGAAGACCCTGAATATCGTCATCGCTTAGCTCATCCCCCGCCATCGCCGGGTCGGGCCGTACTGCCTCCATGCTGTCGAGGCGTTTCAGGTGAGGCAATGCCTGACGTAGCAAGCTACACATAAACCAAGGGACAGCGCCTTGGTTTGGGTTCCCTGCTACTTCTACCTTGTGAATCAAGCCTTTCAATGTGTATTCAAGGTCTATTGCGCCCGCTGGTGGGAAATTTGCGGGCTGCGCAACCACCTTATCGGCGTCCTGCTGTGCCTGCCCTTCCTCTGGTGGATGCGATGGACAGGGCCATCGGAGCGATCCGTCTCCACTAGGACATGTGCAGTCTGCTGTTGTGACTGGGGCTGTCGCGCGCACGGCTCGGCATGTCGCCGGCCCCATGCTCGCGACAGGCTGTGCGGGCTGACAGAATTGTTGTAGTGCGTCTCTGATCAACCTGTGGAAATATTGGCGCTCGCTTTCATGGACCAGATAAGGTCGACAGCTTCCGATCACGCAGTCTATTTCCGCGTCGCTCGGCACCTTCACCGGCTCGGCGGGTTGTGGGGCGAGGTAGAGCTTAGTCCCGTAAGGCATTTTTTGAAAACTTACCAGCCACTTTATTGCGCGCTTGCCAAACGCTTCCGGGTCGCCGTACTGCGATACAAGCTCCGCCACAGGCTCACCCCGCCCCTGCCGGTCAAGCTCGATTTCCGTCATGGCCGCATACCCCGTGTAAATCTCGCGCTGCCGTTCGTCTAGCTCATCCCACGCCAGCTTCATCGCTGCCTGTTCGATATTCATACCGCACTCCTTGCCTTCATAGATTCAATCGTCGCCAGCGCATATGCCAACTGCTCATCAACGCCTTTGCGCAGGAGTAGTTGCATTTCGTTGTGGAGCTCAAGCGCCCGATAGTCGCTGTACGACACGTACTCGCCATGCGGGCTCTCCACCATGTCCGGGCGGCCTACGTTGTGCTTCAATAGGCAGCCGAGGGTGTATCGCTTGACCCCGGGGATAGGTATATTCCCGATATGCCGGTTGCGCATTGGGTCGCGCCCATCGAAAGGCGGTGTGTAGTTGTGGGCCGCGCCCTGGGTGTGAAGTTGGTATTCGCTCATGCTGCCTCCGTTTCTGTCAGCCCTGCGCGTTCCAGGTAGCCGATTGTTTGTGCGTGGGTCCACGTATTGCCGATCATCTGCATGCGCTCGAATAGCCTCTCGACTGGCGCCAGGGTGGATTCGGTAATTGGCATTTCATAGACCAGATGGTTTGCCAGTTGGCGCAGGGGCCAGACGTTGATCGTGCTGCCTGTCTCTGCCGCCCACAGTGCAAACACATTGGCGAAGAGCCGAAGCGTCGGTACCGCCGAGTACAGTTCGGACCAGGCCGGGTGCTCGATCATCGACTCGCCGCGGTACTCCAAGATTTCGGAATGGCGGATCTGATGCAAGAATTGCGTGATAGGGGCGAACACCATCTGCTGGCCGACGATCATCGGCGCTTTCTTCTCGCGGGGGATATAGGGCTTGTTGCGTTTCTTTTTCATGGCCTCACCTTGGGTAGGGCGGCCATGTTTGGTGGCCGTGTGGTTAATCGTCCAGTTCCGGCTTGATGCGCCGATACCTGCTATAAATCCCGCGCAGCCCGTTGTAATTAAGGCCTAGCTGCTTGGCGATATCCTTGAGCGTCATGCCTTCAACGTGAAGGGCTTCGATCTGCCGGCCGTAGACGACGATGCAGGATTTGCCCTTGTCGGACTTTTCGTCTGGGATATGATTTACTTTTGCCTGTAGAAGCGGAACGTCCTTGTTCTGGGCTACCCAATGCTCTATTGCGTTCATGCGGCTTTCTCCTTCAATTGCTCGACATGGGTTTTGACACGCCGCGAGAAGTCAATCAAGTTATCGACCATTCCGTCAATGAACTCGTCATTGCGCTCGATGCGCTTGATAAACAGGTTTTTCCCGATGCTTTCCAGTTTCGGCACATACATGATGAAGTCACACCATTTGCGGCCCGTGACCCACATTCCGCCTTGAATCTGGTGTTCATAGTCGGATATGTCGCCCGTTTCCAGCATTTCGATGATCTTGCGTGACGAGCTAAGGCACTTGATTTCGATAAGGCCATCGGCGCCAACGAAGCCATCAGTTGAGTATCCGAACAGGCGATCATCAGTCAGAACAATGCCGGACTCTTCCGCGAGGTTTCCGGTTTTTTCCTCGTAGGCGAGCCGGGCGAATGGCTCGCGGTCCATGCCGGCGCGCATGACCTGGGTAATGTAAATATCGTCGCTGGTTTCGCCGCTGATCGTCTCAATGGCAATGTCGTAGGCGTAATCCAGATTCTTTTGTGTGGGCTTCCCGTTCTTCAGGAAGTCGCAAGCATCTTTGAATCGGCTTGCGGTGCAAACGCCTGTTCGAGCCGAATGCCACTCTGGCGTGCCCTGGGCGCAGTCTATAAAGATCATTGCTCAGCTCCTTCGTATTCACCCTCATCGACAGTGTTGCCATCGTCAGGCGGAGTGTCTGTCGGCGTAGCTTCACCACGCAATGCGGCGCCGCGCTCTGATACTGCCGCCTTGAAAGCGTCGTACAGCTTCATATCTTTGGTGGCTTTCACTTCGGCGAGGCCGTCTACCCAGACCTGCGTCAGGGCTTCCGATGTCGGCGCCGCAGCGACCAGCTTGCGAAGCCGGGGCAATATATCCGGGTCAGCAGTTGGTGCCGATGAAAAGTTGATTCCTTCTCCGGCGTCAGTATTCAAGTGATGAATGGCTTGCTCCAGGCGCTCGGTCTTCGGCCAATACTTATAGGCGCGCTTGACGACCGTCTTTTTTGCCATTTCGCCGTAATCCGTTTTCCAGGGCGATGACTTGCCGGACTTGACCGATTCGGAACGGTTCATGATGGCGTCTACGTCCTCTTTGCTCATGCAGTCGGTCAAGTAGTCGCCGTCCGCCGTCTTGACGACCACATACACACCGACGACTGGCCCACGGTCCTTTGAGAATGGGTTGTGCTGGTGCGTAGGCGGCGCGTCGAAGCCGTTCAATGCGAAGTTATCGGCCTCATGAACAAGTGAAGCCTTGGCCCATTTAACTGAGCCTGTCGCCATCGCCAGATCCATCAAGCCCATGTAGCTGATATCCAGGCATATTTTGCCTTTGCGCGGGACCAGATAAGCCTGTTTCTTGGCTGGGTTTAAGCTGATACCAATGGCGGCGATGTTCGTTACGGCATTAATAACGGCTTGCCGGTCGCTCATTGCCGCCTTGAGCGAATATTCGTTTCCTTGCAATACCTGAATGGCGAACCCGGCTTCGCGCTCGAAGTTGATGGATGGATCAGTCAGGACCGCGGCGAACGCATCGCGGGTATCGTAAATGTCCTGGGTGATGGCTGCGATGTTGTTCATTTCACTTCCTTAATTTTGTACGATCCACTGCGCCACGCTAATCACAACCATCACCAAAGCAGCCAGTCCCGCTACTGCCGCCCAATGCATAGGCTTGGTGAGGCCGTCGTTTTCTTCTGTGGCGAAGTCGAGTAGGGTCAGTTTTGACCAGATGGCTTTCATGGCTTAGCCTCCTGTTGGCTGGCGGAATCAATGCATGACTGGAGTTGTGGCGCTTGCCGCTTGGCTTCGTCGGCGTCACCACCAGCGCAGATGAAGCCGGCAATGAAACCGCTAGCCCTTGCCACTACTGCATCCTCAGCATGCCGTGCGGGCTGGCCGTAGCGGGCGAGTAGGGCGCGGGCGAAGTTCAGGTAGTTCTCGTGCCCCAACATCATTGTCGGGAAATGCTCATCGTGAATGGTGAACAGGTCATCGTCGCTTGGCACCTTCACCGGCTCGGCATTCATTGCTCGCATCATCGAGTCGATCTCCGCAAAGCATCGTGCGCACCTGCGGCAGCCGCTGCCAAGTCTGACGCTTCCCTTACATGCCGCCCCGGACGGCATCTCCTTCGCCGAATCAGCGGGTGGCGGTTGTGCGAATATTGGGCACGTCAAACCATCCTCATCGTCCCGGCGCGGGCTCATGCGCGCATCCACGAGGCGAACCCCACGGCGTAGCAGGTCCGCACTATCTGGACGCATCCAGCCCACAGGCTCACCACGTCCCTGCAGGCCAAGTGCGACAGCCGCTTTCCATTCATCCTGCGCTTCCTGCGCATCCCTCTGGCCTGTGTTGTAGCCCCGTGAAAAATCGTCCTCACTCATAACCCCACCTCCTCCCTAGCCAGCAAATCCGCCGTCTTATCGGCATACGCTGTGATTAATTCGTCAGCCCGCGTCCACCAGGCGTCCTTTGCATCGCTATCGACCGGCAGCACGAGCAGCTTGGCTAGCTCCTTGCTGTCCATGTCCTCGGTGATTGCCTCCCATATGTCGCCCGCTTCCACCTTCGGCTCGAACTTGCCGCGCAGATTGCCGGGGCAGAAGGAGATATGGCCGCCGAGCGTTAATACGACCAAGTGCTTGATCCGCGCCCGGTGAAACTCCATCGCTTCCAGATAGGCCACATCACGCGCTACCTGCTCAGGAATTGGCGGATATCCAGCGCCGCCCGTCATTTGGTGTTCTTCGGTTGCTTGCATGGATTGCTCCTTGGTATTTGGCGATCAGGTCAAGTGCCGGGTCGGTATCGCGTTTCGTTGACTCCCACCGCTCGGAGCCGCTGTCGTTGCTGCGGATACGGTGTAGGTGCGCCTCTATCTGGCGTAGCGCCGTGAGGGCTTCGCGTTCTAGTTCGGTCATGGGGATTTCTCCGAGGGGAGGGTATTGAAGAGGGCGCCGGGCGCTACCCGTATACCAACGGCGCGAGGCCTGAGGCTTTTCATCGCGGCTATCCTTGGCTGGCCGCATTACAAGTGCGGTGCCTGCTGGTTTCCTGCGGCCCTCACGGCTGGCGACTGGCCTTGCGCTCTCCTTCCCCTTGATCCTGGGGCGAGTCACTTCTCAGCCAGTCACCATGCGTGAAGGCGATCCCGTATCGTGGGATCAAACCGCGAAGCTGCACCATTGCGCGATAGGCCGGCTGCGACAGTCGCAACCCATTTTTCCTACCAATGGCATCTGCTTCGATTACTCCCATCAACACGCAGCCGGTCATCTCAAGCCTTCTCCTGTAAGTAAATAGTCGGAGGCTACGTGCTGGTGGGAGGCCGCTCGTTGGAACGGCTGTTGGGCTATTTTGCTAGCGCTGCGGAAACCCATTCAGGATTCTCGTCGCGCCATTCTTGCCAGCTTGAGTCGGTCAGCTTGTGCTGAACCCACGCATCGACATCAGGCTTGGGATCGAATGTGCCGCCATCCTCTACCGTGCAGTGAGAGCAAAGAGTGCCGCCGCCATGGGCGTGACAAAAGTACAAACCGCAGCCGTCATCGCCGCCATACGGGTTCTGATAACCACAAACATGCGACAGGCCTCGATCAATCTGCTCGTCGCATCCAGGGTGATCGCATGCCGCAGGGACGCCGTAGCCAATGTCGCGCTGCCATGTTTCGTCAAATCCTATTGACCATCCCATTTCGCTCTCCTGTTCGTTTTCATGTTGTGGCGCCTCCATCCAAACATCATCACTCCGTCCATTTCCTCCCTCCCCAAAATGCAAAGCCGATCAATACGCCTGATGCGAAGGCCATCAGGATTGGGATGTTGTTCATGGCTAGTATCCGAGCCGGCGCATACGACGCACTGATCGATGAGGCGGCAAGTTCCGGGGTATTTCGGCGACTGCTGGCGCTTGGCGGTGACGGTATTTTTTCCCTGCGCCGGTAACGTTGCCGACGCGCAATTGGTTTGTTCGTTTCATGGCTTCTCGCTTCAATTCGCAGCCTCGGTGAAGCTGCCCATCAAAGCGCCCGCGTTAGCAGGCGATTCTTTCAGATAGCGAACTCCTGACGGTTCCAGTTTGCTCACTATCCACACGGCTCTGTCGGCTCGGGGGCTCTCCGTTCACCACCCCTTCATCGCGTCCACCCGATTGCAGCTCAGGCTATGGCGTTCCTCTTTCGACTTCATCAGTTCAGATCCCTATTGGGGTACTGCTGATCGCGCATGGGCTTGCGTACTGCCATATCGAATCCAGAGTTGCTGCGCTTGGCGCTAGGCGTTTCTGGAGGAGACGTAGTAATTATCGGCTAACCGATATATGTTGTCAATCGGTATTCCGATAATTAAGTTGTAACAGTATCGGTAGATGTTGATTAAGACGTGAAAAAGCCCTCCGGAGAGGGCTAATCGCGTCTAAACGTATTGAGCTCGTTTAGCGTGGTTTGAAGCGAGATATAGCAGCTTCATTGTTTTCGGTGATCGCTTGTGCCAGCCTGGTCAGGCGCGTCACAGATATGCCACTTATAACGCCCATATCCTTTAGGCTAATCGCCTCAAGTAGTGCGCTTACATACTCATTGCGATCTTGGATCGTGCGAATTTCAGCGATAGGTACATCTATGCTATCCGTATCAGGCATAAGCTAACCCTAAAACTACGGAATGGGGCCTCAGCCATTCGTCCTTAATCGCAATGGTAACTAGTCTCGTTGTATTTAAATTACTATAATTCATGGCTGCCTTTAATTGATTGGTATTGGTTAACAGGTGATTGGCATTGCACGCGCCCTCGGCCCTACACCTTGGGCGCGTTTTTTTCCGCATGGGGAAATAGCTGGATGAATAAACAGTATATTGCCACACCTCTCGGATATCTCGAAGAGCTTTTCTGAAAACAGATCGGCAAACTATTTAATCACCCAGTCACATATTGTATGCCGCGAACAACGGCCAATAGTAGTGGTTTGCTACTATCGAATTGTTACCGTCGGATAGTATCCTTCGGCGCATGACGAGCAGCCATGTCCCTACAAATAGATCAGATCAGTTTAATTTACGCATGCCGGAAGGAATGCGCGAAAGGATCGCTAAAGCGGCCAGGGTGAATGCTCGCTCTATGAATTCAGAGATCGTTGCGCTGCTCGAAGCTGGTCTATCTAGAGAGGATAGGCTGCTTGAAACAGTGGAAAGCATTAAAGAGGCGGTTGACGCTTTAAGCGCGCAAATCGCCGAAAAGTAAGACGCAAAAAAAGCCCTCGCAATGAGGGCTCAGGCCACGCATCTCACGCCTTTTATTTCGGCGCTGTCTTCATTTGCTCTTCAGTAAGCTGTTTTGCATTGTCGATCATCGCCGCAAGTGCCGAACTCATCCATTCGGCGCGCCGGTCCTTCTTGTCACCAAGTAGATACTGGACGAGCGCCCTCGTAGCGTCATCGGCTACGTTGTACCGAGTCCACAAGTCCATCACCTCATCATCGCCAAGCGCTTCGGCAGCCGATACCTCGCGGGGCCCCAGCCCTTCGGCCAGCCAGCGGGCATTCACCTTGTAAAGGTGCGCGAGTTTCGTGGTGAAGCCGGATGTCGGGTATTTGTCGTTTTCCAGCTCAGAAAGCAGGGCTTGCGACATGCCGACGCGCTTAACCACAACGGGCTGAGTTAGTTTCGCCCGTCTACGTGCGTCCTTTAGACGCGAACCAAAAGTATTCATATCGGCATTCTGATACAAAAATACATCGGAATGCCGATTGTATTTATATCGGTGTACCGATATAATGAGGCATGGACTGGAAAAACACTATCGCAGAATTGCAGGCCACCGGCCTCACTCAAGAGCAGATCGCTAGATCGGTCGGCGTTGGTCAATCGACTGTTGCCGCACTTCTTTCTGGATCGCAGAAAGATATGAAGTGGGCTAACGGCGAACGACTTCGCGTATTGCACCAGAGGGCGATCAGGCGCAAGCATCGCGCAAAGCTCGATAGCAAGGAAGTTTCTCATGCTTAACACTCTACGCGCCGCCCACGCCTCCAGTAATTGGCCTGTTTTCCTACCCTTGATAGCTGCTGATTGTTTACACAGTGTAGACACCTCAATGCACCGTCACCGCGCCAGCATCGCCCAATCCCCACAGATTGTTCAACGCCAGCCGCGCATGTATGCATTCCACATGCTCATCGCTCGGCTCTGTGAACGCTCGGCGCGCAAGGTCTTCGGCTTCGTCGCGAAGGGCCATGTCTACGTAAATTTGACTGTCCATGGCGGCATTTTCGGCCGTGTATGCGCCGCCGCCAATTCGTACTTTTCGGTTGTTGTTTTTGTCCATAGCTGCAATGTAAACGCAGCCGCAAATTAATAAAACGTTCGAGGCAGACCATCATGAACATTCACGACGCAGCACACGCAACAGTCCATGACTACCAGGGCGGCAGCGAGTCCCTAGGCCCACGTGCTGGTATCTCGCCCGCGGTATTGCGCAACAAGGTCAACCCCAATAACGACACGCACCACCTGACGCTGGCTGAAGCAGATCGCATCATGTCCATGACTGGCGACGTTCGTATTTTGAAGGCCATGGCACACCAGCACGGCTATCTATTAGTTAAGGCGCCTGACGAATGCGTAACTGAATCGGATATGAGCGTGCTTGAGCAAATGGCCGGAATGATGGTTGCATGCGGCGCGTTCGGCAAGGAAGTCTACGACTCGCTGGCTGATGGCAAGGTCGACCATTCCGAGATAGCCAAGGTTGAGCGGGCAGGCAAGGCGGTGATGACGACAGTTGCCGAAATCAAGCAGCGCCTTTCTGGGATGGCTGAGTGATGGAAAAGCAAATATTCCAACTATCCCACGCCACAGCGCGCCAGAACGCCGCTAACGCCGTGATGAATGCCGCTGATGGCTTCATGGTCGAGATCAAGCCGCGCAATCGCTCCCTAGATCAAAACGCCATGCTTCACGCGCTGTTCACCGAAGCATCCAAGAACGCCACATGGCAGGGCCGAAAGCTCACGCCTACGCAATGGAAGGTGCTGTTCATCAGCGGCCATGCAATCGCTACTGGCCTGGGCGCCGATATGGTTCCCGGCTTGGAACATGAGTTCGTGAACGTGCGCGAATCGTCGGCTCATATGTCGATAGCGCGCATGACGAGCCTGATTGAGTACATCAATGCTTGGATGGCTGAGAACGTGGCGGTGGCGGCATGAGCAAGAAGATTGATCTGCACGGCAAAGTATTTGGTCGGCTGACAGTGGTTAGTGAGTCGCAGGCCCGAGACAGCCACGGCAATGTAGTTTGGAACTGCCTATGCGAGTGCGGCAACACGAAGGCGACCACATCATCAAACTTGCGTACCGGACAAACGAAAAGCTGCGGATGCCTGTTTCTTGAGGTCGCAGCAGAGAAGGGCAGGAAGAAAGCCACGCACAACATGACCGACTCGAAGACATACACCGTATGGGTCGGAATGAAAGGGCGTTGCCTTAATGCCAAAAACCCCAAGTACGCGAACTACGGAAAGCGCGGCATTCGCGTCTGCGATCGCTGGATGACCTTTGAAGGCTTCCTAGCCGATATGGGCGAATGCCCAGAAGGCATGTCTATCGAGCGGAAGAACGTCAACGGCGACTACGAACCTGACAACTGTATTTGGGCAGATCAAAAAACACAGCAAAACAACCGGCGCGATAACGTGCGGCTTGAGTTCATGGGGCGCAACTTGACCCTCGCTCAATGGCAGGACGAAACCGGCATTAGCCAAGACGCAATCAGCTGGCGTATCAAAAACGGCTGGACCGTTGCGTCGGCGCTGACTAACAAGCCATGGGGCCGGGGGATCGTAAGTCATGTTTAAGTTCAGCCCATTCCCAAAACTGAAGACTTGGCGTTCCGAGAAGCATCGCAGGAATGTAGCAGCGTTGCCTTGCTTGCGGTGCGGTATTGAAGGCCGGGGCCAGTGTGCGCACGCGAACTTTTCTAAAGGCTTATCGCTGAAGGCTTCGGACGCCATCGTTATGTCCCTCTGTTATAGCTGCCATGCCTTGCACGACTCAGGCGCCATGTACGGAAGCAAAGAAGCGCGATGGGCTCAGGAAGTCGTCTACGTGGACCGCACACGCGCTGAATTGATTAGCAGAGGACAGTGGACGCCAGAGATTGAAACGGCATACAGGGCTGCGTATGAGCCTATGAGAAGGGCTGCGGAGGTGAGTCATGGCTAGAGCGCGCAACATCAAACCCAGCTTCTTCTCCAATGACGACTTGGCGGACATTAACCCGCTTGGCCGCCTGCTATTTATTGGTTTGTGGACGCTTGCAGACCGGGAAGGGCGTCTTGATGATCGTCCTCGTCGGATCAAGGCTGAGGCGTTGCCCTACGATGATTGTGACGTAGACGCTCTGCTGAATGAATTGCATAAGCATGGGTTCATCCTGCGTTATGAAGTGGGCAATGACAAGTTTATCCAGGTGGTGAACTTCGCCAAACACCAGAACCCACACGTTAAAGAATCGGCCAGTTCGATCCCTGCACCAGACGAGCACCGTACAAGCACAGTGCAAGAACAGTGCAAGGCACAACCTGAACCGGAACAAGCCGGGCTGATTCCTGATTCCCCTTCCCCTCTTACTGATTCCCTTCCTACTAACCCTGTCGGGTTAGTTGCCGACAGCGAGGCTGCCGCCCCAATCGCCAAGCCTGCAAAACCAGATTGCCCACACCAGCAAATCATTGCCCTGTACCACGCTGCCTTGCCTGCATCACCTGAAATCCGTGAATGGACGCCAGCAAGGGCTATCCACCTGCGGACCCGTTGGAATGAATCACCTGCGCGACAGAATCTCGACTGGTGGGAACGTTTCTTCGGCTACGTAGCGAAGTCGGAATTTTTGACGGGCAGGGCGCATTCCAAGGACCGCAAGCCATTCTGCGCACCGCTTGACTGGATGTGCAAAGCAGAGAACTTCGCCAAGATCATCGAGGGCAGATACCACGAGGAAGTGACAGCATGAAAACCGCAGAAGAATTCCAAATCCCACGCAGCGACGACGCAGAACAGGCCGTAATCGGCGGCCTGATGCTCGACAACGGCGCCATAGACCGCATGGGTGATCTGCCCGCCGACGCATTCTTTCGGGCTGAAAACAGGGAAGCCTACGCCGCGATACTGAGCCTCATCCAGCAGAACAAGCCGGCCGATGTGCTGACCGTCTCCGATGCCTGCCGCGAT
Source organism: Pseudomonas sp. (assembly GCA_036675275.1). Taxonomy (GTDB): domain Bacteria; phylum Pseudomonadota; class Gammaproteobacteria; order Burkholderiales; family Burkholderiaceae_B; genus Pollutimonas. Next base: position 456,216 of record JAKFFG010000005.1, on the reverse strand, counting down.
GTGGATCTGGTCTACCTGCATCAGATTGCCGCCTCAGTCCCGAGCGCTGCAAACATTTCCCGCTATGCCGACATGGTGCGGGAAAAGGCTCTGATGCGCGGCGTCCTGGGCGCGGCCAGCAAGATTCAGGAACTGGTGACCAAGCAAGGGCTGGCAGCCGCCGAGATTCTCGACCTTGCGCAAACCGAACTCACTGGCCTGTCGGAAAAGACCGTCAAGAGGGAGCCTGCCAGCATCCACGAAGCCATGACGCGCTACCTCACGGTACTGGATGAGCGCTTCGCCGGCACTACTAAGACGCTCGGCATGCCTACCGGGTTGAGCGATCTGGACAAGTTCCTGAATGGCGGCCTGCGTCGTGGGGCTCTGATAACCATCGGCGCCCGGCCTGGCATGGGCAAATCGGCGCTTGGCGAAACCATCGCCTGCAACATGGCACTCGATTACTCGGTCCTCTTCCTGTCGATGGAAATGCCGGAAACTGAAGTGATCGAGCGCGCCGTTGCTAACTGGGGAAAAGTATCTGCTACCAAGCTGGCTACCGCCTCATTGCAGGGTGATGACTGGGAGAAAGTGACCGTAGCGACGGGCAAGGCGAACGACTCCAAGCTATTCATCGACGACCAAGCCGGCCTAAGCCTGCTGGAAGTGGTTACCAAGGCGCGCGGCGTAAAGCGCAAACATGGCCTGGACGTTCTTATTGTCGACTACCTGCAACTGATGGTTGGCGGTGAAGAAAAGCGCTACCAGCAGATCGAGTCCATCACCAAGGGGTTAAAGGTGCTGGCCAAGACGCTGAATATCGCGGTAGTCGCCTTGTCGCAATTCTCACGCGAGATTGAAAAGCGCCCGAATCCACGGCCAAAGCCTTCGGACTTCCGGGACGGCGGATCTATCGAACAGGACTCCGACATTCTGATTGGCCTTCACCGGGAAGAACAGGACAAGCCCGACGACCAGAGCGTTAAGGGCTTCGCAGAGCTATTCGTCATGAAAAACCGGCAGGGCAAGACCGGGCAACTGTGCTTGACCTACTTGGGCGACTTCATGCGCTTCGAGAATCATTCCGGCGCGTATCCAGACAGGCAGCCGGTTAAGCAGAAGAAGGGGTTCTATTGATGACCTGCCAACTACGCGCCAACGCATACGACAAGTCCTGCGTCACCTGCATGACGCGGAAGATAAAAATGCTACGCAGCCCTGACAAGCGCCTAACCCTGGCATTGCAACTCGGGACGTTTGAATGGATGGGGAAGGAAATGAGCGAACGGGTTAAGGCGCAATTGAAGGAGGGAGCATGAAGCTGATCGCAATAGACCCCGGCACAGAGCAATCGGGCTGGTGTGCTTTCGACGGCGAAGTGGTGAGCGCCAGCGGCGTTATGCCAAACGCGGAAATGCTCGCCCACATCCAGCGCGGCCACTTCGCTATCAATGGGCACGGCCTTGCTATCGAGATGATCGCCAGCTATGGCATGCCGGTAGGCCGGGAAGTATTCGAGACATGCTTATGGATAGGGCGATTCGTCCAGGCATGGCATCGGCCCGATTCCGTCCAGCTTATCTACCGGCGCGATGTGAAGTTGCACCTTTGCGGAACAGCTAAGGCCAAGGACGCAAACATACGCCAAGCACTACTTGACCGCTTTCCGCGCACCGGAGGAGGCAAGACGCCACAAGTCGGCACTAAGGGACAGCCAGGGCCGCTATACGGCGTATCGACTCACGCATGGGCCGCGTTAGCTGTTGCGGTACTGGTGGCGGACAAAGAAGGTCACGCATCAAGAATCAAAATCAAATCGGCACCAACTTATTCACCGGGAGTCATTTAAATGAACGACAACATCAACCCAAAGCACTACCGAAACGGCGATATCGAATGTATCGAGGCGATCCGCGCAGCACTAACGCCAGAGGAATTTCGCGGCTACTGCAAGGGGAACGCGATCAAGTACGTATGGCGTGAAGGCATGAAGGGCGGTAACGAGAGCCTTCAAAAAGCAAACTGGTACATGGACAAGGCCGTAAGCGTTTCGACGCAGCCACAGCCCGCCAAGCCAGCCAGAGCAGAGGAATTGCAGGCTGATGATGGGTGGATTGAGTGGAGGGGTGGGGAATGCCCGGTTAGCAAAGGTACGCGAGTCGATATCAGGTATTCGAGTGGCATCGTAAAGAGCGCACGGGCTGCAAGCAACTACAACTGGCGACATGAGTACATCGACAGCAATGTAGTTGCCTACCGCGTCACCAAGGACCAATCATGACCTTCAAATCAATTCGCTCCGCCGTACTGGCAAAGATGCGCGCCGATGGCATTGAAATCGACGCTGACTGGAATATGTCAAAAATGCGCATAGCAGTAGAGAACGCAACGCGCCACTACCAGCATACATACGAGAGCCAGTCCGAATACCTCGCCCGGTACTTGCGCGGCTTCAATGGCGGCACAAAGGTCGAGCCATATCAGCGCACATGGAGGCCGATAAGCCCGGAGGACGTTAAGCCTCACTGGCGCGCAGACGATATTGACGCCGGGCAGCCGCCGTTTATGACGCCGAAGGGTGCTGTGGGCAATGGGTCAGAGAATAGCCCTGTGTGGAGGCGATAGATGATTAAACGCCACTACTTCATGACGTACCAGACAGCGATCATAAACGGATCATATACGCAGGCAAGCGCAATTGGCACTTCAATATCCTGGCTGCCGGACCCAATCACAACGCACAGCAGAATGGTTAAGCAGGCCAGGAAAGACCTCAATGGGCAGGCAATCACCGTCACTTCATTTCAAAGAGTGAGGTAGCCATGTCGAAGATCACCCGGTCAGACGCCGATTACATCATCAAGAAGGCGCAATACATCGCCATCTTCACTGAGCGCGCAACCGAACTCAAATGCGCCGGCCACAAGGAACGTGCCGATAAGGAGATGGCATTGCTCGAAACGTTCGTAAGCGGGATTGCTGTGGCGCGGGAGGCGGAATGACCTGGCAGGAACGCTGGGAAAGAATGGACCCGATGCTCGTCCTCCAGCGCAAGCAGGAGCAGGCAGCAAGGACAAAGCAGGGCAAGGCAGAGGCAGCAAGAGCAGGACTAGAGGCGCTATTCACAGGAGACAGCATGGGCCGCAAGATCAATCTACCGGAACACATACTCACCGCCATGCACTCATGGGGTGATTGGGCCAAGCGGCCTCAATTTTGGGAGAACCTAAGCAGCACGCCATTCTATCGATTGCTGCCGCTTCCGCAGTCAACCAGGCCGGCAGTCGATGTAAGGCTTGACCCGCTATCGCACAACATACACCGAGCAGTTATGCGTATGGAGTCGGACATTACCCGAGCCATTCTATACGTGTACTTCGTTCGGGGTGACGCATATACGGACCAGCCTGCATTAGCCCGGCATGGCATCACCTACACGGCATTCATTGAGGCTGTGAAGGTCGGCAGCTTGGCGGCATTCAAGGCGGCGCAACGGGAGATGGAGAAATCGCAACAAACTCTTGTTACTAAATAGACAAATCTATTGTGATGCTTTATACTGCAAAGTAGATAGAGTGCCGTATTTGCCTCTACATGAAGCCCGAGCCGAAACGCTTGGGCTTTTTGCATTCCCCGCTGTCTCCTCCTCGCTGCTAACGCAGCCTTCACGCCCGCTTGAGTCTCACGATTCGGCGGGCGTTTCTTTTTCACGCCATGGATTTCGATGGTTATGAGGCTGGCCCTTCTTCTCGTTGTTGCAGCCCTGGCCGGATGTGGGCCAAGCCAATGCGAGATCGATGGCGGGAGGCTTCAGCAGACTGGGTTGCTACCAATATTCACCGGCAAGGTAATGATCTTGGTCCCGCAATACAGGTGTGAGAAATGACAGAGCCAGCACATAACGACGATTGCGACGAGCAACTAGACGAACCCACACCACAAGAGATAGCCAGAAGGTATGTGGCTGAGCATGGAAGGGTAGAGGATCAAGATGACGCAACTGGATAGGATCGAAGCCGAGCTCGCACAGATCAAGGGTCTGATGGTTGCGCTGCTTGATGCACTGGCCGAGGATGAGGACGAGCAAGAGGCTGGCGTGGATCTGGATGGCAACGATGTTGGTGGCGAGCGTGATGAGGGTGAGGCGCTGTAGTGCGGCGTGACGATACAGCAGGTCGCCTGGTAGGTAGGCGCCTACAAGCAGCAAGACTGCGTATCTGGTCGCGTGATCCTCATTGCGCTATGTGTCGCAAGCTGGTGGACTATCCGCGAGGCTTCCAACTAGATCACATCGTTCCGCTTTTCAAGGGCGGTGGTAACGACGACGAGAACCTTCAGGTGCTATGCCTGGGCCCGAACGGATGCCATGAACGCAAGACGGCTGATGACCTGGGGTACAGATTCCGAGAGGTGATCGGGCTGGACGGGTACCCAGAATGACGGTAGGGGCGGGTAGAAAGTCAAAGCCCCGCCCGCTGGAAACCGGCCGCCAATCGCTTTACGCACAACCGCGAAATGGAATAGATTTTTAGGAAAGCTGAAATGGCAGGTAGAAGGCCGACCCCGACGCACTTAAAGATGGTTAAGGGCAACCCGGGTAAACGCGCCATCAACAAGAAAGAGCCTAAACCAAAGCGTGAGATTCCTTCATGTCCTGCGCACTTAACCGACATAGGGAAAGTAGCTTGGGGCCGGCTGACCGTCCTGCTGGATCGAATGGGAATATTGACGGAGGCGGACGGTGCGGCGCTAGAGCGTTTGTGCGATTGCTATGCCGACATTCTGGCGTGCCGCGAGTTGATCGAAGCGGATGGGTACACATACAAAACACAGGACCAGAACGGCAACACGCTAATCAAGGCGAATCCTGCCGTAACGCAGCTGCGCGCTGCTGACTCCCAATTTAAAAGCTATTTGATCGAGTTCGGGCTCACGCCCGCCGCTAGATCGAAGGTAAACGTAACGCCTGATGACGACGAAAAAGCCGACCCGCTCGCGGAGTTCTTCGGTTGACGACCCTGTCACCAAGTATGCGCAGGAAGTCGTAAGCGGAGAACGCATTGCAGGCCCGGATATTCGTAATGCCTGCCAGCGTCACCTAACAGATTTGAAGGAAGGCAAGGAGCGCGGCTTAGTCTGGAATCTGGACGAGGCGAATAAAGCCATACGGTTTTATCGCAGTGTGCTGAAGCTAAACGGCGGCGACTTTGAGGGAAAGCCCTTCGAGTTGCTTCCATGGCAACGCTTTATTGTCGGAAGCCTGTTCGGCTGGCATGGTGCTGACGGATACCGGCGCTTTCGCGTTGCGTACGTCGAGACAGGCAAAGGGTCAGGCAAGTCTCCGCTGGCCGCAGGCGTTGGCCTGAAAGGGCTAACGGCAGATAGCGAGGCGCGTGCCGAGGTCTACGCGGCAGCAACGAAGAAGGATCAAGCGATGATCCTGTTCCGAGATGCCGTAGCGATGGTGGAGCAATCCCCGGAACTGTCCAAGCGGCTAAAGAAAAGCGGCGGCGGGCAGAATGTCTGGAATTTGGCGTACCTGCAAACCGGTTCGTTCTTTCGCCCGATCAGCTCCGATGATGGTCAGTCAGGCCCGCGCCCGCACATGGCGCTAATTGACGAGGTACATGAACACAAAACAAACGTAGTTGTGGAGATGATGCGGGCCGGCACGAAAAGCCGTAAGCAGGCATTGATATTCATGATTACCAACTCAGGCAGCGACAAGCTAGGGCCTTGCTGGAGTTACCACGAATACGGCGCCCAAGTGTCCTCCGGCGTAAAGATTGACGATGGATTCTTTTCCTTCATCTGCTCGCTTGATGAGGATGATGACCCGATACAGGATGAGTCGTGCTGGTTCAAGTCGAATCCGTCGTTGCAAGACGCCGACTTACCCGGCCTGAAGTATCTGCGTGAGCAGGTAACCGAAGCGCGAGGAATGCCAAGCAAGGAAGCGATGGTTCGCCGGCTTAACTTCTGTCAATGGACAGGGGCCCAGTCGCCATGGATCAGCACCGATATATGGAAGAAGGCGGGCCGTAACTATGACTGGCGCGAATTGCGCGGTCGCAGGGCTTATGGGGGCCTGGATCTAAGCAGCACAACGGATTTGACCGGTCTTGTGTTTATGGTTGAGCCGCTTTTGGATGGTGAGCCGTGGCTTATGGTTCCTTTCGCCTGGCTGCCCGATGACGACCTGGATCGCCGGGAGGCAGCCGACAAGGCTCCGTACACGCAATGGAAAACATTGGGCTACTTGGACACCACGCCAGGAAAAGCAGTCAGTAAGCGCATGGTTCTGCAGCGGCTCTCGTCTCTGTGCAGCTTTTTCGATGTTGTTTCGGTTGCGTACGACAGATGGCGCATTGAGGATTTGATGGCCATGGCAGAGGACGAAGGCATTGCTCTTCCTGTCATGGTGCCATTCGGTCAGGGGTACGGATCATTCTCACCAGCTGTCGAGCATTTTGAGGAATTGTTGCTGAACGGCAGGCTTGCTCACCCGGGACACCCGGTTTTGAATTGGTGCGCTAACAACGCTGTCATTACTTCTGATGACGCCGGGAATCGAAAGCCATCGAAGTCAAAAGCGGTTGGCCGAATCGACTTAATCGTGGCCGCCATCATGGCAGCTGGTATATCCGCCAAAGCAGTTGACGATACCAGCGCCTTCGACGACTTCATTATGAAACCAATAGGAATGTAAATGGCGTTTTGGACAACCATAGGCTCATGGTTCGGCATGGGAGGCTCGCGGCGTAACGCTGGCGTCCAACAGCCCGGCCCGGGCGGGTACGATGCGCCAGCTGCAGCCTGCGTGACTGAGGATTCAGCCATGCAACTGTCCGCCGTGTGGGCGTGTGTGAGGCTGTTATCTGAGACGGTGGCAAGCCTTCCTATTACCGTATACCGCAAGACGCCAGAGGGGCGCGTAGTAGATGATACGCACTGGATGGCGCGGCTCATGGCCCGAAAGGTGAACCGCTACCAGACAAAGCAAGAGTTTTTCGAGACGATGATGCTTAACCTTGCCCTGCACGGCAACTGTTACGCAAAAATTAACCGTGTCGGTGGCGAAATACGCGCTCTGTTGCCGCTTATGTCGGCACAGGTCGAGCCCCAATTGCTGGCTGATGGGTCGGTTATCTATACATACACGGCTGATGGCAACGTTGATGTGTACTCATCTGAGTCAATCTGGCATGTGAAGCTGTACGGAAACGCCATTATTGGCAAATCTCCGCTCGCTTTCGGGCGGAATGTGATGGGGATTGCTCAGGCTGCAGAGAGTACCGTCACGAAAATATACGGGAACGGCGGCAAACCTTCGGGCGTTCTGTCGTTTGACCGCCTGTTAACGCCTGTTCAGCGCGACGCGGCCCGCGCGAACTTCGCGACCCTGACCACTGGAACGGATGATCGTTTGTTGGTTCTTGAGTCGGGCATGAAGTTCGACGCGATCTCCATGTCTCCTCAGGATATCGAATTGCTTGCATCGCGCCGCTATCAGCTGGAGGAAATCTGCCGCTGGTTCGGCGTCCCGTCCGTTTTGGTGAACGATACGGCGGGATCTACGACATGGGGAAGCGGTATCGAGCAGTTGGTTGCTGGCTTCTACAAGCTGAACCTGCGCCCATACCTTGAGCGGTTCGAGGCTTCCGCGTCTGCCAACCTATTCTCAGAGTCTGAGGCCAAGCAGTACGAACTTGAATTCGATTTCGAGGGCCTGCTGCGCTCCGATCTTAAATCGCGCCTTGAAGGCTACCGAACAGCCGTCGCCGGAACCATCCTAACCCCTAACGAAGTACGCCGAATTGAGGGCTGGCCCCGCGTAGAGGGCGGTGACTCCTTGCTTTCACAGATCAACATGACGCCCATTGAGAAGCTAGGGCAGCAAACCGAAGGGGCAATAAATGCACCACAAACTACTCAGCCTTGAGCATACCGCCGTCAAGTTCGACGAAGCCCGCAAGGGCTTTTTTTCCGGCTATGCATCTGTCTGGAATGGCGTTGACTCCTACGGCGACACGATTTTTCCTGGCGCCTACAAAGCCACGATTGAGGGCCGCAACCGTCCAATCCAGATGCGCTGGAATCACTATGGCGACGTAATCGGCAAGTGGCTAGATATTCGCGAGGACGACGTTGGCCTGTACGTGGAGGGCGAGCTAACTCCAGGGCACAGCAAGGCTCAGGACGTATACGCGAGCCTAAAGCACGGCGCCATTACCGGCATGTCTATCGGCTACCGGCCGGTTAAGTCGGTGCAAAACGACCATGGCGGCGCAGACCTGCATGAAATCGACCTGGTTGAAATCAGCGTAGTGGAATCTCCCGCTGACCTGGCTGCCCAAATCAACGATGTGAAGTCAGCCATACAAGAGGCTGAAACACTCAAGGAAATTGAAGCCATCCTTCGCGATGAAGGCGGGTTTTCAAGGACTCACGCGACAGCGCTGGTGGCTCGCGTGAAGGCATTGGCTCTCGGTGATCGTGAGGCAGAAACCCAAACCAGCGATCTACTCGCCGCAATTCAAGCGGCAACCCTCAAAATCACCAATGGAGCATCCTAATGGATACCAATGAAATTAAAGCCGCCCTGGATACCCACGGCGCAGCAGTCAAGGCCGCAATGGAAAAGTACGACGCTCGTCTGAAAGACCTGGGCGAAGTCGATGAATCCACCAAAAACGAAGTGCGGGCGCTGTCCGAAAAGTTCGAATCTACCGTTACCGAGCTTGCGCAGAAGATGGATTCGGCGGGCCTCGACAAGGGCGCCGACATTACTGCCGGTCAAGAGTTCGTCAAGTCCGAGCAGTACAAGCAGTTGGTCACCGGGCAGGTTCAGCGTGCGCGTATCGACGTAAAGAACACTGTCGTTACCGGCACTACGACCACCTTCCCGGATCAGCGGCCCGGAATTATCCCCGGCAACTTCCTGCCTCTGACCGTTCGCCAGATAATCCCCACCATTGCAGTTACCAGCAACATGGTTAATGCTCTGCGTGAATTGTCCTGGACAAACGACGCGGCGGAAACCGCAGAGGGCACCGCAAAGCCAGAATCGGATATCACGTTCGAGCAGTACAACGTGCCGATTACCACTGTCGCCCACTGGATCAAAGTATCGAACCAGCTTCTGGCCGACGCCCCTGCGGTGATCGCTTACATTGACTCGCGCTTGCGCGATGGCCTTGCTCAGCGTATTGAGCGGCAGCTTATTGTTGGTGACGGTGTGGCGCCGAATCTCTCTGGGCTTACTGACACTGGCAACTTCACTGCCTTTACCGCTGCCTCTGGCGCCAACCTTGCCGACTCCATCAACAAGGCCAAGTACGCGCTGTGGGCTGTCGGCCGTGCGCCCGACACCGTGATTGTCAACCCTGCCGATTGGGCGGCGCTTGAGATTGCTCGGGCAGATGGCGCTACTGGCGCGTACCTGTACGGCGCGCCTGGAACAGCGGCCGGCATGAGTGTGTTTGGCGTCCAGATCGTTTTGTCCAACCACATTCCAGCAGGAAACCTGTTGATCGGTGCGTTGCGCACGTCGGCCACTATCTACCAGCGCCAAGGCGCAACAGTGGAAATGGGCTACGTCGACAAGGACTTCACAATGAACCTTGTGACCATACGGGCAGAAGAGCGGCTCGGCCTGGCGGTAGATGTGCCGTCCGGCATCATGTACGGTCCAATCACCGCCGTGTAAGTAAATGGGCTGGCCTTCGGGCTGGCCCTTACTGTTTTGGAGAAAGCTATGAAGATCACAGCATCAAAACGATTTTTGCACGACCAGCTTGGCCGCGTCGAGAAAGGCGCCGAAATTGAGGTCACGCCAGCGCAGCTGAAACAGTTGCGAGGATTGGGCTGGATAAAAGAAGTCGAATCGAAAGAGTATCAGACAAAAGTTACTCACGAAGAGCCAGCCAAACCATCGCGCAAGGGCAAATAATGCCTTACGTCACCGACCTGCAAGTACGCAATCACCTTCGCATCGAGGCCGATGATGATGTGTCCGTGTACGTGGCGGCGGCCGAGGCGTTCGCGCAACAGTTCTTGAATCGCAATGTCTACGACGACGCTGACAGCATGGCCGCTGCGATACTTGACGGTTCGGCTGGCGATGATCCGGTTGTTGCTGACGACCTAATCCGCGCCGCAGTTCTGCTGATTACCGGCCATTTGTATGCGAACCGCGAGGATGTGGTTACTGGCGTGTCGGCGGCCGAGCTTCCTATGAATTCACTGTACCTGTTGCAGCCATACCGGCGCCAGTTGGGGGTGTAGATGGCTACCTTGCAAGCCGGCAAGCTCCGCCACCGCGTCTCCCTGCAGGCATGGGGCGAAACGCAAGACCCTAACACTGGCGCCATCACCGAAGGATGGGCCGAAGTCGCCAAAGTATGGGCTTCCGTCGAGCCTCTATCTGCCCGCGAGTTCATCCAGTCATCAGCCGGACAGTCTCAGATATCGGCGCGCATTGTGATCCGCTATCGCGAAGGCGTGGACGCAACGATGCGTATTGTCCATCGCGGCAAGTTCTATGACATACAAGGGGTTTTGGCGGACAAGGTTAGTGGTCTGGAATACCTGACGTTGCCGTGTAGCGAGGGCACGGGGAGCGGGCAATGAAAGTAGAGATGAATTTACATGGCATGGAAGGTGTATTAAGCACTCTTAAATCTTTACCTCCTGAGTTAGTTTCGCGTCGCGGCGGCCCTGTTCGCGCAGCCCTTCGTAAGGGCGCAATGGTGATCGTCACGCAGGCCAGGAGTAATTTCAAGTCTGCCGTAGCAGCGCCCGGCAAGACAGGAATAACCGAAAGCACCGGATTTACCGAAAAGAACATCGTCCCTCTTCGCAAGAACATCAGGGGCGGCAAAGGCGAACGATATATCGTCGCGGTCAGCTACAAGGACCACCCAACAGGCGGCGAGCGCAAGCGCGCATCGCGCAGGACAGGGAAATCGAAGCGGCGCGTTCGCGAGATAAAGCGCCAGGTGGTAAAGGCCAATGACATTGCCTTCATGATGGAGTATGGCACCAGCAAGCAGGCCGCTACGCCCTGGTTGCGCCCGGCATTCAAGACAAAGGCACAAGAGGCGATCCAAGTAACCTCCGATGATCTGGTCAAGCGGGTCAATAAGATCGTCAAGAAACTAGCTCAACAAAACGCAGGGAAACGGTAATGCTGCCTCTGATCTACCCGCTGCTGCGATCAAACGCCACGGTCCTATCCCTGGTAGCCAATCGCATCTATCGCCACGGCAGCGCGCCGCAGGGCGTTGTGACGCCGTATATCACGTGGTTTCTGGTCAATAACCGGCCTGAAGACCAGATATCCGGCACCCCATGCGCCGATTTCGACACAGTACAGATTGATTGCTACGACACGAACGATACGCAGGTCGAGACGCTGGCCTACGCGGTGCGCGATGCTCTGGACGGTGCAGGCCACGCGAACAGGCTGATCCGCGATATGCGCGAGGATGACACGTTGCTGTACGTCGTGACTATCGAAGTCGACATTATCCGCAGCAGATAACCCCTAATTCACTTTCTTTCAGCCCTCCATGTGAGGGCTTTTTTATTGGAGCTTCACATGGTTGACAGCGTAAAGACTCAAGGCACAGGCCTTTTCTTCGTCCACGGCGAAGTCCCTGCAGTGATGAAAATGACATGCCCAACTGGCATAACCGGCGTCGGCGCAGGCACACGTTCGCAGATCAACGACACATGCCTTGACGAGCTTGAGGAAGAATCGTTTACCGCGGGCCTTGCATCACCTGGGGCTATGTCAGTGCCTTTCGTATTCAAGCCAAGCGAAGCAAGCCAGCAGGCATTGTTCGACCTGAAAGCATCTGGCGACAAGATCGAATGGATTGTCGCTTTGTCTGACGGAACGGAAGCCCCCACGCTGGTTGTTGATGTATTCACGCAGCCGGCAGCTACAGCCCGCACAAGCGTCAAACTTACCGCGTTCGTCTCCGAAGTCACAATCGACATCTCCACCAACGAAGTCGTGCGCGGCACGCTGTCACTACAGCGCTCTGGCCCCGTTGCCTGGGTATTCAAGGAAGCCGCGTAATGCTTGACGATTCCCTATTTGTATCCGCGACCGTCCATGAGCGCGAGGTTGAGCTTCCCGATGGCAAGAAGCACAAGCTCCACTTCAAAGAGCTTCCCGCTGTCGAGTTCAACCGCTACGTGATTGCGCGCAACTCCGACGATGATGACAAGCGCGCCATTGCCATTGCGCCGCTCATTGTTGCAAGCCTGGTCAATCCTGACGGGTCCAAGGCCATCACCATTGAGCGCGCCCTGCAACTTAAGCCGGCTCCAATGAACGCAATATTTGCGGTGATTATGGAGATCAACGGTCAAGGTGACAAAAAAAAGGACTCAAAGCCGGAAGTAACGACCACTTCTGGCACACCCTAGCCCTGGCGCTCGGCGGCCGCACGGTCGCTGAGTGGAAGCAGGCCATGACGCAGCGCGAGTTCGAGGCCTGGCAGGACTTCTACGTACAGGCTCCGTTCGATGATTTGCACAGATACCACCGGCCGTCCGCACTGGTAGCGGTCAGCATGAGCGGCGGCAATGTGGCGGACAAGATCGAGTGGCTGCAACCGTCCCGGGTTGATGAGGATTACTCAGAGGCCGACATGAAAACCTTTGCCGCGTTCGGCATGAAACCTCCTAAGAGATAAATATGGCTGCTGGAAGTATCGTCATCGATCTCCTGCTAAAGACGGGCTCGTTCTCAAGCGACACCAAGCGGGCAGAGAAGCGTCTGCAGGAGATGGAGAAGACAGTCAAGGCATGGGGCGCGACTATCGGCGCCGCCGCGGTTACGGCCGGAGTGTCTATCGCCGCGATGGCGGTCAACCTAGGCAATACTGCGCGTGAGCTAGACCGATTTGCCACGCTGTCGAATTCATCTACAGAGACGTTCCAAAAGTGGGCGTACGGAGCGCAGTCTGTCGGCATAGAGCAAGGTAAGCTGGCCGATATTCTGAAAGACGTACAGGACCGCGTAGGGGATTTCATCACCACTGGCGGCGGCCCGATGGCCGATTTCTTCGAGAATATCGCCCCGAAGATCGGCTTGACCGCCGAATCGTTCCAGAAGCTATCCGGCCCTGACGCACTTGGTTTGTTTGTCAGGAGCTTAGAGAAAGCCGGACTATCGCAATCGGAAATGATTTTCTACATGGAGGCGATGGCCTCCGATAGCTCGTTACTGATACCGCTGCTCAAGGATAACGCGGCCGGCATGAAGATGATGGGCGATGAAGCATCTAGCCTTGGAATTGTCCTGAAGGATGAGGCGGTTGCTCAAGCGGTCGAATTCGACAAGGCGCTTGATGATGTGCAGTTGATGACCAAAGCGGCTGCCAACGATATTGTCCAGATCCTGATTCCTGCCTTGACCAGCGCTGCAACGGAGTTTCGCAACGCCGCGAAAGAGTCAAAGAGTTTCTGGATAGGAGCCCTGGCGGCAACTGAAAGCGCAGTATTCGGACCGAGCAGCGACCCGCTAGCAGAGCAGATGCGCCTTATTGAAGAAATTGAAGAGCTTGAAAGGGCCATAGTCCCAAACGCGGAAGGCGGCATAAACAACGCGATCATGAAGAAAGGGCTGGCCGCAGCTAAAGCCCGATTGGCAATTGTTCGTGAGGAAATAAACGCTCAGCTCGGCGGAATGTTTCCTGACGATTTGCCGATTTCTGCGATGGCTCCGATTACGGTAGCCGGCAACCGCGGAGGCACGCCGCCAAAGCCATCAAAGGCCAAGAAGGAAGACCGCCCCATCGTCTTTAACGACATGGAAACGCTGATCGAGATGATTGGCGAGGACGGCGTAACGGTCCTTGAATCATTCCAACTGAAGGCCGAAGATACATTCGATAGCGTAGGCGAGTTCTCCCTAGAGGCCGCACGAGGCATCCAACAATCGCTCGGGGATGGTCTGTACGACATTCTCTCGGGCAACTTTGACAACATCGGCAGCAAGTTCGGCGACATGATTATGCGCATGGCCGCCGATGCTGCCGCTGCCAATCTAGCGAAAGCCATGTTTGGCGACTTTGATAAGACGGGGCAAATTGGCGGGATTCTAGGCAATATCGCCGGCAGCCTGTTCGGCAACGCAATGACTGGCGTCACAGCGCAGCCAGGGATAAACCTCAACGACACACTGCGGCCATCGAGCAACTTTACGGCGTTCGACTCAGGCGGCTTCACCGGACACGGCGGCAAGTACGAGCCAAAGGGTATTGTCCATGCCGGCGAAGTCGTGTTCAGCCAGGATGATGTGCGGCGCAATGGCGGCGTGAGTCGCGTCGAGTCGATGCGCTTGCGTGGGTATGCGGGCGGCGGCGTGGTTGGCGCCAGTTCTATGTCGGGCGGCGGCAATGGCGCTCCAGTATTCAACATCATCAATCAGTCCAGCCAGCCGGTACAGGCCAAGTCGAGCGGCCCCATGTTCAATGGCAAGGAATACGTGACAACGATCGTGCTTACTGACCTGAAGAATAACGGGCCTATATCCCAGCAGATGGGGAGGCGTTAATGGCGACATTCCCAGACTACGCATGCATCCTGCTCGCCGGATTTAGTGAAGAGGCCGATTACGGAGTCTTGCGTACTGAGATGGACGGCGGCATTGCCAAGCAGCGCCCGCGCTGGAGTAAGCCGATTGTTACCCGCGAGGTGCAGATAATCGTCTACTCGAAAGAGGATCGGCTTCTGTTCGATACGTGGTCACGCGTCGATCTGAATTCTGGTACTGGGTGGTTCGACTGGACCGACCCTGTAGATGGCGTGACGAAACAGACGCGGATCGTCGGCGGGAAATACAAGTGGACCACGCCTGGTAAGGTCTGGCTGGCCGCCTGCTCTATAGAGACATTGGGATGAGCTATTCAGATAATGCGCGGCGCCAGATGCTGGCGACTAGCGCGGAAGAAGCGTTGCTCGAGCTAGTTGAGATAACGCATCCTGACCTAGCTATTCCGGTTCGCCTTGTTAACGACAACGAGAACATCACCGCCGCCGGGAATGAGTATATCGCGTGTCGGTTTGGCCTTTCCCGCCCTGACGATGTGGGCCAACAAACGCCCACGGCGAGGCTGTCGGTAGACAACATTGGTCGCGAACTCACGCAATGGCTTGAAGTCAGTAATGGCGGCAAAGGCGCAAAGTGCCGGATCATGGCCGTTCTGCGCTCCTCGCCTGACGTTATCGAGTTCGACATGACGCTCGATCTGACTGGGTTGAGCATCAATAATGCGACGGTTGACGGCCAGCTTGGATTTCAAAATACGCTCATGCAGCCAGCCGTCACAGTGAGGTACGATCCGTTGACCAGCCCGGGATTGTGGTAGTCTTTCCTTACATAAAGATAAGGAAACGGACATGAAGAGGCTATTTGTTGCGGCAATTTTGATTGTTCTGGCAGGCTGCGCGACCCAACGGCAGATGACAAGAGATGAGTATTTGCAGACGACACAACGCATTTACCAGGGCGCGTCTCCGGAAGAAGTATTTAGCGCAGCAGAGAAGCTTTTCGTCCTAGCAGACGGCGATGATTTTAGGTTCTTCCACGACGACAATTCAATAACCGCATCAAGGACATGGTTGGTGTACCTCGTGCTGGCCGCGGCGGTTGGCACTGACACGTGGCATGTGAGGGCTATGCCCATTGATGGCGGGGTGAAAGTAAGTGCGGCTCTAACTACGACATCTGGAAGCGTTCTGCCAATGCCGACTACTGGCGGAGATATGACCGCAGGCGGCATGCCAAGCATGGGCGGAAACGTTAGCGGAACAGCTATCTATGATGTTTTCTGGGCGCGCATGGATTACCTCATGGGCAAGAGCGATACGTGGATGACATGCGATGACGCCAATGAGAGAATGAGAAGTGGCGCTACATGGGGAACAAATGAAGCGCTTTGCAATGGCTTTAACGTTAAGGACGAAACGCCGCATATCAATTCAAAATAGACTTTCGAAAACTTATCGAGCCGCCTTCGGGCGGTTTTTTATTGGCTCACCGTAATTGGTGGGCCTTTTTTATGGGCGTCACAAATGCATTGGTCTGACCGTTTTGTCGGCGAGGCGTATATGCCGGATACCGGCGATTGCGCCGCATTGGCTGAGCGCGTGGCCCGAGATGTGTTCGGCAAAACTGTCGGCTTACCGACAAGTCACGCCGCGACCTACCGCGATCAGGCCAAACAGATTCTCGAGTTGCGGGACAGCTATGCAACAAGGATCGCTAAGCCCGTCGATGGGTGCTTGGCCCTATTTATTGGCCGCGGCCGCCTGTGCCATATCGGTGTTATGTGCTGGATCTCCGGCCAATGGTATGTCTTGCATGCCGACCAAAGCGCGGGCTTTGTCCTTCGTCAGAGGCTGAGCGATTTAACAAGAATTCATTTTCAGCTAGAGGCTTATTACGCATGGAACTAAGCAATAAGCCTTCTCTTGTCGTCCATCCGCACGCACTTGTTGGTGACGGGACTGTTCGCGAGGAATCCGCGTTCCTGCCTAATGAGACTCTAGGTTCTTATATCAAGCGGACTGGCATTGTGGTGCCTGCCGGACCCGTAGTTGTTTGGCACAACGGGTTTCGTGTTCCTGATGAGCTTTGGCGGCGACTAATACCCCGGCTTGGCGATCAAGTGGTGATCCGCGCTCGGGTATTGGGCGGCGGCGGCGGCAATAAGGTTCTGCGAACAGTGGCGATGATCGCCGTTGTCGTCATATCCATTGTGGCGCCGTACTTGGCTCCAGCGGCATGGGGTGTCGGGGCCGGCACAGCAGGCGGAGCGCTTTTGTCTGCAGGCGTGATGATTGGCGGAACGCTCCTGATCAACGCCATCTTGCCGCCGCCCGTAGCAACAGCCGCGCAACTCGGCACCGGCTCCAAATACGAATCCTCCCCGACCTACGCCATATCAGGCGGGCGCAACCGTATGCGCCTCTGGGAGCCGATGACGATCATATTCGGCCGCCATAAGGTCGTGCCTGACCTGGGCGCGAACTATTACACCGAGTTCGTGGGCGACGATCAGTACCTGAATCAGGTGTTCCACTTCGGGCTGCAGGCTGGCGCAATTGATCTTCAAGAATACAAGATCGGCGATACACCAATACTGAACTACCAGGGCGTGCAGCTTCAGGGGCCCGACGCGGCCGGCCGCCTGACAATGTTCCCGGGCAACGTCGATACGCTGCAAGGATTCGCGCTCGCGTCCGGCGTGTGGAATGCCCGAACCACGCCAATCGACACCAATTACATATCGGTCGAGCTTGCAAGCCAGCTATTCTATGTGCGCGATGACGGCGGTATTGATGGGCGGTCTGTCGATATCCGCATCCAATACCGCAACCTTGCAGGTGGAGCGTGGGCAGATATAGGCATGCTCTCGGATGCCGTATATGCCACGCACTACTGGGCATTGATGAAGCGTGTCTATGTTCAGGTTGGCGATTCGGGAAGCTACTACACAGAGATTCAGGCGCAATACGGATCGACGAATCCCGGCGACCATACGGACGGCGATCAGGTCGTTATTACGCCTGGACGCACATCTGGTGCTGGCGACAATGAATACTACATCCCGCCCGTCATGGGTACGTGGCGTTGGAAGCCGCACCCGTACCAACTGGGCCAACCGTGGCAAGGCCTGGCGCCCGATCCACTGCTAGGTCACAGCGTAAGCAATGGCGTCCGTCTGACCGGTGCTCGCCAGGAGCCGACACGTAGGACCATCGGATGGTCGGTGGCTCAAGGGCAGTACGAAGTTCGCGTGATGAAGGTCTCGGCCGATATCAAGACTTCCCGCGAATCCAACGATTCAGCCGTGAGTCAAATCCTCTGCTATCAACCGGACAATGCCGACTATACCGGACAGCTTCGCATTGCCCTGCGAATTAAGGCGACGAGCCAGCTTAACGGCGCCGTTGACGAATTCAACGCCATGGCCTACGGGTATTGCTCAGTGTGGAACGGTTCTGCATGGGTATGGGCGCATACACGCAATCCTGCATGGTGGTTCCGTGACTTCGCCGAGGGCAGATTTGCGGCTGATGGATCCCGGGTGTACGGCGGCGGCATGGCGGCCAGCCAGATTGATTATGAGGCAATCAAGGCTTGGGGCTTATGGTGTGACGCCAAGGGCCTGACGTTCGATTACGTGCTTGACCGCAAGATCAGCACCGCGCAAATGCTGCAGATCATCGCGAGGGCAGGGCGAGCATCCCCTACATGGCAGACCGGCAAGCTCGGCGTCATCTGGGACGCGGCCAATCAGCCCGTAGTCGCCATGTTCGGCCCGTTCAATATCAAGCCCGGCACGTTCAACGTTGCGTACATCGGGGACAGTACCGCCGATGAGATCGTGATGAACTTCATCAACCCGGATCGCGGCTGGGCGATGGACGAGGTGCGCGTGAAGGTTCCTGGCGCCGCGACCACGAATAATCCGCTGCAGCTGGATTTCGACGGCTGTACGAATGCGGCGATGGCTGGCAGAGAGGCGAATCTTCTGGCCGCCTCCCAAGTATGGCATCGTCGGCGCGTTACCTGGGAAACGGATATTGAAGGTTGGGTAGCGAATCGCGGCGACGTGGTGCAGATGAGCCATGATCTTGTGGTCTGGGGATACTCTGGCCGCCTCACCTCCAGAGACGGCAACAACATCACACTGACCGGCGATGTTCCGTCTGATGGTTCTGGTATCGCTCTAATTCGTGGCCCAGAGAACCAGATGAAAACAGTCACTGTCACCTCTGGCGTGGGCGACGTTGGAACGCTCACCATTACCAGCGACATGACGGGCTTTCCGTTACCTGGGGATGAAGGGTATGAAGGCGTGCCGGCGATGGACTGGGCATTCTTCTTCGATCCGCTGGCGACTCCAGGGCGCCGATTCAAGATAACGGAGGTCCAGCCTTCAGAGGATGGGGTGAAATTCACCGCCATTGACGATGATGCCGGCTACTACGCCAGCGAGAACAATCCGTACGTCTACATGCCGCCTCGCGATGGCCTGTTGCTCGGTGGTGTCGTGTTCGGCATCACGTTCGCGGAAACCATCGTCAACGTCCAGGCCGACATTACCAACGTCCAGATCGGATGGGCGCTATCGACGGCCATGCGCGTTCAGGTGGTGGTCAGCATCAACGGGCAAGCGCAGCCGGCAGTAAATACCGAAGATCGCAACATCACCGTCCAGGCTCAAACCGGCGATGTGATTAGCGTCACGGTCACGCCAAAGCCAACGACAGGTGCATCGGGCGCGCCAGGCACGCAACAGTATGTCGTGCAAGGCCTGACAGCGCCGCTTCCTGCTGTCACTGGCCTGACAAACATATTCCGAGATGGGCTCACGGCTCTGGTCTGGAATCGCGTCGTTGATATTCGCCAGCCTGAATACGAAATCCGCATTGGGCCGTCCTGGGATAACTCGCGCACAGTCGGTATTGTGCCGACACTCGATGCTCTCGCTGTTGGAAATGGCCTGTACTGGGTGGCCGCCCGGTTCGCATCTCGGGGTTATGTCGTCTACGGGCCTGCCGACAGCCTGCAGATTTCTGGCGCAACGCTCGTTCGTAATGTACTGGCGACGATAAACGAGCATCCAGACTGGGACGGCACGCTTGGCGGTGGGGCGATCATCAATGAGGGATTGCTGACGCTGGCCGGTACTGGCGATTTCTTGGTCGCGCCTGATGTTCTGACGCTTGATGATGTGCTTTGGTACGGCGGGGTTATCTCTGGCGGCACATATCAGACGGCAGCCGAGAACATCATCGACATTGGCTACGCAACGCCGGTTCGTATCGACTTCGAGATGGAAGAGTACGCGCTGAACTTTGGCGAGAACTTCCTGACGATACCGGACGTGCTGACCTATCCGGATGTGTTGAACGTGTCGAATCGGCAGCATTACAAGGTGCGGCCACAGATTCGCCATGCGCAGGATGATGGGGTGTTTAGCGATTGGCAGGACTACATACCGGGGCTGATTAACGCTCGGCATTTCGATGTTCGGCTACTACTCGAAACCGATGATCCGCTGCTGGTTCCGTTCGTCAGCGCGTTTACCTGGGTGATTGACGTTCCAGACGTTCTGCAGATCCTGGCTAATCAAGCGGTCACATCAGCAGGTATGCGCGTCACATACCCCACAGCGTTCCATGCAATCCCTGCCGTCCAGATTACGCAGGCCGATGCTGTGGATGGCGACAGGTTCGTTCTGTCGAACGAAGGGCTCGACGGCTACGACATTCGATTTTTTAACGGCGCTACGCCGATTCCAGCCGTATTTAATTCAACCGCTCAGAGGTATTGATATGACACAAGAAGCAATTGCGCTACGAACGACAGGGGATTCTTATCCCGGCGTGGCTGTCGTGCAGGACTTAAATAAGGCGTTGGCTACGGTAGCCACGGACTTTGCCGGACCTGATGACCCGGCTGCGCTAGCTGGCCCGTGGATGAGTTGGGCGGATACCGGCAACATGCTTCTCAAGCGCCGTAACGCCGCGAATTCGGAATGGATGGCTGAAGGCGCGCTTCTGAAGGCGCCGCTGCCGCAATATGCCGAGGCTGACGTTCCGCTAATTGATAAAGGCGATATCCATGTTATCGGAAAAGGAACGTATACATGGCAGGGGTCGGCTTACGCGCCGACAAACCTTACTGTTTCGTCGATTGAATCGACTGGGACAATAAAGGCTGCAGCATCCACTGCTGCCAATGAGGTTACTGTTCAGTCGCAGGTGTTCGGTGTCGAACAGACCCGACAAAACGTGTCAGGGTCAAGGGCGACCGGTACAAATTACACCAACCTAACTGGAAAGGTCATAACCGTATTCATATCAGGCCTCCCAAGCGTGGCTAACGGATATGCGCTCGGCCAAGTTGGTGCGGATTTTTGCAGTTCAGCATCTCATCCAACGCCTTCAACTCCGGCCGCTATGAATTTCGACGTTCCTCCAGGGGCGGTGTATAGGGTGATTGTTTCCGGATTTGTTCTCAGTACTTGGTATGAATACCGATAAAGAGGAAGTCATGAAAATATTTATAGACATAAGCACCGGCCAGCCATGGCAGTTCGAAGACGATGATGACGTTCGTTTCATCGACGGCGTGTATCAGGTATTCAGTGCGAGCGGTGATCGCATAATCAGCGTTCCAGAGACATTGAAGCCAGCGCCCGAAGATTGGACGCCTCCAGCGCCTGAGCCCCAGCCCATCACCGTCTTTTCCTCCCTCGACTACCTGCAGAAGTTCACGACCGACGAATACGCGGCCGCCCGCAATCACGCGAACGTCTCCGTGCAATTCGGCCTGGATATGCTCATCGCGGCTCAGTACGTCGATCTGGACGATCCTCGCGTGGCTATGACGCTGGATCTTCTTGTCACGGAAGGGGTGGTAACGCCAGAGCGACGAACGGAACTGCTCACGCCGCAAGCCGTCTAGCGCGGCTTTTTTTACGTCTCAAGGAACGTGATGACGCCACATTTCAAGCTGTCCGAGTTCATCCGCAGCGACACCGCCGCCCGCCTGCGGGTCAACAACACGCCATCGCCTGCGCACATGGCAAACCTTGAGCGGCTTGCTTTGGCGCTGGAAGAGGTCAGGGAGTTGCTCGGCCATCCGCTGCTGATTACGTCCGGCTATAGATCGCCCGCGCTGAATCGGGCGGTAGACGGTAGCTCTACCTCAAGTCACTCTCAGGGGCTGGCCGCCGACTTCCATTGCCCGGGCTACGGCTCGGACATGGAAGTGTGCCAGGCCATCGCTGACAGCGGTATCCAGTTCGATCAAATTATCTACGAGCAAGCCCGGTCGACTTGGGTTCACTTCGGTATTGGCGACAAGATGCGCCGGCAGGTGCTTAGCTGGCGTTCTGGCGCCGGGTATCGAAACGGCGTAGTGAAAATATAACTGGGGCTTTGATGGCTGACATAACAGACCTGCCCAGCTGGGTAACAGTAGGCGGCGGCGGTACTTTGCTGTACTTCGCCTACAAATTCTTCTGGCCGTCTATCCGTGACTCCATGTCCGGGCAGGCCGTTCAATGGCGGTCAGAGAATCGTTACATCGCCCAGCTTGAGGCGGCAAGAGATAGGGCGATTGCAGAACGGGAGCTTGCGGAAAACAGGGCGGACGAGCTTTTCAAGAAACTATCCGCCATGGAAGCGCAAATGGAAATCATGGGCTACAAGCTCGGGCAAGCTCAGGCGGAGATAGCGAAACTGTCCGCGCAGATCAGCAAGTTAACAGGGGCAAACAATGCGTGAAACTATTCGAATGTTCCGTTCCTTCGCCGCACGCTGTAAGTTCGTCGCCGCACTACTGGCGCTGTTCATGTCTGGCGCGCTGCTGGCCTTTGGTGTCTCGGCGTGGCACTACGGCGCAACGATGGAGCAACGCATTGCCGCGTATGACCGGCAGATCGACCGACTCACCCGGGATATCGACGCTGAGAGAGATGTAAACCGTGGAAAGCTCGACAACATCTCCGACCGGGTGGCAGGCGTTGCGGAGGACTTGAAGGCCATCGCCTTACTAGTGAAGTCCGCAGCCAGCACCGCACGATCTGCTGCAACAACAGCGAAGGGCGCAGCCAAGAACGCCGCAAAGGCCAATGTCACGGTAAAGGAGACGCGGACTATTAAGGCGGCGCCAGTACCTAAGCGGATCGTGACGCGAGAGGTAGAGCCGTGATTAAGCTGCTTGCCAATAGGTATGTACTCGGCGCCCTCGTCATTGCGGCCTTACTGGCCGGGATGTGGGGCCTGCACTACCACGGATACCGGCAGGGCGTGTCCGACACAAAGATCGAAGCTGTTCTGCAGCAAATCGCCATTGAACAAGGAATGCAATATGAACGAGATAGCGCTGATGCCGACTACCGGGGAGCCATTCTGGCTCGCGAAGCTGCTCAAAAGGATGCTGCCGCTGTGCGTGTTCGCCTTGACCGCCTGCTGTGGGAACATCGCAACCAGTCCAAGGCTACCGGCTCCAGCGGAGGATCTGATGCAACCGGCCCTGACTGGATCGGAGTATTCGCAGCGTGTTACGCGGAATATGGAGACATGGGAAGAGATGCTGCAAGGCTCGCCGATCAAGTGAATGGGCTGCAGGGGTATGTCCGCTCCGTTCAATCCCCCTGAAGCCAGTCAAACAGTTCAGGCGCCTTAATCGGATCCAGCTTCCAGAACGCGCATCCAACGTCCGGACGCCCAATTACTGAAGGCCGCTCGTGCTGCCGGCAAACCGTATGCGCATCCCCGGCCACCGTTTCGCCATGCCAATACTGACAGGTCCAGCAGGAATGGTCGGGCGCGGAGTGCTGTAGGTGGTTCATGATGGGGTGTCGACGGTTTACTCGACACTGTCGTTACGTACAGTGTTTGTACCATAACGGCAGAACGCAAAAAAGCCCCGACGCCGGAAGCGAAGGGGCTAAATGCGGAACACCGGCCTCAAAATATGCGGAACGTCTGCGGAACATATCCAAACTGTAACTTAGTAAATCTGCCTAAGTCCTTGATTTTACTGGTGCACCCAGCCGGAATCGAACCGGCACGACCAGTGGTCGAGAGATTTTAAGTCTCTTGCGTCTACCAATTCCGCCATGGGTGCAAGAACTTAAACAGAGCATGTAGTGCTTATCATGCTTGCTTCACTGCGTATCGAAAATCGCAATACGCTGAAGTGGCGGAAGGTCAGGGATTCGAACCCTGGAGGAACTCGCGCCCCTGCCGGTTTTCCGTACCACTATAGCTTTCACTACCAAGCGTATGCTTGTTTGTGGTCTGGACTTTGCCTTCACCATGGTTCCAATGGGAAACTTTAGGTGGGAGCCGTCAAGTCTCTACACGTTCCTGACATAGTCAGGCTTCGCTCGGCGTTACCTCGATTTGCACCAGGGGATCCACCGAATTTGACTCCTTACATTTGAAGTGTTTCCACATCAACGCTCGATTTAACAAGACCGGTGCATTCGACCACTCTGCCAACCTTCCGAGCCCAGGAGAATAGCACGACTGTTACTTGCCCGCAAGAATCAAGGCGCCGCCATTCAATTATCCTGGTGCAGTGACAAACCAATACGTCGGGGACGATACCGCATGAGTATTCGATCAAATCCACAGAAAGTCGGTTCGCGCTTCAAGACGTATATGGATACACGCCATATGCTGCCCTGGGCCGTGATGGCGCTCGTGGCGGTCGGACTTGCCTGGTATGGACCGATTCCGCAGCTTGAGCGCTATCATGAATTTGCTGATAACCGGTCTTGGCTGGGCATTCCTAACGCGGGAGATGTCTTGTCCAATCTCGGATTTGCGGCGGTGGGCTGGTATGGTTTGTCGCTCGTGCTGCACACTCGCCACAAGCGTGCGCTGGATGCTATCCGTCCAGGCTATGCCTTGTTTTTCTTCGCCCTGGTGCTCACGGCCTTTGGTTCGGGCTGGTATCACCTGTTGCCGGACAATAGCCGCCTGATCTGGGACCGCCTGCCCATTGCTCTCGCGTGCGCGGGCATTTTGTCAGCCGTCTGGCGGGAAACACTTGGAGATGGCCGCTGGGTCGACAAGCTCTGGGCCATTAGTGCTGTCGTCAGTGTGATCTGGTGGTGGTACACGGATAACAACATGACAGGCGATCTACGCCCTTACTTGTATGTGCAATTTATGCCGCTCTTGCTGATCCCGCTGCTGCAGTGGCAAAACAATGCACCCACGAGGGAGCGTTTATATTTCGCCGCGGCAATTGGATTATATGTATTGGCCAAGGCCTTTGAGTTGCTGGATCATCAAATTTTCCAGGGTATTGCGTATCTCAGTGGCCACACAATCAAGCATTTGTTTTCTGTGGCGGCAGGCCTGATGATCGCGCTTAACTATGCGCGCCGCAAGAAAGAATCGAGCGATTGATCGATTCTTTCTTGCGTGAATTATTTTCGAGGTTTAAGCTGTCGCCTTGACATTGCACGTGTCACATTCAATATATTGTCCCGCCAATCTTCAACAGTACTAGTGTCTATATAGCTTTTTTGTAATTTGCTCGACTTTGACCGCTTTAGTGGATTTTTTGCTTTAAATCCGATAAATGGGTGAGCATGCGGAAGAGAACGTTCTGGATAGTCCTGTGTTGGAGCATCTTCTTGTCCGAAGCCGCCTGGGCCTGCGATCTGCAAGCGTCCCGGCTTGACGAGGCGTCCGCCATGTCGTTTCTTGATTCGCATCGCCGAGTCCAGGTTATGGCCGGTTATACGCTACTTCCCATGTCCCGCAAGGACATTAATAACTACATCCCTTTTCCCGGTGTTTTGTCGCCGGTGTCGGCGCAATACCGCAGGCAAGCGGATAACTGAGCGGCCCCGGATATTGTCCGGGGCCGCTTGGTATGCCGACAGGTAAGGGGGATAAGGGCAACTCGTTGTGGTCGCGTTTCGCCGTTCGGGAGAGGTGATGTATGTAACGAGCAGGCTGGGCTACGCATCGCGTATCACTTTTTTGTTGCCGGCCGCAGCTACAGATGGCTGTGACAAACCCCCTAGTGAACCTGTGGTTTCCGTTACCCCAACGATGGTGCTTGTCGGTGCCGCATCAGCCACCTTGCCGATGCAGGTCAATCAGCTGTCGCCTGTCAGCGCGACGTTTACAAAGTCGAGTGCCACCATTCTGGATCTGACCCGACATCCGTCAGGCGGAAGACATGCTGCGCGCTGCTCAACTACAGAACGATGTATCGCTTTATGTCGCAATGGGAGGCGGGGATGACTAGAATCCTGAAGAAGACCTTGAAGGTCTTGGGGCTGGTCCTGGCAGTCGTGGCAGTCACGCTGCTGGGTATGCGTATCTACACCATCCAGCAAAGCCCGCCTCTTGCGGTCTGGCATACCTATGTACCCGATGAGCTGCATGCGAAAAAGCTGGACCAGATCTCGTGGCAGGAATATGTGGCGCACGAAGAGAAGCTGTTCGCCGAGGTGCGTCAGAATGTCAACTCACAAATTGAGCCGGACGAAAAGGTCGAGAGCAATCGCTATTTCGAGGGCTCCAGCGTCAATCCCAATCACTTTGCGCATGACTGGAACCGGTCGTATATTCTGGCGCCGGTTGGCGAGCCGGCCGGTGCCGTCGTGTTGCTGCACGGTCTTACCGATTCACCGTATAGCCTGAGGCACATCGCCCGTCACTATCAGTCGGTGGGATATGTCGTGGTCGCGATCCGGCTGCCGGGCCACGGCACGGTGCCTGCGTCCTTGACAGACACCGGGTGGGAAGACTGGCTGGCCGCTACGCGGCTGGCGGTCCGTGAGGCGCGCCGCAGGGTCCCGGCGCCTCGGCCGCTGCATATGGTGGGATTCTCAAATGGCGGGGCGCTGGCCCCTATGTACGCTATGCAGGCGCTGGACGATCCCGAGCTGGCTGAGCCAGATCGCCTCGTCCTTATATCGCCCATGATTGGAATCACGCGCTTTGCACGTTTTGCCGGCCTGGCCGGCTTGCCGGCGATTTTGCCTGCGTTCGCAAAGGCTGCATGGCTTGGCATTGTTCCGGAGTTCAATCCGTTCAAGTACAACTCTTTTCCGATCAGGGCGGCCCGCGAGTCGTACAGCCTGACCGTGGCATTGCAGGAGCAACTGCAGGCGCGGCAACGCAATGGCTCGCTGGACCAGCTTCCGCCTATTATCAGCTTTCATTCTGTTCTGGACTTTACCGTCAGCACGCGGGCGCTGATCAATGCGCTCTATGCACGGCTTCCTGAAAACGGCAGCGAGCTGGTTCTGTTCGACTTGAACCGGGCCACTAAACTGGGGCCGCTCTTTCGCCGCGGCGTGGAGTGGACATTGGCGGGCACCTTGCCGGGCGAGCGGCGCAATTACCGTCTGACTATCGTCACCAATGTAAGCCCGTCATCCAGTGACATGATCGAGCGGGTCACCGAGGCCGGGTCGATCGACGTCATCGACCGGCCTATTGGCATGAGCTATCCACGCGAGATCTATTCGCTGTCGCATGTGGCCTTGCCGTTTCCGACCAATGATACGCTGTACGGGCAGCATCCAGACAATATCGAAGAGTTTGGCATCAACCTGGGTGCGATGTCGATGCGCGGAGAGGTCGGTGCGTTCGTGATAGGGATGGACTCGCTGGCGCGGCTTACCTCCAATCCGTTCTATGCCTACTTATTGAAGCGTATCGACGGAGTCATTCCAAGATGAGGCGGCTTCGTACTGATCGCCTGTCGCTGCACGACCGTTCCGGGCTGCGGCTGTCCTTGAACATCATCAGCAGCATACTCGTCCTGGGACTGCTGCACCTGGCAAACTCGGTCTTCATCCCGCTAGCGTTTGCGCTGTTCACCATCGCGCTGGTGGCGCCTGTGCGCCTATCGTTCTGCCAACGTATGCCGGCGCCGCTGGCGTCGATACTGACGCTGCTCATGACAGCGGCGGGGGTGGCGGTATTCCTGCTTCTCGCGGGCTGGGGGTTCAGCCTGATCGCACAATGGATTATTGGCAATGCGGCCCGGCTCCAGAGGCTGTTCAGCCTGGAAAGGGAAGGCCTGCATCCCCATGGCACCATGCTGCTGGGCATGTTTCTGGACAACTTCAATATTTCGTGGCTGCTCAGGGCAGTGCAGGAGATCGCGCTCAGAATAAACAGCATGCTCGGGCTGGCTTTTCTGACGATCATTTTCGTGGCATTGGGCCTGTTCGAGCTGGACGAGGCCGCTGGCCGCATAGAGACTCTGTTGGGGTCTCGGCGCGGCCGCAGGTGGGCCGTGGCGGCAGGGCAGATTAGCGCCAAGTTGCGCCGCTACATGATTATCCGTACGGTCGCCAGCGTTCTTACCGGTCTGAGTGTCTGGTTGGTCACGATCTATGCCGGCCTGGAATTGGCCGCCGCGTGGGGAGGCCTGGCTTTCCTGCTCAATTACATTCCGTTCCTGGGACCTTTTGTCGCCACGGTTTTTCCGGCGCTGTTCGCCTTTGTTCAGTACGAATCGTGGCAGGCCGCCGTGGCCATATTTCTCGTGTTGAATTTCATTCAGATCATTTTTGGCTGCTACATGGAGCCCAGACTTGCAGGGAACGCGTTGTCGCTGTCTCCGTTGATGGTGATGGTGGCGGTCTTCTTCTGGGGGCTGGTGTGGGGCATCCCCGGCACTTTAATCGGTGTGCCCTTGTTGATTACCGTGATGACAGCCCTGGGCACAGCGTCCAGGACGATTGAAACGAGGGAAGTAATGCCAGACGGATAGTTTTGGATATCCGGAAGGATATGCCGCCGGCAACCTTGAGCGCATGCAGGGTGTGGTCAGTCTTGTGTTTATCTTTCTAGAGAGGTGAATGATGGAAAGCAGCGTAGACAAGAAACTGGGGCTACTTGCCCTGACGGGTATGGTGGTCGGGTCGATGATCGGCGCTGGCATATTTTCGTTACCACGTACTTTTGGTGGCGCCACTGGCGTTATCGGCGCCATCATTGCGTGGGTTATCGCGGGGGGCGGGATGTATACCCTGGCACGGGTGTTCCAGAACCTGGCGCAGCGCAAGCCCGATCTGGATGCCGGTGTGTTCGCGTACGCCAAGGCCGGCTTCGGCGACTATATGGGCTTTCTTGCGGCGTTTGGGTACTGGATAGGAAGCTGCATCGGCAA
Source organism: Pseudomonas sp. (assembly GCA_036675275.1). Lineage (GTDB taxonomy): Bacteria > Pseudomonadota > Gammaproteobacteria > Burkholderiales > Burkholderiaceae_B > Pollutimonas. Next base: position 427,523 of record JAKFFG010000005.1, on the reverse strand, counting down.
CGTGTCTTATTGGGTGCTGATCAAATCCACGCTGGGAGCCTTCTTCCCTGTGTTCGGCGATGGCAATACTGTCATTGCCATTGTGGTGGCGTCGATCGGAATATGGTCGTTTCACTTCGTGATACTGCGGGGCGTTCAGCAGGCGGCTTTTATCAATGCCGTGGTCACTGTTGCCAAGATCATTCCTATCCTGGTGTTCATTATCGTCCTGATATTCGCATTCAAGCTGGATCTGTTTCGAGGGAATCTGTGGGGTTCGCAAGGGGCCGATGGCGCAAGCCTGTTCGAGCAGGTGCGGCTGACGATGCTGGTCACTGTGTTTGTCTTTCTGGGTATCGAAGGTGCCAGCGTGTATTCGCGCTATGCAAGCCAGCGATCGCACGTGGGAATTGCCACGCTGATCGGTTTCGTTGCCGCGTTGTTCCTGATGGTGCTGGTTACGCTGCTGCCCTATGCGGTGCTCGAGCAGGGTGATATTGCAGGCTTGCGCCAACCCTCCATGGCTGGTGTGCTTTCCGCTGTGGTGGGGCCATGGGGTGCGGTGTTCGTCAGTGTGGGCCTGGTGATTTCGGTGTTGGGTGCATACTTGGCCTGGTCGCTGATTTGCGCGGAAGTGCTGTTTGCAGCCTCGAAAAACGAAGACATGCCCCGCGCATTCGGCCGGGAGAACAAGAATGGCGTGCCAGCAACGGCACTGTGGCTGACGAATGGCATCGTGCAGATATTGGTGATCAGCACGTATTGGTCCAATGACGCATTTGCCCTGATGCTCAGTCTGACGAGCGCCATGTCCCTGATTCCGTACTTTCTGGTCGCAGGCTTCGGCTTCATGCTGGCCAAGCGGGGCGAAACATACGAGGATGGCGTCGACCGCAATCGCGATCTGGTCGTGGCAGGCATCGCGGCGCTTTATACGGCTTTCATGGTTTACGCCGGCGGGCTGAAATTTGTTCTGCTCTCGGCGCTTTTGTATGCCCCCGGATCGGCGTTGTATTACTGGGCTCGGCGCGAGCAAGGGCGGCGGCTGTTCACCAAGTTCGAACTCGCCGTGTTTATCGTTGCATGGATAGGCTGCATTGCCGCCATTATCGGATTGGCTCGCGGCTGGATCGCGATTTAACTCATAGGAGATCACCATGGCTAAAGCTGTAGAATTTGGCGTTCATTCAGAAGTCGGGCAGTTGCATACCGTAATGGTCTGCGCGCCCGGACGTGCTCATGAGCGCCTAACTCCGTCCAACTGCGACGCATTGCTTTTCGACGATGTAATGTGGGTCGACAATGCCAAAAGAGATCATTTCGACTTCATGACCAAGATGCGCGACCGGGGTGTCGAAGTGCTGGAGATGCACAACCTGTTGACCGAAACAGTCGGCGTCCCCGAAGCCAAGAAATGGATACTGGACAACCAGGTGGTGGCCAATCAGGTCGGCCTTGGGCTGATTGACGAAATCCGTAGCTATCTCGATGAACTTCCGGCGCGCAAGCTGGCGGAAACGCTCATTGGAGGCCTGTCGACCGAAGAGTTTCCCGAGTCGATGGGCGGTGATCAACTGGCGCTGATCAAAGAGGCGGCAGGCGTCACCGAGTACCTGCTGCCGCCGCTGCCCAACACCCTGTATACGCGCGACACCACGTGCTGGATCTATAACGGAGCCACGCTGAACGCGCTTTACTGGCCGGCACGCCACGAGGAGACAATCCTCACGTCCGCCATTTACAAGTTCCACCCTATGTTCGCCGGAAAGGTGAACGTCTGGTGGGGCGACCCCACGGTCGACCATGGGCTGGCTACTCTTGAAGGCGGCGATGTCATGCCTATCGGCAATCGCACTGTACTTATAGGGATGAGCGAACGCAGCTCTCGCCAGGCAATCAGCCAGCTTTCAGCTTCGCTGTTCGAGCGCAATGTGGCTGATCGGGTCATCGTTGCAGCGATGCCGAAACTGCGTGCCGCCATGCACCTGGATACCGTGCTGACATTCGCCGACCAGGATTGCCTGCTCGTCTATCCCGACATCGTCAATAAAATCCAGGCATTCTCATACCGTCCGGGCAACAAGCCGGGCGAGCTGAAACTTCACAAGGATGAGGGCCCCCTTACCGATGTCATCGGCAAGGCGCTGGGCGTATCGAAAATGCGTGTCGTGGAAACCGGAGGGAATGCCTACCTTCGCGAACGTACACAATGGGACAGCGGCGCCAATCTGGTGTGCATCTCTCCGGGTGTGGTGCTGGCATACGATCGCAACGTCTACACCAATACCTTGCTGCGCAAGGCCGGCATCGAGGTGGTTACCTTTGTCGGCGCCGAGCTCGGAAGGGGCCGGGGCGGCGGCCATTGCATGACATGCCCGATTGCACGCGACGCATACGAGTAAGCGGCCGTACATTGCAAGCACACTGTGCCGGTGTGCGCCCCGGCAGCATCCCGGGGATCCCTGTCAGGCCTCGCCTTCTGCTACGGGAGACTACTTTGAGCACGGAAACAGCCAAGCTTTCCCGGATGGCACTGATTGCCATGGTTGTCGGTTCAATGGTTGGCGCAGGGATATTCTCTTTGCCAAGTATGTTCTCGCGCTCGACCGGACCGCTGGGCGGGTTGATCGCCTGGGCCATCGCCGGATCCGGCATGCTGACGCTGGCAATGGTGTTCCAGTTCCTTGCCCGCCGCCGCCCCGATCTGGATGCCGGCATATTCGCCTACGCGAAGGCGGGGTTCGGCCGATACATTGGCTTTCTGGCCGCAATGGGCTATTGGACGGCGGCCTGTCTGGGCAATGTCAGCTACTTCGTGGTGTTCAAGGCAACGCTGGGCGCCGTATTCCCGTTCTTTGGCGACGGCGATACAGTGCCGGCGGTGCTGGTGTCGTCGATTCTGCTGTGGACCACGCATTTCGGCATCCTGCGCGGCATCAAGCAGGCCGCCGGGATGAACACGGTAGTGACGATCGCCAAGATCGTACCCATTCTCATTTTCATCATTTGCGTGGCATTCGCCATGGATATGGATGTGCTCAAAGAGAACATCCGCGAGGGCGCCGGCGCTGATCAGGACAGTTTGCTTGAGCAGGTCAGGGGCACGATGCTGATCACCGTTTTCGTGTTTCTGGGTGTCGAAGGCGCGAGCGTCTACTCGCGCTATGCCAAACGCCGGGATGATGTGGCGGTTGCCACGATAACGGGATTTCTGCTTGTCCTCGCATTACTGGTTTCAGTGACGCTGTTGTCCTATGGAATTCTGCCACGCGCGGAGCTTGCCGGGCTGCGCAATCCTTCGATGGTCGGCGTGCTGCGGGCGGCGGTAGGGCCTTGGGGAGCCGTACTGGTCAGCGTGGGACTCATGGTGTCGGTGGCCGGTGCCTATCTGTCGTGGATCCTGTTGGCTGCTGAAGTCCTGCATGCGGCGGCTCGTGCCGGAACCATGCCCGCGTTCCTCAGCCATCAAAACAGGCATGGCGTTCCCAACAAGGCGCTGTGGCTTAGCAACGGCGTTGTTCAACTATTCCTGCTTGGCACCTTGTTTACGCAGGATACTTTCGTTCTGGTGAAGAGCCTCGCCAGTTCCATGAGTCTAGTGCCGTACTTCTTCGTGGCCGGTTTTGGCCTGCTGATTGCGTTGCGGGGAGACACTTATCATGGCTGGAGCCGGCGTCGTTCGTTCGAGCTGTGCATTGCCGCCATTGCCACGACCTACGCAATAGGCATGATACTGGCCGGTGGCTTCGATTATTTCGTGCTGTCGTCGTTGATCTATGCACCCGGTACGATTCTTTTTATCATCGCAAGGCGTGAGCAGCGAGGTTCCGTTTTCGCTCGATTCGAATGGGCTATTTTGTGTATTGTCGTCCTGGGAGCCGCCACCGGCCTGTGGGAACTCGCATCCGGGAATATGGCGCTGGGCAGCGCCGCGGTAGGGCACTGAAACGCACTGGGCACACCGTTGACGGCAATGGCAATCAGCGTGACGCCGATGCCATTGCTATTTCGGTATAGAGAAGCCGTTGCCTACGGCTACAAGGGGACGACGCGGGTAGTGTTTCCGTGCGTGATCACCTGCACCCGCTGACCGACAAAAATAGGGATATCGGCTTCCTGCGCAATCACGCGGGTATCGCCGCTGTCCAGGCGCAGGGTGATTTCGACGCCTTGTCTGCGGTTGCGAGCGTTTTCGACGGCATTGCCCGCCATTGCGCCGCCTATCGCTCCGCCAGCAGTGGCCAGGCGTCTGCCGGAGCCGCCGCCTACGGTGTTGCCGGCAAGCCCGCCTACGACACCGCCCGCCGCCATGCCAAGCCCACCGCTGCTCCCTGCTTGTATGACGATGGGGCGTACCCCCGTTACCTCCGCCAATACGACTGTTTGCGCTCGTTGCGTCTGGTCGAACGTGTAAACGCGGGAGGATGCTTGGTGATTTGCGCAGCCGGTAAGGCTCGCCGCCGTAAGCAGGGTGACCCCAATGATCTTCACACTACCCATTGCTCTGACACTTCTGCACTTTTGCATGAGGTATGCTCCGGAAATATGAGAAAGGAAACGCTGTGATCAGCGTTGTTACTGGGGGGGATTGGAGGCGGCAGGGGAAGTCGGCGCAGTGGGGTTGTCGGGATGCTGTGCGCGTGCTTGCACGAAAACAAGGCGACCGTTGAAGAAGATGGCGCGTCGAGGATTCCATACAACAGGGTTGTTGTCCACTGTATCGTAAGTGGCTACCTCGAAATCGTATCCCCAGCCGTATCGGGGTTGCCCTTGCTCATCGGTGTAGCTGGTTTTTTTGACAGCGTCCAGATAGCCTTTGTCGCGATAAGAGACGTACCGGGTGGGCGGAAGCGTGTCCCGGTTTTGTGACATGAACTGATATAGGTCGTCTTCGCTTGGCGCGGTTCCGTAGCGTGCCAGGTCATTTCTGGAGTCGGCCGTAGACGCGCAGCCGGCCAGCAAGGTTGCCATCAATAAAAAGGGTAGGCATTTCATTGGTAATGCTCCTCGAATAGATTGACGCAGGTCAGGTTCGGAGCCCTTGGGGCCTGTAGCGAAGAGCCCTTGAAGCTTGAATATACTTTAGCGATATGCGTATTTGCAATGCTGCGGGAACCACCGCAGGCGGCCAGTATTTTGCTTGCGCGGCTTCTTTGCGCAGCGTATTGTCGAGCCTTGATGCTACTCAACTGACGTACCCGTGGGGCGTCCAGCCCCGATCACAGCCGCATGCAATGATAGGAGACTGATTATGCGCGCGAAATCGGTATTGATGTCTATGGTCCTGGGGATGCTTCTGTGTGGTGGTTCCGCCGCCATTTCCCATGAATTGCCAACCCCCGACGCCGCGGGCGCCGATCAGCAGCACAATGATGCAAAATCTCACTCATCGTTAGTTCTATTCGAAAATGTGCACGTCTTTGATGGCGTTTCTGCAACATTGTCGGAGCCCAGCAGCGTGCTGGTGCGCGGAAATGTGATTGAAAAGGTAAGTGCGGGCAAGATATCGGCCGAGGGCGCGCGCGTCATAGATGGTGGTGGCCGCACCTTGATGCCCGGCTTGATAGACGCGCACTGGCACAGTATGTTCGTGGGTCTTCCCATGACGGCCCTGACTACTGCCGATATTGGCTACGTGAATCTCGTCGCTGGTGCCGAGGCCCGGAAAACCTTGATGCGCGGGTTCACCACAGTTCGCGATGTCGGTGGTGCAGTCTTCGCGCTAAAGAGCGCCATCGATGGCGGCGTAATTCCGGGGCCGCGTATCTATCCGTCGGGGGCCATGATCAGTGTAACGGGCGGGCATGGCGATTTCCGGAGTCCTTCCGACTTGCCGCGCACCTTGGGGGAACCCGCTTCCAGGCACGATATCGCTGGCGATAGCGCCATCGTGGACAGTCCGGATGAGATGCGGCTGCGGGTGCGCGAGCAGCTCATGTACGGCGCTACACAGATCAAGCTGACTGGGGGCGGTGGCGTGTCGTCTCCGCACAGCCCGCTGGATGTCGTGACTTTTACCGAGGACGAGTTGCGCGCAGCGGTGCAGGCTGCAACCAACTGGGGCACTTATGTTGCGGTACACGCCTATACGCCAGAGGCAATCCAGCGATCGATAAAAGCCGGCGTGCAATGCATCGAGCACGGCAGCCTGATGGACGAAGCGAGCGCGCAGGCGATGGCCCAATCCGGCACCTGGCTCAGTACCCAACCATTTCCGGATGCGCTTGCCGACGCATTCCCGCGTGACTCGGTCCAGTGGGAAAAGGCCCAGGAGGTTTTCGCGGGAACCGACCAAACTTATCGGCTAGCCGTCAAGCACAAGATCAAAACGGCATTCGGCACAGATATCCTGTTCTCCAGCGAGCTGGCCCAACTGCAGGGCAGCCTGTTGGCGAGTTTGACGCGCTGGTACTCGCCATCCGAAACGCTGATCATGGCCACAGGAACCAACGCAGAACTGCTGGGTCTGTCCGGTAAGCGCAACCCATATCCTGGCCAGATCGGTGTCGTGCGCGAAGGCGCGTTTGCCGATCTATTGCTGGTGGACGGAAATCCGCTAGAGAATATCGCGCTGATCAGCGACCCGGATAAGAACTTCTTGCTCATCATGAAAGATGGCGTCATATACAAAGACGCAGCGGGGCAGCAATCCTCGTAGATCAGGACCCGACTGCGACTCGGATCGCTGTGCTTGACCGTTCTTTTATTTGTTCCGTTAATCTGATGTAATGCGCAGTAGCTGTAGGCCTGCGGCCATGATGTCGACTTGCCTGGCTGCCGCGTCTTCCATCAAATAATTCTGAGTAAAGGGACAAACATGACTGCATATGTCATAGCGACGATGGTGATACACGACCCGCAAACCTATCGTCGGTATACCGAGCTCTCTCCCGCGCTCATTGCGCGGTACGGCGGCAAATTTCTGACACGTGGCGATAAAGTCGATACCTACGAAGGCGATGCCTTCACAGAACGCATGGTACTGCTGGAATTTCCTGATCGGGAAAGGGTCGAAGCATGGTTGAACGACCCCGAGTACGTCGCGGCCTCCGAATTCCGCAAGGCGGCCTCGGTATGTCGCATCCTTATCCAGGAAGGCGGCTCCAACACGGCTAACCCCGATCCTAAGGTCGGTTAGACAAGCGATAATACGGTTTTGCTTAGTGTCCAAGGAGTCCGTATGAAGGCAGTTGAAATCTCGCAACCAGGCGGTCCCGAAGTTCTGGTGCTCGTGGATCGTCCCGTGCCTGAACCGAAAGCCGGCGAAGTACTTATCAAGGTGTCGGCAGCCGGCATCAACCGCCCCGATGTCTTTCAGCGCAAGGGGAATTACCCCGCGCCTCCCGGTGCGTCCGATTTGCCCGGACTCGAAGTGGTGGGCGAGATCGTGGGCGGAGACCCCGCGGCCGGCGGCCTGGCGATGGGCGATAAAGTATGCGCCTTGCTTGCAGGTGGAGGCTACGCAGAATATTGTGTGGCACCGGCCCAGCAGTGCCTGCCTGTGCCCAAGGGCCTTTCGGATGTCGAGGCCGCCGGTTTGCCGGAAACCTACTATACCGTGTGGAGCAATGTCTTCGATCGCGGGCAGCTATCGGCTGGCGAGTCCTTGTTGGTGCATGGCGGCGCCAGCGGTATAGGCACAACCGCGATTCAGCTGGCCAAGGCTATGGGCCACGAGGTTTATGCAACGGTAGGCAGCGATGAGCGCGCCCGCGCCGTCGAAGGCCTTGGCGCGACAATGGGTATCAATTACCGTACCCAGGACTACGTGGAAGAAATCAAAAAAGCCACTGGCGGCAAGGGTGTGGACGTTGTGCTCGATATGGTGGCTGGCGAGTACATCAACCGCAATATAAACTGCTTGGCGGACGACGGCCGTATCGTGATCATCGCCCTGCTCGGCGGGGCAAAAGCAACAATAGATTGCAACCACGTCCTGCGCCGCCGGCTGACTGTCACAGGTTCCACCTTGAGACCCAGGCCGGTGGCTTTCAAGGCGGACATCGCTCAGGCGCTCAGGCAGCATGTCTGGCCATTGCTCGAAGCCGGGAAAATCCGTCCCATCGTGCATACCACTTTCCCGCTGGCAAAGGCGTGCGACGCTCATGCCATGATGGAGGCGGGCGAGCAAATCGGAAAGATCGTTCTTACCGTTCAGTAGGCATGTTCGATAATCGCCGCGTGCGGATTCCCGGCTTACAGGCTACAATGCCGGGTTATCCAATTTTTTCTTCCTGGGCTTAATGAATACTGCTCTGATTCGTAAGCGCCTTGTAATAGGCAACTGGAAAATGCACGGCACTCGGGCCACCAACGCCACGCTTCTCACAGGCCTGTGCGCAGGTGTCGCTGTTGCCCACAACTGCGACATGGCGGTGTGTGCTCCTTTTCCCTATTTGGGGCAGGTCAGCGCTTGCCTGCACGGTAGCGGCATCGGCTGGGGCTCGCAAGATATCAGCAAGCACCGGCAGGGCGCTTTTACCGGCGAGGTTTCCGCCGACATGCTCAGCGACTTTGGCTGCCAATGGGCGCTGGTTGGGCATTCTGAACGTCGCTCGCTACATGGCGAAACCGACCAGTTGGTCGCCGAAAAAGCGTCAGCGGCGCTAAACGCAGGCATATGCCCAGTTGTATGTGTGGGCGAGACACAGGCCGAACAAGAGGCCGGACTCACTCACGAAGTGATTCGGCGCCAGCTCGAACCTGTGCTGGCATTGGGCGCAGAATCGCTCGCCCGGCTTGTGCTTGCCTACGAGCCCGTTTGGGCCATCGGCACGGGGCTTACCGCCACCCCGCAACAAGCACAAGACGTCCACGCCTTCATCCGGGTACAGTTGTCCACGTTGAATGTTCCACAGGTTCGGATTTTGTATGGCGGTAGCGTCAAAGCGTCTAACGCCAGCAGTTTGTTTGCCATGTCTGATATCGACGGCGCCCTCGTAGGTGGCGCGTCGCTGATGGCAGAAGAATTTTTACGTATAGCGGCCGCATAGGCCTCGGAGTTTTTTCATGCAATGGTTGTCACCTGTTCTTCTGGCGATCCAGGTCGTATCTTCATTGAGCATTATTTTGCTCGTCTTGCTGCAGCAGGGCAAAGGCGCCGACATGGGTTCCTCCTTCGGTGGCGGATCCGCGGGTAGTCTGTTTGGCGCCACCGGTGCTGCGAATTTTCTGTCACGAGCCACCAAATGGGCTGCAGTGATCTTTTTTGTATCGACCGGTGGCCTGGCTTATCTGGCCCATCACCCCAGCGGTACATCAATACTCGATACAGGCGTAATGCAAGGGTTCCAGTCGCCTGTTCCAGCCAGTGGTTCAGCCGTTCCTTCGGCACCGGGTGCCGCTGCACCGGGCACCGCTGCGCCGGGTGCAGCAGTGCCCGCGGTACCGGCCGCACCATCTTCGCCCGCAGCCGAGCCTGCTGCCGCGCCGCAGCCCGCTCCAGCCGATTCGGCGCCGGCATCTGAAACCGCTCCCGCGCAAGCTCCTGCGGCAGAGCCAGAGCAAGCGCCTTCGCAAGAGCCGGCTCCCGCATCGGAACCCGCTCCTGCGCCGGAACCTGCAGCTGCGCCGGAACCTGCAGCTGAAGAGCCTTCAACCGCAGCTGAATCAAGCAAGAACAATTAATATCTATGTGGATCTTCGTTCTACCCGAAGATCCAAAAAAAACGAATTAAAATTCGTGCTAGAATACCGCTCTTTACCGGCCGACGTGGTGGAATTGGTAGACACGCTATCTTGAGGGGGTAGTGGCGAAAGCTGTGCGAGTTCGAGTCTCGCCGTCGGCACCAAGAATGTTCCAAAGCAGTCCAAGACAGACCCTGAGCCCATGATTCTTAAACGAACATGGGCTTTTTGTCGTCTGATCAATACGAAGGAGTTAAGGGTTTAGGTGTCCCCGGGCACGGGCATCGGCGGCTATAGGGCGGGCTTGAGCGCATCAGAGACGATGGGAAGGAGCAGCACTGCTTGCGTTGTTTTGAGCCATGTAGTAACGTTACAACATTCTGTGGCGTGCGAATGGAGGCGACCATGACAGTCACAACCCTATCCAGCAGAGAGCTTAACCAAGACATTGGTCGAGCCAAGAAAGCCGCTATACAAGGCCCTGTATTTATCACAGATCGCGGCAAGCCCGCCCACGTATTGTTAAGCATTGCAGAATACCAGCGCCTCACCGGAAAGCGCCGCAACATCGTTGAAGCGCTTGCCATGCCGGGGCTGGCCAATATTGAGTTCGACCCGCCTCGTGCCAACATCCAAAGCCGACCGGTCGACTTGTCGTGATGTTCCTTCTTGATACCAACGTACTCTCCGAGCTGCGCAAGGCTGGAGATGGGAAAGCAGATCCTAACGTTATCGCGTGGCTTTCCGGCGTGGATGCGGCGAGTCTTTACATTTCCGCCGTGACCATCATGGAGCTTGAGATAGGAGTTCTGCGGGTCGAGCGGCGCGACCCCATTCAAGGTGCAAGGCTTCGGACTTGGTTTGACAATCATGTCTTGCCGGAATTTGCCGAGCGCTCATTGCCGGTAGATACCACGGTGGCATTGCGATGCGCCCGTTTGCATGTGCCCGATCCGCGCGCCGAACGGGACGCGCTCATAGCGGCTACGGCTCTTGTCCACGGCATGGCGGTAGTCACGCGAAATATAGCTGACTTTGAGGCTACAGGTGCCCGGCTTCTTAACCCATGGACACCGGCAGATTCTTGTTGAGCCTGGGCTCGACGCAATCCGAAAAGACCGCGTCAATTGCCGCTCTCACGATAAAAGATACCTAGGATCTATCGTCCTGTCTCATCAGCTTTTGCCGGGAGGCCAGCCAACGATCGCGAGTTCGCGTCGGTGCGAAAGATAATAGGTTTTTCGCCCGCTGCGGGCGGCTTTATTTTTTGCGCATCGGCTACGATGTCCTGCAAGGTCTGGTGAAAGGGTGACTTGTCGCAGACCGGGTCGGCGTTGCTAGCGTCGCCGGTCAGGGCCAGGGCCTGGCAGCGGCACCCCCCGAAGTCCTTGTCCTTTTCCGGGCACGACCTGCAGGGTTCTTTCATCCATGCGTCGCCACGGTACTTGTTGAACGCTTCGCTGTCGTACCATATGTGGTGCAGGCTATGCTCGGTGACATTGGGGAACTCGATGCCGGGCAGTGACTTGGCCGCATGGCAGGGCAGCGCGGAGCCGTCGGGTGCAACACCCAGGAATACGGAGGCCCAGCCATTCATACAGGCCTTCGGCCGCGTCTCGAAGTAGTCGGGCACCACGAAGAAAATACGCATTTTGTGTCCGAATTTCTCGCGATATTCATTCACAACGGCTTCTGCACGGACAAGCTGTTCCCGGTCGGGGAGAAGCTGGGCGCGATTGACCAGCCCCCAGCCATAGTACTGGGTGTTGGCCAATTCCAGATATTCGACACCCATGTCGTCGGCCATCTGGATGATCCGGCCGACATGGTCCAGATTATGGCGATGCAGTACCACGTTCAGCACCATGGGGTAGTCATACTGTTTGATCAGCTTGGCCACGCGCATCTTCAAATCGAAGGTCTTGGTGCTGGACAGGAAGTCGTTCATCTCTTTGGTAGAGTCCTGGAACGAAAGCTGGATGTGATCCAGCCCAGCTGCTTTCATGCGGGCAATGCGGGGCTCGCTAAGGCCTATGCCCGAGGTAATCAGATTGGTGTAATAGCCCAGCCGGCTTCCTTCTTCGACGAGGTCCTCGAGATCATTGCGCTGCAAGGGTTCGCCCCCTGAAAAACCCAATTGCGCCGCGCCCAGTTTACGCGCCTGCTGCATTACGTCGACCCATTGCGCGGTGGTGAGCTCGTGGGCGTTTTGCGCATAGTTCAACGGGTTATAGCAGAACACGCAATGCAAAGGGCATTTGTAGGTGAGCTCGGCCAGCAGCCAAAGAGGCGGCGTAACCGGTCTGGGAGCAGTATTGGCGTTCATGTCGGCGACACCTTAGCGTATCCACCCACGCTCTTGGGCGGTACGCATGAAATCTTCGACGTCTGCTTGCAAGCCCGTCGTGGAAAATGTGGTCTCGAGATCGTCGACGATGGCGGCGATATCGTGCTGGCCATCACATCGCTTCAGGATCTCGGCGGCGCTGGTATTGAGCTTGACCATGCCTTCAGGATACAGAAGTACATAATTATCTTGCGCTTCCTCCCATTGAAGCCGAAACAATTTGGACAGTGCGGGTTTTTCAGGAAGTTCAGTCATGATTCAATAGCCGCCTCAGGGGTTGGCTTTCTCGATTGCGTCCATCATGGACCACAGTACATCAAGCTTGAACTGCAGGATTTCCAGTGCCCGATCTTGCTGTTCACGGGTGGTGAAATGATTCAGTGTCACTTGCAGTCCGTGCTCGACATCGCGCTCGGCAAGCGAGACGCGGCTGCGGAAGTACTGCAAGCCATCGGCGTTTATCCAGGGATAGTGCAGGGGCCAGTTTGCCAAGCGGTCCTTATGGATTTTCGGTGCGAACATTTCTGTGAGCGACGAGCACACCGCTTCCTGCCACGGCGACTGGCGCGCGAAATTCACATAGGCATCCACGGCGAAGCGTACCCCTGGCGCCAGGTGCTTCAAGGACCATAGGTCTGCGGAAGCAATTCCAACTGCCTCGCCGAGACGCGCCCACGCTTCGATGCCGCCCTCGTTTCCGTTGTAGCCGTCGTGATCCAATATGCGCTCGACCCACTTTCGGCGTGTCTCGCGGTCGGGGCAGTTGGCAATGATGGCGGCGTCCTTGCGCGGAATGCTGATCTGGTAATAGAAGCGATTGGCAACCCAGCCGCGTATTTGATCGGGTCGCAGTTCGCCATTGTTCATCTTGACATTGAACGGATGGTTGATGTGATAGCCAGCACCTTTGGCGCGCAACTGCGCTTCAAATTCTGTGCGGTCCCAGGCGGGACTTGATGATGTATACAGTGGCGTCGGTGCGTTCACAAGCTGATCTCCATTCCGTCGAATGCGACCTCGATCTCATGGAGCTTCAGCATGGCTGCTTCGTCTGATTTTTCATTGAGTATCGGGTTGCTGTTGTTGATGTGAATAAGTATCTTGCGCTGTGATCCCAGCGCATCAAGTATTTCAATCATGCCGCCGGGACCGGATTGCGGCAAATGGCCCATGTCGGCGGACGTTTTCTTCGACAGGCCGAGGCGTATCATTTCGTCGCCGGTCCAAAGCGTGCCGTCGACCATGACGCAGTCTGCCTCGCGCATCGCGTCCATGACGTGAGGTTCGATTTCGCCGAGGCCGGGCGCATAAAAGAGTTTCTTGCCGTTTACCGTGTTTTCGATGAGCAGCCCCACGTTGTCGCCAGGCTCGGGTGCATTTCGGTGGGGTGAATAGGGTGGTGCCTTGCTTTTGAGCGCCAGGGCTGTGAAGCTGATGTTGGCGATGCCGGGCACCTGGATTGGCTGTATTTGGCCGGTATCGGCCAGCAGCGCCTGCCGGTTGACGCCGCAATAGTGGGACAGGACATTGGATAGCGGCAACCCCGTGGAGAGGTCTTCCCACACGGACGCGGTGCAGTACAGAGGAATGGGCTTTCCTTCGCGCAGCATGAGCAGGCCGGTGACGTGGTCGATTTGCGCGTCCATGAGCATGACGGCGACTATTCCCGTGTCGCGTATGGTGCGAGCGGGTTGCAACGCTGGTGTGGCGCGGATTTGAGCCAGTATGTCTGGCGATGCATTGATCAGTACCCAGTCTGTGCCGTTGTCGGAAACGGCAATGGACGATTGGGTGCGGGCTTTGGCCTGGATGGTTCCTTTGCGTATGCCGTCGCAGTTGGGACAGTTGCAGTTCCACTGGGGAAATCCGCCGCCGGCGGCAGAACCTAGAACAATGACTTTCATAATGCGTCCGACAAAAAAGCGCGGCGCTGGTTTTTACTAGCGCCGCGCTGTTCGCGATATTAAGATCGTATCAACGATTGGCAATGTACATGGTGATTTCAAAGCCAAAACGCAGGTCGGAAAACTCGGGTTTACTCCATTTCATGGCAGCTCCTGTCCAAAGTTTGTGTGACTTTTCTAAAGGTCGACGACTGCGTTAACTATTGCTGTCCCGCTGTAATCGCTGCAGTCAATTTGATAATATCACGCAGCCTTCCTTTGTCAAGCAATGGTGATAAGCAAAAAGGGTTATCGTTAAAAAAGCGCTTTTAGCGGCACAATGTCGAAAGTTAGTCGCCGTAGCAGCTTGTTTCACAAACGGAGCATGTGTGTCAACGCTGACACAAGCCTGAACAAATATAACGAGAGAGAGGGAATGCATGATTGTTCCGTTTGCGGAAGGCATGCTGGATGTTGGAAACGGCCATCAGCTGTATTACGCCCAGTTCGGAAACCCGAAAGCGGCGGCCTCGGTAGTCTTGCATGGCGGCCCGGGGAGCTCGTGCAATAGTGCAATGTTGGAATGGTTCGACTTGTCCAGGCACCGGGTGGTGCTGTTTGACCAGCGGGGCTGCGGCCGCAGCACGCCGAAAGGAGGCCTTGCTTCTAATACGACGCAGGATCTGGTCGAAGATATTGACCGACTGCGGCGCCATCTGGGAATTTCGACCTGGCTGGTGGTGGGCGGGTCATGGGGCGCAATGCTGGGGCTGGTCTATGCTGGCACGTATCCTGCTTCAGTGCATGGCATGGTCTTGCGCGGCGTTTTCTTGCCCGGGGAAGAGCAGCTCAACTGGTTTTTCCAAGAGTTGAAGGCATTGGTGCCGATGGCATGGAGTGATCTGACTGCGAGCATGAGTATTGCCGAAAGCATGGCGGTTCTACCGACATTGAGTCATCGCTTGCTTTCTGGAACACCTGTCATAGCGGCTGATACCGCGGCACGTTGGGAGCGTTACGAGCATGCAGTCATGGCCGCCATGCTGGGAGGGCAAGTACATTCGCAAGGGCCACGGCAAGCAGGGCGGTTGGAGAAGTATCGGGTGCAGTCTCACTATCTTTCGAAAGCTTGCTTCGTCACCGAGCAAGAAATTTTTCGTGCAGCGCAACGCATAGTGGTTGGCCCCGTTTTTGTGCACGGCACCCATGATTGGATTTGCCCACCTGACAATGTGGTTCGCCTGATGCAGGCCTTGCCGCAGGCTGACGTCAGGTGGATCGACAGGGGAACCCATACCCCCGCAGACCCGCTGATTCACGAGGCTTTACGCCTGGCAATCAAAGACCAGGAGCACGCATAGTACATGGCACAACTAAAAAAGCAATCAGGCAACAAAGGGGGATGGTGTGATGGTTCAACAGTACACGCGTACCGCAATATTATTGCATTGGGTTATTGCGGCTTTGTTGATTTGTCAGTTCGCGTTCGGATGGTACCTCGAAGAAATCCCACGGGGCGTACCCGAGCGCAGCTATTTCGTCAATCTGCATAAAAGCATCGGCATTCTCATCGGACTGCTTATACTCTTTCGCCTGGCCTGGAGGCTTACACACAAGCCTCCGCCGCTACCGGACACCATTCCGCATTTCCAGCAGCGTGTCGCCTCGGCAACTCATATCCTGCTTTATGTCCTCATGATCGTCATGCCCTTGTCGGGCTATATCGCGTCCAACTACAGCAAGTGGGGCGTCAAGTTTTTTAACGTGATCACGTTCCCTCCATGGGGCTTCGAAGACAAATTCATCTATGCGATTTTCAATCAGACCCATAAGGTGGCTTCCTGGTTGTTGCTTGTGCTGGTTGTTGTGCACGTGCTTGCGGGGTTGAAGCACTTGTTTATCGATCGCGATCGGGTCTTTTCGCGAATGTTGCCGCGCTGTTCGCCGGAACGGTAATAGCGCATTTCTAAAAATGAATTGGAGACAAACTGATGAGACGCCCACACTTCCAGCATCTTGCCGCAATAGGATTGATGTCGTTTTCAGCGCTGGCTCTGGCAGAGCCATTTGCCTACGTTCCCAATGAGGGGTCGGGCACGATTTCGATCATCGATACGGCCACCGATACGGTGGTGGGCGATATGCCGGCCGGAAAGAAACCGCGGGGGCTGGCCTTTAGTGGCGATTGGCTATATGTCAGCGACCAGCCCAATAACAGTGTGCAACTGATCGATCCGAAAACGCGCAAGCTCGGTCCCGCCGTCGATCTGGGCAAGTCCCCGGAAGGTGTCTATGTATCCCCCGATGGCCGCTGGATTGCCGCTGCGGTCGAAGAGAACGATGAAGTGGCAATTATCGATACTCAAAGCAACAAGCTGGTCTCGAATATCAAGGTTCAGGGTGAAAATCCCGAGCATGCGGTCTTCAGCCCCGACGGTAAAACAATGCTTGTGAGCGCCGAAGATGGAGGCGCGCTTGATATCATCGATTTCACGACACGCAAACAGGTCGCGCAGTTGAAGATTGGCGACCGGCCACGTGGTATCGGCTTTCTTCCGGACGGTAGCCGCGCCTATGTAGCTGCCGAAAACAGCAACGAGATCTATGTCATCGACATGGCCAGCCATAAGGTGCTTACCCATCTGAAAGGCGGAACACGCGCCAATGGCGTTACGGTGCATCCGGATGGTAAACGCGTCTATATATCCAACGGCGGCGATGGGACTGTGTCGGTAATCGACACCGCAAGCAACAAAATCATCGAGACGGTCCCGGTTGGGAAGCGCCCATGGAATATGGCCATCACCCCCGACGGGAAGAAGCTGTACGTTGCAAATGGCCGATCCGACAGCGTGTCGGTGATCGATACCGAGAAAAACGTCAAACTGAAAGACATCACTGTCGGCGTACGCCCGTGGGGCGTGGTCATCAGGTAAAGGACGATCAAGACAAATACATGGCCCAGGTGTCGCTTCGGCCATGAACTACACCCCGAAGGTTGCATCGGCATCCAACCTTTGGGGTGTAGTCCATTGTTCCGGAAGTCCTTTTGCTTGTCCTTGCTATATGGGCCTTCAGCACGCCTCGCGGGAAGCAACATTGATGTCCAGCCGTTCAAGCTTCCTGTAAAGCGTGTTGCGGCTTACTTTCAGTTGTCGTGCCAGTTTGCTCAGGTTCCAGTGCGAAATCCGCAGTTCCTGAATCAATGCTTCGCGCTCGGCGAGTTCCAGTGGGTTCAGAAGACTTGAAGTTATCGGCGCAGCGGCCGCTGGGTCCGCCTTGGGCCCGATAAAGAAATCAGCCGGCAGACATTCAGGCGTCAGCACATTTCCGTCGCGCAGTGCAACCATGACACGCAAGACATTGCGCAACTGCCTGATGTTGCCCGGCCACCGGTGACGGTCCAGGATGTTCATCAGCTCGTCGCTTATTGTGACGATGTCGTCGTCGGGCGATTCCTGGTCCAGCACGAACTGGATCAATTCTTTGCGGTCCGACCGTTCGCGTAGCGGAGGCAGCGTGAGCGTGACGCCCTGAATGCGATAGTACAGGTCTTCGCGGAACAGATTGCCGGCAATTTTTTCTGGCAGGTCGCAGTGCGTCGCACTGATCAGCCGGATATCCAGCTTGGCCGGAGCCTTTCCGCCCAGCGGAGCAATTTCGCGTTCCTCCAGCACTCGAAGCAACCGCGTTTGCAGCGCCAGCGGCATATCGCCTATTTCATCAAGAAATAATGTACCGCCATTGGCCTGGAAGATTTTGCCGACCTGACCTTCTTTGCTCGCCCCGGTAAAGGCGCCGGATTTGTATCCGAACAACTCGCTTTCTATCAGTTGTTCAGGGATGGAGGCACAGTTGATGGCCACGTAGGGTTGATCGGCCCTATTGCTGGACAAGTGTATGGCTTTTGCAAACAGCTCTTTGCCCGTTCCGGTTTCGCCGCAAAGCAAAATGGCGACATCACGATCGAAGACGCGCATGGCGGTCTGAATGTTGTGTTCCATCTGTGCGTCGTGGCTGCGCTGCAGTTCGTCCAGCGGCCATCGTCGGCCGGATGCCGGCAGGTTGCCGAGCGCCGGCGCTGCCACTTGCGTGGCGAAAACCTGTAACGGGGATCTGTTATCGGCTTGTCCGGTAAGCGCTGTCGCGAAAAAACGGCGTCCATGGCGGGCGTCGAATACGATAAATGGCGCAGGCCCATGCTTTTGACTCTGACGCAGCAGCGACTTGAACGATACGTTAAAAAAAGCGTCAAGGGGTTGGCCGATGATTTCGTCCGATGTGACGCCCAGTTGCGCCAGGGCGTTGCGGCTGGCGGCAAGCACACAGCTGTCGGGGTCGAGCGCAATAATGCCTTTGTTCAAGGTGCCGACGAACTCTGGACGGCTGTGGAATGTGAACAGCTGGCGGCCGGAGAATTCGTTGACGAATATTTTGTTTTCGATTTCCTGGACCGTCATGTTGACCAGATCCAATACATGGCCGGGAACCCTGTGGGTTTCGCCGGAGGCGTCCAGCACAGCCAGAATCTGTCCACGCCAGTCAAAGATGGGTGCGGCTGCACAGGTCAGTCCGGTGTTGCGGAACAGGAAGTGATCGTCTTGGTGGATCATCATTGGGCGTTGTTCTGCAAGGCATGTGCCCATGCCGTTGGTGCCCTGGAAGCGTTCGGACCAGACGGCGCCCGGCATAAGCCCCGATTTTGATGCTGCATGCGTAAAACCGGGATCGCCGAAGAAGTTCAATAGCACGCCTTCGGTATCCGTCAGCATAATGGCGTAGTCGGACTTGGCGATTTGCTGGAACAAGACGGTCATTTCGCTTTTGGCTGCCCGCATTACGGGCGCGACAATCTCTTGCCGCTCCAGCAATTCCTGATTTTCGACAACATAGAGTTCACGAGGAGTTGTGGGATCGAGTTGGTATTCGCTGACACACCGGATCCAGGACTCAGTAATATGAGCCGGTACGCGCGAATAGGGGGCTGCCGATGATTGGACTACCTCGCGTACGCGGGCGCCATGACTGTGCACGCTTACCATTTTGTCTCCTTACTCTTTGATCGAACCATCCGGAGTTCTATGAAATGCTGCCCCGGTATGGATGATGAGCTTGAAAGCACTACGGTATACGATTTCGCTGTCGAAAGCCATCGCTTAGATTGTTATCAATGTTACAGGCATGCATCTGCGGCGCCCCGGGGTTTCTTCATTTTATTCAACAACATGGCGGCTGCTTTGGCGGGCGCCGATATCGACGCTGATTCGCCGGTTTCTGTTGATCACGGGAATGCTGCCAGTATTGCCATTGATAGCATCCAGCATGATCTGTATGGGATTGACGCCGAGTGAAGCATGCAGGCCGACGTGGGATACCGTCATGCGGGGGTTTACCTCCAGCACCACCGGGCCGTGCTCTGTCACGATGAAGTCGATGCCGACGTAGCCCCACAAGCCCGGGATGGCGGCAAGTACGCGCAGGGCCAGGCTCTTTAATTCTCCATCGGCGTCATCGAAGCTGTTGACGACGCTGCCCATGTAATGGAACTGGTTGTCGGACACGGCAACGCGCTGATCGTTGCATGCCATGAGCAATACTTCGCCGTCACGGCACAGCAACGATAAATTGCACGGCCGCCCGGTTATATATGGTTGCAATACGTAGTCGCCCTGTTGATGTGCGGCAATCCACTCGACTGCGGCTTTCGAGTGCAAAAAAATGTGGGTGTCGGAACATCCGGCGCCGTCGTCCGGCTTTACCACCCAGCCGTGCGGATCGGATGGCAGGCAGGCCTGAACTCGATAAGTAGGGACCACCCGGATGCCGTGGGCTTGCAGTGTCAATGAACTATGGTATTTGCTGGCAGCCGCACTGACCGCGGCGCCGGTGCTGCCGAGCAGTATCTTTTTATGCTGAATGGTTTTATTTGAAATGGCTTCCAGCAGCCCATGTGATTCTGGTGCCAAAGGCCAGACCGCGTCGGCCTGTGCGATACAGTCGTCTATGGCCTCCAGGTATTCTTCGGGGCCTGCGCTTTGAAGCATGCTGCTATTCGAGCGTTGCGGCGCCGAGCCTTGCAAGGTTATTACGTCGACGGCTTCAATACTCGAAATGTCGGTCAGCAGGGAGCGCAGCATAATATCGCCGCGAAACCCGGAAGAGGATGAGGTGCCGTTACCGGCGGGCGTCGACACGCCCAGCGTCACTACGCCGGGCGTCACTACGCGGGTATGCTCAAAAATGAAGATTCTCACGATGCAGTCCCGATTTGCGGTCCGATACGACTATTGCCAAGAGAACGTGTGCTTAGTTTTGTGATTTACATTGCTTCGGATCGCCACCGGCAATCGTTATGCTGGAATCGGCCGCCTGGTCCATTTTTCCGTTCAACATCGTAAAGATGCAGTAGACCTCTCCGGGTACCGCTACGCTGGTGATGAAAACATACGCCTTCTGGGCGTATGGGCCCAGACGGTTTCTTTGGGGTTCTTCTGTATACGGGAAGACGGTAATTTCTTGTGCCGGGACAGTCCCGTCCATGTAGGGAACAAAGATTTCGCGGATGCGCACATCGGTCGCAGCAAGCGCCAGCCGGATACGCTTGCGAAAATAGTTGGTCGAACCACCGGTCAGGCGCTTCATCTTTGCAATATCACTTTCCAGGAAGCCGAGGATTACAGGATTGCCCGCTGCATGCGCGATCGGCGGAATTGGAACGGCATGTTCGTCCGCCAGAAACCGGATGGTGACCGATGCCGTTCCGTCGGGATGGAGTTCATGCACATCTACCGTTGCCTTGTCGCTGAAGGCTGCAATATCGCTGGCTTTCTGCTGAAACAGGTATTCGATTTCCTGCTTTCCGGTATTGCTGAAGTGCTTGTCCAGGAACAGAGTCCTTTCCGCAACAGTGAGATCTTGTGCTGCTGCGACCGAGACGATCTGGCAAGCTATCGCCATCGTGAACACTAGCGGCAGCACGCAGTTTCGACACTTCAATTTCAGGCGCATCATCGGCTCACGTTCCTTGCCCTGCATGCTTAGTCACGCAGGGCGATCATCCGTCAAGAAGCAGTGACTTTGTTCGTGGGCGTCGCCGGCGATATTATCGGTACGCTGTACTCCTGAAGAATTGCATTGATCTCTGGCTGGCTCGTGTCGATGAGAGTGTTGATCTGGTCGCGGAATTCCTGCTCGCCATGCCGGACTCCCATCGCAATGCTGAAGCCATACCTGATGCCGTCGGCATTGGGAGGAAAAGGAACTACTGCGACAGGCACGTCACGTGCGTTTTTCGCGAAGTAGCCCGTGATTGGGCCCCAGGCGATCGCTATATCAATTTTGCCGGAGGTCAGGTCGTTTTCGATGATCTGGCCGGGGTATTGATCGCGATCGCCGGTCTGCAATTGATACGACACCATCTGCTTGGTAAGCTTGTTTTTTACCAGCCAGTCGGCTGCCGGCGTGCCAGTGAAGATACCTATCTTGAGCTTGTCCAGGGTCGCTTTGTCCAGCTTGTGGATATCCTGTGGCGTGCGAATGGCGTCCAGTCCCTTGCCTTTTACATAGGCCATGGCATATGTGGATGTGAAGTAGGGCTTGGTCGCTATGCCCATTTCGAAGGCCGGAGAGACGCTGGTTACCAGGTCGCATTTGTACGTGTCGGTATCGGGAATCTTGGCTCGCAATGTATTGCGTATGAAACCCATGCGTTGCGGTGACCAGGTGTGTTCCAGTTTCCAGCCCAGCTTCTTGGCGAACAAAGCAGCTATCTTGTTCTCGTAGCCTCGTTGCTGCTCATCGGACATCGGCAGGTTTTTTGGATCCTGGCAAACCCGAAGTACCTTTTCTTGCGCTTCCGCGGGAGCTTTTTGCTCTGCGTTGGCAGAGCAGGCCACGACTGTGGCCACCATGGCGCCGGCTGCGCGCAGCGCGATGGTTCGATATGATCTTGAATGCATGGATAACTTCCTTTCCATAGCCGGTTTTACATGTTGGGATTGCACCAATGACGGTTACTTGATTCCCTCAAGCCGGCCGGGTGCGATATCGCCTTCCGAGCGGCCCTTCAGGTAGGCGTAAAGATTGTCGATATTCTCCACGACACGGGGTACGCCTCCAAAGGGCGGCATGCCTTTTTCGACGCGCCCTTCCTTTATCGTTTTTTCGAAATCTGATTTGCTTATTGTTTTAAGGCTTTCTATCAGCGAAGGTCCCACCATACCCTCTTGCTGAGCGCCATGGCAGCGGGCGCAAGAAAGCGCCCGCCAGGTTTTCCAGCCTTCGAGTGTGTTTTCGTCTACGTGATTCTTGTCGACGACGGTGTACAGTTTTTTATCTGTTTCTGTAGCCTTTCCTTGGGCGGTGGAAGACTCGTTGGCCGGCTTGCTCGCAGCACCATCATTGTTTGCGATGGCATGAGCGGACATCGAACAGGCAACCGCAACGAGCAGGCTTGCGTTGATCAGGGTGAAACGTGACAACATACCGACATATCCTTAATAAAGTACCGGTGTGGCGGCGTGCGCCGCCATGCCGGTTTCCACTTTCATGAATCAGCATCGGAGGCAGCCGGCGCGGGCAGATGCCGGCTGCGATGGGGGCTTACTTGGCTGCGACCTTGGTCTGATTTATTACGCTGTCGGGAAGCGCAAAGACCATCAGCACGCCGCCGAGTTCGGTGTACCGTGCCAGATCTTTATAGCCGCCCACAGCTCCCAGGCCGTCAGTGGGTTTTTCAAGAGCCGCTGCAAGGCCGATACCGGCCCAGCCGCCAATACCCGACAAGACGCCGATGTACTGTTTGCCGTTGCGTTCCCAGGTGGTGACATTTCCGATCACGCCTGATGGGGTCTTGAATTTCCACAGCTCATTGCCATCGTTATCGACCGCCTTGATAAAGCCTTCGAGTGTTCCGTAGAAGTTGACATCGCCTGCAGTCGCCAGGGCGCCGCTCCAGACCGAAAATTTCTCGGGCTTGGACCAGACGATTTTGCCGGTGCCGGCATCCCAGGCGATGAAATTGCCCATGCCGCCATGGCTGCCCGGAGTCGGATACATGGACAGTGTTGCGCCAACATAAGGCTGTCCTGCGATGTACTCGACTTGATACGGCTCATAGTCCATGCAAACGTGGTTGGTCGGTACGTAGAACAAGCCGGTTTTGGGCGAGTAAGCAGCGGGCTGCTGGTCTTTGGTGCCAAGGGCGGCCGGGCAGATGCCTTTGGTGTTGACGTCTTCACCATTCTGCAAGGTGCTGTACTTGGCATCGACTTGTGGACGGCCGGTTTTCATGTCGACATGGGTGGCCCAATTGACGGTCGGGTCGAATTTCTCGGCCACAAGCAGTTCGCCGGTTACGCGGTCCAGCGTGTAGCCGAAACCGTTGCGATCCAGGTGAACCAGCGCCTTGCGATCCTGGCCCTTGACTTTGATGTCGGCCAATATCATTTCATTGACACCGTCGTAATCCCATTCGTCATGGGGAGTCATCTGATAGACCCATTTGGCCACGCCGGTATCCAGGTCGCGCGCAATAATGGACATGGACCACTTATTGTCGCCAGGACGCTGTTTGGGGTTCCAGGTGCCCGGATTGGCCGAACCATAATAGACTAGGTTGGTCTCTGGATCGTAACTGAACCAGCCCCAGGTCGTGCCGCCTCCGATTTTCCACTGGTCGCCTTCCCAGGTCTTGAGTGAGGAGTCCTTGCCGACAGGCGCCATCTTGCCGTCCGTCCAGGTCATTGTTTTTTCTGGATCAAACAGCATTTCTTCATCGGGTCCGACTGAATAACCCTTCCAGACCTCTTTGCCGGTCTTCAGGTCGTAAGCGGTCAAGTGACCACGCACTCCGAATTCGCCGCCGCTGATGCCGGTAAGGATTTTATCTTTGAAGATATGGGGAGCGTTAGTGTTGGTTTCCCCTTTCTTGGGATCGCCATTCACGATTTTCCATACTTCCTCGCCCGTTTTGGCGTCGAGCGCCACAAGCGTCGTGTCGGCCTGCTGCAGGATGATCTTGCCATCTCCATATGCCAGCCCGCGATTCACCGTATCGCAACACATCACTGCGATCACCGACGGATCCTGCTTGGGCTCGTACTTCCAGATCATGGTCTGATCTTCGAGATTGATGGCATAGACCTTGTTGGGGAAGGGGCTGTGCACATACATGGTGTCGCCGATCACCAACGGACCGCCTTCGTGTCCGCGCAACACGCCTGTCGAGAACGTCCATGCCACCTGGAGGTCTTTGACGTTTTCGCTTGTGATCTGTTTGAGTTCGCTGTAGCGATGATTGGAGATATTTCCGGCTTGCATGGCCCAATTGGCCGGATCGGCAGCCGCTTTGTCAAGCATGGGGTCTGCTTGCGCTGTACTGGTTGCCATGACGACCCCGGCGATGCATAACGCGGTTTTCAGAGTTACCTTAAGAGACATGTCTTCCTCCGATGTGGTTATACGGCGAGGCATATGAGAGATGAAATCCAGTTCAGCGCTATAGCACCCCGACGGCATGTTGCACGGTCAATCAAGCACGTATCATGCCAATACCGAGATCAAGGTCAATATCAAGTCTGGCCCGACGATGATCGCCAAATGTGAGCCAATCCCGGGGGCTCCTCTGTCTCGGCAATGTCCTGCCATGTGAACAACGCGGCTGATCTTGTGTTCCGTTTCGTCAACACATTCCATCGCATTTGCCCGGCCTGACTTCCTGTAGCACTCAACAATCGTGTTGGCACGGCTATTGCGACGCTGCACAGGGCAGACCCGAAACCAGGCACAGGAAATGGAGAGCGTAATGCAGCGTCCGCATGAATCACTGGCTGTTCCGGCATGGCCGGCGCAGAGGTTTTCCGGCGTTGCAAAATGGCTTTCTGCACCGTTGTTGTACGGTGCAATCTCCGCTACGGCATTGGGCGCCGATGAGCCGTTGTCCGTACGGGAAGTGGCTGCCGGCGTCTTTGTACATGAGGGGGTACATGAGGACGCTTCGCCCCGCAATTTCGGCGCAATCGCCAATGTGGGCTTTATCATGGGCGGCGAATGCGTTGCCGTAATCGACACTGGTGGAAGCTATGCGGAAGGCAAGGCCTTGCGCGCAGCAATCAGCGAGCGGACTTCATTGCCGGTTTGCTATGTGATCAATACCCACGTCCATCCCGATCATGTGTATGGAAATGCCGCATTTTCCGCCGACAAAGCCCAATTTATCGGCCACCACAAGCTTGCTGCATCGATGCGTGCCCGAGGCGGCTACTATGCCAAGTATCTGGAACGCACAATCGGTCCCGACCTGGCCCGGCAAAGTGTTCTTGTTCCCCCCAGCCTGCCGGTAAAGGGGACGCTCGAGCTTGACCTGGGTGAGCGTAGGCTCATTCTCCAGGCGTGGCCTGTTTCTCATACAGACAATGATTTAACAGTTCTGGACGAGACCACGGGCACCCTATGGGCGGGCGATCTGGTGTTTCGCGAGCGGATTCCATCGCTCGACGGCAAGCTGTCGGGATGGCTGTCCACCATGGATAGTCTGGCAAAGATCCCGGCCAGGCTGGTCGTGCCGGGCCATGGCCCGGTCAGTACCGATTGGCCGGCGGTAATAAAGCCTCAGCAGCAGTATCTGCTGCAATTGCAAGCCGACGTACGCGCTGCACTAAAGGACAAGCGGTCCATACAGCAGGCGACGACCGAAATCGGCGCCAACCCATCGCAATGGCTGCTGTTCGAGGGTTCTCATCGACAGAACGTGACAGCGGCGTTTACCGAACTGGAATGGGAAGAATGATTTGCTTGATTGGGTTTGCCAATCGCAGTACAACGACATCAGGTATCGGGAGATCCAAATGAACAGGCTGTGCGAAGGGCTTCTGAAAAGCATGGCGGCTATCGCCGTGCTGGCGCCGATGCTGTCCTTGGCCGCGGCGCCTGATTCGCCGCCCGACAGTGCAATGTGGCAAAAACTACGTGTAGGCTTGTTCCAGGACAAGCCCATCAGCAACGACGGTGAGCAGCTGATTCGTCTGACGGCGCCAAAACGGGCACAAGATGCAGCCGTTGTACCGGTATCGATCGATGCTCTCATTCCCCAGACGCCGCAACGCTATATCAGGACCATACATCTCATTGTGGACGATAACCCGGCACCGCTCGCCGCGGTCTTTCACCTGACGCCCGCAAGCGGCCTTGCCGACATCGAAACGAGAATAAGGGTAGAGCAGTACACCTATGTGCGGGCAGTCGTCGAAACCAATGACGGCAAGCTGGCCATGACCAAGACATATGTGAAAGCTTCAGGCGGCTGTTCGGCTCCCGCGAACAGGGCACCCGGCAGCGAAGACAGCCTGGGCAAGATGAAGCTGATGACTCAAGATAAGCCGCAGTTGAACCAGCCTGTGATGGCCCAGCTCATGATCCGCCACCCGAACGCGTCGGGCATGGTCATGGACCAGGCGACCCGGCTGTACGAACCGCCCCATTACGTGCGCCGCCTGGAAGTGGCCTACGCCGGCAAGCCCATCATGACCGCCGACGTAGATTTCGGCATCAGCGAGAATCCCAATTTCAGGTTTTACTTCACGCCGCAGACAGAAGGCGTGTTAACGGCACGGGCCCAGGACTCCAACGACCTTGTCTTCGATACGTCGTTGGCGGTCACTCCCGAATAAGGGCTGGAGGGTCGCTAAAGCCCGGCCTGGTTTTTTTCGACCATGCTCCGGACCATATAGCGGATGCCGCGGCTCCAGGTTTGATCGGTATTGCCCCGGATATCCACCGATTTGTTCAGGACGATATTGCCACCTTCCACGTCGCGAACCTGAATGTTGATGTTCAAGATCAGGTTGCTGACTTTCTGCACCCATCCGGTCAGGACACGATTGGTGTGCAGCGCGCGTCCGATCTCCACATCGCAGCCGTTGCAGCTATACAGATTGAAACGTTGCTGTAGATCTTTGATGAGCGTTGCAGCAGGCGCGTTGTCAACCACCGCGTACAGTTTCTTGTCGGCGATCTCGTGGCGTAATTGCTGGGTAATCTTGGCCAGGCGCAGCTTCTGTTCGGCATCTTTGTCGGTTTCACCCGTGTTGTCGAGCAGTTCGAAATCCATTATCGCAATCGACTGTACCGGGCTTTCGGCAGCGCAAACGGCAAGCGGGGTCAAGACGACAATGGCGGCAAGACATTGACGGCCCGTAAGCAGAAGCGCCGCAAGCTTGCTATTTAAGGAAACAGGCATCGGCGGCTCTTGTTTCGATGTCTTTGTACTTCTTGGCCATCATCTTGACCTGTTCGGGGTCGCGAAATTCGGCACCACGCTCGCCGCCCAGTCGGAGGTATTTGGATGCCGTTGATATTTCGGCGTACTCATTGAATACGGTCTGTTTTGCTATTTCGTCAATGGCGCACGAACACTTGTAGAAAGACTCATAGTTCTTCCCCGGATGGGCTTTCATGCACTCCAGAACATATTCCACACGCGTGGTAGTGGGGAAGTCGCTTGCGGGCGCGGCGGCCGATGCTGCGGCGGCCGATGCAGTAACTGGCATAACGCTTGCTACGAACAGCGACAAGAGAGTGGACGGTAGACGCTTCATGTTTTCCCCTAAAAGCGATATATCTCGATGACAGACCGATTCGTGACGTGCAACGAGTCAGGCAAGCCGTTACATGTTTTCATAGCAAAAGCCATGCCATTATTGCGAAGTATTGCGGTATGGCTGCCGCTCGCGTTTACCGTGCCAGTACAGGCTGCAGGGTCGCGGGTTCCTTCTTTACAGGAGTTGGCACCAGGGGTTTATGCGGTAATTGGCGAGAATGGCGAACCCACACCGGCGAATCGCGGCGTAGTGGGCAACCAGGGGGTCATCGTCGGCGAGGAGGGCGTTGTCCTGATCGACACCGGCACGAGCGCCCGGTATGCCCAGGATTTGATCGCTGCGATTGGGCGTTTGACGACCAAGCCCATCGTGCTCGCTATCAACACTCATCAAAATCCCGCATTTGTTTTTGGAAACGGCACACTCGCGCTACAGGGTGTTCCGATTCTTGCGCACCATGACGTCGCCGGACTTATCGCCCAGCGTTGCCACAAATGTCTGAAGAAGCTCAACAGCATATTGGGCGCCGAGGAAATGAGCGGCACCAAGGTTACGGTGCCCACGCGAACGCTGGACGGCGATACGACGATAGAGGCTGGAGGCCGCCAATTGGACATCATCCATTACGGGCGCAGTTCATCGCCCGGCTCCATCGGCGTAATCGATCGCACATCCGGCATCCTGTTTGCCGGTGGACTCGTGTCGATCGACCGTATACCGGATGCCAAAGACGCGCACATTCCCACCTGGTTGGCCGCGCTGGAAGATATCAAGATCCGCAAGCCCATATTGGTGGTTCCCGGCGAAGGCCCGGTTTCATCGCCGGAGGATTTGAACAATTTAAGCAATTACCTGACAGCCCTCGAGACCATCGTCAAACGCACCTTCCAGGCGGGAATCAGTCTGGGCATGGCCGGCGAATCTTCGCCACTGCCGCGATTCGAGCAGTGGCCCCTGTACGATACCGTGCATAAAAAAAATGTAGAGCAACAGTATCTACAGCTGGAGCGCCGGGTGCTGGACGGCTTGCCCTTATAAGAACATCAAGCCAATTCCGGAATGCTTCCATGTTCAATAACTGAGCATGATGTCTCGCCATCGTTTCGGGAACGATACCGAATTACGCGGCGGATCATATTTTTACCGTATGTCCAAACGGGCTTGGTTTTTGCTAGGTAGCCCAGGGCTGGCAAAAATAGCCATTCATCCACGGCTCTTTCTACAACGAGCCCGGCGGTCCAAGACGCGTATCAGGAGACACAAATGAATATAAGCATCCATCCTGCTGTTGATAATGGCATTCAGCCTGCAGCTCCGGGGTTTTCCGGCGGCACCTTGCTGTGCGATTGCGCCAACGACAAAGTAGAAGTCACCATCAATTCGCAGACCGCGCACAATCATGTTTGCGGATGTTCAAAATGCTGGAAGCCCGCAGGCGCGCTATTTTCGCAGGTCGCAGTAGTGTCGAAAGATGCCGTCAGCGTCACGGCCAATGAGGACAAGCTGAAAGTTGTCGATCCGTCGGCGACGATTCAGCGCTACGCGTGTAGCGGTTGTGGCGTTCACATGTTCGGACGCATCGAAAACCCGGATCACCCCTTCTATGGGTTGGACTTCGTTCATACCGAACGATCGCCCCAAAGTGGCTGGGCTGCCCCCGAATTCGCTGCCTTTGTCTCATCCATCATCGAGACCGGTACGCCGCCAGACCAGATGGGCGCCATCCGGGCGCGGCTGGAAGACCTGGGTCTTCCGCCTTACGACTGCCTGTCGCCGCCGCTCATGGACGCGATCTCCACGCATGTCGCGAAATCAAGATAAGCTCTAGCTTTTTGCTTCGAAGGGGCGGCTATGCCGCCTCGCAAGGCCAATTCAATAAACGAGGATTCACACATGGACGTACGTGCAGCAGTAGCCACCAAGGCCGGCGCTCCGCTTAGTATCGAAACCGTACAACTCGAAGGACCGCGTGCCGGCGAAGTCCTCGTCGAGATCAAAGCATCGGGAGTCTGCCACACCGATTTATTCACGCTTTCCGGCGAAGATCCCGAGGGTTTGTTTCCGGCTATTCTGGGGCATGAAGGCGCCGGTGTGGTTGTCGAAGTCGGTGCCGGGGTCACTACGCTGAAACCGGGAGATCACGTGATCCCCTTGTATACGCCCGAATGCCGGACTTGCTCGTACTGCCTGTCGCGCAAGACCAATCTCTGCCAGGCCATACGCGAAACGCAAGGGCGCGGGGTCATGCCGGATGGCACGAGTCGTTTCAAGATGGGCGGCAAGGAAGTGCTTCACTACATGGGCACCTCAACGTTTTCCAATTACACGGTCGTGCCCGAAATCGCCCTGGCAAAAATCCGCGAAGACGCACCGTTCGAAAAAGTCTGCTACATCGGTTGCGGCGTCACCACCGGCATCGGCGCCGTCATCAATACGGCCAAGGTGCAGCCCGGCGATAACGTCATTGTCTTCGGGCTGGGCGGCATAGGCCTGAACGTGATCCAGGGCGCGCGCATGGCGGGCGCCGACATGATCGTAGGGGTGGACATCAACCCCGCCCGCGAAGCGCTGGCCCGAAAATTCGGTCTTACCCATTTCGTGAATTCCAATGAAGTCGAAGGCGATCTGGTCCAGTATCTGGTCGGCCTTACAAAAGGGGGCGCCGACCATACCTTCGAATGCATCGGCAACGTCAAGCTTATGCGTCAAGCGCTTGAGTGTGCACATAAAGGCTGGGGCAAGAGCACCATCATCGGCGTCGCCGGAGCCGGTCAGGAAATCGCCACGCGGCCATTCCAGCTGGTCACCGGACGCGTATGGCAAGGTTCGGCTTTCGGTGGGGCCCGTGGCCGCACCGATGTGCCCAAGATCGTGGATTGGTACATGGACGGCAAGATCAATATCGACGACCTCATCACCCATGTGATGCCGATCGACAAGATCAACGATGCCTTCCAGCTGATGAAAGACGGTACGTCCATCCGGTCGGTCGTCACGTTCTGACATCACATCGTCCTGGGGCCCATATGTCGCTGCGTGGCGACATATGGGCCGCTTTCTTATCCGCTACAACCTCGGAACAAAAAATGACCATGAAAACCATTTCGCAGAACAAAAGCTTTGGCGGGCAGCAGGGCGTGTACAGTCATGACTCCGTCGAAACGGGCTGTGCCATGCGCTTTGGCGTGTACTTGCCTCCAGCGGCCGAACAAGGGCCCGTGCCTGTCCTGTACTGGCTATCCGGACTGACCTGCACCGAAGAGAACTTCATCGTCAAAGCCGGCGCTCAGCGCATGGCGGCTGAACTCGGCATCGCGATCGTTACACCCGATACAAGCCCGCGCGGGCTGAATTATCCGGGCGACGCCGACAGCTACGATTTCGGGGTGGGTGCCGGCTTCTACGTCGATGCCACGGAAGACCCCTGGTCCAAGGGTTATCGCATGTATTCGTACATCACCAGGGAGCTCTTTGATCTGATTGCAACGGAATTTCCCGTCGACCCCGCGCGTGCCGGTATTTTCGGTCATTCGATGGGCGGCCACGGGGCACTGACGATAGGCCTGAAGAACCCGGATCAATTCAGGACGATTTCTGCTTTTTCCCCTATTGTGTCGCCTACCCGTTGTCCTTGGGGCGAAAAGGCGCTGGCCGGCTATCTTGGCGGCAATCGTGCTTCGTGGGCAGATTACGATGCCACGCTGCTGATACAGAAGCACGGGTGGAACGGCCCGGAATTATTAGTGGACCAGGGCACCGCCGACCAGTTCCTGCAAGAGCAGCTCAAGCCCGAACTATTGACCGTCGCTTGCGACGAAGCCAATGTTGCCCTGAACTTGCGCATGCAGCCCGGCTACGACCATAGTTATTTTTTCATCGCCACCTTTATCGAAGACCATCTGCGGCATCACGCCGCCCACTTGTAGAAGGCCTGTCCAGTGGCCGACCGCTACTTGAACCCCAGCGTTTTCATCGCCGGGGTGAGCGTCTTTGCGCTGGCCTGATAATCCCCCCAGGGACTGTTGCCGACATCCAGGCGTTCGTGGATGTTCTGCACATGCCAGTGTGCGGAGCTTTTTATCTTTTCCACCTCATCCCAGGAAATGGGAACGGAAACACCCATGCCCGGACGAGCGCGTGCCGACCAGGCGGAGGCTGTGGTGGCGCCAAAACCATTACGCAGATAGTCGATGAATATCTTTCCCACCCGGTTGCGGGGCCCGCTCTTTGCGACGTAGCGTTTGGGCAGGGTGCGGGCCAGGTGCTCCACGATGGCGCGTGAGAAATCCTTGACGGTATCCCAGTCATGGCGCCGTTTCACCGGGACGATGACGTGCAGGCCTTTGCCGCCGCTGGTCTTCACAAATGAGATCAAGCCGAGTTCGTTCAGAAATGCGCGCATCACCAGAGCGGCTTCCTGCATGGCCGGCCATTCCACGCCCTTGCCGGGATCAAGATCGAAAGTCATGCGATCCGGCTTACCTATGCTTGTCTTGACGGCGTTCCATGTGTGGAATTCGATGACATTCATCTGGGCGGCACTTGCCAGTCCCTGCCCATTGGCCACTTCCATCAGAGGTTCGTGGTCTGGATCGAGTGCTTGCGGCAAAAGCCTGACGCCCGTCATCTTGCTGGTTTCCAGATGCTTTTGAAAGAATATCTGGCCCTTGACGCCATCGGGCGCCCGTACAAGCGATACGGGCCTACCCTTGAGATGTTCGAGCATAAGCGGGGCCACCAGCGCGTAGTAGCGGATGAGATCGATCTTCGTGATACCCGTGGACTCGTCGATGACGCGTTCCGGATGCGTGACTTTCAATTTTCCAAGCGTGGAAGGAGTGGTAGGCATGCTGGTCTCGCGCGTAATGGCTTCAGCTGGTTTGTCAGCGCGCAATCCGTGAAAAACGGAGTGGCGTATGCGCCCTGTATCCGTCCATTGACCAAATGAAACTTCAGCCAGAAGTACGGGTTTCACCCATTGAGCTTTCTTGTCTATGCCCGTGGATGTGGAAAATGGATTTGTCGTGCTATGCAGACTGTCGAGCTTTTTCCGAATATCGGTCAGTACTTTGGAATTGAAGCCGGTACCGACGTTGCCCGCATAGCGCAGCGCACCCGTGTCGTCATGCACGCCCAGCAACAGCGACCCTATGCCCGAACGCGAACCTTGCGGTTTGGTATAGCCGCCGATGACGAACTCCTGGCGCAGGCTGCATTTAAGCTTGATCCAATCAGTCGATCGCCGCGAGACATAGGACGACGTTTTTCTTTTGCCGATGACTCCTTCGAGGCCCAGCTTGCAGGCAGACGCCACGATGTCGCGCGCCGCAACGTCGAAGGTATCACTGAACCGGATGGATTCCGGGATTGCGCTTTTGCGTTGGCCCGATGCCTTGCGGCCATCTTCTGCAAGCAGCGCCTGCAGCTGTGCGCGGCGCTCGACGAGAGGCAGTTCTCGCAAGTCGTAACCATTGCAGAACGGCAGGTCGAACAGGTAATACACAATAGTTTCCGTCTTGCTGCTGTCGAAGGCTCCTTGCAGGGCCTGGAAGTCAGGCAGGCCTTGAGCGTTGTTCACAGTGATTTCGCCGTCATACCAACCGTCGGGCAGCTTCATCGAGGCCAGGTCCCTGGCAAGTTGCGTTAACTTGGCAGTCCAGTCATGGCCATTCCGGGTGAATAGCTGGACTTTGTTTTTCTGTATCCGTGCCAGCAGCCGGTAGCCATCGAATTTGATTTCGTAAAGCCAGTCCTGCGCGTCGCCGGGCGCGCTGTCGGCCAGCGTGGCAAGCTGGGGCTTGAAGGTGGCGGGCAAAGCCGCTTTCTTGCCCGACCTGGCCGTTTTTTTACCCGAATCGATAGCCGTCTTTCGCGCGTGGACTTTCTTCTTTGGCGCGTCGCTTATTGCAGCCACGCTTTCCGGCCTTTCATCCACGACACTGAATTCCGACGCCGCCCGTGCAAACTCATCCCTTTCCTTGATCAGCAGCCACGGATCCTGTTTCCCGTTCTTTCCGTGCATGCGTACCAGTGTCCACCGGCCATGCAGTTTCTGTCCATGCAAAGCGAATTTGAGCTTGCCCGCGCGATAGTCTTTTTTTGCGTCTCCCAACGGCTCCCATACGCCTTTGTCCCAGATGATGACCTTGCCGGCGCCGTACTGCTTGGGCGGGATTACGCCTTCGAAGGTATTGTAGGAAATGGGGTGGTCTTCTACGTGCACCGCCATGCGTTTATCGGCAGGATCGAAGCTCGGGCCCTTGGGCACCGCCCAACTTTTCATGGTGCCCTCGAGTTCCAGCCGGAAATCATAGTGCAGACGGGATGCCCAGTGCTTCTGTACGACAAAGGACGGCGCCGTCTCGTTGGCATATCCGCCCTCGGCGGGTTCGCTGGTCAGTGAAAAGTTGCGTTTGGCTTTATAGCGTTCGAGAGAATCAGATTTGGCCATGGGTCAAGCCGCTTTTCTTCCGGAGGTCCTGGGTTTTGTTGCCTTTTTCGCCGTTGCGGTTTGCTTCACGGACTTCTTTCCGGCTGTAGAGGAGGTCTTTTTTGCGGCAGCCGATTTGGCGCTTCCCGCGGAGGTTTTATCTGTCGTTTTCGATGTCGTTTTCGATGTGCGCCCGGAAGGTGTTTTTGTTGCGGCCTTGGATGCTCGCGGCTCTTTTGCCGGGGTGCGCGTTCCTTTGTTCAGACTACGCTGCAGCATCTCCGTCAAGTCAAGAATCTTGGCACCGGTTCCTTCGCTTTCCTCGGCATCGGGCTGCGTCACGGATTCTGTTTCGCCTGCCTCCACTTTTTCCTTGACCAGTTGAAGGATTTGTTCTTTGAAAGAATCCGTGAAGGCTTCCGGTTTCCACTTGGCGCTCATGTCCGCCACCAATTGTTCACCCATGGCCATTTCTTTATCCGTCAAGCCAGCCGCCTTGGCGCCTTGCGCAGGGAGATTCAGGTCTTCCCACGAACGTATTTCGTCTTCCCATCGCAGGAGGTTCAAAATGAGCGCCGGCCCGCAAGGCATCAAGATCGCCAGATGCTGCTTGGTCTGGATCACGACTTTGGCTATGCCTACCTTCTTGGCTTTGGCAAGCACTTCCCGCAATAAAGCGTAGACCTTTGCTCCTTTATTGATGGGCGAAATGTAATAAGGACGTTCAAGGTAAATGAACGGAATATCGCTGATGGGTACGAAGGCCTCAATTTCGACCGTCTGGGTGGTCTTGGGGTACGCCGCCTGGATTTCTTCCGGCGACAAGACCACATATTGCCCGTCCTCGTACTCGATTCCCTTGACGATGTTCTCTTTGCTTATTTCCTTTCCCGTGGCCTTGTTGATGCGCTTGTATCCCACCGGATCCATGCTGCGCTTGTCCAGCCAATCGAAATCCAGGCCCTGGTCCGCAGTGGCAGAGTGCAGCGCGATAGGGATATGCACGAGTCCGAATGAAATCGCGCCTTTCCAGAGGGCTCTTCTACTCGTCGTTGCCACGTCATTCCCCTTATGGTGTGAGCGTCTAAAGAGACAAGAGATATAAGCAAGTAGCATGCCGCAGTCCTCACGCAATACTGGGTAAACCGGGCGGAAGTTTGCTCGCGTAAATGCAAATCGTTTACACTTACTGCTTGCTGAATCGGGGTGATGGTTCAAAACATTCAAGAAAGCGGGCGCGGCCCGGGGGATCTAGATATATGCGTAAATTCTTGCTGGCCGCGACAATGGCCGCGCTGATGAGCACTGGGGCGTATGCTGCTGTGGAGCCCAAAGCGGTAGTCAAAACTTATGCCGATGTGGCCCAGGCCGGATACGAAGATGCGCTGACCACCGCACGCACGCTGCAAAAGTCCATTGCCGATTTGCTCGCCAAGCCGAGTCCCGCCACATTGAAGGCCGCCCGTGAAGCGTGGATACTTGCTCGCGTTCCCTACCAGCAAACAGAGGCGTACCGCTTCGGAAATCCAATAGTCGATGACTGGGAAGGGCGGGTGAATGCCTGGCCTCTTGACGAGGGAATGATCGACTATGTAGACGCTTCCTATGGTACCGATTCGGACGCCAATGCCTATTATGTGGTCAACGTAATCGCCAACGAGAAACTGAGCGTCGGTGGCAAGAAGGTGGATGCCAGCGAGATCACCACGACGTTGTTGCGCGAGGTTCTGCACGAGGCCGACGGCAATGAAGCCAACGTATCATCCGGCTACCACGCCATTGAATTCCTGCTGTGGGGCCAGGACCTCAACGGTACCGGACCCGCGCCATCCGATCGCAGTGGTACGCCGCAAGAACGCCATGCCGGCAATCGTCCGCATACAGACTACGATACCGCCAACTGCACTGGCGGACATTGCGAGCGTCGCGGGCAGTATCTCAAGGTCGTCACCGACCTGCTCATCGCCGACCTTGAGGAAATGGTGGCCAACTGGCAGGCAAAGGGTGAGGCGCGCATGGCTGTGCAAGAGGATCCCAAGGCAGGACTTATCGCCATGCTGACCGGACTGGGCAGCTTGTCTTATGGTGAACTCGCCGGCGAACGTATCAAGTTGGGCTTGATGTTGCACGATCCCGAAGAAGAGCACGATTGCTTTTCCGACAATACGCACAATTCGCACTTCTACGATCAAGTGGGAATGATGAACGTGTATCAGGGACAGTACAAACGTGTAGACGGATCCGTGGTCAAGGGAGCCAGCCTGTCCGACCTGGTCAAGGCGCGAGATCCCAAGCTTGATGCGGAAATGCACGAGAAGCTGGATGCCACGCTCAAGGCTTTGCAAGCGATGAAGCATCATGCGGAAACCGTCGAGACCTACGACCAGATGATTGGGCAGGGAAATGAAAAGGGCAACGCCGTTGTGCAGGCCGTCATTGACGGGCTCGTAGCCCAGACGCGCAGCATTGAGCGTGTCATCGCGACCCTCGAACTGGGCAGCATCCAGCTCGAAGGCTCCGACAGTCTGGATCAACCCGACGCCGTATTCAAATAGTGTGAAACAGTGAAACTTGTAGTCAGTCTTGTTCTTTTGGCGGCGGCCGCGACGGCGTTGGCGGCCGACCCCATACTTCGATCCGATCTAAGCGCGGCCGACCGTGCCCGGGTCGCGGAGATCACTCGTCCGACAACGGACTTTTCCGAAGCCGAGCGCTTCGAAACCATGCAAGGCGGTGCGGGAACGGTCAATAAGCTGATCAATCCCGACATTTTTTCCCACCCCGCCGCCAATCTGACCTTCGAAGGGCGGCAGGAATTCATGGTGGGAAATGGTTTGTTCCGCAAGGACTGGGTGTCGTCGCCATCGTCCACCCTGGCTTCCGATGGTCTAGGGCCGCTGTCCAATGCGCGATCCTGTCAGGCCTGCCACGTCAAGGATGGCAGGGGCACGGTGCCAGGCTTCGATCCTTTGCAGCGCAGCGACGTGGTCGCCTTGTTGTTGCGGCTCTCTATTCCGGGGAACCCCGAAGAGGCGCGCGAGCGTCTGCATCAGGGCGAGGTCGCTTCATTGCCGGACCCGGTCTATGGGCACCAGTTGCAGCCTTTCGCCGTGCCTGGCCTACCTGCTGAAGGAAGCATACAAATCGACTATCGCGAAGTTCCCGTCAAGCTCAACGGGGGCGAAACCGTGGTGCTGATGGATCCTACTTATACCGTCAACGACCTGGGATATGGTCCATTGCATCCCGACGTCCGCTTTTCGCCGCGGCTGGCACCGCCCATGCTGGGTCTCGGTCTGCTCGAGGCCATTCATCAGGACGATATTCTGGCGCATGCCGCTGCCGATAAGCCTGACGGTATTTCAGGAAGGCCAAATTGGATCAAGGACGTGCGTACCGGCAAACAAGTGCTGGGTCGCTTCAACTGGAAGGCGGGCCAACCCACGGTCGAGCATCAATCCGCGAATGCATTTTCAGGAGACATGGGCTTGTCCTCTCCCATGTTTCCCAGTCACTACGGCGACTGCATGCCGGCGCAAACCTCGTGTTTCGACATGCCGAATGGAGCTCAGGAGCATCTGGGCGAGCACGAAGTGCCGGGCCGGCTCATGGATTTCGTGACGACGTACTCCCAGAACCTCGCGTTGCCGCAGCGCCGTAATGTGGATGGCGAGCGTGTCCTGGCCGGAAAGAAACTCTTCTATGAGTCCAATTGCATTGCCTGCCACGTACCCAAATACGTGACGAGCCGCGATGCGGCACGCGCCGAGCATCGTTTCCAGTTGATCTGGCCGTATACCGATTTGTTGCTGCACGACATGGGTCCCGGCCTGGCCGACGGCCAGGACGAGGGCGATGCAAGCGGGCGCGAATGGCGTACGCCGCCGTTGTGGGGCATAGGGCTGACCAAAACGGTGAACCCGAATGCCACATGGCTGCATGATGGCCGGGCACGTACCCTGCTGGAAGCCATACTCTGGCATGGCGGCGAAGCTCAGGTGCCGCGTGACCGCGTCGCAGCCATGACCCCTGCACAGCGTGCAGACCTGATCCTGTTCCTGGAATCCTTGTAGGCAATGACTAGAACATTCTCGATATCCCAATTGTGCATCGGCTGGATGCGGCCAGTATTGTGCGTCGCCGCGCTTTTGCCAGCCATGACGTCATATGCAGGTGAACTGCCCCCCGATTTCGGGAAAAGGTTGACGTCGACCTACATAAGCCCTGCAATGCAGGGCTTTCATCGATCCGCGGACCGGCTTAACGCCGCTCTGCAGGACTGGTGTGCCGCACCGGATAAAGCAGGCGCCCGGCGGATAGACAAGGGCTTTGCGCAATTGGTCGGGGCATGGGCCGGTATTGAGTTTTTGCGCTTCGGGCCGTTGGTAAAAGCCAACCGTTATGAAAAACTCAATTTCTGGCCCGATCCGCGCGGCATTACCTTGCGCCAGGTACAAGGCGTCCTGGCAAAGCCCGATGCCATACCCGATGCTGCCCAGCTGGCCACGCATAGCGTGGCAATACAAGGGTTGCCTGCGCTCGAGTATGTGCTGTATCGGGAAGGAGGTCTGTTGGCGGGGCTCTCCAATGGCGACGTGGCGGCCGGCGCCACTCCGGAAACATGTTCCTATGCGATGTCTATTGCCGGCAACCTCGAGCAGCTGGGGTCCGAGCTGGCCAACGAATGGCGACCAGGAGGAAGCTATGCGCAGCAATTTGCACGGCCTTCTGCGGGGAATTCCCTGTATCGTTCCCAGCAAGAAGTTGCGGCGGAAGCCATCAAGGCCTTGTCCACCGGACTCCAGTTTGCGAGGGATGTGAAGCTGTTGCCGGTATTGGGCGAAAGTATCGAGGCCGTCAAGGCCAAGAGGGCTCCGTTCTGGCGCAGCGGTCAGTCAATAGCCTCCATGGCTGCTTCAGTTCAAGGCATGCTTCGTTTCTATCGGGCCGGCGGTTACCGGTATGAAGGCGACGAAATATGGATAGACGACAGTATCCAGGCCGAATTGCGTCGCATCGACGATAACTTCAAGGCCATGCAGGCGGGCAGCGATACCCTCGATTTTGTGGAACTCCTTAGTACCGAAGATGGCTACCGGCAATTGACACTGGCCACGCTGTTGATGAAGAACGCCAAGAGCCTGGTAGACGAACACGTGGCCCCTGCGTTCGGCGTACGAATCGGCTTCAATGCGCTCGATGGAGATTAGCCGCCGTCGTTTTGTGGCGCTGCTGGCTGCCTATGGCGCCGGCTCGCTAGGCATGAGTCGCGCACGTATTGCGCAGGCCTCTGCATCGGCGTCCTCCGAACCTCTATACCTGGCCGCCCGCAAGAACGACGGCCGCTTCGAAGCCGCTGTATTCGACGCGCAGGGTACCGATCAGCTTGTCATCCCGATGCCCGATCGAGGCCACAGCTTTGCTCTCGATCCCGCACGCGGTCGCGCAACTGTATTCGGGCGCCAGCCGGGTTTCTTTGCCATTGCCTTCGATGTGGCAGGCAAGCGTCCGCTACAGGCCCTCCAAGCGGCGCCTGGCCGCCATTTTTTCGGTCACGGCGTGTATTCGCCGGACGGGAAGATCATGGTGGCTACCGAAAACGACTATGAAGCAGGCCGCGGCGTATTGGGCGTATACGACAGCAGTGAACAAGGCCAATATCGCCGTATCGGCGAGTATCCAAGCGCCGGTGTCGGTCCGCATGAGGTTGTGCTCATGCCTGATGGGCGCACGCTGTGCGTTGCTAATGGCGGCATTCTGACGCATCCCGACTATGGCAAGCTTCAGCTCAATGCCGGCACCATGCAGCCGTCTCTCGCATACCTCGATATGCAGACTGGCGAGCTGCTGGAACAAGTGTTCCTGGAACCGGAGCTCAATAGGTTGTCGATCCGGCATCTCGTCGTCGACGGACGCGGGGCGGTATGGCTAGGGTGCCAATACACCGGCGCCGCGCAAGACGGCCCGCCCTTGGTGGGCAGGCACCGCCAAGGGTCGCCGATACAGCTGTTTGCCGGGCCTAAAGAGGTTTTGCGCAGCATGAAAAATTACGTAGGATCGATGGCGGTCAATAATGCGGGCACTGTAGTTGCTACATCGAGCCCGGTTGGAGGCAAAGTCCTGTTGTGGGACGCCGCCAGCGGTGATTTTCTGGCTCGTCACGATGTTTTCGACGGCTGCGGTGTGGCGCCTGCCAGCGAGCGCGGATTCATTGTCACAAGCGGGCAGGGTACGCTCGCGACGCTTTTTTCTGATGAGCAAAAGAAAGAAATTCAAGACTCTGCCACGGTGTCCTGGGATAACCACTTGCGCCGTTTTTGAAGATTTTTCAACGATCCAGTCCGATAGGTATGCTGAGGGGACGGGAATTCTCGGCGATGGACGATCAAGATAGATTGCAAATCATTGAAAAGAAAGCAAATAAACATCAGCGGCTGATATATGCAAAGCATAATGAAAACAAGCGCTTGTGGCATTTAATTAAAATAAATATCAGCACCTGTATATGCCCGAATTTGTGTCTGTGGCGCCACAGCCGAACCAAGGGTAATCCCTAGTCTTTATGGGGTGTAGTAGAGGTTTTGTTGCGGTTGCCCAACACAAAAGAAGAAAACAGGAGCTTTTGCTAACGCCACCATAGCCAGCGGCCCCGAATTTTGATGCAATAGCTCCAACTTCCCATCGCGGAGTTAGAAAGAGCAGCAGCACTCGTTTTGGAAGTCGCTGCTCTGTTTACTCAAATCTACGGAGATTTCTTACATGAAAAAGACTCTGCTCGCTGCTGCTCTAATTGCTGGCTTCGCTGGCGTTGCTCAGGCAGAAACATCGGTTACCCTGTACGGTATCCTGGACGGTGGTATTGGTTACCAAAAACTTGAAGTTGGTGATGCTTCGGCCAAAAAGACCGGCATGATCAACGGCATTCAGTCCGGCAATCGCTGGGGTCTGAAAGGCTCTGAAGATCTGGGTAA
Organism: Pseudomonas sp.; assembly: GCA_036675275.1. Taxonomy (GTDB): domain Bacteria; phylum Pseudomonadota; class Gammaproteobacteria; order Burkholderiales; family Burkholderiaceae_B; genus Pollutimonas. The sequence goes on along the minus strand of JAKFFG010000005.1, from coordinate 386,688 downwards.
CGGCCTGCGCGCTGTATTCCAATTGGAAAGCGGCTTTGATCTCGGTAACGGCAACAGTGCGCAAGGCGGTCGTCTGTTCGGTCGTCAGGCTACTTTGGGTCTGGCCGGCGATTCCTGGGGTCAATTCGACCTGGGTCGTCAAACCAACATTGGCTCGAAATACTTCGGCGCAATCGATCCGTTCGCGTTGGGCTTCAACCAAGCCAACCTGGGTACGACTTTCAGCTCGGTCAACACAGTACGTTACGACAACATGGTAATGTATCAAACCCCTAACTTCTCGGGCTTCCAGTTCGGCGTTGGCTACTCGTTCAACACCAACGGCAACCAAGGTTGGGATGTCGATGCTCCTGGAATCACCAATCCTGACGACACCAACAACAAAGCCATCACGACCGGTCTTCGCTATGCTAACGGCCCTATCGCTGTAGCACTGTCGTACGACCAATCCAAAGTTGACGCTACTGACGTTAATGTCAAGCAGTGGAACCTCGGTGGCGCGTATGATTTCGAAGTCGTGAAGGCTCACTTGGCTTTTGGCCAAACTCGTAACGGTCTATTCTCCAGCGGTATTTCGGGTTCGCTGTCGGAAGACATCGAATTCAATCCCTACGATGGTCTGAATCTGGACGGCTTGAAGGTTAACTCGTACATGGTTGGTTTGTCCGCGCCTATCGGCAATGGCAAGGTGCTGGCTTCCTGGCAAATGGCTGACCCAACTGACGGCCCTGACGCGCTGCCAGCTGGTACCGATCTGGAAAAGACCCAGATCTACAGCTTGGGCTACACATACGGCATCTCGAAGCGCACCAACGTTTACGCGATTGGTTCGTATGCCAAGAATGCATTCTTCGCTGACGACGCTAAATCTACTTTGATCGGTGTTGGTCTCCGTCACCAGTTCTAATCGGATTGCATAGCTAGCCTATGCGCCGATGCGGCCCGGCTCGCCGGGCTGCTGAACTAAGTGAAGCAAGCGTGCTTGCAGCAAAAAGCCACTCTTCGGAGTGGCTTTTTGTGTTTTTGTCACCAGTTTCGGGTGGAGTGAGTGTTTGTCGGCGTATGGAGAACGCGTGTGAGTAATTGGCCCGAGGCGAGGGATGTTCATGAAAGGGTGGGCAAGCACGTTGGCGGCGGTGGTCGCGAATTTGATGGCTGGATAAGCAGTGAGAATGCCATAGTCTTCTGGGCCGGCTCAGGCCTTGCCATTTGCCTTTATGTTGCGTTATGCCGTCACGAGACCGGCTTATGGCCAGTCGTGCCTTTGATCTACATCACCAACATGTTTCAGTTCGGCCGGCTTGGCCCGAATGCCGATATCAAAATGCTACAATCCCAGAGTTTACTTATCGTGATTGGTTGCTTGGCATGAATCTGCAAGAGTACTTTCCCGTTCTACTGTTTATTATCGTCGCGACCGTGATCGGATTCGCATTGCTCGGTGCTGGTCGTCTGCTGGGACCTCATCGCCCCTATGCCGAGAAACTCACGCCTTATGAGTGCGGCTTCGATGCTTTCAGCGACTCGCGTATGAAATTCGATGTGCGCTATTACCTGGTCGCGATCCTGTTCATCATGTTCGATCTTGAAATCGCTTTCCTGTTTCCGTGGGCAATCGCCAATGGCACCATCGGCATGGTTGGCTTCTGGACAGTGCTCGTATTTTTGGGCGTGCTCACCGTGGGTTTTATCTACGAGTGGAAGAAAGGCGCGCTGGACTGGGAATAGAAGGCCCGCTCCTGTATTGAATAGTAAATAGGCAAAATTATGGCTATCGACGGCATTATGAAAGAAGGTTTTGTAACCACCAGTGCAGACAAGTTCCTGAACTGGGCCAAAACGGGTTCTTTATGGCCCATGACATTTGGTCTAGCCTGCTGTGCGGTTGAAATGATGCACGCGGGCGCGGCTCGTTACGACCTAGACCAGTTCGGTATTATTTTCCGTCCCAGCCCGCGCCAGTCCGATCTGATGATTGTGGCCGGCACCTTGTGCAACAAAATGGCGCCCGCACTGCGCAAGGTATACGACCAGATGGCCGAGCCTCGCTGGGTGGTTTCCATGGGGTCCTGTGCCAATGGCGGGGGCTATTACCACTATTCGTATTCGGTGGTGCGCGGCTGCGATCGCATCGTGCCCGTCGATGTCTACGTGCCGGGGTGCCCGCCTACGGCCGAAGCACTGGTGTATGGCCTGCTGCAAATGCAGAACAAGATTCGTTTGACGAACACCATTGCTCGCTAAGCCGGCTTGGCTGTCACCCTTAACGTTGAACTGCTTGAACTATGACTCGGCTCGAAACGCTACAAACTAATTTATTGACCGCTTTTGGCGATACCATGCCGCTGAAGCTGTCCCTGAACGAACTTACGCTCGAAGTTCCGGCGAAAGACTGGGTCGATACCTGTACAGCCTTGCGCGACAACGAATCGCTGGGTTTCGATACCTGTATCGACTTGTGCGGAATCGATTACTCCGCCTGGGGGGCTCCCACATTCGTGGTCGAGCCGGGCCTGCATCCGCAGCGCTTTGCGGTTGTCGTGCATTTGCTGTCGGTGAAGCACAACTGGCGCCTGCGCGTTCGCGCCTATGTTCCCAATGATGAATTTCCCGTCTTGCCCACGCTGGTCGATGTATGGCCCGCGGTCAATTGGTTCGAGCGCGAGGCGTTCGACTTGTATGGCGTGGTGTTCGAAGGGCATCCCGACCTGCGTCGCATCCTGACCGATTATGGGTTTATCGGTCATCCGTTCCGCAAAGACTTCCCTTTGTCCGGCACAGTTGAAATGCGCTACGACACAGAGCAGCAGCGGGTGATTTACCAGCCCGTAACGATCGAACCGCGCGAAATCACTCCGCGCGTCGTACGTGAAGAAGGTTACGGAGCAGGGCGCTAATATGGCTGATATTAAAAACTACACACTGAATTTTGGACCGCAGCATCCGGCTGCCCACGGCGTTTTGCGCCTGGTTCTGGAACTGGATGGCGAAGTCATCCAGCGGGCCGATCCGCATATTGGTTTGTTGCATCGGGCGACTGAAAAGCTTGCCGAGCATAAAACCTATTTGCAAGCACTGCCTTACATGGATCGCCTGGATTACGTGTCCATGATGTGCAACGAGCACGCTTATGTCATGGCCGTCGAGAAATTGATGGGCGTCCAGGTGCCTTTGCGCGCGCAGTATATTCGCGTCATGTTCGACGAGATCACGCGGCTGTTGAACCACCTCATGTCCTTGGGTTCGCATGCCCTTGACGTCGGGGCCATGGCCGTGTTCCTGTATGCATTCCGCGAACGCGAAGACCTGATGGACTGCTATGAAGCGGTTTCAGGCGCCCGCATGCACGCCGCCTATTATCGTCCAGGCGGGGTATACCGCGACCTGCCTGACGCCATGCCGCAGTATGGCGAAGGCAGCAAGTACCGTGGTGAAAAAGAAAGGCGCGCCATGAACGAGGCGCGTTCCGGTTCCTTGCTGGACTTCATCGAAGATTTCACGAATCGCTTCCCTACTTGCGTCGACGAGTACGAAACCCTACTGACCGACAATCGTATCTGGAAACAGCGTCTGGTCGACGTTGGCGTGGTCAGCCCTGAACGCGCCAAGGCACTGGGCTTTACCGGCCCCATGCTGCGCGGATCGGGCGTTGAATGGGATTTGCGTAAAATGCAGCCCTACGAAGTCTATGATCGCCTGGATTTCGATATACCCGTGGGCGTGAACGGCGACTGCTACGACCGCTATCTGGTGCGTATAGGCGAAATGCGTGAAAGCAATCGCATTATCCGCCAATGCGTGGAATGGCTGCGCAACAATCCAGGCCCGGTCATAGTCGACAACCATAAGGTTGCGCCTCCTTCGCGGGAACGCATGAAAACCGGCATGGAAGACCTTATCCATCACTTCAAGCTCTTTACCGAAGGCATGCATGTGCCGGCTGGCGAAGTGTATGCCGCGGTAGAGCATCCCAAGGGCGAGTTCGGCATCTACATGGTGTCGGACGGCGCCAACAAGCCTTACCGCCTCAAGATCCGTGCGCCGGGCTTCGCGCACCTGCAGTCCCTCGATGAAATGTCGCGCGGCCACATGATTGCCGACGCCGTCACCATTATTGGTACTCAAGACATTGTGTTTGGCGAAATCGACCGTTGAACGGCATGAGCCAAGGTAAAAACCGGATTCAAACTATGCTGCTTTCCGAACAAGCGTATCAAAAAATCGACCGGGAACTGACCAAGTTCCCAGGCGATAGGCAACAGTCGGCCATCATGGCCGCCCTGGCCATCGCTCAGGATGAAAAAGGGTGGGTATCGACCGATGTCATTGCCGACGTCGCCGCGTATCTGCACGTGCCGCCGATTGCCGTGCAAGAGGTCGCCACTTTCTACAATATGTTCAATACACATCCCACGGGCCGGTTCAAGATCACCGTGTGCACGAACCTTCCCTGTGCCTTGCGCGACGGGGTCAAGGCCGCGGACTACCTCAAGGAAAAGCTGGGCATCGGCTTCCATGAAACCACGCCCGATGGCCTCTTCACCTTGATGGAAGGCGAATGCATGGGTGCTTGCGGCGATTCGCCGGTCATGACCATGAACAACAAGCATATGTGTGTGCGCATGTCGCAGGAAAAAATAGACGCGATGATTCAGGAACTCAAACAGCACGGGGAGTCGGCATGAGCGCGCCGGGCCTACTGCAGCAGTTTTCCCAGGGATTGGTTCCAGACCCTGCCGGAAACCGCGAAAACAGCATGATTTTCCATGACCGCCACCTCAGCCCGCAAATCATTGCCGGGCTGGATGGCGAGAACTGGGGTCTCGAAGACTACGTCAAGCGTGGCGGCTACGAAGCGCTGCGCAAGATCCTCACCACGGGCATGACGCCCGACGACGTCATTGCCACGGTCAAGGCGTCCGGTCTGCGTGGACGCGGCGGTGCGGGCTTCCCCACGGGCTTGAAGTGGAGCTTCATGCCCCGCACGCTGCCGGGGCAAAAGTATCTGGTCTGCAATTCCGACGAAGGCGAGCCCGGAACGTTCAAGGATCGCGATATCCTGCGATTCAATCCCCATATCGTGATCGAAGGCATGGCCATCGCGGCATACGCAATGGGCATAACCGTGGGTTATAACTACATCCACGGTGAAATTTTCGAAATTTACGACCGCTTCGAACAGGCATTGGAGCAGGCCCGCGCGGCCGGCTTCCTGGGCGATAAGATCCTGGGTTCGGAGTTCAGTTTTCAACTGCACGCGTTCCACGGCTACGGCGCCTACATCTGCGGTGAAGAGACAGCCTTGCTCGAGTCGCTGGAAGGCAAGAAGGGGCAGCCAAGGTTCAAACCGCCTTTTCCCGCCAGTTTCGGCCTGTATGGCAAGCCCACCACAATCAACAATACCGAAACCTTTGCCGCAGTGCCGTGGATCTTCCGCAACAGCGCCCAGGAATACCTCGAGATCGGCCTGCCCAATAACGGCGGAACCAAGCTGTTCTCGATTTCCGGCGATGTCGAGCTGCCTGGGAATTACGAAATTCCGCTGGGCACACCGTTCAGCAAATTGCTTGAACTGGCAGGCGGCATGCGGGGTGGCCGCAAGCTGAAGGCGGTGATCCCCGGCGGGTCCAGTGCGCCGGTACTGCCGGCCGACATCATGATGCAAACCACGATGGACTACGATTCCATCGCCAAGGCCGGCTCCATGCTGGGTTCGGGCGCCGTCATCGTCATGGACGAAACACGCTGCATGGTCAAGTCGCTGATGCGCCTTTCTTACTTTTATTTCGAAGAAAGCTGCGGCCAGTGCACGCCTTGCCGGGAAGGCACGGGCTGGCTGTATCGCATGGTGGAGCGTATTGAAAACGGCCAGGGCCGCCCCGAGGACCTCGATGTTCTCGATTCGGTGGCTCACAACATCATGGGTCGCACGATTTGTGCGCTGGGCGACGCCGCGGCCATGCCGGTACGCAGCTTTATCAAGCATTTCCGCGACGAGTTCGCACACCACATCGAGCATAAAAGCTGTGTGGTGCCAAAATATTTGTAGGTTCAGGGTACGCTAATGGTTGAACTCACCATCGACGGCATTAAAGTAGAAGCCCCCGAGGGCAGCATGGTCATACAGGCCGCGCACAAGCTTGGGGTATACGTGCCGCATTTCTGCTATCACAAGAAACTGTCCATTGCGGCCAATTGCCGCATGTGCCTGGTCGACGTCGAAAAAGCGCCCAAGGCGCTACCGGCCTGTGCCACGCCCGTGACCAATGGCATGATCGTGCACACGCGCTCGGAAAAAGCCATTGCGGCCCAGAAAAGCGTCATGGAATTCCTGCTGATCAATCATCCGCTGGATTGTCCCGTGTGCGACCAGGGCGGCGAATGCCAGTTGCAGGATCTGGCCGTGGGCTATGGCGCATCGGCATCACGTTATCAAGAAGAAAAGCGCGTGGTGGTCGCCAAGTCCATGGGGCCGCTCATTTCCACCGACGGCATGCAACGTTGCATCCATTGCACGCGCTGCGTGCGCCTGGGTCAGGAAATCGGCGGCATCATGGAAGTCGGCATGATCAATCGCGGTGAATTTTCCGAGATCACGACGTTTGTCGGCGAAGCGGTCGAGTCCGAACTTTCCGGCAACATGATAGACGTCTGCCCGGTGGGCGCATTGCTGTCCAAGCCGTTCAAGTTCACGGCCCGCACATGGGAAATGGGACGTCGCCGTTCGATCAGCCCGCACGACAGTCTTGGCGCCAATCTGGTTGTGCAAGCCAAACTCGACCGCGTGCTGCGTGTTGTGCCGTTCGAGAATGAAGACGTGAACGAATGCTGGATCAGTGATCGCGATCGTTTCTCGTACGAGGGCCTGTATACGGAAGACCGACTGGCCCATCCCATGCTCAAGGGCGAGGACGGGCAATGGCGTGAAGCCTCCTGGAGCGACGCCTTGCAAGTGGTCGTGCATGGCTTCAACACCGTGCGCGACCAATTCGGCGCCGAGCAGATCGGCGGGATAGGAAACCATAACGCAACGACTGAAGAGCTGGCATTGCTGGCGCGGCTCGTACGGGCGCTGGGATCCGAAAATGTGGATTTCCGCCTGCGCTGCATCGATCCCGCTTTTGAGCAGGCTGTCGCCGGCGTGCCATGGCTGGGCATGCCTATTGCGGAACTCGGCGAACTCGACCGTGTACTGGTCGTCGGATCCTTCCTGCGCAAGGATCACCCACTCATGGCCCAGCGTTTGCGCCAGGCCGTCAAGCGCGGCACGCAGGTGTCTTTCATCGACTCCGCTGCCGACGATCCGCTTTTCCCGGTAAGCAGCCGCATGACGGTAGCTCCCAGCCTGTTGCCAAATGCCTTGGCGGAAGTGCTCGTCGCCTTGGTGCAGGGCAAAGACCAGCCTGTCCCGGAAACGTTCGCCACGGTAGAGCCTTCGCCCGCGGCACAACTGATTGCAGCCAGCCTTGCTTCCGGCGAACGCGTCGCCGTGTTGCTCGGCAATATGGCAGTCGGTTCCGACCAGGCCAGCCTCATCGCGGCCAATGCGTCAGCCCTGGCCAAGGCCGCCGGCGCCAAGTTCGGTTTCCTCACACCGGGCGCCAACACCGTCGGTGGCTACCTTGCCGGCGCTACACCCGGTAAAGGCGGACTTTCGGCCGAGCAAATGCTGGGCGAGCCGCTGAAAGCGTATCTGGTGCTGCATGCCGAGCCTTCCTTTGACAGCGACAACGGCGCACGCGCCGTCGAAGTGTTGAAGGCGGCAGGCTTTGCGGTCGCGCTCACCTCTTTCAAGTCGGCCGCTCAGGACTGGGCCGACGTCATGTTGCCGATTTCACCGTTTACCGAAACGTCGGGCACGTTTGTCAATGCGGAAGGGCGCGTCCAAAGCTTCAAGGGAGCGGCTGCGCCGTTTGCCGATACGCGTCCGGCATGGAAGGTTCTGCGCGTCCTGGGCAATCTGTTCCAGTTGCAGGGCTTCGAGGACGAAACGTCCGAATCGGTCCGCGAAACCGTATTGGCCAGCGGCACGGATGGACGCCTGTCCAACGAGGTGACCGCCAGCGTAGGCCTGTCCAGCAAGCGTGAAGGGCTGGAGCGGGTTACCGATGTACCCATCTACCGCAGTGACGCCCTGGTGCGCCGTTCACAGCCTCTGCAGGATACGACGGCTTCGCAGGCGCCTCATGCCCGCATGGCGGCCAGTACTCTCGCCGGGCTGGGTATCGAGGCCGGTGTCGCGGTGCGTATCGCATCGGCGCAAGGGCAGGTAGTCCTGGCCGCCTTCCTCGACGACACAGTGGCTCCGGGGTCTGTACGGATTGCGACGGCATTCAACGAAACGCTGGCGCTGGGTAGCGGTTTTGGCGAACTTACGGTGGAGCGTGCCTAATGGATGGTCTGACTATCATCAATAACTTCGGCACCGAGCTCATCGGCCCTACCGCTTGGATGGTCGTATGGACGATCATAAAAATCGTCGTCATCGCCGTGCCCATCATCCTGTCCGTGGCCTACCTTACCTACTGGGAACGCAAGATGATAGGCGCCATGCACGCGCGCCTGGGCCCTAACCGGGTGGGTTATCGTGGCCTGTTGCAACCTTTCGCCGACGTATTCAAGCTTCTTACCAAAGAAGTGATCATGCCCGCCAAGGCCAATAAGGTTCTGTATGTGCTGGCGCCGGTTGTCACGCTTATGCCCGCACTGGCTGCCTGGGCCGTGATCCCGTTCGGCCCGGAAGTCGTTCTGGCCGACGTCAATGCCGGTTTGCTGTACGTAATGGCGATTACTTCGATAGGCGTCTATGGCGTTATCGTGGCTGGCTGGGCGTCCAATTCCAAGTATGCCTTCCTCGGCGCCTTGCGGGCGGCCGCGCAAATGGTTTCCTACGAGCTTGCCATTGGTTTCGTGCTGATTACCGTCTTGCTGGTGTCGGGTACGCTGAACTTGAGCGGAATCGTCACTGGACAAGGGCAGGGCTGGTTCGCTGACAAGGGTTTGAACTTCATGTCCTGGAACTGGTTGCCGCTGCTGCCTCTGTTTGTCATCTATGTGATATCGGCAGTGGCCGAAACCAACCGGCATCCGTTTGACGTGGTGGAAGGCGAATCGGAAATTGTGGCCGGCCACATGGTCGAGTATTCGGGCATGGGCTTTGCGCTATTTTTCCTTGGCGAATACGCCAATATGATTCTGCTGTCGGCCTTGGCCTCCGTCATGTTCCTGGGCGGCTGGATGCCGCCTCTGGAAATCGCACCGCTCACCTGGATTCCAGGATGGCTGTGGCTTGGACTCAAGACCTTTGTAGTGGTTTCGATGTTTGTGTGGTTCCGTGCGACGTTCCCTCGTTATCGCTACGACCAGATTATGCGTCTGGGCTGGAAAGTATTCATTCCCTTCACCGGCATCTGGTTGCTGGTGGTCGCGATATGGATGCAAACGCCATGGAATATATGGCAATAGGACACAGGGGCTAGATTATGGAAGCAATTAAAGATTTCTTCGGCAGCTTGATGCTGTCCGAGATGTTGAAGGGTATGCGCCTGACCGGCAAGTACTTCTTCAAACGCAAAGTCACCCTGCGCTACCCGCAGGAGAAAACGCCGGCATCGCCGCGATTCCGCGGTCTGCACGCACTGCGCCGCTATCCGAACGGGGAAGAGCGCTGCATTGCCTGCAAGTTGTGCGAAGCGGTGTGTCCGGCCCTGGCCATTTCCATCGAATCGGAAGAGCGGGACGACGGCACACGCCGCACCACCCGTTACGACATCGATCTGGCCAAATGCATTTTCTGCGGCTTCTGTGAAGAAAGCTGCCCGGTGGACTCCATTGTTGAAACGCATATCTCCGAGTATCACGGCGAGAAGCGCGGCGACCTGTACTACACCAAAGACATGCTGTTGGCGATCGGTGATCGTTACGAGCCCGAAATTGCACGCCGTCGTTCCGAAGACGCCCCTTATCGTTGATGCCGGGACCCGACACTCATGATTTTTTCTACAGTCCTGTTTTATGTATTGGCGCTGGTGCTGGTAGTGGCGGCATTTCGCGTCATTACCGCGACCAGCCCAGTCACTGGTGTATTGCACCTTATCCTGACCTTCTTTACGGCATCGATGATCTGGATGCTGCTGGGGGCCGAGTTCCTGGCGCTGTTGCTGGTGGTGGTCTATGTCGGGGCCGTCATGGTCCTGTTCCTGTTCGTCGTCATGATGATGGACGTGCGCCTGGAAGCCCTGCGCACCGGCCTCAAGACTTATCTGCCGCTGGGCATGGTCATAGGCCTGATCATGGTGCTGGAGATGGCGTTCGTCCTTGCCAAGACCTGGCTTGATGCCGGCCCGCAGGCGGCGGTTGCCGACGACTACGACAATACCTACGCCCTGGGCGTAGCCATGTATACCGACTATGTGTTTGCCGTACAGGTAGGCGGCGTCATCCTGTTGGTGGGCATGGTCGCGGCCATAGCGCTTACCTTGCGCCGCCGTACCGATGTCAAGCGCAACCGTCCGTCCGATCAAGTCAAAGTGCAGGCCAAGGATCGTGTGCGTATGGTGAGCATTCCCTCGCAGACGGAACTGCCTTCCGCGGCGCCCGGCGCCAATCAAGATCAAGGGGACAAGAAATGACATTGACTCTCGCTCATTACCTGATACTTGGCGCCATCCTGTTTGCGACCGGCATTTTCGGGTTCTTCTTGAACCGGCGCAACATCATCATCTTGTTGATGTCCATCGAGCTTATGCTGCTGGCGGTCAACATGAATTTCGTTGCGTTTTCGACCTGGTTCGGAGACACCGCTGGCCAGGTTTTCGTCTTTTTCATTCTTACGGTGGCGGCGGCCGAAGCGGCTATCGGATTGGCGATTTTGGTGCTGCTGTTCCGCAACCTGAATACGATCAACGTAGAAGAACTTGACCAGCTCAAGGGTTGATGGGATTGCACATACTATGAATTCACCAAGTCTATACTTATTGATTGCATTGGCTCCGCTGGCCGGCGCCATACTGGCCGGGCTTTTCGGCACGGGATTCCTGGGGCGTTTCGTCAGCCGCCGTGGCTCCCATATGGTCACCATTCTTGGCGTGCTGATCTCGTTCATCGGTTCGGTCATCGTACTGATGCAGGTGCTGGACGGTCACACCTTCGACGGCGCCCTTTATACCTGGAGCGTCATCGGCACCACCAAGCTGGAGCTCGGGTTTCTTATCGATTCCTTGTCGGCCCTGATGATGGTGGTCGTCACGTCCGTGTCGCTGATGGTCCATATCTACACGATTGGCTACATGGCCGACGATCCGGGCTACCAGCGCTTTTTCTCGTATATTTCGCTGTTCACCTTCTCCATGCTCATGCTGGTCATGTCCAACAACATGGTTCAGTTGTTCTTTGGCTGGGAAGCGGTAGGCCTGGTGTCCTACCTGTTGATCGGCTTCTGGTACAAGCGTCCTACCGCTATTTTCGCCAATATGAAGGCCTTCCTGATGAACCGCGTAGGCGACTTCGGGTTTTTGCTGGGAATCGCGCTGCTGTTTGCCTACACGGGCAGCATGCACTACGGCGATGTTTTTTCCCAGACTGAAAAGCTGGCCGGTATGTCTTTTCCGGGCACCGATTGGCAATTGCTGACTGTAGCCTGCATAGCCTTGTTCGTCGGCGCCATGGGTAAATCGGCGCAAGTGCCCTTGCATTCATGGCTGCCTGACTCGATGGAAGGCCCCACGCCCATTTCGGCACTCATCCATGCGGCAACCATGGTTACCGCCGGCATTTTCATGGTGGCCCGGTTTTCGCCCGTTTTCGAGCAATCCGCAACGGCACTGTCGGTAATGATAGTGATCGGCGCGATCGGCGCCTTGTTCCTGGGTATTCTGGGCATCATCCAGACCGATATCAAACGGGTCATTGCATACTCTACATTGTCCCAGTTGGGATACATGACTGTCGCGCTTGGCGCGTCAGCCTATTCGGGCGCCATCTTCCACCTGATGACGCATGCTTTCTTCAAGGCCTTGCTGTTCCTGGGCGCCGGCTCGGTGATTATCGGCATGCACCATGATCAGGACATCCGCAATATGGGTGGATTGCGCAAGTACATGCCCATCACCTGGATCACTTTCCTGGTGGGTACGCTGGCTTTGGTGGGTACGCCGTTCTTCTCGGGCTTCTATTCCAAGGAGCACATCATCGAAGCGGCGGGTGCGGCCAATGTCTGGGGCGCCAACTTTGCCTATTACGCGACGCTCATCGGCGTGTTCGTCACCTCGCTGTATTCTTTCCGTGTTTACTTCCTGGTATTCCACGGCAAAGAGCGCTTCCACGATCACGGGCATGCGCAGCACGATCACGACGAGCACGGACACCATGGCGGCACGCCCCACGAATCTCCATGGGTTGTGACCCTGCCTTTGGTGCTGCTGGCGATTCCATCTGTCATTGCAGGGATCTGCTTCGTCGATCCATTGCTGTTCGGTGGGTTCTTCGATGGCGTGATCGCGGTGTTGCCGGCGCATCCCGCAATGGCCGAACTCGCGGGGCACTGGCATGGCTGGGTGGCCTACGCCTTGCATGGTTTCGTGACACTGCCGTTCTGGCTGATGATCGCGGGCCTGGTCGTGGCATGGTATTGCTACCTTATCAATCCAAAAGTTCCGGCCGCCATACACAGCAAACTGTCGGTCATCAACCGTGTACTCGACAACAAGTATTACGCGGACTGGTTCAACGAGCAGGTCATCGCGCGTTGCGTGCGTGGCTTAGGCCGTGGGTTCTGGCAGGCGGGTGACCGCGGTCTGATAGACGGCATCATGATCAATGGCAGTGCGCGTCTGGTAGGCGCGGTCGCGTCTGCGAGCCGGCATCTGCAGTCGGGCTATATCTATCACTATGCCTTCGCAATGATCATCGGGATCATGGCTTTATTAACCTTTTTTGTACTGACGGTTCTCTGATGGCTAGCGATATGGCGTCTTCTACTCTTCCCTGGTTAACGCTTGCGATTTTCGTTCCGGTCGTTGCTGGCCTGATCGTACTGCTGGTCGGTCGTGACGACCGTCCGGGGCTTACGCGTTTACTGGCCCTGGCGGGTTCGGTGGCCGGTTTCCTGGTCACATTGCCGCTGTACTTCGGCTTCAATCCCAACACGGCCGACATGCAGTTTGTCGAAAAGACTTCCTGGATAGACACCTTTGCGGTCAACTATCATCTGGGCATCGACGGTATTTCGATCTGGTTTGTTTTGCTTACCGCCTTCATCACCATTATTGTGGTGCTTGCCGGCTGGAAAGTCATTACAAGCCGGGTCGCGCAGTACATGGCGTCCTTCCTGATCCTCTCCGGGCTTATGGTGGGTGTGTTTGCATCGCTCGACGGCATGTTGTTCTATGTCTTCTTCGAGGCCACGCTGATTCCGATGTACCTGATCATTGGCGTGTGGGGCGGACCGAACCGCGTATACGCCGCGTTCAAGTTCTTCCTGTACACCTTGATGGGTTCCTTGCTGACCCTCATTGCATTCATCTACCTCTGGCATGCATCGGGCGGTTCCTTCGACATCCTGACCTGGCATCAGCTGAAGCTGGGCTATACCCCGCAAATCCTGATTTTCCTGGCTTTGCTGGCCGCGTTTGCCGTCAAGGTGCCGATGTGGCCGGTGCATACCTGGTTGCCGGACGCACACGTCGAAGCGCCTACGGGCGGGTCCGTGGTGCTGGCCGCCATCATGCTGAAGCTGGGCGCATACGGCTTCTTGCGGTTCTCGCTGCCCATCGCACCCGACGCCTCGCAAAGCCTGGCCGGCATGATGATTGCGCTGTCGCTGATTGCCGTCATTTATATCGGACTGGTCGCCATTGTTCAGGACGATATGAAGAAGCTGGTTGCCTATTCATCCGTCGCCCACATGGGTTTCGTGACGCTGGGCTTCTTTCTGTTCAACACGGCTGGCCTCGAAGGCGCGATCATCCAGATGATCTCGCACGGTTTTGTTTCGGGCGCAATGTTCCTGTGTATCGGGGTTCTGTACGATCGCATGCACACGCGGCGCATTGATGATTACGGCGGCGTGGTCAACGTCATGCCGCGATTCGTCACCTTTTTTGTCCTGTTCTCTATGGCTAATAGCGGCTTGCCGGCCACCAGCGGTTTCGTCGGCGAGTTCACCGTGATCCTTGGGGCCGTGCAGTACAACTTCTGGATAGGCCTTCTTGCCGCGCTCGCACTGATACTGGGTGCTTCCTATTCTTTGTGGATGCTAAAGCGCGTGGCGTTCGGCGACATCGCCAACGACAACGTACGGGCCATGACCGACCTGAGCTCGCGCGAGTTCTTCATTCTGGGCGTCATGGCAATCGCGGTGTTGTATATGGGAATCTATCCCAAGCCGTTTACAGATGTCATGCACGTGTCGGTGGAAGCCTTGTTGCAGCACGTCTCTATCTCGAAACTGTAGACCCGAAATATTATGCAAAATCCTTTTGACTTCGCCTTGGCTCTGCCCGAGATTCTGCTATTGATTCTGGCTGCAGCCACGCTGCTTATCGACGCCGTGAACAAGGCCGAATCGCGTCACGTCACTTTTACGCTGAGCATCATCACGCTGTTGATATTGACTGGCGTGTCTCTTTGGCAATGGAACGAAGGCGTTCAGGGCACCTCATTCGGCGGCCTGTATGTCGTTGATACGTTGGCGCACTTCCTGAAGGTGTTGTCTTATCTGGCGGTCGGCGCCACCCTGATCTACGGACGCGGGTACGCTGAAGCGCGCGACATGATGAAAACCGGCGGCGAAATGTATTCGCTTACCTTGTTTGCATTGCTGGGCCAGATGGTCATGATTTCGGCCGGCAGCATGCTGACCGTGTATCTGGGTGTCGAGCTCATGTCGTTTGCCCTGTATGCCCTGGTCGCATTGCGCCGGGACAACCTGAAGTCGACAGAAGCCGCCATGAAGTATTTCATGTTGGGCTCGATGGCTTCGGGGGTGCTGTTGTATGGCATGTCCATGATCTATGGCGCAACCGGTCACCTGGATCTTGGCCTCATTGCCGAATCCATAGGCAGCGGGCAGGCTGAACGCCTGCCGCTGGTATTCGGGGTGGTTTTCATCGTGTCCGGCCTGGCATTCAAGCTGGCGGCCGCACCGTTCCACATGTGGACGCCCGATGTCTACGAGGGTTCGCCCACGGCCGTTACCTTGCTGCTGGGCGCCGCGCCCAAGCTTGCCGCCTTTGCCATTACGCTGCGCTTGCTGATCGAAGGCCTGCATGGCATTGCCGTGGATTGGCAGCCGATGTTGCTTATTCTGGCGGTGCTTTCGCTGGCCATCGGCAATATCGCCGCCATCGCGCAAACCAACTTCAAGCGCATGCTGGCTTACTCCACCATCTCGCACATGGGATTTGTTTTTCTTGGTTTGCTTTCGGGCGTGGTGCAGGACCAGGCCGCAGCGACGGGTGCCGCTTATGGCGCATCCCTGTTCTACATGGTCATTTACGTATTGACCACGTTGGCTACGTTCGGACTGATACTGCTGCTTAGCCGCAAGGGCTTCGAATGCGAGAATATTGCCGACCTGAAGGGCTTGAACCGCCGCAATCCCATCCTGGCCGGCGTGCTTTTGCTTTCCATGTTCTCGCTCACGGGTATTCCACCCATGGCAGGCTTCTACGCAAAGCTGGCCGTATTGCAGGCGCTGGTCGGATCAGGCCATATCGCCATCGCAGTGGTCGCCGTACTGTTCTCCCTGATTGGCGCATTCTATTATCTGCGCGTCGTCAAGATGGCTTACTTCGACGAACCGGAAGGCGAGCCGATGCCTATCGATAACGGTATCATCACCGGCGGGGTAATGTCCGTGAACGGCCTGCTCATCATCGTGCTGGGCGTATTGCCGGGCGGTCTGATGGCCTTGTGCGTCAGCGTGATCGAAGGCTCGCTCAAGTTCTAGACAAATCAGCCACGGCGCGTACAAATGTGGCGCGCCGGCCAGGTATTGTCCTGGCGCAAGCAATCGGCCCCATCTATCGACCACTCAGTTTCCGGCATAGCCAAGGCCATAGGAAGTACTCGATGAATCAGTCACTTGCCGTTTGGATTCTTATCGGATTATCTCTGATAACGGCGAATCTCCCCTTTATAAGGGAACGACCCTTCCTGATATTGCCCTGGACGCAGAAGGGCGAACCCGCTGCGCCGGCATGGATGCAGTGGATATTTTCCTTGTTATTCTTTGGCTTGCTGGTAGCGTTGGCTTACGGCGCGTTCGGCTTGATCGGCGGGGCGCTCTTGATGGCATCCGATCTGGCGTCGGTCGCCCTGTTCCTTGCCAAGTTCGGCGGCGTGGCCTTGCTGGTTGGCGGGCTGCTGGCATATCCGGGCTGGCGCAGCCGCGCTCACATTATTGAGAAATCATTCTTTGTGCGCTTGCTGGAATTGGTGGTGTTCTTTTGCCTTGTGGGTATGCTGGGCTTCGCCTTCGAAGTCAACATGGGCAACCGCTTTTCCCAGACCTGGGAATTTTATGCCATAACCTTCAGCCTGTTTCTTGTGCTGGGGTATCCGGGTTTTGTGTATCGTTATCTGCTGCGCCGCCCCAAGGCCTCGATTGCCCGGGCGCGGGGATAAAATCAAGCTGGCGACGCTGCCTGGTCGGACTCCTTCAAGACCATCGTGGGCGGATTGACCAGGGGCAACTTGGCGTCGCGCAAGCGCTTCAATATTTCGAACAGCAAGGCGCTGCGTATGCGGTAGGCCGATCGCGGCGAACCCACATAGCCGGTTGCGTTGAAAACGAGGCCTGTGGCGTCCACGCCATCCAGCATGACGTCAGGTTGCGGTTCGTCCAGTATCTCTTCATTCTCCTGGAAGGCGTGGAGCATCAGGTCATGAACCTGTTCCGCGTCAGTGTCCACAGGGAGTGCAAGTTTTATCTGTACCCGTCCCAAAGGGCTGGCATGCGTGACATTGCGCACCACTTTGGTGATGAATTCGGAGTTGGGCACAATTACCGTGGAGCGATCGCCCATCTGAATTTCGGTGGCACGCACGTTGATGCGGCGGATGTCGCCCTCGATGCCGCCTAGCGAGACCCAGTCGCCGACCTTCACGGGTTGTTCCGCCAGCAAAATCAGTCCGGAAATGAAGTTCTGGACGACAGCCTGCAAGCCAAAGCCTATACCGACCGATAAGGCGCTGGCAATCCATGCCACCCGGTCCAGGCTTATGCCTACCGCAGATAACGATAAGGCGATGGCGACGACGTAGCCGGCATAGCCGAACAGCGTTGCGGTCGACAGGCGCATGCCGGAATCCAGACTGGTGGTCGGCAAGTATTGGTCGGCGAGCCAGCGTTGCAGCAACTTGACGGCTCCCAGGCCCAACAGTAGAACCAGCATGGCCGAGAGAACGGAAGTAGGTCGGATCTGCACTTCGCCGATGGCGATGCCGGAGTGGAGATTGTTGATCTGACGCAGCCACTCTCCAGGACCTGCGCCGAATGGAGACAACAGCAGCATCAGCGCGAGCAGGACCAGCAGCAGACGTGTAATGCCGGAAATCAGTACGGTCGCCTGACTGCGGACGCGGAACCATGGGCGGCTATGACCGTCGTCGCCACTGTTGCGTCTGGCTGATGCCAGAAGGCTTGCGCAAGTATCGTCAATTAGGCCGGTTATCAAATAGGTGGAGCCCAGCACCAGGCCTGTCCAGATAAGCTGCTTGATGATGAAACTGCCCAAGGCGACGTATCCGCTCAGCAGGCAGGCAATGCTGGTGACTATCGTGATCCACATGGCGCTGCGCAAGAGTGCGAGCCATAGCGGCAAAGGAGGTGGCGTCTGCTGCTCGGTGTCCGGCAGAGAGCGGGTCGCGCTGTAGATACGCTGCATCGCAAGTCCCAGCACAATGCTGAGGGCCAGGGCCATGATGCAGTCGAGCGCAACCGTGGCGACCAGGCTGGCGCTGATCAAAATGGACAGACGCTGTGCGGCCCAGCCAAACACCAGAACGAGAGCAAGCGCCAGAGGGAACCAGCGCAGACTGGACGCCACGGCGTCGTTGATGGCGGGAAGGCGCCATGTAGGACGCCCCGGCAGGAGCAACGCATTGCCAAGTCCAGTAACGAATCCGCCGAAGCAGGCGATGCCGATAGCCTGATTGAGCGTAGACCTCGCCAGGTCCGGTATGTCGTTGCCCCCGCTCAAGGCAAGGTAAAGCGCTCCTACAACAAGGCCCGGCGTCGCGGTAGCCAGCATGACCAGTATCGTGGCGTGCAATGACCTTCTTAATCGCCCGGGGGCTACACGCGTAATGGTCATACGGATCAACGCGCGCCCGGCCTGGATACGCAAGCCGATGATCATGAGGATGGCAGCCAACATGATGGCATAGATGCTGGCGGACGTGGTATGGAGCAAGCTTGTGACCTGTTCGAGCAAGGGCTTCAGCCGGCGCAGGTCCTGAGAGACTTCAGCCTGCAAATCGTTCCAGAAGGCGGGGGCAGCAATCGACGCTGTACGCTTGCTCAACTGGGCCTGGAACTGGTCCCGCCGGAATTTGACCAGTTGTTCGGATGCCTGACCAGCTTCCACTGTGATGAGTCGGGCCAGCTTGATCTGGGCGTCCAGCGTGGTGCTGTTTTTCGTGAGCTGTTTGCGCTGTTCGGCAACATCGGGGGCTTCGGGTGTGCCTTCAGCCGGTGTCCCGAGTTCCGCCAGACGCGCTTTTACGCTTGCGAGCTGAGGTTCGATGGCCGATGCGGCCGCTTCAGCCTGAGCCTGTGCTTCGAGCGCCGTTCGGCGCAGGTCGGCAAGCTGGCCATCGTCCATGGGTTTGTCGCTGAGCGTGTCGAGCTTCTTCTGTACCGCATCAATCTGGGCGCGCGCCGTATCCAGCACTTTCTCCGGCTCTAGCTTCGTGTCTGTGTCCGCGGCATGGGCACATGCCAGCGTAAGCCCCATGCACAGGCACAGCAGGCAGAGCAGCAAGATTTTTTGTATGAAGGGACTGATACGCGCTACTGCGGGGAACGCCGGAAAATGATGCGCTGGCATTGATGGTGTCGAGATAAGAATAGGTAAGTCCTGTCCTGGTATGCCAGCCTGGCTGGGCCGGGGAAGGTGTCAATCATAACGCCGAATCGTGCCGGATTAGGGCTGCGCGCGCCAGCAGTTAAAATGACTCGCAACATTTACATCTCATGACGCTCCGACCGGGTTGCGCTTGCAAAATAGCGACTCTTTTATTAAATATAGAACATGACTCATCTTATTCTTCAAGCCCCCAACCTTGTTGCGGCCAACATCGAAAAAATCGCGGCGATTGCTTGCGCCGGCGGGGTGCAGGAGCTGGGCAGCACAGCGGTGCGCCTGCTCGACGTCGACGATAACGAGCGCCGCGCGGTCGAAGCGGGCTGCGCCGAATTCGGCATGGACTATGCATTCTTCGAACAAATCGCGCGGCTGCGGGATTGCAAGGTGTTGGCCATGGACATGGATTCCACTCTGGTCAATATTGAATGCATCGACGAGATCGCCGATATGGTCGGACGCAAGGCTGAAGTGGCCGCCATCACCGAGGCGGCCATGCGCGGCGAGATTACGGATTTTGCGGAAAGCCTCCAGCGCCGGGTGGCCCTGCTTGAAGGTGTGCCGGTTGCTGCGCTCGAGCAGGTTTATGAACAGCGCTTGCGGCTCAATCCCGGCGCCGAGAAACTCGTATCTGTGGTCAGAAAGACAGGATTGAAAACTTTGCTGGTATCCGGCGGTTTCACTTTCTTTACCGAGAGGCTGAAAGAGCGCCTGTCGCTGGATGCCTGCCATGCCAATCTCCTGGATACGAACGACGGCAAGTTGACCGGAAAGATCGTGGGCACGATTGTCGATGCTCAAGGCAAGGCTGACCATTTGAAGCGGCTTGCCGACGAACTGGGAGCCGGACCGGAACAGATCATCGCGGTGGGCGACGGCGCCAACGACCTGAAAATGCTTGCGCTGGCTGAATATTCAGTTGCATATCGCGCCAAGCCGGTGGTGCGCCGGCAGGCCAATTATGCGCTCAATGTAAGCCCTCTTGACGCGATATTGAACTGGTTTCGGCTGAGCCATTAAAGACGCTCAAGGCAATTAGAGCATTTTCAATTCAAGTGTTTTCGGCACTTTTAGTGACGCTGTCCTGCTCTGATGCCGTTATCCGGTTCTGATGACGTTGTCCGGGGTAGGTGGGGGCAGTCCGGACAACTGCGCAAGGGGAAACTTGCCGGCCTCACGGCCTGATTCCTGGCCTTTTCTGCCTGACAACAGCAGCAGGTCGGGCACCGGCGCTTTTACATCGGCGCAACCAACGAGCCTTGTGGCTGCAGCGAGCCTCGTAAACACCTCGACAAAAATGCTCTAGCCCAGCGCCCGCAGGACTTTGCGTATTGCGTCGATGCGTGCGCTGATCTGCTGACCTTGCTTGATCTCGATTTTCAGTTTGTCTTGCCCGGCAA
Source organism: Pseudomonas sp. (assembly GCA_036675275.1). Lineage (GTDB taxonomy): Bacteria > Pseudomonadota > Gammaproteobacteria > Burkholderiales > Burkholderiaceae_B > Pollutimonas. The sequence continues at coordinate 366,200 of JAKFFG010000005.1, read as the reverse complement.
GTCGAACTTCGCGTTGCTTCTGGACGAGTTCGATGATGCGCAAGGGCTCCACATTGGGTTTGGCAGAGAACTGGATCATCGCCTGAGCATCGCTGGCGTCGACCTTGATGATGCCCAGGGGCTCGGCATGCAGGCGCAGTCGATGGGTCGCGAGTAGCGTCTGTGCCGCTTCAGGCAATTTTCCGTAGCGGTCTATCAACTCTTCCTGAATCATGATCAAGTCATCTTCATGCTTGGCATGCGACAGTTTCTTGTAGAAACCAAGCCTTGCGTGCACGTCGGGACAATAGTCGGAGGGCAGCAGCGCCGAGGCATGGAGGTTCACTTCGCACAGCGCGGCAAAAGGTGAATCCAGGTCGGGCTCTTCGCCCGACTTCAGGGCCCGGACGGCCGCATTGAGCATTTCGGAATACATCGAAAAGCCAATCTCCTGGATATTGCCCGACTGCGACTCGCCCAGGACCTCGCCGGTGCCCCGTATTTCCAGATCGTGCATGGCCAGAAAGAAACCGGCGCCGAGCTCCTCCATGGCCTGTATGGCCTCCAGGCGCTTCTTGGCGTTTGAAGTGATGGCGTCTTCGCCCGGCGTCATCAAATAGGCATAAGCCTGATGATGGGATCGACCCACTCGCCCGCGCAGCTGATGCAATTGCGCCAGGCCCAGCCTGTCGGCGCGATGTATGACGATGGTATTGGCGGTAGGCACATCGATGCCGGTTTCAATGATGGTCGTGCACAGTAATACGTTATAGCGCTGCTGGTAGAAGCCTTTCATGACCTCTTCAAGTTCACGTTCCGCCATTTGCCCGTGCGCGACGGCGATGCGGGCTTCGGGCACCAGTTCTTCCAGGCTGGCGCGCCGATTCTGTATGGTGTCGACCTCGTTATGGAGGAAGTAGATCTGGCCGCCGCGTTTGAGCTCGCGCAACAGGGCTTCGCGTATTGTGCTTTTGTCTTCCCGCCGCACGAAGGTCTTGATGGCAAGCCGTTTTTGGGGCGCCGTCGCGATCACGGAGAAGTCGCGTATTCCTTCCAGCGACATACCGAGCGTACGCGGTATGGGGGTCGCAGTAAGCGTCAGCACATCGACTTCGGCACGGAGCGTTTTCAATGCCTCTTTCTGGCGCACTCCAAAGCGGTGTTCTTCGTCGATGATGACGAGACCAAGGCGTTTGAATATGACGTCTTTGGACAGTATTTTGTGGGTGCCGATCACAATATCGACGCGGCCGTCATTCAGGCCCTGGATGGCGCCCGCCACTTCTTTGCTTGACCGGAAGCGCGACAGCTCCACCACTTTCACCGGCCAGTCGGCAAATCGATCGGCAAAGGTCTGGGCGTGTTGTTCAGCCAGCAGGGTGGTGGGGCACAGCAGCGCGACCTGTTTGCCATTGAGCACGGCCAGGAATGCCGCGCGTAGCGCCACTTCGGTCTTGCCGAAGCCGACGTCGCCGCATACCAGCCGGTCCATGGGCCGCCCCGACGTCATGTCGCCGATGACGGCTTCGATTGCCGCCGCCTGGTCCGGTGTTTCTTCGAAGCCGAAGCCTTCGGCGAAAGCCTGGTAGTCGTTGATGGGGAGCTTGAACCGGTAGCCTTCGCGCGCCGCGCGCTGGGCGTACAGGGCCAGCAATTCGGCGGCCGCGTCGCGCACCTGCTTTGCGGCCTTGCGTCGTGCTTTTTCCCACTGACCCGAACCCAGTTGATGCAGGGGCGCGTGATCCGGATCGGAGCCGCTATAGCGGGCGATGACATGCAATTGCGCCACCGGCACATACAGAGTGCTGCCGTTGGCGTACTCCAGGTGCAGCAACTCCATCACGCCTTCGCCCAGGTCCATCTCGACCAGGCCGCAATAGCGGCCGATGCCATGTTGAGCGTGCACGACCGGATCACCTTCGCGCAATTCGGACAGGTCGCGCACCATGGCTTCCACGTCGCTGGCGTGTTCCTGCGCGCGCTTGCCGCGGCGTCTGGGCCGCGCCTGGCTTGGATAGAGGTCGTTTTCGGTCAGCAGTGTGAGCGCCTGGTCGACCAGGGAGAAGCCGTTGGAAACCGGTGCGATCACCACCGCGTAGCGGCTTTCCGAAACCAGGAAGTCCTGCAGAGTTTCGCTGGGGAAATCGGGCCTGATGCCAAATTCTTCCAGCATCTGAAGCAGTGTCTCGCGCCTTCCGGCGGAGTCTGCGCACAAAGCGATGCGGCCATGATGCCGGTTCAGCAGCGCCCGCAGGTTTGCCACGGGGTCTTCGGCGCGCCGCGCAATCGCGACATCGGGTGCAGCTTGAAAATCAGGGTGCGGGCCACTGCCGACCATGGCCAGCCTGGCAAACAGCTTCAATTTCGTGAACAGGTCTTCTTCGCTGAGAAACAGCTGCTCGGGTGGCAACACCGGCCGTTCGCGGTCGCTTTTCAGAAATTGATACCGGCCTTGCGTGTCGTGCGCGAACCGTTGTACTGCCTGGTTGATGTCGCCCAGTGTGACCGTGAGTGATTGAGCCGGCAAATAGTCGAACAACGTTGCGGTATGTGCGAAGAACAGGGGAAGGTAATACTCGATACCCGCAAACGCGATGCCATTGCCTATGTCTTTGTAGGGCAAGGCGCGCGATGGATCGCCTTCGAAGATTTCCCGAAAGCGTGCGCGGAACTCATTGCGCGCTGTCTCGTCCATGGGAAACTCGCGGCCGGGCAATAGCTGGACTTCCTTGACGGGATACAAGCTGCGTTGGGTATCGATGTCGAAGCTTCGAATTGACTCGATCTCGTTATCGAACAGATCCAGGCGGTAGGGCAGTACCGACCCCATGGGGAACAAGTCGATCAGGCCGCCGCGTATGCAGAACTCGCCCGGCGCGGTTACCTGAGTGACATGCGTGTAGTTGGCGAGAGTCAGTTGCCGGCGCAGCCCCTCTTCGTCGAGTGCGTCGCCCTGCTTGAACGAAAACGTGTAGGCGGCCAGAAACTCCGGCGGCGCAAGTCGGTACAGCGCCGTCGTGACGGGCACTGTAAGAATATCGACGCTTTCCTGCATCAATGCATGCAGTGTACGCAAGCGCTCGGAGATCAAATCCTGATGTGGGGAGAAGCTGTCGTAGGGCAAGGTCTCCCAGTCGGGCAGTTGCCGCACGCGCAGTTCGGGCGCGAACAACAGGATTTCCTCGGCCAGCCGCTGAGCGGTCAACGGTTCGGCGCACAGCACGACCAGCGTCTGGCGCGATGCGCGCGCCAGGTCGGCCAGCATCCATGCATCGCCTGATCCGGGCGGGATGGGTTGCGCGTTCCGGTGCCCGGGCTTCAAGCCGGCGAGCACAGTTTTGGTGGAGGGAAGCGACGGGGGAGGGGTTGTTTCTATATTCATGTAGATTGTCATTATAAAATGCCTTTCCTATGTATAAGAAACTGATTGCAATTGTTCCGGCCGCCGGTATTGGCGCACGCGCCCTGGCGGCGGGCACCGCCTTGGCCCGGCCGGCGCCTATGGCTGCCGGCGGGACCGCTATCCAGACGGATGTTGCGGCCCTGCCCAAGCAATACCGGCTGTTGAAGGGCGAGCCCATGTTGCGCTGGGCGGTGAAGGCCTTGCTGGCCGACAAGCGCATTGCTCAGGTAAGGGTGGCGGTGGCCGCGCACGATATCTGGGTGGAGCAGGCGCTGCGGGGGCTGGAGCGAACCATTTGGCGCCCATGCGGCGGGCCCAGCCGTGCGCAAACGGTCATGGCGGCATTGCTGGACGCCAATGTAGGGGTTGATGACTGGGTATTGGTCCATGACGCCGCGCGCCCGGGGCTGCCCGTCGATGCCTTGGAGCGGCTTATTGATAGCTGCCTGCAGTTGAATGCCGGAGGTCTGCTCGCGCAGCCTGTGGCCGATACGGTCAAGCTGGCATACCCGCTGGCAGACGGCGCTACGGGTGAACCGGTATCGTCATCAGGCCATACGCTGTCCACCATTGAGAAGTCGATAAAGCGAGACTGCTTGTGGCTGGCCCAGACGCCCCAAATGTTCCCGGCCACGCGTCTGCTTGATGCGCTGCAGCGTGCCGACATCGCCGCGGGCGAAATTACCGATGAGGCGTCTGCCATGGAAATGGCGGGTTATGCTCCCTGCCTGATTCCTGGGTCGCCGCGTAATTTCAAGGTGACCTGGCCGCAGGACTTTGACCTGATGGAGAAGTGGCTGTAGGCATGAAATCCCACACTATTTATCCCACTATGGAGCGTTTATGAATTTTCCGGTACGTGTAGGCCAGGGCTTCGACGTCCACGCCTTGGTGGAGGGCCGTCCCTTGGTAATCGGCGGTGTGACGATTCCTCATACTCATGGTTTGCTGGGCCATTCCGACGCCGATGTGCTGCTGCACGCGATTACGGACGCTATATTGGGAGGAGCCGGCCTGGGCGACATTGGCCGCCATTTTCCAGACACCGATCCTGCCTACAAAGGCGCCGACAGCCGGGTGCTATTGCGGGCGGCCATGCAGAAAGTCAGGCAGAAAGGTTGGGCAGTGGTGAATATAGATGCCACGGTGCATGCTCAGGCGCCCAAGATAGGTCCTCACGCGGAACTTATGGTCGCCAATATTGCTGCAGACCTGTCTATTTCGCCGGAGGACATCAATATTAAAGCCAAGACCAATGAAAGCCTTGGCTATCTGGGCCGCAAAGAAGGCATAGCCGCCACGGTGGTGGCATTGCTGGCACGCGCCTGACACCTGCGCCGCTGTGCTGGTGATTGATGGCTTGCTACTTGCCTTCGGCGGTGAGCACCTGGGCCGCCGCATTCACCACTGAGGCAATGCGGCCGACGTCGCGCAACTGCTCTGCGGTATAGCCGGCCTTTTTCAGATTGGCGTAGTGCGAATTCACACAGAAGTTGCACTTTCCGACAATCGATGCAGCCAGGGCGAAGAGTTCGAATCGGGCCTGGTCGATACCGCCATGCGTGGCGTACGCGTTCATGCGCAGTTGTGCCGGGAGCGTCTTCAGTTGGCCATCGCCGGACATCTCGACAAAAGGGTAGTAGGTATTGTTCATGCCCATGAGCGCGGCTGCCGTCAATACGCCGCCGACATCCGCGTCCGACAAGCCGGTCTTGAATGCATTGATCAAGGTACTGCTGCGGGCGGCGTAGGCCGCCGCCAAAGCAACGCCAGTGGCATCGTCTGTCTTCAGTGAAGACCGGGCAATGGTGCCGTCCAGATTCAGGCGTATGTCTTTGGCCCAATCGGGGATCATGGCCTTGATGTCGGATAGGAATTCCATGGGCTTGGATCTTGAATTAAAGCGTGTCGCCACCAACTGCCCGATTGCATGGGCAAAGCTCATCGGTTTGCAGGCCGTCGAGCAAGCGCAGGATTTCTTCCGGATTACGGCCCACATTCAGATTGTTTACCGAAACATGCTGGATGAAATTGTCGGGGTCGACAATGAACGTGGCGCGCAGCGAGACGCCTTCGGTTTTCTCGCGTACGCCAAGTTGGTCGACCAGGGCGCCGGTGGTGTCGCCAAATTGATAGTGCCCCAATTTGCTGAGATCGGGATGCTCCCGGCGCCACGCCAGCTTGACGAATTCATTGTCGACCGATCCGCCCATCAGGACGGCGTCGCGGTCTTCGAAGTCTTGAGCTAGTGCATTGAAGCCCACGATCTCTGTGGGACATACAAAGGTGAAGTCCTTGGGATAAAAGTAGATGATTTTCCACTTGCCGGGAAATGAGCTTTCAGTGATTTCCTCGAATGCGGAAATGCCGTTCTCTTCATGCATGTTGAAGCCGGGCTTGACACCCGCAACTTTGAAGGGTTCGAGCTTGTCGCCTACGGTTTTCATGTGAACTCCTGATAGTAAGTAAGTCGGTCATATGCGGTATACGCAGTACACCCAATGATCAAATTCTACGCTATTAAGTATCGGTGTCTAATTGAAAATTCCTAATGCGCGCCTTCGGAATTTCGATGCGCGCCACCAGGCCGCCTTTCGGATGCGAGATCAATTCCAGCTGCCCGCCTACCTGCCCAAGAAGGCGTTCCACGATAGCGAGGCCCAGGCCCGCACCGCTCACGCCGGTGCGCGCCGACTCTCCGCGGGAGAAGGGGCGCAGCAGGCGCTGAATGTCGGTGGGGGCGATGCCCGCACCCTGGTCCTTGACCTCTATGGCAAGAATGTTGCCTTGCTGCCTTGCGATCAATTCGATATGAGCCCGCCCATCGGACGGCGTGCGACCATAGCGCCTTGCGTTCTCGATCAGGTTTCCGACAATGCGCTTGAGATCGTGCGCGTTGATCTTGGCATATAAATTGGTCTCGATCGACGCCGTCAGCGCACCGCCCAGCGATTCCGTGTGACTGCGCTCGCGTTCGTACAGGTCGCGAAGCACGGACGATACATCGATTCCCTGCTCGGGCACGGCCCCTGCCGGCCTTGCGTATTCCATGAGCTGGCCGATGCTGTGGTCGATCTGTCCGAGGTCTTCATCGATGGCTTGACGAGCTTCGTCGGTGACATTGCTCATTTCGATTTCGAGACGCATCCGCGCCAGCGGCGTGCGTAAATCGTGAGAGATTCCTGCCAGCATGATCTCGCGGTCCGCCTCGGTTTGGCGAATATCGCGAGCCATGCGATTGAAGGCGATATTCATGTCGCGGATTTCGGCAGGTCCTTTTTCGGGTAAGGGCGATGGTGTTTCGCCACGTGCCAATTGCCGCGCGACTTTGGCCAGTTGGGCGAGGGGGCGGTTGACGAATCGCACACTGACCGCAGCGCCGATCAGGGCCAGCACCAGCGCTGTTGCACCCCATCCCAGCCATTCGGCGCCGGCGGTCAGGCCGAGTTGCTCGCGGTCGAAAACAAGCCAATATTGATCAGTGTTGATCTCGAAGCTCACCCAGATGCCAGGTGCCTTGTTGACCGACCACATGATATGCGTGTCGGGACCCAGCCGCTCTTTGATTTCGGCCGCAACATGGTTCCAGTAATTGGAGTTAGGCAGAGGCTCGAGTATGTCGGCGCTCTCGCGCGGCTGGACCCGCAAGCTTTCCTTCGTGGCAAGGTCCAGCAGCAATGCGGGCCGTACGCTGCGCGGCGCATAGACGAGAGCGGAGCGGGTGATACTGACGGCTGTCGTGACCCGTTGCGCCATCTGAGTGGCCCGGGGCCCTTCTTCCATGCTGAAAAAGACTTGCAGCCATGCGCCCAGGCTGACCAACATGAGGCCCGCCAAGAGCAGGAAGGAACGACTGAACAGGCCAAGTCGCAAGCGCGACTTGGCCTTTTTACGTTGCTTGGGAGTAGCGGGCAAAACCTGTTGCTGCAAGGTTATGCCCGCCCGCCGTTAATGCCCGCCATCTGGTACGAAAACATATCCCAGGCCCCATACCGTTTGGATAAATACCGGCTTGGAGGGGTTGGGCTCCACCAACTTGCGCAGGCGTGAGATCTGGACATCGAGACTGCGGTCGAAGGCTTCGTATTCACGACCGCGCGCCAGTTCCATGAGTTTGTCGCGCGACAGCGGAATCTTGGGGTGCCGTGCGAAAACCTTCAATACCGAGAATTCGCCGGTCGTAATGGGAACTTGCTCGTTGTTGCGGGTAAGCGTGCGTGTGGAGAGGTTCAGCACGTATGGCCCGAATTCGATGGATTCGTTCTCTTGGCTGGGGGCTCCGGGATGTTCTTCGGTGCCACGGCGCCGCAATATGGCGTTGACGCGGGCCAGAAGTTCGCGAGGGTTGAACGGCTTGGACAGGTAGTCGTCGGCGCCCATTTCCAATCCGACGATGCGGTCGATTTCTTCGGCTTTTGCGGTAAGGATGATGATGGGCGTGTTGTCGTGCCCCCCGCGCAGGCGTCGGCAAATCGAAAGCCCATCTTCACCCGGCAACATCAAGTCAAGAACCAGAAGGTCGAAGTGCTCGCGCTGCCAGAGCTTGCCCATTTCTTTGGCATCTTCGGCTACGAAAACGTTGAAACCCTGTTCCGACAAATACCGGCGCAGCAGATCGCGGAGCCGGGGGTCGTCATCGACGACGAGAATTTTGCGAGAGAGAGATTGGTTTTGTGTATTCATGGGGAAAATGTAACAGGGCTGAGAATGCCCGTATAGGCCTCGTTGCAAGATATTACATAATAAGTATCTGGATATAAAGGGCGTAGCATTTACTACAAGTACGCCGCGTATTGATCCCTGGAATTTGAACTGCCTGAACCTTGAAAGACGCCTCTAACGGTGTGAGTTTATAGTGGGCCAACTGGTCCGTCTTTCGGCCGAATGTCTTAAGCTTTGCCGTATCGTCCCAACGATGTTGCCGGCGCGTTTAAAATGCATCCATGACTTTACATATTCTAGCGCTTGAGACGTCATCCAGCTTGTGCGGGGTTGCCTTGCTGACCCAGGCTGAGGGGCGTTTACATCTACGCACACTGGACCATGACGCGACGGGCGAGCATGCCGAACGTTTATTGCCCATGGCAGACGACTTGCTGAGTCAGGCCGGCATCCAGCGCAACGACGTCAGCGCGGTCGCGTTCGGCCAAGGGCCGGGCGGCTTCACGGGCTTGCGCGTCGCTTGCGGCGTGGCGCAGGGAATTGCATTTGCGTTGGGTATCCCGGTCATCCCGGTCGCATCTTTACAGGCCGTCGCCGCGCGCGACTTCGGTGCGGCAGCGGCAGTGGGGCCTGTGTCAGTTGTCGCACAAGATGCACGGATGGGCGAAGTATATCTGGCCGCCTACCGTGCCGACGGAGATGCCGCCAGCGGTTGGCGCGAACTTCAGGAACCTATCTTGCTGAACGCCGCAGACGTGGGACCCTGGCTGCAGCTTTCCCGTCCGGCGTGGGACGCTGCCTATTCAAGCGCTCTGCCTGTGCGGCTTATAGGCGATGCGCTCACAGCCTATCCCGTGCTTCGGCAGCTGCAGGACGAGCTACCTTTGCTGGAAGTCGGGCCGTCCCTGCGGCCCGACGCAGAGACCGTGGCGCGCCTGGCCCTTATTGCCTGGCATACCGGAGGCGGCATTGCGCCGGAGCTCGCGGCACCCTTGTATGTACGGGACAAAGTGGCGTATACCACTCTCGAGCGCGAACAGGGCAAGGGCGGCAATCCCAAGGCATTGCAGCATGTGGCCTCCATCCAGCCCATGACAGCCAGCGACCTGGACGAGGTCGCCAGCATAGAACAGTCGGTGCAGTCGTTTCCCTGGACGCGCGGCAACTTCGCCGATGGATTGAACGCGGGCTATGGAGCATGGGTGGCATGGCAGGATGGCTGTATTGCCGGCTTCTGCATGGTCATGTTCGCGCCTGACGTGGCTCACCTGCTCGTCATAGCGGTGTCGCCGTCATGCCAGAAGAAAGGCGTCGGCGCTTCCCTGCTTCGTCAGTGCGAACGTGAGGCTCTGGCGCGCGGATTGCCCGCCATCGTCCTGGAGGTTCGTCCATCCAACGAGAACGCCTTGCAATTCTATAGGCGTAAGGGGTTCACCCAGCTTGCTGTGCGAAAAGACTACTACCCTTCCGGGTATGGACAAAGGGAAGATGCCTGCGTCATGGAAAAACGGCTGGATGCGGCATGAATGACCTAATCAAGCAGAACGCGCCGGCGCTCAACACTCTGCAGCTTGCCTGGTTGCAGGAAATCGGCCTTGATAAGCGCATGCTTGCTCGCTATGCCGCGAATAGCGGACGACCCGACGCTGTAAGGGCTCCCGCGGCTGCTCCCGTTACAGCGGTACCCGAGTCCCGTATCAGCAAGCAATCCGGCGCAACAGAATCTGCACAAGCTCGGTCCGTTGGCGTGGCGCCAGACTCGCGAGCCTCCGAGCGTAGCGCCGATGTGCAAATCGCAGCGGCAGAGTCCAATGTCAATGTGCCCATTCCTCACGCCTGGGAGGCCTTGCAGCATCATATTGCCGCGTGCGAGGCTTGCGGCTTGCAGACGGCGCGCAGCCAGATCGTTTTTGGTACCGGCGCCGTTGAGTCGCCGGAGTGGTTGCTGGTCGGCGAGGCGCCCGGTGAACATGACGACAGGGTGGGGCTGCCGTTCCAGGGTAAGCCGGGAGTGCTGCTCGAGGCCATGCTCGCTTCGATCGGCGTGCAGGCGTCCACCGTGTTTTTCACCAACCTGATCAAATGCCGGCCCTTGGGTAATCGCACCCCCAGGCCGGAAGAGATTGCTTCCTGCCTGCCGTATCTGCGGCGCCAGATCGCATTGTTGAAACCGCGCCGTATCCTGGCGCTGGGTAAGCTGGCCGCGCAGGCTTTACTGGAGACCGACACCGACTTCGAAGCGTTGCGCGGACATGTACACCATATATACAGCGAGAGCGGTCAGGCCATTCCCTTAGTTGTTACTTATCATCCTGCAGCGTTATTGATCCGGCCTCAGCACAAGGCCGACGCATGGCACGACCTGAATCTTGCGCGCGCCGTCGAGGGCGCCGCCGCCGAAATAGCCTTGAACGAACAACCGGCGCACTAGTGTCTTAGCGCTTGCCCGTGTCCGTGTTGCCCTATGGTGCTTTCCAGCCGGGGGTCGGCGCGATGGTTGCAACGATTCCAGTGTATGAATAACAGCATGAGCGTGGCAACCAGAAGGCCGAAGATGATGATGATTGCGTTGATGGGCAAATTGAGCCACAGCATGAGACTGTAAAGGGCAAGCATCAGCAGGATATTCAATTGTTCATTGAAGTTCTGCACGGCAATGGAATGGCCCGCCGAAAGCAGGACATGTCCCCGGTGCTGAAGCAGCGCATTCATGGGCACCACAAAAAAGCCCGATAGCCCGCCTATTAGAAGCAATACGCTGTATACGGCCCAGCGCTCGTGCACAATGGGCATGAGCATCACCGCAAAGCCCATTATTACGCCTATCGGCAAGACGGATAAAGCACGTTTCAATGGTACGCGGCCGGCCAGAACGGAGCCGCCTACCGTTCCCAAGGCGGCCACACCCATCAACACGGAAGCTTGATCCAGGCGATAGCCCAGATGTCGGGCTCCCCACTCGATGACGATGAATTGCAGCGTGGCGCCTGCGCCCCAGAACAAAGTGGTTACCGCAAGCGAAATTTGACCGATCTTGTCGTGCCACAGAATCCGTACGTAGCCGCCAAAATCGGCGATGAGCGTAACGGGATTCTTGTGTTGCTTGGGATAACGCACATTGGTCGCCGGTATCAGCAAGTTGGTCGCCGCAGCAAGCAAGTACACCATCCCTATGCACAGAATGGCCGCTTCTGTCCGGGTATTCACCAGCGAACTGATCCAGGGTTGCGCCAGCAGTGCTTCGGATACTGCGGGATTGATCAACACTCCCCCCAGCACAGTGCCGGCGATGATGGACAGCACGGTGAGACCTTCGATCCAGCTATTTCCTTTTACCAGAAGTTCGGGCGGCAGCATTTCGGTGACGATGCCGTATTTGGCCGGCGAGTACGCAGCCGCCCCGATGCCCACGAGGGTGTAAGCGCAAAACACCAGGAATAACTGCTCATGGTTGCCCACGCTGATGCTTTGACAGGAAAACATCAGCAGGCATCCCGCCACTTTGATCGCATTTGTGATGAACATTACCCTGCCTTTAGGAAAAGCATCGGCAAAGGCACCTACAAACGCTGCCAGCGCGACGTAGGCCAGCGCGAACCACCATTTCATCATTGGCGCCATCCAGTCGGGGCCCTGTAAATCGGCAATTAACGCTATGGCAGCGATGAGCAATGCATTGTCTGCCACGGACGAAAGCGCCTGGGCTATCATGACCAGATAAAAGCCTTTTTTCAATGGAAAGTCTCGATTGAATGTTTAGTTGAATACCGGATGGCGCTGAAGGGCAAAATGTTAGTGAGTATAACTTTGGCCCAATGTCCTAAACTGAAAATCATAGCGTAGTTTCTTTTTGGGCATTGATCGACCCCATGCTGCGTTATCATACGTGACGGTTTCCGCTAAGCATTACACTCACGCTTTTACCTATTTCAGATCGCCGGGATCGCGCCTCCGGCGTGCCGCTTCACCCCCTTTCAATGCTCGCTTATTGTGCGTCTGACCCAAATAAAACTTGCCGGTTTCAAATCATTTGTCGAACCGACGGTCATTCCCACGCCTAGCCAGTTGGTTGGAGTGGTGGGTCCCAATGGCTGCGGTAAATCGAACATTATCGACGCGGTTCGTTGGGTACTGGGAGAAACCAAGGCGTCGGAATTGCGCGGCGAATCCATGCAGGATGTCATCTTCAATGGATCCGGCCATCGCAAACCCGCCGCCCGGGCATCGGTGGAACTCGTATTCGACAATACAGAAGGGCGGGCGGTCGGCCAGTGGAGCACTTATGCTGAAATTGCGGTAAGGCGGGTGCTCACCCGCGATGGCGCGAGCAGCTACTACGTCAACAACCAGCAGGTGCGCCGACGCGACATTCACGACATTTTCCTCGGCACGGGGCTGGGCTCCCGCGGCTACGCCATAATCGGGCAGGGGATGATCAATCGCCTGATCGAGGCGCGGCCTGAAGAACTCAGAATTTTTCTGGAGGAAGCCGCGGGTGTGTCGCGCTATAAAGAGCGGCGCCGGGAAACAGGCAATCGCCTGGCCGACACCCGCGAGAATCTCATACGCGTTGAAGACATTCTCCGCGAACTGGAAAGCCAGCTTGAAAAACTCGAGGCGCAGGCCGAAGTAGCTCAGCGGTACCGCTCCTTGCAGGAAGACGGTGAGTTGAAGCAGCATGCGCTATGGCTGCTGAAAGAAAATAACGCTCGCCAGGACCAGCAGGAAAAATTTCTGGCAATAGAGCAGGCTCAAACCGAGCTCGAAGGCGCCACGGCCAGCTTGCGCGCCGGCGAGTCGGCTTTGGAATCAAGGCGTCAGGCGCATTACGCGGCCGGCGATACCGTGCATACGGCGCAAGGACTGCTTTTCGAAGCGGGTGCGCAGGTAAGCCGGCTCGAGGCGGAAATCCGGCACGTTGTGGACTCGCGCAACCGGGTCCAAGCCCGTCGGGATCAACTGCAGGCGCAATTGCAGGAATGGGCGGACCAGCAGTCGCATTGCACCGATCAAATCGCTCAGGCTGAGGCCGACCTTGAAACGGCAGCGGCCCGAACCGAAGAGTCGCGAGCCAGCGCCGAAGACGCGCAAGCGCATTTGCCCGATATTGAAAGCAAGCTGCGGCTTGCCGCGGTTTCACGCGACGAACTGCGCGGCGTGCTGGCACGCGTCGAGCAAGACTTGGCGCTGGTCGCCCAAACGCAGCGCGATGCCGACCGCCAGCTGCAGGCGCTCGAGTTGCGCAAAGAGCGGCTCGAACAGGATCTGCGCAATCTGAATGAACCCGATCCGGACAACATCGCGCGGCTGGCCGGCGATAGTGCCGCCATACAGGAGCAACTGCAAGAGGCCCAAGGCCAGTTGCTGGAGCTCGAAGACCGCCTGCCTGGGCTGGACGAACAACGTCGCGCCGCTCAGGACGCTTCCCAGGAGGCGTCGCAGGCGGTCGCCCGGCTGGATGCGCGCCTCGCCGCCCTTGCCGCCTTGCAGGACGATGTGCAAAAGCAGGGCGCTCTTGAACCCTGGCTGGCACGTCACGAACTGGCGAGTCTGGGGCGCCTATGGCAGAAGCTGCATATCGATACAGGATGGGAAACGGCGCTTGAGGCCGTACTGCGCGAGCGCATGACCGGACTGGAGGTTCGTCAGCTGGAGCACGCTCGCGCCTTTGCCAACGATGCGCCGCCGGCGCGGCTGGCCTTTTATCAGGTCCCGCCGGCGTCAGCCGCCAGGCCGTCGGGCAATGGCATGAAACCGCTAAGCACCTTGTTGCGTCTTACCGACCCGGATCTCCTGACCTTGCTGAATGACTGGCTGGACAGGGTATACGTCTGTGCCGACCTTGCCCAGGCGCTGGCCTTGCGTGCCGAATTGCCGCCGGGTGGTATGTATGTCGTCAAGGAAGGCCATTTAGTCGATATGCACAGTGTGCGCTTCTATGCGCCGGATTCCGAACAGGCCGGGATGCTCGCCCGGCAGCAGGAAATCGAAAATCTGCGGCGCGATGTGAAAGGGCGGCAGCTGATCGCCGATCAGGCCGTGGCCGCGGTCAGTCAGGCTGAGAACGCCTGGCAACATGTTGCGCAGGCCATGGGCCCGGCGCGCCAGCGCTTGTCCGAACTGACCCGCCGCCTTCACGATGTTCAGCTTGAGCACTCCCGCCTGCAGCAACAGGCAGAGCAATCGGGCGAACGCGCGGCGCGCATCCGGGAGGACATGGCCGAAATTGCTTTGCAGACCGAAGAATTGCTGGCAGGAAAGGAAGAAGCCGAGGCACGTTTCGAAGTGCTCGACATTCAGTTGGCCGAGCACCAGGAACGATACTCCGATGCCGAGATATCCGGCGAAGGGCTTGCCTTGCAGGTGGAAAAGGCCCGTGTGCATCTGCGCGACCTGGAACGCGCAGTACACGAATCGGAATATGCCGAGCGCGCGCTGCAGACACGTATTGCTGACTTGAATCGCAATTTGCAGCTGGCGGCCGACCAGGCCAGGCGTGCAAGCGCCGAACTCGACGGACTGCAGGGCGAACTCTTCGAGCTCGATGCCTCGGCATCGCAGGCGGGCTTGCAAGATGCGCTGGAACTGCGCGCCGAACGGGAAGAGGCGCTCAATCTTGCCCGCATTCAGCTGGACAACCTGGCTGCGGCATTGCGTGGCGCCGATGAAGAACGCATGACGCTGGAACGTTCCCTGGAGCCCAGACGTGCGCGGATCATGGAGCTGCAGCTGCAGGAGCAGGCCGCGCGGCTGGCAGTCGAGCAATTTGCCGAGCAGTTGGATGCGCATCAGGTCGACCGCCAGGCATTACGCGAACTGCTGGAGCAGCGTCCGGACGAATGGCAGCGCACCACCTGGCTCCAGTCCGAAGTGCAACGGATCTCGCGCGCGGTCGACGGGCTTGGCCCAGTGAACCTGGCGGCGCTGGACGAATTGAATTCAGCCCGGGAACGCAAGGGCTTCCTCGATGCGCAGCATCAGGACTTGACTTCCGCCATCGAGACACTGGAAGATGCGATCCGTAAAATCGATCGTGAAACGCGCGAGCTGCTTCAAGACACCTTCGACAAGGTCAATTTCCATTTTGGCGAATTGTTTCCACGCCTTTTCGGGGGCGGCGAGGCCCGGCTCTCGATCACAGGCGACGAGATCCTCGACGCTGGCGTGCAGGTCATGGCTCAACCGCCAGGCAAGCGCAACAGCACCATACATCTGCTGTCCGGCGGCGAGAAGGCACTGACCGCCACGGCGTTGGTCTTCGCGCTGTTCAAGCTGAACCCGGCCCCTTTCTGCCTGTTGGACGAAGTGGACGCCCCGCTTGATGATGCGAATACCGAACGCTATGCCAATCTCGTCAGCAGCATGAGCGAACAGACGCAATTTTTGTTTATTTCGCATAATAAAATTGCGATGCAGATGGCCAAGCAACTGGTTGGCGTTACCATGCAGGAACAAGGGGTATCGCGTATTGTTGCGGTAGATATCGATTCAGCCCTGCAGCTTGCTGAGGTCTGATTGCGGGCATGCATAAATGCATAAATATTTGGTGATACGGCGGACTGACAAATGAGTGATTTGCAAATCGGTTTGATTCTTCTGGGGGTTGTGCTGATCCTGGTCGTACTCTTGTTCAATTGGTGGCAAGACAGGCGCATACGGCAAAAGATGCAGGAACATTTCCCGGAGCGCGAGCACGATCCGCTAATGGGCAGTGTGCCGAGTGCTGCAGGAAGACGCGAGCCCGGCTTTGGTCTGCGCGATCCGGTCGAGGAGCTGGCACCCGACGATCCCGCCGAGGTTGACCCCGGTTGCGAAGTCGTCATCGACATCCATTTTGCGCAACCGGTCAGCACAGCGCAGCTACAGGCCGCGGTGCAGTCCATGCACAAGGCGGGCAATAAGCCCGTGCGCATCTTCGCGGAGCGCGAAGGCGGCGGCCACCGGGCAAAGTTGCGGCCCAATGAAAGCTATGTGTCGATGCAGCTGTCGATATTGTTGGCCAACCGCAGCGGGCCGCTCACCGATATCGAGTGGTCGCACCTGTGGTCCATGGCGCAGCGTCTGGCCGAACGATTCGACGGCGCAATCGAGGCTCCCGAACAAGAGCAAGTCATGGTCCGCGCCGGACAACTGGACGAGCTCTGCGCGAGGCTGGATGCGCAAGTAGGCCTGGCTTTGCGCCTGCCCGGTACACAAGCCGTCAGCGACATCACCCGGGTTCTCAAAGATGTCGGTTTCCTGCCGTACGGATCTCAGCTGGCATGGATGGCCGATACAGGTGTTCCGCGATTCACCGTGCTGTTCGACGGCGTGCATGCCAGAGATGTGCAATCGGCCGGCGTCGATCGTATCGACTTGCTGCTGGACTTGCCCAACAGCCCGCCTGACGAGCAGGCATTCAGCCGCATGGCCAGCGTGGGACGTGATCTGGCCGGGCGGCTGAATGCCGTGCTGCTGGATGACCAGGGCAATCCGGTCTCCGATGGCACCGACCATGCGATCGACAAGCAGCTCCTGGACTTATATGCGCGCCTTCAAGAGGCCGGCTTCGAGGCCGGAACTGAACGCACGGCCAGGGTCTTTTCGTGAGTACTGGTTCCAAGGGCGGCTCCGTCGCGCAAAGGCTCGATGACCTGCGCGCTGAAATTGCCCGTCATAATCATCTTTATCATGTGATGGACGCGCCCATCATTTCCGACGCCGACTATGACAGGCTGATGAAAGAACTGGCGGCGTTGGAAGAAGCCCATCCGGACCTCATCACGCCCGAGTCGCCGACGCAGCGGGTGGGTGCCGCCCCACTGGCGGCCTTCAACAGCGTTCGGCACGCCGTTCCCATGCGATCGCTGGGTAACGCCTTTGCGCCGGAAGACATATTGGCCTTTGACAAGCGGGTGTCCGACACCTTGAAAGGGGCGGGCCTGTCCAGCGATGATGGCCAGGTTGAATACGTTGCGGAGCTGAAGTTTGACGGCTTGGCCGTAAGCCTGCGCTACGAGCAGGGCCGTCTTGTACAGGCGGCGACCCGGGGCGACGGGCAAACCGGTGAAGATATCACCAGCAACATCCGAACCTTGCGTTCCGTGCCCTTGAAGCTCTCCGGAGATTTTCCCGAAGTGCTGGAAGTGCGGGGCGAGGTGCTGATGCACCGGCAAGACTTCGAGGCGCTGAACCAGGCGCAGCAACGCCGTCGCGAGAAGATATTCGTCAATCCGCGCAATGCCGCGGCTGGGAGCCTGCGTCAGCTGGACCCGCGCATCACCGCAACCCGTCCGTTGCGGTTTTTTGCCTACGGCTGGGGTGAGATCCTCATCCGTCACGACGGGCACACAGACCTTTTCCAGCAAGAGGCCGGTCAGTCTTCCATGCCGCGCACCACCCACGCGCAAATGCTCGACTGGTTCGAACAGTTCGGGCTTCCGGTCAACGACGCCCGCCAGATCGTCAAGGGTGCCGACGGGCTCATGGCCTTTTACGCTGCCACGGGCAGTGCGCGGGCGCAACTTCCCTTTGACATCGATGGCGTGGTCTACAAGGTGAACTCGCTGGCCGCCCAGGGCGTTCTTGGTTATGTGGCGCGCGCGCCACGTTTTGCCGTCGCCCATAAGTTTCCGGCACAGGAAGAAACCACGACGCTGGTCGGAATCGATGTGCAGGTGGGGCGCACGGGCGCCATTACGCCTGTCGCCCGCCTGAAGCCGGTTTTCGTCGGCGGTGTGACGGTCACCAATGCGACCCTGCACAACGAGGATGAGATCCGCCGTAAAGACGTCCGTATCGGCGACACCGTCATCGTACGCCGCGCAGGCGACGTCATTCCAGAGGTGGTCGGGCCGGTGCTGGAATTGCGCCCAGAGGGCGCCGTCCTGTACATCACTCCCAAGACCTGTCCGGTGTGCGGTTCGGCGGTGGAACGTCTCGAGGACGAAGCCGTATCGCGTTGCACCGGTGGGCTGTTTTGCGCCGCCCAGCGCAAGCAAAGCATTATTCATGCTGTAGGGCGCAAGGCGCTTGATATCGAAGGACTCGGCGAGAAGCTGGTGGATCAGTTGGTGGACAGCGGCCGGGTCAAGTCATTGGCTGATTTATTTACCCTGAATGCGCTCGAGCTTGCGTCCTACGAACGCATGGCGCGCAAGTCGGCCGAAAAGCTCGCCGCGGCCCTGAAGGACGCCTGCACGCCGGAACTCGGGCGACTGCTGTACGCTTTGGGAATACGGCACGTAGGTGAGACCACCGCACGCGACCTGGCCCGGCATTTTGGCTCCATCGACGCGCTCATGGCTGCCGACGAAGCGCAATTGCTGACCGTCAACGATGTGGGGCCTGTGGTGGCTGAATCCATTACCCGATTCTTCGCCGAGGCTCACAATCGCGAAGTCATCGCCGCGCTTGCCAGTGCAGGCGTGCATGCCAAAGCCGAAGCCGTGCCTGCCGGCCGGCAGCGACTCGCAGGAAAAACCCTGGTCCTGACAGGAACCATGCCCACATGGACGCGCGACGACGCGACACGTCATATATTGGCTGCGGGCGGGAAGGTCAGTGGTTCAGTGTCCAGGAAAACGGCTTATGTGGTCGCAGGCGAAGATGCCGGAAGCAAGCTGGCTAAAGCACAAGAGCTGGGCGTGCCGGTGCTGGACGAAGATGGTTTGAAAGCGTTGCTGGATATCGGGTAAGCCATAGCGCCGCGGTCCACGCACCGCGACATTTCTTTGCAGTGCGACCAAGGCGGCTCTGCCGTCACGCCATCGTTCGATGGCGTGACCCTTCATGTGCAGCTGCTTATTTGATCGTGGCGTTCTTGATCAGGCCTTGCTGGAATTCGGCCAACTGTTGCTGGCGCAACATCTCTTCAATTTGCGGCTTGACCTCTTTGAGCTCGGGGAACTTGACTTCACGGCTGTCCTCGACCTGGATGATGTGCCAGCCGAACTGCGTTTTCACCGGTTTCGCAGTCATTTCACCCTTTTTCAGACCTTCGACCGCTTCTGCAAATTCGGGCACATAATTGCTGGCAGGACCCCAGCCCAAATCGCCGCCGTTCTTGCCGCTACCTGGATCCAGCGAATCTTTTTTGGCAGCTGCTTCGAATGTGGTCTTTTTGCTCTTGATCGCTGCCGTCAGGTCTTCAGCCTGCTTCTGCTCTTTGACAAGAATATGGCGCAGTTTGTATTCCTGCTTTCCGGCTTGTTCCTTCTTGATTTCGTCGTATTCAGCCTGGATCTTGGCGTCGGTGACGGGGTTTTTCTTCAGGTAGTCGGCCATTAGCGCGCGTACCAGGATGCCTTGGCGCGCCAATTCTATTTCCTGGATGACGGCGGGCTGCTTGTCGATACCGGCCTTCTCGGCGGCCTGGACGGCGACCAGGCGGTTGACCATTTCCTGCTTGACCTGTGTGCGTAGTTCAGGTGTGTCTGGCGCGCCTTGACTGATAAGCAGAGCGACAAACTGATCCAGCTTCGCTTGCGTAATGGCCTGGCCATTAACAGTGGCGACGGTTTGCGCATAGGCTGGAACGGCAATGGCGCAAGCTGCTGCGAATACGGCGAGACGTTTCATGTAGATCCTTTTACTGGTTGGCTTTGGCATCGATTGCCAGGGCGTGAATGGGATAAGGCATTAAATCGTGTACGCGATCATACACAAGTCGGTGGCGGGCCAGCGTAGACAGCCCGGCAAATTGTTCTGAGCGGATCACGACACGAAAGTGGCTGGCGCCGTTCCTGCTGCCAGCATGACCAGCGTGAAGATGGGATTCATCGATAACTTCGAGGTGAGTGGGAGCCAAGGCTTCCAGACGCTCCCGAAGTTGATTCATACGTTCTATAGACATCAGGATCTCTTTTTTGGTTCACCGGATGCCGGAAGCGCGGCGACCGGCTCGTTCTCGTCTTTCATGTGCTTGCCCAGCCACACTGACTGCGCAATGACAAAAAGTAGCAACAGGGCCATTAAACCGAATACTTTGAAATTGACCCACTGGGCTTCCGTAAATGCGCCGGAGAACGCGACATACAGATTGAGCGCCCCCGAAAACACGAAAAACGTGGCCCAACTGTAGTTCAGCTTGTCCCATACATGGGGCGGCATGGATACTTTTTCGCCCATGAGCTTCTGCATGAGGTTGCGGCCAAAAAACCACTTCCCGCCCATGAGAATGCATGCGAATAGCCAGTACAGCACCGTCGGTTTCCACTTGATGAACACATCGTTATGGAAGAACAGGGTGGCGCCGCCAAACACGACGATGACGGTGAGGTTGATCCAGTGGGTGGCTTCGATGGCTTTGCCGGTAGCCTTGAGCCAGATGAATTGCCCTATTCCTGCCGCAATGGCCACCGCTGTGGCGGTAAAGATGTCGGAGAACTTGAACGCCAGGAAAAAAAGAATCAGCGGGAACAGGTCGAAAAGGAATTTCTTCATTTAATAGGTTCAAATTTCAAGGATACCGAATTGATGCAATAACGTCTGCCGGTAGGCGGGGGGCCGTCGGGGAAAACGTGACCGAGATGCGAGTCGCAGACGTTGCAAAGCACTTCGATGCGCTGCATGCCATGGCTGGTATCAGTTTCTTCGCGCACATTGGCCGGATCGAGAGGTTCGAAATAGCTGGGCCAGCCACAGCCGGCATCGAACTTGGTATCGGAGGCGAACAGCGCCGTACCGCAGCCTATGCATCGATAGATGCCGGACTGGCTGGTGTCCCAGTAACGCCCGGTAAACGGCCGTTCGGTGCCCTTGTTACGGGCGACTGCATATTCTTCGGGGGTGAGTTGTTCTCGCCATTCGGCGTCGGTTTTGTGGATCTTGTTCACGTGACCACCTATAAAAAACTGCGCATGTGTCAATTGTCATGTTAATCGACTTTGCAGGCGGGCAGAAGTTCAACCTCATGGTACTTTTTATGCGGCGTCTATGCAGGGAATCCCCTAAAAGACTTTGTTTCTATTTTTATCCATAATCGCGAATCACCCGTAAAATTGCTAGAACCTTAAACCATAAATGGAAAACACCTATGTTTTCTGCCGGTTTCACGTGATACGCTAAATCGAAGAACGGACTATTTTTTGTATAACTTTCCCGCTGCCGCTTCCGGCCGGACACCGCCCCTCCATGGAGACAAAACAATGAAACACAAGCAGTCACTTCGACTTTCTATGATGGCGGGAGCCGTTGCGCTTGCGCTGCCCATGCTGGCATCGGCGCAAATCAAGGTAGGCATTACCGTGGCCAGCACCGGACCCGCCGCTTCCCTGGGCATTCCCGAACGCAATACGGTCGCCTTGCTGCCCACCGAGGTTGCCGGCCAGAAAATTGAATACATTGTGCTCGACGACGGCACCGACACCACCGTTGCCGTCAAGAACATGCGCAAGCTCATCAGCGATGACAAGGTTGACGTAGTCATTGGCACTTCTGTTACGCCCGGGTCGCTGGCCATGGTGGATGTGGCCGGCGAGACCAGCACACCCATGATCAGCGTGGCGGCCAACGCCAAAATCGTCGAGCCCGTGGAGGGCGCGCGCAAATGGGTCTTCAAGACACCCCAGAACGACCAGCTCATGGCCAGTGCACTGGCCGACGCAATGGCCAAGCAGGGCGTGAAGACGCTGGGTTTCATCGGCTATAGCGACGCCTACGGCGAGGGCTGGCTCAATGTCATGACCGAAGCCGCCAAAGCCAAGGGAATCAAGATGGTCGCTGTCGAGCGCTACGGCCGTACCGACACCAGCGTAACGGGCCAGGCGCTCAAGCTTGTCGCCGCCAAACCCGACGGCATTCTGGTTGCCGGCTCGGGCACCCCGGTTGCACTCCCGCAGCGCGAGCTGAAAAGCCGTGGCTACAAAGGCATCATGTATCAAACGCATGGTGCTGCCAATAACGACGTGCTGCGTGTTTGCGGCAAAGACTGCAACGACATGATCTTGCCGGCCGGTCCGCTATTGGTTGCCGACCAATTGCCGGACAGCAACCCTGTCAAGAAAAGCGCGCTCGAATATAAGGCCAAGTACGAAGGCAAGTACGGCGAGGGCACCATCAATACGTTCGGCGGGCATATGTGGGATGCGGGGCTGTTGGTCTCTACGGCCATCCCCCAGGCGCTCAAGTCGGGTGCCAAGCCAGGTACGCCCCAATTCCGCCAGGCTCTGCGCGATGCCATCGAACAAATCAAAGATTTGCCCGCTTCGCAAGGCGTCTTCAATATGAGCCCCACCGATCACGCGGGGTTCGACGAACGTGCCCGTGTCATGGTCAAGGTGGTTGACGGTAAATGGACATATCAACCCGACCTGTAATTGGTAACATGACCGGCCTGTTCGCAGTGTGCGACCGGGTCGTTCGCGTTGCGTAGTCGGCAACGTTCAAGCGCATTCGAATACCGGCCTCGCAGGCCGGTATTTATTATCTTCTGAAGTGGGGCGCCGGGCTCGCCGGCTCCCGTTGTTATGGTGTTGTCCGACATGGATTCAACGATATTACTGATACTGCTGCAAGACGGCGTCATGAACGGGGCCATCTACGCGCTGCTGGGCTTGGCGCTGGTGCTTGTATTCGTGGTCACCCGCGTCATTTTCATACCGCAGGGCGAATTTGTGGCGTTCGGGGCATTGACTCTGGCCTTCATGGTCAATGGACGCGTGCCGGGTACGGTAAATCTCTTGCTCATTATCGGCGCGGTGGTATTCGCCGTAGAGGTGATTGCAGCATTGCGAAGCAGCAACTGGACGGGCATAGGCAAGACCTTCGCCTGGTCACTGTTGCTGCCGGCCGTATTGTATCTGCTCGCCCCCTATATCGTCAGCAAGGACACCTCGCTTTGGATCAACGTGCTGTTTTCCATGGCCTTGGTCGTACCGCTGGGCCCCATGCTGTACAGGCTGGTGTACCAGCCTGTGGCCGAAGCAAGCGTGCTGGTGCTGTTGATTATCTCCGTGGCCGTGCATTTCGCCCTCACAGGCCTGGCTCTGGTCTTTTTCGGCGCCGAGGGCTGGCGTACGCCCCCCTTCATGGAGGGAGAAGTGCAAATGGGACCAGTAAGCTGGTCGGCCCAGACATTTTTTGTGCTGGGCACTTGCGCGGTGCTCATCATCGGATTGTGGGTCTTTTTCGGCAAGACGCTGTATGGGCGCGCCTTGCGGGCAACCGCGGTCAACCGGCGAGGGGCCCGTCTTGTAGGCATAAGCACCAATATGTCGGGAAGCCTGACCTTTACGCTGGCCGCTGCAATCGGCGCGCTGTCCGGCATGCTTATCGCGCCTGTCACGACTGTCTACTATGACACCGGTTTTCTTATTGGCTTGAAGGGTTTTGTGGCCGCCATTTTCGGCGGATTGATCAGCTATCCCATTGCGGCGGGCGGTGCGTTGTTCGTTGGCGTCCTGGAGGCCTTTTCTTCATTCTGGGCCAGTGCCTACAAAGAGGTGATTGTGTTTACGCTCATTATTCCTGTGTTGTTGTGGCGCTCTTTTGGCGCTCATCATAGCGACGATGAGGAGTAAGCCATGAATCGTCTACTACTGCTTGTCGTCGTGCTCGTACTGGCCGGCTTGCCTTTGGTCTCGAGCACGCCGGAGTTCTGGATTACTCATCTCAATTATGTGGGCTTGGCCAGCCTGGTGGTGCTGGGCCTCGTGCTCTTGACGGGTGTAGGGGGCCTTACTTCGTTCGGACAGGCCGCTTTTGTCGGGATTGGCGCTTACACCACGGCATGGCTGACGACCTCAATAGAGTGGTCTCCCTGGGTGGCCTTGTTGATAGGGCTTGCCGTTACCTTTGTAGTGGCTTATGTGCTGGGGGCCATCACCTTGCGATTGTCCGGCCATTACCTGCCTCTTGGTACGCTGGCGTGGTCTCTTTCTTTGTACTATCTCTTCGGGAATCTTCAATTCCTGGGCCAATATGACGGCATCGCCGGCATTGCCCCAATCGAGATCTTCGGACTCTCCATGGGCAATGGGCGCTATATCTACTACCTGATCTGGATCGCTGTATTGCTGTCAATGTGGGCTACCCGCAATCTACTGGATTCCCGTCCGGGACGTGCCATACGGGCATTGAAAAGTGGCGGCGGCATGGCGGAATCATTCGGCATCAACATGGCGAATTACAAAGTCATTATTTTTGTCTACGCTGCCTTGCTGGCTTGTGTTTCGGGCTGGCTATACGCCCATATGCAGCGCGCAGTCAGTCCCAGCCCGTTCGGGCTGAATTACGGCATCGAATACCTGTTCATGGCCGTAGTCGGAGGCGCGGGCAGCGTATGGGGTGCGGTGCTGGGCTCCGGTCTGATCCTCACCCTCAAAGATCAGTTGCAGAATGTGTTGCCGAAAATCCTCGATACGACGTCCAATTTTGAACTCATCGTTTTCGGTGTCTTGATGGTGCTGGTATTGCAATACGCGCGCGACGGTGTCTGGCCCATTCTTGCTTCGTGGTGGAACATGCTGACCGGGCACACCGAACGCCGGCGTATTGCACCACCTCCCGCGGCGCCCGCCTTGCCCAGGCGTGATCGTCCCGAGAAAGGCTCTCTGGTCCTCGAAGTCGATGCCATCCGCAAAGAATTCGGCGGCCTGGTGGCCGTGAACGATATCAGCTTTTCCCTGAGAGCCGGTGAAATCATGGGGCTTATCGGACCCAATGGCGCAGGGAAAAGCACTACCTTCAACCTGATTACCGGCGTGCTGTCCGCCACAAGCGGCAAGGTCCGCTTCCTGGGCGAGCGTCTTGACGTGCTGCCGTCTCGTGAAATCGCCGAGCGGGGTGTGGGCCGTACCTTTCAGCATGTGCAACTGCTGCCGACCATGACCGTATTGGAAAACGTCGCACTGGGAGCGCATTTGCGCAGCAAGGTCGGAGTGCTGTCCGCGGCGTTGCGGACCGACAGGCGTGAAGAAGCCGCGCTGCTGCACGAAGCGGCAACGCAACTTCAACGAGTCGGTCTGGGCGACTATCTGTACGAGCAAGCAGGCAATCTTGCATTGGGACAGCAGCGGATTCTCGAAATAGCGCGCGCTCTGGCTGCCGATCCAGTGCTATTGTTGCTGGATGAGCCAGCCGCAGGTTTGCGTTACAAGGAAAAACAGGAACTGGCAAAAGTGCTTGATCAACTCCGACTTGAAGGCATGAGCATTTTGCTGGTCGAACACGATATGGATTTCGTTATGAATCTTACCGATCATTTGGTGGTCATGGACTTCGGTATCAAGCTGGCGGAAGGAATGCCTGCAGATGTGCAACAGAATCCCGCCGTGCTGGCTGCGTATCTGGGCGGCATCGATGACGATTTCGACTTCGATGTTCCAGAGGCTGACGGTGACTCCGCCGCCGTGCCCGCGGGCGTCAGGCAAGGGGGGCTGGCATGACCAACAGTGAAAACAAGCCCAAGCATCCCATTCTTAAAGTGACCGACTTGTCGGCCAGGTATGGCAAGGTCAATGCGGTAACCGGCGCCAATATCCTGGTTACACGCGGCAGTATTGTGACGGTCATAGGCGGAAATGGCGCGGGAAAGTCCACCTTGCTCAATTCCATCATGGGCTGTCTGCCCGCGTCCGGAAACAGCGCCGGCTCGGTTCAATACCTGGGCGCTGAAATCGGATCCTGGCAGGTCGAGCGCCGTGTTTCCGACGGAATCTCCCTGGTTCCGGAAAAGCGCGAGCTCTTCGCCAGCATGTCGGTGGAAGACAATCTTCTGCTGGGCGGCTTCAGGCTTTACCGTGCCGGCAAGCATGGCTGGAAAGAGACCATACACGAGGTCTACGACTTGTTTCCGCGTTTGCGCGAGCGCCGCACCCAAGAGGCGGGAACCTTGTCGGGCGGAGAACGCCAGATGCTGGCAGTGGGCAGGGCGCTCATGGCCCAGCCTCAATTGCTGATGCTCGACGAACCCAGCCTGGGCCTGGCGCCCAAGATCGTACGGGAAATCTTTCAGATCATCTCGCGTTTGCGCAGTACCGGGGTTGCCATTCTCCTGGTCGAACAGAATGCCCGCGCCGCCTTGCAGGTGGCGGACTACGGCTATGTGTTGGAGACTGGCGAGGTTGTGCTCGAAGGCCGGGCAAGCGAGCTCAGCGGCAATCCGCGGGTGATTGAAAGTTATCTTGGCTTGGGGAATGCGAAGAAGGCGGTTGCTGCGGAGGCTACGGTGTAGGCGGTTCCCCACGGGATGCCTGTAACGGATCTTCTAATACGTCGGACGGATCGTATAGCAAACTGGCAGTTGGCCTTAGTCTTTCTTTCGGGTTTGGTCTCGCTTTTATGACGCGTGCCAGGTCTTGCGAAGTTTGTTACGCGATGCGTGGCCGGATCGCCTCTCCAACATTCGGGCAGCTAACTTCGGGCCATTAGGACCGGTAACCTCGGTCCGTCAGGTGGGCTGACAAGGCGAGTGCAATGCCTTTTTCTTACCGGACCGGACCAAGGCAAGAAGGCCAAGCACCCGGACCGCCTCAGCGTCATGCTGATCCACGACGTGTAATGGAAACTCCAATCCATTGGCCCCGCAAAAAAACGGACGCATGCCGCGTCCGCCTTCTTGCTGGTTAAGCTGAACCAGCTACGCCTTCTTCATCTTGAAGTGATGAACCAATTCCCCCACAATCCCGCGGCGGAAAGCCATCACGCAGATAATAAAGATCAGGCCGATCACGATCGTCACCGACTCGCCCAGAACCTGGAACCATTGAAGGCCCGTCGCCTGGCTCAGGAACCGCCCGAATTCTCCAACCTTGTTTTCAAGCATCACCACGATAAGCGCGCCCAGCACCGGACCGGTAAAGGTACCCAATCCGCCGATAAGCGTCATTAGAATGACCATGCCGGACATCTGCCAGGTTGCGTCGGACAGGGTAGCCGATACGAATACAAGCGCTTTGGTGGCGCCGGCCAGGCCGGCAAGCGCCGCCGACAGCACGAACACCAACAGCTTGAAGTTATCGACGTTGTAGCCCAGTGAGATTGCACGGGGCTCGTTTTCTCGTATGGCTTTGAGGACCTGGCCGAAAGGCGAATTGATGGTGCGCCAGCATATGGCAAAGCCGATGATGAAGATGGCCATGACCACATAGTACAGATTCAGGTCGTTGCTCAGATCGAGGCCGAAAATATCGCCGCGAGGTATGCCTTGCAGTCCGTCTTCGCCGTGGGTGAACGGAGCCTGCAGGAAATAGAAGAACACCATCTGCGCCATGGCCAGCGTGATCATGGCGAAATAAATGCCGCTGCGGCGTATGGCAAGCGCACCCATCAAAAGGCCCAGTATCGCTGCCACGGCTGTGCCGAAGAGCAAGCCGGCCAGCGTGGGAAGGCCCCATACCGCCAGCGAGTGTCCGGTAGCGTAAGCGGCTCCGCCAAGGAATGCGGCGTGGCCGAATGACAGCAGGCCCGTATAGCCCAGCAGGAGATTGAAAGCGCATGCGAACAGTGCATAGCACATCACTTTCATGACGAAAATGGGGTAAGCGCCTATTGCCGGCAGGAAGGCAATAATGATCGCAACCAGTAAGTAACCTAACAATTGACGATTCATTTTTCTTTCCCGAATAGACCTGCAGGGCGCAGCAGCAAGACAATGACCATAATGATGAATACGACAGTATTGGACGCCTCGGGCCAGAACACCTTGGTCAGGCCTTCAATGATGCCCAGCCCCAGCCCGGTGATGATGGAGCCGAGAATGGAACCCATGCCGCCAATCACGACGACCGCGAAAACCACGATAATGAGGTTCGAGCCCATAAGAGGCGACACCTGCATGACCGGGGCGGCAAGCACGCCGGCGAAGCCGGCCAGGCCCACGCCAAAGCCGTAGGTGAGGGTGACGACCAGCGGCACGTTTACGCCGAATGCTTCGACGAGCTTGGGGTTTTCAGTGCCGGCCCGCAACAATGCACCCAGGCGTGTTTTTTCGATGACGAACCACGTGGCAAAGCACACGATCAGTGAAGCAACCACTACCCAGCCTCGATAAATCGGCAGGTACATGAAGCCCAGGTTCACACCGCCTGAGAGCAAGGCTGGCGTGGCATAGGGCTGCCCCGACACGCCGTACATGCTGCGAAACAGGCCTTCCAGCAGCAAGGTGATGCCGAAGGTAAGCAGCAGGCCGTACAAGTGATCGAGCTTGTACAGATGGCGTATAAGAGTGCGCTCGAGGAGTATGCCGAACGCTCCGACGAGCAGCGGCGTGACCACGAGCATGATCCAGTAGTTCAGGCCGAGGTACGACAGACCCATCCAGGCCAGGAAAGCTCCCAGCATGTAAAGGGCGCCGTGTGCAAAATTGATGATGTTCAGAAGACCGAATATCACAGCCAGGCCGAGCGATAGTACCGCGTAAAATGATCCATTCACCAAGCCCAGCAGTAGCTGGCCGAGTAGAGCTTGGATAGGTATGCCGAATAGTTCAGTCATAGGTATGGGAAATCCTGACAAGCCGAGTATGTTCAGAGCAACAGCGGCAATGCTCCCGCGTGCAGCCTGGAGCATTGCCTTTCATGAGAAATAGAATTTATTTCTTGATGAACTTGCAGGTGGACTCTTCGAGGGAAGCGTAGACTTTTTCGCCTGGCAGCGTTTCGACGATCTTGTAGTAGTCCCAAGGCTTTTTGGACTCGGACGGCGTCTTGACTTGCATCAGATACATGTCGTGGATCATGCGGCCGTCTTCGCGCACATAGCCGTCCTTGGCGAAGAAGTCGTTGACCTTGTTGGATTTCATCCATTTCATCAAGGCGTCGCCGTCGTCGGTACCGCTGGCCTTGACGCCTTGCAGATAGAAGTTGACGGCGGAATAGTCGCCTGCTTGCAGGAACGACGGCATGCGGTTGTGCTTTTCAAAGAAACGTTGGCCCCATTTGCGTGAAGCGTCGTCCTTGTCCCAATACCAGCCGCTGGTCAAGTACATGCCTTGCGTGTTTTCCAGCCCCAGAGCGTGTATGTCGTTGATGAACACCAGCAGGCCTGCCAGGTTCATGGTGTTGGTTATGCCGAACTCTTTGGCCGCCTTGACGGAATTGATGGTGTCGCCGCCCGCATTGGCCAAGCCCAGGATTTTTGCGCCCGAAGCCTGGGCCTGGAGCATGAATGACGAGAAGTCGGAGGTTGACAGCGGTGCCCTGACGGCGCCCTTCACCTCGCCGCCCGAAGCCTTGACCACGGCGGCGGTATCACGCTCGAGCGCGTGGCCGAATGCATAATCGGCCGTCAGGAAGAACCATGACTTTCCGCCATTCTTCACGACAGCTGATCCAGTGCCGCGGGCCAGCGCAATCGTGTCGTAAGCGTAGTGAACGGTATAGGGCGAGCATTGAGCATTGGTAAGGTCGGATGCGCCGGGACCCACGCCTATGAACGGTTTTTTCTTTTCAGCCGCTACACCGGCCATGGCCAGTGCTGTGCCCGAGCTGGTGCCGCCGATGAGTACGTCGAGATTCTTTTCATCAAACCATTCGCGGGCTCGGGCCGAGGCGATGTCGGCTTTGTTCTGGTGGTCGGCGACCAGCAGCTCAATTTTTTTGCCGTTGATTTCGCCGCCTGCATCGGCAATGGCCATGCGGATTGCATCCGCGCCGGCAGGCCCGTCTATGTCGGAATACAGCCCTGACATATCGGTAATGAACCCGATGCGTATGACGTCATCGGAAATGCCGGCCGCTTGCCCTGGGGCGGCCATTGTGAGGCCGGCAAGAGCGAAAGCAGCGGATAGTGTGCGCAATTTCATGAAACAGTCTCCTGATTTTGTTATACCGGCAGTCCGGCGTTTGTAAGGGTTAGACGCCTAGTAGCGTGTTGAGCACATCTTGTTTGGCTTGAAGTTCGTCGGCATGGAATTGCTCTACGATCTGGCCATGTTCCATGACGTAGAAGCGATCGGCCAGGGGCGCGGCGAAGTGGAAGTTCTGTTCGACCATGACGATGGTATAGCCCTTGGCCTTCAAGGCGGTGATCATGCGGGCCAATGCCTGCACGATGACGGGCGCGAGACCTTCGGAAATTTCATCGAGCAGCAGCAGGTTGGCGCCGGTGCGCAATATGCGCGCCACCGCCAGCATTTGTTGCTCGCCACCCGAAAGCCGGGTGCCGGGCGAATGCTTGCGTTCCTCCAGATTGGGGAACATTTCGTAGATTTCGGCGAGCGACATGCCGCCGCCCAGGGTGTCGCCTACGGTGGGCGGCAGAAGCAGGTTTTCTTCGCAGGACAGGCCGGCGAAAATGCCGCGCTCTTCGGGGCAGTAGCCAATACCGAGATGCGCTATACGGTAGGTGGGCAGGTTGATGGTTTCAGTGCCTTGAACCCGTATGGAGCCCTTGCGCGAGCCGGTAAGGCCCAGAATGGCTCGAAGCGTGGTGGTTCGTCCGGCGCCGTTACGGCCCAGCAGGGTTACCACTTCGCCCGGAGCGACAGTCAGATTGACGCCGTGTAGAACATGGGATTCGCCGTACCAGGCGTGCAAGTTGGATATTTCGAGAGCAGCGGTGTTCATCCGTGGGCTCCTTCTAGTTCGCCGGTAGTGGTGCCCATATAGGCTTCCATGACAGCGGCGTTGTTTGATACTTCCTGGTAGGTGCCTTCGGCCAGTACGGCGCCGCGCGCAAGTACTGTGATTTTGTCGGCAATCTGTGAAACCACTTTCATGTTGTGTTCGACCATGAGTATTGTGCGTCCCACGCTGACTTTCTTGATGAGCTCGGTGACCCGGCTTACGTCTTCGTGTCCCATACCCTGGGTGGGCTCGTCCAGCAGCATGAGCTCCGGCTCCATGGCCAAGGTGGTGGCGATTTCCAGCGCACGCTTGCGTCCATAGGGCAGGTTGACGGTGAGTTCGTTGGCGTATTCGCCCAAGTCGACCTGTTTCAGGAGCTCGAGGGCCTTGTCCTCCAGGCTGCTGAGGACTTTGTCGCTACGCCAGAAGTGATACGAGAGCCCAGTGGAGCGCTGCAAGCCGATGCGGACATTTTCCAGTACGGTGAGCTGAGGGAAAACGGCGGAAATCTGAAATGAACGAATGACGCCCCGGCGCGCAATTTGGGTTGGCTTTTCATGAGTTATTTCATGATCGGCAAAGAAGATCTTTCCGGAAGTGGGCGTAAGGAATTTGGTGAGCAGGTTGAAGCAAGTCGTCTTGCCGGCGCCGTTTGGCCCGATCAACGCATGGATGGTACCGCGCTTGACCTGGAGATTGACGTCGTTCACGGCAATGAAGCCGCGGAACTCTTTCACCAGGTTTTTGGTTTCTAGGATGTATTCGCTCATAACCAGCCAGTCGGTGTGAAAATCGAGAGAGGATAGGGCCGAAGTATGAGGGCTTGTATTCCAGAAGACCATGGGGGTTTTTCATAGGTAAATACGAAAAACTTCAGTTGGCCGGCGTTTTCTCCCTGAATTCGCAAAGATCCGATATTCCACATTGCGGACACTTGGGTTTGCGCGCCACACATATGTATCGTCCGTGTAGGATCAGCCAGTGGTGGGCGTCCAGCAGGTACTCCTTCGGTATCACTCGCAGCAGTTTCTTTTCCACTTCAACTACATTCTTGCCTGGCGCGATGTTGGTGCGATTGGATACCCGGAAAATATGGGTGTCGACAGCGATAGTGGGATGGCCGAAAGCGGTATTCAGTACTACATTGGCCGTTTTACGTCCTACTCCTGGCAGCGACTCCAGGGCTTCCCGATCGTCGGGCACTTCGCTGTGATAGTGATCGACCAGGATCTGGCAGGCCTTTATGACGTTGCTGGCTTTGGTCTTGTACAAGCCTATGGTCTTGATGTAGTCGGTCAGGCCGTCCAGGCCCAGCGCTAGCAACCCTTCCGGTGTGCCGTGATCGGGGAAAAATTTTCGCGTTGCAATGTTCACGCCCCGGTCTGTTGCCTGCGCCGACAAAATGACGGCGATCAGAAGCTGGAACACGCTTTCGTATTCAAGCTCCGTGGTAGGTGACGGGTTGGCCGCTTTCAGGCGCCGGAAGATCTCGACACGCTTGGCGTTGTTCATTGTTTCTGGCGGCGCGCGCGAGCCCGCGCGAGCGCATCGGCAATAACCTGCTGTCTGCTTGCCGCGTCAGTGCTGGCGGCGAGCGACAGAGGCGCTTTGTTGGCCAGTGTGCGGGCGGCCAGGCCGAAGCTTTCGTGATGCGACGCATCCAGGCGATCTTGCCGTTGCTGGTGGTGTTTTCGTGCTGCATCGGCCAGGACTGGCGTCCATTCGCCAGTTGCCGGCACCATGGTGATACAGTCGACCGGGCAGGGTGCCACACATAGGTCGCAGCCTGTGCAGCGGTCGGGAAGAATCGTGTGCATGAGCTTGTTGGCCCCCACGATGGCGTCGACCGGGCATGCCTGGATACATAGCGTGCATCCTATACAGTGGGGTTCGTCAATGACCGCGACCGTTCTAGGCAGGTGTTCTCCACAATCGCTATCGAGCTCCAGCTCGGGAAGATTCAGCAATGCGGCAAGCGCCTTGATGCCCGCCTGCCCGCCAGGCGGACAACGATTGATGGATTCACCCTCCACGGCAATAGCTTGCGCATAAGGGCGGCAGCCGTCATACCCGCATTTGGTGCACTGGGTTTGCGGAAGCACCGCGTCTATGCGGTCGATAAGGGACAATGAGGACATAAAAGCAAAAGCAAATCGGGGCGGAAGCGGCCCCGATTCGTGGAAAGAGCCACAGGCCCTTAGACGACAGGGCGGCGTATGAATTCGGCTATTTTAGGACAAATCGTTTCACGCCAGCGCCGGCCCGAGAAAATGCCGTAATGCCCGCAACCTGCAGCGGTGTAATGTTCTTTGTGAGCGCTTTCAATGCCGCTGCACAAATCCTGCGCAGCGCGGGTCTGGCCTTCGCCTGAAATATCGTCGAACTCCCCTTCGATAGTGAGCAGGGACACCGAAGTGATGGCTGCCGGGTCGACTTTTTGTCCGTTGATTTCCCAGGTGCCGGAAGGCAATTGATGCTCCTGGAAAACCATTTTGATGGTGTCCAGATAGAACTCGGCCGGCATATCCAGTACAGCGTTGTATTCGTTATAGAACTGGCGATGAGCTTCGGCGTCGTCGTTGTCGCCCTTCAGGAGATCGAGATAGAAATCGTAATGTGACTGCAGATGGCGATCGGGATTCATGGCGACAAAGCCGGCGTGCTGCAGGAAACCGGGGTACACGGGCCGTCCGCCTCCGGGAAACCGCGATGGCACGCGATGAACCAGGTTGTCTTCAAACCATGAGTAAGGCTTCGTGGTAGCCAGCCGGTTGACCTGCGTAGGGGATTTTCGAGTGTCGATGGGACCACCCATCATTACCATGCTGCGTGGCATGTATGGCTCATTGTTCGAGGCCATCAATGCAATCGCGGCCAACACTGGTACGGTGGGCTGACAGACTGATATCACGTGAACGTCCGGACCCAGGAATCGAATAAATTCCTGTATGTAGCCCACGTAGTCATTCAAATGAAACGGGCCGGCAGCGGCAGGCACCATGCGAGCGTCTATCCAGTCGGTAACATAGACGTCGTGATTTGGCAGCAAAGCCCGTACCGTGTCGCGCAACAAGGTTGCGTGATGCCCGGAGAGTGGTGCGGCAAGCAGTACGCGCGGATCCGAAGCAGCATTGCTTCCGTTTCCCCGTTTGAAATGGACAAGGTTACAGAAAGCCTTGTGTACGACAGTTTCTTCAGTCACGTCGACGTCTGTGCCGTTCATGCATGTAGACGGCAGGCCCCATGCCGGCTTTTCGTAGTCTTTTCCCAGCCGGTGGACCAGTTCGTATGTCGCTGCGATTTGGCGCGATACCGGCGTATAGGCAAACGGGCTGTATGGGTGCGAAAAAATCTGCGAACCGGTGTCGGTGAATGCAGCCAGTGGCGTCAGGAACGCTCGCTGAAGTTCGTGGAGGTCATACAGCATGTGAATAGCCTTGGGTTAGCGTAGTCGGAACAACAATCTGTTACAAGCGGTGTAAGCTGTTAACAGACGGCTTCTTTATAAGCTAATCACAAAATAATAGAAATTGCCAATAGTTTCCGCCCGCCAGAATACCGAGATTGATCGACGATTCCTCGGGTTTTCGGAGGAGAGGGCTGCGTATTGGGACTGCCTGTCATGCCCCGGAATAAGTCGCGTATATGGGAGCAGACTGTTGGAGCCATGCAACAGCCAGGCATGCTGAGCGATTCAGCGCTCGAGATGCTTTAGTTTGTCGTCGACCCCATTCCAGTCGTCTGCGTCAGGCAGGGGCTGCTTGGATCGGTTGATCATGCCGAATTCCGGAGAAAGCTCGGCATTCAGTGCAATGAATTGCACTTGATCTTGAGGAACGTCCTCTTCCGCAAATATGGCATTCGCCGGGCATTCCGGTACGCAGACCGCGCAGTCGATACATTCATCGGGATCGATGACCAGAAAATTGGCCCCTTCGCGAAAGCAGTCTACCGGACAGACATCGACGCAGTCAGTAAATTTGCATTTGATACAGTTCTCGGTAACCACATGTGTCATTTCAAGACTCCAACATCAGATGTTGCATTTTACCCAATAAATTGAGGTAAGCCCGAATTGACCTTAGTCTAAAGAAGTCTTTCCAGCCGTGATTGACCCATCGTGCTCCCGGGGACCATGCTCTGTGCTAAGGTAATCAAAACTCTCTATGTTCTGCGATGATTATTACTTCGTTACTCGACACCGATCTCTACAAGTTCACCATGATGCAAGTGGTGCTGCACCATTTTCCGGCGGCTCAGGTGGAGTACCGCTACAAATGTCGCACCCCGAATGTAAATTTGCAGCCGTACCTCGATGAAATCCGTGCCGAAATCCACGAACTTTGCGCATTGCAGTTTACGGATGATGAGTTGCATTATTTGCGCAGCCTGCGTTTCATGAAGAGCGATTTTGTCGATTTCCTGGGCCTGTTCCGCATGCCGGAAAAGTGCATCACCGTCTCCGCGGGCACAGCGCCCGGTGAAATCGATATCTCGGTCAAAGGCCCGTGGTTGCACACCATACTCTTTGAGATCCCGGTCCTTGCCATCGTCAACGAAGTCTATTTCCGCAATGTATGCCGGGAACCCGGCTGGGAAGAAGGCCGCAAGCGCTTACAGTCCAAAATGCGGCTGGTCAACGATGATCCGGCCCTGGCTGACTTCCGGGTCGCGGAATACGGTACGCGTCGACGCTTTTCAAAGAAATGGCACGAAGAAGTCGTGCTCACCATGAAGTCCCAGATGGGGCCGCATTTTGCCGGCACCAGCAATGTGCGTCTGGCCATGAAGCACGGAGTAACGCCTCTGGGCACAATGGGCCATGAGTACCTGCAGGCATGCCAGGCCTTGGGGCCGCGCTTGCGCGACTCCCAAGTGTTTGCGCTCGAAGTCTGGGCCAAGGAGTATCGCGGCGACCTGGGGATCGCCTTGTCCGACGTTTACGGCATGGATGCTTTCCTGCGCGATTTCGACATGTATTTCTGCAAACTGTTCGATGGCGCGCGGCACGACTCCGGAGACCCCTTCGACTGGGGGGAACGCCTGCTGGCCCACTACGTTGCTAATCGGGCCGACCCCCGCACCAAGACGCTCGTCTTTTCCGATGCATTGACTATTCCGCGAGCCATCGAGCTGGCCAAACGCTTTGCTGGCCGCTGCAAAATCTCGTTCGGCATAGGGACCAACCTGACAAACGACCTCGGACATGAGCCGCTGCAGATAGTCATGAAAATGGTTCGTTGCAACGGGCAGCCCGTTGCCAAGGTTTCGGATGCCCCGGAGAAAACCATGTGTGACGATCCGGCCTATCTCGCCTACTTGCGCCAGGTTTTTCAACTCCCGCCACCCTGATGTACCCGCTGGCTCCGTCCTTGCACCTATAATCACCGCTCGAATAGACATATTTTGGACAGGAGCGCGGTTATGAGTGAAGTGGAAAGGGTCAATGTAGAAAAGCGGTTGTCGGATATGGCAATCTATAACGGCGTCGCCTATCTGGCGGGGCAAGTTCCGGACGACGGGTCGCTGGATATCCAGGGCCAGACGGCCCAAGTCCTGGCCACCATCGATCGCTTGCTGGCTACCGCGGGTACTGACAAGTCGCGCATCCTGATGGCCCAGATCTTCATCACCAACATGAAAGAATTCGACGGCATGAACAAGGCCTGGGATGCATGGGTAGCCCCCGGCAACGCACCACCGCGCGCTACCGTCGAGGCCAGGCTTGCCAATCCGGATTTCAAGGTCGAGATCGTCGTTACCGCTGCACTGGCCTGAGCACGGATATCGCTACAGCAATAGGGCGGCCAGCGTACCGCCCAGCGTCTCGCACGCGGCAGTATCGTCAGCGGTAATGGTTTTGGGTGCCATGATTGCCTGCGGCGTCTGGGCATCGGTATTCACGATCAGTGGCGGTGCAATAAGGTGCAGGCGCCAGCCCGTGCAAATGCGTTCGGTCTGTCGTGCGGCGCCGTTGCCGTCCGAGCCGGCGCTGATCATGATTGCGTAGGGCCGGCCATTCAGTTGGTCCAGTACGCTATAGTAGTTGCGATCAAAAAATTCCTTCATGGCGCCACTGAGTGTAGCGAGATTTTCGGGGGCGCAGAATACAAAGCCGTCGGCGTTCATCAAGTCGGCCGCGCCGGCCTGGTCGGCAGTCTTTAATATGATGTCCAGCCTGTGCAGGGATTCAAGCTCGGCCGCTATGGATCGGGCGCCTTTCACGGCTGCCTGGGCCATTTGCTGCGCCGCCCCGCTGCGGGAATGCCACACTACAAGCAGGTGTTTCTTGTCTACTGAGTTCATGGTGCCGATTCGCGGTTGTTCTCCAGACACGTTAGTATAGAGTTGCTTGAAGAAGGCTTCATTTCTTCACACTCAGCCATCTGAACTATGCCCACAAACGCAACACCGGTTTCCGATTCTTCGCCGTTCAACGACGAATGGTTTGCCCATGCCAGCAAGGGTCTGGACGAACCGGGCGGCAAGCTGCTGGCCCAGGCCGTCGGATGGGCGGAAGAACCGCTGGCAGGACTACTTGCCCAGACTGGCGAACCGCTGGCCTTGCATAGTGCGGGTGTGGTGCGGATACTGGCCGACCTGGGAACAGATGCCGCCACGCGGGCCAGCGCCCTGATAACCGTTCTGCCGGTGGGTGCCGACGTCGCCGGAGCAAAAAAAAGCCAGGATGCGCTGCGCAAGGATTTCGGCTCCGAGGTCGTAGCCCTTGTTCAAGGAACGCGGGCGCTATTGCGGCTGGGGAACCTGGCGGGCCAGGCCAACGACAGCGCGACCCCGGGCAGCGACCAGAAAGAAATGCAACGCAAGATGCTGCTGGCGATGGCCGCCGACCTACGTATTGTGTTGCTGCGCCTGGCGTCGCGTTTGCAGTCTCTGCGCTGGCACGCCAGCACAAAAATCGCTTATCCCCCCGCGCTTGCCCGCGAAACCATGGAGCTCTACACGCCCTTGGCCAACCGACTGGGCATTTGGCAACTGAAGTGGGAAATGGAAGATCTGGCTTTCCGGTTCCAGGACCCGGAAACTTATAAAACCATAGCCAGGCAGCTGGAAGAAAAACGCGTCGAACGCGAGGCTTTCATCGTGAATGCCGTGAGCTCCCTGCGAGACGCCTTGTCAGAGGCGCATATTCGCGCGGAGGTTACCGGGCGGCCCAAGCATATTTACAGCATCTGGAACAAGATGCGCATGAAGAACCTGGAGTTCCATCAGCTTTTCGATCTTCGGGCCTTGCGCGTCATTGTCGAGGACGAGCGCGCATGCTATGCCGTGCTGGCATTGGCGCACTCCCTGTGGACTCCGGTGTCCGATGAGTTTGATGACTATATCTCGCGACCCAAACCCAATGGCTATCGTTCCCTGCATACGGTGGTGATGGATGCCCAAGAGCGTACTTTCGAAATACAGATCCGCACCTACGACATGCACCGCTTTGCGGAATACGGCATGGCGGCCCATTGGCTATATAAAGAGGCGGGCGCCAAGGGTGGCAAGGTTGCCGCCACCGGCGGCTACGATCAGAAGCTTGCATGGATGCGCCAGTTGCTCGCATGGGACAAAGGCAGCAGCGAGGGCGGCGGCGCAGCAACGAACCCGGACGCGCTGGATGAGCCGGCCGGGATGCCTGTTGCCGATGCGCTGCCGGAGCCGGCGGGCGCCTCGGACGAGCATATTTATGTCTTGACCCCGCAGGCTCGGGTCATTGAGCTGCCGGTAGGCGCCACACCTGTTGATTTCGCCTATTACCTGCATACCGATCTGGGTCATCGCTGTCGTGGCGCGCGCGTCGATGGCCAGATGGTTCCTCTGCTGACACGGCTTGCCACGGGCCAGACTGTGGAAATCATTGCGGCGAAGTCGGGCGGACCTTCGCGTGATTGGCTCAACCCGCAGTTGGGCTTTCTGGCCAGTCCACGTTCGCGGGCCAAAGTGCGCGCCTGGTTCAATGCCATCGAGTTGCAGCAGCGCATCTCCCAGGGCCAGGCGATGGTCGAGAAAGAACTGCAGCGGCTGGGCAAGACGGCGGTCAATCTCGAACAGCTCGCGCAACAACTCGATTTTGCGCGCGCTGACGATCTGTACGTGGCCGTCGCCAAGGAAGAGTTCAGCCTGCGCCAGATCGATTACCTGCTTAGTCCGCAAAAGGCTCGCCCGACCGACCCCACGGCGGAAGGCGCGGTGCACGAAGCAAGGGTGTACCAAAGCGGTGTTGCAAATGTCGCCAAAACAGGCAAAAGCGGAGTGCTGGTGGTAGGGGTGGATTCCCTCATGACGCAGCTTGCACGGTGCTGCCGGCCCGCGCCGCCCGATCTGATCGTTGGTTTTGTCACGCGCGGCCGCGGCGTTTCCATACATCGCCACGATTGCGCGTCGTATGCCGCCCTGGCTGAACGCCAGCCCGAGCGCATAATCGACGTCGACTGGGGTGAAACCGGCGATGCGCTATACCCGGTCGACATCAGCATTCACGCGCCCGAACGAAGCGACCTGTTGCGGGACGTTTCCGAGGTCTTCGCCAAGCTGCGGCTTAACGTCGTCAGTGTCAATACGCATAGCCGTCGCTCGCTGGCCCATATGGTGTTTACCATCGAAGTCAAGAACGGCGAGCAGATCGGCAAAGTGCTGAGCGCCCTGAACGAGCTTTCCGGGGTATCGGCAGGCCGTCACTAGGCCGAGTAGGCGTCTGCCTGCGCCAGACTGCTAAAATGACGGCTTGCCTGTCAATCGGTCCGCGGCGGATCGAGGCAACGACGTTGCGTAACCAGAGAGTGATAATTTGAAATCCTACACATTGCCCGACCCACAAGGGCATTTTGGTCAGTATGGTGGTTCGTTTGTTGCCGAAACCCTGGTGCATGCGCTGGACGAGCTGCGTGCCGCCTACGAGAAATATCAGGCCGATCCCGAATTCCTGCGTGAATTCCACTACGAACTCAAACATTTTGTAGGCCGCCCAAGTCCTGTCTACCATGCCAAGCGTTGGTCGGAAAAACTGGGCGGCGCCCAGATCTGGTTCAAGCGCGAAGACCTCAATCACACGGGCGCGCACAAAATCAACAACTGTATAGGGCAGATCCTGCTTGCCCGGCGCATGGGCAAGCCGCGTATCATTGCCGAAACGGGGGCGGGGCAGCATGGCGTTGCCACGGCTACTGTGGCAGCGCGTTATGGCCTGGAATGCGTGGTCTATATGGGCAGCGAAGACGTTCGCCGCCAGGCATCCAATGTATATCGCATGAAATTGCTGGGCGCTACTGTGGTGCCGGTGGATTCAGGTTCCTGCACCCTCAAGGATGCCTTGAACGAAGCCATGCGCGACTGGGTGACCAACGTCGAGAATACGTTCTATATCATAGGCACCGTCGCCGGCCCCCATCCCTATCCCATGATGGTGCGCGATTTCCAGTCCGTCATCGGTACCGAATGCATCGAGCAGATGCCTGTGGATGCCGGTCGCCAGCCTGACTTCGTCGTAGCTTCGGTAGGCGGTGGATCGAACGCCATGGGCATCTTCCATCCGTATATCGACTACCCCGATGTGCAATTGATCGGCGTCGAAGCCGCCGGCGAAGGCCTGGAAACGGGCCGCCACGCCGCCTCGCTGAATGCAGGCGCGGTCGGTGTGCTGCACGGCAACCGTACCTATGTCATGCAGGACGAAGACGGCCAGGTACAGGAGACGCACTCGATCTCCGCGGGGCTGGATTATCCCGGGGTAGGCCCCGAGCATGCTTGGCTGAAGGATTGCGGTCGTGCCCAGTACGTCTGTGTCGACGATCAGGAGGCCCTGGCTGCATTTCACGATTGCTGCCGGACCGAAGGCATTATGCCGGCCCTGGAATCGTCGCATGCCATTGCGCATGCGCTACGGCTGGCGCCCACCTTGCCCAAAGACAAGATAATCCTGGTGAATTTATCAGGACGCGGCGACAAAGACATGCATACTGTGGCTGATTTCAGCGGCATCAGCCTATAAGAACAAGGGTAACGCACACAATGAATTCCTCGAACCCAAGAATCAAGGCCGCTTTTGCCAAGACGGCCGGCCGCACAGCACTGATTCCTTATGTTACCGCCGGCGATCCCTCCGTGTCCGCCACGCCCCTGCTGATGCACCAACTGGTCAAGGCGGGCGCCGACGTTCTGGAGCTGGGCGTGCCGTTCTCCGACCCCATGGCCGATGGCCCGGTCATCCAGCGCGCCGCCGAGCGCGCCATCAAGTGCGGCGTCGGCTTGCGCAAAGTGCTGGAGATGGTGGCGCAATTTCGTCTGAATGACACAATCACTCCGGTAGTGCTCATGGGCTATGCCAATCCTATCGAACGCATGGGGCAAGGGGTGTTTGTCGAGGAGGCCTCCAAGGCGGGTGTGGATGGCGTGCTGGTCGTCGATTATCCGCCGGAAGAGATCGTCGACTTCGCCGAGCGGCTGAACGGCGCTAAGATCGATCCTATCTTCCTGCTGGCTCCCACGTCCACGGATGCCCGCATTCAGCAAGTGGCGCAGGTTGCGCGGGGCTATGTCTATTATGTATCGCTCAAGGGCGTCACGGGTGCCGGAAACATTGATACCGTTGATGTGGCCGCCCGGCTGGCACAGATCCGCAAGCATGTCACGATTCCTGTCGGGGTGGGCTTTGGCATCCGGGATGCTGATAGCGCAACGCGGCTGGGCGCGCATGCCGATGCCGTGGTCATAGGCAGCAAGCTCATAGAAACTATGGAACAGTCCGTAAAGGCTTCACAGCAGGGCGGGCTGGATGCCGCCGATACCGACGCGGCAGCCATCACGGCTGCCGCTGATTGGCTGGGGAGCATCCACCAGGCACTGCAGAAATAATCTGAAAACACGCATTTCTATCAGAAGGGGCCGCATCAGCAGGCGGCCCAGGGTAAAAGAACAATAGGCTCGGTCCGGAATCGAGTCTTTATCGGGAAGAAACCATGAGTTGGATCGAAAAAATTCTGCCGCCGCGCATCAACCGCAACAACGATGTGGCGGCCCGCCGGGTACCGGAAGGCATCTGGGTCAAGTGCCCATCTTGTGAAACAGTGCTCTATAAAGAAGACTTGCGGGCAACGCTTAATGTGTGCCCCAAGTGCAGTCACCACATGCGTATCGGTGCGAGGGCCCGTATCGACGCGCTGCTCGATGCCGATAATCGCGTCGAGATCGGACAGAATACACGTCCTATGGACCCGCTCAAGTTCAAGGACAGCCGCAAATATACCGAACGTGTCAGCGAAGCGGTAAAGCAAACCGGCGAAAGCGAAGCCATGGTGGTCATGAGCGGGGCTATCTTGTCCGTGCCCGTGGTGCTGGCCTGCTTCGAGTTCGAATTTATGGGCGGTTCCATGGGGTCCGTAGTGGGCGAGCGCTTTGCCCGAGGAGCGCAGGAAGCGCTTGCGAACCGCACGCCATTCATATGTGTGGCTGCATCGGGTGGCGCGCGCATGCAGGAAAGCCTGTTCTCCCTGATGCAAATGGCCAAGACCAACGCTATGCTGACCCGGCTTTCGGCTGAATGCCTGCCGTTCATCAGTATCCTGACTGATCCCACCATGGGCGGCGTGTCGGCAAGTTTCGCTTTCATGGGCGATGTTGTCATCGCCGAGCCCAAAGCGCTTATTGGTTTTGCCGGTCCACGCGTCATCGAGCAGACTGTCCGTGAAAAATTGCCCGAGGGTTTTCAACGGTCCGAATTTTTGCTCGAGAAGGGAGCCATCGACATGGTGGTGGATCGCCGACAGATGCGCACCGAGCTGGCCAATCTGCTTGCCTTGTTGATGCGTCAACCGGCGGACGTCGTGGCCAAGGCCTGACCGGCGGGCATGGAAGGCAGCGTGGCCGCGATGCGCGGCCTATAGATGGGCAAAGAAAAACACCATTCAATTCGCAGATTGAATGGTGTTTTTTTATGCGTATAGCGTAAGGATTATTGCGTTTCGACCTGCTTCAAGGGTTCGTCGGCAACTTTGACGGCGGGCTTGCGGGCTCGACCCAGACGCACGGGCGCCTCGGTAATTTCCACGGGCGCCGACTTGGTTTCTATGAGCTGCATGCCGGCAGCCACAAGAGTGTCTTCCAGGGCTTTCTCTACAACCTTGCTTTGTGCAGACGCCGGTGCCGGAACCGGTGCAGGGATCGTTTCCGGTACAGCAGGAACCGATGCAGCGGAGGGGGCCGGTGCTGGGGTGGAAGCCGGTGCCGGGACATCCGGAGTGATGGCTTTGGGCTCGGGCTCCACGAGCAGGCCAGGCTGTATTGCATCCGGCTCGGCAGGGGCGGCTGCGGGTGGTACGGCTGCGTCGGCAGCAGTGGCCTGCAATGGCTTTGTTTCGACCGGTTCTACCCGAACAGGCGCTGCTTGAGCCGGTGTAGCCGCAGCAGGCGTGGCTTCAGCAGGCGCTGCCGGTGGCAAATCGGCGGGAGTGATTGCTTCTGGAGCCGTTTGTTCCACAGGCGGCGCGGCATCCTCTACCGTAACGGGCGTGGGTGCTGCGGCCCGCTCGGCAGGAGTATCGACAAAACCGCCCTGGGCTGTGGCAATGGCTGGCAGTACCTGGGGATTGAAAGCGGGCGTTTCATGCCGGACGAAGGCTTGATCGTCGCTTGATTCGGCTGTTGCGGTGTCTTCGGCGGTCGTTGTTTCCGCACCTGCCTCTGTGCTGCGGCGGCCGCGACGGCTGCGGCGGCGACGGCGTTTGCGTTCCGGGTCAAGCTGGTCGTTATCAGTGCCCTGGTCGTTGCCGCCTTCGATATCGCTTGCAGTTTTCGGCTGTTCGTCGGCAGTTTCTTCAATGGACGCGACGGGAACAGCTTCCGCGGCGGCGGTCAAAGGCAAATCATTGTTATCGACCTGGTCGGCGGCGTCGCTTTGGTTCTCGTCACGGCGATTGCGCCCGCGACCGCGGCGGCTGCGTCCACGTCCTCCGGTGTTGCTTTCGCTGCCTTCGGAAGAGGCTGCTGTTGCGGGTGTTACGGAAACGCCCGCAACGCGCTGCTCGCTGGCGGCCGTTCCGGCTTCTTGGGCGGGTGCCTGACGACGCGACCGTTGTGCGGGAGCCTGGGCTTCGTCGGACTTGCCTTCGATGCCGTCAGGGCGGCGTTCGTTGCGGCGATGGCGGTTGCGGTCGCCTTGACCGCGTTCGCGCCGTTCGTTGGAGCGACCGCTCTTGTTGCGCGAATGACTTGCCTTGGGCGCTTCTTCGACGACAGGTTCGGGTTTCACAACCGGGGCGGTGCCAGTAAGCCAGTTGATCAGGCGCTTGATGATGCTGGTGCCCGGCGCTGCCTGAGTGGCTGTGCTTGGACGCACGACAGGAGCTGTGGGCACGGGAGCGGGTTGCGAGCGGGGAAGGCTTTTTACCAGGGCTTCAGGCCGCGTCTGGGTTTCCAGCGCCTTGTTGGGCGTCCAGGTAAGTTGTTCTTCCGGCTGTGTCACCAGCTCGAAGCTGGTCTTGATTTCTTCGATGCGCGGGTCGTCATGGCGCAGGCGCTCGATATGGTGGTGTGGCGTTTCGAGGTTCTTGTTCGGGATAAGGACCAAGTTTACTTTGAGGCGCGATTCGATCTTGGTGATATCGCCGCGTTTCTCGTTGAGCAGGAAAGTGGCGACGTCTACCGGCACTTGCGCATGCAGCGCCGCGGTGCCTTCTTTCATGGCTTCTTCCTGCAGCAGACGCAGTACGTGCAGTGCGCTGGATTCGGCATCGCGGACCACGCCGGTACCGTTGCAGCGAGGGCAGGTGATGTGAGAGCCTTCATTCAGTGCCGGGCGCAGGCGCTGGCGCGACAATTCCATAAGGCCGAAACGGGAAATCTTGCCCATCTGCACGCGGGCACGGTCGAAATGCAGGGCATCGCGCAGGCGCTGTTCGACGGCGCGCTGGTTCTTGCTTTCCTCCATGTCGATGAAGTCGATGACGATCAGACCGCCGAGGTCGCGCAGGCGCAGCTGGCGCGCGACTTCTTCAGCCGCTTCCAGGTTGGTGCGCATGGCGGTTTCTTCGATGTCGGCGCCGCGTGTGGAACGCGCGGAGTTCACATCGACGGCGACCAGTGCCTCGGTGTGGTCGATGACCACGGATCCGCCGGAGGGCAGTTGCACCGTGCGTGAATACGCGGTTTCGATCTGGTGCTCGATCTGGAAACGGGAAAACAGGGGGACGTCATCGCGATACATT
The DNA here is from genome assembly GCA_036675275.1 of Pseudomonas sp. Lineage (GTDB taxonomy): Bacteria > Pseudomonadota > Gammaproteobacteria > Burkholderiales > Burkholderiaceae_B > Pollutimonas. Next base: position 321,462 of record JAKFFG010000005.1, on the reverse strand, counting down.
TTGACGCGCTGGACGTTGTCCGGCATGACCACGCTCATGAAGGCGGTGGCCTGCTCGTAGATGTCTTCAGTGTCGATCAGAATTTCGCCTATCTCGGGCGAGTAGTAATCACGAATGGCGCGAATTACGAGGCTGGATTCCAGGTAGATCAGGATCGGAGCCTTGTTTTCGCGGGCGGCGGCATCAATGGCGTTCCAGAGCTGCATCAGGTAGGAAAGGTCCCACTGGAGCTCTTCAACGTTGCGGCCTATGCCGGCGGTGCGGGCGATTATGCTCATGCCTACCGGAATATCCAGCTGGTCCATGGTTTCGCGCAGTTCCTGGCGGTCTTCGCCTTCTACACGGCGGGACACGCCGCCTCCGCGCGGATTGTTGGGCATCAGAACCAGATAGCGGCCGGCCAGCGAAATAAACGTCGTCAGTGCCGCGCCCTTGTTGCCGCGTTCTTCTTTTTCGACCTGGATGATCAGTTCCTGACCTTCGACAAGTGCGTCCTGGATACGCGCGCTGCGTACATCGACGCCTTCTTTGAAATAGGTACGGGCGACTTCTTTGAATGGGAGGAAGCCGTGACGGTCTTCGCCGTAGCTTACGAAGCAGGCTTCGAGGCCGGGTTCGATGCGGGTAATGACGCCTTTGTAGATATTGCCTTTGCGCTGTTCGCGACCGGCTGTCTCGATATCGAGGTCGATGAGTTTCTGGCCATCGACAATCGCAACACGTAGTTCTTCTTGATGCGTTGCATTGAACAACATTCGTTTCATGAGTGTATTTCTCCGTAGTCATGGCGCGCCGGTAATCGGCGCACGACCGCGGGTCACTCGGTGTGAGACGCTAAATCTGCAGTGGGGGCTTTGCTGACTGCGTCGGCAATGCCCACCTTATGTCAGGAAGGCACAGCGGACCTGTAGGTGCGCAGTTCTGTCAGCAGGGAGGTCAGATTCACTATAGTGGTTGACAAAAAATTGCTGGGGAACGGCAGACGCGTGTGTGAATTCGCGGCTGGTGCATTTAAACGATGACAAACTTCGCAAAGATTCAGTGCCGCACGCGGTTGGCAGTAGATCCGGACAAACAGCGGGCACTATGCCACACCACTATTTTCAGGATCGGGCTTGCCCCGGCGACCAAATGACCCAGAAGCTGAAAGGCAGGCAGTACAATATGGCCCTTGTTCGTCAGACGGAGACGCACCCTTGCATCTCTACGTTTGGCGGTTTTTTTCAGCTTCTATAGGCTGACGCGATTATATGCCGCTTTTCCCTATGCGCAAAACTGTTATTGCCGAAAATCTCGCACCCAGCGTACGTTTTATTGAAATCGGGGCCGAACAGGCCGGGCAGCGCATCGATAACTTCCTGATACGCGTATGCAAGGGCGTTCCCAAGAGCCATGTGTACAAGGCCATACGCGGTGGGGAAGTGCGGGTCAACAAAGGGCGGATCACGGCAGATTACCGGCTTGGCGAGGGCGATACCGTACGTGTTCCTCCCATGCGCTTGCCCGCGCCGGATCAGGCCCGGGTCGTGCCTCCCGCTGTCTTTCCCGTTGTGTTCGAGGACGATGCCCTCATCGTCATCGACAAGCCCGCCGGCGTGGCGGTGCACGGCGGCAGCGGCGTATCATTTGGTGTCATCGAACAGTTGCGGGCAGCGCGACCCGATGCGGCGTTTCTTGAGCTGGCGCATCGGCTCGATCGCGAGACGTCGGGTCTCCTGCTGATCGCCAAACGGCGCAAGGCATTGCTGGCGCTGCACGACATGATGCGCGAGGGCGCCGGTCGCAAACATTATCAGGCGCTGGTCGTAGGAGATTGGGTAAACGACAAGCAGCATTTGCGCCAACCCTTGCTCAAATGGCTGACTGCTACGGGCGAACGCCGCGTCAAGGTCGATGCCCTGGGCAAGGTGGCGCACACCATCATTACCTTGAAGCAACGCTACGGCGCTTACAGTTTGCTGGGCGCAGAGCTGCGTACCGGCCGCACCCATCAGATAAGGGTGCATCTTGCCGCGAGCGGCTATCCTATCGTGGGCGATGATAAATACGGGCCCGATGAAGTGCGGGCCAAGTTCGCCCGTCTCGGATTCGGCCGCATGTTCCTGCATGCCTGCCGCCTGGAGATACCGCATCCCCTGACCGGCGAGCCCATGGTATTCGAGGCCGGGCTGCCGCCGGCATGTACGCAAATACTTCACCATCTGGAGCACAATTCGTGAAACGCTATGAAGCCGTGATTTTCGACTGGGATGGCACTGTCATGGATTCCACCCATTCCATCGTGTCCGCCATTCAGTGCGCCTGTGCCGATATCGAGCTCCCCGTGCCAACCGCCAGCGAGGCCAGCTGGGTTATTGGTCTTTCGCTGGAAAGCGCCTTGTATCGTTGCGTACCCACGCTGACCGCCGACAAGTTGCCTCTGTTTCTCGATCGCTATCGTTTTCATTTCCTGCGTCGCGACCCTGAGATCAAGCTGTTCGACGGCATCGTGGATCTGCTGGAGCAGCTCGATCGCCGTCAAGTCCTGCTGGGCGTTGCCACGGGGAAAAGCCGCGTCGGTCTGGACAGGGTGCTGGGCAATATGCAGTTGCAAAGTCGTTTTCACGCTACCCGTTGTGCTGACGAGTCCTTCGGTAAGCCTAATCCGGCCATGTTGCTTGAAATAATGAGCGAGCTCGGCCTGCTTCCGGAGCAAGTGCTCATGGTGGGCGATACCTCGCATGACGTCCTGATGGCTACGAATGCCGGCGTGGACAGCATGGCTGTCACATATGGCGCCCATGATCGGCAAACACTTATCGATGCCAAGCCAACGGTGATGGTGTCGAGCGTGAGCGAAATACAGGCATGGCTGCTTGACCGGGTAGGGCCTCTGACGTCCGGCCCGGCCTCGGTCGGCTCCGAAGCGGCCACGCCATTGGGAACTTCCTGAGCATACCGGCCGTCTTACATCTAGGTATGTAACAAGGCGGCCCCAACCGGAGCGGCTTATATTGACAACTCCTGCAAAGGGCCGGCCATGTCCAGATTCAAGATTCCCCCTGTCTCTCCATCGGAAATTACCCCGGAGCCGGTGTGGCTTTCCCGCCGCAACTGGCTGCGGCAGGCGGGCGCGGGCGCCATGGCCCTGGGCGCGGGCGGCCTGTTGAACGCGAGAGCCGCCGAGCGTGAGGGCGCCGGCTTGCCGGCCAGCCCCAACCCTGAATACTGGTTAAGCAGCAAGCAGACGTCCGAAAAAGATGTCACGTCCTACAATAATTTCTATGAGTTCGGTACCGGCAAAACTGATCCTCTGGATCATGCGGGCAGTATGCAGACACGGCCCTGGACTGTTGCCGTCGAAGGCGAGGTCGCGAAACCGCGCATCTTCGATATTGACGACCTGCTCAAGCTGGCGGGCATGGAAGAGCGCATATACCGGCTGCGATGCGTGGAAGCATGGTCCATGGTCATACCCTGGATCGGCTATTCTTTGTCTGCTTTGTTGAAGCAGGTCGAGCCGACCGGCAAGGCAAAGTATGTCGAGTTCATCACGGCGGTCCAGCCTGAAGCCATGCCGGGCCTCGGCGACCGGATCATCGATTGGCCTTATGCCGAAGGCTTGCGCATCGATGAAGCCATGCATCCGCTGACCATGCTGGTGTTCGGTCTGTACGGCAAGGTATTGCCCAATCAGAACGGGGCCCCCATGCGCGTGGCTGTTCCATGGAAGTACGGGTTCAAATCGGGCAAGTCCATCGTAAAGATCCGTTTGCGCGAAACAATGCCTGTTACCAGTTGGGTAAAGATTGCGCCAAACGAATACGGCTTCTATGCCAATGTGAACCCGACCGTGCCGCATCCGCGCTGGAGCCAGGCGACTGAACGCCGCATAGGCGACGGCTTCTTCGCGCCGCGGGTCGATACGCTGATGTACAACGGCTATGCCGACCAGGTCGCGTCGCTCTATACCGGTATGGATCTGGCAAAGAACTATTGAGCGCTGCAAGTATGTCGTCTTCAGATTCCGCGCCTGCCAGATGGTCTGCCGCTCAAATCGGCCGGATCAAGCCGCTGGTTTTCCTTATTGCGCTTTACCCTGCGTTGCGCTGGGTATGGCTGGGGTTCAACGGCGGACTCGGCGCGAATCCGCCTGAATTCCTGATCCGTTCGTCAGGCATCTGGGCCTTGGTCGCGCTGTGCCTGACATTGGCCGTTACGCCCCTGCGCCGCCTGATCCGGCAGCCCGCCCTGGTTCGCCTGCGGCGCATGCTCGGCCTGTTTGCTTTCTTTTATACCGTCCTGCATCTGCTGGGGTGGGCATTTTGGGAGCGTGGCTGGTCTTTGCTTTCGATGTGGGATGATGTAGTGCAACGCAGCTTCATCACTGTGGGCATGATTGCCTTCCTGCCTATGGTGGCCCTGGCGATTACTTCTACCCAGGGTTGGATGCGGCGCCTAGGGCACGGCTGGCAGACATTGCATCGTAGCGTGTATGTCATCGCCGCCTTGTCGGTATGGCATTTCTGGCTGGTCAGGGCCGGCAAAAACGACTTTTTCGAGCCCTATGCTTATGGCGCTGTGCTCGCCGTGCTGCTATTGGCCCGATTTGGCCATTTCATCAGGCAACGCAGCTTAACTGCGCGCCAATAGCCGATAATGTGCAGGGCTGCCTCAGGGCAGGGCCTTGAGTATTGCAAGCGTTTCGGCGTCCGGGATGCCGTCATGAAGACGAGGTCGGTAATGCATCTGGAACGCCGCAAGAACGTTCTTGCTGGCCTTGTCCAGGTCGCCATTGCGTGGAACCGCGTAGCCGGCACGCTGCAATTCAGTCTGCACCCATTTCATGTCGGGTAAGCCCGAGCGCAAAAAGTCCTGCTCATAAGCTTGGGCCTTGCTTTCGTCATACCAGCGCCCTATGCCCTGCTGCGCCAGCTGCTTCCATGGAAAAAGCGGGCCCGGATCGATCTTGCGCTGGGGGGCAATATCGCTATGTCCGACGATATTGAAGGGTTTGATCTGGTGGCGTCGGGCGATGTCCTTGATCAGTGCGCCGACGACAGCCGTCTGCGCGGCGGTGTAGGGCTCCCAGGTGCCGTCTTCCCGGCCGTGATTGACGATTTCGATGCCGATGGAACCTGAGTTCATGTCGGTGCGGCCAAACCATTCACTGTTGCCTGCATGCCACGCGCGGCGGCTTTCGTCTACCAGCTGGTAGACAAGAGGCTCGGGGTCGTTGGTGATAAGGTAGTGGCTGCTGACATTCTGCTGCGACAGGATTTTCAGTGACGCCTCATTGCCTGTGGCGGTGTAATGCAGCACGATGAACTCTACCCGGCTGTTATGGCTTTTGGCCTGGATGCTGCGGTCTATCTTCAACTCGCCGGGCTGGTAGGTGCCGCAAGCGGTCAGCAGGAGCAGCGCCAAAGTGCCAACAAGATGCTTGAGGCGCATGGTCATCTTCCGGCCAGAAACAGGAATATCGTGGGTTTTTTGGCCAAATCGGGCGCCGGCACGGTTTTCCACTCTGCGATGTTGCGCGTCTGCACGAGCTCATCATCGGTCGTCAATGAGCGCGCGATACATAAGCGGGTATTGCCTTTGAGCGCTTGCTTCAGTGTGTCAAACATGGCTTCATTCCGATAGGGCGTCTCTATCAGGATTTGTGTCTGTTGATGCTTTTGCGATTCGACTTCCCATGTTTTCAATTGTTTGGCTCTTGCGGCTGCTTCCACAGGCGCGTAGCCGTGAAACGCAAAGTGCTGCCCATCGAGGCCGCTGGCCATCAGGCTCAATAAGATGGAAGAAGGCCCCACCCATGGCACGACCCGTATGCCCATGGTGTGAGCGACCGCGACCACCTTGGCGCCGGGATCGGCGACAGCCGGGCAGCCCGCCTCTGAAACCAGACCTATCTCCCCGCCTTCCAGCAGGGGTTGCAGCCAGAGCCGCATCTGTTGCGCGTCAACCTTATTGTCCAGGGTATGGATGACAATGTCTTGCAACGGCCTTTGCGTACCGACCAGCTTGAGAAAGGCGCGCGCCGTCTTGGCGTTTTCCGCAATATACGTGGTCAGGCGTGACGCGACTTCTTGCACGGCTTGAGGCAGCCAGATTGCGGGGGCTGCGGCGCCCATGCCGACGGGGATCAAGTGTAGGGTTCCAGCTGGTTTCACTGCTTCTCCAGTTCAAGGGCTGTCCGGGGACGAGGATGCTAATTAGGGTACGTCAGCGGATTCATGTCAAACGAGCGTAACATCCGGCTCAAGGCGATCAGCGGCAAGCCGATAATGGCAGTGGGATCGTCGGACTGCATGCTTTCCATCAGCGCAATGCCCAGGCTTTCGGCCTTGGCGCTGCCTGCGGTATCGAAGGGCTGCTCACGACGCAAGTACGATACGATCTCGTCTGTGTCGAGGCGCCGAAACCGGCATAGTGTCACGACGTCGACGATCTCGTGGCGTTGCCCGTTGCTCACGCACAGGGCGCTATGGAATTCTACCGTCTGGCCGCTGAGTTGCTCAAGCTGGCTTAGCGCCCGCTCGAAATTGCCTGGTTTGCCTATGGGGGAGCCATCCATGGTGGCGACCTGGTCGGACCCAATTACCAGTGCACCGGGGTGTGCCGGTGCAACCGCCTGGGCTTTTGCCAGCGACAGCCGCAATGCCAGCGCGGCTGGTGTTTCTTCCGGAAGAGGCGTTTCATCGACGTCGGGCGACACGGCAATGAAAGGAATTCCCAGTCGTTCCAACATTTCACGACGGTAACGGGAACTTGATGCGAGTATGAGCTGCATGGTGTTGTGTGCTTTCCAGGTTTGACTGAAAGTGGTCAAACGCGCTATTATCTAATGTTTTCCTTGTGCGCGAAAGTGCGTGCTTTGGGATAAGCTTGGGCCAGTAGGGATAAGGCAGCAAGAATACGGCGCGAGTGCAGTAAGAGCGCAGCAGGGATGTGGCGGTTTTTTGCACGGCACCTGATTTGTTGCATATCAAGTCGGCAAATAACCATGTCGGCTGATGGCTGGCTGAATTAATCATTGAAATTCGGGATGGGAACTTCACGTGGATATACAGTATGTTGACACGTACGAGCTTACCCGTGCGGGCCACGAAATAAGCGGCCAGGCACCAATCGATCAATTCGAGCGCCTGATTGAAGACCTGCCCGACCAGGCCGACACTACGGTGTCCTGGACTGTGAAGGGCGAAATGGATTCCTTCGGTCAGCGTTTTTTGCATGTGCACGTAACAGCAGCTCCCTTGCTTGAGTGTCAACGCTGTCTTAAGCCGCTCGAATGGGCTGTGGACAGCCAAAACCGCTTGCAGGTGGTGAATTCTGAAGCCGCCCTCGACGTCGACGACGACACCGAAGCGGATCCCGATGACGCCATCGAGCGCATTCTGGGGTCGCAGCGTCTGGATGTCCTGGCGCTTGTCGAGGATGAAATCATTCTCAGCCTGCCGTACGTGCCCAAGCACGATGTTTGTCCGTCGTTGCCGGAACCTCTTGAAAAAGAGCCCGATACCGACACGGTTCGACCTTCGCCGTTCGCGGTGCTGGATCAACTAAAGAAAAATTGAGTTCACCGAATTTAACTTACGGGGATCATCGCGTACAATAGCGACCCGTTTACAGGAGTCATCATGGCCGTTCAGCAAAACAAAAAAAGCCCGTCTAAACGCGGTATGCATCGTTCGCACGATTTCATCGTGGCGCCTTCGACGGCAGTCGAGCCCACTACCGGCGAATTGCATCTGCGCCACCACATCAGCCCCAACGGTATCTACCGCGGCCGTAAAGTACTCAAATCCAAGAACGACGAATAAATCATTTGTTTGCGATCTTTAGCTAGATTGCTTACTTGATGTCGAAATCCGAAATTCGAATCGCCATCGACTGCATGGGCGGTGATGCTGGCTTGCCAGTCACTGTTCCTGCGGCCTGTCAATTTGCGAAACAACACCCCGATACGCGACTGCTGCTCGCGGGTGATCCGGCGGCCATCCAGGCTGCTTTGCGCGAGCATGGCGGGCACGACGGGCCATGGTACGAAATCCTGCCTGCATCCGAGGTCGTCCTCATGGACGATTCCATCGAGGTGGCCTTGCGGCGCAAGAAGGATTCATCCATGCGGGTGGCGGTCCAGGCGGTCAAGGACGGCCGTGCAGATGCCTGCATTTCGGCCGGCAATACCGGCGCCTGGATGGCAATCAGCCGCTACATACTGAAGACGCTCGACGGCATCGACAGGCCGGCTATCGCAACGTCCATTCCCAATCAAAAGGGCGGGGCGACCACGATGCTGGATCTCGGTGCGAACGTAGACTGTTCGGCCGAGCATTTGTTGCAGTTCGCCATCATGGGTTCAGCGCTGGCATCGGCTGTCGATCATCACGAACGACCTACTGTAGGTTTGCTCAATATCGGCGAAGAAGTCATCAAGGGTAACGAAATCGTCAAGCGCGCCGCGGAACTATTACGTGCCAGCGGACTCAATTTCTACGGAAACGTTGAAGGCGACGATATCTGCAAAGGTACCGTCGACGTTGTTGTGTGCGACGGTTTTGTGGGCAACGTGGTGCTCAAATCCATGGAAGGCCTCGCCAAAATGGTGGGCAACATGATGCGCGCCGAGTTCACCCGTAATTCGCTGTCCATGGCCGCCGGTGTGATTGCCAAGCCTGTGCTCAACCGTTTTCGTGATCGCGTCGATAACCGTCGGTACAATGGGGCGGCATTATTGGGCTTGCGCGGCATTGTCATAAAAAGCCATGGCTCCGCCGACGCTTACGCATTTGTCTGCGCGCTTCAGCGAGCCCATGAAGCAGTGCACAATGGACTGCTTGCTGGTACAACAGACGCCATTGACAGCCTTCGCCAGAGTTTGCAAGCCGCAGCGGCGCAATCTGCGAAGATTCCCAACGAACTCTCTGATCCTGCGCCATAGCTCAGGTTTCTGGAAGCTACTATGCCTTATGCCAAAATAATAGGGTCCGGCGGCTATCTGCCGCCCCGCGTCGTATCCAACGACGAGCTGGCCGCCGATCTGGCGACTCGGCAGATCGAAACGTCCGACACCTGGATCGTCGAGCGCACCGGCATACGCCAGCGCCATATCGCTGATCAGGGCGTGACGAGCAGCCATCTGGCCACCAGGGCGGCTCAGGCGGCGCTTGAAGATGCCGGCATAACAGCGGCCGAGGTCGACCTGATCATCGTTGCGACCTCCACTCCCGATTTCGTATTTCCCAGCACGGCGTGCCTGGTGCAGGCAAATCTTGGCGCCAAGGGTGGCGCCGCGTTCGACGTCCAGGCCGTGTGCAGCGGCTTTGTCTACGCTTTGACTACGGCCGATGCCTTCATACAGGCCGGCCGCGCAAAGACCGCGCTGGTCATAGGCGCAGAGGTATTTTCGGGTATTCTCGACTGGAATGATCGCGCGACCTGTGTGTTGTTCGGCGACGGCGCCGGCGCGGTAGTCATCCAGGCATCCGAAGAGCCTGGAATCATCGGCGCGCAGCTCAATGCGGACGGCAGCCAGACGAACATACTTTGCGCCGCCGGCAATGTGTCGCATGGCAAGGTAACCGGTGATCCGTTTCTGCGCATGGACGGGCAGGCGGTGTTCAAGCTTGCCGTCAATTCCCTGGCCAAGTCTGCGCACGAAGTCTGCGAGCAGGCAGGCATTGCGTTGACGGATGTGGATTGGCTGGTGCCGCACCAGGCAAATGTGCGCATCATCAATTTCCTGGGCCGAAAATTGCAGATACCAGACGAGAAAGTGGTGGTTACCGTCGATAGTCATGCGAATACGTCGGCCGCCAGCGTGCCGCTCGCTTTCGACGTGGCTCGTCGCGATGGCCGCATCAAGGCCGGAGACACCGTCATGATGCAAGGCGTCGGCGGCGGTTTCACCTGGGGCTCTGTGCTGGTAAAAATATAGAAGATTGCCGGCGCCGGCCGGCGCTCCTCTTACGACTCACTCTTTATTTATCTCTATGAAAATAGCTTTTGTCTTTCCCGGACAGGGATCACAGTCTGTCGGCATGCTCGACGCATGGGCGGGAAACACGGCTGTCAGCGATACGGTCGCACAAGCATCTGACGCACTGGGCCAGGACCTTGCGGCCCTGATCGCTTCCGGCCCGGCCGAAGAATTGAATCTCACGACCAATACCCAGCCGGCGATGCTGACTGCCGCCGTGGCCGTCTATCGAGCTTGGCTAGCCGCCGGTGGGACTGTGCCGCATCTGGTGGCGGGCCACAGCTTGGGCGAGTACTCCGCGCTGACAGCGGCAGAGGCTTTCGCCCTGGAAGACGCGGTGCGTATCGTGCGTATTCGCGCCGATGCCATGCAGGCCGCCGTACCGGTAGGCACAGGCGGCATGGCCGCCATCCTTGGCCTGGACGATGACCTCGTCAGATCTCTATGCGTACAAGCCTCAGAAGGCGAAATCGTCGAAGCGGTGAATTTCAATGCTCCCGCGCAAGTCGTCATTGCAGGGCACAAGGCCGCGGTCGAGCGGGCCTGCGAACTGGCCAAGGCGGCCGGTGCCAAGCGCGCCCTGATGCTGGCCGTATCCGCACCGTTCCACTCCAGTTTGTTGAAACCCGCATCGGAAGTGCTGGAGCAGGCGTTGGCCGACATTCCGATGGCATGTCCCCGAATTTCACTGATCAATAACGTGGACGTCGCCATTGTCGCTGATCCGGCTTCGATAAAAGATGCATTGGTCCGACAGGCATGGCATGCCGTGCGTTGGGTCGAGACCATACAATCCATGAAGTCACAGGGCATCACGCATGTCGTTGAGTGCGGCCCCGGCAAAGTCCTGAACGGTCTGACCAAACGAATTGATCGCGACCTTGTGGGGCTGGCCATTACCGATCCCGCGTCTTTACAGCTGGCGCTGGAAACTTTACAAGGATAGACGTCAATGCAAAACAAAGAACTTGACGGCAAGTTGGCGCTGGTCACCGGTGCATCACGCGGTATTGGCCAGGCCATTGCGCTCGAACTGGCTTCCCGTGGTGCGATCGTGGTGGGTACGGCAACTTCGGAGTCCGGCGCGCAGGCGATCTCCGACATGCTGTCGCAATTCGGCGGTCGCGGCGCGGTATTGAACGTAGACGATGCGGCTGCATGCGATGGCCTGATTGCCGAGCTGGGCAAACAGGACGGCGGTCCCCATATACTGGTGAACAACGCCGGCATCACGCGCGACAACCTCGCGATGCGCATGAAAGACGACGAATGGGAGGCAGTCATTGCCACGAATCTGTCTGCGGTCTTCCGGCTTTCGCGCGCAGTAATGCGGAACATGATGAAGGCGCGCTCGGGTCGTATCATCAACATCACTTCGGTGATCGGCTCCAGCGGCAATCCCGGTCAGGCCAATTATGCTGCCGCCAAGGCCGGTGTGGCCGGTATGGCGCGGGCGCTGGCCCGTGAGCTGGGCAGCCGTAATATCACTGTCAATTGCGTTGCGCCGGGTTTTATCGATACCGACATGACCCGGGCGCTGAATGAGGCGCAGTCGGCCGCCATTCTTGCCCAAATTCCACTGGGACGGCTGGGCGCTGCCGCCGACGTCGCCAATGCCGTCGCTTTCCTTGCCGGGCCGCAGGCTGCCTACATTACTGGCACGACGCTGCACGTCAATGGTGGCATGTACATGTAACATACTCAACAGACCGCTCCCTCCTAGGGTAAAATCTGTTAATCCAGAGGTATTCCGACCAGGCATTTTGTCTCTAACAAACAAAATATCGTTGTATTCGGTAATGCCGTTTTTTTTATCATAGCCAACACCAATAGTTTTTTCGTTTGGCTATAATTCGCGGGAATTTTCCCAACTTGGAGATCTGCATGGAAAGCATCGAACAGCGCGTCAAGAAGATCGTCGCTGAACAACTTGGCGTTAACGAAGCCGAGATCAAGAACGAATCTTCCTTCCTTGACGACCTCGGTGCCGATTCGCTCGATATGGTCGAGCTCGTGATGGCACTCGAAGACGAATTCGAAACCGAAATTCCGGACGAAGAGGCCGAAAAAATCACGACGGTTCAGCAAGCTGTTGACTATATCTCGTCGCACAGCAAGCAGTAATTTCACTATTTTTGGCGTGGGTCCGGCATTCCGGATCATCGCCTCAAGGCGGTTTCTAGGGAATAGTCCGCTGTTGGCCAAATCTGCAAAGGTCTGGCGAAACAGCGCGTCTATTCGCTTTAAGCCGCTTTTTTATTTTAGGAGTCATCCGTGAAACGACGTGTCGTCATTACCGGTCTTGGTATTGTTTCGCCGGTCGGCAGCGATATTGACAGTGCATGGGACAATATCGTGAATGGGCGCTCGGGCATCGCGCGCATATCGCGTTTCGACCCGTCGGCGTTTAACGCCCAGATAGCGGGTGAGGTCAAAGATTTCGATGTCACGCAGTACATGAGCGCCAAGGAAGCCAAGCAAATGGATACCTTCATCCATTACGGCGTGGCGGCGGGAGTACAGGCGTGGCGCGACGCGGGCCTGGAAGTCACCGAGAGCAATGCCGACCGTATCGGCAGCATTATTGGTTCCGGCATCGGCGGCCTGCCGCGTATCGAAGAGCAGCAAGTCGAATATCTCGAGCGTGGTGCACGCCGGATTTCGCCGTTCTTCGTGCCCGCTTCACTCATCAATCTTATTTCCGGCCAGTTGTCCATTATGCTGGGTCTCAAGGGCCCCAGCTATGCCGTTGTTTCCGCATGTACAACTGGTCTGCACTCCATCGGCGATGCCGCGCGCCTTATCGAATACGGCGATGCCGATGTCATGGTGGCGGGCGGTGCCGAATCAACGGTTTCCCCCCTGGGTATTGGTGGTTTTGCCGCCATGCGGGCCTTGTCGACCCGTAACGATGACCCCACTACCGCGTCGCGCCCCTGGGACCGCGATCGCGATGGTTTCGTGCTGGGCGAGGGCGCGGGCGCGCTGGTGCTTGAAGAGTACGAACACGCGCGCAAGCGTGGCGCCCGCATATACGGAGAGTTTGCCGGTTATGGCATGAGCTCCGACGCCTATCATATTACTTCGCCTGATCGCGACGGCCCCAAGCGTGGGGTGATCAATGCCTTGCGTAACGGCGGCATCAACGCCGACGAGGTCGACTACGTCAATGCGCATGGCACGTCCACGCCGTTGGGCGACAAGAATGAAACCGAAGCGCTCAAGCTGGCATTCGGCGATCATGCGAAAAAGCTGGTGGTCAATTCCACCAAGTCCATGACGGGCCATCTTCTGGGCGCGGCCGGCGGAATCGAAGCGGTATTTACGGCGCTGGCCGTGCACCACCAAATATCGCCTCCGACCATCAACATCTTCAATCAGGATCCCGAGTGCGATCTTGACTATTGCGCCAACCAGGCGCGCGACATGAAGATCGACATTGCGTTATCGAATTCGTTCGGTTTCGGCGGCACTAACGGGTCCATGATAGTGCGGAGGGTCTAAGCTGGAGCGCCCCGTCACATTGCCCGGACCATGGCCGGTCCAGCGTCCGCGCTGGGCCGGCCTGCTAGGAATGGTGGCTTGTTCCGGCGGTGCGTCCGCACTGACTTATGCTGCTTGGCCGCTGGTCAAGGGAAACTGGGTGGCCTGTGCTATCGCGCTTATTGCGCTGGGCTTGGCCACCCAGTGGGCTATTCGCCCCATAATCCGTTTGCCTGCGCATGCAGGTACACTGTCTCTGCTTGATAGCGGTCTTTGGACGGTCGCGTTATATGGGACAACAACTACTATGCGTCTCACCCATGCTTGGCCAGCGTTTGCGTGGATCACTCTTCAGTTCCGTGATCCCGCCAGCGTCTCAAGCGAGCCGGTTGAGCTCACGATCTGGAGATCGACCGTATCCAGGCAGGCCTGGAGCGAATTATGCGTGCACGTTGCCCGGCAAGTTGCCATGCCCGGCCGAGTCCTGCAAAAGGAAAGCCTATGAGCGAACGTGACGTAGATGCCGAATTAGTCGCCCGTGTACAGCGCGGCGACAAGCGCGCATTCGACCTGCTGGTTCTAAAGTATCAGCGCAAGATCATGCGGCTGTTGTCGCGCATGGTGCGCGACCCCTCTGAAATCGAGGACGTCGCCCAGGAATCTTTCATCAAGGCTTATAGAGCTTTGCCGCAATTTCGCGGAGAAAGTGCTTTCTATACCTGGCTTTATCGTATTGCCATCAATACCGCACGCAATTGGCAGGTAGCCAACGGGCGCCGTCCAAGCACACCAAATGCAATAGAAACGGAAGATGGTGAAACTTTTAGCCCGATTGATAACCTAACAGACATTAGTACCCCGGAATCACTGTTGGCAAGTCGGCAAATCGTTGAAACCGTAAATGCCGCGATCCACACATTGCCCGAGGATCTGCGAACCGCTATTGTCCTGCGTGAAATCGAAGGTATGAGCTACGAAGATATTGCATCAAGCATGGGTTGTCCCATCGGTACGGTGCGCTCGCGTATTTTTCGCGCTCGGGAAGCTATTGCGGCGCAGTTACGACCTGTGCTTGGCAATGACCCCGAGCGTCGCTGGTAAGGAGTTTTGAAATGCAAGCAGCCAATCAAGCCAGGCAAGACCAGGAACAGGCCTCATGGGAAGCCTCTGTGTCTTCCTGGATCGACGGCGAGGCCGAGATCCGGCCCGAAGACCTCGACAGCCCCTACGGGCGACAGGTATGGGACACCTACCATCTAATCGGCGACGTGCTGCGCAATCAGGACCTGGCCATCAAGCCCAGCGATTTCTTTTACGCTCGCGTGTCCAAAGCACTCGACGCCGAGCCGTCCATCGTCGCTCCGCGCAATCTGCATGGCCGTAATCCAATGCGGCTCGGACTGTCCGGCTTGGCCGTTGCCGCCGCCGTCGTTACGGTGGTCTGGGTTGCCTTGCCTTATTTATCCGCTCCCGAAACGGTCGGATCGCAGGGAGTGCAGGTATTGGCCAGTGCCAATGAAGACCCGGCGCTCAGGGACTACCTGGAGGCGCACCGTGAAATTTCAGGATCCAGCGCAGTAAGGCAGGTGTCATTCGGTTCGGGGGCTTCCAGGTAATGGCTGTAGTGCGGCAAACAACGACTCGGTTTCCCTCTAATGGTCGGTCCCAGCGGATGGGCGTCAATCTGGTGTGTTATCTGCTGGTCATGACAGCCGCTATGGTGCTGGTCCAACCCAGCCACGCGGCGGGCAGTGCCGAGAGCCCTTCATCTGATCCGGGCGTTGTCCTATTGCAAAAGGTACAGGCGGCTGCGCGCAATCTCGACTATTCCGGCGTCTATACCTATCAGCAAGGCGCCATGATGGTGTCATCCCGTGTTGTTCATATCGTTGACGGCACAGGCGAGCGCGAGCGCATTGAAGTGCTCGATGGCCCGCCACGCGAATACGTCCGGCACAACGACATCACGCAATGCCTGGTCCCCGAGAAAAAACTTATTCTCATGGAGCGCAGGCGCGGTGATCGATTCCCGGGCTTGCTTCTGGATGACGGCAAGAACATTCCGGCCAACTACATAATAAAGGTCGGCGATTCGCACAATCGGATAGCCGGTCGTGAATGCACGATAGTCGAGTTGGTACCCAAAGATGCGCAACGCTATGGCTACAAAATATGCACTGACAGTAAAACCCATCTATTGCTGAAGGCACAAACGCTGGACAACGACCGGACTATCATCGACCAGATCTCGTTCAACAGCTTGCAAATAGGTGACAAGGTCGATTCCGAAGACCTCGCGACCAGCTGGAATACACGCGGTTGGGAAGTAATCGAAACACCCATGAAGCCTGTCGATCTGCCAAAAGACGGTTGGCGTATCCCATTCCCGGACGGATTCCAGGCGCTCACGCAGGTTTCGCGCCCCATGAAAGCCGGCAAAAATGTCAGCCAGTTGGTGGTGTCCGACGGGGTGGCTGCAATTTCTGTCTTTATCGAACCCTTCGATGAGGCACGCGATGACCCCTTGGCCAAGGGCGCCATGCGCAAAGGGGCCATGAATGTCTTTCGTACACGGATAGACGACTATTGGTTGACGGCATTGGGCCAGGTTCCGGCACAGACTTTGCGCGATATTGCAGAGCGCACCGAGTATGTACCGGCAGCAGGAAACAACTAAATTAATTTCAACACAGGAGTCTCATGATGCTTTCTACCTCAGTAGGCAATAGCAAAATCACACAGATGATAGCCTGCGCGTCGGCAAGTCTATTCGTGGCCTTGTCGCCGCTCGGCAGCGTGGCCACGGCACAGGCAGCTCCGACGCCGACATTGTCGGTGCCCGATTTCACGTCGATTGTTGCCAAGACCGAAGGTTCGGTTGTCAATATCCGCACGACTGAATCGGTGCCGATGCGTGGCCCCGGAATGGGACCCAACAATAACGACCCCTACGACATGTTCCGCTGGTTTTTCGGACCGGACTTCGCGCCGCCCGGCATGCCGGGGCCTGGACAGCGCAATAGGCCATCGCCTGCGCCACAAGAACAAGAGCGTACTGTGCCGCGCGGAGTCGGCTCGGGCTTCATTATCTCGGCCGACGGTTATATTTTGACCAATAACCATGTGGTGGCAAAGGCCAACGGCATTTTCGTCACCATGACGTCCGGCAAAGAATACAAGGCCGAAGTCATCGGTACTGATGCGCGAACCGATGTGGCCCTGTTGAAAATCGATGCCACCGGCCTGACGCCATTGCCCATCGGCGACTCCACCACGCTCAAGAAGGGGCAGTGGGTATTGGCCATCGGTTCTCCTTTTGGTCTTGACTCCACCGTCACGTCCGGCATAGTCAGCGCAATCAACCGGGATACCGGCGATTATCTGCCGTTCATCCAGACTGACGTCGCCGTCAATCCCGGCAATTCGGGCGGACCGCTCATCGATCTGGCCGGACGGGTAGTGGGAGTCAATTCCCAGATCATTTCCCAAAGCGGCGGCTTCATGGGTATTTCACTGGCCATTCCTATAGACGAAGTGATGCGGGTCGTTGAGCAGCTCAAGGCGCACGGTAAAGTGACGCGCGGACGCATCGGCGTGCAGATCGGACCAGTCTCCGACGATGTCGGCAAAGCGATAGGCTTGCCCGATGCCGAAGGCGCCATGGTCAGCAACGTCGAAGCGGATGGCCCAGCCGACGAGGCCGGTATCCGTGCGGGCGACGTCATCACCAAATTCGATGGCAAGGAAATCACCCACATGACCGACCTGCCGCGTATTGTAGGGGCAACCAAACCGGGCAAGCGCGTGTCGATGGAAGTATGGCGCAAGGGCAAGACCGTGACCCTGCAGATCAAAGTCGGCGAGATGCCGTCAGCTGAAGGCGAAGCCGAGAATGGCCAGTCCGAAACACCGAAAGCGGCGCCTACCGATGTCCTCGGTCTCAGGGTAAGCGCGGTGCCCGAGGAACTCAGCAAGAAGATCAAGGGCGGCGTGCAGGTTACCGAGGTCGAAGGGCAGGCAGCGGCCGCAGGCCTTGCCGCGGGCGACATCATCCTGACCATTAATGACACCGACGTCACCAGCCCCGAGCAGTATTCGAAGCTCGTTGCAGGGCTCGACAAATCCCGCGCAGCGGCCTTGCTGGTGATGCGTGGCGATCAAACCCAATGGATAACCATTACGCCAGGAAAATAATCTCCAGAAACGGCTAAAATGGCCCGATAGCAAAAGGGGGCGCCCTTGGCGTCCCCTTTTGCATGTTTCCCTTTAATATCCGCTCATGTCACTCGGTGGGCTTCTTTTTTCCGGTTTATGGATCACATCCGCAACTTTTCCATCATTGCTCATATTGACCACGGCAAGTCCACATTGGCCGATCGCCTGATTCATCGTTGCGGAGGGTTAGCCGATCGTGAAATGTCCACGCAGGTTCTCGACTCAATGGATATCGAGCGCGAGCGCGGTATCACCATCAAGGCGCAGACGGCGGCTCTCAGCTACAAGGCCAAGAACGGCAAGGTCTACGCATTCAACCTTATCGATACCCCGGGCCACGTCGATTTCTCCTACGAGGTCAGCCGGTCCTTGTCGGCCTGCGAGGGCGCGTTGCTGGTCGTGGACGCGACGCAGGGCGTTGAGGCGCAGACGGTCGCCAACTGCTACACCGCCATCGAGCTGGGTGTCGAAGTGGTGCCGGTCCTGAATAAAATGGACCTTCCTTCTGCCGATCCGGACGGCGCCCGCCAAGAAGTCGAAGACGTCATCGGCATCGATGCGGCCGACGCTATTCTGTGCAGCGCCAAGACCGGCATGGGTATAGACGATATTCTGGAAACCATCGTCGCCAAGATCCCGCCGCCTGTGGGCGACCGCGAAAAGCCGCTGCAGGCCTTGATCATCGACTCCTGGTTCGACAACTATGTAGGTGTCGTAATGCTGGTGCGCATCGTCAACGGCGTGCTCAAGCCCAAGGAAAAAATTCAACTGATGGCCGAAGGCTACACGCACCTGTGCGAGCATATCGGCGTCTTCACGCCCAAGTCGGAACCCCGCAGCGAATTGTCGGCTGGCGAGGTGGGTTTCGTTATTGCAGGCATTAAAGAACTCGAACACGCCAAGGTCGGCGACACCATCACACTGGCCGCCAAGCCTGCGGCATCGGCGCTTCCTGGCTTCAAAGAGGTCAAACCGCAGGTATTTGCAGGTTTGTATCCGGTAGAAAGCAGCGAGTACGACCAACTGCGGGTGTCGCTCGAAAAGCTCAAGCTGAACGATTCATCGCTCATGTTCGAGCCCGAAGTCTCGCAGGCGCTGGGCTTTGGCTTTCGTTGCGGATTCCTCGGCCTCTTGCACATGGAAATCGTGCAAGAGCGACTCGAACGCGAGTTCGACATGGACATCATCACCACGGCGCCCACCGTCGTGTACGAAGTAGAGACCCGTGACGGGTCCATGTTGATGATCGAAAGTCCGTCGCGCATGCCCGAGGTGGGCAACATCACTGAAATTCGCGAGCCTATCGTCACGGTGACGTTGTTCATGCCGCAGGAATACGTCGGGCCCGTGATGTCGCTGTGCATGGTCAAGCGCGGTGTGCAGTTGAACATGACTTATCACGGACGCCAGGTTCACCTGATGTACGAAATGCCGCTGGCCGAGATCGTGCTGGACTTCTTCGACAAGCTCAAATCGGTGTCGCGCGGCTATGCGTCGATGGACTATGAGTTCAAAGAATACCGTGCGGCCGACGTGGTGCGCGTCGACCTGTTGATCAATAGCGAGCGGGTCGATGCGCTGTCCATGATGGTGCATCGCTCCAACGCCCGATATCGGGGGCGCGAAGTTGTTTCGAAGATGCGCTCATTGATACCTCGGCAGATGTTCGACATCGCCATACAATCGGCCATCGGCGCCGAAGTGATTGCCCGGGAAAACGTCAAGGCCTTGCGCAAGAACGTGCTTGCCAAGTGTTACGGCGGCGATATTTCACGCAAGAAAAAATTGCTTGAAAAGCAGAAGGCCGGCAAGAAGCGCATGAAGCAGGTGGGCAACGTGGAAATTCCTCAAGAAGCCTTCCTGGCCATCCTGCAGGTTGAAGACAAGTAAATGAATAACAATAAGGTATATCGGGTATGAGCTGGGATTTTGCGCTGGTGCTGTTTTTGTTGCTGGTACTGACCGGCATAGTCTGGTGTCTGGATTTCTTCTACCTGCGCTCCCGGCGGCGCGCCGGAGCCGTTGCCGCCATGGCCGCAACCGGTCCGGCCGTGGCGGGGCTCGAGCACGCAGAGGCAGCCCGCATCCGTCAGGAAGCCTACGACAAGGCCAACCATGCTCCGTGGTGGGTCGAGTACTGTGTCAGTTTTTTCCCGGTCATCCTGTTCGTATTTGCCTTGCGCGCTTTCGTGGTTGAGCCATTTCGCATCCCGTCGGGCTCCATGCTGCCCACCTTGCAGGACGGCGACTTGATCCTGGTAAACAAATTCCAGTACGGCATCCGTCTGCCCGTTATCGACAAAAAAATCATCGATATCGGTTCGCCCGGCCGCGGCGATGTCATGGTATTTCGCTACCCGGTCGATCCGAGCGTAGACTATATCAAGCGTGTGGTGGGCTTGCCCGGCGACGTGGTGCAGTATCAGAACAAGGTTCTGTCCATCAATGGCAAGGAAGTGCCCCTGGAACGCGACGGCGATTTCTTCGAGCCGGACCGTTCGTCCTATGTAGGGCGCTATACCGAACAGCTCGGACCCGTGACGCACAATATCCTGCTTAACAAGCAGGCGGGACAAGAATATATGGCTATATCCGATTACCCGTTCCGCGACAATTGCGAGTACTTGGGCAACGGCGTCCGGTGCACGGTGCCTGCCGGTCATTACTTCATGATGGGCGATAATCGCGATAACAGTCTGGACAGCCGCTATTGGGGCTTCGTGCCGGACCAATATATTGTCGGACGCGCTTTCTTCATCTGGATGAATTTCAATGAGCCCAGCCGCATAGGCCGGTTTCAGTAATGGCCAGCGCCGACTCCCTGCAAAAGGCACTGAATTACCAGTTCGTCGACAAGACGTTGCTGGACCAGGCGCTGACACACCGCAGCCATAGTTCGCACCACAACGAGCGCCTGGAGTTCCTGGGCGACTCGGTGCTTAACTTCGTGGTCGCGGCATTGCTTTTCGATCGCTTTCCCAAAATCGATGAAGGCGATCTGTCGCGTTTGCGCGCCAATCTGGTGAAGCAATCCTCGCTCGCCGATATCGCCACACGCCTGTCTTTGTCGCAATATTTGCGCCTGGGGGAGGGTGAGCTCAAAAGCGGCGGTTTCCGGCGCCCGTCCATATTGGCGGATGCCATGGAGGCGATTCTTGGGGCCGTCTTTCTCGACGGGGGATTCGATGCCGCGCAAAAAGTCATAGCGGGGCAGTACGAGTCCATACTTGTTCACGTAGATCCCAAGACGCTGGGCAAAGATCCCAAGACGCTGCTCCAGGAACTGCTGCAGGCGCGCAAGCTCGATCTTCCCGCCTATTCGGTGGTCGCCACCCACGGTGCGGCGCATAATCAGTTATTCGAAGTGGAATGCCAGATTCCCAAGCTGGAAATCAAGGTCAGTGCGCCGGGTTCTAGCCGCCGCGCGGCGGAACAGTCGGCCGCTGAACTGGCTATTGCCGCCATCTACGCGCTGGCGCCTGCCAAAGGGTCCCGCCCGGCACGCGCCCGTAAGTCAACACAGTTGTCATTGCCTGTGGCAGTGTCCCAGGAGAACAAATGACCAATCCATTCCGTTGCGGTTTCGTCGCAGTCGTAGGCCGTCCCAATGTGGGCAAGTCCACGCTGGCCAATGCCCTGATAGGCAGCAAGATATCGATCGTGTCGCGCAAGGCTCAGACCACACGCCACCGTATCAATGGTGTACTGACACGCGAGCACGAGCAGTTCGTGTTTGTCGATACACCGGGCTTCCAGACACGACATGGCGGCACGATGAACCGCATGATGAATCGTGTCGTCACCCAGGCCCTGGCCGACGTCGATGTGGTTCTGCACGTTGTCGAGGCAGGCAAGTGGTCCACGGGCGATGCGCAGCTATTGCCGCTGCTGCCCAAGGACGGTCAGAAAACGATACTTGTCGTCAACAAGGTCGACGCCCTCAAGAGCAAGAACGAAATGTTCGCCTACGTGAACAAGATCATGGCGCAGCATCCTTATTCCGCCGTGGTGCCTGTCAGCGCCTTGCGCGGCGTGCAGCTTGAGAACCTTCTTGGGGAAATTGCCCAACGGCTGCCGGAAGGCGAACCCATGTTCGAGGCCGATACGCTCACTGACCGTCCCATGCGCTTTATCGTTGCCGAGCTGATACGTGAGAAGATCTTCCGCCTGGTGGGCGACGAACTTCCCTACGGCTGCACGGTAGTAATCGAAGAATGGGAAGAAAACGACGACGGCGTGCGCGTTGCCGCCTGCATCGTGGTCGAACGCGAGACGCACCGGCCCATCTTGCTGGGAGCGGGCGGCGCGCACATGAAGCGCATGGCCACTGAAGCGCGCCAGGACATGGTCAAGCTGCTGGACAAGACCGTGCACCTCGAAGTCTACATCAAGGTCCGCAAGGGTTGGTCCGATCGCGAGAGCACCTTGCGCGAACTGGGATATGACTAGACGAATAGCACGTGTTCAGGATGCGGTCGGCTACTTGCTGCACTCTGCCGCCTGGCGGGAAACGTCGCTGATCATCCAGGTCTTTACACGGTCTTACGGAAATATGGCCTTGGTGGCCAAAGGGGCGAAACGACCCTATTCGGTATTGAGGCCCGTGTTGACCGCCTTCCAGCCGCTAGGCCTGTCATGGAGCGGATCGGGCGAGGTCAAGACCCTGACGCGCGCCGACTGCATTGGTATACGGCCGCTCAATGGCCGTGCATTGATGTCTGCCTGGTACATGAATGAGTTGCTGTTGCGCCTGTTGCCGCGCGAGGACCCGCATCCGGTGATTTACGATGCATATGATGCGGCCTTGCAGCAGCTGGCCGGCGTCAAACCCGGAGGCCAGGCTTCCGGGTCGGCGGCAAGCGCCTTGCGGCGATTCGAATGGATGCTGTTGAATGAAACCGGCTATGGCCTGGGCGATGACGCACCCGACTTCGATGATCCCTCCCTGGAGCCCGGATTGCGCCTGTCCCTCAGGGAGCGGCTTAACGAGCAATTGGGCCGTCCCTTGCTTACCCGCAAGGTTCTGATGGAGCTGCAGCGCTACTGAAATGGATAAGCCTGTCCTTCCCCAGATTCTGGTCATCGATACCTGCGTGCTGATTTCCAACGTACTGCGCCGCTTGCTCTTGCGCCTGGCCGATCTGGCCTGCTTCCAGCCTGCATGGAGCAGCGTCATCGGCGATGAGTGGCAGCGCAACGCGGCCCGTCTGTGGGGTGTTTCCGCAACCGATATTCAAGTCCAGTGGCTGGCGCTGCAAACGGATTTTCCTCACGCCGACCAGGGTGAAATCACCCCGTTCAAGGCCGGCCTGCGTCGCAGCGACCCCAAGGACTGGCACGTGATCGCAGCCGCACGCGCCGCAAAGTCCAGAGCGGCCGGCGTACCGGCGGCCGTCGTACCGGCAGCTGGCACCCCGGTGGCCGGCATCCCGGTGGCCGGCAGTCCAGTGGCCGGCACCCCGGTGGCTGGGGCATCGGCAGGCATAGTCACGCGCAATATCAAGGATTTCAATCGTACCGAATTGCGCGGCTATGGGTTGACGCTCTTTGATCCCGATGAGCTGTTGGTCCGGTGCCTGCTGCAATACCCGCTACAGGCGGCGTCCGCTTTTGATGAAATTCCGGACTTTGCACTTGCGCCCGGCAAGGAAATCGAGCCGCTCGACGTAATATTGAAGCGGGAACGCCTGTTCCGGCTTAATCGGCTTTATCCATGTCGTCGGTGAAACAGGGCATAGCGCTATCGGTTTTTTCATCGGCATTGTTTGCGGCGCTTTATTACTATACGACCTTGCTGCATCCGCTCGATGGCGGCGCAATTTTCTCCTGGCGTATTCTCCTGGGCTTGCCCGTGGTGGCGCTGCTTGTCTCCCGCGCTCGTGGCTGGAGCGAGGTCGGCCAGACAGTTCGCCGTTTGCGCCATGAACCAAGGTTGTGGCTCATGCTCATGCTTAGCGCGGCGCTGATAGGCGCCCAGTTATTGTTGTTCGTGTGGGCGCCCCTGCATGGTCGTGCGCTCGACGTGTCGCTGGGATACTTTCTGCTTCCCCTGGTCATGGTAGTGGTGGGGCGCTTTCTCTATCGCGAACGGCTGACCCGGATCCAGTTGGCGGCCGTGTTGATGGCCGGGGCGGGCGTGGCGCATGAGCTGGTGCGCGTGGAGGCTTTTTCGTGGGCCACCGCCGTGGTGATGTTGGGCTATCCGCCTTATTTTATCTTGCGCCGAATACTGCGCATGGGAACCCTGAGCGCGTTGTGGTTCGATATGCTGTTCATGCTCCCCGTGGCGCTGTGCCTGTTGTATGTTCAGGAGGACGGCGTTCTTGATCAGTTTGGCCAGTACCCCGCACTATTGGGGCTGGTTCCGTTGCTGGGTCTTATCAGTTCGGCCGCGCTTATTTCCCATATATCGGCCAGCCGCAAATTGCCCATGGGAATTTTTGGCATACTGGGATATGTCGAACCCGTGCTGTTGTTCTGGGTGGCTTTTCTTCTTCTGGGCGAGCCTATGGCGGCATCGGCGTGGTTTACCTATATCCCCATATGGATGGCAGTACTTCTCATGAGCAGCGAAGGCTTGTACCGATGGCTTGGTATTAACAGGCCCTGATGCGGCGCGGGCAGAAAAAAACCCGGTCAGGAAACCTGGCCGGGTTGTGTAGCGACTGCCTGCTGCATAGGCAGCGGGTGCTGCAAGAGCTTATTCGCGGTTGCCGCCGAAGATGCCCAGGAGCATCAGCAAGTTGGCGAAAATATTGTAGACATCCAGGTAAATGGCAAGCGTGGCCGACACGTAATTGGTTTCGCCGCCATTGATGACGCGTTGCAAATCAACCAGCAGCAAAGCCGAGAAGATGGCGATGGCCATTACCGAGATGGTCAGCATCAGGGCAGGCAACTGCAGGAAGATATTGGCAATGGACGCCACAATGAGGATGACCACGCCAATAAGCAGGAACTTCTGCATATTGGAAAAGTCGCGCTTGGTTGTGCTGGCAACGGTAGCCATGGTGCCGAACACGGCCGCCGTGCCGCCGAAGGCCATCATGATGAGCTGCGAGCCATTGGCAAGGCCCATTACGTGACCAAGCAATCGCGACAGCATGATGCCCATGAAGAACGTGAAGGCCAGCAAAAGGGCGACACCCAAGGAACTGTTCTTGTTGCGTTCAATTAGGTACATGAGCCCGAATGCGCCGATGAGGAAGACGATGGCGCTGGTGCCCGGACTTGCGCCCATGACCCGGTTGATGCCGGTATTCAGGCCGACCAGCGCCCCCAGTACGGTTGGCACCAGCGAAAGCGCCAGTAGCCAGTAAGTATTGCGCATGACGCGGTTGCGCACGACCTCGGACGAGGCCGCGGTGTAGCCACGATCAGGTAATGTGGTTTGACGAAGGTCGCTCATGGTGGATCCTTTAATGTATGTTGCCTGGCAAAAGGGAATTTCCCTTTATGTAGCACTAAGATTAACTTACAAGTTGCTGAATTTGCAAGCGGAAGGGGACGTCGGCTGTTTGGATCAAGACTTTTTCGACACATCGTGGGCGTGGAGGTCGTAGCCTGAAGCCTTGTACTGCCGCCAACGCTCGCGGGCGGCGGCCTTGTCGTCGACGTGGTCGCCGACAATTTCCAGAATGCGCGGGAATTGTTCGGCCGCCGGAGGACAGCCCAGGTCCAGGTTGATAAGCCAGGGGGCCGGCTGTGCGGTATCAGGCAGTGCAAGGGCAGGGTCATTTGCCGTAAACAGTATGGCGGTCTGCGGCGCCAGCGGGTCGTCCACCGTGACGTGCGGTATGAAAGCCGTTGCGTCGAAGCCCCATAACAGGCGATCGAAATGGTTCAGTCTTTGCTTGTCCCGGGTATATACCACCAGCCGGCGACCGGCCAGATAGTGTTTGCGCACGACTTCGCAAGCCATACGCAGGCGGTCTGGTGCCCCGAATGCGAAGTCGATGCGGGTCGGCATGGCTTACGCTGTCTGGTCGAGCAGGTATTGAACCAGCAGCGGCACGGGCCTGCCCGACGCGCCCTTGTCTTTTCCGCTGCGCCACGCCGTTCCGGCAATATCCAGGTGCGCCCATGGGTAGTTTTTGGTGAATCGGGACAGGAAGCACGCCGCGGTGACCGCACCGGCCGGCGGTCCGCCAATATTGGCCACGTCGGCGAAATTGGAGCGCAGCTGTTCCTGGTAGGCGTCGTCCAGCGGCATGCGCCAGGCTGGGTCATTGGTATCGCGGCCGGCTTGAAGCAGGCTGTGCGCCAGGGCGTCGTCGGGACTGAACAAGCCTGTATTGATATGGCCCAGTGCAACGACACATGCTCCGGTCAGCGTGGCCACGTCGATGACTGCGGCAGGCTTGAATCGCTCTGCGTAGGTCAGGGCATCGCACAGCACCAGGCGGCCTTCCGCATCGGTATTGAGGATTTCTATGGTTTGGCCGGACATGCTGGTGACGACGTCGCCCGGCTTGTTAGCACGGCCGCTGGGCAGGTTTTCGCAAGCCGGAACCAGCGCAATGACTTCACGATCGAGTTCCAGTTCGGCGACGGCGCGCAGGGCGCCCAGCACGCTGGCTGCGCCGCACATATCGTATTTCATCTCGTCCATATTGGCTGCCGGCTTGATGGAAATGCCGCCGGCATCGAAGGTGATGCCTTTTCCTACCAGGACGATGGGCGCTTTCCGGTTCTTGGGCGATGGCTTGGGGCCCGCGGGCGTGTGCTTCAGTACAATGAAGACCGGCGCTTCGTAAGAACCGCGAGCCACCGACAGGAAAGAGCCCATTTGAAGCGCTTCAATTTCCTTGCGTCCCAGGACGTCCGCTTTGAGCGTCTTGAATTCCTTGCTGAGCTTTTTTGCCGTGTTACCCAGATAAGTGGGCGTGCAGACGTTGGGGGGCAAGTCGCCCAGCAGGCGCGTCAGATTCATTCCATTGGCGATGGCGCGGCCCTGGCGCAAGCCGGTTTGCGCTTCAGTGGCTTGGGTACGGGGAGTCCAGATGGCGATTTTTTTAAGCTTGGGAGCTGTGTCGCGCTCCGGCTTGCTTAGCGTTGCATTGTATTGGTAGGTTGCGCGACCGGCTGCCATGGCGGCCGACCGGGCGCGGGCGCGCAGCGTGGAATCGGCACATTCGATTGCGGCCAGTGTGGAGACGCCTTCGGCAAGATTGGCGTTTACACTGTAGTTGGCGAAAACGAGTTCCGCAGAGGCATGGGCAGCGGCGTTGTAGCGCTCTTGCTTGCCCAGCCCAACCAGGACGACCCGGACCGCCGACACACCAGGAAGATTTCGTAATACCAGATGGGTGTTAGGCTTGGCTTTGAACTCGGAATTAAGGACAGCGCGCAGCGCCCCATTGCTTGCATGGTCGATAATATCGGCCGCCGCGCTAAGGATGCCGTCGGCAAATACGCCGACCGCAAGCGCCGCGGTCTTGATTTGATGCAAGGAAGCCGTAGTCTGTGTGCTAAATTCCATTCGAGTTTCCAGAAAGTGTCCATAGGATGCTTACGATTATCCCGCATATTCTCTCATGTCACTATTCAAACGTTCCGTCATATCCGAAATTCTGAGTCACGCAGGTGTCGTGTTCTCTACATTGCTGGTCGTTTGGCTTAGTGTCCTGTTAGTTCGTTTGCTGGGCGAGGCGGCCAACGGCGCCATCGGCGCGGACGTGGTTGTCGGTCTTGCGACCTTTTCCAGCATTACTGCCTTGCCGGTGATTTTGTCGGTTTCCTTGTTTATTGCGGTTCTGACCACTATTACGCGAAATTTCCGCGAGTCTGAAATGGTGGTCTGGTTCGCCAGCGGTCTGTCATTGAAAGATTGGGTGGGACCTGTGTTGCGCTGCGCGGTGCCGGTCGCTGTGATGATAGCCGTCCTTACTCTTTTTGCATCGCCCTGGGCTTATCGGCAAATCAGCGAGTACCGGCAGCGCTACGAGCAGCGTTCGGACCTTTCCAAGGTAACCGCGGGGCAGTTTATCGAAACCCAGGACGGGGCGCGGGTGTTTTTTGCCGAGGAACCGACTGAGCCGGATCAGGAGCTGGGCAATATCATTGCGCGCGTCATCGACCCCGAATGGCTCAGCGTCATTACCGCGGAAAGCGCACGTATCCAGAATGAACCCAACGGCGACCGGTTTCTGGTGCTTAACGAGGGCCACCGTTATGATCTGAAACCGGGACAGTCGGAGTTTCGCATGATCGACTTCGACCGCTATGGTTTCCGCCTCGAGAGCAGAAGCGATGCGAGTTCGGCTGCGGCCGTCCGGGAGCAGGCGGAGCGCCAGATCAAGGCCAGGCCCACCATGCAGCTGTTTGCCGACAACAACGACGATGCCCGATCACAGATCATGTGGCGTATCGCCCTGCCGCTGGCCGCGCTCAACCTGGCCTTGCTGGCAATACCGCTGGGCGCCGTAAATCCGCGTTTGGGCCGGTCGGGCGACCTGCTGATCGCCGGTCTCGTGGGATTGCTGTACATGAATCTGATCAATCTATCGCGCGGCTGGATAGGAAACGGCCAGCTGGAATTCGGGGTGGGCGTATGGCTCGTGCATGCCGTTTTCACGGGTCTGATGATGTATATGATGTGGCGCAAGCTGCGGGTCAAGGCGCCCAAAGCTCCTAAAGCTGGGGCAGCCACCAGCGGCCCGGCATCAGCATAGCGGCTGCCGGGGACACTCAAGCCGCGGTCACTAGGGCTGTTCGGGCAGGTACTGCAAAGTCGTGCCGGCTCCCTGCAGAAGAGGGCCGTTCAGTTGCACCGATTTTTTCAGAAAGTCCCATAGCGCCATCACGCGCCTTGATTGGCGCAGATCCTCGTGGCAATACATCCAGAAGCTGCGGGTCAGGACGATTTCTTCTTCAAGGACTGCCCGCAGTCGTGGATCCTGCGACGCCATGAAACAGGGCAGGATGGCCAGTGATTGACCTTGGAGAAGCGCATGGTATTGGGCGATTACGCTCGTGCTCTTGAAGATTACCCTATCAGGGGGGACGATATCTTCAAGGTAGCGCAGGCGATCGCTGAACAGCAGTTCCTCGACATAACCGATGAAAGTGTGTGCGGCCAGGTCGGCCTTGCCACGTATGGGCTGCGCTTGATCCAGGTATTTCCTTGCCCCATACAGCTTCAGCGAATAATCCATCAACTTGGTACATAAGTATGGGCCGCGCTGTGGACGCTCGAGCGATATGGCAATGTCGGCCTCGCGTTTCGAGAGACTGATGAAGCGCGGGACGGGCATGATGTCCAGTGTGATGGCCGGGAACCGTCGCTGGAAGTCGGTCATGAGCGGCGCCAGCACATAGTTTCCGAAGCCTTCGGTACAGCCGACGCGCAGATGCCCTGACAGCGTCTGCGATTGCCCGGAAATATCCTCGCGCGCCGACAGCAGTGTGCTTTCGATAGCTTCGGCATGCGAGAAAAATCGCCTGCCTTCTTCTGTCAGCGTAAAACCGGTGGACTTGGATTTGTTGAACAGTACGGTCCCCAACTCATGTTCGAGGGTATGGATACGCCGCGACACCGTCGTGTGCTGCACGCCCAGGCGTGCGGCGGCGCCGCTTACACGCTGTGTGCGGGCCACTTCCAGAAAATAACGCAAGCCATCCCAGTCGAGCATAAACCCTTGTGCATTAATTAGCATTGAATGTGCAAATATTTTGATGGAAATAAGTTTTTTACACAACTACACTGCTGTGGTGGCATGGAACGTCCTTGCGCTATGGCGCAAGGACGTTCCGGCTGCGCAAACAAGCGCATCAATGCGCACAAAACTATAACGACATTGGAGACAAACAATGAACAAATTGACTCTGCCGCTGGCCGCCAGCTTGTGCATGGGCCTTGCAGGCGCGGCCCATGCCAAGGCGCCGCCGGTAAAAATCGGCGTGCTCACAGATATGTCGGGCACGTACGCTTCCATGGGCGGGCCGGGATCAGTCGCCGCGGCGCAACTGGCCATCGACGACTGTCTCGCAGCCGAATGCAAAGGCATGGAAATTTCGCTGGTATCCGCCGACAACCAGAATAAGGCCGATGTCGGCGCTGCCAAGGCACGGGAATGGTTCGATCGCGACGGCGTCAGCGCCATTGCGGACCTGACCAACTCGGCGGTGGCGTTGGCGGTGCAAGGCATCGCCAAGGAAAAGAACAAAGTAGTCATGTTTTCGGGGCCCGCCACGACAGGCCTTACGAACGACAGTTGCTCGCCTGTCGGTTTTCACTGGATGTTCGATGTCTATTCCCAATCCGTGGGCGGTGTGCGGGCCATGATAGGCAAGGGCGGCAAGTCGTGGTATTTCGTCACGGTCGATTATGCATTCGGGCACTCTCTGCAAAAGGGCGCTGAAGACATGGTCAAACAATTGGGCGGCACGGTGGTGGGTTCGGTGCTGCATCCGCTGAATGTGGCTGACTTTGCATCTTATCTCTTGCAGGCTCAGACATCGAAGGCGCAGGTGGTGGCCTTGGCCAATGGCGGCGCCGATGTGGTGAACGCAATCAAGCAGGCGCGCGAATTCGGTATCGTGGCGGGCGGACAGCGCCTGGCTTCGCTGCTCATCTTCCTGTCCGACCTGCGTGCCCTGGGGCTGGAAACCGCCCAGGGCCTGACCTATGTCGACGGTTTTTACTGGGACTTCGATGAAGGCACGCGCGCCTGGTCGAACGAGTTCGCCAAGGCGTTCAAGGATCAGAAGCCGACAATGACGCATGCCGGCGTCTATTCCAGCGTAAGGCATTACCTGAAGGCAGTGGCTGCATCCGGTTCCACCGAGGGCGACGTGGTTGCCGCCAAGATGCGTGAGATTCCAATCAAGGACCCCATCATGCACAATGCCTCGATACGTCCCGACGGCCGCGTGATTCATGATATGTATCTTTACGAGGTGAAAACCCCGGCCGAATCCAAGAACGAATGGGACCTGTCCAAGCTCGTTGCCACCATTCCTGCCGCAGAGGCATTCCAGCCTCTGTCCCAGTCCACATGTCCGCTAGTCAAGAAAAGCTGATTCTATTTTGCATTATGAATGCGTCAAGGAGACTTTAATGAGTGCAGTTCCCCGTATTCCACTACTTATCGGTGGTGAGCTTGTGCAGTCGAAAACAACGCAGTGGCGCGATGTCGTCAATCCCGCCACTCAAGAGGTCGTTGCGCAAGTGCCGTTTGCAACCAAGGAAGAACTGGATTTGGCGGTGGCTAACTCCAAAGAGGCATTCAAGACTTGGCGCAATGCCAGCCAGGGCACTCGCATGCGCGTCATGCTGAATCTGCAGAAGCTGGTGCGTGACAACACCGAGGCCCTGGCGAAATCCATTTCGCTGGAGCACGGCAAAACCTTGCCGGATGCCGAAGGCGAAGTCGGACGCGGCCTGGAAGTGATCGAGCATGCCTGCTCGATTGCTTCCTTGCAACTGGGCGAGTACGCTGAAAATGCGGCGACGGGCATCGACGTTTACACGCTGATCCAGCCCTTGGGCGTCGTGGCCGGCATCACGGCGTTCAACTTCCCCATCATGCTGCCGTGCTTCATGTTCCCATTGGCCGTGGCCACCGGCAACACCTTCATTCTGAAGCCGTCCGAGCAAGACCCCAGCTCTTCATTGATGCTTGCCAGGCTGGCTCTTGAAGCCGGCCTGCCACCGGGCGTGCTCAACGTCGTGCACGGCGGCCCCGACATCGCCAATGGCTTGTGCGACCACCCGGACATCAAGGCCATCTCCTTCATTGGCTCGACACACGTGGGTACAGAAATCTACAACCGTGCCTCCAAAGCCGGCAAGCGCTGTCAGGCAATGATGGGCGCCAAGAACCACTGCGTCATCCTTCCCGATGCCGATCGCGAAGTGGCCCTCAATCAACTCGTTGGCGCCGCGTTCGGCGCCGCGGGCCAGCGCTGCATGGCAACGTCGGTAGCCGTCATGGTGGGCGAGGCGCGCGAGTGGCTGCCCGATTTTATCGAGCGAGCCAAAAAGCTCAAGGTCAGCATCGGCTCTGATCGCGATGCCGACCTCGGCCCTCTTGTTTCGCCCAACGCCAAGAAACGTGTCGAAGGCCTGATACAGCAAGGCGTCGACGAAGGCGCGGAGCTCCTGCTCGACGGACGCAATTTGTCGGTCCTGAATTACGAGAAAGGCAATTTTGTCGGGCCGACGATTTTCAATAATGTGACGGCCGATATGGCCATTTACCGCGAAGAAATATTTGGCCCGGTGCTGTCGGTTGTGAGTGTGGACACGCTAGAAGAGGCGGTTGAATTCATCAATCGCAATCCGAACGGCAACGGTGTTGCAGTGTTCACCCAGGACGGCGGCTCGGCACGCTATTTCCAGAATAATATCGATGTCGGCCAGATCGGCATCAATATTCCTATTCCGGTGCCTGTCGCCTGGTTCAGCTTTACCGGCTCACGTGCTTCGAAGCTGGGTGATTCCGGTCCTAACGGCAAGCAAGCGGTCAATTTCTGGACGCAGACCAAGACCGTTACGGCGCGCTGGTCGGCGCATGCTTCCGGAGTCAATACGACTATTTCGATGAAGTAAGCTTATAACCATAAAGAATATATTTTAATTTCTTTATTACATATAATAGCCCTTCCTAAAGGGCTATTTTTATGAATCTTCAGCAATTTCGCTTCGTTCGCGAAACGATCCGCCGCAATTTCAATTTGACCGAAGCCGCGCGCACGCTCTATACGTCGCAGCCCGGTGTATCCAAGGCCATTATCGAGTTCGAGGACGAACTGGGCTTGAAGATTTTTGAACGTCATGGCAAGCGCATAAAAGGGTTGACCAAGCCCGGCCACGTAGTGGCCCAGGTTATCGACCGCATCATGCGCGAAGTCGACAACCTCAAGAAGGTCAGCGATGAATTCGCCCGGCGCGACGAGGGTGGACTGGTCATTGGATGCACGCATGCGCAGGCCCGCTACATCCTGCCTAAGGTCATTCCGGCATTCAGAGCGCGGTTTCCCAAGGTCAGGGTGTCATTGGCGGAAGGCAGCCCTCCCAATCTTGCCCAGATGGTGTTGCATGAACAGGCCGATGTGGCCATCGCCACCGAAACGCTGGCGCTTACACCCGGCCTTGCCGCCATGCCGGTGTACTCGTGGGAACACACGATCGTGGTGCGCCCGGACCATCCCCTGGCTGAACTGACCTCCAGCGAGGCCAGGACCATAACGCTGGAGCAGCTTGCGCAATATCCCATCGTTACCTACGACCACGCGTTCTCCGGACGGGGCACCATCGACGAAGTATTTGCGTCCCATAATATCCGCCCCGATATCGTGCTCGAGGCCATCGACGCCGACGTTATCAAGACTTATGTCGACGTGGGACTTGGAATAGGGATAATCGCGGGCATGGCATTCGACCCGCGTCGTGACAAATCCTTGGTAGGGCTCCCGGCCGGGCACTTGTTCGGCACCCACGTCACCCGCGTGGCGGTCAAGTCGGGGGTCTTTCTACGGGATTACGTCTATGTCCTCCTGGAAATGCTTCAGCCGGCGCTCACACGAGATGTCGTACTGGAAGCGATAGAGAAAAGTCCCAAGCAGGACTAGTCGTCAGCCGGTAATGACGCGCGCGTTGCCTGCGCCGCCTTGATGGCGCCAACACGCTGCACATATTTCACGCAACAGTTGTTGACTTTGATAATAAGAATGATTATCGTTACGGAACTGGTTTATTCTTGATCTGGAGTCATCATGTCCGAAGTCGTCAGCGCAGTCGTGGTAGGAGCCGATCGTCTGGGTAATATTCCTGATCTGCTCAAAGTGCACAACATCGCCATCCGCCAGCACATCAGCGGCCGCGATCCCTCTCATCAGAAAAAGACATTGCAGTTGCCGTCGGGCACTCAGCTACTGATATTGCTGACCGACTTTTTGGGGCATAACGTCATGAAGACATTCCGCGCCGCGGCCCAACGTTCCGGAATACGGGTTCTTGCCTGCCGTCGTTCCGTGTGCAGCATGAAGCAGGCGCTGGATCAGTGCGGATACTGTGAAGCTTGCCCCCGCGACGCGAAGCGCCAGCGGGTCCAGGCGATGCTCTAAAGAGCTAGTTCGCCGCCGCGATGGGGGTGGAAGTGGCATTGGCCGCCAGGCGGCGGGCGCCGTTATAGCGCTTTTTCCAGTAGGCGATATCCATGCTTTCGATACGGACAACCGCGCCTGAGCGGGGGGCGTGCACGAATTTTTTGTCGCCCAGATAGATGCCTACGTGCGAATTACGGTGCCCCCGAGTATTGAAGAACACCAGATCGCCTTTTTTCAGCTCGCTTTTCTTTATCGACTTGCCTTCACGCGCCATTTCGGCCGAGCGACGCGGCAGCTTCAATCCCAGCGATTTTTCGGCCGCATAGCTGACCAGGCCGCTGCAATCGAAGCCCGTCTTGGGTGTTTCCCCGCCAAAACGATACTTGATGCCCAGCATGTTCAATGCTGCCGATGCCAGCGTCTTGGTGGTTTTTGGGCTGCTGTTGGAAGGCTGGCGCTTACCCGCCAGATAGGCGCCCAGCGGGTCGGACTGAGTGTATGAGAGATAGTTGTCGCGAGCTTCGCGAGCCGGGTCGTATTGAGCCTGGGTTTGCCCGTTGGTGGCGCAGCCAGCTAGTGCAACAGTTGTAACAAGCAAAAAGCATTTGGCGCCGCGCCAGAAATTTTCGATGGTGATGTATGGAGCCAAGTGAGAAACTAAAGAAGGCGGCATGGTCGTTTTTCGTTTTCGCTTAAATGGGGCTTTTTGCAGTATGTATCGATTTGCTAGCGAAATTTGGCTAACCCGACCACATACAGCATGAACACGCCTTTAAAAGCGCGCGCCCCACACGTATTGCACAGGAATGAGGGCTCGAGTTTAACGAATCATCGCTCATCGGTAAAGAAGTATTTCCGATTTTTTGGGCTTTACTCTACTGCGACGGCGGGCTAGTCTATGGGCTATTTGGCGGTGCCAGCCCCTTGGCTGTAGCACAATGTTTCAAATCAACCGGGGAATTTTTCCAATGTACACAAAACCAGTTTTAAGCATTGCCGATGTGAAATCGATACTCGACGCCGCGCAGGCTTTTGCGCAGGAGAAGGGTTGGGCCGTCACCATCTCGGTAGTCGACGATGGAGGACACCTGCTGGGATTAAACCGTCTGGACGGCGCCGCCCCGATTTCGGCTCAGATTTCACCAGCCAAGGCACGCACTGCGGCGCTGGGACGGCGTGATTCAAAGTCCTACGAGGACATGATCAATCAGGGGCGCTATTCTTTTCTTTCCGCACCTGGTCTTGAGGGCATGCTTGAAGGTGGCGTCCCCATCGTTGTCGACTCGACGATCGTTGGTGCGGTAGGCGTCTCGGGCGTCAAATCCAGCGAAGACGTCGAGATTGCCCAAGCCGGAATTGACGCTCTCGCTCGATGAAAGCTTCGCAGTCCGAGGCATCGTCCGATGCTGCTTTGACCTTCGCCTTTAGCGATGCCGTCAATCCCGGCGTCACAAAGCGGGAGGTATGGGCATGGGCGATGTACGACTTCGCGAACTCCGGGTACACCACGGTCGTCCTGACTACGGTTTTCAGTGCCTATTTCGTGGGCGTCGTAGCCGACGGGAAGTCGTGGGGAACACTGGCGTTTACCGCAGCCCTGTCTTTTTCCTACCTGATGATCATGCTGAGCATGCCGTCTTTGGGTTCCCACGCGGATGCGCGGGCGGGGAAGCGCAGATTACTGTTTACCAGCACAATAGGCTGCGTGGCAGCGACATTCCTGCTGGCGTTTACCGGCCCGGGCGATATCGCCTGGGGTCTGCTTATTATCGCTCTATCCAATTACTGCTATTGCGTGGGCGAGTCCATTGTTGCCGCGTTTTTACCCGAGATCGCCAGACCCCGGGCGCTGGGCCGCGTTTCCGGGTGGGGCTGGAGCTTCGGCTACTTCGGCGGCATGCTCACCCTTGGCCTTGCACTGGCGTTGGTGTCCTGGGCCAGCGGTCGTGGCGCACCGGCAAGCCAGTATGTACCGTACGTCATGGCGCTGACCGCGGTGATATTCCTGATATCGGCAATTCCGTCCTTTCTGTTTCTGCGTGAACGCACGCCGCCCACCCACAAAAAGCCGCGGAAAGTGCTGGCCAGCCTGCAGGCGTCCTGGCACGATACGCGCAGGCATTTCGCCGATTTCCGCCTTTTGCTGCTGTGCGGCGCCTGTTATCACGCGGGCATAGCCGTAGTCATTACCCTGTCTGCCGTGTACGCGACCGAGGCCATGGGCTTTACCATGGCCCAGACGATGATGCTGGTGTTCACGGTGAATATCGCGGCGGCGGCCGGGGCTTTTCTTTTCGGCTATTTGCAGGACAGGATCGGCCACAAGCTGGGCCTGGGGATCACCCTGATCGGCTGGATCGTCATGATTCTGGTGGCTTACGCCGCTGTGCAGGTATGGGTATTCTGGGTAGCGGCGACATTGGCCGGACTGTGCATGGGAACCAGCCAGAGCGCGGGCCGAGCGATGGTGGGGGCGTTGGCGCCGCCCACAAGGCTGGCCGAGTTCTATTCGCTGTGGACTTTCGCCACGCAATTGGCAGCGGTAGTCGGGCCATTGTGCTATGGCCTTGTCACCTGGATAACCGACGGGAACCACCGTGCTGCCTTGCTGTTTACGGGCATATTTTTCGTGGCCGGCCTGATCGTGCTTACGCGTCTTGATTTTGCCCGGGGCGCACTGGCGCGTGAGGGCGGTCTGCGCGATATGATGTCGGTGTAAATCCTTGCTTGTAGATATGCTTGTGTCGCTTTGTCAGCCTTTCGTAAGACTGACAAAGTACGGTGAGGCAATAATTCAAAAACACATTTTTCTAAGGAGCGCAACATGTCTAGTGAAATTGAATCTGTACTCACCGAGACCCGGGTTTTTCCACCTTTTCCCAACCTGGTCAAGGACGCCGCAATTTCCGGTATGGACGAGTACAGGGCATTGTGCAACGAGGCCAGGCAGTCGCCGGATGATTTCTGGGGACGGCTCGCCCGCGAGAACCTGAACTGGACGACTCCATTCAGCAAGGTTCTGGACGAGTCCGAAGCGCCGTTCTATCGTTGGTTCGCGGATGGCGAGATGAATGTATCGGCGAACTGCCTTGATAAGCATCTCGACACGCCAACTGCCAATAAAACGGCGCTTATTTTCGAAGCCGACGATGGCAAAGTCACCTCGGTAAGCTACAAGCAACTGCACGCCTTGGTCTGCAAGTTCGCCAATGGCCTGAAGTCCCTGGGGCATCAGGCTGGCGAACGGGCCATTATCTACATGCCCATGTCGATCGAAGCAATCGTCGCCATGCAGGCCTGCGCGCGCCTGGGCATCATCCACTCCGTGGTTTTCGGCGGCTTTTCATCGAAAAGCCTGCATGAGCGCACTGTCGATGTGGGCGCCACATTGGTGATCACGGCCGACGAACAGGTGCGCGGCGGCAAGACCATCCCGCTCAAGAACGCGGTGGACGAAGCCTTGTCCATGGGAGGATGCGACGCAGTGGCGCACGTCGTGGTCTACAAGCGTACCGGCGGGCCGGTGCAATGGGTCGAGGGTCGCGATGTCTGGATGGATGCGCTTTCGCATGGCCAGTCCGAAGATTGCGAAGCCGTTGCCTTGAATGCGGAACATCCCCTTTTCATTCTTTACACCTCAGGTTCCACTGGTAAACCGAAGGGCGTACAGCATGCCTCGGCCGGTTTCCTGCTGTGGGCCCTGCTGACGGTCAAATGGACCTTCGACGCCAAGGACTCAGACGTGTTCTGGTGCACGGCCGATGTCGGCTGGGTCACGGGCCATACCTACATCACCTACGGGCCGCTCGCGGCGGGCTTGACGCAAGTGGTGTTCGAAGGCGTTCCCACCTATCCCAACGTGGGCCGCTTTTGGGAGATGATCCAGCGCCACAAGGTTACGGTGTTCTACACCGCCCCGACGGCAATCCGTTCGCTCAGCAAGGCGGCCGAGGGCTCTGCCGACTACCATCCTCGCGAATACGATCTTAGCAGCCTGCGTATTATTGGATCGGTGGGCGAGCCCATCAATCCGGAAGCCTGGATGTGGTATTACACCAATGTCGGCCGCGAGCGTTGCCCTGTGCTGGATACCTGGTGGCAAACGGAAACCGGCGCTCACATGATTACCCCGCTGCCTGGTGTGACACCGCTAAAACCGGGTTCGTGCACGCTGCCGCTGCCGGGCGTTGCCGCGGCAATCGTGGACGAGTCGGGCGAACAACTCGAAAGCGGCAAGGGCGGCTTTCTGGTGGTCCAGCGTCCGTGGCCCGGCATGATACGCACGATATGGGGCGACCCCGAAAGATTCAAGAAAAGCTATTTTCCTCCAGAGCTGAAAGGCGCTTATCTGGCCGGCGATGGCGCGCAATGCGATGCCGACGGTTACTTCTGGATCATGGGCCGCATCGACGATGTCCTGAATGTGTCCGGTCACCGGCTGGGCACCATGGAGGTTGAGTCTGCCCTGGTATCGCACCAGCTGGTCGCCGAGGCCGCCGTAGTGGGGCGCCCGGATCCAACTACCGGCGAAGCCGTGGTTGCTTTCGTCGTGCTCAATGGGCCGCTGCCGCAAGGCTCGGATGCCGAAAAGGTGGCAAAGCAACTGCGCGACTGGGTGGCCAAAGAAATCGGGCCTATCGCCAAACCCAAAGACATACGCTTTGGCGAGAATCTTCCCAAGACCCGATCCGGCAAGATCATGAGGCGCTTGCTGCGCGTCGTGGCGCAGGGGGAAACCGTTACCCAGGATGTCTCCACGCTTGAAAATCCGGCCATTCTCGATCAACTATCACAGGCCTGGTAAGGACGCACTCTTTTGAAAGCAAGCCAGGCGGACCGCGGCGCGTTGTTCTTGATGGGTATTACCGTGGTGCTTTGGGGGTTCAGCTGGATCGTCATGAAGCATCTGTCTGGCTTTATCGGGCCATTCGACCTGGTGGCGGGCCGATATGGGCTGGCCTTCATCGTGTTGTTCTCGATACTCGTGGCAACCCGGCAGTCGCTGAGCTTTCCTCCCTTCTGGCTTACGGTCGGTATCGCGGTTTTTCAGACCACGGCTTTTCAGTGCCTTTGTCAGCTCGCACTCGTCAGCGGGGGAGCGGGACACGTGGTGTTGCTGGCCTACACCATGCCGTTCTGGGTCGTGCTTTTTGCCTGGCTGCTGCTTGGAGAGCGTCCGGCTCGCCGGCACATCGTTGCGCTTGTGCTTGCAGCGTTGGGCCTGACGGCCGTGATCGCTCCCTGGAAGGGCGTGGGCAGTATTCAGGGTTCCTTGCTGGCACTGGGTGGAGGCATGAGCTGGGGACTGGGCGTAGTATTGACCAAGAAGATGTTCCTGCGCCACAAGGTGGAGGTGCTGAACCTGAGCAGCTGGCAAATGCTTCTTGGCGCTCTGTTTGCCCTGCCGGTAGCGTTGTTGTGGCCTCAGCGCAGCATTGTGTGGGGAGCCGACCTGTTCTGGGGCATGGCCTATATGGCCGTATTGGCTTCGGCGCTGGGCTGGTGGCTTTGGCTGTCTGTAGTACGCCGGGTCAGTGCCACGATAGCCGGCATGTCCAGCCTGGGTGTTCCGGTGCTGACCATCATCCTGGCGTGGCTGCTGCTTGGAGAACGACCCTCGCTGCTTGAAAGCGTGGGCGTGGTGTTCATCATGACGGGGCTGGTGGCCGTCAATTTGCCGCCGGGGGTATTTCGCAGGCTGCGGGGGCGCAGCCTGCGGGTTTGACCGTACGGGACCGGAACTGGTTCCGGAGCCGGAGCCGGGCTACATTCCGTTGTAGACCGGACCCTCTCCGCCCTGGGGGGCGACCCATACAATGTTTTGCGTAGGGTCTTTGATATCGCAGGTTTTGCAATGCACGCAGTTCTGGGCGTTTATCTGCAGACGATCCTCGCCGGCGTCGGTTTTTACGAACTCGTAAACGCCTGCAGGACAATACCTTGCTTCGGGACCGGCGTATTTAGCGAGGTTTACGGACACGGGTATTGACGGGTCTTTGAGCGTCAGGTGAACGGGTTCGTTCTCTTCATGATTGGTGTTCGAAATGAACACTGAGCTCAGTTTGTCGAAGGTGAGCTTGCCATCGGGCTTGGGATAATCGATACGGGCGCATTCAGCCGCGGGCTGCAGACAGGCATGGTCCGGCTTGCTGTGATGCAAAGTCCATGGCATCTTGCCCTTGAGCAGCCACTGTTCGATGCCGGTCATCAGCGTTGCGACAGTGCGTCCTTTTTTGAACCATTGCTTGAAGTTGCGCGATTTGTTGAGTTCGGCATGCAGCCACGAACTTTCGAATGCGGCCGGATAGGCCACGAGTTCGTCGTGGCGGCGATCGGCGATAATGGCGTCGAATGCCGCTTCGGCAGCCAGGGCACCGGTCTTGATGGCCGAATGGCTGCCCTTGATACGAGACGCATTCAATACGCCGGCTTCGCAGCCGACCATGACGCCGCCCGGGAAGCACAGCTTGGGCATGGAAAGCAGGCCGCCGGCAGTGAGCGCGCGCGCGCCATAGGCGATCCGCTTGCCGCCCTCGAAGGTCGGACGTATCGCGGGATGGGTTTTGTAGCGCTGAAACTCTTCGAACGGCGACAGCCAGGGATTGGCATAGTCCAGCCCGACGACCAGCCCGGCAACCACGATATTGTCCGCCAGATGATAAAGAAAAGATCCGCCGTAGGTGTCCGAATCGAGCGGCCAGCCGGCTGTATGCATGACAAGTCCTGGCTGGGACTGTGAAGGATCGACTTCCCACATTTCCTTGATGCCGATGCCATAGCTTTGCGGGTCGCGACCGGCGTCGAGCTTATAGCGGCTGATGAGCTCGCGGCCCAATTGGCCCCGCGAGCCCTCGGCAAAAACGGTGTAGCGCGCATGAAGTTCCATGCCGGGTTGATAGTGTGCGGTATGGGATCCATCGCGCGCCACGCCCATGTCGCCCGTGGCCACGCCTTTTATGGCGCCGGCGTCGGTGTAAAGGATTTCGGTAGCGGCAAAGCCGGGAAACAAGTCCACCCCCAGGCTTTCGGCCTGCTCACCCATCCAGCGCACTACGTTGCCCAGGCGGACAATGTAGTTGCCGTGATTCTGGAAGCATTCCGGCAAAAGCCAGTTCGGCGTCGAACGGGATCCTTTTTCTGTAAGAAACAGGAACTTGTCTTCGGTGACCGCTGTATCGAGAGGCGCACCTTTTTCTTTCCAGTCGGGGATTAATTCGTTGAGTGCGCGAGGATCCATGACGGCGCCGGAGAGAATATGCGCACCGACTTCCGAGCCCTTTTCGAGCACGCAAACACTGATCTCGTGGTCCCGCTCTGCGGCCAGTTGCTTGAGCCGAATGGCAGCCGCGAGGCCTGCCGGCCCCGCGCCTACCACGACAACGTCGTATTCCATTGATTCGCGTTCAGGCATTTGTAGAGATCTCCCGTTTGTCTGATTTGGTGTGGCAAGTGGCCGATGGGGCCTGCATTTATGACCAGATTGTATTGCAGTCTTGGAGCATATCCGAGCAAGGAGACGTGCGCGTCCGGAATTTGCCGGCGGCGGCAGCCACTGCGGCTATGGGCTTTGCCGCGTCAAATGTGGCTTTTCTTACCGTTATACTTGTCTATTCGAAAATAGCGAAAGAGGCATTTTGTTCATGCAGCATACCGATCCGTCCTGCTTGCCCGTGCTTGGTGGCGCATTTCGTTGCGCGCTTCCCATACGCTGGGGTGACCAGGATGCTCAGAACCACGTCAATAATACGCTGTACTTCCGCTATTTCGAAGAAGCCCGGGTGCAGCTGTTCCAGCTCGCGGGCATTACCTTGCCAGCCACCAAGGAGTGTGTTCTGGCGCATGCCTCTTGCGATTTTCTAAGGCCGCTCAGCTATCCGGCCACCGTCGTGGTCACCCAAACCCTGACCAACGTGGGCCGCTCGAGCATGGCGGTCGATACCCTCATCGAGCGCCAGGATGAACCGGGTGTGGCCTATGCCAAGGGCAAATACGTTATTGTCGGCGTCGATGGCGTGACCGGTAAGTCGTCGCCATGGACGCCTGCCGAACTTGCCCGGTTTGCACAGTTTTTTGTTGCCTGATATTTGATTCACTCATAGTGCGAGTCATTCGGCTCGTCGCCCAGCATGCAGTTTTGAAATAAGGATGGAGTAATGGATAAAGTCTATGCAAGTGCCGCAGAAGCGCTAAAAGGCGTGGTCGCCAACGATCAAACCATTGCCGTAGGCGGGTTTGGATTGTGCGGCATTCCGGAGGCCCTGATTGCGGCCTTGCGCGATTCGGGCGTACAGAACCTGACATGCATCAGCAATAATGCGGGTGTCGACGGATTTGGCCTGGGCCAACTGCTCAATACACGCCAGGTCAAGAAGATGATTGCATCGTATGTCGGTGAAAATAAAGAATTCGAACGTCAATACCTGGCTGGTGAACTGGAGCTGGAATTCACGCCTCAGGGTACGCTGGCCGAAAAGCTTCGCGCGGGCGGCGCGGGAATTCCGGCTTTCTTCACGCGTACCGGAGTCGGCACTCTGGTCGCCGACGGCAAGGAAGTGCGCGAATTCGACGGCGAGCAATATGTGATGGAGCGCTCGCTGGTTCCCGATGTGTCGCTGGTCAAGGCATACAAGGCCG
Organism: Pseudomonas sp.; assembly: GCA_036675275.1. Classification (GTDB taxonomy): domain Bacteria; phylum Pseudomonadota; class Gammaproteobacteria; order Burkholderiales; family Burkholderiaceae_B; genus Pollutimonas. The sequence continues at coordinate 279,110 of JAKFFG010000005.1, read as the reverse complement.
ACCGCAGCGGCAACCTTATCTTCCGTAAGACTGCGCGCAACTTCAATCCCAACGTCGCAATGGCCGGCAAGGTCACTGTCGTGGAAGTCGAGGAAGTCGTCGATACCGGGACGTTCGATCCCGACCAGATTCATCTTCCCGGCATTTATGTGCACCGCATCGTGGTCAATGCCCACCCCGAAAAACGTATTGAACAGCGCACTGTCCGCAACGCAAAAGGAGCTTGAAAATGGCCTGGAATCGTGAAGAAATGGCAGCACGCGCTGCCCGTGAATTGCAAGATGGTTTTTATGTGAACCTTGGCATAGGCTTGCCTACGCTGGTGGCCAATCATGTGCCCGAGGGCGTCGAGGTGTGGCTGCAATCTGAAAACGGCTTGCTGGGCATAGGACCTTTCCCCACAGAAGAAGAAATCGATGCCGACTTGATCAATGCCGGCAAGCAGACCATCACCACCTTACCTGGTTCATCGATTTTTGCTTCGGCGGACTCGTTTGCCATGATCCGGGGCGGCAAGATCAATCTGGCCATACTGGGCGCCATGCAGGTGTCGGAAAAAGGCGACCTCGCCAACTGGATGATTCCCGGAAAGATGATCAAAGGCATGGGCGGGGCCATGGATCTGGTCGCCGGCGTGGGCCGGGTCGTCGTGCTGATGGAGCATGTGGCGCGCAAAAAAGACGGCACGGAAGACATCAAGCTGCTGCCCGAGTGCACGCTGCCGCTGACCGGAGTGGGCGTCGTCGACCTGATTATTACGGACCTTGGCGTCATGGAAGTGGGCGATGGCGGCCTGAAGCTCATCGAGCTTGCGCCTGGTGTAAGCGTCCAGGAGGTCCAGTCAAAGACCGCCGCCACGCTCGACGTTTCCGCTGTGGCTTAGGCTCCACGGTCCCGCTGGCTTCCCAATAAGGAATATCGTGAATCCCACCGTTTATGCCGAACGTATCCGCGCCCTGCAAGCGGCCATGAGCTCGCAGGGCATGCACGCTTGCGTGGTGTTGTCCGCCGATCCACATTTGTCCGAGTATCTGCCTGGCCATTGGCAGGGCAGGCAGTGGCTCAGCGGCTTCGACGGATCGGCGGGTACCCTGGTGGTTACAGGAGACTTTGCGGGCTTGTGGACAGATAGTCGTTATTGGGAGCAGGCGGACAATGATTTGACGGGTACGGGCATAGAAACCATGCGGGCCGGTGCGCCCGACGTGCCCGGGCCCGTCGAGTGGCTGGCTGCCAACCTGTCCCGCGGCGCTTGTGTCAGCGTCGATGGACAAGTCCTGGCCGTCCGCACGCACCGTCAGTGGCAAGAGACGCTCGTAGACAAAGGCATCAAGCTATTGTGCGATCGCGACCTGCTCGACGATATCTGGCCACAGCGGCCCGCATTGCCGCAAGGTACCGTGTACGAGCACTTGCCTCCGTTCGCATGCCGGTCGCGGATCGACAATCTTGCCGCGGTACGCGCCGCCATGGCGCAGAGCAAGGCCGATTGGCACTGGATATCGTCGCTTGACGATATTGCATGGCTATTCAATTTGCGCGGCAACGATGTCCCTTACAACCCGGTATTCCTGGCGCACGCGCTTGTCGGCAAAGACAGCGCCCGCTTGTTCGTGGCGCCAGGTAAGATAGACGCCGCGCTTTCAAGTACCTTGCTGCGGGATGGCATCACTATCGAACCTTACGATGCGGCCGCCGGCGCACTGGCCTGCCTTGCAGAAACAGAAACCCTGCTTTTCGATCCGGCGCGGACGACAGTGGGCGTATTGGCGGCAGCGGCGTTTGTCGGCAAGACCGAAGCCCTTAACCCTTCACAGTTGTTGAAGTCGCGCAAGAACGAGCGTGAAGCAGAGCATGTGCGTCGCACCATGGAATACGATGGCGCGGCCTTGTGCGAATTTTTTGCCTGGTTCGAGGCGGCGCAAGGTTCGGCGCACATTACCGAGCTGACCATAGACGAAAAGATTACCGAAGCGCGTCGCCGTCAACCCAATTTCGTGATGCCCAGTTTTGGCACCATCGCCGCGTTCAATGCCAATGGGGCCATGCCGCATTATCACGCCACCGAGCAGTCGCATGCCGAGATAGTCGGCAATGGCTTGCTGTTGATTGATTCCGGCGGCCAGTACCTGGGCGGCACGACCGACATCACGCGCGTCGTGCCAGTTGGGCAGGTCAGCGACGCACAGAAGCGCGATTACACTGCCGTGCTCAAGGGTAATATCGCCTTGTCGCAGGCAGTGTTCCCTTGCGGCACGATGTCACCCCTGCTGGACACGATCGCCCGTATGCCCATCTGGCAAGCGGGTGCCGACTACGGGCACGGGACTGGCCACGGGGTGGGGTATTTCATGAATGTGCATGAAGGCCCGCAGTCGATTGCCTATCGCGCCACAGTCAATCCCGACATGGCAATGCAGCCGGGCATGATCACCTCCAACGAGCCTGGCTTGTATCGACCCGGTATGTGGGGAATACGAATCGAGAATCTGGTGTTTGCGGTGGCCGCGATCGAGACCGAGTTCGGCGAATTCCTGAAGTTCGAAACGCTCACCTTATGCCCGATCGATACGCGTTGCATTGCGCCGGACATGCTTACGCAGGCCGAGCGGGCATGGCTTAACGACTACCATGCCGAGGTGCGGCGGCGCTTGTTGCCGCTGGTCGACGGTCCCGCCAAAGACTGGCTGGTCAGGCGTACAACGGAAATCTGAGCAAAACCTCATTATTCGTCCCGAACGGCCAACAAGTCGGTTGCGGGCGGCTATAATCCAAATTTCCCGCTCTGCCCGGCCACACCGGGCATGTATACCGATGACCAAATACGTCTTTGTTACGGGAGGAGTCGTCTCCTCCCTGGGTAAGGGCATTGCTGCGGCTTCCCTCGCGGCTATCCTCGAATCCCGAGGCTTGCGCGTCACCATGCTCAAGCTCGATCCTTATATCAACGTCGATCCCGGCACCATGAGTCCCTTCCAGCACGGAGAGGTCTTTGTCACTGAAGACGGGGCCGAGACCGATCTCGACTTGGGGCACTACGAGCGCTTCATTTCCACCCGCATGCGCAAGGTCAACAATTTCACGACCGGGCAAATCTACGAATCCGTGCTTCGCAAAGAGCGTCGCGGCGATTATCTGGGCAAGACCGTCCAGGTCATTCCCCACATTACCAACGAAATCCAGGACTTCGTGGCGCGCGGCGCCAAGGCCGCCTGGGATGGCGCGGCCGACGTCGCTATTGTTGAAATCGGCGGAACCGTGGGCGATATCGAATCCCTGCCTTTCCTTGAAGCCGTGCGGCAAATGAGTCTGCGCCTGGGGCGCAACAACGCGGCCTTCATTCATTTGACGCTGGTTCCGTTCATTGCTTCGGCCGGCGAACTCAAGACCAAGCCCACACAGCATTCGGTCCAGAAACTGCGGGAAATCGGCATTTACCCAAATGCCTTGCTATGCCGCGCCGATCGCCCGGTTCCCGACGACGAACGCGCCAAGATTTCCCTGTTCTCGAACGTTCCGCTCGATGCCGTGATTTCGGTCTGGGATGCAGATTCCATCTACAAGATTCCGTCCATGCTGCACAAGCAGGGCCTGGATACGCTGGTGTGCGATGCGCTCGCGCTCAATCCGCCGCCTGCCGATCTCACGATCTGGGATCGTCTGGTGGACGCCATTGAACATCCGCGGCACGAAGTGCGCATAGGTATGGTCGGCAAATATGTCGACCTGACGGAATCCTACAAATCGCTCAGCGAAGCCCTGGTTCACGCCGGCATCCATACGCATTCGCGCGTGTCGATCGAATACCTCGATTCCGAAGTCATTGAGGCCGAGGGAACGGATTGCCTGAAAGGACTGGATGCCATTCTGGTGCCGGGCGGCTTCGGCAAGCGGGGAACCGAAGGCAAGATCAAGGCTATACGCTATGCCCGTGAAAATGGCGTTCCATACCTGGGTATCTGCCTGGGCATGCAACTGGCAGTCGTTGAATTTGCACGAAATGTAGCCGGTTTTGGCGGCGCCAACAGCACCGAATTCGACCCTTCGGCGCCGCATCCCGTGGTGGCCCTGATTACCGAATGGCAAGACCGCGAAGGCAAGATCGAAAAGCGTGACACCACCTCGGATCTGGGCGGCACCATGCGCAAGGGCGCACAGCGTTGCCCGGTCAAGTCCGATACGCGCGCCAGTGTCATCTACGGCAATGAAGTCAACGAGCGCCATCGCCATCGGTACGAAGTGAATAATGTCTATGTGCCCCGTCTGGAAGACGCCGGTATGGTGATCAGCGCGCGTACGCCCACTGAAAACCTTCCTGAAATCATGGAGCTTCCCAACCATCCATGGTTCATGGGCGTTCAATTCCACCCCGAGTTCACATCTACGCCTCGTGATGGCCATCCGCTGTTTTCAAGCTACATTCAGGCGGCCATCGATCACCAGGTGCGCCGCATAGCGGACGCAGGTGAAGCCTCCGCCACCACAAAAGTCGTTTAGTCGCAACAAGCACCCAGGCCGCTAACCTGGGTGCCGCAGGCCGCCTTGTGCCATCGGGCGCTGTGGCGGTAGAATTGTGGACATGACAATCATTGACGTATCAAAGGTTTTTTAATGTCGCCGCAGCAACCGCAGCAAGCACCGCAACCTCTCGACAGTGGTCGTGTCCTGCCGGTGCGACAGTCTATTCTGGCCATGCTGGGGCTTTGTTTTGTCACCATGCTGGTTGCGGTGGATCAAACCGTGGTCGGGATGGCGCTGCCCACTATCGTCGCCGAGCTGAACGGATTCGAACTCTACGCCTGGGTGGCCACTTCATACCTGTTGACCTCTGTCATTACTATTCCGGTCTTCGGGCGCTTGGGCGATTATCATGGCCGCAAGCCCTTTGTCATCGCGTCGATCATCGTGTTTACCGTGGCGTCCGCCCTGGGCGGCATGGCTGATTCCATGCTGCAGCTGGTGCTGGCGCGGGGCTTGCAGGGCATAGGCGGGGGGATGCTGGTGGGCACGGCATTCGCCTGCGTCCCAGACCTCTTTACTGACACGCATGTGCGTCTGCGCTGGCAGGTTTTATTGACCGCATCCTTTGGCATCGCCAATGCCTTCGGGCCACCGTTGGGCGGCTTTCTTACTCAGTACATGGGCTGGCGTTCGGTCTTTTATGTCAACTTGCCTATAGGCGTCATCGGCCTGTATTTCATCTGGCGTTTTCTGCCCCATATCAAGCAGGTGCAACGGGGCAGGATCCGGCTGGACTGGCAAGGCGCGGTCTTGATCGCGCTGGGGTTGAGCAGCCTTCAGGTGTTTGTGGAACTGCTGCCCCGGCATGGCGCCAGTCTGTATATGGTCTTGCTGGGCGTGCTGTCTTTCGCTTCATTTGCACTGCTGATCTATTGGGAAAAGCATTGCGAGGAGCCTCTGCTGCCCCTGGATATGTTCCGCAACAAAAGCCTGGTCGCGCTGTTCTTTCTTTCGCTCTTCACCGGCTTTGTGATGTTCACCTTGCTGTTCTATTTGCCGCTGCTGCTGCAGGGCGGATTTGGCCTGAGTCCCAAGCAGGTCGGATTGCTGATCACCCCTCTGGTGGTCTTCATCACCGTAGGCAGCATCGCCAACAGCCGTATTGTGGTGCGCCTGAATTCACCCAATCACATACTGTATGTTGGCTTTGGTCTGATCGTGCTTTCATGCCTGGGGATCGTGCTTATGGACAAGGCCACGCCGCACTGGATGGTCGTTGTCTACATGATGCTGGGCGGCGCCGGTCTGGGGTTCGTCATGCCCAACCTTACTGTCTTTGCACAGGAAACAGCCGGTCGGGCGCTCCTTGGAATATCCACAGCACTCTTGCAATCTGTCCGGATGATAGGCGGCATGTTCGGCATGGCCCTGGTCGGCACACTGGTTACGTATTACTATGCCGGCGCCGTCCGGCAGTCGGTTCCGCAAGGCAGCGATCCATCCCTGATCGCCCTGCTGGAAGATCCGCAAGTGCTGGTCAGCCAGGCGGTTCAAGGTGAATTCATTGAGCGCATGCAGAGCCTGGGAATGCAGGGCGATGTTTTCATAGAGGCCGCCCGCGCCTCGCTGGTGTCGGCTGTTCATTCCGGTCTGTCGGTCAGTCTGCTGATTGCCGTGGTTGCCTTAGTATGGGTGTACCGCGTGCCCCGGATAAGTCTTTCGCGGGGTGTCGCCACCGTAAGCGGTGAGTCCGGCAAGGCGCGAAAAGGAGGCCGTCCATGAGCGATATCCCGCAACTGCAGGTCATGCAGCAACTGGGGCGTACTTATAGGGCGCTGATGTCGGCGTTCGAGGCCAATGTCGGCCATTCCATGCCGCGCTGGCGTATCTTGCTGCATCTGGATCAGTGTGGCGAAGCGTCGCAGAAACAGCTTGCGCACGTTTTGCGGATAGACCCGGCGGCGCTCACCCGCCAGATCAAAGTCATCGAGAACAAGGGGTGGATCGAACGGCACAACGACGCACAGGACAACAGGCTGACGAACGTGGCGCTGACGGCCGCGGGCAGGCAGGTGGTGGAGCGGGCCATGCCCAGGCGGGCGGCGTTCATTGAAAGGGCGCTTTGTGATCTGTCTCCGGGCGACATGCAGGCGCTGGGCGCAATGTTGAACACGCTTGAGCAGCGTTTGCGCCGGGAAACCACGAATCCTGTCGATCCGCAATCCTGAGCCGATTTGCCGCTCCGACACAGGCCGCAGCTTCTATGGCTGTGCGTGACAGAAAATAAAATTTCTAATCTTTTAAACTATGGACGGGCTGCATGACGCACAGCGCAGGTACAATCGGTCGTTTGCGTTTGGTATTGCAGCGCTGGGCAGCAAAAGCACGCGCCGTCACGCAAATCTCTTAGCGAAACCCTATTTCAGGCAGGACAGTCAATATTATGAGTGCAATCGTAGATATCATTGGACGCGAAATTCTAGACTCGCGCGGCAACCCGACCGTCGAGTGCGATGTGCTGCTGGAGTCGGGCGCAATGGGTCGTGCGGCTGTACCATCCGGAGCCTCCACCGGCTCGCGGGAAGCCATTGAACTGCGCGATGACGACGCATCACGCTACCTGGGAAAGGGCGTGCTGCATGCCGTCGAGAACCTGAATACTGAAATCTCCGAGGCCTTGATGGGTCTGGACGCGCAGGAACAGACCTTCCTCGACCGCACGCTTATCGACCTTGACGGCACGGAATCCAAAAGCCGCCTTGGCGCAAATGCCATTTTGGCCGCCAGCATGGCCGTGGCGCGAGCGGCTGCCGATGATTCCGGTTTGTCGTTGTATCGGTATTTCGGGGGCAGCGGTCCCATGTCCATGCCTGTGCCCATGATGAACGTCATCAATGGCGGCGCACACGCCAACAATACGCTCGATTTGCAGGAATTCATGATCCTGCCCATCGGTGCAAGCAGCTTCCGCGAATCCTTGCGCATGGGCGCCGAAATTTTCCATGCGCTCAAGAAATTACTGAACAAGCAGGGCATGTCCACGGCGGTGGGCGACGAAGGCGGTTTTGCGCCTAATGTGGCCAACCACGAAGCGGCCATCCAGCTTATCTTGCAGGCTATCGCCGAAGCCGGCTACGAAGCCGGCACACAAGTGGCACTGGGGCTGGATTGCGCCAGTTCGGAATTCTATCGCGACGGCAAATACCATTTGGCCGGCGAAGGCGGCATTGCACTGAGCTCGCAGGATTTCTCGAACCTGCTGGCGACCTGGTGCGATAAGTATCCCATCATCTCAATCGAAGACGGTATGGCCGAGAACGATTGGGAAGGCTGGAAGATACTTTCCGACCAGTTGGGCAAAAAGGTTCAATTGGTGGGCGACGACCTGTTCGTCACCAATACCAAGATTCTCAAGCAAGGTATCGACCAAGGCATTGCCAACTCCATCCTCATCAAGATCAACCAGATCGGCACCCTGACCGAAACCTTTGCCGCCATCGAGATGGCCAAGCGCGCGGGCTATACCGCGGTCATTTCGCACCGGTCGGGTGAAACAGAAGACACCACGATCGCCGATATTGCCGTGGCCACCAATGCCATGCAGATCAAGACCGGCTCGTTGTCGCGTTCAGATCGCATGGCAAAGTACAACCAGTTGCTGCGTATCGAAGAAGAGCTCGCCGAAGTGGCGTCTTATCCTGGTCGCGACGCTTTCTACAATTTGCGCTAAGCGTATTGGGCAGCCTGGCCGCGACCAGGCTGTTTCTTGTGTAGAACATGCGACTGCTATTCATTATTCTGGTCTTGCTGACCGCCATTACCCAATATCCGCTATGGTGGGGCAAGGGCGGTTGGTTGCGTGTGCAGGAACTGGAAAGAAAAGCCGCAAGCCAGCAAGAGACCAATGAAGCCCTGGTGGCGCGCAATAACGCGTTGCAGGCGGAGGTACAGGATCTTAAATCGGGCAAGGCGGCCATCGAGGAACGCGCGCGGGCCGAACTGGGCATGATCAAGGAAGGCGAGGTGTTTGTGCAGATATTGGCACCGCACGAACACGAGCCTGAAATCAAGACACCCAGGATTCCTGACAAGCCGGGCAACTAGTGTGCTGTTTGGTTAATTCAAATACTCAATACACGAACTAACCAAACAGCACACTAGGCGGTACAACATAAAACGACGCCGCAAGCCGGGTCGTCGGGCCCGACTTCCAGGCCGGGAGGCCGGCCGGTGTCCGTTTCAGTTTCTGGCGGATTGCCGGGCGCGGTGCCGGCGCCTTGCTTATCGGGTGGTTTTGGGTTGGAGGGCGGCCATTGAGGCAGGGGGCCGCCTGTGCCTGGGCTTGGCTCCGGGCTTGTGCCAGAGGCAGGCGCTTCAGGCGAGTTCATGCACCACAAGCCCTTGCAGCCTGCAACGGCGACAGGCTGGCCCGTGGACGACAGTTGCTCTTTCACGACTTTGCCATTGGCTAGAGATGGCCAGTCAACTGGATGCGATTGCATCACCAACGCAACCGTGCGCACAACCGGAATGTAGCCACCCCGTGCCATGGCGTTCTGGCCATATGAGTTTCCTTGCGATCCTAGAACCCGGATCAGTCCCTTGATGCCGGGCAGGATAGGCTCGTGCAGATAGGTCAGGCGCAACACCAGCGTATTGGCCTGCAGGATATTCAGCCCCGATTGCGACCCATTTGCCGGCGCCGGTCCTCGTGCCGTGGTACGCCGTGCTTGTTCGGCCAGGTAGTTGTTGTTGATGGCGCGCAGACCCGTTTCTTGCGCAATGCCGAGTGTGGGGTCGGAAAAATCAATGAAGGCTTGGGGCGACGGAGAGAGAATCTCGATACGCCATGCTGCGGCATCGGTGAGCAGACGGCGCTCGGCCAGCGCGCGGTGCAGTCGCTGACTGGATTCGTGCTGTGATTGATCGGTAAATAATGGCAGAAGCGCCTTTTCGAATGCGGCCTCGATGGCGCTGGGTCGGGCATGCGCGGTGATGGCGGCTCGACCGGCTTCGAGCAAAGCCAGGCTGAGGGCTTGCCGCTTGAAGAACCATTGTGAAGCTTCTATGCTTCCCATGCCCAGCAGCAGGACAGGTACGGCCACGATGGAAAACTCGATGAGGCTGGTGCCGAACTGGCGTGCCGGCTGCCGCAAAAACGGGCAGGAGGCACGCCTGGGGCTGCATGGCCGTGGCCGGAGAAGGGCATGATTTCGAAGCATGGGGCCAGTATGCCCCTGCCCGGAAACCGGGTCGATTGTGGATAGTGCCTAAGGCAGCTTCACCCTGGAAGACGCGGCCGTTCAGTGCAGGGACTTCGGGTCGCCGTGAGAGGTATCCAGGTTTTCGACAAACAAGCCCGCGCAATCTACGGCATCGAACTGATATGGTTTGCCGCAAAAGCTGCAGGAAATATCGATCACGTCCCGTTCGCTGAGTATGTCCTCGATTTCGTCGCGGCCCAGCATGCGCAGCATGTTGGCCACGCGTTCTCGGGTGCAGGGACAGTGCCAGCGGACCTCTTGCGGGTCGAAAGCAATCAGGTCCTCTTCCCAGAACAGACGATGAATCAGGGTGTCGGTGTCCAGCGCAAGGAGCTCCTCGTATTTGACTGTGCTGGCAAGGTGGCAGACCCGCGTCCACGTTTCCTTGCGCGCTTCATCATCTGTTTCGTGGTCCTTGTCCGCCGTTCCGCCGTGGTAGGGAAGGCGCTGCAGCAGCAGTCCAGCCGAATTCTGCGCGTCGGACGCCAGCCAGATACGGGTGTCGAGCTGTTCCGAATTGCGCATATACAGCTCGAGCACCTGGGCGACGGAATCGCCTTCCAGAGGAACGATACCCTGATATGGTTCCAGATCGGTCGTGTCCCGGTTGGGATCCAGCACCACGACGAAACGGCCTTTGCCGTGTGCGTTCAGCAAGGACTGCATGTTGCCGTCAGCCGGTACTTCATGGCCTTCGCGCAGCGTGACCGTGGCGCGTATGGATAGTTCGCCAGTGCATTCGACCACGATCAGGGCGATGGGTCCATCGCCCTGCAGCTGCAGCACCAGTGATCCATCGAATTTGATATTGGTAGCCAGGAGAACCGCCGCGGACACCAGTTCGCCGAGCAGACGCTGCACGCATTCAGGATAGTGCTGGTGGACCAGGCCGGTTTGCCATGCCGACGTGAGCTTCACGGCCTGTACGCGGGTACTGTGGTCGGGCAATAGGTACTTTTTAAATTGATCAGTCATGAGCCAAATTTTAGCCCATAAGCTGAATCAAGCGGCCGTCCCCGGCAAAAGCGGTGCGAGCGCCTGGCGCAGTGATGCCGGCAGTGCCCGCGGTGTATTCGACGAACGGTCTACATAGGCATGTGTGAAATCGCATTGCGCCGCCGCGTCGTCGTCATCTTCGCGAAACAGCGCCAATTCGTAGCGGACGCTGGTGCGTCCGAGGCGGCCCACCCGGATTCCAACGATAACGCGGTCGGGGAAACCGACAGCCTTGAAATATGAGGTGCCGGTATGGACGACCAGGCCAATGATGTCGCCACCATGCATGTCAAGAACGCCGCGCTCGATCAAGGTCTGGTTCACGGCGGTATCGAAGTATTCGTTGTAGACAGCATTGTTCATGTGGCCGTAGCTGTCGTTGTCGCGAAGGCGCGTGGTCATCGGAATAAATAGCGAGAAGTCCTTGCGGGTCAATCGAACAGGCTTGGTTGACATGTCTGAAGTTGTCATGCTTGATTCATATGCCGCTGGTTATTTGCGGGTTCCGGGACCGTTAACGGCTCCGTTAATGACTCCGGTCCCGGTCCCGGCTCCGGTACTGGTCCGGGATCCGCTGCGTTGCTGCTCGCGGGCACGAAGCACGTGGCGGCGGATATTCCCGGTATTGGTCAGGGGTAGGCTCTCGACGAATTCGATCTCCCGGGGCGTTTGATAAGGGGCCAGGCGGTTTCTGACGTGATCTTGGAGTTCTTTCTGCAGATCTTGTGCGTCCTGGCCTTTTGCGCTGCTGGACAGCACGACATAAGCTTTGACCAGTGCGCCGCGCGTGCTGTCGGGCTTTGGAACGACGGCGGCGCTGGATACTGCCGCATGGCCGCGCAGGCAATCCTCGATTTCCCCTGGACCGATACGGTAGCCCGAGCTTTTGAAGATGTCGTCGCTGCGCCCCGCGTACCAGAGGTATCCATCTTTATCAATCGAGGCCAGGTCGCCGGTCAGGCACCAGTCTCCGGAGAATTTGCTTTGCGTGGCAACGTCATTCCGCCAATAGCCCAGGAACAGGGACGGGTCCGGATGCTTGTGCAAGTCGTAGCGATTGAGTGCGATCTCGCCCACGGTACCGATTGGGCATGGCTGGCCATTAGTGTCGAGCACCGCGATTTGATGCCCCGGATAGGGCCTACCTATGCTGCCGGGTTTGGCGGGCCACTTTTTGTGGCTATTGCCGATAACAGCGTTCATTTCCGTTTGGCCGAAAACTTCGTTGGGTGTTACGCCCAGTGCTTTCCGGCACCATTCGAATACGCTGGCGTCCAGGCTTTCGCCGGACGCCATGATGGCCCGCAAAGCCAGCTGATAATGGTCGCGAGGCGCCGGTATGTCGCGCATGATGAGCTTGATGATGGTTGGAAACAGGAAGGTATTGGTTACGCGGTAGCGTTCCATGACTTCCAGGCAGCGGGTTGTCGAAAAGGGACCCAGCGTTCCAACCACGCTTTGGCCGAAATAGAGAGAAGGCAGCAAGGCATTCATCAAGCCTGCGCCGCGCGCCCATTCTGTCGGGCTCCAGAAGACGTCGCCTTTCTGAGGGAACCAATTTTGGGCCGCGACGAAACCGGGCAGGCCGCCGATGAGCGCGCTATGGGCAAGCAGCGCACCTTTCGGGGCGCCTGTCGTTCCCGGTGTATAGAGCAGCAGCGCAGGGCTGTCGGATTTTACTGCGACAGTCTTGAATTCGGCCGGTTGGCGTGCGAGCAAGGTACGCCACGGTATGATGGCTTCGTGCTCAAAGCCCAGGGCAATGATCTGCGCAAGAGACGGGCACTGGAGTTGGGCCTGCAGCAGATCGGGCGCGCTGGAGGCGTCGACCATGGCAACGCGCGCATCCGCGTCGCGAATGCGCGTGGCAAGGCCGTCGGTGCCAATGAGGGAAGGCAGTGGAACCGCTACGGCCCCGACGCTGAAGACAGCCAGGTAGGCCGCCACGGCCTCGGGACGCTGTCCCATGATGACCGCTACGCGGGCTCCCGGCTGAACCCCCATTTTCACCAGCCCATGGGCAAGTTTATTGGTGGTTTCGGATAGCCGTGAATAAGTCCAGACCTCGCGCTGTCCGGCCTCGTTCTCGTGAAAAATCGCGATACGCCGTCCCTCTTGAGGGTTTTCGGCCCAGCGGTGTACACACGCCTGTGCGATGTTGAATTGTGAAGGGACAAGCCACTGGTAAGTGGGGTACAGCACCGAGTATTGGTCGTTCATTGTCTTTGGATTCAACTAAGGCATACAGAAGGCGCGATTTCCTTTATCGCAAGCATGAACGACAAGAGGAAACTGTGCAATCCCCAGGACTTAGAAACCCGACGACACTAGGGTTTATACCGACTATGGGCTTTTCTGCACGTCTATCAGGCGGGTGCCCAGCAAGCGGTCATGCAAGAACTGTTGTTGGGGGTCGAACCACGTCCAGATAAAGATGCTGAAAGGGGCGAAGACGATAAGCAGGTCAGTGGAGCTGTAGCCCGTCATCCGGGATGCGCCCAATACCAGCAGGGAAGCCAGCAGCGGCAACGGCCACAGGAGCACGTACCGCAGAATGAGCCGCCCCACGGTGGGACTGGCGCCATCGCGGTCGACCAGGCGGATGTTCCAGGTTTTCATCGGCAAGGTCTGGCCTCGCTTGCGCCAGCACATGATGAAGTACACGCCCACGGCTACAAACACGATCGCCTGTCTGGCATGCCGCAACATCAAGGCATTGCGGCTCTGCGTAAGCGTATCGAACAAATAGCTGGCAAGAAAGATGACGCCGAACAGCAGTACGGCTTCGTACATCATGCAGGCGAAGCGGCGCAGGCGGCTGGGCACTCTTGATTGCGCGCCGGTGGTGACAGGTTTATTTTGTTGCATTGCGAGAACATATAAGGCTGTGAATGAGCGCTATTATCCCGCACTTATACTGACGTATGGCGTGAAAAAAGCCGCTGCTGCGGCTTTGCTTGCGTGGCTGTCCACGCATGGCCTTGCTTAGCGCGCAAGGCAGCGGTTCAGTTTGCTGTACTGGCGGAGCGCTGAACGACTGTTTTGTCGGCGGCCCAAAGTGTGGCAACCTTGGCGATCAGACCTTTCAATGCAATCAATGGCTTGAAGCGGAATTGTTCTTCGATCGCTTGCATCATGAGTTGACGCTCGAGTTCGTCGGTTAAACGTACATCTTTTCCTGGATTGATCATGCTGGCCTCGTTGCTTGTAAATTGAACGTTTCGTTCAGGGTTAACCCTATTATAGGGTTAACCCTTGTTCAAAGCAACCGCCGTGTTGCGCTGCAGCAGCGAATCCGGCTATTTATTGCGATAGCCAGCGGCCACCATCTCGAAGCTGAATAGCCGGCAATCGAGCGCGCCGTTATACAGCGGGTAGCGGCGTAGCGGCTTTAAACGCAATTCTCGCGGCAGATCCATGTCGCTGGAGATGATGTTCACATTCCAGTCGCTGTAGTTCTGCTTGAGATTTTGCGCCCAGTCACGCCACAAGCCGCTGTCATGTTCACTGGGCAGCCGTTCGCCATAAGGCGGGTTGGTCACCAGCCAGCCTGCATCGGCCGGCGGCGGTACTGAGCGCGCATCGCCGATTTCAAAGCGTATGGCATCCGGCGCGAGCCAGGCCCGATCAAGATTGGATTTTGCCGCCTCGACGGCGTTGGAATCCAGATCGTACCCAACGATAGGGCTCTCCAGGCGCGGGGCGATATGCGAGCGGGCCTCTTCCTTGAGGTCGCGCCAGTGGCGGGCGTCGTGATTGCGTAGCCTTTCGAATCCGAAAGGACGCCATATGCCCGGGGGGACGCCCAGCGCTATCCATGCTCCTTCGATCAGTATCGTGCCGCTGCCGCAGAAGGGATCCATCAAGGCCTGGGAAGGATCCCAGCCGGACAAGGCCAATATGCCGGCGGCCAGGTTTTCGCGCAGCGGCGCTTCGCCTTTTTCCATGCGCCATCCGCGCTTGAACAGCGATTCGCCGGAAGTGTCCAGATACAGGGTTGCGCTGTCTTCATCCAGAAACAGATGGACGCGTGCGTCCGGCCGCACGGTGTCGATGTCGGGACGTTCGCCCTCGCGGTCGCGCAGGCGATCGCAGATACCGTCTTTGACCCGCAAATTGCAGTATTGCAGGCTTTGCATGGGGCTGCGGATTGCCGAGGTATCCACGCGCAGGGTTTGTTCGGCCCCGAACCAGCGCTCCCAGGGCGTATCAAGCGCGAGATCCAGAATATCGTCTTCGTGCTGGACAGGTCCGTAGGCGACTTCGACCAGCACCCGCGTAGCCAGGCGCGAGTACAGGTTGGCGCGCAGAATACCCGTCCAGTCTGTGTGGAATCGGCAGCCGGCGCGTGCCGGTACCGTATCTTCAAAACCCAGGGCCTGCATTTCGGCAACGAGCGCCTCTTCGAGCCCTTGCGGGCAAGGCGTGAACACAGGGAAAATCTCGGCGCGCGGTGTCGGCGCCGCACGGTGTCCGGAAGATCTTGGCTTGGTTCCCTCGGGCCGTTCGTACGGCGCACGTGGCTGCTCGGGGATGGGCTCGCCCGGATAACGGTTACGCGCGCCCGATGGTTTGCGTGGCGGTGACGATTTTTCGGGTACAGGGGAAGGCACGGACATGGACGCCTGAACGCTGCGTTGCTGTTCGCGCTGTCGCTCCAGTTGTGCGACCTGGCGCGCGCGTCCGCCGGCGCGCTTGCGTCGTTCGCCCTCGGCGCTGCTGCTTGCGGCGCTTATCTTTTTCTTGAGGGTAAGAGTCTTGCCGGTTTTGGCGTCAGTCATGGTTCGGAGGCTTAAAAGGGTTTTGCTACTACCAGGGCAATAACGATCAGCAGCAAAATAACCGGTATTTCGTTGAACCATCGGTAGAACCGGTGGCTGTGTGTGTTGGTGTCCGACTCGAATTTTCTTAGCATGTGCCCGCACACCAGGTGATAGCCCACCAACAGGGCAACGGCTGTGAGCTTCGCATGCATCCATCCCTGCCCGCTGCCGATGCCGTAGCCCAGGAAAAGCCATAGGCCGAGCACGATGGCAAGGATCGCCAGCGGTGCCATGAAACGGTACAAACGCCGCGCCATGCCCAGCAGGCATGCAGCCACGGCGTCGTTGCGGGCTTGCGCCAGGTTTACGAAGATGCGCGGCAGATAGAAAAGGCCCGCAAACCAGGACGTAACAAACAGAATATGGAAAGTTTTTATCCAGAGCATGGCAGCGGCGTCATCCACGCAATTGGCCTTCGCCGGCGAGCACCCACTTCATGGTGGTGAGACCCTCCAGACCGACGGGGCCGCGCGCATGCAAACGGTTGGTGGAAATGCCAATTTCGGCGCCCAGGCCATATTCAAAGCCATCGGCAAAGCAGGTGGGCAAATTCACGTATACGGAACTGGAGTCCACCTCGCGCTGGAACCGTGTCGCGGCATGCAGGCTCTCGGTGACGATGGATTCGGTGTGTTCAGAACTGTAACGGGCAATATGATCCATGGCCTGGTCCAGGCTGTCGACGACGCGTATGGCCAGTATGGGGGCCAAGTATTCGGTACTCCAGTCTTCTTCGGTTGCAACGAGGGCCTGCGGCAGTATCTGACGCGTCCGGTCGCAGCCGCGCAACTCGACTCCCTTTTCAGCGAAGGTTTTTCCCAGCTGCGGCAATATCAGGGGCGCGATGTCGATGTGAACCAGCAGGGTCTCCATGGCGCCGCAGATGCCGTAGCGGTAGGTCTTGGCATTGACTGCAATGTCATGCGCCTTCTGCAGGTCGGCCGCGGCGTCGAGGTAGACGTGGCAGTTGCCCTCCAGGTGCTTGATGAGGGGGACCTTGGCTTCAGCCGCGAGGCGTGTTATCAGGCCCTTGCCGCCGCGTGGCACGATGACGTCGATGTAGTCGGTAAGCGTAATCATCTGGCCGACGGCGGCGCGGTCGGTCGTGCCCACGACCTGCACCGCATGGGCCGGCAGGCCTGCGTCGGCCAGGCCTTGCTGGATGATGGAACCCAGGGCGACGTTGGAGTGAAACGCTTCGCTGCCTCCGCGCAGTATGGTGGCGTTGCCCGACTTCAGGCAAAGCGCTGCCGCATCTATGGTTACGTTGGGCCGCGACTCGTAGATGATGCCGATAACGCCCAGCGGTACCCGCATCTGTGCAATGCGCATTCCATTCGGGCGGGTCGTGGTAGCGCTTAGTCCGCCTATCGGGTCGGGCATGTCGGCGATCTGGCGCAGGCCGATGGCCATGTTTTCTATGGTCTTTTCCGACAACGCGAGGCGGTCGAGCATTGCAGGCTCAAGGCCGTTCTCGCGCGCCCGGGCCATGTCTTTCGCATTTGCGGCGATCAAGTCTTCTTTCTGCATCATCAGGCGTCTGGCCATTGCCGATAATGCATCTGCCTTCGCCTGGCCTGTGGCGGTGCGCATCACGCGCGCGGCAAGTCGCGCCTGCTTTCCCAGGACAGTCATGTCGAAAGCACTGGAATTCCCGGTATCGGAGGCGTTGCTGGAAAGCGTATTTTGAGTCATGGCAGGTATACAGTTCGATTTTGTCGGGGCTGCGGTGCGGCGCGAAGGGCGCCAAATTATCGGGCGGGGGCGGTCTTTGTAATCGCAATGCGTAAAGCCAGGCGTCCCAGTTCTTCCCATGGATCATCAAGACGGCCCGGCACCTTCAGCCCCTTGATCAAACGGTCGATGTCGTGCGCATGTTGAACAGCGGCAGGCCAGGCATGCGGCGGCACCCGGCTCAGGGTCTTGCGCAGCAACTGTTCGCGAGGCCCGAAAATTCGTTGTCGGCGCATCTCGGCGTGCATGTCCTGTCCGGCTGCCTGCGCTGCCGAAAGCCGCGCCAATACGCGGACTTCTTCGCCTACCGCCCAAAGTACCAGCGGCAGCGCCTCGCCCTCGGCGCGCAAGCCGGCGAGCATCGTCATTGCCTTGGCGGCATTGCCGGCCAGCATGGAATCGCGCAATCCGAAGACATCGTAGCGGGCTACGTTCAAAACGGCGCGCTCCACATCGCCCGCGGCTATCTTGCCTGCAGGATACAACAGGCCGAGCTTCTGTACCTCCTGGAATGCCGCAAGAAGATTGCCTTCCACTTTATCGGCCATCCATTCAAGGGTGGCGGTGTCCAGTTGTTGTTGCTGGCGTGCCAGGCGCTGCCCGATCCAGCGCGGCAGCTCGTTGCGGCCCACATTCGCGATATCGACCCAGGTGCCGGCTTGCGCCAGCCCCATTGCCCACTTTGCGCTACGCGTCGTCTTATCGAGGCGCGGCAGGCTGACCAACACCAGCGTGTCCACCAAGGCGCCGCTTTCTATCAGGGCGCAAAGCTTCACCAATGCCTCGCCGCCCAGACGCCCCGGCTTGCCGGTAGGCAAGGCCACATCAACCAGCCGGCGATCGCCGAACAAAGAGACGTTCTGCGTCGCGCCGATCAACGCTGACCAGTCGCTGCGCGCATCCATCATCAGGCTGACGCGCTCGCCGTAGCCGGCGCGCAGCGCAGCGGCCCGCAAGCCGTCTATGGTTTCGATTACCAGGAGTTGTTCGTCGCCCGATACGATGTAGAGGCCGTCAAGAGCAGGCGGCGTTTTTTGCAGTTGAGACAGCAGGCTGTCGGAATCCAGGTGGCGCCCCATGATGTTCGGGCCTACCGTAAGCCTGTATCCGAATCGGTACCAGGCGATCCCCAGGGTATGGGGCCGGGCGATACCGAGGGCATAGGCAAGGCTTCAGTGCTTGCGGGCGTTTCATCGACAGGCAGGAATTCCGGATTTGCAAAAGCTTCGGCCACATCGGGGGAAGCGAGGCGCCGGACTACGCGGTCAACCATGGTTTGTTGCATTTGACGAAACACGGTGCTGATTTCACCCTGCTTGGCTTGTACGACGCTATCGTCGTAGGGCAGTTCGCGAGTGGACCTCAAGGTGGTCGGGGGCAGAACCAGACGGCCCTTTGCGTCGGTAAGCTGGAATATGAATTCGAGATTCAGTTCGTATTCTTCGACGCGTCCCTGGGCATCGAGCGAAAGCTCGCGCAGCGACTGATGGTTGGCAAGTTCAATAAGCCTGGCTTGCGCACCGGCCGGTTCATTTACGAAGCGGGTGTTGGGCGAGCTGGCGATAATGGCCCGCCTTATACTGGCGCCGAAAGCGGAGTTTTCGGCGATGTTGGTGTATATCGTGTTGAAGGGCAAGGGCGAAACGCCCTTGAGCTTGAAGCCGCAAGCTGCCAGGACCAAGCACAGCAGTACGCAGGCGGATCCGTACAAGCGACGCCGCGTAGCTGAATTGAATAATGAAAGCAGGGGCTGAACGCTATACATGCCTGATATTATCCGACAATATTGACGAGTTTGCCGGGCACGACAATAACCCGCTTGGGGGGGCGGCCTTCCAGGTATTTCCCGGTGGCCTCGTGTGCAAGTGCCAGTTGCTCTATCTGATCTTTGGTGGCGGCATGCGCCACTTTCAACGAGCCGCGCAGCTTGCCATTGATTTGCAGCACGAACTCTGTTTCGTCGGCAATCAGGGCGGCTTCGTCCACCGTAGGCCAAGTGGCGTCGAGCAGATCTCCACCGGCTTCATCAAAGCCCAGGTCCTGCCACAATTGCCAAGTGATGTGCGGGACGACCGGATACAGCACGCGCAGCAGTATGGATGTGGTCTCGGCCAGGGCACGATGGGCGAGGGCGCTGCCGTCCAGCGTCGCCGACTCAAGCGTGTTCAACATTTTCATGCATGTCGAGACGACGGTGTTGTACTGAATGCGCTGGTAGTCGTAGTCGGCCTGTTTCAGCAATCCGTGAATTTCGCGCCGCAGCGCCTTGGTCGACTCGACGGCCCCGGACCAGTTGCCGGTACCGGCGTGCCCGGCCTTTATGGCGTCACGTTGATTGTGGCAGAAGCTCCATACGCGCCGCAGATAGCGATGCGCGCCGTCGACGCCGGAGTCCGACCATTCCAGGGTCTGTTCCGGCGGGCTGGCGAACATGACGAAAAGGCGGGCCGTGTCGGCTCCCATCGAGTCGATCAGGGATTGCGGATCTACGCCATTGTTCTTGGACTTGGACATTGTTCCAATGCCGCCGTACTGCACCGGGGTGCCGTCGGCTATGCGCCGGGCGCCGGTAATGGCTCCTTTCGCATCGTAGATATTCTCGACCTCTTCGGGCCAGAAGTATTCGACGGCGCCTTGTTCGGTCTTGCGCGAATAGATATGGTTCAGCACCATGCCTTGGCACAACAGGCGTGTGAACGGCTCGTCGAATTTGACCAGGCCCAGGTCCCGCATGACGCGGGTCCAGAAACGCGCATACAGTAAGTGCAGGACCGCATGTTCGATTCCGCCGATGTACTGGTCCATGGGCATCCAGTAATCGTTGCGGGCATCGACCATGGCCTCGTCATTGCCCGGCGATGTGTAGCGCATGAAATACCACGACGAATCCACAAAGGTGTCCATCGTGTCGGTTTCGCGCCGCGCGGCCGACCCGCACTTGGGGCACTGGCAAGCCAGGAAAGCTTCATGCTTGACCAGCGGGTTGCCGCTGCCGTCCGGAATCAGGTCGTCGGGAAGGACGACGGGGAGGTCTTTCTCGGGCACGGGCACCGGTCCGCAATCGGGACAGTGGATGATGGGTATGGGTGTGCCCCAATACCGTTGCCGCGATACACCCCAGTCGCGCAGGCGCCAGGTGGTTTTCTTTTCGCCCAGGCCTTTTTCGACGAGATCGCCGGCCACGGCGTTGATCGCATCCGCAGGCGTCAACCCGTTGTACTTGCCGGAATTGATGGTCTTGCCTTGCTGCTTGTCGCCGTACCAGTCCTGCCATTGCGTGGTGGAGAATTCCTTGCCTTCAAGCGCAATGACATCCTTGATAGGAATGGAATACTTATTTGCGAAAGCGAAGTCGCGTTCGTCGTGCGCGGGCACGCCCATGACCGCGCCATCGCCGTAGGTCATGAGCACGTAATTGCCGACCCAGACGGGGATAGCCTCGCCGGTAACAGGGTGGACGACGGCCAATCCGGCCGGCATGCCCTCTTTTTCACGCGTAGCCATCTCGGCTTCTGTGGTCCCGCCTTGCTTGCAGGATTCGATGAAAGCGGCCAGCGACGGATTGGACTGGGCGGCATGCGTAGCCAGGGGGTGTTCGGGAGCGACTGCGCAGAAGGTAACGCCCATGATGGTGTCGGCGCGCGTCGTAAAGACATACAGGCGACCGTCTTGTATCAGCGCACCGGTGTCGTCCTTGATGTCGTGTGTAAAGGCAAAGCGAACCCCTTCGCTCTTTCCTATCCAGTTTTCCTGCATCAGGCGCACGCGCTCGGGCCAGCCGGGCAGGCCGTTCTTTACATTGTCGAGCAGCTCTTCGGCATAGTCGGTGATGCGCAGGTAATAGCCGGGAATCTCGCGCTTTTCAACAGGCGCTCCGGACCGCCATCCGCGACCGTCGATGACTTGCTCGTTCGCAAGTACAGTCTGGTCTACAGGGTCCCAATTCACAACTTGCGTCTTGCGATAGGCAATGCCTTTTTCCAGCATCTTGAGGAATAGCCATTGGTTCCATTTGTAATACTTCGGATCGCAGGCGCACATTTCGCGCGACCAGTCGATGGCCAGACCCATCGCCTGCATCTGTTTCTTCATGTAGGCGATGTTGTCGTAGGTCCATTTGGCAGGCGGTACGCGCGATTTGATGGCCGCGTTCTCGGCGGGCATGCCGAAGGCGTCCCAGCCCATGGGCATCAGTACGTTATAGCCGCGCATGCGCAACTGCCGCGTCATCATGTCGTTGATGGTGTAGTTGCGTACGTGTCCCATATGCAATTTGCCGCTGGGGTAGGGCAACATCGAGCACGCATAGAACTTCGGCTTGGGCGTGCCGTCGGGCGCCAGGGCATTTTCAGTGACTCGATACGCATCGCGTTCCTGCCAGTTTTGATGGGAAGCTTGCTCGACGGCGTTGGGGCTGTAACGTTCCTGCATGAGATCCGATATTTATTTTTGGTTGCGCAACCGCACATTATAGGATGCTTGGCGTGAAGGCATATTTGCGAAAGTCGAAACGGAAATAAAAAAACCCTGCCTGGGCAGGGTTTTTACAAGGAGCGGGTCGAATCAGCGCTTGCCAGAGAATGCGGCCGGGCCAGGCCGGTTCCGGGCGCTACGCCTGCGCACCCCGAAGCATCTTTATTTGAGCTTCATTTCCTTGTAGTCAACGTGCTTGCGGGCAACGGGATCAAATTTCTTGATCAGCATTTTCTCGGGCATGTTGCGTTTGTTCTTGGTGGTCGTGTAGAAGTGACCGGTGCCGGCGGTGGATTCGAGTTTGATTTTCTCGCGTATACCTTTTGCCATGTTGAGCTCCTTGAGTTAGTTCGCGAGCGGCTTAAGCACGCACGCCACGGGCACGCAAATCGGCCAGGACAGCATCGATGCCGTTCTTGTCGATGGTGCGCAGCGCGTGAGCCGAAATACGCAGGCGAACCCAGCGGTTTTCGCTTTCGACCCAGAAACGGCGCGATTGCAGGTTAGGTAAAAAGCGACGCTTGGTTTTATTGTTCGCGTGCGAAACATTGTTGCCCACCATTGGGCCTTTGCCGGTAACTTGGCATACGCGTGCCATGGTAATACCCCTTGATAATTTGCTTGATTCGGCCCCGCAACTAAAAAGCGGTAAAAGACAACGACCGTGTATCTGTAAAGCCTGACATTCTAATACGAAACTTGCGTCTAGATCAAGTAGCTTTCATTGCCATGCGGCCGAATAGCCACGAGAGACAAGCGCAAAGCGCCAACGTTCCCGTAAGTGGCAAAGCGGATGGCGTCTGCCAGACGCTGACCACCATGCCTGCGCTGGCACCGCAAAGCATTTGCAATGTGCCCATGAGTGCGGAGGCAACCCCCAGGCGCTTTCCCTGCTCGGATAAAGCCAGGGCGGCCGCGTTGGGATTGACGAACCCCTGGCTGGCCATGAAGCCTGCCAAGCATAACATGAGCAGCAATATTGTAATTGCGCCGGCGAGTGTCAGGATCAATGCCAGAAGAGTCATGAAGACCAGCGATACCTGGGCTCTTCTTAATAGCGCCTGAGGCGTGTGGCGGTTCAAGAGCCGGGCGCTGACCTGGGCAGCCACGATAAGCGCCGCTGCATTGACTCCAAACAGCAGTCCAAAGTGTTGCGGGTCCACATTTAGTATTTCAATGAATACGCGTGGCGATCCGGCAATATAAGCGAACATTCCCGCCGACCCGAATCCGCCGGCCAATGCATAACAGATGAATTTCTTGTCGCGCAGCATTGCCAGATAGTTGCGCCCTATGATGCCCAGGCCCAGCGGGATGACGCGATCAGGGTGCAGGGTTTCCTTCATGGTGATGACCACCCCCACCAATAATCCGGCGCCGCAGACCGCCATGATCCCGAAGATCCAGCGCCAGCTGGCGTAAGCCAGAACCTGCCCGCCGAGTATCGGTGCAAGAATGGGGGTCACGCCCATGACCAGCATCAGTATGGAGAGCGCCTTCGAGGCGTCGCGCGTATTGAAGTTGTCGCGGATGACTGCCCGCGGTATAACCAGGCAGGCCGCTCCGCCGAAGGCCTGGGCGACACGCCAGGCGGTGAGATGCTCGATGTCGGTGGTGAAGGCGCAACCGATGGCCGCCACAATGAATATGAACACACCGGCGATCAACGGCTTTTTGCGCCCATAGCGATCGGCAAATGGTCCGTAGAACAACTGCGCCATTGCCAGGCCAAGAAGATAGCTGGCGAGTGTGCGCTCGACATGGCCGGGTGTGGTGTTCAAGCCCTGCGCAATGGCCGGAAAGGCCGGCAGGTACATGTCGATGGCGAGAGGCCCCAGCGCCGTCAGCAAGCCCATCAGGATCAGCCAGCGGGGGATGACGGTGAGTGCAGTGGTGGTATTCGCCATGTATCGACAATTAAAGTAGCAATTTTGATCTTAGCATGGGCCGGATGTGGATTCCTTTCCCGGCGGATATGTGGCACTATTTTCGTTGATGAGTTTTCAATTAGGAGTCGGCCTTGAGCGCGGTCTTGTCTGCAGTTGAAAGTAAATTGTTTTCGCTTCCTCTGCCCGTGCGGCTCGTCATGCCCGATGGTCAGACGCTGGGGGCCTCGGGCGCCAATGTGTGCCTCACGATCAAAGACCGCTCAACGCTGTCCAGCCTGGTCGCCGGGCAGGTCGGCGTACTGGGTGAAGACTACGTCGAAGGCAAGTTCGACGTCGACGGCTCCATGCGAGACCTCATGCGCCTGGCGGCCGCCATTTTGCCCGGTTCCCCTATCGATGCGGCGCGCATCGGCCGCTTCACCGAACTCATACGGCGCCTGGTGTCAGTCTGGCGGCACTCTGTCGAACGCGATGCCCGCCAAATTCAGTTTCATTACGATCTCTCCGACGACTTCTATGCGCTGTGGCTGGACCCCCGTCGGGTGTATTCCTGCGCCTACTTCCGTAGCCCGGATATGTCCATTGCCCAGGCACAAGAAGCAAAACTGGACCACATTTGCCGCAAGCTCAAGTTGTCGCAGGGCGAACGATTCCTCGACGTAGGCGCGGGGTGGGGCGGCTTGCTGCTGTGGGCTGCCGAACACTATGGCGTTGATGCAACCGGCATCACGCTGTCGAAGAATCAGCACGCCTACGTAAACCGCCTGATCCAGGAAAAAGGATTAAGCGGGCGCGTACGCATGGAATTGCTCGATTACCGCAGCCTCGACGAAAGCCAGCCTTACGACAAGGTTGCATCCATAGGCATGTTCGAGCATGTTGGGCGCGCCTTGCTCGAGAACTATTTTTCAAAATTGCGCCGGCTGGTTCGCCCGGGCGGTCTAGTGCTCAATCATGGAATCACCGCGGGCGGTGTCGACAACACCGAGCTGGGTGCCGGTATGGGCGAATTCATCGAGAAGTATATATTCCCTGGCGGCGAATTGACGCATATCAGCCATGTCCTTGGGCGACTGACCGAAGGCGGTCTCGAAGACGTCGACATCGAAAACCTGCGCCCTCATTACGCCAGAACGTTATGGGCCTGGAGCGATGCGCTCGAAGCGCGCCTGCCCGAGGCGCGCCAGATCCTCAAAGGCCCGGAAGGCGAGCGTTCCCTGCGGGCTTATCGCATGTACCTGGCCGGGTGCGCCATGGGCTTCGAACATGGCTGGCTGGGCCTGCATCAGGTGCTGGCCCAGCCCCGCACCCATGGCCGCCACGACGAACTCGACTTTCCCTCCGATTTGTCATACCCCTGGCGACGCGATTACATGTACGGTGACCGCTAAACGGCTGATATAGAAGCGGGTTTCAACTTACCGTAATATCTCGTAAAATGCTGCAAACCTCACGGTTTTAATCCAATCTGGCGTATGGCGGGCTTCGGCCCCCTTACCTGTCAATTAAGTACCCCTAGTACTTTTCCGAAGTACTTCGTACTTTTCCGAAGTACTTCGTACTTTTCCGAAGTACTTCGTACTTTCACGCTAGTGTCGGTATGTATCGGCGGTCCTCCGTCTTCCGCACACCCCCTTGGCCCTGGCGCGCCATAGCCGTATCCTGGCGCGTCCATGTAACTTAAGGAGGCAAACAGCCCATGTCTTTACATGTGAACACTTCACATCCCGCGTTCTCCACGAGCGCTCCGTCGCAATTCAAGCGAATTGCCCTTGGTCTCGCGCTGGCCACAGCCCTGCTCGGTTTTTCCGCTGCAAGCAACGCAGCCGAGGCGCCTCAGTGCGAGCTCGATCGTCCCTTGAAATTCGGCGGCATGAATTGGGAATCGAATCTCGTTCTGGTCGAAGTCGAGCGTTTCATTGCCGAGAAGGGTTACGGATGCAAGTCCGAAGTCCTGCCCACCGAAACCCTGCCCGCTCTGGCCGCACTCGAGCGCGGAGACCTCGACATCAATACCGAGATCTGGCTGAACAGCGTGGCCGAGCCGTGGGCGCAAGCCGAAGCAAGTGGCAAGGTCAAGCGCATAGGCGATATCTATATGGGCGGCGAGGCCTGGTTTATTCCTCGCTATACAGCCGAACGTTTACCCGAGTTGAAGTCGGCCGCCGACCTGCCCAAGTTCAAGGACGAGTTCAAGGATCCTGAGGAACCGACAAAAGGGCGGTTCTATGGTTGCCCCGCCGGCTGGGGCTGCGAGGTGGTTAGCGGCAACCTGTTCAAGGCATTGGAGCTTGACGATACATTTACGCTGTTTTCGCCCGGCACGGGTGCTACACAGAAAGCGGCCCTGACCGCGGCATACAAACGCAAGGAAAATATCGCGTTCTACTATTGGTATCCCACCCCCTTGGTAGGCTCGCTGGATCTTGTAAAGCTGGAGCTGCCGGCCTACGACCAGGAGAAACACGCTTGCCTGACGGATCCGGACTGCGCCGATCCCCAGCCGTCTGCCTATCCGGAAAACCCGGTGTTTACTGCCGTTACCACCAAGTTCACACAGGATGCGCCCAAGCTGACTGACTTCCTGTCGAAAGTGGCTGTTCCTTTGCCGGTCATGGACAAAGTGATGGCCCACATGGAAGAGACCGAAGACGAGCCGCTCGATGTTGCCAAGTGGTTTCTTCAGAATGAAGGCGCCATCTGGAGCACATGGTTGCCCGCCGATGTTGCGGCTCGCGTAAAAGCAGCTCTATAGCACTCGTGACCGTTCCTTGAGGATACGGGGCCGGCGCTCCGGCGCTCCGGCGTTCCGGCGTTCCGGCGTTCCGGCGTTCCGGCCGTAGTTCAGCGGCGACGACCTTATGGTCGTCGCCTTATCGAGTTTTACGGAGTTGATTTTATGTTCCCAGAGATTGTTTCGCCTCGTGCGCTGCGCGCGCCCATCGACGACTTCGTCGGCAATATCGTATCCAACTATTCCGAAGTCTTGCGCGCGCTGACTCAGCCGCTGCTGGATCTCCTGATCTGGATGGACCAGATCATAAGGTATTCGCCATGGTGGGTTATTACGCTGGCCATCATGGGGCTGGCCTGGCTTGCCAGCCGTCGTATCGGCTTTTCGGTCATTATCGGCGCCATGCTGTGCGTGATCGGCGTGATAGGCCTGTGGGATGCCGCCATGCAGACCCTGTCGCTGATGATTGTGGCGGTGCTGATGTCGGTCATCATAGGCATTCCGGTGGGCATTCTGATGGCGAGCTTCAAATGGCTGCGCAACATTATGCTGCCGGTACTCGACGTGATGCAGACTATGCCCAGTTTTGTGTATCTGATACCCGTAGTGATGCTGTTCAACCTGGGCAAGATAGCGGCCATCATCGCCACAGTCATTTATGCGGTGCCGCCTGTAATACGTCTGACGGATCTCGGCATACGCCTTGTCGACAGCGAAGTGCTGGAAGCCTCGCGGGCCTTTGGCGCCAACCGCATGAAACAGCTGTTCGGCGTACAGCTTCCGCTGGCCATGCCCAATATCATGGCGGGTATAAATCAAACGACCATGATGGCGCTCGCCATGGTCGTCATTGCCTCGATGATAGGCGTGCGCGGGCTGGGCTATGAGGTTTTGCAAGGCATTAACCGCCTTCAGGTAGGCCGCGGCCTGCTTGCCGGTCTGGGTATCGTGATTCTTGCCATCATTTTCGACCGCATCACGCAGGCGTTCGGGCAGCGTCAGCACAAGGGAGCCTGACATGGCCAAAATCGAAGTACGCAATATTTTCAAGATTTTCGGACCGCAGCCCGGGCGGTGGCTCGAAGAGGCCCGCGCGGGGGTCAGCAAGGAAGAGCTCCTTGCCAAGAGCGGCCATACGCTGGGCTTGCGCAACATCAGCCTGTCTATCGAGGAAGGAAGCATCTATGTGATCATGGGCTTGTCCGGTTCGGGGAAGTCCACGCTTATCCGTCACTTCAACCGTTTGATCGAACCCAGCGCCGGCCAGATATTGGTCGATGGCGTGGATGTCGTCACGCTTGGAAAGACGGCGCTTGAAAAGTTCAGGCAACAGAAAATGAGCATGGTGTTCCAGCGCTTTGGCCTGTTTCCGCACCGGACGGTGATCGAGAACGTGGCTTACGGATTGCAAGTCCAGGGCCTGGGCAAGAACGAGCGTCGAGAACGCGCCCAGCATTGGCTGGAGCAAGTCGGGCTGCAGGGCTTTGAAAGCCAGTACCCGCATCAGCTTTCGGGCGGCATGCAGCAACGCGTCGGCCTGGCGCGTGCCCTGGCCACCGATGCGGAAATTCTTCTTATGGACGAGGCCTTTTCAGCGCTGGATCCGCTCATCCGCCGGGAAATGCAGGATCAGTTGCTGCAGCTGCAGGCGCAATTGAACAAGACTATCGTGTTCATCACGCATGATCTCGACGAGGCGCTGCGGCTGGGCAATCGCATCGCCATCCTCAAGGGCGGGGAGCTGGTGCAGGAGGGAACGCCGGAAGATATTCTTCTTGCACCCGCCGACGACTATGTCCAGTCGTTCCTCCAGGACGTCAATCGCAGCAAGGTCCTGAATGCCGCACATGCCTGCAATGAGCCCTCGCTCACGCTTACGATGCGCTCGCGTCCGGCCCATGCGGTCGAACGGATGGCGGCCCGCCGATTCGACTACACGGCAGTGCTCGACGGCAAGCGCCTTGCGGGCGTCCTGACGCGTTCAGCTGCCGAACGCGCTGTGCGCGATGGCGCACGCGATGTGGCGCGCTATGTCGAAGACATGGCGTCGGTGCCCGCTACCGCAGGCCTCGATGAAGTTCTTGGCCGGATGCTGCGCAGCACTGAACCACTGGCTGTGACAGGCGAGAACGATGAGTTCCTCGGCATGCTGTCCCGAAGCAAAGTCGTTGAACTGGTGACCCCGATAATCGAGGGCGGCGAAACGTCAGCACTGCCAGGCGATGACGCCGGGGACCTGGACGCCGTGGCGATTTCCGATGCGGGTGAACCTGTGTCGGGAAATGAGCGGACAGCGGCGTAGGCGGGAGCCATCAGGCCTGGATTGCCCGGGCGTGCAGCCTGACAATGCGCCCATACCAAGCAAACAGAAGGATGGCCGATAAAGCCAGGCCCGTCAGCGCCATCACCCACATGCTGGCGGCCCCGATGGGGGCGCCTGGCATGATGTAGGCCACGGCTGGCCGCAGTGCGCCTGCAGCCGGCCCGAATCCCAGCCACCATCCGCCGATCAGGCCGATGCCCGTGAGCGCCACAATCTGCAGCAGCAGTGGAACCACAGCCACTTTGTAGGCGCGCAGCAGGTAAGAACCTATGCATTGCATGGCATCGCACAAGTGAAACCAGGGCAGGACTTGCAGCAGTGCCGCAGCTACCGCCGCTACCTGGAGGTCGTCTGTGTAGGCCCGCAGGATAGGCGCTTTTGCGGCTATCAGCATGATGGCGGTCAGACCTGCGCCGGTGGCGACGATGGCCACGCCCGCCATGCCGGTCTTTCGCGCTCGCTGCATGTTGCGCGCGCCGATGGCTTGCGCCGTCAAGGAGGCCGTGGCAATGCCCACGGCCATGGGCATCATGTAGCAAAGCGCTGCCAGGTTGGACATGATCTGGTGCCCGCCGGTTACATACATGCCTTCACGCGCCACCAGCAACGCCATGAAGCTGAATGCGCAGACTTCGACCAGATACGAGGCTCCCATGGGTATCCCCAGGCGCAGAAGCTCTTTCTGGCTGGCCCAGTTCGGTACGCCGAGAGCGGGCTTGAACTGTCTGTAGAACGGGTCGTGATAAATGGCCCAAAGCCCCGCAGCCAGAGTCAGCCATCCCACTACCGCAGTCGACAAGCCCGCGCCTGCGGCGCCCATTGCCGGTATCCCCAGCTTGCCGAACATGAACAGCCAATTGAAGAAAAGCTTGAAGACAATACTGGCCAGATTGATGGTCATTACCACCTTGGGCCGGGACACGGCCGTGCCCAAGGCATAAATCGTGCGAAAGACCAGGGAGGCCGGCAGTGCCAGGACCAGTGCGCGCAGATACCAGGTGACGCCGCTGCGTACCGCCGGGTCCACGTCGCCGGAAATGGCGAGCCAGACATCGGGAAACAGCATGGCCGCCGCACCGATCGCGGATAGTCCCAGCGCCAGCCATACGCCTTGCCCCCATGCCCGGCCCACTTCAAGATAGCGTTGGCCGCCGAAGTGCTGGGCGATGATGGGGATCAAGGCATGGACGACGCCCATGAGCCCCACGAATACCGTAATGTAGATGGAGGCCGCCAGCGCCATCGCCTGCAGGTCGGCCGCGCTGACGTGTCCCGCCATGGCGGTGTCGATGACGCCAAAGGCAATGCTTGCCCACGAACTGATGAGCACCGGCCATGCCTGGCGCAGGATTTCCTTGATGTAGAACCCGAAGCGTTGCGGTCCGGGGGCGTGGCTGGTCATTATTTTCCTATGCGCAGGAGCCGGAACAGTTCGTGTCGATCCGCGCCGCGCTTGCCTTGCCAGACCACTGTAACCGCGTCGGAGCCGGAGTAGGCGGCGCTGCCTTGTGCGACATTCTCCAGAGAGGTTTGCTGCAGGATCAGTGCGCAATCGGAGTCGTAGCTGAAATTGATGGAATCGAACACCAGGAAGGAAGCCCGCTGGCCGCTACCCACCCCGAGCGCACGTACACATTCCTGCGGCTTCTTATGAATTGCCAGGGCCGAACTCAGTTGCGCCGATACGCCGCGGTAACTGCGCACATAGTCCAGTACTGGCATCCATAGGGTGACCAGCATCAGCCACGTGACGATAAGGCCGCCCGCCGACAGCACCGTGCCGCGCCAAAGTGCGACCGGCTTGCTGTGCAGGCGCCAGCGCACGAGCGCGATCCACGATAGCGTGCCGAGTGCCGCAATGAGCAGCGCCGGCCAGGACACGAACGCTTCGTATCCGCGGGTCTGGCGGGCAATATTGTGCGATATCTGGCGGGGCCAGCCCGTCTGGAGAGCGATCCAGCCCAGCCATACTGTTGCCGTCGACAGTGAGAAACACATGACGGCAAACCAGTCGAGCGAGTTCACCACCCCGCGGCGCAGGGTGGGCAGGGCAAAGGCGGCCAGTACGGCGGCCGGTACCGCCATAAGGCTGTATTCGGGCTCAAAGACATCCGCCAGAAACAGCATAGTGATCAATGGCCATACGGCAAACATCAGGGGTATCCAGATGTGTGGCGCCGCCAGCCATGACCGCCAGCGCCACAATGCCAGGATGGCGAATGGCCATGTCGGCCACAGGAACCATGGCAGATCGCGAACCAGGCTGAGTATGACGTCGTAGCGCGGCCAGCCGAATGACTGCACATTCCATAGCCACCAGTTGTGCGTCCAGTAGTCGCCCTGAAGTTTGGCGGGGATCCACCAGAGCAGGGCCATGATGAGGAAGATGGCGGCGGTGATGATCAGCCGCTTGCGTTGCGGCCAAAGGGCGCCGCCGGGTCGAAAGCAAAATGGGATCGCCAGGATGATGGGCAGGGCGCCTATCCAGCCGCGGGTCAGAAAGGCCGCGCCCAGGGCCACGCCCAATGCGGCAGCCCCAGACAAGGGCTGGTCGAGCATGCGGGCCACGGCGTAAAAAGCCAGGGCCTGGAAGGCGATCAAGGCGGGCACTTCGGAAGTTTCGTGCATGCGCCACAGGATGCCCACGGTAGCGACAATGAGCAGGAGCGCCGCATCGGCGATCATCCGGCCGTAGTCCTGCACTGTGGGTTCGCCGCCAAAGGGCAATGCTAGGGGTTGTGGCTCCGGGCGCCGGCCCAGCAGATAACTGCCATACCAGACCGAGGCAGTCAGTATGCCGAACCACATCAAGTTGGGCAGGCGCGAAGCAATGATGGCCGCGTTCAGCGGGGTGGTGAAATATTCGAAGAGCGGCCCGAAAAGCCAGATGCTGAATGCGCCCACCCACATGGTCAGAGGACCGTCCTGCGCATGAGCCAGCACTCCGATCTGGGGCAGCAGCATGGCCGAGCCGCCGCTGTTCAATGCCGTCATCATAGTGGCCAGGCCGACTACGTCATCGGTTTTCCATGGATCGCGAAAGAACAGTCCCGCCAGAATGTAGACAACGCCTACGGCCAGCAGGAATAGCCTGGGTAGCTTGACAGTTGCCGTTGCCGTGAGGCGTGCGGGCGTGGAAAGGTGATCGCTGGGAGACACTGGGCAGGCCCTAGGAGGGGTAGAGGGGGCTATCTTAAATTAAAAAGGCAGCCCGGAGGCTGCCTTTGGCGAACGCGGGCGCAAAACCTTAGGCTTCGGAAGCCTTGCGTGCGGTTGTGCCAGCGGTACGGGCAAAGCGGGCGCGGAATTTCTCGACGCGGCCAGTTTCGACAATACGCGTTTGGGCGCCAGTGTAGAACGGATGCGATTCGGATGTAACGTCGCACTTGAACAAGGGGTAAGTCTTGCCATCAAGTTCGACGGTTTCGCGGCTGTGCAGCGTTGAGCGCGAAATGAATTTAGTGCCTGTCTGCTGATCCAGAAACACCACTTCGCGGTATTCGGGGTGGATGCCTTCTTTCATGGTCTATTCCTGTTGTATCTGTAAGGGCGGGTCGCCAGCCAGTACATATACTAGCCACGTATCCAAAGTAACGGAGCATTCTAACATGGGGCAGGCCGGGCATCCAAGCGTATTCTGGCCAAATAACGCAAAAGGTTGCTTGTATACCTCATTTCGGCGGCTACAGATCGGTGCGCAGGCGCCAGAGTTCGGGAAACAGCACGATATCGAGCATTTTACGGAGATATGAAACGCCCGATGTGCCGCCGGTTCCGCGCTTGAAGCCGATGATGCGCTCCACCGTGGTGACATGCCGGAAGCGCCACAGCCGGAAGGCATCTTCCAGGTCGGTCAGTTTTTCACCCAGCTGGTACAGGTCCCAGTATTGCTCGGGATTGCGGTATACCACCAGCCAGGCTTTTTCGACCTCGGTGCTGGCGCAATATGCCTGGGTCCAGTCCCGATCGAGATAGTCGGCAGGTATGGGCAGCCCCTGCCTGTGCAGCGCCCGCAGGGCCTGGTCGTAAAGCGAGGGGGTTTCGTAGGCTTGCCGCACTTGGGCGAGAAGCTCGGGACGGTGCGAGTGAGGCTTGAGCATTGCCGCGTTCTTGTTGCCAAGCGAGAATTCTATTTGCCGGTACTGGTAACTCTGGAAACCGCTGGATTGGGCCAGATAGGGGCGCAGGGCGGAGTATTCCGGCGGCGTCATTGTGGCCAGGACGTCCCAGGCGTGCACCAATTGTTCCATGATCTTGCTTACCCGCGCCAGCATCTTGAAGCAGGGTTGCAGGCGGTCCGACGCGAGATTCTGCATAGCCGCCTTCAGCTCGTGCAACATCAGTTTCATCCAGAGCTCACTGGTCTGGTGCTGCACAATGAAAAGCATCTCGTTGTGCTCGGGCGATAACGGATGTTGCGACCCCAGCAGAGTGTCCAGGTGCAGATAGTCGCTGTAGCTCATGTCCCTGGAGAAATCGAGCTGGGCTTTTTCGTCGTGGACGATGGTGGCGCCGGATGATGCTGTGTCGCGAGTGTTCATTTGCAGGATCCAGTCCTTTATTGGTTTGCAGGCAGTGCGCGCAATATGGCGCGAACCGGACTTGCATCGGCATCGACCAGCGCCAGCGGCAACGCGATGAGCTCGTAGTCGCCGGCGGGCACGTGATCGAGGACCAGGTTTTCCAGAACGCGCATGTCGTGGCGCAGGATGGCCTGATGGCTGTCCAGCGTCTTGCTGGCGGCCGGATCGATGCTGGGCGTGTCCAGCCCTATCAGTACGGTGCCCCGGGCGGCCAGGAAAATTATGGCTTCGGGGTCGAATGCGGCGAAATCGTTGTTCCAGCTTCCGGTGTTCGACTTTTCGCAGGTGCGCACCAGCAAGCGCGGGGGCGCATCGTGAAGGTGGGGCAGGATGTCGTCGATGGTGACGAGGGCTCGCCCGCTTAACGCATGGATGACCCGGCACGGCCCCAGGAAGGGGCTTAGGTCGAGCTTGCCGACCGGCAGGCCTTGCGGATGGTAGTGCAGGGGGGCGTCGGCATGCGCCCCGACATGCGGCGACATGGTTATTTCGCTGACATTGACGGGACAGTCCGGGCCTATTGACGCGTTCCACCTTTGAGAATAGGCAGTGTCGCCCGGGAACACGGGCGACTGTGCGCACACGGGTGGAGAGATGTCCCACAGTTGGCTCATGGCCTGTCCTTTCTACCGAGAGAGATGTTGGAGTCGCGATCCTTTAAAGCTTAAACGATTTGGCCTTTTCGATGTTGCCCCAGGCGCGTCGGGCCGGCATCTTTGGGTCGAATATCTGCAAGCTAGATCTGGCCGCGCTCCGCCAGCGAAACAGCGCCGCAGGCCGTGACAATAAGGTGGTCGATGAGACGGATGTCCACCAATGCCAATGCGTGTTTCAGGTGGCGGGTTAGCGCCAGGTCGGCTTCGCTGGGTTCCGATACGCCCGACGGATGATTATGCGCAAGTATCAGGGCGGCAGCATGATGCCTGAGACCGGCCTTGATTACCTCGCGCGGGTATACCGAGGCCTGGGTAAGCGTGCCGCGCGATACCTCCTCGCTGGTGATCAGGCGGAACTGGCTGTCAAGATACAGGGCCATGCAATGTTCGACTGAAAGGTGGCCCAATTTGGCCGTGCAATAGTGCTTGACGCGTTGCGGCTGATCCAGCGCCTGGCCGGCCTTCAAGTCTTCTTCCAGTGCCCGGCGGTTCAGTTCGTTGATGGCCAGCAGCTCGCATGTTTTTGCCGCACCCAGGCCGGTGATACCCAGCAAAGTCTGGGCATCGGCCGACAGCAGGCCGCGCAAGCCATTGAATCGTTCGATAAGCCGGTGACCCAATCCCACTGCGTCGCAGCCCTTCGTGCCGGTTCGCAACAAAATGGCCAGGAGTTCGGGCGACGTCAGAACATGTGCGCCATGGGCAAGCAGCCGTTCGCGCGGACGTTCGGCGTGGGGACTTGAGGCGTGTAGTGTCATGGAGGGCTCGGTATGGAAATCGTAACGAAGCTCTACGTTGACATACTTCGGCCTCCACTTTGGGTTCAGTGCACGCTTTTGTCAGTTCTGACTTTTACCTGACTGTTTATCCGGGTGTGCCGCCGGCGCCCATGTCCCAATACAAACCCGTCATGATGCAAAGGCCTTCCCGAAGCACGGCCGGAGGAAGATGCTCGTTGGGCGCGTGCTGCGAACAGCCGGGATAGGAATGTGGCACCCACACTGTACGCAGGCCCAGAACATCAGTAAAAATGTCATTAGGCAAAGATCCTCCAAGGTTGGGGAGTATCGCCGGCTTTTTGCCGCTGGTCTCTTCCAATGAGGCAGCCGCCCATTGCACCCAGCTATCTTCGGGGTCGATGCGTGTGGCCTGAAACATGGTCTCGCCAGTGGAATCGATATCCACCATGGCGTATCCCTGCCGATCGAGATGGCGCCGCAATGCCGGCAGTATTTGTTGCGGATCGATGCCCAC
Source organism: Pseudomonas sp. (assembly GCA_036675275.1). Classification (GTDB taxonomy): domain Bacteria; phylum Pseudomonadota; class Gammaproteobacteria; order Burkholderiales; family Burkholderiaceae_B; genus Pollutimonas. The sequence goes on along the minus strand of JAKFFG010000005.1, from coordinate 243,920 downwards.
GACAAAGCGCAGTTGGCAGCGGGCCCACGCCCGTGGCGGGATAGCGTTCACCGGCGTTTCGGGATTGCCGGTTTTATAGGCCAGCACTTCAAAGGAGCACCAGCCAAAAACGCGTTCGGCCGGGGATAAGCCCGGTTCGCCCCACCATGGTTCAATATCGGGTCCATCGGTTCCGCCGTCGACGACACAGTCGGCCAGCGCTGTACGCACGGAAGCAGGCAATTCTTGCGGGACCCATTCAGGAACGCGTATTTGCCCGGTAGGTGACACAATACTGGCAAGAGCGTGCGCCAGCTGGATACCTGGATTCGAAATAAGCCCTCCCCAGTTTCCAGAATGATGTCCGCCTTTGCGGGCTTCGATGGAAAGATCAAAGTTAATGCTGCCGCGCGATCCCAGGAATAGCGTGGGACGTTCGGCGCTGAGGCGAGGTCCGTCAGACGCCACCAATAAATCGGCGTTGAACAGGTCCCTGTTTGCCTCGCAAATTTCGCGTAGCCCGCTAGACCCGGTTTCCTCGCCCATTTCTATTAAATACTTTGCGTTGAAGCCCAGTCGTCCACGGGTTTGCAGCACGCTGCGCAGTGCTTCCATATTGACGGTATGTTGTCCTTTATTATCGGCGATTCCGCGGCCGTACCAGTATCCGTCCAGCTCGGTCAGCGCCCACGGCGACAAGCCGTCCTTCCATTCGGGTTCGAGGCCTCGGATGACATCGCCGTGGCCATAGCCGAAAACGGTAGGCAAGGCTGGATCTTCAATGCGCTGAGCAAACAGAAAGGGCGCCAAAGCCTTTGGATGCTGCAATATTTGGCAGGTGAACCCCATGGCTTCAAATGCAGGCCCTATTTCGGTATCGAGATACTGGCGCAGTACGCCGGCGCGCTCCGGGTTTTGACTTTCGGTGCGTATCGCGATGCGCCGCGTAAGCGTCTGTTGAAAACTGCCTGAGTCGAAGAATTCCTGCGCATGGGCGATGGCCTGATGGCGTGTCATGATGTTGAAAGTCCTTTCTGGGCAAGGGAAGGGTACAGATGGCAAGCCACCTCTCCGAACTGGTCTGGAGATAGCTCGGGTCGCCGGTCGTCGCAATGGGCGAGCCGTTGCGTGCAGCGCGGATGAAAAGGACAGCCGCTGGGAGGGTTGAGCGGGTCCGGAAAAGACAAACCCAGTCCCATGTCGGGTATGCCCAGGCCGGTTTCCGGAGTGAGCACAGAAGCCAGCAGGGCTTTGGTATAGGGGTGCCTGGGACCTTTGAACAAGCTGGATGTGGCGCTGGATTCCACGATGCGGCCAAGATACATGACCGCCACATGCGTGGCAATATGTTCGACGACCGCCAGATTATGGCTGATAAAAATATAGGTGAGGTTGAACTCTTTCCTGAGGTCCATGAGCAGATTCAGGATTTGCGCCTGGACTGAAACATCCAGTGCGGATGTCGGTTCGTCGCAAATGACTATCTCGGGATTCATGACCAATGCCCGGGCAATGGCGACCCGTTGTCGTTGACCGCCCGATAGTTGACCGGGTGTGCTGTCGGCGTACCGCGCGGGCAGGCCGACTCGGTCCAGCATATCGAGCGCTTTTTTCCGTCTGTCCGCGGCGCTCCCTATGGCATGCACTTCAAGTGGAAACGCCACGATTGACGCTACTGTGCGACGAGGATTGAGCGAGGAGTATGGGTCCTGGAAGACGGGCTGGATCCGCCGCGCGATTGCCTGCCTGCTCATTGCCTTGATGTTTTGCCCATCGATGGACATGGTGCCTGTGTTTGGCGGAGTAAGTCCAAGCAGCAGCCGCGCGAGGGTGGACTTCCCGCAGCCTGATTCGCCCACTATACCGAGAACGTCGCCGCGTTGAACGGTGAGATCGACACCGTTTACAGCGTGCAGCGTCTGGCGGGGCTGGAAAATTCCTGTGTTCACGGAAAAGCTGCAGCTTAGCCCTTGCGCCTGAATCAGTGGAGGCATGCGTTCAGTTCCATGTCGTTTCGGATGCAACGCCAACTCTGGCCGTCGTCGGTCTGGTGTATGGGGATATCGTTATGGCAGGAGGGCTGCGCATATATGCAGCGATCGCGGAAGGCGCAGCCTTTCAGGGCTCCGATGAGCGATGGAACTACACCTGGAATCGTGCCTAGCCGCCCTCCTGCGGGAGTACGCCCCGGTACAGGTATGCAGCTCATCAAACCTTCGGTATAAGGATGACGGGGCCGGGTATAAATTTCTTTCACCGGGCCTTCTTCCATGATTTCTCCGGCGTACATAATGGCGACGCGGTCGGCGATACGCGCTACGACACCCAGGTCGTGCGTGATGAGTATCATGGCAATGCCAAGGTCGGCTTGCAAATCTGCAAGCAATCGCAGTATTTGAGCTTGTATCGTGACGTCCAGCGCTGTGCTGGGCTCGTCAGCAATCAGCAGTTCGGGTCCGCACATGAGCGCCATGGCGATCATGACACGTTGCCGCAGGCCGCCAGACAATTGATGCGGGTATTGGCCCAGGCGTTTGGCCGCCGAGGCGATACCCACCATGTCGAGAAGTTCAATGGCGCGCTTCTGCGCAGCCGTTGAAGGGGCTTGACGGTGATGCATGTAATGCTCGGTTAGCTGATCTCCAATGGTGTAGGCAGGGTTGAGCGCTGTCATCGGCTCCTGGAATATCATGGCCATTTTGTTGCCGCGCAGAGCATTGATGCGGGACTTCGTGCTGCGGGCAAGATCTTCACCCAAGAATGTGAATCGTTGGGTGCTGCGCACGGCAATTTGCGGGAGCAGGTCCATGAGAGCCAGTGAGGTCATGGATTTGCCGCAGCCGGATTCACCAACCAGGCACAGGGTTTCGCCGCGGTTGACCTGGAACGATACATCGCGGACGGCATGAAGGATTCCGCCGGATGTTTTAAGGTCGACATTCAATCCTTGAACGTCCAGCACTATTTCGCCTGTTGTCATGTTCAGCTTCTCTCTTCGGGCGTAAGTAGTTGGTGCAAGCCATCGCCGGCCAGATTGATTGCGAAAATCAGCAAGGCCAGGGCCGTGCCGGGTATGGCAATAAGCCAGAAAGAAAAAAACATATACGCTTTCGCTTCGGAGATCATCAGACCCCAGGATGGCAGTGGCGGTTGTACTCCAAGACCAAGAAACGACAGCGCCGCCTCGAGCAGAATGGCGCTTGCCGCTTCCAGTGTTGCGATGACGATAAGATGCGGGGTGACGTTGGGCAGGACCTCGGTAAGGATAATGCGCAGCGTCGAAGCGCCGGCAGCCTGAGCCGCCGCAACGTATTCGAGCGACCGTACTTGTTGCGTGGCACTGCGCATTACCACCGCGAAACGGTCCCATTTCAGTAGCCCCAGCACCAGAATCACGACCCATAGCGATCCGCCGACGATGGCAACTGTTGCCAGGGCGACAAGAATGACCGGCATGGACAGCCGAGTGGTAATCAAGAACGACACACACATATCGACTTTCCCGCCGAAGTATCCTGCCAGCATTCCCATCGTGGTACCAATGAGGCCGGATATCAGCGCCACGCTGAGGCCGATGAGCAGCGAGATGCGCGCGCCGTAAAACAAACGCGACAGGTAATCGCGGCCTAATTGATCGGTGCCCAGGGGATGCAGCCAGCTGCCTTTGTCGTACCATACAGGCGGGACGGTACGGTGGGCCAGGTCTTGCACGTATGGGTCGTGGGGTGATAGCCACGGTGCGAATACGGCTACGATAACGATGAGCAACAACAGGCCCCCTCCTGCCGCCAGCGCTTTGCTGCGCCATACGCGATGGGGTAGTGAGCGGCGATGCGGCCCGGCCGCGACCGGGGTAGCGGGTTCGGAAAGAGTGGAAAGCACGGTAGGTATGGGCATGAGTCACGATACTCGTATGCGCGGATCGAGCCAGGCATTGGCTATATCCGAGGCCAGCGTCAGCAAGACATAGATAACCGACAGCAGCAGGACAATGATCTGCATGACGGGATAGTCTTTGAATGTGATGCTCTGATAGGCCAAGTAGCCCAGGCCGTCGAGTGCAAAAATGGTTTCAATGACTACAGAGCCGCCGAGTAGATAACCCAGTTGCACAGCAGCCAGCGCAACGACCGGAACAATGGCATTGCGCAATGCGTGCTTGAAGATGACGCTGTGTGCGGGCAGCCCTTTGGCACGAGCGGTGCGCACGTAGTCGGCGCTGAGCACTTCTATCATGCCGGCGCGTATCAAGCGCATGAATGCAGGAGCGATGTAGTATCCCAGGGCGATAGCGGGCATGACAAAGTGCTGCCATGTACCGCTGCCCGATACCGGTAGAACACGCCAGTAGATCGACAGCAGCATGATAAGCAGCAGCGCAAAGAAGAAATTGGGCAGTGCCTGTCCCAATACTGCAACCGCAAGACACAGGCGGTCGACCCAGCTGTTCTTGTACAGTGCAGCCAATACACCTAATGGGACCGAAACGAGCAAGGCTACGCCCAGCGCGCTGACACCCAATATCAAGGTTGTTTTCAGCTTGGAAAAAATAAGCGGACCGGCATCGGTCTTGAAGTAGACCGATTTGCCGAAATCGCCTTGCAGCAGTTTTCCAAGCCAGTCGGCATACTGCACTACGATGGGTCTATCCAGGCCATACGTTGCACGGACCATTTCAATATCCGCCTCGCGGGCACCTTCGCCAGCCAGCGCAATCGCCGGATCGCCAGACAGGTGCAAAAGCAGGTACGCGAGGATGGATACAGTCAGTGCCACCAGCACCGCCAGGCCCAAGCGCTTAAGCATATACAGGAGCATTGGGCATGCCTTTAATGCGCGTTTGATGATAAATGCGGGTCGAGGCAGCGGTCCCGCCTTGACCCGGGTACGACCTTATTTCCAGTCCATTTCCCAAAAGCGTACGAGTTCGTCGGGGTAGGGCTTGAAGGAAACTTCCTGGCTTGCTACGTAGTACACCGGCAAGGACCACAGCGGAATCGCATAGGCTTTTTCCGCAATGATGTTCAATGCCTGCTTGTACGCCTGCATGCGCGGGCCTTCCTCTACGGTGGAGTCGCCCTTGTCGAGCAGGTCGCGCACTTCAGCGTCTCGCGTGATGTCGTCGTTGCCAAAGGCGAAGTACACCGGCGTGGATGCCGATATGTCGTTTACCAGGTTCGATCCCCAGGTTTGATGGGTCAGGGAGGCCTTGTTGCCCCGTATCAGTTCGCGCATGGCTGCATACTGCAGGAAATTCAGATTCGCCTTGATCCCCACCGCCTGCAGGTAATTCATGATTGCTTCAGTCTGGTTTCGTTCGCGATAGGCGACGATATCGATTTCGAAACCATCGGGGTAGCCCGCTTCGGCAAGAAGCTTCTTGGATAATTCGGGATCATACTTATGGACCGTGGCGCCCTCATGGGTGCAGCCGACTTGCGAAGGCGTGCAAATGGTCTGCAAAATTTCTGCGCCGCCTCCTACTATGTTTTTGACGATAGATTCGCGGTCTATGGCGTGGGCGATGGCTTTGCGTACGCGCGGATCTTTCAATTGTGGCGCGGGCGAGCCCTCCAGCAAGTTCATTTGCATAAAGACAATGCGCATGGTGTTGCCGCTGACGACCTGCAGGTTCGGCATGGTTTTCAGTTGCTCGGCCTGATCCTTGGGCACGTGCATGATGAAATCCTCGCCGCCGGAGATGACTTCGGCCATTTGCGTCTGGCGGTCGGGAATGAAGCGGATTTCGACTTTGCCGATGGCAGGCTGCCGCTTTGGCGAGTCTTTAAAGTAATTGTCGTTGCGTTCAAGCAGAATCGACTTGCCCGGTGTGTACTGGGCAACTTTGTAAGGACCGGTGCCCACCGGCTTGGCGTTCATGCCCTGCGGGCCGACTTCTTTGTAGTATTTGGCGGGGTGGATTGCGATCGTCGTGGACAGGTATTCCTTGGCGGCCGGGAAAGGTTCTTTGCTGATGATCCGCACTTTGTATTTGCCCAGTTTCTCGACCTTGTCGATCCAGCGTACGTTCTGCTGAGTGGTTGCCTTATTGGCAGGGTCTGAAACAAAGCTCAGGGTATACACAACGGAGTCTGCATCGAACTCTTCACCGTTGTGGAACTTCACGCCTTCGCGCAGTTCCAGTTCCAGCGTTTTGTCGTCGATTTGCTTCCAGCTTTTGGCGAGCTGCCCCTTGTATTCGTTCGTTAGCGGATCGTGATACAGCAGAGTGTCCCAGACATTGGCTGCAATGATCACGCCTATGCGGACATTGTTGAAGTAGGGATCGACGCTTTCCGGCGCTTGATCATAGGCCATGCGTAGAGTGTCGGATTTTTTGTCCGCAAGCGCCGGAGCGCTTAGCCCGAACAAACCCGCCATCAGCGCTGCAGCGATACCCAGTCTTGCCCTGTGAATGCCTAATGTAGATACAGTGGATCTGATTGTGGATTTCATGCTCTTTCTGGCCCCTTACGATTTTCCCGCACTGAATTAGCTGTTCTCCTCCATGGTGGAGCGAACGGCGCTGCAAAGCCTTACGTGATCAATATGCATGCCCGAAATTTGGTTCGGGGATTGCGCATTTGTATGTGTCGTTGTGGATGCAAACAAGAGAATGGTCGGGCGTGATGCGCGCCTGCGGGCCGTGCGCCCGGATGTGGAGCATGTTTCGCAAGAAAGTTCTATACAGGCTGAATAGGCTGGCATGAGCTTGGAATGGTGTCCTGTCTCGGTAAGACGTTTCAGGGCGCTACGGTATAGGAGATCTACTGCTTGCACGCATACTCGTGTTTCCTTATTATCGATTCGAGCCTGCGTTTTGTATACCAGGTATTCCCTCATATTTGAAAGGAAGTTGCCCACATGCAGAATTCGTCCATGCAGGAAGCCGTGCAATTCGCCATTGACCACGAGACTACCTGGGATCGCGACGTCAACGGTGTATGGGGCGTGCATTTGCAAGACCCTCCTCCCTGGAACCGCCTGCTGGGGCCGGTCCACTCCCGAGGACCCGTATCCGGCGTTGTCGTCCTGAAGGGCAAGACACTGACTTCCTGGGGCGAGCCACAGCGCGCAGACCTTACATTCAGCGTCGCAAAAACGTATCTGGCCTTGCTGGCCGGTGTGGCGTATGACCAAGGCTTGTTGCCCGATGTGAATGAACCGGTGCGCGTGCGGGTGCCTGGTATTGGCTTCGACGAAGGCAATAATTCTCTGATTACATGGCAACACCTGCTGCAGCAAACCAGCGAATGGGAAGGCGAACTATTTGGGGTGCCGGACCAGGCCGATCGCTATCGTGCCGTTACTTTTGGTGCCGCCCCAGGCGGCAAGAAAGGCGATCCTCGTCCGCTGCAAGCTGCCGGAACCTACTGGGAATATAACGATGTGCGTATAAACCAGTTTTCGTTGGCGCTCCTGCATCTTTTCCAGAAGCCCTTGCCGGATGTATTCCGTGAAACAATCGCGCGGCCGGCAGGTGCTTCCGAGAACTGGAATTGGGTTGGCTATGACAATGCCTGGGTGGATATAGCCGGCCGGAAGGTACAGTCGGTACCCGGAGGCACCCACTGGGGCGGGGGCATGTCCATCAGCGCCCAGGACCAGGCCTTGATAGGACAAGTAATGCTCGACGACGGCATGGCCCGGGGCAAGCGGGTGCTTTCATCGGAATGGATACAGCGTATGCGCACTCCTTCCAGTCTGGCGCCATATTACGGCTACCTGGTTTGGCTCAACCATGAACGCAAGATATTCCCCAGCGTACCGGAAAGCAGCTACTTCGCTATAGGCGCGGGCAGTTCCTTCACCTGGATCGAGCCCGAGCGCCAAATGGTGGTGGTAGTCCGATGGTTGAATTCCCAGCATGCCAACGAGCTGTTCGGCAAGATCCTGAGCGCGGTGGATCATGCAGGTACGATGGTGTGATTCTTGCCTTGGAGAAGTTGCGCGTGTGAAGTGTCACAACAGGCCTTAAAATAGGGCAACAGCAACGCTCCTCTACGGTGAAAGATTTTGACTTCTACTCCAGACTCAGCCGCGGCTCGTGTCCAGCCCGGCTCCTATCTGACTTTGCACTATCGCATTGAACTTGTCTCCGGTCCGGCAGCCGGTTCGGTGTTTGCGGATACCTTCGAAGGACGTCCGGCCACCTTGCAAATGGGCATGGGTCAATGGGCGCCCGGTATGGAGCAGGCCTTGCTGGGTCACAAGGAGGGCGAACGCTTTTCCTTCGACCTTCCCGCATCCGGGGCATATGGCGACCGCAATCCCGAGCTTCTGCAACGCGTTACGCGCGCCATGATGGCTCAGAATGCCGACCCCGAATCCCAATTCGAGGCCGGCGACATGGTGGAGTTCTCCGCGCCCAACGGCGGCCGTTACTCCGGTGTCCTGAAAGAAATCAACGATGACACGGCCCTGTTCGATTTCAACCATCCCCTGGCCGGCGCCGACCTGCGCATTGAAGTTTCCTTGTTGGGAGTCTTGTAATGTCTGATCAACGTCCTGCTCAAGCCGACCTGGAAGTCGTGCTTGCGCAGCCCCGAGGCTTCTGCGCCGGCGTGGATCGCGCCATCGATATTGTCGAGCGCGCGCTCGAGCTGCACGGTGCTCCCATTTATGTACGTCACGAAATCGTCCACAACCGCTATGTGGTTCAAGACCTCAAGCAGAAGGGCGCGATTTTCATCGACGAGCTTCACGAAGCGCCCGCCGGCTCCATCGTGGTGTTTTCGGCCCATGGAGTCGCCAAGGCAGTCAGGGCTGAAGCTGCCGAAATGGGCTTGAAGGTATTCGACGCGACATGCCCACTGGTGACCAAAGTACACATCGAGGTGGCAAAAATGCGGGCGGCAGGTCGCGAGATCATCATGATCGGCCACCCGGGCCACCCCGAGGTCGAAGGTACCTTGGGCCAGGCCGACGGCGGCATGTATCTGGTCGAAACGGCGGCCGATGTGGCCGCACTGAACGTGCGCGATCCCGACAATTTGGCCTTCGTAACCCAGACCACGCTGTCGGTCGACGACGCGGCCGCAGTGGCGAACGCCCTGCGGACTCGTTTCCCCACCATTATTGAACCTAAGAAAAGCGATATTTGCTACGCCACGCAGAATCGTCAGGATGCCGTCAAGATTATGGCTCCGGAATGCGACCTCGTCCTGGTCGTGGGCAGCCCCAACAGTTCCAATTCGAATCGCCTGCGCGAAGTGGCTGAACGCAAGGGCGCGGCCGCCTATCTTATCGATGGCCCCGAAATGATAGATCCAGCATGGCTGAACGAGACCGGGCGCGTCGGTGTCACGGCGGGCGCCTCGGCACCTGAAGTGCTGGTGAACCAGGTTATTGTCCGCCTCAAGGAATTGGGCGCCGTGTCGGTGCGCACCCTTGCCGGCACACCCGAAAATGTATCGTTCCCGTTGCCCAAGGAACTCTCGCGCAAGGTCAAGGATCCCGATGAAACTCTATAGTTACTTTCGCAGTTCGGCAGCGTATCGCGTGCGCATCGCCTTGAATCTGAAGGGCCTGCCTTACGAGACGGTACCGGTGCATCTGCTTAAAGAGGGCGGCCAGCAATTGGCCGCGCCATACCGCGAGCTGAACCCCACTGGCCTGGTGCCCACACTGCAGGAAGACGATTGGGCGCTGGGACAGTCCCTCGCCATTCTCGAGTATCTCGAGGAAACCCATCCGGCCCCGCCCTTGTTGCCGGCCGACGCCAGGCAGCGTGCCAGGGTACGGGCGATTGCGCAATTCATTGCTTGCGATATCCATCCACTCAATAACCTTCGGGTGCTGAAATACCTGAAGCACGAGCTCAATGTCGGGGAAGAGGCCAAGAACGCCTGGTACCGGCATTGGGTAGAGCAAGGATTGGCGGCGGTCGAGGCCATGCTTGCCGGGCATCCAGCCACCGGCCGATACTGTCATGGTGAACATCCTACGTTTGCCGATCTGTGTCTCGTGCCGCAGGTGGCCAACGCGCGTCGCTTCGATTGCGACCTGAGCGCCATGCCTACTATCGTGCGCATCGATGCCGCATGTGCCGAGCTGGCCGCCTTTCAGCAAGCCGCTCCTGGCAGCCAGCCAGACTGCGAAGGCTGAATCACTTTTTTGTACTGCAAGCGCGCAATCCCGCCGCAACGAAATAGAACAGGAACACAATGAAGAAAAGCACTGGCGTAATTGGGGTAGTGGTAGTTTTGGGCGTCGCTTATCTGGGCGCCACCTGGTATGTGGGCAAGCAGGCACAGGTCACTGTAGAACGCGTTGTGACGCAGGCCAATGAGCGCGTGGTAAAGATGATGGGCGCAGAGGCTGGCAGCAGCGACGTCAAAATAGCAATCGATGATTATCAGCGGGGCCTCTTTTCGTCGGAGGTTAACTACACCTTGTCGCTGAAAGATGAAGACGGCAATCCCATCCAGTTGAGGCTGCACGACCGCTTGCAACATGGGCCGTTTCCCGTGAGCGCGTTGAAGTCAGGTGATTTTGTGCCCATGCTCGCTCATAGCGAGGCGCAGTTGCTTGTCTCACCCGCTACCCAAAAATGGTTTGATAGCCAGAAGGGCGAGTCACCGCTGCACATCGAGACGCGAGTCGGCTTCGGCGGCACGGGCAAGTCGGTCTGGACTTTCTCGCCGACTGAACTGGTCGAAGACGGTGACAAGCTTTCTTTCAGCGGCGGCGTCATTGAGATGAATTTTTCCAATGACTTCAACGACAATACCGCGGCAGGGCAGTTTGCATCTTTTTCTGTAAGCAACGAACAATCGGGTGAAAGCCTGGTGGTCAAGAATATCCAGGCAAATAGTAAAACGACCATCGCGAACGAGAATGAGGTCTCGACGCAAAGCAGTGCGACGGTCGAGTCCCTTAGCATGGACAGCACGGCAGAGGGCGCCCTGGTGTTGGATAAGCTGTCCATGGCGGTAGACAGTCAGCAAAAGGGTCAATTGCTCGATGGCTCGCTACGTTACGATTTCGGGCGTGTTGCAGTTGGGGAAATCGATCTGGGCAGCATTTCGGTCGGCGCCAAGGCAAAACAATTGAACGTCGCTGCCCTGACCGATTTGGCCAGGACATACGATACGATTCTTGCCAGGGAAGATATTTCAGACGACCAGGAGCTGGTGCTTACCGATGCCGACGAAGCAGCCCTGCGTGAAAAGCTGATCGCCTTGCTGGCGTCCAACCCATCTGTTTCCATTGATCATCTAAACTGGAAAAACGCACAGGGCGAAAGCAAGGCTGGCCTGCACGTCGATTTTGCCAGCCCAGGCAATGCCCAGGAACAGCGCAATGAAGTGCTGCTTGCCGAAATGCTCAAGCGCGTCAGGCTCGATCTGACTATTTCCAAGCCCATGCTGATCCAGGCATTTGGTCAAATGCAGGAAGACCCCCAGCAAATGCAGCAAATGCAAATGCTGGGCGCCATGATCTACGACCAGTATGTCGCCCGTCTGCGCGATGCGGGCCTGGTCACTGTAGAAGGCGACTCGGCATCCGCGGCCATTCTGTACGAGAACGACAAGGTCGACCTGAATGGCCAGGTCATGCCCGTGCCGGAATTCCTTCAGCGCGCCATGAGTGCGGTAATGTAGTGCGTAGGGTTGGAGTACAGGGCTGAAACTGGCCCTGTACCGTGTGGCAGCAGGGAAATCCCTAGCGTCGAGCCCGTAAAGAACTCCATGACTCTGTCGTTAATCGATTACCGATCGTGTAGTCGAAGGCAGGGCCATCATGGAGGCAACTGTGGCGAACACTAAAACCAAAATTAAAGCGGTAGACAAAGGATGGATGGCCAGGCAATCCCTGGCATTGCGAATGTTCAGGGCAACTTCCATCATCACGGCAATCGTGATGCTGGCCGTTACGGCCGCGATGGCCTGGCAAAGCCGGATTGCCGCTGTCGAGAGCGTACAACGGGAACTGACGGCGGCGCTGGACGGTACGGACAGATCCCTGCAAATTGTTTTCGCAAGTGCCAGCGCGCGCGGGCAGGAGCTCATCCCCGTGATGGAGCGCGAGCTGGGCGGCATCCCTGTACTCGATGGGGGCATGATAGATTCCGAGGAGGGGGGCGAAGTACCTTTGATGGTGATCGAAGACCGCATCGTCAACGGTGATGTCGACACATTGCTGCGCATCAACGCGAATACCGGCGCCGATCCCGCCATCATTGTGCGTTCCGGCGACAAATGGGTACGCGTAGCCACCTTGTTGCGCGATGCCGACGGCAATATCCGCACGGGCAGTACAGTAGATAGCAAGGATCTGCTGGCACGTACTCTGGACAGCGGCGAGCCATATAGCGGCGTGGTCCAACGCAATGGCAAGTGGTACGCCATGAGCATCAAGCCCTTGAAGGATGACTCCGGCAATGTGTATGCCGGCTTTTCAGTGCGGGTCGATGTGAACGCACAAGTCGATGCAGTCCTGCAGACTGTAGCTACAGCCAAGGTTGCCGAGCACGGGTCGCTTGGCATTCTGCGGCGCTCAGTGGACGGCAAACAGTTGATACAGGTCGCCGGCTCGCAAGGGAAACCCGGCGAGTCCTTGGCGGCGAGCCTGCCGGCCAATGACGTCGCCACGCTCGAGCGTCTATACCAGCAGGAAAATGGCTTTTCAGGCTTGAGCATGGGCGCCGACAAGACATCCAAGTTCATGGCCTGGCGTACTGTGGATAACTGGAACTGGATCCTGTACGGAGAGGGAGACCAGAATGCCTTCCTCCAGAAGAGCTATGAATATCTGGCCATTCAACTGGCCTTGATGCTGATCGGTACTCTGCTGATAGCGCTATTGGTCGGTTTGGGCGTGTCCCGGACACTGCGGCCGGTGCGAGGGGTCATGAGCATCATGGAAAGGCTGGGCGCCGGCGATCTCAGCAGCCGCATCGATGACGTTCCCGCCAACAGCAGGAATGAGGTTCATGCCTTGCTTGACAATCTCAAGCGAACTCAACGCAATCTGCAGCGCACCATTGCAGCAGTGCGCGCAGGCGTCGATGAGATCAATGTAGGCGCTGCCGAAATAGCGTCGGGGAATGCCGACCTATCGAGCCGAACCGAGCAGCAGGCCGCTTCCCTGCAGGAAACGGCGGCCAGCATGGATCAACTTGCCGCGACAGTAAAGCAGAATACCGACCATGCCCGTCAGGCGACCGCCCTGGCCGACGCCGCATCCAGCGTTGCGCATCGCGGCGGTCAAGCCGTTGCGGGCGCCGTCGATACCATGCATCGCATTTCCGCGAGTTCAGGAAAAATTGGGGAAATCGTGGGTGTGATCGACAGCATCGCGTTTCAGACCAATATTCTGGCGCTGAATGCCGCGGTGGAGGCGGCCCGCGCCGGCGAGCAAGGCCGAGGGTTTGCCGTGGTGGCCTCGGAGGTACGATCACTTGCACAACGGAGCGCCGAGGCGGCAAAGGAGATCAAAAAGCTTATTGGCGCCTCCTTGTCCGAGATCAGCGATGGCGCCGGACAGGTTGAAGGCGCCGGCCAGACCATGGAAGAACTGCTTTCCTCGGTGCAGCGTGTAACGCAAATCATGAAGGAAATCGCCAGTGCGTCGGAAGAACAGTCCATGGGCATCGACCAAGTCAATCTGGCCGTCTCGCAGATGGATGAAGTGACTCAGCAGAATGCGGCCCTGGTCGAACAGGCTGCCGCTGCGGCAGGCTCTTTACAGGATCAGGCGCGCTATCTGGCCAGTGCCGTTTCCGTTTTCAAAATCCCGACCAATACGGAACAGAACGACGGCGCGGAGCCGCGCACCATGAGGGAGCCGTCAACCGGGAAGGAACCGGCATCTGGAATAGTGTTCCATCCAGGTATACCCGTTCTTCAGTAAGCCCTTATCGTCTGCCCGGATCTTGCCCGGCCTGGCGACCGCGACGGTGATTGAGTCGCGGTTGCCCAGGGCGCGGCAAGAATCTTGCTGATGGCGCTGGCGCCTCAGGAAATCTCTCCTCAGAGCGGCCGCTGTCACAATGCAACCCGGGGGCTCAAATGGCGGACCACAATCGCGATAGACCGCAGGCATCGCTGTCGGTATTTGACGCAGTGACCATCATGGTGGGACTGGTGGTCGGTATCGGTATTTTTCGGACGCCGTCTATTGTCGCGAGTAATGTCGCCAGCGAATTGATGTTTGTTCTTGTCTGGATACTGGGCGGGGCCATAACGCTGATCGGCGCATTGTGCTATGCGGAATTGTCTGCCGCACACCCGCACGCCGGGGGCGAATACCATTTCCTGTCCAGAGCTTACGGCAGATCGGTGGCCATGATGTTCGGATGGGCCCGCTGCACGGTCATTCAAACTGGGGCCATCGCGGGGGTGGCATTCGTGCTCGGTGATTATGCGGCCCAGATTGCGCCGCTTGGTCCGTATGGGCCGGCGATTTATGCCGCGGCGTCCGTCATCATATTGAGCACGGTGAACATCATAGGCTCTACCGAAGGAAAGAATCTCCAGATCGTGGTGACGTTTGTCGAGATCCTCGCAGTGGCCGGGATCATCGTGTTCGGATTGCTGAGTCCTGTGGAACCGGCGGCGTCCGTTTCCCTGCCGCCCGAAACCGCCGGCTTGGGAATGGCGATGATTTTTGTTTTGCTCACCTACGGAGGCTGGAATGAGGCCGCCTATCTCACGGGCGAACTGAAAGATGCTCCCAGGAATATTGCCAAAGTTCTCACGATCGGTACGGCGATCGTGGTGGCTTTGTACGTTCTTGCAAACCTGGCGCTGCTCTCCACACTGGGGCTCGAAGGCTTGCGCGAGTCGGATGCCGTTGCGGCCAACATGATGCGTGTGGTGGCTGGGTCGTCGGCCGAAGTCATCGTGACCCTGACCATAGTGATCGCTGCCATTTCAACGCTCAATGCGACCATATTCACGGGCGCCCGGGTGTTCTATGCAATGGCTCACGATATGACGGTGATGTCATGGGTGGGAATATGGGACGGGCGCGGCAAGACGCCTGCCAACGGCCAGATCATGCAAGCGCTGATCGCGCTGGCGTTGATCGCCATGGGGGCCATCACGCGTGATGGTTTCAAGGCCATGGTCGACTATACCGCGCCGGTTTTCTGGGGTTTTTTGCTGATGGTGGCCATTGCTCTTTTCGTTTTGCGCTGGCGGCATCCCGACCGCGTTTTACCGTACCGTGTACCTTTTTACCCAATAACGCCGATTATTTTCTGTTGCACCTGCTTGTACATGCTCTATGCCAGCATTGCGTACACCGGGGTCGCTGGCTTGATTGGCCTTGCAGTGCTCGCCTCGGGTATACCGATACTGTTTTTCAAGAGAAAGCTGGAAGAAGAAATGGAGTACTGACACTTTCCGAATGACCAGGAGATCTGTGATGACCATACTTCGTAAATGCTTCATCGCCACCGCGCTGTGCATGGTGGCCCTGCACCAATACGTTCCGGCACAGACCGTTGTGGCGGATGCTTCGGCCTTTACTCCCAAAGTGGGCCAGTCGGGCAAAGATGTAATTTGGGTGCCCACTTCTCAAGTCCTGGTCGATCACATGCTTGATTCAGCCCAGTTGACGAGCGCGGACTATCTTATAGATCTGGGCTCGGGAGATGGCAGGACCGTGATCACGGCAGCCAAGCGCGGCGCGAAGAGCCATGGTATTGAATACGATGCTGATATGGTCGCCTTATCTGAACGCACGGCCAGGCTCGAAGGCGTTGAAGATAGGGCTACCTTCGAACAAGCCGATATTTTCGAGACTGATTTTTCCGCCGCCACAGTATTGACGCTTTTTCTGCTGCCGGACCTCAATCTCAAACTACGTCCGACGATACTCAATATGAAGCCGGGTACGCGCGTGCTCTCGAACTCTTTCACCATGGGAGACTGGCAACCCGATGATTCCTTCGAGGCGCAGGAGGGTTGCACACACTTTTGCACCGCCTACAAGTGGGTAGTTCCGGCAAAGGTCGGCGGTACATGGCGGCTGGGCGACAAAGAGCTCGTGCTGAGTCAGACTTATCAAATGGTCGATGGGATACTGCGCGATGGTGGAGACTCACAGCAGATCCGTGATGCGCGGCTTGTCGGCACGCAACTTGTATTCACGGCGGGCGATTCGACTTATACCGGCCAGGTCAACGGCAACACGATAAGCGGAACAATAAACGGCATGAATGGCGGGGCCGCGCTCGGCTGGACCGCAACCCGGTCAGGTGAGACCCGGTCAGGTGAGACGCAGTCTGCCGAGACCCGGTCCAGCGGCGCCGTGCCGGACACGGCCCGGCCAGACGCGCTGCGGTCTGGCGAGACCCGGTCTAGCGAGACCCGGTCTAGCGAAACGCAATCCGGGTCCTGATTATTTGACTAGTTCCTGAACGCGCTGGACCAATTGAGGATTGGTCTGGATCGCCTGGTTCATTCCATTGAACTGGTCGACCGTCATCCCTTCAGCATGGACAGCCTCGACCATTTTCTCGTCGGCTTCCTTGAATACCTTGTTGCGGGTTCCCTCGTCACTGGACTCCTGAAGCTTGGGCGTGTATTCCTGGGAGATCATGGCGACCTTCTGGGATGCGGCAACAAATTTCTGAAGTTGTGCATCGGAAAAATTCGCGGCCGGCGCTGCAGCCGGCGCGTTCGGCGATTGAGAGGGGGCTGCCTGCTGCGCCATGGCGGCACCGGTACTGAGGCCTAGCGTCAACAGGATAGCGGGCAAGGCTCGGGTGTAACGTCGTTGCATGCAATCTCCTAGCGTGCGTGAATGACCTTACATGATGACAGCATGAGTTCAGACTTCAAGGGTTTTCCCGTATTGATTGTTATCGAGGGGAAACCGCGGGTAACGCCCTTGGCATCGCCGGAACCTCGGAATAAGCGCTTTTGAATTGGATTCGCCCACGGGTGTGCGATTGCGCGTATGCTAATGGGGCCGTTTGGCAGTCACTATCGTAGGTCAAGGAGCATTTCATGGCGAAAGGTCAATTACGCGGCAACAAAGAGGCAAAAAAGCCTAAACAGGCACCCAAGCCGGCAGCGCCAGCTTCACCCTTTGGGTCCACGGCGTCCAAGGGCGGTTCGCAAAGCGCCGACGCCAGGAAAAAATAACGGGGCTTGCCACCTCCGTATCGGCAGCATGCAAGGGCGCTTCGGCGCCCGTTTCCATGGATGTTGCCGAAATGGCTGGCTTATTGGTCTTAATCCAGACGCCACACGCACAGGCTAATCAGGAACGGTCATGCTAGATATTGCACGTATACGCGCCGATACACCTTCCGCACAGGACAGGATCTTCCTGGCAAGCGCCGGGTCTTCGCTCATGCCGGCGCCGGTGGTCCGGGCTATGCGCGACTATCTTGATCTGGAGGCCGCCCTGGGCGGCTATGAGGCATACGGGCGCGAGCAAAAACGCGTGGATGCCGCATACGATTCCGCAGCGCGGCTGATCGGGGCTCTGCCGCAGGAAATCGCCTTTATGGAAAGCGCCACCGCGGCCTGGCAAATGGCTTTCTATTCCATGCCATTCAAGGAAGGCGACGTCGTCTTGACCGGCGAGGCGGAATACGGAGCCAATTTTGTAGCTCTTCTGCATTTGCGCCAGCGCATGGGAATAGAGATCCAGGTGGTGCCCAGTGACGATGCGGGAGAGATAGATCTGGAGGCCTTGCGCCGCATGATCAGTCCCCGCGTAAAGCTAATCTGCCTGACCTGGATTCCGACCAATGGCGGCTTGGTCAACCCCGCGGCAGAGGTCGGAAAGATCGCGCATGACCATGGGATCGCCTACTTGCTGGATGCGTGCCAGGCCCTGGGGCAGCTGCCGGTCGATGTGCAGTCGCTGCATTGCGATATGTTGTCCGCGACCGGACGCAAGTTTTTGCGCGGGCCTCGCGGTACGGGATTCCTGTATGTGCGCAGCGGCTTCATGCCGCAACTGGAGCCGCATACCATCGATCATTTTTCAGCTCCCTGGGTAGAACGCAATCGGTATGAATTGCGCGATGGCGCACGCCGTTATGAAACCTGGGAGTCCAATTATGTTGCGCGTATGGGCTTGGGTGCCGCAATGGACTATGCAATGGGAATAGGCCTGACAGCCATTCAGGAGCGTTGTGCCGCGCTGGCGGCTCGCTTGCGTGCGGGCCTCCAGGACTTGCCCACGGCGGCGATGCGCGATCTGGGCCGCAAGCCCTCGGCGATCGTGTCTTTTACGATCGATGGCAAACCCGCCGAGCACGTGGCGGCCCAGGCGGCGAAAGCGGGCATCGTCCTTGGCGTGACACTGCCTTCCGGTACGCGCCTGGACGCCGAGCGTCGCGATTTGCCTCCGCTGGTCAGGGCGTCTCCCCACTATTTCAATACCGAGCAAGAAATCGACGGGCTGCTTGATTTCCTGCGGCGTGTCTAGAAGGGCGGACGCGCTCCTGCTGCGCTAGGCAAAGAGTTTGTCGTAGGCGGCCAGCAAGGTTTGATGCATGGCGCTGCCTTGCATATCGGAGCCCAGCGCCTCCAGCCCGAAGAAGCGCTCGCTGCGATCCAGCAGGGCTTCGGCCTGACGGACTGTTTCGGCGCCATACATCATCACCAGCGAGCGGCGATAGTCATTGGCATTGTCCACGTTCAGGATACTTTCGATGCAACGGTATACCAGCCGGCGCCGGGGTTCCAGGTCATTGAAGTGATGTATCCAGTCGCAGCCTTCGCGCGTGGCTTCCTCGTCGCCGATGGCCAGAGCCAGCAAGGTCTTCAGTTCGCCGATGCGCAATTGCTTCCATGGGGTTCCCGCCGGAATCGCCAGTCCCAGTATTTCCCACAGCGGACGCTCGTCGTTCAAATTCATGGTCTGGAGATCGGCGAGCAGCGCAGCGGCTTCCGCGTCGGTCAGGTCGGCCAGCCGTACCAGCGCGGGCCGGATGGCATTGCCGATACTGTTGTTTTCCCAGTCCAGGTCTTCGACAGGATAGATCTCCGACATGCCCGGCACCAGAATACGGCAGCTGTAAGCGCCTTGCTCGCAAAAATCGGACACATAAATGTCCTTGCCTTCCGCGTGTATGCAATTGACCAGCCACTCATAATCTTCCTGCGTACTGGTACTGAAATTCCAGTCGGCAAAAGTAAAGTCGGGTGTGTCGCGCATGAAATTCCAGCTGATCACGCCGCTAGAGTCCACGAAATGGATTTCCAGGTTGGACACGGCATTGATTTCGCTCATGTCGAAGCCTGGTTCCGGAAAGCCTTCCAGCGAATCGAGGGCGCGGCCTTGCAGGAGCTCCGTCATTGCGCGCTCGAGTGCAATCTCGAAGCGCGGGTGTGCCCCATAGCTGGAGAATATGCCTTGATCTTTGGGATGCACCAAAGTCACGTTCATGACCGGGTATAGGCCTCCCAACGATGCATCCTTGACCAGAATACCGAAACCGGCCTTGCGCAGGCCGGCGATACCGGCCTGAATATTCGGATAGCGCGCTATGACATCATCAGGCACTTCAGGCAGGCTAAGCCCTTCGCTGATGATGCGGTATTTGACACTGCGCTCGAAGATTTCAGACAGCGCCTGAGTACGCGCTTCCATCATCGTGTTGCCGGCCGCCATGCCGTTGCTGACGTACAGATTGCCGATGATATTGACCGGAATGAAGGTCTGGGCGCCATCGCGCAGCCGGGTGTAGGGCAGCGCACAAATACCGCGTTCGACATTGCCGGAGTTCAGGTCGACCAGCACTTCGGCGTCGATATCGCTGTCGGGATTGTAGAAGGCATGGAGTTCCGGATTCAGCAGTTCCGTCGGCCAGCCGCCATCCTCGCCTGGTGCGAACCAGCGCTCTTGCGGATAGTGAACGAAAGGGCGGTTGGCGCGCGTTTCGCCCAGATAGAAGTGGGTCCAGAAATAATGCGTGCCCAGGCGTTCAACGAACTCTCCGTAGGCGCTGGCACGTGCCGCCAGCTCTGTTGCGCCTTTGCCGTTGGAGAACAGCATGGGGCAGTCGTTGTCTTTCATATGGGTCGACCAGATTCCGTCGACTTCATGCAGCAACGACGATTCATTCAGGCGGAAGCCGCGTGCCTCCAGCTTCTCCCGCATGGTCTTGATCGTGGATTCAAGGGAGGCGTCTTTGCCTGGGATAAAGCTTTCGATGGTCATGCGCGGGGAGTCCGGGTGGGAGAAAAAAAATGCCGGCAATATAGTGCCGGCTGGTAGGTCTAAAAATGCTGCGCGATGATTTCGTTGAAAGCCTCTTCAGCGGACATGCCATTCTTCATGAGCGTGCTGATCTCGGCCGAATGCTTCTGTATGCCTTCGGGCAAGTATTCGCGGTTGGCCTTGAAGTAGGCGTACTTGTCATGCTCGACGGTATCGATGACCTGAGCTACCGGTGCGTAGCTGCTGCGGGTGCTGCTGGCCGAAGTGCTGGGCCGGCTTGCGCGTGCCCGTGTGGCAGTCTTGGCGCCGCCGCCTTTCATTGCGATCTTGACGGCTTCAAGTGTAAAAACGGCCGATAGCGTGTCGCTGACATTGCCATCGGAGTTCAGGCTCATCAACAGGTTTTTCTTGTCGAATGCCATTTTCTTTCCGGCATTGTTGATGACCTGGTAATTCGGGCGCTGTGCGTTGCCGGGGAGTTCGAACTGCACATTGGGGCCATAGGATTCCATTTTTTCGATGACGTCTTTTAGGAAATCCGCGCCTAATGAATCTAAATTGCCATTCCAGCGTTTGCTTCTTTTCGTGTTCAAGATGGGTTGCTTCCAATACTGTGGTCTAAATCCGGGGACGTAGTATTTTACGCTTTTTAGGGGAAGCGCCATGCGGCCGCTCCCGGCCGCAGGACTTGAACTGCGACATGCGCCGACATTACGGGGCGCCGCCCAGCATGCCCTCGGTCTCGATGAAGGCAATGATGTCGTCGAGCCCCACGCCATTCTTGATTGTGCCCATGACGAATGGGCGATTGCCCCGCATGCGCAGTGTGTCTTCTTTCATTATTTCCAGCGATGCGCCGACGTAGGGGGCGAGGTCGGTCTTGTTGATGACAAGTAGATCGGATTTCGTGATGCCCGGCCCACCTTTACGGGGGATTTTCTCGCCGCCCGCGACATCGATGACATAGAGTGTCAGGTCGGAGAGTTCGGGGCTGAAGGTGGCGGCAAGATTGTCGCCACCCGATTCCACGAAGACGATATCCGCATCGGGAAACCGGCACAGCATCCGGTCGATCGCCTCCAGATTGATGGAGGCGTCTTCACGTATGGCCGTATGGGGGCAGCCGCCGGTTTCAACGCCCATGATGCGGTCGGCCGGCAGGGCGCCTGAAATAGTCAGCAGGCGCTGATCTTCCTTGGTGTAGATGTCGTTGGTAATGGCGATCAAGTCGTATTTTTCGGACATACGCTTGCACAGCATTTCCAGCAAGGTGGTTTTGCCGGATCCCACCGGACCGCCTACGCCGACACGCAAGGGCGGCAGGGATTTGGTACGCGATGGCGGTGTGGAGTTGAAGCTACGGTGGGTGGGCATAAGGCGGCCTTTCTTTCAGGATCGGAATAAACGGGAGTACTGGGTTTCGTGCCGGGACGACAGGATGGCAAGTTGGGGCGCCAGTGTATGGATACGGGGCGGCTCGTGTGCGGCGCGGCTCAAGGCCTCGCGGCACACAGCCGGTATACATAGGCGCAATTGATTCAAGATACGTTGCCCTGACATTTGCCCGAGAGGCACGGTCTTTATGGCGGCCATGACCTGGTTTTCCAGCCACGCAAACAAGTACGCGGCCAATCCGTTGATCTGGTTTATGCCCAATGCATGCGCGCAATAAGCATGGGCGGCAGGCAAGGTGGCAGTGGGCAGCGCGAGCAAGCGATCGCGCGCCTCAGGCTGGCCCCACTCCAGATCGGTGGCCAGCTTCACCAGCGACCACCCCATTTGTTCGGTTTCCTGGCGCAACTCACGGCTTTCGCGCGATGTGTGGAACCATTTGTTCCAGTAAACCAGGCCTTGCCAGTTGCCCTCGGCCCAGCCGGCGAACAACAGCGTCCATACTGGAGCCTCGCATTGAGTGATAACCTGTTCCAGCTGTTCCCGTATCCACACGCTGGCGGTGGCTTCATCGCGGACCAACTCGCGGTCTACAGCGGCTTCGAAACCCTGGGAATAGCTGTAGCCGCCTATGGGCAATGTCGGGGACGACAGTTGCAGCAGGGCCGTGAGCTGGCCGGTGTCCATACCATGCTCACCTGTGCGGGTGTTCATGCGTGTGCGGGTATTCATGCGTATGACCGTCGTGTGCGGCATAGGCCGACTGCGCCAGGGCATAGTCTTCGGCAAACGTCTCGTCGTGGCCATGCCTGTGCCCGCCGCCATAAGCCCCCGCATCGGGTTCGAACGGTGCCTCCACCTTTGCTATTTCGACGCCGCCCATTTGATTCAGCATATCGACAAGAATGGGATCATGCTCGAACTGCAGATAGTCCGCGCCAATCTCGACCAGGATATGGCGGTTTCCCAGGTGGTAGGCGGCTCGGGTCAGTTGTGGCAAATTCCGCGCGCTGACACGTACGACGGGTTCGATAGCCGCGTGCACCACGACGAACTTGCCGTCATCGGCCACCAGGATGTCGCCATGGCGCAGCACCGTGCCCTGGTTCAGGATCAGTCCGACCACCTCGCCGTTGTCCAGCTTGATACGCTGGCGACTGCGGCGGCGCGACGAATACGCCAGGATCGCTTTCGGGGCATCAGTGATAAGTGACGGTGCAATGTGCGCGTCGCGCAGATGCTTTCTGATAATACGCATGGTTAAAAGAGAAAGTAGCGTTGGGCCATGGGCAGCACGCTGGCCGGCTCGCAGCTCAACAGTCGGCCGTCGGCCATGACTTGATAGGTTTGTGGATCGACTGTGATGTGTGGCAGCCAGTTGTTGTGCACCATGTCTTTCTTGCCGACACTGCGGCAGCCGTGGACGGGCTCCAGTGTCTTGGTCAGGCCCAGCTCATGAACGGTAGGGTTTGCCATGCCGGCTTGCGAAAGAAAAGTGATAGAGGTCTTGAGCGCTTTGCCGAAGCTGCCGAACATGGGTCGGAAAAGCACGGGTTGCGGCGTGGAGATGGACGCGCCCGGATCGCCCATGCTGGCCGCTGCAATCATGCCGGCCTTGAGCACCATGCTGGCTTTGACGCCAAAGAAGGCGGGACGCCACAATACGATATCGGCCAGCTTGCCGACTTCGATCGAGCCGACTTTATGACTGATACCGTGCGCCAAGGCCGGGTTGATGGTGTATTTGGCGATGTAGCGCTTGATGCGCTGGTTATCGGCGCGTGCGCTGTCGCCCTCCAACGCGCCTTGCTGCGTCTTCATCTTGTCGGCGGTCTGCCAGGTGCGCAGCACGACTTCGCCGATGCGCCCCATGGCCTGCGAGTCTGAACTCATGATGGAGAATGCGCCCAAGTCGTGCAATACATCTTCGGCGGCGATGGTCTCGTGGCGTATGCGGCTTTCTGCAAATGCAACGTCTTCGGCAATGGAAGAATCAAGGTGGTGGCACACCATCAACATGTCCAGATGCTCTTCGACGGTGTTGACGGTGAAAGGCATGGTGGGGTTGGTGGAGGCCGGCAGTACATTGGGCATGCCGGCCGCCCGGATGATGTCGGGAGCATGGCCGCCACCGGCTCCTTCGGTATGAAAAGAATGAATAGTGCGGCCCTTGAACGCCTTGAACGTATCCTCGACGAAACCCGATTCGTTCAGTGTGTCGCTATGGATGGCAACCTGCACATCGGTCTGGTCGGCCACGGTCAGGCAGGAATCGATAGCGGCGGGAGTGGTGCCCCAATCTTCGTGCAGCTTTAGACCTATGGCGCCGGCTTCCACCTGCTCCAGCAGGGGCGCCTGCTGGCTCGCATTGCCTTTGCCCAGCAGGCCGATGTTCATGGGAAATGCGTCGAGCGAGCGGAGCATGGAGTGGATATGCCAGGGCCCTGGCGTGCAGGTGGTGGCAAGGGTGCCGGTGGCGGGACCCGTGCCTCCGCCTATCATGGTGGTAATGCCGCTGGCCGTGGCTTCTTCAATCTGCTGGGGACAGATGAAGTGGATATGCGAATCAATGGCGCCTGCTGTGATGATCATGCCTTCGCCGGCGATGATCTCGGTGGCTGGACCGATCACGATGGTCACGCCAGGCTGGATATCCGGATTGCCGGCTTTTCCTATGCCCGAGATCAGGCCGTTCTTGATTCCTATGTCGGCCTTGATGATGCCGGTGATTGCGTCGATGATCAGTGCGTTGGTAATCACGCTGTCGGCGCAGTCGGCGCTCATGCGCTGGCTTTGCCCCATTCCATCGCGTATGACCTTGCCGCCGCCGAACTTTACTTCCTCACCGAAGATTGTGTGGTCTTTTTCGACTTCCGCCAACAATCCCGTGTCGGCAAGGCGGATGCGATCGCCCACGCCGTTGACGATGGTGGGACCGAATATTTCTGTATAGGCGCGTCGCGAGATGGCTACCATCAGAGTGATCCCATAACGTCGGCATTGAAACCATAGACAATGCGGTCGCCGGCCAGTTGCACCAGTTCGACCGTGCGCTTCTGGCCCGGCTCGAAACGTACGGCAGTACCGGCAGTGATGTTCAGGCGGTACCCGCGCGCCAGTTTTCTATCGAATTCCAGGCTGGAATTGACTTCGGCAAAATGGTAGTGGGAGCCGACCTGCACGGGCCGGTCGCCGGCGTTGACGACGTCGACCATGCAGCTTGCGCGGCCGGCGTTCAGTTCTATATGGCCGGGTTCGGCAATGATTTCACCAGGTATCATGGTTGGCCTCCTGAGCGTTGGGTGGGCGGATTTTCTGTGTGTCTCAGGCTGTCGAGGCCAGCAGGGATATGCCGTATGCGGTAATGCCGGCGCCTGCGGCGCGCGTCAGCCACAAGGTCCGTTGCTTGAGTGCGAAGCCGCCGGCCAGGCCCAGTCCATGCAGGACCAGGGTGCTTAGCATGAAGCCCGCAATAAACGCCGTGGCGCCCGCACCGGGAGGTAATTCGGAACCGTGCGCCATGCCATGGAACAGCGCAAAGAAGCCCACCAGAAGTGCGCTGGCGGGGCCGGATAGGGTCGTCCGGCTTGCCAATAAAAGCCCAAGCACCAGCAAGGAAGCCACGATGACGGGCTCGACTCCTGGAAGGCTCAGGCCCGCCATGCCCATCAGTGCGCCCGCCAGCAGCAGGCAAAGAAAGGTGACCGGCGTCCAGATTGCCTGACGTATATTCGAGTGGCTTAACGCGGCCCATATGCCTACCGCCACCATGGCAAGCAAGTGATCCAGGCCGGTCAGGGGGTGAAGCAGTCCGCTCTGGAACATATGGCCGGATATGGCATGTTCATGTCCCGGGTGCGCCACGGCGGCGCAGGACACAAGGGCAAGGGCCGCGGCGCCGGTCGTGCCGATATACCGGCTGGGTGGATGTGGGCGAGTAGACATATGGAACTTCCTCGGATAAATAAAAGATTCGTCAGTGTTGCGTGTGCCGCGTCAGATGATGGGCTGATGGACCGTGATCAGCTTGGTGCCATCCGAAAAGGTGGCTTCCACTTGTATGTCGGCGATCATTTCGGGTATGCCTTGCATGACATCGTCGCGGCTCAGTATGGTGGTGCCCAACTGCATGAGATCGGCGACGCTGCGGCCGTCGCGCGCGCCTTCCATCAATGCGGCCGTGATCAGCGCTATCGATTCGGGATAGTTCAGCTTGACACCGCGCGCCTTGCGCCGCTCGGCCAGCAGGGCGGCGGTGAAGATAAGCAGCTTGTCTTTTTCACGAGGAGTTAGATCCATTATTTGATTCCTTGTCGGGTTTCACGTGTTCCACAAGCGCAGGTAAGCGCCTTGCGTGTTCAGCACAAGCGGCCGCATGCGCATCCACAGCGCTATCAGCAGACGCTTTACATCCTGCACATGTAATCCAAGCACGCGAACCAGGCTCAGGCCTTGCTCGTTCGCCTGCGACATATGGGTCAGGCCCGCCCGCAGGTTTTGGGTCCAGGGCAGGTCGGCGGCAAGGTCGTCGACCTGCTCGGTGCCCAGAAGGGGGCCAAATGCCCATAAGGTGGCCAGCACGGGAAAGCCCGCCAGGCCATTGCCGCTATGGCGCAAAGGGCCGCCGGCGTGGAGCTCGCCGGCTTCCAGCCATATCGCCTCGCCATCGAGTGTCAGCTCGGTGTCCAGTTGCGCGCAGCCTTCGTCCCAATGCGTGGCTTTGCCGATGCTGCCCAATTGGGTGATCTCCCATCCTATTGCGCGCGCGCCGGTTTGCAGGTGCAGGCGTGTACTCATCGACGCCAGGGATTGTTCGAAAAGAATATTTTCTTGGGGTAGCCAGTCCAGGCATGCGCCGGCCGCGAGGCATAGCTTTACATGCTGGGCGGCATGCCTGCCATTGGCCTTGTACCAGCGCGTGGCGCCCGGTGTGCCCAATACGGCATGGGCGCCGTCCCGGACATCGATGTCGATCTCCAGGACATCGCCGCCGGCAATGCCGGAAGGGGGATGCAGGATGGTGGCGTGGCAGATGCCCGGCCCTTCGGGGTAGAGCGTCTTCTGGACCAGCAAAGGCCCTTGGTGCTTGCGCTGCGCCAGCACGGTTTTGTCCGGCCCTTGCCGCGCAAACGTCAAGGCCAGTTTTGCGTGCCATTGGTCGAGGGAAGGGGATAGAGCAGGGGTCGGCATGCGCGTCAGACCGAGAGATGGCTGCGGACGTCGTCGCCATCGATTTGCGATTTATCGCCGGCGGCCACTACCTCGCCACGCGACAGCACCACAAAGTGGTCGGCCAGCTCGCGGGCGAAATCGAAGTATTGCTCACACAACAAGATGCCGATGTCGCCACGTTCCCGAAGCAGCCTTATCACTTTGGCAATATCCTTGATGATGGACGGCTGGATGCCTTCGGTGGGTTCATCCAGTATGACCAGCTTGGGCTCGGCAACCAGGGCTCGTGCAATGGCCAATTGTTGTTGCTGTCCTCCCGAAAGGTCGCCGCCGCGGCGCGCCAGCATGGATTGGAGCACCGGAAAAAGCTCGAAGATTTCGTCCTTGATCCGCCGCGCCGCAGCTGCCGGCTTGGTAGCCATGCCCATGAGAATGTTCTCTTCCACCGTAAGGCGTGCAAAAATATCGCGCCCTTGCGGCACATAGGCGATACCCCGTGCCGCGCGTTCGTGCGGCGCCAGCCGGCTGATGTCTTCACCATTGAAGATGACACTGCCCGAAGAGACCGGCAGCACGCCCATCAGGCACTTGAGCAAGGTGGTCTTTCCTACGCCATTGCGGCCCAGGAGGGCAAGGCATTCGCCCTTTTGCAAGGACAAAGACACTCCCCGCAGTGTATGGCTGCCGCCGTAATATTGGTTGATGGCCTGCACATCCAGCATGTCAGCGTCCCAGATAAACTTCGATTACGCGCTGGTCCGCCTGGACTTGCGCCATGGAGCCTTCGGCAAGGACCGAACCTTCGTGCAGTACCGTGACCTTGCCGGCACCCGCGATGCTGGTCACGAAATCCATGTCGTGTTCGACGACCATCAGCGAATGGCGGCCTTTCAATTCGTTGAGCAACTCACCGGTGCGTTCGGTTTCGGCGTCGGTCATGCCTGCCACCGGTTCGTCCAGCAATAGAAGCTTGGGCTCCTGCATGAGCAGCATGCCGATTTCCAGCCATTGCTTCTGCCCGTGGGATAACAGGCCGGCCGGGCGCCATGCCTCGTGCGTCAGCCTTATCAGTTCCAGAGTCGAACCGATGGCGTCGGCCTGCTGGCCAGTCAATTTTGCAAAGAGGGTGGGCCGCACGCGCTTGTCGATCTTCATGGCGAGTTCAAGGTTTTCGAAGACGCTGTGGTTTTCGAACACCGTGGGCCGCTGGAATTTACGGCCTATCCCGGCATGGGCAATTTGCGTCTCGTTGAGTTTGGTCAGGTCGACGTTCTGGCCGAAAAAGGCCGTGCCGGACGTCGGCGCGGTCTTTCCCGTAATGACGTCCATCATGGTCGTCTTGCCGGCCCCGTTGGGGCCGATGATGCAGCGTAGTTCGCCCACGCCGATGTCCAGGCTCAGCTTGTCGAGGGCCTTGAAGCCGTCGAAACTCACGGTGATGTCTTCCAGGTACAGAATCACGCCGTGGCGAGTATCGACATCCCGCGTGGCGACATGACCGTAAGAGGCGTCGCTGCCCGAGTCCGTCATCACCATAGCTGCCTGAAGCTCCTGCAGTTGTCGTGCGTGTTCAGGTTTCAAGATGTCCTCCTTGCATGGCGGGCAGTGATTCGGCGCAGCAGCCCCACGATGCCGTGAGGAAGAAATAGGGTCGTGAGCACGAAGATGAGGCCAAGCGCATACAGCCAGAATTCCGGCAGCACGCTGGTAAACCAGGTCTTAAGTCCGTTGACCACGCCGGCGCCGAGAATGGGACCGATCAGTGTGCCGCGCCCGCCGGTGGCTACCCAGATCACCATTTCTATCGATGTTTCGGTGGACATTTCGCTGGGGTTGATGATGCCCACCTGGGGCACGTAGAGTGCTCCGGCGATACCGCACATGACGGCCGATACGGTCCAGACAAACAGCTTGAAGCCCAGGGGGTCGTAGCCGATGAAACGCAGGCGGCTTTCGGAATCGCGCAGCGCGGTCAAGACCCGCCCAAGCTTGGACTGGGTGATGGCGCGCGCGAAAATCAACGCCATCGCCAGCACAATCAGCGTCGTCCAATAAAGCACGGCCCGTGTGTCGGGAGCGGTGATGTCAAAGCCCAGGATGCGCTTGAAATCGGTGAAGCCGTTATTGCCTCCGAAGCCGGTGTCATTGCGAAAGAAAAGCAGCATCGCGGCAAAAGTCATGGCTTGCGTGATGATCGAGAAATACACGCCTTTGATGCGCGATCGGAAGGCAAAGTAGCCGAAGATGAATGCCAGCACACCGGGCACCAGAACGACGAGCAGCATGGCGTATGCGAAGTGGTCGGTGAACGCCCAGTACCAGGGATATTCTTTCCAGTCCAGGAACACCATGAAGTCCGGCAGATGGCTTTGGTAGACGCCATCGCGGCCGATGGAGCGCATAAGATACATGCCGTGCGCGTAGCCGCCCAGGGCGAAGAATATTCCATGACCCAGCGACAGGATTCCGGCATAACCCCACACCAGGTCGAGTGCCAGGGCGGCCATGGCGTAACACATGAATTTACCCAGTAGGGCAATGGCATAAGAGGATATGTGCAGCGGGTGGTCGGCAGGCAGCACAAGGTTCAGCATGGGAAGCAAGGCGAGCACCACGGTGGCTGTCATCAGGCCGGCCCAGGCCTTGGGCGAAAACAGGCGTTGCCTTTGCAGCAGGCCGGGGTGCGTGGCGACCGGAGATGGCGAAGTCATTCGACGCTCCTTCCGCGCGGCGCAAAGAGTCCTTGCGGACGTTTCTGGACGAATAGCACGATGAGCACCAGTATTGTGATTTTGGCCAGGACAGCGCCTGCCCAGGGTTCAAGAAACTTGTTGAGGCTGCCCAGGCCCATTGCTGCGATCACGGTGCCGGCCAACTGGCCCACGCCTCCCAGGACGACGACCATGAAAGAATCGACGATGTAGCCACGTCCGAGATCCGGACCCACGTTCCCCAATTGGGACAGCGCGACCCCGCCCAGACCCGCGATGCCCGAGCCCAGGCCGAAAGCCAGCATATCGATACGGCCGGTAGGCACACCTACGCAATCCGCCATGCGGCGATTCTGGGTGATGGCGCGTACGAACAGACCCAAACGCGTGTGATTAAGCAGCAGCCATACGAAGAAGACCACCAGCAACGCAAACACGATAATGGCGAGGCGGTTATAGCTGAGCACCAGGCCGCCCAGCAGCGTGACACCGCCGGACATCCAGGACGGATTGCTGACCTCTACATTCTGCGCACCAAAGATAGTCCGCACGCCCTGCATGAGTATCAGGCTGATTCCCCAGGTCGCCAGCAAGGTTTCCAGGGGACGTCCGTACAGCCATCGGATGACGGTGCGCTCCAGCGCCATGCCGACGCCGGCGGTCACCAGGAAAGCCATGGGCAGCGCCGCAATCACATACCAGTCTGTCCAGGCCGGCGCGAATTGCCGAAAGAACAATTGCATCAGGTAGGTGACGTAGGCGCCTATCATCAGCAGTTCGCCATGCGCCATATTGATCACGCCCATCAGGCCGAATGTGATGGCCAGGCCCAATGCCGCCAAGAGCAGGACGCTGCCCAGGCTTATGCCGTAGAACAGATTGCCCGCCCATTCTATTTTTCTCTGGTGGCAATCAATACGCCCGAGTGCCGTCACCGCGGCGGCGCGTACCTGCTCGT
Source organism: Pseudomonas sp. (assembly GCA_036675275.1). Taxonomy (GTDB): domain Bacteria; phylum Pseudomonadota; class Gammaproteobacteria; order Burkholderiales; family Burkholderiaceae_B; genus Pollutimonas. Next base: position 213,569 of record JAKFFG010000005.1, on the reverse strand, counting down.
CCGGTTCGGCGTAAACGCCTTCGTCGTTCTGAATAAGCAGGCCGGCCAGAATGGGGCGGAACTGGCCTCGCTGCGTGTGGCCCAGCCTTTCTACCGCACGCACGCGCGTGGCGGCATCGGAGCTTTTCAGCTCCAGCCTGGCCTGCGCGACATCCAGTGCGTTTTGCACATCTGCATTTGTTTCGCGGGACCGCGCTTGCGCAATCAAATCGATGGTCGAAGTATCCGTGCTTTGCTGCATGCGCTTTGCGGCGGACAGGCGCACTTGCACGTCGTCAGAGAAAAGTTGCGATATGGCCAGCGCGCCGGCAATGGCGCGCCGCAGCCGGTTGTTGATCATGACGTTGTCGACGTCGGCCGGTACATCGAGTTCTTCTCCTGTAGCCGGGTCGACAGCAGGCTTGCCGTCATAAGCGATCAAGATGCGGCCTCCGGAGGTCGCATACAGGCTCGCGTTCGACAGGGCCTCGAGCACTTGTGCTGCCCGTGGAGTGGCCAACTGGCCAAGCTGCGAGATGACTTGCAGCTTGGCATCGGTGTCGCCGTTCGCCAATGGGGCAAGCAGCGCCGCATCGATATTTGCCGGCTCCGCCGCCATCGCGCCCGGGGCAAGCGCCGCCAGTAGTATCGCCAGAAAAATCCGGCGCCAGAATGTCAGGAATGCGACGTAGCCCATGGCGAACTTGTCCAATTAGAGACCTTGCTTGTTTTCGTTACCCGCGATGTACGGGCTCCATGGCTGTGCACGTATGGGTCCCTTGGTTTTCCATACGATATCGAACTGACCGTCGGCATTGATCTCACCGATATAGACGGGCTTGTGCAAATGGTGATTGGTCTTGTCCATTTGGATGGTGAATCCATCGGGGGCCGTGAACGTCTGCCCGCCCATTGCTTCGATTACCTTGTCGACGTCCGTCGTCTTGGCCTGTTCCACGGCTTGTTTCCACATATGGATGCCGATGTAAGTGGCTTCCATGGGGTCGTTGGTCACGACGGTTGAGGCATTGGGCAGGTTTTTGGCTTTGGCGTAGGCCTTCCATTTGTCGATGAAGGCTGTGTTGACCGGGTTCTTGATGGACTGAAAGTAGTTCCAGGCGGCCAGGTGACCGACGAGCGGTTTGGCGTCTACGCCGCGCAGCTCTTCTTCGCCCACGGAGAAGGCCACGACGGGGACGTCTGTGGCCTTCAGTCCCGCATTGCCCAGTTCTTTATAGAAGGGCACGTTCGAATCGCCATTGATGGTCGAAATCACCGCTGTTCTTCCGCCCGTGGAGAACTTCTTGATGTTGGCGACGATGGTTTGATAGTCGGAATGGCCGAAGGGTGTGTAGACCTCTTCGATATCGCTGTCCTTGACTCCCTTGGAGTGCAGAAACGCGCGCAATATCTTGTTGGTCGTGCGGGGGTAGACGTAGTCTGTACCCAGCAACACAAAGCGCTTTGCACCTCCGCCGTCTTCGCTCATCAGGTATTCGACGGCCGGTATGGCCTGCTGGTTGGGAGCGGCTCCGGTATAGAAAACATTTTTCTCGAGCTCTTCACCCTCATACTGCACGGGATAGAACAGCAGTCCGTTCAGCTCCTTGAATACAGGCAGGACCGACTTGCGCGATACCGACGTCCACGCGCCGAACACGACCGACACTTTGTCCTGGGACAACAGCTGGCGGGCTTTCTCCGCAAAGAGTGGCCAGTTCGATGCGGGGTCGACGACCACGGCTTCCAGCTTCTTGCCCAATACGCCGCCGTTTGCATTGATTTCGTCGATGGTCATCAAGGCCACGTCCTTGAGCGACGTTTCCGAGATTGCCATCGTGCCGGACAATGAGTGCAGGATGCCGACCTTGATCGTGTCGGCTGCCAGTGCCTGGGGCATCCAGCCTGATAGTGCAAGAAAACTCGCTGCGGTCAGTTGTTTGAGGACCAGTCTACGTTTCATGATGACTCCAAATTGAAGGAAGATCGGCTTAAGATCAGCCCGAGCTGAATGAACAGCGCTTCCGTCCATACGCAATAGCCGTGCCAACTTTCTAAGTGAAGTGAGCATGACATCAGCACGCAGGGAGTCAGAAGTGTTCCGGATTTAGGATGGGAAGCTTCAACATGGTGCATAGGCCATGTCGCCGGGCGCGACGATTGCGCTAAAGCAGTGCGTCGTGCCCGATTCCTGGTAATAGGGCGTATGCTGTAAGACGCGGCTCGGCATAACACGGTAGTCGTTCAAGGAGTTATTCATGACTAAAGAGCAGCTACGCATCCGCAGCAAGATTGCAGAGTTCGGTCGCGCTTCGCGCCGCCATGTGGATTCCGCTTTTGTCTAAAAACACTATCTTTCGTTATGCCTTCTGGCGTCGTTCGACGTCCGCGCCATGGAACGACGTGGCGCCGATCAGAGAAGAGCTTTTCGGTGTTGAGCGGCTTGAGCAGCACGCCGTAAGTTTGGCTGCGGCTCAGCCGGTCACACAAAAGCCGCCATGGGTTCCTTCCTTGCGCAAACGGCTCGATGACAATGCCCAGATTTTGCTTGCTGCGTATCGCGCCAGCGCCGCGGAACTCGAAAGCGGCTGTAGCGTGGTTCCTGCTGCTGAATGGCTGCTTGATAACTATCACCTTGTTGAAGAGCAGGTCCGCGAAATAAGGGACGATTTGCCGCCCGGCTTTTATCGCCAATTGCCTAAACTGGCCGAAGGGCCCTTCGCGGGTTATCCGAGGGTATTTGGTATAGCCTGGGCTTTCGTTGCCCATACCGACAGCAATTTTGACCCCGATATATTGAGGCGCTTCATTGCGGCCTACCAGCGCGTCCAGCCTTTAGCGATCGGTGAACTATGGGCTATAGCAATTACGCTCCGTATTGTGCTTATCGAAAACCTGCGTCGCCTGGCTGATCAAATTACGTCCGGACAGAAGTCCCGGGCTGATGCCGAAGCCTTGGCCAGTCGGCTTGTGGGGTCCCAGAGCTTTCAGTTTGCGCTTGAAAACGATATTTCCACGCGGGCGTCGGGTTCCTTGTCTGAGGCATTCGCCGCGCACTTGGCGAAGCGGCTACGAGACCAGGATCCAAGGACCACGCCCGCGCTTGGATGGTTGGAAGAGCGGCTTGGACGTCAAGATACCTCCATCGACGAAGTCGTGCTCCATGCTCAGCAACGGCAGGGCGCATCCAATGTCACGGTGCGCAATATCATTACGAGTATGCGGCTGATTTCCGATATTGATTGGGCCGAGCTGTTCGAGAAGGTAAGCCTGGTAGATGAATGTTTGCGCGAAGCAAGCGCTTTCGGCGATATGGACTTTTCGACTCGCAACTTGTATCGCAGCGCCATCGAGCAGTTGGCTCGCGGCTCATCCTTATCCGAGCTGGACGTCACTGCCCATGCATTGGCTGCAGCTCCTGCGCGCCAGACCGGGGCGGGCGGCAACGAGCCATCCCGGCGCATCGGCGATCCTGGATATCGCCTCATAGCCGAAGGCCGGCCTGCGCTGGAGCGGACGATAGGGTTTCGGGCGCCTGTGCGGCTACGCTTGAGCCGCATGAACGTGCGCCTTGGTATTCAGGGCTACATAGGGTCGATATTATTTATCGCCGTCCTACTTGTCGGCCTTGCGCTTTGGACGATCTGGTTTCCAGGGACGGCTGCCGGTTGGCTCGCCCTGTTTGCGGTGGCTGCATTCCTTCCAGCGACTGAACTGGCGACGGCCCTCGTCAATCGCGCAGTCTCCTGGACTTTCGCCGCCTCTACCTTGCCGGGCCTGGAGCTCAAAACCGGTGTCCCTGGTTCACTTAGGACACTGGTGGTCATCCCCACGCTACTGACCAGTGAGGCAGATCTTCGTGAGCAAATTGAGCGGCTCGAAGTGCACTATCTGGGCGGCGCCAGCGGCGATCTTGTTTTTGCCCTGTTGCTTGATGGGCTCGATGCGGACCAGGAAGTGATGCCCGGCGACGAGCACCTGCTCCTTCTGGCTGCTGAAGGGATTGCGGGACTGAATCACCGTTATGGTCCGGGCCCCGCCGGCAACCGTTTCCTGGTGCTGCATCGCCGGCGAGTCTTCAATGCGGGAGAAAACACATGGATGGGGTGGGAGCGCAAACGTGGCAAGCTGCATGAGCTGAATCGGCTCTTGCGTGGCGCGACCGATACCAACTACATACCGGTCGGGCAGGCGCCGGTCGAGGTGCCAGCGGGTGTGCGTTATGTTATTACCCTGGATGCGGATACAAGGATGCCCCGGGATGCCGCGCTGCGTCTGATCGGCAAAATGGCACATCCGTTGAACCGTCCGCAATTCGATGTTGCGCAACAGCGCGTCGTCAATGGCTACGCCATTCTCCAGCCGCGCGTTACGCCTTCCCTGCCTGTCGGCAGCGAAGGTTCGGTCTATCAAAGAGTATTCTCAAGTCCTGGTGGCATGGATCCCTATGCGGCCGCCGTGTCCGACGTATATCAAGACCTTTTTGGAGAGGGCTCTTATACGGGTAAAGGCATATATGATGTGGATGCCTTCGAGGCTGCCTTGTCGGGTCGCATCCCGCCGAACGCACTGCTTAGCCATGACCTGTTCGAGGGTGTCTTCGCACGAGCCGGGCTTGCTTCGGATGTCGAGGTTGTGGAAGAGTTCCCGTCCCGCTACGATGTGGACGCCAGACGCCAGCATCGGTGGGTTCGCGGTGATTGGCAATTACTTCCCTGGATATTTGGGCGCGGCACGGGTAGCGAGAAGCTGCCTTCCATAGGGCGCGGGAAAATGCTGGACAACTTGCGCCGCTCCCTGCTTGCGCCCGCGACCCTATTCGCATTGGTGTGCGGCTGGTTACTGCCCAGGCCGGCCAGCGTGCTGGCCACGTTGCTGGTTCTTGCCTGCATTGCGATTCCGCCCTGTTTGCCTTCTCTGTTTTCTTTGTTCCCGCGTCGCAGCAGTATCCGGTTCCAGAGTCACCTTGCTGCACTTTTCACTGAGCTGCGACTCGCGATTCTGCAAGTATCGCTTTCCCTTGCTTTTCTGCCCGATCGCGCGTGGCGCATGGGCAGCGCTATTTCAAGCACCTTGTTGCGCCTTTTCGTAACGCGCCGGCACCTTCTGGAATGGACAACGGCAGCTCAAGTAACGCAGCGCCCCAGGTTGGACCTTCTCGGCTTTTATGAGCGGATGGCCGGAGGTACATTATTGGCACTCGCGATAACTGCTGGGATGCTCATCCTTGCGCCAGCCTCCTGGCCGTTGGTCATCGCGTTTGCCATACTATGGCTTGTGGCGCCGGCGCTTGCTTTGTGGGCGAGCCGATCGCACACTGTGTTGCGGCGCAGTGAAATCTCCGAACCAGAAGCGACCGAACTGCGCCTTTCTGCTCGCCGCACATGGCGTTTCTTTGAAACCTTTGTCACGCCAGCCGACAACATGCTGCCGCCGGATAACTTCCAGGAAGATCCCAAGCCCACACTTGCGCATCGCACTTCGCCGACCAATATCGGGCTGTACATGCTTTCGGTGGTTGCAGCTCGCGATTTCGGATGGGCGGGCACTGTCCAGAGCGTAGAGCGGCTCGAAACAACGATGGCAACCATGCACAAGCTGGCGCGGTTTAATGGGCATTTTTTCAACTGGTACGACACTCAGGACCTGCGAGCACTTGAGCCTGCCTACGTATCGTCGGTAGATAGCGGCAACCTGGCCGGCCACCTTATCGTGGTCGCCAATGCATGCGAAGAGTGGATAGACGGTGCCTTTTTCGTGGAGCCCCGGCTTGGCATGCTGGATAATCTGCGCCTTGCCCGCTTGGCTATCGCCGCTTCGCCAGTCGCCGGCGGCGAACGCGGTGGGCAACTTACTTTGCTTCTGGACGATATCGAGACGAAGCTGGGCGGCACGCAGCAAGCGGTTCAGGCGTCGCTTCCGCGGCTAAAGAAGCTGGTTGAGAACGCGATCACGTTACTCCTGAGCCTTCTGCCTGCAGAGCGAGATGAGGCTTCCAACGATGCGCTATTCTGGACGCAGGCGCTGGGCGATTCAATGGCCGAACACGCGCGGGATGGAGTCACCGCCGACTCCGGGCAGACGCCCCTGAAGGAACGAATTCAGACATTGGCCAATGAGGCTCGAGAGATTGCACTTGCCATGGATTTCGCGTTCCTGATGGATCCGGACAGGAATCTGTTGTCTATCGGCTATTCACATGTCGATAATTGTCTCGATCCCAGTTGCTACGATTTGCTGGCGTCGGAGGCTCGGCTAGCCAGTTTGTTCGCCATAGCGAAGGGTGATGCGGCAACCCGCCACTGGCTGCGCCTGGGCCGCACGGCTACGCCGCTAGGCAAGGGTTCGGCGCTTATTTCGTGGTCCGGATCCATGTTCGAATACCTTATGCCTTCTCTGGTGATGAGGGCGCCATATGGCAGTCTCCTGGAGCAGACCAACCGCTTGGTCGTGGGGCGCCAGCAAACTTATGGGAATTCGCTGAATATTCCCTGGGGGATATCAGAGTCTGCTTATAACGCCCGGGATATTGAGTTTACTTATCAATATTCCAACTTCGGTGTGCCCGGCCTCGGGCTCAAACGCGGGCTTTCTGAAAACACGGTTATCGCACCTTATGCCACAGCGCTTGCGGCCATGGTCGACCCGGCAGGCGCATGTCGCAACTATGCTCTGCTTGCGAGCATGGGCGCGCTTGGTCGCTACGGCTTCTACGAGGCGCTGGATTTCACTGCTTCGCGCGTTCCAGATAACGCGAGTGTGGCCATCGTGCGTAACTTCATGGCGCATCATCAAGGCATGACTATCGTCGCCATTGCGAATACATTGCTGGACGCCCCGATGCGCACCCGTTTCCATCGGGAACCCATGATTCAGGCTTGCGAACTGTTGCTTCAGGAGCGCATGCCCAGAGACGTCGCTATTGCACATCCGCGCGCCGAAGAAGTGAGTGTGGCTGCAACGAATTCCGGCGGTAGCGGGGAGGCCGCGCGCCGCGTTGCTGGTGCGTCTCTGGGTGCGCCGATAACGCACTTGTTATCGAACGGACGCTACACGGTAATGCTGACGGATGCCGGCGCGGGCTACAGCCGTTGGCGTGATATCGCCGTCACCCGATGGCGCGAGGACGCCACGCGGGATGATTTCGGCTCGTTCATCTTCATGCGGGATACCCAAAACGGCAAGATATGGTCTACTGGATTGCAACCGGTTGGTGACATCGGCGAGGCGGGAGATGTGGTGTTTGCCGAAGACTATGCCGAGTTCATCCGCCGCGACGGAACCATGACGACCACCACTGATGTTCTCGTTTCCGGAGAGGATGACGGAGAAGTGCGCCGTGTTTCGCTGGCCAACAGTGGACGGCGCCCGCGTGAGATCGAAGTGACCTCTTACGCCGAGCTCGTCCTGACGATGCCTGCAGCCGATAAAGCGCACCCTGCGTTCGCCAAGATGTTCGTGGTTACCAGCCGCCTTGAGGAGTACGACGCCCTTGTCGCCACCAGGCGCAAACGTTCTTCCGATGAGTCTGATGTGTGGGCTGCTCATTTCGCCGTAATCGAGGGCCAGGTCGTCGCCGAGCCGCAATACGAGACCGACCGTGCGCGCTTTATCGGCCGGGGGCATACGGCGGGTAGCGCCAGCGCCATGCGGGACGAGAGCCCACTGTCGAATACGGTCGGCACTGTACTGGACCCTGTCTTTGCGCTGAGATATCGCGTACTTATCGCTCCGGGCAAGGTTGCCCGCATTGCTTTCTGGACGATAGTGGCTTCGACGCGGGCAGAGCTTATAAGTCTCATCGACAAACATCATGATCGCAGTGCGTTCGACCGAGCCAAGACCCTGGCTTGGACTCAGGCGCAGGTCCAGTTGCGCCATCTTAATATTGGGACGGAGGAGGCGGCGGATTTCCAGCGTCTCGCCGCACCCGTCCTGTATGCGGATCCCGGTTTCAGAGCATCGTCCAATACGATCATGCGCGGGGCGGGACTCCAATCCAAGCTTTGGTCTCAGGCAATTTCGGGCGATCTACCGATTGTCCTGCTCCGTATTGACGACATCGAAGATATCGCGCAGGTGCGTCAATTGTTGCGGGCCCACGAGTATTGGCGCATGAAGCGTCTGGCTGTTGATCTTGTCATCGTCAATGAGCGCGGCTCGTCTTATATCCAGGATCTTCAGATAGCAATTGAAACCGCAGTACGCAGCAGCCAGTCGCGGCCCCACTTTCGCGGCGAACATACACAGGGCGCGGTATACGCCTTGCGCGCCGACCTCATGAGCGTGGATGCCCGAAGCCTGCTTCAGTCGGTGGCCAGGGTCGCGCTGATAGCGCGCTATGGCACGATTTCCGAACAGCTGGGCCGCATGCCGCGACCTGTCGTTGCGCAACAAGCGCTACGCCGTCCGGTACCGGCGACGCCCAAGCCAGTATTATCCGCAGCTGCGGAACTCGAATTTTTCAACGGCCTGGGCGGATTCGATAAACAGGGCCGGGAGTATGTGACGATTTTGAACGAGGGCCAGTCCACGCCTGCTCCTTGGCTGAACGTGATCGCCAATCCTCATTTCGGTTTCCAGGCCTCAGTGGAGGGTAGCGGCTACACCTGGGCGCAGAACAGCCGGGAGAACCAGCTTACGCCATGGTCGAACGATCCGGTAGGGGATCCTGCCGGCGAAGCGCTCTATATACGCGATGAAGTGACGGGCTTGCTATGGACGCCGACGGCGCTACCGGTGCGAGGAAACGGAACATACATCGCCAGGCATGGACAAGGTTATAGCCGTTACGAACACGTGGCCAACGACATTGGGCTAGAGTTGCTGCAGTATGTGCCGCTATCCGATCCTATCAAGATCTCCCGGCTGACCTTACGCAATCTATCGGACGCTCCACGCCGCCTGTCAGTAACGGCATACGCGGAATGGGTGCTGGGCACATCACGAGGCACCTCCGGTCCCTTCATCGTGACAACGATGGACGAGGTTACCGGCGCGATGCTGGCACACAATCCCTGGAGCGTCGCATTTGCCGGGCTAACGGCTTTCGCCGATTTGAGCGGATATCAAACTGCCTGGACCGCCGATCGCACGGAGTTTATCGGCCGCAAGGGTACGCTAGCGGCACCTGCCGCGCTGATGCGCAGCGAACCGTTGTCGGGGAAAACGGGCGCTGGCCTGGATCCGTGTTCGGGCCTCCAGGGCGTTGTGGAATTGGAGCCGGGACAGACCAAGGAAGTTGTCTGGTTCCTGGGACAGTGCGGGTCGGCCGATGAGGCTGCGGCGCTGATCACGCATTACCGCCAGGCGGATCTCGATGCAGTGCTACGTGAGGTGACTGATCATTGGGACTCTTTACTCGGCACGATTCAAGTCAAGACGCCGGATAGGGCCATGGACATCATGCTAAATGGCTGGCTACTTTATCAGACGCTTGCTTGCCGTATTTGGGCGCGCTCGGCGTTTTATCAGGCCAGTGGTGCTTACGGCTTCCGCGATCAGCTCCAGGACGGCATGGCGCTTACGTTTGCCAGGCCGGACGCGACGCGCGAGCATATTCTACGCGCCGCCGGTCGTCAATTCGTGGAAGGCGATGTCCAGCATTGGTGGTTGCCGAATACGGGGCAGGGGGTGCGTACGCGGATCTCGGATGATCGCGTGTGGCTGGCTTTTGCCACGGCCTCCTATGTTTCCAGCACTGACGATGCAGCGATTCTCGACGAAGTTCTACCGTTTCTGGAGGGACCGCTTTTACGGCCCGATGAGCACGACGCCTTTTTTCAGCCTATGGCTGCCGATGAGTCGGCTTCCCTGTATGAGCACTGCGCGCGCGGACTGGACCAATGTCTGGAGTTGACGGGTCGGCTTGGCTTGCCCCTGATGGGAACCGGGGACTGGAACGACGGCATGAACAGGGTCGGCGAGGCCGGTGAAGGTGAAAGCGTGTGGCTGGGGTGGTTACTGCTGCGCACGATAGACTTGTTCGCGCCGTTGGCGCATGATCGAGACGCCGAACGTGCAAGGCGTTGGCTTGCACATGCTGGCAAGTTGAAAGACGCTATGGAGCAAGAGGCCTGGGATGGGCAGTGGTACCGCCGTGCGACCTTTGATGATGGAAGCTGGTTGGGCTCCAAGGACAGCCAGGAATGCCGGATCGATTCTATTGCGCAGTCCTGGGCGGTATTGTCGGGCGCCGCCGATCCACAGCGCGCGGCCCAAGCCATGGAGTCCCTGGAACACCACCTTATCCGCCATGAGGATGGAATCGCGCTTTTGTTTACCCCGCCTTTTGACACCACACCCCTGGATCCAGGCTACATCAAGGGCTATCCGCCCGGTCTGAGGGAAAACGGCGGGCAGTACAGTCATGCGGCAATGTGGGCAATTATGGCGTTCGCAAAACTCGGGAATGGAGGGAAGGCTGTTGAATTGTTTGCGTTGCTTAATCCTATCAATCATGCGCGTACGCCGGAAGAAATCGATCGCTACAAGGTTGAACCCTACGTGATAGCAGCCGATGTTTATTCGGTTGCTCCTCATGTGGGGCGCGGGGGATGGACATGGTATACCGGTTCGGCTGCATGGATGTATCGCGCTGGCGTGGAAGGCATACTGGGCATTCGCCGCGAGGGAAGCTATCTTGTGATTGCGCCGTGCATTCCAGAAGCATGGCCCGGATTTGACGCCACGGTGACGGTCGGTTCAGGTCAATATGATATACACGTCGAGAATGCCTCCAGCCATGAATACGGCGCTCCCAGGGCCATGCTCGACGGCATTCCTGTCGATTACACCCAAGGCCGTCTGCGGATTCCGCTGGCCGAGGGCAGGCATAGCGTCACCGTGTCGATTTAAAGCAGCCAGTCGATGGGAAGCACCGAAAAAACTGCCACGCCGATGCGTCGCCACAGGCTGGCATGCGGCTCGGAGTCGTAGCGTATTTTTTCGCCGTCCTTGAGTTCGATCCAGTACACCTTGCCGTCGTCTGTCAGCTTGACCTCGTAGGCGATCTGCGTAACTCTGTCATTGAACGATGTGTTGATCTGCATGGCCATGGCCGGGCTGTCCATCACGAATCCCAATTCGGTATTCAATTTCGCCGACCTAGGATCGAAGTTGAACGAACCGACGAAAACCTGTTTGCTGTCGATGGTAAACGTCTTCGCGTGCAGGCTGGACCCTGAACTGCCGAAAGGACCGCTGCCTTTGTCCCGTGGACCGTCCGACAGGCGTTTCATCTCGTAGAGCTCGATGCCGGCCTCCAGCAGCGGCTTGCGCCGCTTGGCATAACCTGCATGAACCGCGGCGACATCGGTGGCGTCTAGCGAGTTGGTCAGTATTTTCAGCTTCACGCCGCGCTTGGCCAGCGCCGTAAAACCCTGTACGCCGGCTTCGGTCGGTACGAAGTAGGGAGAAATCAACTTCACATCGGATTTCGGCTCGCCGATAATCTGGCTAAGTTCATGCGTCAGAAGCTGGTCAGGCGGCACCTGGCCCAGCCCTTTGCGTGGATCGTCGCTCACCATCCGGGTAGTGGCCCATTCCAGCGCGATGGTTTCGTCGATCAATTGGCGGACCAGGCCGGAGTCGCGCAAGGCCTTTATATAGGCCGCGGCGCGCGGATCGCGCTCGAGTATCGAGGCCTCGGACTTCAACTCTTGCAGGCGTTCAGGCTTGACCTGCGGCAGTATCAACTCTACGGGGTAAGAAGACTGGCTGTTCCAGTAACGGTCGAAATCGTCGGATACGTCCTTGACGATAGGCCCGACCGCCGCCACATCGAGGTCGGCGAACAGCACGCCGTCGGTGGCCCCGAAATATTCGTCGCCCATATTGCGGCCGCCGATGATGGTGATTTGATTGTCGGCGGTATAGGACTTATTGTGCATGCGACGGTTGGCGCGGGAAAAATCGGTGATGTAGCCCAGCCACTTTGGCGAGCGGACAATGAAAGGATTGAACAGGCGCACTTCGATGTTCGGATGCGAATCCAGGGCTGAAAGCGTGTCGTCGATGTCGGATGCATTATTGTCGTCAAGCAACAGGCGCACCCGCACGCCGCGGTCGGCGGCTGACCGCAAGGCTTCGAACATAAGCGTACCGGTCAGGTCTTTGTGCCAGATATAGTATTGAACATCCAGCGTGCGTTCGGCCGCCTTTGCCAGGAGAGCGCGCACTGCGAACGCCTCCCTTGGGTCGGACAGCATGTGTATGCCCGACTTTCCGGGGTGGGCGCTTGCCATGTGCGAGATCGCTTTCCCCAGGGTCGTGCGCGTGGATTCTTCCACGGGCAGGGCGGTCGTGTATGTCCGGTTTTCCAGCGAGGGCAGCGAGGAGCAGCCGGCAATCAATGCCGCCACGCAGGCGAAAATGATATATAGCGAGGCGCGTGCTGGTACGCTCATTGTTTTGGCTCCTGCCTGTTTCAAAAAGGACGCTCTATGAATTATGTTCTGGCACACGGGTCATGGCATGGCGGATGGTGCTGGCGCGCTGTGGCGAATCGGCTAAGAAATGCCGGCCATCAAGTCTTTACGCCCAGCTTTACCGGCATGGGAGATCGTGCCCATTTGCTGCGCAACGATATCACGATTGATGTATTCATCGACGACCTGATTCAGGTGATCCAGGCCGAGGAGCTGGATGACGTGATTCTTGTCGGCCACAGTTTTGCGGGCGTGCCCATTACCGGTGTGGCGGATCGTATTCCAGAGAGCATTGCGCACTTGGTCTACTTCGACTCCGTAGTGCTGGAAAGTGGGAAGACCGCTTTTTCGAATTATCCGAAGGCGGAGGCCGATGCCCGCATTGCTTCGGCCGCCAAGGCCACCGCGGGCCTGGCCGTGCCGGTGCTGGCGCATATTCCAGCGGTATGGGGCCTGGAGCAGGGGACAGCCGAATACGATTGGGTCAGTCGTCGAATGACTCCGCATCCATTGGCCAGCTACATGACGCCGCTGGTCCTGGACAATCCCATCGGCAATGGCCGGCCGCGGACGTATCTGCATTGCAGCAAGCCATCGCATCATTTGCTGGAAGACTCGCGCCAACTGGTGCAATCGTTGCAGGGCTGGAACTGGATCGATGTTCCAGCCCCTCACGAGGCCCATATTACTCATCCCGATTTACTGAGTGAGATATTGCTTGAGCTCTGAGCTCGATACCGTCAGGCCGTCAGTACCGCACGGCCGGTTATCTTGCCATGGCGCAAAGCCGTCAGGGTGGCGTCGGCTTCCTCCAGTGCGTAGCGTTTAATCGGGATAGGCGCTATGCGCCCGGTTTTGACCAGATCGATGAGCTCGCGCAGTTCCGCCAGGTTGCCCACATAGCTGCCAATGATATTCATGGCTTTCATGGGAATCAGGGCAATAGGCCAGGACGAAGCGCCGCCGAACAGGCCGATAAGAATCAGCTTGCCGCCTTTGGTAAGGCAGTCGAAGGCAAGGCCTGTGGTCGATGGTGCGCCCACCAGGTCGATGACGGCCTGCGCGGGCTTGCCGCCCAGTGCCTTGAGGATTTGCTGGGCTGCATCGGGAGCGGCACCATCGACCGCAGCCAGCGCGCCCGCATCCAGGGCTGCCTGGCGTTTGGCAGGATCGATGTCCACCACGATGGCGCCAGCGCCGTCGAGCGCCGAAAGAAGGCTCAGGCACATCAGGCCCAGTCCACCGGCGCCCATGATGATAATGGGATGCTTCTGGTAGATGGATGCGCCTATCTTCTTGAGCGCCGAATAGGTAGTCAGGCCCGAGCATGCATAGGGCGCGATCTGGGCGGGGTCAAGGTCGCCTATGTCGATCAGATACTTGGCGTCGGGTACCAGGATATGGTCGGCATACCCGCCGCTGCGGTGGACGCCCAGGCACCTGGGCGCGGAGCAGTGATTTTCCATGCCGTCCTGGCATGCGGGACATTGCCCGCAGCCTATCCATGGGTACACAAGGTAATTGCGGTCCAGCTCGACGCCGCTTGCGTCGGGGCCCATGGCCAACAGCGTGCCTGCGGTTTCGTGGCCCATGGTCAGCGGCAAGGACACGCCACGATCCTTCAACGCCAGGGTGCGGCCATTGCCCAGATCATAGCCGCCTTCCCATAAGTGAATGTCGCTATGGCACACACCGGCCGCACGTACCTGCAGCAGGACTTCCTTGCCCGAGGGCACCGGAGTGGCGACGTCCTGCAGCATTAACGGTTCGCGAAAATTGACTACGCAATAGCACTTCATGAAGATCTCCTCTTGTCATTTTTTGACCAACGGGCATTGGCTGTCTGCCAGCGGGACGAACAGCTTATCACCAGGAATGGTCGCCAGGATTTTATAGACGTCGTTTGCCGAACTGGACTCGGACGGTTTTTTAACCTGGACCTGGTACATGTCCATGATGACGCGGCCATCTTCCGGCCGCACTCGCGCATTGCTGATCAGTTTTGTCTGTACCGGAAGTTCACGTATCTTGGCGTTTACCTTCAGGTTGTCGAACGTGCCGGCCGCCTCTACGGCTCGCAGATAATGCATGGTCGATACATAGGAAAGCGCCTGGACCATGGATGGCGCTCGCTCGAATCCCGTTTGTGCTTGCCAGCGCTTGGTCCAAGCGCGCGTATCGTCGTTTGCATCCCAGTAGAACGGGGTGGTGAAGCTTAATCCTTGCGCATAGTCCAGCCCCATACCAAAGACGTCGTTGATGAACACCAGGAAGGTAATCAGCTTTTGGTCTCCGCCGGCCAGGCCGAAATCCTGGGCTTGCTTGATAAGGTTGATGAGATCGCCGCCTGCGCTGGCCAGGCCGATCACATCGGCCCCGGATGACTGCGCCTGCAGCAGATACGAGGCAAAATCGGACGATCCGAGAGGGTGGCGCGTATTGCCCGCCACTTTCCCGCCTGCGTCAGTGACAAAACGGCTTGCGGTTTCCTCCATCGTTTTGCCGAAAACATAATCGGTCGTGATGAAGTACCAGCTTTTTCCGCCGCTCTCGACGGTGTTGCCCACGACGGCATTGGCCAGGGCATAAGTATCGGGCGCCCACTGCGTGCTTATCGGCGAGCATTGCTTGCCGCTGAAATCGCCGGCGAATCCGCCGCTGATCAATGCCACGCCTTTTTTCTCGGCTGCCACATGCATGGCAGCCAGCCCCGTGGAGCTTGCGCCGCCGTCCACGACTGCAACAAGATTCTTGGTGTCGAACCAGTTGCGCACCATGGTGGAGGCGACGTCGACTTTATTTTGACTGTCGCCGCCGATGACTTCGATTTTCTTGCCCAGCACGGAACCGCCGAAGTCTTCAACGGCCATCCGGGTTGAAATTTCGGAACCCAGTCCGCCCAGGTCGGAATAGATGCCCGAGCGGTCATTCGATACGCCGATGCGTACGACGTCCTCATTCTGGGCCGCGGCATGGCCCGATGACAGTGCGCAGGTCAGCGCGAGTGCCAATAATCTTATTTTCATCTGCTTGTCTCCCTTGTTTTCGATGTGGCACAAATAGTAGTGCTGTGCTGGATCGGCTAATTCAGCTGGACGCCGGCGGCCTTTATGACCTCGCCCCAGCGCTGAGTTTCGCTCCGGATATAGGCCGCATATTCCGCGGTCGTGGACCCCATCGGCTGCGCGCCTTGTGCCGCCAGTTGCTTGAGTATCGAATCCGACTTCAAGGCCTTGCGAACTTCTGCGTTGAGTTTTTCCACAATGGCCGGCGGCGTACCGGCGGGAACAACGATTCCTTGCCACGCACCCATTTCAAAGCCGGCAATGGTGTCTTCGGCAACAGTGGGCACATCGGGCAGCTTGTCGCTGCGCGCTTTGCTGGTAACGACCAGCGCCTTTACCCGCTTGTCGCGTATGAAGGGCAGCGAATCGTTGAGCGTATTCGTCATGTACTGTACCTGGCCGCCCACGAGGTCGGTAAGGGCCGGTGCGCTGCCCCGGTAGGGGATGTGCTGGGCCTTGATGCCGGTGGATTGATTGAACAGGAAAGCGCCCAGATGCGTGACATTGCCGGCTCCCGCGGAGCCGTAGGAGAGCTTGTCGGGGTTCTTGCGGGCGTACTCGATAAATTCCGTGACCGTATCGGCGGGTACCGAAGGATGGGTCAACAACACCAGGGGAATCACTGCCGTTGACGATATGGCATCAAAGTCGGTCGCTGGATCGAAGGCCAGCTTTTTATACAGGTTGGGCGCAAGGGCGATCGACGATGTGTTGTATAGCATCGTGTAGCCATCGGCCTTGGCATTTGCCGCGGCCGTCATTCCTATGGTCCCGTTTGCGCCGCCTTTGTTCTCCACGACAATAGTCTGGCCCAGTTGCTGTGAAAGCTGTGTCGCCATCACGCGGGCCACGAGATCAGTTGGACCTCCGGCAGGGAAAGGAACGATCATGGTGATGGGGCGGTCTGGCCAGGCTGCGGCATTAGCTGCAGCTATTGTCAGAGGAAGCACCAGCGCGGCGGTAATCAACGCCCTTCGTTTTGTCTTCATCCTTGTCTCCGTTGCTTGTGAATTTTTATATATGTCAGTCGGATTTTCCGGCCAGCATCCGCGTAGCGGTGTAGCTGATCACGTCTTTGCCGTCCTGGTTCTTGATATCGATGCGCGATGCGACGACCGCCCGATTATGCTTGGAAGTGGGGCGTATCGCAGTGACTTCGATTTCGGCCCATACCGTATCGCCCACTATCACCGGCGCAAGCATTTTTTTGTGAACCTCCAGCAAAGCCAGGCCGGTGCCCTGCACCATGCCCTGCATGATCAGGCCTTCAATCAGGCCGTAGGTAAGCGCGCCCGGAACGGGACGCCCCTTGATCGCGCCATGCTCGAACGTTGTATCGATGAAAATGGTTTCGAGCATCCCGGTCGCACTGATGAAATTGATGACATCAGTCTCCGTGATCGTGCGCCGGAACGTCTTGAAACGCTGTCCTACGGATAGTTCCTGCCAATAGTATCCACGGCCCAGTGTGGGCAGTGCCTTATCGTCGCTCATGGGTGTCCTTTCTTGGTGAATCGGGTTCAGTAACAGGCGGCTGACTCATGGCCGCCTGGTTCGCCAGCATGGCGCTAATTTGCTCGTCTGACAATCCGGCTTCTGACAGGATCTCGCAGGTATGTTGACCCAGCCGAGGCGGCATGGCCGGCGCGATGTTGCCGCCTTCCATGCGTACCGGGTTGCGGGTGTAGCGGTAGGTTTTGTTCCCTGTATCGGGTACGTCGACGAAGAAGCCCACGCTTTTCAAGTGCGGATCGTGTTCCAGGTCGTCCAGTGAATTGATCCGTGTTGCCGGTATCTCCACGCGCTCACAGAACTCGAGCCAGTCGCCGGTGGAGCGCTGGCGCATGATCTGGCTCAACAGTTCGTACAAGCTGTCGATATGGCGCGTGCGCGCAGCAATATTGCAGAAGCGAGGGTCGGCGGCTATCGATTCGTTGCCGGTGCCTTCGAAGAAGCTTTTCCAATGGCTGTCGGTGTACGGCATGATGCACACATAGCCATCGGCTGTCTGGTAAGGTTTGCGCCAGGGGGTCAACGTACGGGGGTAACCAGCCGGTTCGTCGGCGCCGACCAGGTGGCGGCCGTAAAAATGCTCGACCAGCATATACGATGTCATGGACTCGAACATGGGCACTTCAACAAATTGCCCATGGCCCGTGCGCTCGCGCTGGAACAGGGCGGCCAGGATGGCATGGGCGGCAATCAACCCGCAGGTCTTGTCAGCGGCAATTGTGGGAAGGTATCTGGGAGTGCCGGTCTGGCGCTCGACCACGTCGGCAACGCCGCTCAGGCCCTGCACCGTATCGTCGTAGGCGGGCTGGCCATCGTAAGCGCCGCCGCTGCCGAAACCGTGCAGACCTGCATAAATAAGGCGCGGATTGCGCGCGCGCAAGGTGTCGGGATCAAGGCCCAGGCGCGCCATTTTTTGTGGGCGCACGCTATGCATGAAGACGTCCGCCTGATCCACCAGCATCAATAGCGCGTCGCGTGCGGCGACCTGTTTAAGATCGAGCACAAGGCTGCGCTTGTTCCGGTTGACGCCGAGAAATATCGCCGACAGGCCGGCCTCGAATGCCGGCCCGGTATTGCGCGTAGAGTCTCCGCCAGGCGCTTCGATCTTGACCACGTCGGCTCCGTAGTCGGCAAGTATCTGCGAAGCATAGGGGCCGAAAACGACAGAGGTGAGGTCGAGGACGCGGATGCTGCCCAGCGCAGCGGTCGAGGCTTTATTTGTATTCATGGCTTGCAGAGTCTATTCTTGGGCTCCGATAACGGTCTAATATTGTTTATCTATCGAGCGATAACAAAACGACATGGGCATAACACTTCGTCAGTTCCAGCAGTTCATTGCGGTTGCCGAGCAGGGAAGCTACCGCCAGGCGGCCGAAAAGCTCTTTGTTGCGCAGCCGGCCTTGTCGGTGTCGATACAGAAATTGGAGGCCGAAGTCGGAGCGCAATTGCTCGAACGGGGCTCCAAAGGCGTCACCTTGACGCTGGCAGGCCAGGCCCTGATCAAAGACGCCAAGGCGGCATTGTTTTATAGCGAGCAGGCCTGCCGATCGGCACGGCTGGTGGCTTTGGGCGAATGGGGCACGTTGCGGCTGGGTTTTGTCGGATCGGCAACCTACACCTTGCTGCCTTTGTGCGTGCCGGCCTTTCGAACCGATCATCCGAATGTCAAAGTGGAGCTGCGCGAAGACAGTTCAATTGGGCTGCTCAACCTTGTGCGCACGCATGAAATCGATGCCGCGGTGGTACGCGGCCCCATTGCGGAAGAGGACGCTATCGAAGCCTGGGTCATCCAGCGCGATGACCTCATTCTTGCGGTGCCTGTCGGCCATCCGCTGGCGGCGCGCAAAAAGCTGGCCCTGAAGGAGTGCCGCAATGAGGGGTTCGTGCTTTACGCTTCCACATTGGTGCCGGGCCTGCACGGCGAGGCGTTGTCGCTGTGCCATAAGGCGGGTTTCACGCCCCGCGTCAGCCAGGAAGCCATTCAGGTGCAGACCCAGCTTAGCCTGGTGGCAAGCGGGATGGGCATAGCGCTGGTGCCAGCCGTGACAAGGTCTTATTCACCTCAACATGTCCGCTTCATCGATCTGGTCGACGAGGGCGCGCGCCGCTGCCTGTCCTTGTCGCTGGTCGCCCATCGCGACACGCGCTCACCGCTGGTCGGGCGGCTTCGCGACAAAATGCTTGAGCTCGTGGCATCCTGAAATGGATGCCCGCCATATGATTTCACTATCGGTGAAGATAAAAATTGTATTAGACGGGAAGGGGTGGAAGACCGATAGTTGGTGTCGCAAAACAAATTGACGATTCCAACCAGGAGCAATGATGAGACAAGCTTGGCTAAGAAAATTGTTTATCGGTGCAGGCGCCGCCTGCATGGCTATTTCTGGAATAGCCGCTGCGGCGTATCCAGACAAACCCATACGCATGATTGTCTCCTTCCCGCCGGGCAGCGGTACCGACACAACGGCTCGATATGCTGCCAGGAAGCTCGAAGAGAAAATCGGTGTGCCGGTCGTCGTGGACAATCGCCCTGGCGGCAATAGTTTTATCGCGGTTGAGGCAGTCGTGAATGCGGCGCCGGATGGCTATACCTTGCTGCTTGCCAGCAATTCTCCCGTGGCGACCAATGTGGTGATGTTCAACGAGCTTCCCTATGATCCACTGAAGGATTTGGCTCCCATCGCCAAGCTTGCTTATGGTCCCATGGGCCTGGCTGTGAAGGCGGATTCGCCGTTCAATACCGTTGAGGATTTGGTCGACGCAGCCAAAAAGAATCCGAATGACCTCAACTACGGAGGCGGCAGCGCCTCTTATCGCATTGCGACGGAGCAGTTTCTCTCAATGGAAGGTATCAAGGCGGAATACATCCCATATAAAGGCGCCGCTCCGGCATTGACCGACCTGGCCGGCGGGCACGTGGACTTTGTTTTTGCCGATCTGGGCGCCGCCCTGCCATTCGTGCAAGGCAAGACCATGCGCTTGCTGGCTGTTACCGGCGACAAGCGCGTCCCGGCCGTGCCCGATGTACCTACGCTGAAGGAAACCGGCCTGGACAATTACTACATGATCAACTGGACGGCTGCTTTTGCTCCGGCCGGAACCCCTCAGCCTATCATCGATACCTTGGCCAGGCATCTGGTCGACATATATCAGGAGAAAGAGGCGCAGGACTTTCTCGACCGGACCAGCTGGTTTGCGTTCCCCGATGGACCGGCGGCACTGCGCAAGTTCCAGTTGAGCGAAATCAAGCGATGGGGCGACGCGGCCGAGGTCGCCAAAATTCCCAAGCAATAAAGGCAGTAAAGGCGCGCTTGCCGATCAGTGCGTGGTTTTCTTTATTGCGCGCTGGTGCATGAAGTTTTCGACGGCCTGTGCGTGGTCTGCCGTCTTGTGAGCAATGGCTTGGAAGGCGGCAGACATTTCCAGCAAGGTATCCAGTCTGCTGTGTTGTC
Organism: Pseudomonas sp.; assembly: GCA_036675275.1. GTDB lineage: Bacteria > Pseudomonadota > Gammaproteobacteria > Burkholderiales > Burkholderiaceae_B > Pollutimonas. The sequence continues at coordinate 193,133 of JAKFFG010000005.1, read as the reverse complement.
CTTCGCGCAGAAGGCGCTTGCTCATGCGGACCGCTTCGGGCGGATTGGCCGCAATCCGTCTAGCCATTCTGGCGCACTCTTCCATCAACTGGTCGGGGGCCACGACTTTGGAAACCAGTCCCCAGTCCAGTGCCTGCTGCGCGTCGATGGCATCGCCGGTAAGCGTCATTTCCGCCGCGCGCGACATGCCGATAAGACGGGGAAGAAACCAGGCGCCACCGTCTCCGGGCACGATGCCCAATTTGACGAAGCTCTCGGCCAAAATGGCCCTTTCGGATGCAATCCGGATATCGCACATGCATGCCAGATCGAAGCCCGCGCCGATCGCAGGGCCATTTATAGCGGCGATCGTGGGAACTTCCAGCTTGTGCAATGCCAATGGCAGGCGCTGTATGCCCTGTTTGTATTCGTGTCGCAACGCGGCGCTGTCGAATTCAGGCTCAAGCTGGCGTTCCATTTCATGTATGCTGCCGCCCGATGAAAAGGCCTTGCCGGCTCCGGTGATGATGACTGCGCGTACGGCGGGATCCGCTTCAATGCGCTGGAAGGCGGCCAGAAAGGCATCGACCAGCTTGTTGCCTGTCAGGGCATTGCGGGTTTCTTCATGATCCATGGTCAGGATGACGATTCCGTGTTCATCTTGTTGAAAATGCAGTATTCGATCCATTCGTACCTCATGGTGGGGTGAAGGCGGACTCGAGCAGCCCAATGCCGGGTAGAGCAAGCTTAGGGATGAATGCGAAGGGAATCCAACATTATTTTGTTAACGAACATTAGCGGCGCCGCTCAGCATCGTGCGCCGCCGGCGTGGCAATACATATTTATTATCGGTTCTGAGAAAAATAGTATTAGACATGTATTGACCGCCCCGCCTAGTATCGGCGTATCGTTTTAGACCGCAGGCCACATCGCCATGATAGATACCCTGGAGCTTACTGAGATCCCTGCCGAAGATGAGGCATTTCGTCACGAGATACGGGCGTTCCTGAATGCCAGTATTGGCGCCATGGAGCCTGATATCCGGGCTCGTTCCTGGATGGGGTTCGATGCCGGATTCAGCCGGCAGCTTGCCGACCGCGGCTGGCTGGGCATGACGCTGCCGCGCGAGTACGGCGGGGCGGACAAGGGGCCGTTCGCCCGTTTCGTGATGTCGGAAGAACTACTGTGCGCGGGTGCGCCTGTATCGGCGCACTGGATTGCGGATCGCCAGAGCGGACCGCTGATCCTGAAGTACGGCACCGAAGCACAAAAGCAATTCTATTTGCCGCGTATTTGCAAGGCCCAGGCATTTTTCTGCATAGGCATGAGCGAACCGAACTCGGGCTCGGACCTGGCCAGCATCAAGACCCGCGCGACGGCGGTTTCCGAGGGCTGGCTGTTGAACGGCAACAAAATCTGGACCACGAATGCCCAGTACTCGCATTACATGATTGCGCTGGTGCGTACGTCGGGCGACGCGGCTGACCGGTACAAAGGCCTTTCGCAGATTATCGTCGACCTCAGCCTGCCCGGCGTGACGGTACGGCCCATCAAGGATATGGCCGGCGACGAGCATTTTTCCGAGGTGTTCTTCGAAAATGTCATGTGCCCGCAAGAGGCGTTGATCGGCACAGAGGGCAATGGCTGGGCCCAGGTCAACGCCGAGCTGGCGTTCGAACGCAGCGGACCGGAGCGTTTGTATTCCAGCATGGTGTTGCTGGAAAGCTGGCTGCAACATTGCCGGCAAAGCGGCGCCGAGGACGGCCAAACGATAGCGATGTTGGGCAAAGTCGTATCGTGGCTGGCGGTGTTGCGGGCCATGTCCATTTCATTGGCCGGCAAGCTGGCACGTGGCGAAAGCCCGGCGATCGAAGCCAGTCTGGTCAAGGATCTTGGTACAGGAATTGAACAGGCCATTCCCCAGCTTATCGGCGAGGTGCTGGGCTCGTCTCCCCAAACGCCTGTGCCGGCGCATCTGCGCCGAACACTGGTCTACCTGGAGCAAATGGCGCCGTCGTTCTCTCTGCGCGGTGGGACTCGCGAGATTCTCAGAGGCATTATTGCCCGCGGCCTGGGACTACGATAAGGATAATCATGGATACGCTTTTTTCCGATTCCGTTGAGCGATTATTTGCGCAAATCTCGACGCCGGCGGCGGTTCGCGCGATCGAGACTGGCGGGAGCCCCGAGTCGATGTGGAACGAAATCGACCAGTCAGGATTTCTCGACGCATTGGTGCCCGAGTCGTTGGATGGCGCGGGCCTGACCTTGGCGCAGGTATTTCCCATGTTTCTGTCGGCAGGGCGACACGCCGTGCCACTGCCTTTTGCACAAACTATGCTGGCCCGCGCCTGGCTTGCCGTTGCCGGTGTTCCGGCTCCCAGCGGCCCCATCAGCATTGCCGGCCTGGGAGTCAGATCGCACGACGGTACTATCGAGGTCGCCGCCTTGTCTTTTGGGCGTGTATCGGAATGGGTATTGATAGACCTTGGAGAAGAGGTCGCCTTATTGCCCACGGCGAGCGCGAGCGGCGCATGGACGGGTGGCCATGCCAGCCTGTCGGCGTCCTTGTGCTGGAAAGCATGGCCCGACGCCGGAATAAAGCTGCCGGTCACGGCACCGGAAGCGGCGAGGTTGGACGAAATGGCGGCGGCAAGCTATGCGGCACTGATAGCCGGTGCCGCGGACCGTGTTCTGGCGATGACGCTGGACTATGCGAGTCAGCGCAGCCAGTTTGGCAAGCACATTGGAAAGTTCCAGGCCGTCCAGAATCAAATCAGTGTCATGGCAGAACGCACTTGGGCATCGCGTATGGCCGCGCAGTTGGCATGCCAGAGCACAAGCTGGCACCCACGATCCTTGCTGGCAGCGGTCGGCAAAACACGCAGCAGCGAAGCCGCCGGGCTCATTGCCGATATAGCGCATGCAGTGCATGGCGCCATAGGCGTGACCGAGGAGTACGACTTGCAGTTGTATACGCGGCGTTTGCGCGAGTGGCGTCTGTGCGGGGGCGCGGAAGCGTACTGGGCGAGCCGTATTGGCCTTGAGCTATTGCGCCAGCCCCACACTACGGCGCTGGCTTTTATATGCGAGGAATTGTCGGCGTCGGCCGCGCGACAGGCCGGTTAGTGCAGGCCTCCGCCGCTTGCCCAAGTGGCACCCTGCTGGATCAGCAGGTCGGCCAATCCCTGGGCTTCGTCCGGGCTGAGGCCGTGTTCCATCATGGTGAAAACGGCAAAATCGACACCTGAGGAATGCGTCATTTGCCAGCTATTGCCCTTGCTTTCCAGTTCAAGTCCCGATCTGTGCAATACGTTTCCATTGGGCAATATCGTCCAGATGGTGTGCTGCGCCTGTAATTCTTTCTCCACGGCTTTCTCGAGGTTCCATGACCGGCGCATGCGCGCCTATCTGCTTGTTATTGTATTACTCTGCGGTGGAGACCATTGCTCAGCAATGGTTAAACATCGTCAAGAGTGACTGATATATAACGATATATTAATAAACCGGCTCGGCGCATATCGCCTGAGCTGGGGCGAGTTAAGGGGCTTGTTAAGCCGATTAGCCCAGCTTGTCATCCGCGATATGGTAATGAGGGTCTTCAAATTCGTTGACCTCCACCATGGCTTTCGCCCGATCCAGCAATTCAAGGCAGTCGGGACTGAGATGGCGAAGGTGCAGTCTTTTGCCCAGTTGCTGGTATCGGCTTGCCAGAGCATCGATTGCTTCGATTGCCGAATGGTCGGCCAGCCGCGCGTCCAAAAAGTCTATGACCACCTGGGACGGGTCTTCGCGGGGGGAAAACAGCGAGGCAAAGTTGGCGGTCGAGGCGAAGAACAGCGTGCCTTTGATCGCATATATTTTGCGGCCGGTTTCGTCGCGGCTTACTGTGGCGCGAATTTCCTTGGCATGCTGCCATGCAAACACCAGCGCGGCGAACATGACACCCGCCAGCACGGCAATGGCCAGGTCGGTCAATACGGTAATGACCGTCACACCGATCACGATAATGGCGTCCTGGCGCGGAATTTTGCGCAGGGCCTGCAGGCTGCCCCAGGCGAACGTCTTTTGCGATACGACGAACATGAGTCCCACCAGCGCGGCGAGAGGTATCATTTCTATCCATCTCGACAAGAACAGAATGAAGCCGAGCAGGAACAAGGCCGCGACAATACCCGAGAGTCGGTGACGCGCACCGTTGTTGATGTTAATCATGCTCTGGCCTATCATCGCGCAGCCGCCCATGGTGGCAAACAGGCCGCCCGCAACGTTGGCCAGTCCTTGAGCCAGGCATTCGCGGTTGGGCTTGCCCCGGCTGTCGGTAATGGTGTCGATCAGGTTCAGCGTCAACAATGTTTCGATAAGGCCTATTGCCGCCAGAATGAGCGCATACGGAAAGATGATGTACAGCGTCTCCATATTCATCGGAACTTGTGGAAGATGAAATTGAGGCAAGCCGCCGGCAATCGACCCCATATCGGACACGGTCTTGGTATCGATGCCCAGGCCCGCCACCAGACCTGAAATAATCAGGATGGCTGCCAGCGATGAGGGGATCATGGTGGTGAATCGCGGCAAGATATAGATGATTGCCATTGTCAATGCGATCAATCCCAGCATCACCCACAGCTGGGCTCCGCTCATCCACGCCGCGACGCCGTCGGCACCCATGGTCGTGAAATGTCCGAACTGTGCCAGGAAGATAACAATGGCCAGGCCGTTGACGAATCCCAGCATGACCGAGTGCGGAACCATGCGTATGAATTTGCCCAGCTTGCACACAGCAAAAAGTATTTGCAGGGCGCCCATGAGTACGACTGTTGCAAAGAGGTACTCGGCGCCATGGCTTACCACTAGGCTTACCATTACCACCGCAAGCGCTCCGGTTGCGCCTGATATCATGCCGGGTCTGCCGCCAAAAACCGAGGTGATCAGGCAGACGATAAAGGCGGCGTAGAGGCCGGTCAGCGGGCTGACCTGGGCAACCAGGGCAAAGGCAATGGCCTCTGGCACGAGGGCAAGAGAAACGGTGATGCCGCTCAAGACGTTAGTCTTGATGTCGGCGGCTTTGAGAGCGGACAAGATTTTCCTTCAGGACGAGCGGCCGATCTGGTGTCGGCCGGAGCGGGGGCAATTATTGCACAGGCATCGCAGCAATCGTCTGCGCGACGGCCGCAGTCAGCTTCTTGCCGAACGGTACATGAAGGAACTCGTTGGGGCCATGGGCATTCGATTGTGGACCAAGCACGCCGCACACCATGAATTGCGACTTGGGAAAACCTGCCTGAAGAAGATTCATCAGCGGTATGGTGCCACCCTGGCCGATATAGCCACAGGGCGCGCCGTAGTGGGCTTGCGAGGCTGCATCGAGTGCGGCCGTGAGCCATGTTGCGGATTCCGGCGCGTTCCAGCCGGTGGCCAGGCCTTGGTCGGGCTTGAAAAGCACTTTGGCATTGTAGGGCGCATCGGCTTCGAGCAGCGATTTCAATTCCTGGGCGGCGGCCACGGCATCGATAAGCGGCGGCAGGCGCAATGAGAGCTTGAACGCCGTACGCGGGCGCAAGACATTGCCCGCGCTGCCCAGTGCAGGCAGGCCTTCGGCGCCGGTTACGGAAAGCGTGGGCCGCCAGGTGCGGTTCAGCAAGGCCTGGTCCGGAGTCGTGGTCATGGGCAATACGAATCCGCCATCGGCGCCGCAGCTCCAGGGGAAACGGCGCCAGACTTCATCGCCCAGGATCTTGGCCGTTGCATGTACTTGTTCGATGCGGTCTGCGGGAATTTCGCAATGAAAACTTTGCGGCAGCAGACGGCCGCTGGCGCTGTCTTCCAGACGGTCGAGCAGGTGGCGCAGAATGCGAAAGCTGGATGGTACGACGCCGCTGGCATCGCCGGAGTGCACGCCTTCATCCAGCACCTGGACTTCGAGCGTGCCTGCGACCATGCCGCGCAACGAGGTGGTCATCCAGAGCTGGTCGTAATTGCCGGCGCCCGAATCCAGGCATACCACCAACGCCACATTGCCCAGCCGGTCCCGCAAGGCATCGACATAGGGCAGCAAATCGTAGCTGCCCGACTCTTCGCAGGTTTCGATGATTCCCACGCAGCGCGGTCTCGGTACGCCTTGCTTGTCCAGGGCCAGGATAGCGGTGAGCGAGGCATAGACGGCATAACCGTCGTCGGCGCCGCCACGCCCGTAAAGCTTGCCGTCCTCGTACTTCGGTGTCCATGGGCCCAGGTCGGAGCGCCATCCGGAGAATTCGGGTTGTTTGTCCAGGTGGCCGTACATCAATACGGTATCGCCATTGTCGCTTCGTGTGGCGGGCGCATCGAAATAAATAATGGGCGTACGACCCGGCAGACGCACGACCTCCAGGGTCAGGCGTGATACCTTTTGCGCTTCGATCCATTGTGCCGCCTCGCGCACCACGCCATCGATATAGCCATTGCGCGACCAGTCGGGATCGAATGCCGGGCTTTTGGCCGGCACACTGATGTAATGCGTCAGCGCAGGGACAATTTCGCGGTCCCATTTTTCGTCCACGAAAGCCTGCAAGGCATCCGAATCGAGGGTGGGGAGGGTTGCGTCGGGGAGAGGGGTGTCCATGGCATGTCCTTGCGGGATATATTGCGCTATTCCCAAGAATGATACGTAATATGATGGCTTGTGGGAAGATCAGGCTAATCCAGAAAGGGAATAAAAACTAACATGTCAGCGCTATTCGATTTAAACGGCCGTACGGCACTCATTACCGGATCTTCCCGCGGCCTGGGATTTGCATTTGCCGAAGCGCTGGCGGCGCACGGCGCCAAAGTCGTATTGAACGGCACCAAGACGGAAACGCTTGAAGCGGCGGCCGATGCCTTGCGTAAAAAAGGCTACGACGTCGAAAGCGCGGCTTTTGACGTCAGCGACGAAAGCTCGGTTATTGCGGCGTTCAGGCAGTTCGATGACAAAAGACTGGCTTTGGATATCCTGATCAACAATGCTGGTATCCAGCTGCGCAAGCCCCTGGTGGATCTGGAGCTTGCAGATTGGCAACGCGTCCTCGACACCAATCTGACCAGCGCTTTCCTGGTCGCCAGGGAAACTGCCAAACGTATGATCGCTCGCGGTACTGGCGGCAAGATCGTCAACATAGGTTCGCTGACCAGCGAATGCGCGCGCGCCACCATTGCACCTTATACCGTCGCCAAGGGAGGCATCAAGATGCTGACCCGTGCCATGACGGCGGAGTGGGCAACGCACAACATCCAGGCCAATGCGATCGGCCCCGGATACATGGCGACGGAAATGAACACGGTGTTGATGGAAAACCCGTCATTCGATGCCTGGGTAAAAAACCGCACTCCCGCCGGCCGTTGGGGGCTGCCCGATGAATTGGCAGGTACCGCGATCTACCTTTGCTCAAAAGCGTCCGACTATGTGAATGGCCAGATCATTTACGTGGACGGCGGCATGCTTGCCGTGCTGTGATGCTGCCTTTCCGGTTGGGCTGGCAGCGGGCTGCCTTCATGCGTTGAAATCGACCAGGCGCATCTTTTTGGAAATTGCATTGCAGGTGTCTATCAGCGGTCTAATATATGCACGCTCCCGATCTTCGTTGATCCTGAACAACGGGATGCTGATGCTTATGCATGCCACGGGGTGCCCGTTTTTGTCGCGAATCGCACAGCCATAGCAAAAGATATCTTTCTCGTTTTCTTCACGGTCTTCCGAATAGCCTTGCTCTTCGATCTGCGCGCTTTCCGTTAGAAGGGCGTCCGCCGATGCCAGGGTGGAGTCGGTGAATCGGGTGAATTCAATAGCATGGACCAGGCTGTTCCGTTGAGCTTCGTCCAACGCTGCAATGTAGGCCTTGCCCACCGAACTCGAATACAAAGTGACTTGGCTTCCCAGCCGTGAATTCATTCTGACGGCGTGGGGGCTTTCCAATTTGTCGATATAGGTCATTGCGTTGCCGACACGCACGGCAAGGTGTATCGTTTCCTGAGTGAGATCACGCAGACCCTGAAGCTGCTCCCTGCATAGCTGCCGTATGTCCGACGTTTCCAAGGCAACGCTGGCCAGGGTGATGAGCCTGGGGCCCAGCCCGAATGTCTGCGCATCTTTCGCTACGATTAGCTGCTCTGAAACAAGTGCATCGACTATCCGATAAAGCGTCGGCTTTGGGTAGCCTGTAGATTTGTGCAAATCATTGATGCTGATACTTTTGTGGGCATCCGCTGCGATCGCGTCCAATACCCGCATGAATTTGGAAAACGAGGCCGTGCCGGCAACCGCGCCGTGGCTATTTTGTGTCGGAGACCTATTCGCTTTCATCATTGCCTTGGAGTCGTTGTTCTGCGCAAAATAATAACCGAGAGCCACGGCGGGACGCTGGAAAGACGGTATCGAATACTGCCACAACTATCAGGTCACCATATAGCCACCATCAACCGGCATAATGACGCCGGTCATAAAGGCTGACGCTTCAGAGCAAAGAAAGACCACAGCTTGAGCTACGTCATGTGGTGTTCCCCAACGCTTCAAGGGGGTGCGGTCGAGAATGGGCTGGGAGCGCGTCTTATCGTCCTGGAGAGCTTGAGTCAGAGGCGTAGCGATCCATCCGGGAGCGATCGCATTTACCCGGATGCTGTCGGGCGCGTAGGCTATTGCCAGCGATTTGGTGAGTTGTGCAATACCGCCTTTGCTGGCGCTATAGGCGGGAACCAGACCGCCACCGAAAAAGCTGAGCATTGACGCCGTATTGACTATGCACCCCCCCGACTTTGCCAGCAGTGGGCGAACTTCCTCGCACAGCCGCATGGTTCCGACCAGGTTGATGTTGATGACTCGCTCGAATACGGACAGCTTGAACTCTTCGCCGCGACAGATGATGCCAGCGCAATTAACCAGAATGTCGAGACTGGATACGTTGTGGGCGAAGTCCCGGATTTCATCCTCTTTGGTGACGTCCAGAATGATTTCGGTGATGCGGTCCGACTGATAGGGCTGCTTGTCGTTCGATGGCAGTCCTGCGGCGTAGACGCGTGCGCCAAGGCTGGCGAGCCGCTCGGCAATCGCGCGGCCGATGCCTTGTGTGCCTCCCGTAACGATCGCCGTTTTATTTTCCAGGAGGTCGGGTCTGAAGCTCATTGGTGTTCCTTCGAGTTAGTATGTGGCTCGGCCGCCGGAAAGATCGAAGACGGCTCCCGTGCTGAAAGAGCATGATTCGGATAGCAACCATAGTGTGAGGTCTGAAACTTCTTCGCACTCGCCCAGTCGTTTCATGGGGCTTTTATCTATCATGGTCTGGACATGTACTGGCGACATCTGATGCAGGAGTTCGGTATTGATGGCGGCAGGAGCGATTGCGTTGACGCGTACCGTACTTTGCGCAAGCTCTTTACCCAGCGACTTAGTAAGTGCAAGCACGCCCGCTTTGGCAGAACTGTAGGCCGAGGCGTTTGGGGTGCCTTCCTTTCCGGCCAGTGATGCAATATTGACGATACGACCTGCCCGGCTATGTTGGAGCACGGGAACTACCGCGCGACAGGTGTTGTATACGCCCATCAGGTTGATATTGATAATTTTCCGCCATTCAAGCGGGTCGGTGTCCTGCAGTGGAAACGTAGAACCGGCGAACCCGGCGCAATTGACCAGCAAGTCGATTCCGCCAAATGATTGGGCCGCTTCGAGGCACGCCGATTCTACCTGCGTGATCTCCGTGACATCGACCTGACGATAGTGCTGTGCGGATTCTGTGGTGGTTTTTTCCTGAGGTTTCATGTCCCAGACCACTACGGTGGCGCCTGCCAGTTTCAGGCGTCTCGCGACGTCCTGGCCGATCCCGCTGGCACCACCCGTCACGATGGCCGTACAGCCGGAAAAGTCGTAGACTGGCTTAGTGCTCATTTCAGCGCACGAATTGATCGACATAATCGGCACCCAGACCTACGCTTTCATAGTGCTTACGGCACATATCAAGCTTGGTGAAGACATCTTCGAACCCTGTGTGATTGCCTTCGCTGTCCACGTAATACATAACACCGTTGACCTGGAACATAGTAATCATTTCTTCGACATCTTCGGGGACATATAAGGTATGTGTTTCCCCGGGCGGTTCAAACACATAGCTGCCTTCGGTGGCGATCCAGTCGTGCTCCAGATAACGCCAGGAGCCTTTAATGACGTAGCCGTGAACAGCTTGCGGATGGCGGTGGCAGCTAAGTACCCCCGACTTGCGCACCCGCAGGAGGTTGTTCCAATAACCCTGTGAAACATTCAGGCATAGTGGCCGAAACCACACGTTGTCGGCTTGCGGAACCCAGACGCGTTCGTCCTGCGGGACGGCGTGAGGGACCACAATTTCCGGTAGAGCTTCCTTGGGATTGGGATAGCGATAAGGTGTAGCGGCGTTTAGTGACATTTCCAATTCCTTTTCTGCGCTTAAGGCAGCGGTTTGTTGAGCTTGCGAAGGCGAGCAGCGTATTGTTATTTGATGCCCAGATCTTCCAACACCTTGGTATAACCCTGTGTTTCGAGCGCCATTTTCGCTTCGAAGGCGATGCCGTCGGCGTATACATAGCCAAGGTTCTGTTGTTTGATCGCCTTGATGAGTTCCGGCTCCTGCGCCATTTTCTCGAATGCCGTTTTCAACTCTGCAGTTACCTCAGGCGGCATGTTCTTTGGACCGGCAATGCCGCGCCAAGTCCCGTACGACACGTCTATGCCTTTTTCCTTGGCAGTCGGAACATCCTTGAATCCGGCTACCCTCTCATCGCTCATGACCACGAGCAGGCGCATATCACCCGAGCGCACGTATTCCATGGCTTCGGCGGGACTTGTGGCGACGGCATCCACCTGTTTGCCCAATAGTGCCAAGAGCGACGGACCGGAACCAGGGTAAGGAATGTGTGTTACTTGCGCCCCGGACTTGACTTCGAATGCACTGAGTGCGACGTCATAGACGGCCCCTGTGCCCGGTGTCCCAACGTTAAGTCCGGTGGGATCTTTTTTGGCCGCAGCGACGAAGTCTTCGATTGTTTTGTAAGGTGAGCTCGCATGGACGACCAGCGTCGTCGGATCGGCATTCAGCTGAACGAGCGGAATATAGTCCTTGTACGAACGATCAAACAAGCCCAACAAGGGCAGCGTGACGAACTCACCGGTCACGACAGCCAGTGTGTAGCCGTCAGCCTTTTGATTCAGCACATACTTCCAGCCCACCGCACCGCCTGCGCCGGCCTTGTTCAGAACGACCATGCCTTTAGGAAAGTATTTGGCGGACACCTTGGCAAAAGTACGCGCGACGGCGTCTGTGCCGCCGCCCGGCTGGAAAGGGACGATGAGATTGATGGGTTGGTTGGGAAAATGGCTGGTTGCGGATGCCAAGACCGGAAAAGCGCTCAGTCCTAGCGAGGCGATTATTGATGTCAGAACGACACGTCGATGGATAAACATAGACTCCTTTGGCGGTTTATTTTTGCCTGAATTCGTGAATCTCGTCCGAGAGGCGAGCGAGGATTTGGATAAAAATCCATATTACGGATTTTTATCCATAATATGGATAAAAGTTTAAGGAAATATCGTCGTGGTGAAACTAGGTGAAAACCCTGGGCGAAAAAAAGCGATTCCGAACATTTCTGTCGGGAATCGCAAATGCTGGGGGTGAACTGGTGGAGTAGGGGGCGGCGGCTTTTATCCGTTGACGAGATTCAGCACCGGGGCTCGAAATTCTTTGAAAAGGCCGATGAAGCCATCGACACGGGGGGCGGCGATTTTCAGAGGATCAAGGACGGCGTCAAGGGTGGCGTCCAGTTCCTGCAGCATCTTGCCGATGCGTGGCCAGTAGGATGCTTCGTCGCCGCCGGAAACTTCAAGTTCGGCCAGTGTGCGCAGTTTCTCATGCAGGCATTCACCGATCAGTCCATGCGCAACGAGCGTATTTTGATCGACCCGGTCGAGTTCATAATGTAGTTGCTCGAAGCGGTCGTGGACATATTCCAGGTACACGGCCAGCGCCTCTTGGCGCAGCTCCAGGAAAAGGGCCGGGGCAGTGGCGGGCCGGGGATGAGCAAGTCGCAATTGATCGGTGAGCAAATCGTGCAGGAATCGGCGCGCACCGTTCATGAAGTTGTGAAGCTCGCGGATATCCGGATCGGTTGCAAGACCTGGCTGTGTGAAGTATGGCATGGTGGCTTTTCCTCTATAGGCTGTTGAGTCGCGCTTTGAATGCCATCGTAGTGGCTGGGCTGTGGGCCGCACATCGGCCAATGGCCGGAATGCGGCAGTCCAGTTGGCCGGTATCCGCCTCCGTCCTTTGGGGGGTCGTCTACAATGCCCTGTGGACTATCCAGCCTTTTTCGCGCGCCACGGCGCATCCATCAATGGCTCTCAATGACCGAATCCATACGCCTGAGTAAATATCTTGCCGACCAGTTTTCCTGTTCTCGCCGGGAAGCGGAAAATTATGTGCAGGGTGGATGGGTGCGCGTGGACGGGCAGATCATCGAAGAGCCGGGATTTCGCGTTACGGCGCAGCAGCATGTCGAACTCGTCGAAGGCGCGAGCGCTCAAGACCACAAGCCTGCCACCATCTTGCTGCACAAGCCCGCCGGCTATGGCAACGATGCATCCGGGCGCCCCGTTCTTGAACTGATCACGCCGGGCAACCGTGCGCCCGACGACCGTTGCGACCGACGTTTCGTCAAGCGTGATTTGAGCGGACTGGAATTAGTCACCCCGCTGGAAAGCGGTGCGGCAGGGCTTGTGGTGTTCACCCAGGAATACCCGATAGCCCGCAAACTTAGCGATGACGCGGCCAGGATAGAGCACGAGTATGTGGTGGAGGTGGCCGGCGAGATTGCCGCCGACGGCTTGAAGCGCCTGAATCACGGCTTGTCATGGCGAGGTGTGCGCTTGCCGCCCATCAAAGTCAGTTGGCAGAATGAGACTCGTCTGCGCTTCGCCCTGAAGAACCCGCCCGCCGGGCTGATCTCCGACATGTGTCATCAGGTTGGTCTGAAGGTGATCGGCCTGAAACGCCTGCGCATCGGCCGGGTATCGATGTCGGGCCTCGTGGCCGGCCAATGGCGTTATCTGATGGGCTACGAGCGCTTCTAGGTAGCGCGTCAGTCTGGCGCGGTATGGCGGGCAAGCCGGAACACGACGGTGTCCAATTGAGTCAGGCCACGTTCGGCGAACTTCGGTTCCTTGTCCAGAATGCCCCGGCGGTCAACCACCCTGGCATCCGAGTGCGCCTTGAACAAGTCCTGTACTTCGGCCTCGCTGACCGAGAAAGGTGGGCCGTCCATTTGATGCTGCGGATAGTCCAGCGTGATCAGGATTCCCTGGTATTGAGGCGGCAGCTGAGCATACACATGGTGCACATAGCGGTGGCGCATGTCGGCAGGCAGTGCAATAAGCGCCGCGCGATCGTAGACGCCCGAGCAGGCTGCAAGCGTCGCAGCGTCCAGCGCAAAGATATCTCCGCAAATAATCTCGATATTTCCGGCGACAAAATGCCTGCCCAGGGGCGATTCGTGGCTGCTCGGTTGCAGGCCATTTTCTGAAAAGAACTGTTCAATGGCCAATGGCGAAAGCTCAACGCCCAGAACCTTGTGACCCTGATCCGCGAGCCAAAGCATATCGAGCGACTTGCCGCAAAGAGGAACCAGTACGCGGCAGCCGGCCTCCAGGCCCAGCGTGGGCCAGTATTTCTGCAACAGCGGCGTTACCTTGCTCAAGTGGAAATGGGTTTGGCCGTCACGCCATCGTTCCAGCCAGAAATCTGCTTGCATCGTTGCTTCCTTATTCGCCGTTTCGTAGCGTATTGTAGGGACAAACAATGCTACCCGTGTACGAATTGTGTGGAATGCATCGAGGCTGCTGCGGACTTTTCAATCTGTGTATATACTGACGATTGATACATTCAGATACGAGAACACAGTATGGAAACCAGCAAAACATCCAGCTCCTTTCCATTACCCGGGGAAGCTGGACTTTATCCTCAACATGGTGTCTATCAGGCCGGGCCGTTCCAGGGCAGGCCTATCGCGCATCCCTATAATACTGTGCTGCTGCGTTTAAGCAGAATGGGCGTTAGCGCGCCGGAACGTCAATTCGACGAAACCGATAAAGAATACGTCGTTCGGCTGGACCGCACCTATACAGGTCTGTTCCAGGATGTCATCTCCAGCGGCATATTGGGCGCGGCAGTCCGATAAGTCGGCCTGGGCCGGCATTATGGCGCCTGGCCCAGCACGTCATCCAGCCAATCAAGCACTTTGCGGTTGAGCAGGGAACGGTTGCCCATTTCGCAATGATCACCGGCACCGTCCCGACTCGACATCTCGAGTAATTTTCTGGGACAACGCAAGGCGTCGTGAAAGGCGACCGCGTCGCTGGCCAGCGGATCATTCTGTGCGCAGGTGACGAGAGTAGGGCAGCGGATCTGATCTACTCTTCCGGCGAGGGTGTAACCCTCCAGGTTGAGAAGATAGTTCCGCAAGTTGCTGCTCCCGTTGACCCAGTAACCTCGCTGGACGACACTCCAGCGCAGCAGCCTGTCGTGCATGATGATTTCTTCCATGCGATCCAGCACGTCCTGTGGAAGCTGACTGAGACGACTCGCCTGCCCGGAATCGACGCCCAACTTCCTTGCAAAGGCGCGAAAGCCATTGGCGGGGCAGATCTGCGCAGGGTCCGCAATGCATGCCGCCAGCCTGTGCTCCATCGATGCCGCGCGCGGGGCCAGGTAGCCTCCCAGGCTCCAGCCGCTCAAGGCTATCCGGTCCTGGTCTACATAGGGCAGGGTCAACGCAAAATCCACTACTGCGCCGATAACGGTTTCCCAGTCCGGCCGTAGGGGCATGCCATGCTCGATAAGCATTTCGCCTTGACCGGGACCGTCGAAGATCAAGCAGTGATAGCCTCTGCGCGAAGCTGCGACCGCCGACGCGAAGTACAGATCACTGATCGATCCGTCGTAGCCGTTCGTCAGTATCAAAAGCGGACGCCGTTTGCCGGCCATGCCTTGAGCGGGAACAATATAGGCGGGCAATGTGCCGCTTTCAAAAGGGATGCGCATCGGCTCCACCGGCTCTTGACGCAAGGCCAGGCCGCGATTGAAGGCCTCGGTCTGCCGGCGTGATCCGCTGATCAGACGGGGTGCCAACGGTGCGCCGAAAAAGGGACGGTAAGAGGTGCCATAAAAGCACGCCGCCTTCAGAAACGCTTCCGACGCGCCGGGCCGACGACCCTGTGATTGCGCGAGCTCGCCTTCGGCCATCAAGCGGTCTGCCGCGTCAGTCCATGTCTGATGGAAAGCGCCGTCGTCGCCGTCATTCACCGTATGGGCAATGCTAATAATTTCACCATAGTCGGCGGCGCCGTAGGGAATATAGGCGAGCGGCCAGGTGCCCAGGCGGTCATGCAATATGTCGTTGAAAATCGATGGCACGGGACAGCTCCCTTTACAAGCCGGTATATGGATGTCGCGGGTACGACAATAGGCCATACAGGTTTCGGTAGAAATCTGCCATTCGTCCACGGCCATTCAATGTTGCGTCTCTGCCATCTGGCTTATTGGTGGCACGCAACAGAAAGGCGACTATCTGTGGGCAGTTTCATACATGCGTGGGGCAGCCGATGCTGGAAGACCACCCGCCGAAATTGCAAAATCGACAATCCTTAGTAATCGACTAAACATGGAGATGATATGACAGAAAATATCGATCAAGTAGCGGCTCCCGAAGACGACGTCGTCACCGAGCCAACTCAAGCTGAAGAGAATGTCGACGTCGTTCAAGAGCCCGAGACTGCGCTGGAAGACCTGGGCGAAGCTGGGGAAGAGGAAGCTGCCCCCGAGGAAGACGACGATACCGTTCAGGACGTCGCTGCCGAAAGCGATGACGAAACCGAAGTCGAAGCCGACGACGTTGAAGCCGACGACGACGAGCCAACGGCGCCTTAGTTAATAAGAAGAAAAACCGGTCAGAGCAACAGCCGTTATTTGCCTGACTGGTCCCGCGCAGTCGCTCTCAAATTTAAAGTCGCGCATCGCTTCGTCGCCTGCGCGCCATCGGGCCCGGTGCTTGCTGGACGAATGTCAGCAATTACTGGAGATTGATTATGGTTACCGACAAAGATCTGGAGCTGGCCCAGCGAGATCGCGAATATCCGGAAGAGGCCAGCCTGATAAAGACGGGCAGAACCGAGCCGGCCTTGGGCCCCAGCGATTCCTCGGATTCCGGGAATGATATCCCGCCGAGTATGCCCGATACTGACAGCGACCGGCAGAGCACCGGCGAGCGGCCCCAAGTGGAGAACACTGGCGAGGAACCGCTGCACGAGGACATCGAGCCGGACAAAATCGTATCTGAAGATGAGGCAGGCCTTGCGCGTACGCCGCCTGATCCTGAGCGTAACGGGGGCGTGGACGACTAAGGTTGACCCCTGCAGCGAGTAGCGACCTAGACCATAATCATAGTAGTATGTTGCATCATATTACTATTCGAAAAAAATGGTCGCGCCAAAAAAGATCATCAGAAGTCCTTTCCTGGCGCAGTGGCTGTGGCTGGTGTCCGCATTGACAGTGCTGCTAATGATAATAGCGGTGAATCTCTATCGGACGCATGGCCGAATCGCTCAACGCGAAGAAGATCGCTTAACTGCCCAGGTCGGCATAATTGCCGACAATATCGAATATCAGCTGTTGACTGTGAATTCGATTCTGGACCGTATCGCGATGGGCTTGCATGGCCGTAGCAGTATTTTTCTGGTCCATGACGACTTGAGTTCTTACTTTTCCGTCTTGGCGGCGGCCATGCCCGGCGTACGCTCCATCGCCATTGCCGATGCCCACGGAAACACGATCGCCTCAGATCGTAGCCAAATGGTGGGTCAGGATATCAGCAGCCATGCATACTTCAGTGAAATCAAAGAGTCTCCCGATGCGGCAACTCTTTACATCTCTTCGCCGTACGAGGGCAGACCCGACTCCGATGTAATCCACATTAGTCGAGTGATTCGGGGTAGTGAAGGCGAGTTTGACGGTATCGTGTCGGTAATGCTTGACCCGCCGTATTTCAGCACCTTGTTGACTTCGTTGCTGTATTCATCCGACATGTGGGGGACTATCTATCATTCCGATGGCCCAGCTTTCGTATCGGAGCCCGTAAAGTCGAACCCTGCGCAGGTGCGCCACGCCGGGCATATGATTGTGCAGCGTGCCGTTAGTTCGACCGCCATGAAAATCGACAAACCATTTTTAATCGAGCTGGGTCGAAATCGGTCCGATATATTTTTGCAATGGCGCCAGGACTTTGCCTTTCGTGCGATGGTCTTTGCGTTGATTTGCCTCGTCAGCTTTTTGGCCGTGCGGGCGTTTCAGTTTGCTCAGCGCAGGTCGGAGCATCAGAACGCAGGCACTGAAGCCATCTTGCGGACGACCCGGGAGAACTACCGGCTTATCGTTGAAAATACCACCGACCTGGTAGCAAAACTGGATCCGCAAGGAAACTATACTTATCTGAATCAAGCGTTTTCGCTGATGTACGGCAGGACAGCCAAGGAGCTTCTCGGTGAACACTTTGCTGCAAGTGTCGTGGAGACGGATCGTGAGCTGGCCAATGCATCGTTCCGCAAGCTGTGCGACCCGCCTTACACGCTGAGCTTTACGCAGCGGGAGCGGACTATGATTGGCATCCGCCACCTGCAATGGACCGCAAGGGCGCTCGTGAATCAGTGCGGAGTAACGACGGAGATTATCGCCATTGGCCGCGATATGACCGAGCATATGCGCAGGGTGGGAACGCTGGAGCACCAGGCATATCAGGATTTTCTTACCGGACTGGCCAACCGCCGCCACTTCATCATCCTGGCTCGGGAAGAGCTGGCGCGCGCATCATGTCATGCGGAAACGTCCTGCTTGCTAATGGTAGATGTGGATCATTTCAAGCATATCAATGATGCATATGGGCATAGAGTTGGCGACCTGATGCTGCAAAGCTTCAGCAAAGTGCTGCTCAAGACCTTGCGGTCGGCCGATATCGTTGCGCGGGTGGGCGGTGAGGAATTTGCGGTTCTGATGCCCGAAACAACGCTTGACGCAGCTATAGAATCTGCTACGCGCTTAAAAAGCGCTATCGCCCAAAACAATCTTTATGTGGAGAATGCACCCGTGCTGCGCGTGACGGCGTCGATTGGCGTGGCTGCCTGGCGCACCGGGCTCGACCTGGAAGACCTTATGGAGATGGCTGATGACGCTTTGTATAAGGCTAAACATTCCGGACGTAATAAGGTCTGTGCTGCCGCCGGAATTGAGTGCGGGCCGCCCTCCGAACAGAGCAGCGCAATAAGGAAGTTTATTTAGCAGAGTTCAGTCCACTGGGTGGTCGGCTAATCCGCGTTATTAAGCGTATACAGAAACGCGGCAATATCGCGCGCATCGTGCTCGCTGACGCCAAGATCCGGCATCGCCGTCAATGGGTCGACTTCGGTCGGATTGCGTAACCATTGCAGCATGTTGGCTGGCGTATTGGGCAGCACGCCAGCGATATACTGCCTGCTTGCAATGCCGGCCAGGGATGGTCCGACATGGCGATTCGCCCCGACGATTCCCGGTATTACATGGCAGGTGGCGCATAGGTACTGCTGCAGCGCCTTGCGTCCCGCGGCGACATCGCCGAGCCGGTCACCTTGCGCCGGAGGTGGGGGAGGGGCTGCTTCCGGCGCTCGTGCCGGCGCGAGCGCATACTCTTTGTTCCAGCGTTGATAGTCCAGCGGCGACAGCGTCGGCAAGACTTTCATGAAAGCGACCACATTCCAGATTTCCTCATCTGTCATCCGGTATTTCCATGCGGGCATGCCGCTCATTTTGATGCCATGCTGGATGACCCAGTGGATCTCCGCCGCCGGCCACGCACGCGCGGTCCCGACCAGTGAGGCGGGAGCAGGCGTCAGGCCAAGCGCGAATGGTTGCGGCGCGACGCCTGGCGCGCCGTGGCACTGCACGCAATGCGCACGAAATTGCTTGAAGCCGTTGATGGCTCGATCGGCGGCGTCCAGGTTCGGCACCTCTACATCGGTGGTTCGTAGCTTGACCGAGCGTCGCAAGGAGGTTTCAAGCAAGTGGTAGACGGGAGCCGTGTGCTGGTCGGTCGCACTGACGTCGTATAGGCCGACGTAGACGATGACGCTACCCAGCACGGTTGCGGCCGCCGCCGCGGCTGCCAGAGTGATGCCTGCCACACGCTTCCATGTCATTATCGGGTGTCCTTGGTATTAGTCCAGGGTAAGGAGATAGGCTGCGATGTGCTTCGCGTCCGCCGCGCTCATTCCCACATCAGGCATGGCAGTGCGTGGATCCACCGCTGGGGGATCAAGCAGCCATTTCACCAGGTTATCGGGCGTATTGGGCAGTACGCCGCCCACATAAGCGCGCAATGCCATGTTTTCCAGCGGCGGACCCACCATGGATGCCGGGCCCTTGACTCCCGGAACGGTATGGCAGGCGACGCAGCCATAGTCTTCAATAAGCTGAAGGCCCACCTCCGCTCGCGCGCCGTCCAATTGCTCCGCTTGCCCCCGGGGCGAAAGCGGCAGGCGTGCTTCGCCACATCCGGCCAGCAGCAGGGCGGCGGTCATGCTCACTAGCGTAAAAGTTCGGCATGCGCGGTTTCGGGCGGTACGACGGTGCATTTCACTTTCCCTTTTTTCTTGAAGAACACAGCAAATGCTTTGCCACCGGCAACGTGCGGCGATATACGACAGTTGCAGGGCCGTGCGGCCGGAAGCAGGCGCAGGCATTATGTAAATTCTTCCGCCCGGGTCCTGAACCTATATGATAGAAGGGCGCCGCCCTATGGCGCCCCTGGAGTTTGGTCCGTTCCACACTGTTGAAGGAGCCTGGTATGTAATGTGCTACGCATGACGCGCAATCCCTGCGCCAGCATATCCGGCATTCCCCCGCCACATCCTAACGCTGATCTTACATGCTCCTTACTCGCCATACTGTACTTCTTACCGTGTTGCCGCTACCGGTATGGGCCGATGTGCAATCGGCTCTTCATCCCAAGAGCGAGCAAGCCAGCCGCATCGCGGATATCGGCTGGATGATGTTTTTCGGCGCTACCCTGATTTTCCTGCTGGTTATGGTCATGCTGATTTTGGCGCTGCACGGTCCGGCACGCATGCGAGGGCTACTTGGCAGGCGTTCCTTGATTGTCGGCGCGGGCATCGCTTTTCCGGTGCTTGTACTCAGCGCACTCCTCGTGTATAGCCTTGGTGCGGCGTCGTCCATGGTCCGTGACGACACACCGGTGGCGGCGCGCATCGAAGTCACCGGCGAGATGTGGTGGTGGCGGGTGCGGTATCTGGACAATCACGGCCGCCCCATGTTCGAGACGGCGAACGACATCCGTATTCCATCCGGACTTCCGGTAGAGCTGGTTCTCAAGTCCGACAATGTGATTCACAGCTTCTGGGTGCCGAACCTGGCGGGCAAGCTGGATATGGTGCCGGGCCACGTCAACCGCCTGCGGGTGCAAGCGGACGCACCGGGGAGATTTCGGGGTCAGTGTGCCGAATATTGTGGTGCCCAGCATGCGAAGATGATGCTCGATGTGCAGGCGCTTTCACCTGACGACTTCCAGGCCTGGCTGGAATCGCAACGCCAACCGGCGCAGTCCCCGGCCGATACCAGGCTACAGGCCGGCCAGCAATACTTTCTGCAGGCCTGCGCGCAGTGCCATACCATACGCGGCACCGGAGCCGCCGGCACGCTGGGCCCCGATCTGACGCATATCGGCAGCCGACTCTCTCTGGCCGCCGGCGTATTGCCCAATAACGTCGGCACGCTGGCCGGCTGGATCGCCGGCAGCCAGCATATCAAGCCGGGCAACCAAATGCCTTCCTTCAACCAATTGTCCGGCGAGGACTTGCGCGCGGTCGCGCAGTACATGGAAAGTCTCAAGTGATGCCAGCGAATCCCGTGACAGGACACCTGCGTACATTGCCCAATCCGCTGCCGCGTCCCGAAGGCGAACTCGATCAACTGCGGCGTGTCTGGCAGCCTCCAAAGGGTTGGCGTGCAATTACTGTCGTCAATAACAATTATGTAGGACTGCTTTATGTCGGCACGGCGCTGCTGTTTTTCCTGCTCGCCGGCGTATTGGCGCTGTTGATGCGTACCCAGTTGGCGGTGCCCGACAACGATCTGATAGGGCATGAGTTGTACAACCAGTTGTTCACCATGCACGGCACCGTGATGATGTTCCTGTTCGCGGTGCCGGCGGTGGAAGCGATGGCCGTGTTGCTACTGCCTAATATGCTTGGTGCCCGCGACCTGCCTTTTCCGCGGCTGTCGGCCTACGCGTACTGGGCTTATGCCGTCGGCGGCATTGTATTCTTCTGCAGCATCTTTGTGGGACTGGCACCGGACGGCGGCTGGTTCATGTATCCGCCCTTGACCAGTACTGAATACTCAC
Organism: Pseudomonas sp.; assembly: GCA_036675275.1. Taxonomy (GTDB): domain Bacteria; phylum Pseudomonadota; class Gammaproteobacteria; order Burkholderiales; family Burkholderiaceae_B; genus Pollutimonas. Next base: position 171,683 of record JAKFFG010000005.1, on the reverse strand, counting down.
CGGCTGTCAACGCCGATCTCTGGCTGCTGGGCATAGGCTTCATCGAAATCTCGGCGATCGCGGGCGCCATTGAGCTTGCAGTCGGCATCCTGCGTACCCGCGCTCCTGGCATGACGCTGGACAGGATGCCCATTTTTGCCTGGGTGATGTTGGTATTCTCGGGTATGGTGATTATTGCGTTCCCGGCGGTTATTGTCGCGACCGCGCTTCTGGAACTGGAGCGCGCCTTTGACATGCCGTTCTTTATTGCCGGGAGGGGCGGCGACCCGCTGCTGTGGCAGCATTTATTCTGGTTCTTCGGCCATCCCGAGGTCTACATTATTTTCCTGCCGGGGGCAGGCATGGTTTCGATGATCATCCCGGCCATGACCGGTGTTCCGCTGATCGGCTACCGCTACATCGTGCTGGCGGTGGTCGCCACGGGCTTCCTCAGCTTCGGCCTGTGGGTTCACCACATGTTCGCTACCGGTATCCCGCAGCTATCGCTAAGCTTTGCGTCGGCCGCCAGCATGGCGGTGACTGTGCCGACCGGAATACAGATATTTGCCTGGATCGCCACAATTGCCGTTGCAGTACGTTTGCGCCCATTGAAGGTGCCCATGCTTTTCATCCTGGGCTTCTTCTTCATCTTCGTGATCGGCGGGCTTACCGGGGTAATGGTGGCCGTCATTCCATTCGACCTTCAGGCGCACGATACTTACTTTATCGTCGCCCATCTTCATTACGTGCTGGTCGGCGGCATGGTGTTTCCGCTGTTTTCGGCTTTCTATTACTGGGCTCCATTTGTCAGCGCGCGCGTTCTGTCGGAGCGGCTCGGCCGCTGGGCATTCTGGTTGATGTTTGTCGGTTTCAACGTTGGTTTCTTTCCGATGCATCTTACCGGCCTGGTCGGCATGCCGCGCCGTGTCTACACCTACGCGGACAGCTATGGCTGGGGACTGCTCAACATGGTATCGACCGTCGGCGCCTATATGATCGCCGCGGGCGTGCTGGTATTCCTGATTGATCTGCTGCGCAACTTTCGCCCGAGTGGCGGAAAAAACGCCGGCAACGTCTGGCAGGCAGGCGGCCTGGAGTGGTTGCCCAGCGACTCTTTCGGCCCACGCAGTGTCCCGCTCGTGACCAGCCGCGAACCGCTGTGGGATCAGCCCAACCTTGCCGAAGATGTGGACGCCGGGTGTTACTACCTGCCGAACGCGCCGACCGGCCGGCGCTCTACGCTTGTCACCAGCGCCGTCGATGCGCGCCCGGAATACGTGCTTGAGCTTCCAGGCCCGGGCTGGTCTCCGCTGCTTGCCGCGCTTGGCACGGCAGGATTCTTCTTGCTCCTCACCTTCAAGATGGTCGCACTGGCGGCCGCGTGCGGACTGCTGGCTTTGGCCATGATATGGCGCTGGTTGTGGGATGCCGATGCGGGCCCCCGGCATCCGCCGGTCGACATCGGCGGCGGACTGCGCCTGCCCGTATCCTGCACCGGCAGCGCTTCCCACTCCTGGTGGGCGATGATCATTCTGGTGATGGTGTGCGCCAGCATCTTCAGTTCCATGGTGTTTACCTATCTGTTTCTGTGGACGACGTCGCCCGAAGTGTGGCAGGCTTCCGCGCAACTTCCGGCGCCGATATTGCCCCTGTTGTCGGCTTGCCTGTTGCTGGGCAGCAGTATTCTGATTGCGTGGGCCGGCCATCGGTTGAAGCAGGGCAGGCAAGGGCTGTTGCGCGTAGCCTTACCGGTGGCTATCCTCATGCTGGCGGCAGCGATAGGGCTGGAGGGCTACGGGCACTGGCAGACTGGATTGCGGCCACAGGCGGACGGCTATGCCGCAGCGGTTTATGCCATGGTGGGGCTGCAGGGCGTATTCGTGATTGTGCTGAGCTATATGGGTGTATTTACAACGGCACGTTCCATGGCCGGCAGACTGTCGCAAGAGCGGCCTGCGTGTTTCGATAACACGATGATCTTTTGGTATTACGCGGTGGCGCAGGGCTTGCTAGGTCTAGGGTTGGTCCACGGTTTCCCGCGACTGATTGGATGAACGCCATGAAAAGCAGCTTCTCGCGTACATTCCTGTCCATGCTTGCCGGCCCTATCATTTGGGCGGCGCACTTCCTGTTCATCTACACCGTCAACGGCATAGCGTGCGCGCGGCCGGCGATGTATGCGGCCTGGCTTGGCCTACCTGTGTCGTCATGGATCATCGTCGGCGCCAGCCTGCTGGCGCTTGTTACGATGGCCCTGATCTATTTGCGCCAGCGCACGCGCATGCCCCATATGGAAAGCCCGAAATTCCTGCCATGGCTGGCCGGCGCGCTCAGCCTGCTTTCGGCCGTGGCGGTCGTTTGGGAAACTGTGCCGGTACTGCTGTTGCCCGCTTGTGCTTAAGGGCGTCTTTCGCGCGCCACAAGCAGGATGGGTGATCCTGCTTGTGCAATCTATTGCGACTGCCGCGGTTTTCGCTTTGACCTTCGCGCCATCATATTCAGGCCTTCAACGGCTGCCGAGAATGCCATGGCCGCGTAGATGTATCCCTTGGGCACATGCGCGCCAAAGCCCTCGGCAATCAAGGTCATGCCTATCATGATGAGAAAACCCAGTGCCAGCATCACAACAGTAGGATTCTTGTTGATGAACCCGGCCAAGGGGTCGGCGGCAATCAGCATCACCGTTACCGCAACCACGACAGCGATGATCATGATAGGTATGTGCTCGGTCATACCCACCGCGGTAATGATGCTGTCGACAGAAAACACCAGGTCCAGCAACAGGATCTGTACGATGGCGGACGCGAAAGTTATCCCCACCGCGTTCTCGGTGTTCTTTCCTTCGAACATGTCGCCTTCCGGCGACGGGTCGACACTATGATGGATTTCCTTGGTCGCCTTCCACAACAGGAACAGGCCGCCGGCGATCAGAATCATGTCCTTCCATGAAAAGCCCTTGCCGAACAGGTCGAATACGGGCTCGGTAAGCTGCACGATCCAGGCGACTGTACCCAGGAGACCCAGGCGCAAGATTAATGCCAGTCCGATACCTATTCGCCGTCCTCTCGTCCGCTGGTGCTCGGGGAGTTTGTTGGTAAGAATCGATATGAAAATGAGGTTGTCGATACCCAGTACGACTTCCATTGCGATCAGAGTGGCCAAAGCCACCCAGGCGGTGGGATCGGCAGCGAGCTGTATCAGATAGTCCATATGACTTCTTCCCCGTTCAACGAGCACATGTTGGTAAGCGTTTATAGAGTCGCCATTCAAGTATTGCATATATCGCCGTGCGCCAACACAGAAGATTGGCCAACGGACGGCGCCGTCTGCCTTGATATCCTTGTGTTACGCTAAATTCAGGAATTGGCGCCTCTCCACTTCACCGGCATCATTTCATTAGCACGCAACAACGGAGCAGAGCCATGAATAACGACTCACCGACCCATTACGGCAGAACAACGCGTTTCCTGCACTGGGCTATGGCTTTGCTGATTGTGCTTCAGTTCCTGAAGCTCGGCGACCGCATCGAACATGGCGAACACTGGATAGGCCAAACCTTTGTTCCGTGGCATGTGTCCATAGGCGTCGTGATATTTGCGCTGGCGGTGCTGCGCTTATGGTGGGCAGTGCTGCAGCGTCCGCATCGGCCTCAGCCCGAAGCTTCGCCGGCGGTGGTCAGGCTGGGCCATTTTTTGCTGTATGCCTGTATGTTCCTCATGCCGATGACCGGCCTTGCGGCACTGTTGGGCGGCGGCTACGGACTTACCGTGTTCGGTGTTGATATCGTCACAAAAACCGAAGTGGAAACGCCCTGGCTGGCCGCGATCGGCACCCTGCATTCGCCCATCGCCTGGGTTTTTGTGGCATTGGTAGTGGGACATATTGCCGCGGCACTGTTTCATCACTTTGTGAGGCGCGATCAAACATTGCGGCGCATGCTGGGTCAATAGCTGTTTACGCGTGACGCAATGCGCACATTGCATTTTGTAAGAAAAGTAAAAATATACGCCTGTCATCAAATTGAGACGGCATTTTCCTAGAGTGACGGCAAATCATTTATTCCGTCCTCACAGGAGAAGAGAGTGCCCAGCTCCGCCGTCAGTCCCCTTGCCCAATTGCGCTACGATCCCGTGCAGCTATTGGGAGTCGTCACGGAAATGCATGATGGCCGGATTTGCACGGTCCGATGCGCCGGCAAAGACTGGTTGGTCGAGCGCGCCGCCAGTTGTTTGCTAGCCCCTGCTGTTGGCGACGAGGTCATGATCGCCGGCCCCGTGCCGGATCAGGTTTACTTGATCGCCATCATCCGCCAGGCCGATTCCGGCTTATCCCGTCTGGACATGGAGGGGGACGTCCGCATCACATCATCGACGGGTGACATTTCCTTGACGGCGCCGCGAGCGCTGATCTTGGCCAGCGGCGAGCGCCTGGAAATGGAAAGCCTCAACATCGGCTTGCAGGCGCGCACTGCGCAATGCGGCATCGAAGAGCTCGATTACATCGGAGGCCGGGCCAACTTCGCCGTTGCAACGTTGACCTGGGTCGGCGCATTTTGTGAAATCGTTGTCGACCGCATAACGCAAGTAGCGCAAAGCGTCCTGCGCCTGACGCGCGACACGGAGCAGGTGCGCGCCGGACATCTGGATTACGAAGCGGAACATGCCGCCCGGCTGCATGCTCGCCATACCCTGGTTACGGCCAAGAATCTGGTGAAAGTGGATGCCGACCAGATTCACATGGGCTGATGGGCGTGAAAACAGGGAGTCAACGATGAATCGCCTTACCGAAGTCCTCACGCCTTTACCGCCCGGCACGCTGCATTTCTGGTCCATGCATGGCGAAGAAGCTCTGTCCACTTTATTCGAGTTCGATGTCGACATGGTGTCCGAGTCCCATCTGCTCAACCTGAAAGATCTGCTTAGCCAGGCCGTGACCGTGCGCATCGATCGCGGCCTGCTGGCGCCGCGCTACCTGTGCGGTCAGGTGATCCGCTGCAAGATGGTGGGGCGGGCCACACCCACATCCAGGCACTACGTGTACCGCGCCACCTTGCGGCCCTGGTTGTGGTATTTGACCCAGACAAAAGACAGCAAGATATTCCAGGAATCCACAGTGCCTGACGTCATCCGCGAGGTGCTGGCCGACTATGACTATCCGGTGGAGTTCAAGCTGGGCGGTTCCTATCGGAAATGGGAGTACTGTGTTCAGTATGAGGAGTCGGATTTTGCCTTCATCAGCAGATTGATGGAGCACGAAGGAATGTACTATTGGTTCAAGCATGAAGAAGGTGCGCATACGCTGGTGATTTCCGACGATATCGCGCAGCATGAACCATTTGACGGGGCGGACACCATCCCTTATTTTGGTCCCGATCGCGTGGCCCAGCCAGACAGGGAATATATATCGCGATGGGAGCCGGCCGAGCAAGTCACGCCGGGAAAGTTCGCCACGGTCGACTATGACTTCAAGAAACCGTCGGCCAGTCTGGACGTATTGCGCAGCAATCCGGGGCCCTACTCGCACGGCGATCTCGAAGTCTATGAATGGCTGGGCGGCTATACCGAGCCGGATCAGGGAGAGCATTATTCCCGGGTCCGGCTCGAGGCGCTGCAGACGCAGCAATCCGAGGTCTCGGGCCAGAGCAACTCCAGATCGCTGGCTCCCGGTTGTGTTGTCAGCCTTCTTAACCATCCACGCTTGTCCGAGAACCGCGAGTACCTCGTGCGCGCTGTCACGTACCGCATCAAGGAAACCGGCTATTCCACCGGTGCGCAGACCGAAAGCCTGTTCGAAGTCGATTTCCTCATGGTCCCGGGCACACTGCAGTTTCGTCCGCCCCGTGTTACGCCGTTGCCCCGCACGCACGGTCCGCAGACGGCCAGGGTGGTGGGCAAGTCCGGCGAACAGATCTGGACCGATCGCTATGGCTGTGTCAAGGTGCAGTTTCGGTGGGATCGTTACGGCAAGACCAATGAAAACAGTTCCTGCTGGGTGCGGGTGTCCAGCCCTTGGGCCGGCGGAGGCTTTGGAGGCATCCAGCTGCCGCGCGTGAATGATGAAGTCATCGTCGACTTTATCGGCGGTTATCCTGACCGGCCTATTATTGTCGGCCGGGTCTTCAACGCCAGCAACATGCCGCCGTGGGAGCTGCCCGGCAACGCGACACAGAGCGGCTTCCTGAGTCGAAGCAAGGATGGTGACCGGTCGGCCGCGAACGCGCTGATGTTCGAGGACAGGGCCGGCATGGAGCGCATCTGGCTGCACGCGGAGCGCGATTTGAACACGGAAGTCGAATGCAACGAGCTGCATACCGTGGACGGCAACCGCACTACGTTGATACAAGGTAGCGACACCTTGACCGTAATGGGTGCGCGCGTTGCAACCACGCAAGGCCACGAAAGTGAAACCTTTCATGCCGGTGCGGATCGCACTGTGACAGGCGCGGTCAACGAAACAGTCAACGGCAACGAAACGCGCACGTTCACGGGCGATATTGTCGAAACGATCACCGGCAATGTTGATGAAACCATTACCGGCAATCTGACTCAGACCACAACCGGCGACGTCACACGGACCATCACGGGTCCCGTGGTGGATACCGTGAACGGCAAGGTCGATGAAACGATAACCGGCGATCTTACGCAAACCACAACGGGCGCGGTCGTTCGGGAGATCACAGGTGACGTGACTGACACTATCACCGGCGCAGTGAACGAAACCGTTACGGGCAACACGACCTCCACGTTGACGGGAACGCTGGACCAGACAATAACGGGTGCTGTCACCGTCAATGCGGACACGAGCGTGACCGTCAATACGCCGTCCTGGACGGTCAATAACTCCGGAGCCACCGCTTTCTGGCAAGCAAGCTACATGAGGGGAACCCCGGCGAGGCTGTCGGTCGTGGGCGTTTCGGCGGACGCGTGGGGCGTCAGGGCGCAGGTGTACGGTGTGAACTTCCAGTGGGCCGTTCTCAAGCTGGACTACTTCGATTTCAGGAACGAGGGCGGTGCGACCAGAATCACCCAGACCGTCGCCGACGTGGCCGTCACTGCCGCCGCCAGGGTGCAGTCCGGCGGCGCCTATGTCGTCAGCCAGGTCGTCAACTTGTTTACATGAGCCGCATGATGATGGAAGAATTGATGAGCACGTTGGCTACGCGGCAGGCCACCTTGAAAGTTGCCGCGGAGACATTGCCGGCATGACGCGCGAGACCATGATTGCCCTGAAAGTGGCTGGCGTGGCTACGCTGGTTTTTGCGTGGTTCTGTTATTGGTTCATGAAAGATGGGCTGCCTGCCTGGTCGATCGGCGTGGTCGCCGTCTTCGTGTTGTTCTTTTCAGTGCTCGCCCTGAATGGCTACTTGCCCAGCGCCGAAGAAAAGCTGGCCGCCCGGCTCGAGGCCGACGATGATGCGCGCGCGACATCCGGCACGGTGCTCTCGGTCCAGCGGCTGGGTACGCTGGAGTCAGAGACCACGCGGCGCAGCCGCATAGGGCTTACGGTAGACATGGTGGTGGAGGGCGGCAGTCGCCAGGTGGGGCTGGACCTGTGGGTCGAGGATGCCTTGCTCTCGAACTTTATGTCAGGCAGCAGCATTCATTTGCTGTATGACAAAGACGATGATTCCCGCGTGGCGGTCGACCGGCGCCATACGCCGGTCAGCATCCGGTAGCGGGACGATGCGCATCATAAAGCCCTTGCGCTTGAGCCTGCTGACCAGGCCCTATACCTATCTCGGCCGGCATCAGTTGGGTGTTGCCGTAATGGCGATGGCCACTCTGGAGCCGGATCCCATCTTGCTGCCGGAGGCCGAACTGTGGAAGACTGCCAATGCGGCGCTGGAAGAAGACAGCGTGCTGGATCTGGGCATTCCCAAGCCATGTGCCGAATTTCTCGTGTCGGGCAGCGCGTGGGCGCATGGGGCTGCCGACCCAGGCTCCTGTGCGGTACGGGTACGGGTAGGAGGTTTGGAAAAAAGCCTCATCGTATCCGGAGATCGAACCTGGACCAGCGGCGGCATGAGCCTGCCTGGTCCGGTACAGGGCGTGCCAGTCGATTGGCGCCATACTTATGGCGGCCCGGACGTGGCCGAGAACCCTTGTGGAATCGGCGCGGAGCGCGCACGGGAGGGCCCCAGGGCGGTCCCGAACATCGAGCCTCTGGAAGGTCGAGCCACGCGCGAAGGCCAGGCATTCCAGCCTGTTTCTTTTGGCCCGGTGTCGCCGGTACGGCCGCGCCGTTTCAAGCGTGCGGGCGGGTTTGAACTCTCCTGGCTTGCCGACGGTTTTCCAGGCCTGCCGAACTCCCTCGATCCCTATTTTTTCAATGCCGCAACGCCGGATCAATGGCATGTGGATCGCGCATCGTTCGAGCCTCGCACCGAGTACGAAATCTGGAATATGCATCCGCAGCAGGAGTGTCTACAAGGCCGGTTGCCCGGGTGGCGGGCACGTTGTTTCTTCAGGCGCTCCGTGGCGGATGACTCCGAGCTTCCGGAAGAAGTCGCCTTGCGGCATACCACGGCATGGTTCTTCCCCGACCAGGAGCGGGTCCTGCTCATATTCCATGGCACCGTTGAAACACGAGTCGATGACGCATCCGATATCGCGGTCATGATGCCCGCGCTCGAGCACGTCGATGAACCGCTGCGCGAGTGGGGCTACTACGGTCGCGTCCTGGCGCAACGTCTTCCTCGCGATTCCGGTCCTTTGTTCGCGCTGAGAGACAAAGACTTGCTGCCCGAGTCGGCACTGCGTGGCGACGGCATGCTCGATGAGTCGAGCATGATGGACAAACCGTTGCTGGTGAATCAGCAGCGGCGTGCCGGGCGCTTGCGTGAAGACATGCTGGCTCGTGCAAAGGCGGCGGGCCACGACCCGTCGGCCTATGGGATGGACGGGCAAGCTCCTGCCCGCCTGACTTCGCTGGACGATTTGCCCGAGCTCGCGCGCAGAGGGAGACGGGATGCCCGCCTTGCCAAGGTCCAAGCGCTGAAACAGCGCCGGCAGGCGCAGACCACTCTGGGTGAGTCTTTTGGCGATGCGCCTGAGGCCCGGACTGGTATGACGACGCTCGCGCAAAGTCTCGCGGACCAGCCTGCCGGTGGACCGCCGCGTATCAATAAAGGCGTGCAGGCGGCCGCGTTAGTGGCCATGGCGCGGGACTCGCAGACACGCGACCGTAAGACTAGGGATGCGATGCGTCTGAGGGCCGTCAATGACGACGCTGCGCCGGCAAGCGGCGCGGCTGCTACGCCGACCATGGGACCCGAAGAAGTACAGACCATGCTCGACAAGGGGCAGGACGGCATGGCTCGCCTTTACCGGCTTGGTGCCCACTTACAGTCGCCCGCCCGGGCGGCGCTGGGCGGACGCAGCGTACGCATGCGCCGCCGGGTGACGGCTTTGATGCAGGGGAGCCGCGATCTGTCGGGCCTGGACCTGACCGGTATCGATCTGTCCGGAATGGACCTGTCCGGCGCCCGGTGTCGCGGCACATGGCTGGAGATGGCGGACCTGAGCGGCGTATCGCTGGTTGGCGCCGACCTGACCGAAGCCGTACTGACGCGAGCGCAGCTGCAGGACGCGGATATGAGCGGCGCCATTTTCAAGGGTGCAAATCTTGGGGAACTGATCGCCCGCAATGTATCGTTCGAGCGCGCCACGTTCATGGAGACGGTTCTTGATGGGGCTGTTTTCGCCGACTGCCGGTTTGATGATGCAACGATGCAGCAGTGTTCGGCTGCCGGGCTGGACCTGACTGATTGCCGTTACACGCGGGCCCGTATCCAGTCCTTGAACTTCTCCAGGGAAAGCCGTTTCACGCGCGTTCATTTCGACCACGCGGACTTGCGCCGGGTCGTCTGGCTGGACTGCGAGCTGGATGCCGTCGACTTCAGTCATGCCACCTTGACGGCTTGCGGATGGGTGCAAAGTATTTGCGTCAGTCCGATCAGTTTTATCCATAGCCACCTGGTCACATGCTGCGCGGTCCAGACCGATATGGCGGGCGCTCTGTTCTCCAACGCCTGGCTGCATGAATGCAGTCTGCGCGGACTCGATCTCGACGGCGCGCAATTTGATGGAGCGCGGCTGCATACCAGCGACCTTTCTGAATCGAGCCTGCGCGAAGCCAATTTCCGGGGCGCCGATGCCGGAGGAACCTTGCTGATGGAATGCGATCTGACCGGCGCCGACATGCGCCAGTCGGACTGGATCGACGCCATTTTGTCGAAAAGCGATCTCCGGTTTGCCGATCTGAGCGATGCCAATCTCTTTCGGGCCGACATCTCGCAGGGCAGGCTCGACGCCAGCACGCGCAACGCCAGGGCATATACGAAATGGACCAAGACCCTGCCGGTCGCGGACGCCACAGGAGACGAGACATGATGACGGCCGACGACGTGCGCAAACTCATCAAGAGCGGCGAAGTGCTGGCCGATCTCGACCTGCGCGCCGTGGCTTTCTCCCCCGGCGATTATGCGGGTGCCATGGTGGTGCGCTGCGACCTTCGCGGCGTCGCGATGAATGGGCTGGACTGGCGCGACTCCCGGTTCAGCGAATGCTCGCTCCAGGGCTCTCACTGGGATGGCGCCTTGCTGGACGACTGTGCATTTCACCGCTGCGACGCGACCCAGGCCAGCCTGCGTCTGCCCGCAGCGCGGGGAATGAACTGGTCTCATGGTTCGGCGGCGGGCGCGGATTTTTCAAGTGCGGTGCTGACCGAATGCCACTTCATTCGGACCGATCTCACTGCGGCCCGGTTTGTGGGCACACAGTTGCCCGCGTCGTCGTTTTCCGAATGCAATCTGACCGGGGTCGACCTGGCTGAAACCATACTGGACCGGACGTTGCTGTATTCGGGCGACTTGTCTCATGCTGTACTGGCCGGTACGCACTGGGATGGTGTGGTGTGTGTCGATATCGACCTTTCGGGTCAGAAATTGCATGGGCACCGCCTCGAGCGTTGCCAATTTACTGATTGCCGCATGGACGCCTGCGATCTTGGCGCCGCGCTGCTGGGCCAGAGCAATTTCAAGGGGGCATCGTTGCGGCATGCCATCCTGGCGGGCGCGCAGGCCGCAAGAACGATGTTTGCGCACGCTGATCTGACTTTGAGTGATTGCAGGGCCGGCCGGTATCCGCAAAGCATCTGGGCCGATGCCTGTCTTGAAAAGACTGACTTCGAGGGGGCTGACCTGACGCAAGCCATACTGCACAGATCCCGCTGCGAGGCGGCGACGTTTGCGCATGCTGATCTCGCCTATGCTGATTTTTCCTATGCCGATCTGCGGCTTGCGGATTTCCGCGATAGCCGTTTCACGCGCACGCAGTTGCACCGGGCCGACACCCTCGATGCGCGCTGGACTTCGCGCGCCGGTGTGCTCGAGAACGATGCGCTGCTGTACGAGGCCGAACGCTGGTCGGCCTGCCGGCCCGCCGCCTTGAATGCGGGCCCCGCAGCAGCCGAGAGGGATTGACAGAATGTTCGCCAATTGCCAGCTGATGGGAATGGACTTGGCCTTCCCCGACCTCTGCAAGACACCGCCGGCCCTCATTCCAATTCCCTATCCGAATTTTGCCTTGGGCCCCATGGGTATCCCGAATGCGTGGAATATTTTGCTGATGGGAATGCCCGCGCATAACCTGCTCACCACCATCCCGTTGTCGAATGGCGATAACCCGGGCCTTGCCCTGGGCCTTATTTCGCCTTCGGTCATGGGGCCATCCCGGCATATTACCTGCGTGCCGAACGTGCTGTTCAAGTGCATCCCGGCTACCCGGCTGACCAGCCTTGCGGTGCAGAATCGTTGTAATGCGCTGGGAGCGCGCGTGATCCCAAGCCAGGTAAAGGTCGTATTGCTGGGCGCGGGCAGCGGCAAGGGCGGCGCCGCCAAGAAAGGCGCCGCCGCAGCCAAGGGCGGAAACAGTTCGGCAAAGACGGCAAGCAGCGGCAAGTCGGCGCGCGCGGGTCACGCGGCGAAACGTGCGCAGCCGACGAGCGCGTCGCCAGGCAAGACGAGTCTGCGCCAAAAATACCTCGGTCGCACTCCGGGTAAAAACTCAGCCACCGGGAAGAAAGTCCAGGAACGGATGCGCGGGCAGGACAAGCTGCGCGATGATCCGCTGACTGGCGATACCACGTTCAAGGCGTCCAATGATAAGTGGTACCCCTTGCGGGAGGCGGATATGGCACACGCGCCCACGGATGCGGTCCGGTGGTGGAATCAAGTGGGCAGACAGTATGGCGCCAAGTCGCCCAAGGTTCGCGAATGGATGCGCAACGCCGACAACTACATACTGGATCATTACAGCCTGAACCGGTCGGCGGGCGCTAAACTCCTGGAACGTTATCTTCCACCATTGAAGTAGCAAACAATTTAGGAACAGGCATGGCAGATGTTATTCCTTTGACCCCGCAGCTCAGGGAAAAAGTATATGAATACGGCGGGCTGGGCAGGCGCGCATGGGAGGCGGGCGACGTGGCATCTGCCGAACGACATTTCCTGGAGGCCTGGTCCTGCATTCCCGAGCCTCGACTGCAGCATGATTTTGCGGCGTCCATGGCGGTGGCGCTGACGGAATTCTATCGCGATACAGGGCAGTCCGAGCCTGCGGCCCGATGGCTGGCGTTGGCACGCGCGGCCTATGGTCCGGAACCTGATCCGCATACCGAGTTCCTTGCCGCCACGGTTTTCTACGAAGTGGGAGATATGGATGAGGCCTATGTCCTGTTCGATGGTTTGTACAAGACCTACAAACGCCGGCCTTTCGAAGGCGCGAAACCTGATTACCTGTCTTATTATCTGGAGAGGTCTGGCGCCGGAAAACGGTGATCAGGACTGCGACTGATATAGCTGCCGCGGTGAGGAATCGCGGAGCACAAAAATGCCTACGAGAAAAAGCATGGAACTTCCTGACGACATCTACACCAGAATCGAGCATCTGTCCGAGCAGGGCAATCTGAAGCTGGACGACGGAAACTTCGAAGGCGCGCTGGTGTCCTGGCGCGAAGCGCTTGCCCTGTTGCCCGAACCCAAACAAAATTGGGAAGCTGCCGTCTGGCTGTATGCCTCCATTGGCGACGCCAGTTATCAGTCGGGCGACTATGCCGCGGCGAAGGACGCCATGTTCGATGCGCTCAACTGCCCTGCAGGCATCGAGAACCCCTTTGTCCATTACATGCTTGGCAAGGCGCTGCTGCATCTGGAGGACGAACGCGCGCTCGAATATCTTCTTCGCGCTTACATGCTGGACGGCGAAGAAATATTCGATAGCGACGAAGAAGAAGGACCCGATGCCCTGCGCGCCTTGCAAGACAAGGGCCTGATAGATGAGTGACTTCATCGCGCAAGTTCGGTCAGACGACATGCCGGTATAAGGGCTTGCCGTTATTTCTCGATCCGGAAACATAATTATAAAAATTGTAAGGAAGAGAACCTGTCATACGGACTACATGGGTGCTGCCTAGAATTCGTCTCGAACAGAAGGACAACGCGTCTTGCGTTTTCGTGTTTGCAGGCTGATACCGATGACAATACCTTTGCTGTTTTCGACTTTCGGCCAGGCGGGAGCCTGCGGAGTGGATCTCGAATATAGCCCCGAATTCCTGGCGTTGCAGCAAGCCGCCGTACCCAAGGCCGAGCAACAGTTCGGCTCCACCATCATCCCCGCCGTGGCGCCCGATTGGTCGCTGATCGAGCGCGAAGCCCTGGCCTTGTGCGAGCGCACTTGCGATGTCCGCGTTCTGACGCTGTTGACACAAGCCTGGACCGAGCTGCGCGGAGTAAATGGATTCTTCGATGGCGTCCAGTTGATCGCCGACGTTCTCGAAGCATGGTGGGACGAGGTTTTTCCATTATTGCACCTGGAGGGCGTCGCGGATCCGATGCCACGCGTAAACGCGCTGTCAGCGCTTGGCGAGACTCAAGGGGTTGTCAGGGCGTTGCGCGACGCGTCCTTGTTGAATGATCTGTACGGGCAAATCACCGTCAGAAATGCCGAGGCGCTGATCGACGGCAGTCTGGTGGATGTAAGTGTGTATCCGGGCGGGCTGGCGCGGCTGCGCGAAGCCTTGAGGCTTGCGGTCGCCGCAGGGGCGGAAAACGTGGTGGCCGTACCGCGTGCGTTGCGCGCCCTCGCGCGTATCAAGCAGGTCGTTGCGCGCGAAGCCGGGGCGGAGTGGACACCGGACTTGGCCGACCTGGAGCGCGCGCTGGGCCTTATCGCCGCGGTGCTGGAGGAGTCGGCGCCTGATCCGGTCGACGACGATATGGCTGGAAGCGCGATTGACGCGCCGGGGGATGACGACGCGGTCCAACGGCGCCGGCGCACTACCGCCGCCTCGTGGCGCGAAGCCAATATCGATAGCCGCGATGATGCCTTGCTGGCGCTGGGCAAGGTGTGCCTGTATTTCGATACACGGGAACCAAGCCATCCGGCACCGATGTTGATCCGGCGGGTGCAGCAAATCATACCGCTCGATTTTCATGAGCTGTTGAAAGACCTTGCACCTCAAGGCGCAGATCAGTTCGCCGTCTGGATGCCGCGCGGAGAATAAGCGCGGCGCCTTTCGGCTCAGCATAAAAAATCTATTCAAGCCAAACCAAGGAGCGACTCATGGCGACGAGCAATAGTGGACAGAAATTCATAGCGCGTAACCGCGCGCCACGTGTACAGATCGAATACGACGTGGAGATCTATGGCGCGGAACGCACGATACAGCTGCCCTTTGTCATGGGCGTAATGGCCGATCTTGCAGGTAAATCACGAGAGCCGCAGCCCGAGATCGCGGAACGTAAGTTTCTGGACATCGATATCGACAACTTCGATGATCGTATGAAGGGCATCAGACCGCGCGTGGCCGCCCATGTCCCGAATACGCTGACGGGAGAGGGGATGCTGCCTGTGGACATTGAGTTCGAGAGCATGGACGATTTCTCGCCGGCCGCCGTGGCCCGCAAGGTCGATGCGTTGGCCAAGCTACTGGAAGCGCGCACTCAACTGGCCAACCTGTTGACCTATATGGACGGCAAGGCTGGTGCCGAAGAACTGATCAGCGATGTGCTCCAGAACCCGGCGTTGCTCGGCGCGCTCGCTGCGGCGCCACGCCCGGGCCAGTCAACGGAAGGCGACGACCTCGCAGGCAAGTCAACCATCACTCAGGAATGAATCAATGAATGCACAAGCCCTGAACACGGCGAGCCTTGCGCCGGCCAGCGTTGAAACCGACGAGCTTTCCGCGCTGCTGCAAAAAGAGTTCAAGCCCAAGACCGACCAGGCGCGCGTTGCCGTGGAGCAGGCCGTACAGACACTGGCTCGCCAGGCGCTGGAGAATTCGGTGACCTTGGCCTCCGATGCCTATCAGGCAATACAGGAAATCATTGCCGAGATTGACCGAAAGATGTCCGAGCAGATCAATCTGATCATGCATGAGTCTGAATTCCAGGTGCTTGAGGGCGCATGGCGCGGCTTGCATTATTTGGTGAACAATACCGAGACGGACGAGCTGCTCAAGATCCGCGTCATGTGCATGACAAAGAAAGAGCTGGGGCGCACCCTCAAGCGGCACAAGGGCGCAAGTTGGGACCAGAGCCCGATTTTCAAGCGCGTGTATGAGGAAGAGTACGGGCAGTTCGGAGGCGAGCCGCTGGGTTGCATCGTGGGCGACTATTATTTCGATCATAGTCCGCAGGATGTAGAGCTGCTGGGCGAAATGGCCCGGATTTCCGCGGCTGCCCATTGTCCGTTTATTTCGGGAGCCTCGCCCGATGTCATGCAGATGGACACCTGGCAGGAACTGGCCAATCCCCGCGACCTCACCAATATCTTTACCAATACCGAGTATGCCGCCTGGCGCAGTCTGCGCGAGTCCGAGGATTCGCGGTACGTCGGACTAGCGATGCCTCGCTTCCTGTCGCGCCTGCCATACGGGGTGCGGACCCATCCCGTGGACGAATTCGATTTTGAAGAAGAAACAGACGGCGCAAGTCATGACCGCTATACGTGGTCGAACTCAGCCTACGCCATGGCGGTAAACATCAACCGTTCCTTCAAGCAATATGGCTGGTGCACGTCGATACGAGGCGTGGAGTCGGGGGGCGCCGTTGACAACATGGTCTGCCATACCTTTCCGACGGACGATGGTGGCGTGGATATGAAGTGCCCCACGGAGATCGCGATCAGCGACCGGCGCGAGGCGGAGCTGGCCAAGAACGGTTTCATGCCGCTCGTTCATCGCAAGAATTCGGATTTCGCTGCATTCATCGGCGCCCAGTCCCTGCAAAAGCCGGCCGAGTATCACGATGCGGACGCCACGGCGAATGCCCGTCTGGCGACTCGCCTCCCATATTTATTCGCATGCTGCCGTTTTGCGCATTACCTGAAATGCATTGTCCGCGACAAGATCGGTTCATTCCGCGAACGCGACGAGATGGAGCTTTGGCTGAACGACTGGATCATGAACTACGTGGATGGCGATCCGGCAAATTCATCGCAGGAAACCAAGGCGCGCAAACCGCTGGCCGCCGCCGAAGTGCAAGTGCTGGAAATCGAAGATAACCCCGGCTATTACGCTGCAAAGTTTTTCTTGCGTCCTCATTATCAGCTTGAAGGTCTGACTGTGTCTTTGAGGCTGGTGTCCAAGTTGCCATCGCTCAAACAGAACGGTGGTTAACGGAATCGCAGGGCTAATCATGGTCGTCATACGTTAAACAGGAGAGTTCCGTGGCTGTAGATATGTTCATGAAAATCGAAGGTGCAAATGGCGAGTCCCGTGATGCCAATCACAAGGACTGGACCGACATTCGGTCATTCGCCTGGGGTGCGACGCAGCCTGGGTCGATGACCGCGGGCGGGGGCGGGGGTATCGGCAAGGCGAGCTTCAATGACCTGCACGTGGTCGCCCGTATCGACAAGGCGGCGCCTGCGGTCATGAAGCATTGTGCCAGCGGCAAGCATCTGCCGAGGATAGAGCTGTCCATGTGCAAGGCGGGCGGCACGCAGATCGAATATTCAAAAGTGACGCTGGAAGATGTGCTGGTCACGTCGGTGCAGGTTTCGGCAGACAAGGACTCGGAAGTGGTTTTGGTCGAATATGCGTTCCAGGCCGCAAAGGTCAAGCAGCAGTATTGGGAGCAGACCGACGCAGGCGGCAAGGGCGCCGAGAGCCTGGTTGCCTGGGATGTCAAGCAGAACAAGGAAGTCTAACGTAACCCATGGGCTGCGCCGTTCAAGTCGCAGCCCATTTGCAGAAAGTATTGATGAAATCCCAGACTTATCGCTTGCGCGGCGCGCGCGACCGTTTTCAGCCGGCGCTCCTCGACCGGCTTACCGACGCGGCGCCCCGCCGCGCCGCCGATGCATCCGGCGACATGCAGTTGACGCAGACACAGTTGCGCAGCGCGGTCCTGCGAGATTTGCGCTGGTTGCTCAATACCGTCAATACCGAATCGACACAAGACCTGGAGCACCGCGGGCACGTTCGGGCGTCCACCCTGAATTTCGGCGTTCGCGCCATGGCCGGACAGCGTATGTCCGAGGTGGACTGGCTGGATCTTGAAAATGCCATTGCTCAGGCCATCATGGCATTTGAACCGCGCATCTTGGCTGAAACCCTGGCTGTGCGCTGTGAGGCCGACGCGGCCGTCCTCGCCCAGCATAATATTGTCAGCCTCCGTATAAGCGGCATGCTTTGGTGCGTTCCGTATCCCCAGGAATTCCTGTTTCGTACCGATATCGACCTCGAGAGTGGATACATCGATGTGGCCGACATGGGTACGGGCGCATGAATCCGTCACTGCTTGACTACTACAACAGGGAGCTGGCGTACCTTCGCGAAATGGGCGCCGAGTTCGCCTCGCACTACCCCAAGGTGGCTGGGCGCCTGGGCATGAATGGCACCGAGGTCGCCGACCCTTATGTCGAGCGCCTGCTTGAAGGCGTCGGTTTCCTGACTGCCCGCATACAGATGAAGATGGATGCGGAGTTTCCACGGTTCTCGCAGCGCCTGCTGGAGATCGTGCATCCCAATTACCTTGCTCCGACACCGTCGATGGCCATCGTCCAGCTTCAACCGGGGATGAATGAAGGCGCGCTGGCCAAAGGTTTCCCGCTGCCACGCGGCACATTGCTGCGCGCCGGGCTTGCTCCGCACGAGCAGACTCACTGTGAATTCTCCACCGGCCATGAAGTCATGCTCTGGCCCTTGCGCATTGCGCACGCCGAACTTACCGATGCGCCTTTGGATCTGCCGCTGTCGCGGTTTGGGTTTGGCGGTCGTGCATCGCCGGTTCGCAGCGCCTTGCGTTTGCGCATCGAGGTATGCGGCGGCGCTTTGCTCAGCGAACTTGACCTGGACCGGCTTGAGTTTTTCCTGAACGGCCAGGACGTTCATACGAGCCGGTTGCTGGAATTGTTGATCGGCAGATGTTGCGGTGTACTGTGCCACGGCACGGACCGTCCCGCGCGGACGATAGCCCGGTTGGATGCCGATGCATTGCAACACGAAGGCTTCAATGCGTCCCAGGCGTTGCTGCCTGTGGATGCCAGGGTATTCCAGGGATATCGCCTGTTGCAGGAGTATGCGGCGTTTGCCGAACGCTTTCTGTTTTTCAGCATCAACGGGTTGAAGCCGCAACTGCGGCGTCTTGCCCAGGAGGGGCCGGTCAAGGTTTTTGAATTGACGCTATTGCTTGAGGACGCCGCGCCTGAGCTCTACGAGGTGATCACGGCCGAACACCTCGCGCTGCATTGCGTGCCGGTCATCAACCTGACGCCGCGGCGGGCGGACCGTATCGTCGTCACACCCCGGCAGCACGAACACCACGTTGTCATCGAACGTACGCGTCCGACGGATTTCGAGGTCTTTTGCATTACCCGGCTGACCGGACATGCGGCCAGCGGGCCGTCCAGGGAGTTTCGGCCATTCTATCGCTCGGTCTCGGATGATGGTGGCGATTACAGCGCCTACTACGCATTGAGGCGCGAGCCGCGCATCGTGACGGACATCGCGAGGCAGACGGGCACGCGCAGCGCCTATACAGGCAGTGAAGTCTTTGTGTCCCTGGTCGATCGCGATGAAGCACCGTATTCCGAACAGTTGCGTCATCTCAGCGTTGAAACGCTATGCACGAACCGCGATTTGCCGCTATTGCTGCCGCGTGGCGGCGAGACCGATTTCAGCCTGCGTGTATCCGCGCCCGTCTCAGCGATACGCATACTCAAAGGCCCTTCGCGGCCGCGTCCGGCTCTGGCCGACGGAGCTGCGACGTGGCGCCTCATCAGCCAGCTGGGTCTGAACTATACCGATATGTCCGACGCCGATGACCGGGAGGGCGCCCGGGCGATGCGCGAACTGTTGCAAAGCTATGCGCCTATGGCCGACGCGGCGTATAGCCGGCAGGTCCAGGGTCTCAGGCATATCCGCATGTCGCCGGTATACCGGCGGCTGCCTCATCCCGGGCCGATTCAGATGGGGCGCGCTGTGCGCATCGATCTGAGCGTCGACGAATCCGCCTTTTCCGGGTCCAGCCCGTTCGTGTTGGGGGCGGTTCTGGAACAATTCTTTGCACGGCATGTTTCGATCAACACGATGACCGAGATGGTATTGTCGACGCAGCAACGCGGACAGGTCGCCCGATGGACGCCCCGCATGGGTTCCCGGGCGGTCATCTAGTTGACGGCCGCGATGAACTCTCCGGACAGCTCGATGCCCGATCTCCAGATCATGCTGGATGACGCCTTCAGCAGCGGGCTGCGGGCAACGCTTCCAGCCGATACATTGCCAACAGACTTCTGGCAACGGCTTGAGGATTATCCCTACGACCACGATCTTTTCCAGGTGCTGCGCTGGCTGGATGCACGCGGCGGCGCCGGCAAAGGGCTGGGGCGTGCGGCGGCGCCGCGGCATGAACCGGTGCGCCTGCGCCAGATGCCGCATATGGTATTCGCTCCGTCTACGCTGGCAGCGGTAGAGCGCCCGCAGCCGGGCCGGCCGGCGGTGCTCTCCGTGTATGGTTTCGGGCTGTTCGGTCCTAACGGTCCGTTGCCCTTGCATATGACCGAATACGCCCGCGAGCGCCTGATTCATCACGGGGATGGCACGCTGGCGGCTTTTGCTGACCTTTTTCATCATCGCTTGATCCTGCTGTTTTACCGCGCATGGGCGAATGCCCAGAGCGCGGCCAGCCTGGACAATGCAGAAGAGCATTTCAGCCGTTATCTGGCCAGCCTGCTGCATCGGGGCATGCCGGCGCACAAGCGGTCGGACAGCATCGCCGATCATGCCAAGTACGCAATAGCCGGACATCTGCTGCGCCAGACACGCAACCCCGAGGGCCTGATCCAGATCCTGCAAGGGTATTTTGGTGTCCGGGCCCGGTTGCAGGAATTTGTGTCGCGCTGGGTCCGGCTCGATCCAACTGAGCGACTTTGCCTGCGACGGACTGGCGCACGTCTTGCATCCGGGACTGTGCTCGGGGCTGCCGTCCGGGATGGGCAACATGCGTTCCGGCTTGTGCTTGGGCCGATGCGGCTTGCGGACTATATGCAGTTTCTGCCTGGCCGCAAGAAGGCGAGGCAGTTGCGCGACTGGGTGAGAGAGTACCTGGGGCTCGAGTACGCCTGGGATGCGCAACTGGTTCTCGACAGACGCGACGTCAGCGGCGTTCGCCTGAATGAGGGCGCTGCGCCCTTGGGACACGCCAGCTGGCTGGGCCACCGCGCGCCCGCCCTGGGACACGGACGGGATTTGATAATCACGCCGGAGCCTTCCTCCTCGGCAGATACGGCGCGACCGGGCTTTCCTGCTTGAGCAGTCTGGCCGCGGACAAGATCATTTATGTCATTTAAAACGGGGACAACACGCAATGTCGGACATCAATCGGATGGAGCTCTTTGGCAAGCTGGGCTCGACCCTGTATATAGCACTGCAGGGCGCCACAAGCTTTTGCCGGTTGCGGGGGCATACGCATGTCGAGTTGGTGCACTGGCTGCATCAGATGATGCATGTGGTCGATTCGGACATGCACCGCATTGCACGGCATTTTGGAATTGAACCGGCGCGGGTCCAAGACGGACTGCTTGCGGCGCTCGAGCGTCTTCCGGTCGGCGAAGGTCGCGTTTCCGATCTGTCCGGGCACATCGACGAGGCGGTCGAGCGAGGCTGGATGTACGGCTCGATCAAGTTCGGCTCGGCACGCATCCGCAGCGGACATCTGCTTGCCGGAATCCTGAAGGCGCCGACGTTGCGCAATGTTTTGTACGGCATCAGCGCCGAGTTCGAGAAAATCGTACCCGACGTGCTGCTGCTGGACTTCGAAGCCATTATTGCAGGTTCGCCCGAACAGGCGGATGTGTGGCCGCAAGGCGGCGCCACGATGGGAACGTCCACTGAACAGGTTGCTGGACATGCCGGCGTGCTGGAGCAGTATGCGGTCGATCTCACGGCGCGAGCGCTTGCAGGCAAGATCGATCCGGTCACGGGCCGGGACGAGGAAATCCGCCAGATGATCGATGTCTTGATGCGGCGGCGCCAGAATAATCCACTGCTTACCGGCGAGGCGGGCGTGGGCAAGACGGCGATCGTGGAAGGCCTGGCCTTGCGCCTGGCCCAAGGCGATGTACCGCCCGCGCTCAAGGACGTGTCGCTGTTGCTCCTCGATATTGGTCTGCTGCAGGCCGGCGCCGGGGCAAGGGGCGAGTTCGAGCAACGCTTGCGCCAGGTCATCGATGCTGTTCAGGGCAGCGCCAGGCCCATCGTGCTTTTCATCGATGAGATACACACCCTGGTGGGAGCCGGCGGGTCGGCCGGTACCGGCGATGCGGCCAACCTGCTCAAACCGGCCTTGGCACGCGGCCAGTTACGCACCATAGGCGCCACGACGTGGGCAGAATTCAAGCGGTATATCGAGAAGGATCCCGCTCTCACGCGCCGCTTCCAGCCCATCCAGGTGGCCGAGCCTTCGCCGGAGCAAGCGGTCGGCATGCTGCGCAGCCTGGCCGCGACGCTGGAGCGGCATCACGGGGTGCTGCTGCTCGATGAGGCGATCGGCACTGCAGTAAATCTTTCGCACCGCTATATTCCCGCCCGGCAATTGCCGGACAAGGCGGTGGCTCTGCTGGATACTGCGTGCGCCCGCGTCGCCATCAGCCAGCACGCAACACCGGGGCTTATCGAGGACCTTCAGCACCGCATAGGAGCGCTAACGATCGAACACGACATACTGGCCCGCGAGTCGCGGCTGGGACAGGACAGGACGGAGCGTCTCGAGGCATGCATGAAGCTGCGCGAGACGGCGCGCCAGGAGCTGGCGGTACTTGAAAGAGCCTGGAAAGTCGAGCAGCGGCTGGCTGAACGAGTACGTGTGTTGCGTGAGGAGTTGACCGATTCCCCTGACACGCAAGAGGATACGCGCGATCAACTGATACAGGTCCAGAATGAACTGAAAGCCCTGCAGGACGAGACCGCTTTGGTGTTCCCATCGGTCGATACCGCCGCTGTCGCGTCCATCGTGGCCGAATGGACCGGTATTCCGGTCGGGCGCATGATGAAGGACGAGGCCAGCATCGTTCTTGCCCTGGGCGATGTGCTCGAGCGCCGAGTGGTGGGCCAGCGCCATGGTCTGGACCTGATCGCTCAGCGCATACAGTCGTCGCGAGCCCGGTTGAGCGACCCGGAGAAACCGGTAGGGGTATTTCTTTTGTGCGGCCCCAGCGGGGTCGGCAAGACAGAGACCGCGCTGGCCCTCGCCGAGGCTTTGTATGGCGGCGAACAGAATCTGATTACGATCAATATGAGCGAGTTTCAGGAACCCCACAGCGTGTCGACGCTAAAGGGAGCGCCGCCCGGTTACGTGGGTTACGGTGAAGGAGGCGTGCTGACAGAGGCGGTTCGGCGCCGTCCACATAGCGTCATCCTGCTCGACGAAGTCGAAAAAGCTCACCGCGACGTGCACGAACTGTTCTTCCAGGTTTTTGATAAAGGCTGGATGGAAGACGGGGAAGGGCGCCGGATCGATTTTCGCCACTCAGTCATTATTCTGACCTCAAATACCGGCACGCGGGAAATCGGCGTTCTTTGCCAGCAGACGGACACGCGTCCGCAACCCGAGCGCATGGCCCAAGCCTTGCGAGGCCCCTTGCTCAATGTGTTTCCTCCTGCTCTGTTGGGACGTCTCGTCGTGGTGCCTTATTACCCTTTGCCTGATGACATGCTTGGCCGCATTGGTTCCATGACCATGGGCAGACTGGCTGCACGGCTGCTCGACCACCACGCGATTGAACTGCTTGTCGATCCGTCGGCAATCGAACTAGTCGTTTACCGCTGTACTGAAGTGGATTCCGGCGCCCGTATGATAGACGCTATTGTCGTTAACACCTTGCTGCCGAGAATCAGCCGCGAGGTGCTTGGCGCCGCGCTCGAAGGGCGTGCACTCGGCCGTATCAGCCTGTACGCCAGAGACGGCGAGTTTGCCTATGAGTTTTGCTGATCCCGATTGCGCTCAGGGTCGATGGCGCGGTCCAGCACTTCGCTGATGTCGTCGCGCCGCGACCCGCGAAAGGCATCTCCACGATCCAGAATGGTCGGTCTAGGATCCGTAAGGATGTCGTCCGGCGTGTCATCGCGGTGCAGTGTCGGTGCCGAAGCGCCGACGGGTATCACGCCCGGGCCATCAAGAAGACTTGTGAAAATGTCATCCGTCGTTGTGGGGAATGAATTTGATATGGGATTGGGGCGAGGTAAGGAATTTGTGCCGGGATCCTGGGGCGGCGATGCGCATGGTGCATGACGGCTGGTCTCATCTTCAAGCGATAGGCCGAACCCGCCGACATCGAGTTGATCGCCGGGCTGGAGCGGCACAATCTGGCGCAGCTTCATTGACTTTCCATTGAGGACTACGCAGCCGGTCGCGCTCATGTTTTCCACCGAATAGCCGTCGTCTTCGATCCGGACGATGGCCTGGATGCGTCCAACGTCATTTTGTGCGCCCACAAGCGTCATGTCAGCGTCCGGGCAACTGCCTATCGTCAGACCTGGTTCGACGATTTGCAGGCATGCCGCGGCCAGAGCAGGCTGCGTCTTATTGATTGCGCTGATTTTCATGCTGCTTAGCTCCCCGCCTCGTTCTTCGCCTGTTGAAAGACTGGCCCCCACATGGGATGCCGGCTTTCGGCGGCCGCCAGATCGAAGGCCGGATAGCGATTCAACAACCGGTCGAAGCTGCGTTTACAGCGTGCGGCGTCATTGAGCAGGCAGTAACTGAATGCCTGAAGCTTGAGCGCTTCAGTGTGCAGTGCTGGCGGCGCCGTCTGCAGATCGACGGACAGTCCGACAAGTTGCGTTACCTCGGCGTATCGGCCGGCCTGATACGCCGCCCGGACATCATCGAGCGCCTGTGTCATCTGGGGTTCCTCCACTGGACGATGGGCGCAGGAAGCCAGAGCCAGGCAGCTGGCAAGGGCGATCAGGGTCAGGTAGTGATTCATGTGGAGTCCGGGTCTCGATTGCCGACGTTTCGGGTGACGGCTAATCCTAGCGTCGGCATGTGACGTTATTTTGAAACGAAGAAAGTATTTCCGTCTTGGTTAACTCAAAAAAGTGTCCAAAGGTGTCTCAGGTAAAACTCTGTGTCGGTCATCTCGTTGACTTGTACGTTGTGTCTGATGGCGGTCGGACAAACGGACTATTGATTTCTCTAACCGACTTGTATAAAGGATTGAGCTCCTGATGCTTGCATGGCGACTAAAACCACTGCAGTGGATGTCTATCTTGGCCCTGGCCGCCTTGTCGGGCTGCGCCGCGACTGAAAGCAAACTGGCTGTACCCTACGAGATCACGCTGGAGACAGCCGAGGACGTAAATCCCGATAGCAGCGGCCGTGCGTCGCCTATCCAGATTACGTTTTACGAGCTCAAGGCGCGGGGCGTGTTCCAGTCGAGCGACTACTTCGCTTTGCAGGATGATCCCCGTCAGGCGCTTGGTGCGGATCTGCTTGATATGCAACGAGTGACGCTGCGCCCTGGACAGGTCGAGGTCATTTCACGCCCCGGTCATGTCGAAGCTACCGCGTTAGGTGTTGTCGCGGCCTATCGGGATCTGGACGCGAGCAACTGGCGGCTCCTGCTTGAATTGCCTGAAGGCCGCAGCACCAATATCTACAAGTTCTGGCAGTTCTCGCCAAGTGGTGCCGAGATGCGGCTGGGAGTGAACGCGAGTGGCATAACGACAATGTCCCTCGATGATTGAAGCGCGCCGAACTCAGGTGCTTTCGAACAACTAATAAAGACATTGATCAACCATGACGGAACCGAAGAAAGTAGTCTGGTCCGAGGGCATGTTTCTGCGCCCCCACCATTTTCAGCAACAGGAACGCTACCTTGAATCCCGAGCAAAAATCCACGCCGAATGCGCTGACGGCATATTCTGGGGATTTCGCTCTCTGGTGCTGGATGAGGATGCTCTTGCTTCTGGGGCGATAGTGATACGCCAGGCAAGTGGCGTGTTTCCCGATGGTACGCCATTTTCATTTGCGCGGGCGGCCGACGCGCCGGCCGCGCTCGAGATCCCGCGCGACACGCACTCCTGCAGGATATTGCTCGCGGTGGCGCGTTGCCGTGATGGAGAGCGCGATGTGGCCTACGACGATGACGATGGATCGCTCGCGCGTTACGGCGTCGTCGAACACGAGGTGGAAGACAGTTGTGCGATCAGTTTGGAGCCCGCCGTGCTGCAACTGGGACGTCTGCGTTTGCGCCTGATGCTCGAGCACGAAGCCTCCGGAGACTGGGTATGTTTGGGTGTGGCCCGCATCGACGAGCGCCGCCACGATAATCGCGTGGTGCTCGACCCGACCTATATTCCGCCTGTCCTGGCGGTGGACGCCAGCCAGGTTTTGAAGTCATGGCTGCACGAGGTCGGGTCCTTGCTGGATGCGCGCAGCGATGTGCTTGCGCAGCGCCTGGTCCAGCCCGGCAGGGGCGGCGTGTCCGAGATTGCCGAATTTCTGATGCTGGCGACGATCAACCGGTACCGCGGTCCCTTGCGGCACGCGCTCAGTGTCGGAAGCATGCATCCCGAACGCCTGTTCAACGAAGCGCTGATGCTGGCAGGCGATCTTGCAACATTCGATCCTGACAACCGGCAGTTCACGATGATTCCCGACTACATGCAGGATGACCTCGATGCCTCATTCCAGCCGCTGCTCGTGGTCATCCGCCGTTCGCTGTCGGCAGTCGTCGAAGATCGCGCCATCCAGATCGTGCTCGACGATCGCGGCCAGGGAGTGCGAGTCGGACAGGTCAACGACCCTGTCTTGTTGCGGGACGCCGCGCTTTTGCTGGCGGTTCATGCCGACGTGCCCGCCGAGTTACTGCGTGCGCGTTTCCCAGCGCAGGCCAAACTTGGACCGGTCGAACGCATTCACGACCTTGTGCATTTGCAACTTCCCGGAATTGCCCTGCGCCAGGTATTGAGCGTACCGCGCCAACTGCCTTATCACGCCGGCTATGTTTACTTTGAGCTGGAAAAGACAGGCGAAATGTGGAAGCAGATGGCAAGCTCCAGCGGGATTGCCCTGCACCTGGCCGGCGAGTTTCCCGGCCTGGAACTCGAGTTCTGGGCAGTACGAGCCTGACAGGAGATAAGAACATGACGATGAACGATGCCATGGCGCTGGAGGGCGGGTTGTGGAGAGGTGAACATGCGGCATATCAGGATATACATAGTGGATACAGCCACGGCCGTATCGCTGGCGAACCGAACCCCTTGGTCTCCGCGGCGAATCCCTTGCTTGTCCTTATCCCGCAAATACGTGCCACGCGATCGCACCCATCGCCTCAACAGTTACGGGTGCGACTCGTCGACGAGGTCCGCCACTTCGAAATGCGCGCTCAGCAGGCCGGCATTGCCAATGAAACCATCCTCGGGGCGCGCTACTGCCTTTGCACCGCGCTGGATGAAGCGGCGGCGCTGACGCCCTGGGGCGGCAGCGGTGTCTGGTCGGCGCACAGCCTTCTGGTCACATTTCACAATGAAACCTGGGGAGGAGAAAAATTCTTCCAGTTGCTGGCGCGCCTGACGCAAAATCCGAGCGAGCATCTGGACCTGTTGGAGCTGCTGTATTACTGCTTGCAGCTCGGTTTCGAAGGCCGGTATCGAATCGCCGATCACGGACGCAATCAATTGGATACCTTGAAACAGCGCCTGCTGCTTATCATTCGCACCGGGCGCGGCGAGTATGCACAGCCCCTGTCCCGGCATTGGCGCGACTCACCCTTGCTTTCCGAGGTGCGACGATTGCCCGTGCCGCTTTGGGCGTTCGCGGTGATCGTCGGGGCCATCGGCCTGATGGGCTATCTTGCGATGAGCTGGAGCCTGGGCGAGAAATCGGACGCACTCTACTCCCGTCTGTCGGCGCTGGCTCTGCCATCCATGCAAATCGAGCAGACGGCAAAGCCGGCTGCTCCTGCAGTGTCAGCGCCGC
The DNA here is from genome assembly GCA_036675275.1 of Pseudomonas sp. Taxonomy (GTDB): domain Bacteria; phylum Pseudomonadota; class Gammaproteobacteria; order Burkholderiales; family Burkholderiaceae_B; genus Pollutimonas. The sequence continues at coordinate 144,220 of JAKFFG010000005.1, read as the reverse complement.
CGATGTTCAGACTGCGCGAATTCCTGGCGCCGGAGATTCGTGATGGCATTCTTTCCGTGCGCGACGAGGCTGGCCGCAGCGTCATCGTATTGCGCGGCGACGGCCTGTTCGGTTCCGGATCCGACAAGGTCCTGTCCCGCTACATACCGGTGCTGTCGCGCGTGGCGGACACCCTTAATGAAACCCAAGGCAGCATACTGGTACGCGGCTATAGCGACAATGTGCCGATCCGCACCGTACGCTTTCCATCGAACTGGGAACTTTCCCAGGCGCGCGCCGATGCGGTCAAGACTCTGCTGCAGGAACGTATTGCTGATCCTGCCCGAGTGAGAGCCGAGGGCAGGGGTGAAGCGGACCCGATTGCGCCGAACGACACTAGCGAAAACCGGGCCCGCAATCGGCGCGTGGAAATTACGGTGCTGGCTCGGCCAGCCGGGCACGTGGATGCCGACCGTTCTCTCGGGGGCATCGAGCGATGAACCAGTTGCTGGGTTTCCTGTCTAGCCGTGGTTTGTGGAATTTCGTCGGGCTGCTGGCGTTGTCCGTGCTCATCTGGGTCGCCGGGCCGCTCTTGGCCATAGGCGAAGTTCGGCCGCTGGAGTCAGAGCGCGCCCGGTCCTGGCTGATTGCGTTGTTATTCCTTGTATGGCTGGTGCGCCTGATATGGCGCAAATGGCGGGAAGGGCGGCTGAACTCGCGTCTGCTGGGACAGCTACGCCGGCCCGCGAGTACATCGCAAGCCCGGGTGGAACCGGGTAATCCGGACATCAAGGCCCTGTCGGAGCGTTTTGACGAGGCCATCGGGTTGCTGAAAGACATGCGTTTCGAAGGCGGCCGCCCGCGGTGGCGGCTGGCGCGCTTTTCGAAACAGTTTCTGTATCAGCTGCCCTGGTACATCTTTATTGGAGCACCCGGCTCGGGCAAGACGACCGCGCTGGTCAATGCCGGCCTTAAGTTTCCGCTGGCGCATCGATTTGGCAAAGCCGCATTTCGCGGCGTGGGCGGCACGCGAAACTGTGACTGGTGGTTTACGGATGATGCGGTCCTGCTCGATACCGCCGGGCGCTACACCACCCATGAAAGCGATCCCGCGGGCGATCAGGAGGAATGGAAAGGCTTTCTTGGCCTGCTCAAGCGGTTCCGCGGCCGCCAGCCCATCAATGGCGTCATGCTCACCGTCAGTCTTGGCGATCTCCTGTCGGCTTCCGACAGCGAGCGCGTCGAGCATGCGGGCATCCTGCGAAAGCGCCTGCAGGAACTTCGCGAACAGCTGGGACTGCGCTTTCCTGTTTATGTACTGGTGACCAAAGCAGACTTGATGTCGGGCTTCGAGCAATACTTCGCCTCGTGCACTCACGAAAGTCTGAAGCAAGTCTGGGGATTCACCTTTCCGCATGCCGACACGCAATCGGACGGCTTCAACCTCCCGGCCTCGTTCAACACCGAATACCAGCTGCTGCAGCAAAGGCTGGTCCAAGGGCTGCCGGATGTGCTTGATGCGGAGGCGGATCCTGACAACCGAGCCCTGGCGTACTTGCTGCCTCAACAGTTTGCCGGCCTGCGTTCTGTGCTTGGACAGTTTCTCGGTGACGTATTTCAGTCCTCCAGGTTCGAGTCGTCGCTGATGCTGCGCGGCGTGTATTTCACAAGCGGAACACAAGGCGGTCAAACGTTTGACCAGGTCGCCGGGGAGCTCAAGCGCCATTTGAACCTGGAGGGCGTGCGTGCCGCCGTCAGTACGCAGGCTCCCGAGACCGGCAACGGGCGCAGTTTCTTCCTGCATGACCTTCTGAAAAAAGTCATCTTTCCCGAGGCGCCGCTTGCCGGCCGGAACCTGAAATGGGAACGCCGGTACCGCTACGTGCAGTGGACAGGCTACGCCGCTGTCAGCGTGGTCCTGGTCGCGTGCATTGCTGGGATGGCGACCAGTTATCGCAACAATAAACACTATCTGGCCCAGGTCGAGGCCGGTGTGCCGGCGGTCGAGCAACTGGCGCGCGAAACCCGGATCACGCAACCCGGTGATCTTCGTTCCGCCATGCCCTACATGACCGCGCTGTATGCGCTTTCCGGCGCAGGCGGCCTGGATACTGCTGATCCTCCGTGGTCCTACCGGTTTGGCCTGTATCAGGGAAGCAAGGTGCAGTCCGGCGTGGACGGTGTCTACCGGAGCGCCCAGCAGCAGATCCTGACGCCGCAAGCGGCGCGCCGCGTCGAGGCAGCTTTGCGCACAGCAGCGAAAGATGATCTTGAATACTCCTACGAAGCGTTGCGGGCTTATCTTATGATGTATGACGCGCAGCGCTACGACGCGGCTTTTCTTCACACATGGCTGCTCGCCGACGTTCAAAAGCAGCTTCCTGCGGACTACACGCGGGCCCAGTTCGAGACCTTGTCGGGTCATCTTCGCCGTCTGCTGGAAAGTGCCGTACGGTCTTCGCCATTTCCTCAGGATGAAGGCTTGTTGCAGAGGGCCAGGGCGGAACTGGACAGCCATCCGCTTGCCCGGCGTGCCTACAGCCGCCTGCGGCGCATCTTATTGAAGGAAGCGCAATCCGATATCACGCTGAGCAGCCTGGGCGGCCCAACGGCAATGTCTGTGTTCGCCCGGGCCAGCGGTCAACCTCTGAGCGACGGGATTCCGGCACTCTACAGCTACAAAGGTTACTGGACAATCTTCAGTCCCCGTATCGAGGAGGTCGCGCAGCAATTGCGCCGCGACGATGCCTGGGTTCTGGATGTGAACCGGACGCTACCGGGCGCGGCGCCGCACGCCGGACTTGCCCTGGACATCCGGCGGCTCTACCTCGCGGACTTCATCACCATATGGGACGCATATCTCAACGATCTGAAGCTGATACCCGCCGGCTCGCTCCTGGAAAGCATCGAGATGGCCAGGACGCTCTCGACGTCCAATTCGCCCCTGGTTGCGCTGATGCGGGGCGTGGCGCGAGAGACGACCTTGTTGCGCGATGTCGATACCGATGAGAGGTCGCTGCTCGATCGTGCCCGCGACCGCGTGAATACGACCCAGAGTTCGCTGGTGGAAATGTTTGGACCCGTGGGCGGTGCCGTGGACGCCCGTGATTCCGCGAGCGGCAAGAAAGTCGAGGCGATGGTGGACTCGCATTTCGCGATGTACCGCGACATGGTTACCGCTGTCGCCGGCAGTGAGCCGCCCGTCGCGGCCACGACGGGGCTGCTCAACGAACTGTATGGCTATCTGACTGCAACCGACGCGGCGCTACGCAGCGGCGGACCCAAGCCTTCCTCGCCCGTCGTGAGCAAGCTGCAAGCCGAGGCCGGACGCATGCCCAAGCCCGTTGCCGGCATGCTGACCCAGTTGGCCACGCGCGCATCCAAAGAAGTGTCCACCGTAGAGCGGCGCAACCTGGGGCAGAATGTCGCCTCCCAGATTGGCGCCTTCTGCCGTGGATCCATCGCGGGGCGCTATCCATTTTCCGGGCGTTCCACACGCGATGCCGCGCCTAACGACATGGCGCGCCTTTTCGGCCCGGGAGGATTGATGGACGCGTTCTTCCAGAAGCATCTCGCCGAGCATGTCGATATGTCGGGCAGTCGATGGCGTTTCAAACCCGGCATCGACGGCGAACCCGGTGAAATGGCTTCTTATCTAAACGCTTTCCAGCGCGCAGCCGTCATCAACAGTGTCTTCTTCGCAAATGGGGCAGGCGAGCCTTCCTATAAAGTCACCATCCGGCCTTTGCAAATGGACGACGACATCAACCAGTTCATCATGAGCGTCGGCGGCCAGGTAGTCCGCTATGCGCACGGCCCGCAGGTGGGTACGACGATTCAGTGGCCCGGCACGTCCGGGAACAATCGCGCCGGCATCGAACTTTTGCCGCAAACCGGCACGTCGGGAATATCCGCAAGCGGTCCGTGGGCTTTGAATCGTTTGCTGGATAAAGCTGCTCTGCAGCGTGGCCCCTCGCCGGAAGTCACTATTGCCACCTTCGATATCTCGGGTCGCCGCGTCGTGCTGGAAATTACGGCGCATAGCGTCAAAAGCCCGTTCGGGCTGCCCGAGATGGCGGCCTTTAATTGTCCGGGGCGAGGATAGGGCCATGACGCGAAATGCAGATACCGAAGGCGTTGGAATGGGCTGGTACGGAAAGCTGCCCGCCAGCGGAGACTTCGTCCACCGCGGCATGAGCCGCAGCCTGGTTCAGTGGTGGGACCGTTGGCTGCTGCGCGGTATCGGTAGCTTGCAGCGCGGCGGACGCGACAGCGAAGCCTTGTATCGCCAAGCTCCTTTCTGGAATTTCGTCATTCCGTCCGGACTCGACACCGGGTTGATCCAGCTTGGATGTATCGGACCAAGCCGCGACCGGGTCGGACGTTGTTTTCCCTTGACGCTGGTCTGCGCGGTGCCGCAAGCCGTTTACCGTCCGGATGTTCTGGCAGGCTCGGCCGCGTATTACCGCTGCCTGGGCGCGAGCATGCTTGGGGCGCTGCGACACAGCCGTAACGCCGGTCAGTTGGACGATTCATTGCGTGGCGCCGAAACAGTCCTGAACAGACTCTTGATGTCCGCCGCCGCAACAGTGTCGTCGGCAAACGGCGGCGGCGACATTTTGAGCGTGCTGAACGGTGGCCACGAAATTGCGCCGCTTGCAGCGCCGCCCGACGAGTTGGGGTGGGCCGATCTGCCGCTTTACTTCAACGAGGCATCCGTAACGAGCTATTGGTGGACCAATGCTGCCGAAGGCGCCGCCCACAGAACTCTTGTACACGCAGGGGCGTTGAACGCCACATTATTCGACAGGCTTTTCCAGGCAGGACTTCGATGAAGAAGCGCCGCGGATACGGAGAACACAAGTGACAATGCGAAACGAGCAAGCAGGGCGGCGCACATTGCTTCAGACCGATGCGTGGCAGAAACGGGGCACGATTGAAGAAATACGGGTCAAAGCCATTCTCCTGTCACTATGCGAGGCGCTGCGATCCGTGCATCGCGAAGGAAAAACTTTTGGGCATGTCTCTCCTCAGCATATCGTTGTGGACGACAAGGGCGGGCTTTCGCTGGATCCCGCCGTGCATAGGGCGGCGAGTAATGCAGAGCAGCTGTTTGGCGTTCTTCCCGACGGCTATGCGGCATTCGAACAATACATGGGCGAGCCTGACTGGCAGACTGGGCCGTGGACGGATGTTCATGGATTGAGCGCCCTGGCGTATGCGCTGGTGGTGGGCGAGCCGCCATCCAACGCCGTCGCCCGCATGGTCGCGCGCTCCGACATCACATTTGACGCCCGGGCCGAAGAGCAGTTTTCGGCCACATTTCTGGCCGCCGTCGCGCGCGGCCTCTCGCTCGATCAGAAAGTTCGTCAGCAGAGCGTCGACGAATTTGCGCTGGGGATCGGTGCGGCGGCAGTTCCCGGCATATTGATGAAGGCCGACGTCAGTGCGCCCGCCAGGGTGGCGACTGCGGAAGTCGACCCAGATACTGCAGCAGCCTCGACGCTGGACAGCGATGAGCGCATGTTGGGGCAGTCCTATGCAGAAAAAGTCAGTTCATTTCGATGGCAAATGCCCATCGTGCTGGCCATCGTGGCGGCGATCGGCATCGTCGCATGGCAAGCCGTTGGCGGACATGGTGCGGACGCTACGGATGCCGCGGTCCGCGACCAAGTTGCCGTGTCCGCGCTGACAGGCCCGGATCTGGAAACAGATATTCGGCCGGATGCCGCGCTGATTGCCATGACGGACACTGCCGACGACGTGGGGGCTGCGGCCTTGGATGCGCCCGATGTCAGCTTGACGGCCGGCCTGCCGGCTGATCTACCGGCTGACGCGGCGATCTCAAGCATGCCCGGTGTGGATTCTGATGAGCAGAGTGCTGAAACGTCAGATTTGGAGAGCGGCGTGCCTCCCATTTCCCTGGCGAGTGGCCCGATCGAAACCAGTGTTTCAGCGTCTGCGACGACGCCTCTCGCGGAAGACTCTTTCGACGCCGCTGGCGTGAATTCACCGGCAGCGGCCATGTCGCACAAGACGAGGGAGACGGACGCGTCGCCTGGCGGCCAGGCAAAGGCTGCTGTATCGCCGGAAAAGTCTCCAAAGCGCCAAGTTGAATCCAGGGCACGTTCTGTCAAAGTCCCGGTCGATGTCCGTCCATGGGGCGAGGTGTTTGTAAACGGTGCATCGAGGGGCGTGTCGCCGCCGCTAAAGTCGTTGGCCTTGCCGCCCGGCACCTATCAAATCCGCATCGTCAATGGTGACTTGCCTATCGGACAATTTCAGCTGACGGTGAAGCAAGGAGCATCCGCCCGGATCGCCCATACGTTTTCCGCTGGCGGCGACTAACCCGGGCCGCTGATGAATCGTAATGCTTTGATAGATAGCAAGTATTTTTCAGTAGAGACTCGTAACATTGTCATCGTCCGCCATCGCTCACCTGCAATGCGGGCTTTGCGTTTCAGGCCTCGGCCATTTCGTGTTCGGCAGCCGTAGCCAGGAAGGCCGAGCGGCTCTGACCGCGTTGGCGTGCGGTAGCGTCGATACGCTGTACCAGGCTCTCAGGTAGGCTGATGTTTAGGCGCACAGCGCGGGAGCGAACGCGGGATAGGTCGATATCGACGAGCATCCAAAACCCGCCGTTCTGGTAGTCGGAATGATTGGCCCAGGCGTCGGGCGCGCTGGCCGAGGGGATTGGGTCTTCATCAGCGCCAAAGTGTGCTTCGACTGCATCTTGCGCAGCGCGCGGAAGCGCCTGAATGTCGTCGGCAGCAGCGAGGCAGCCTGGAATGTCGGGGAACGCGGCACCATAGGCGCTGTTGCCTTCCTTGTGCACATAGATGGGATAAAGCATTTCGGTTCCTCCTGACCTGATCATTTCAGGCCTGCTTGTTTAAGAATGCTGCGCGCTGTCGGTTTAGGCAAATCCTTTTTTTGGGATGCGGGACAGTGACCTTACCCGGTTTGGTCGGATGCTTGAATTGATGATGTGACCCGACCGTATGTACGAGGTACCAGCCATCGGCTTTGATTTGTTTGATAAGGTCTGCGCTGTTCATGCGTGTAATTATATGCATTACACATGAATACACAACATCAATAAAAAAGCCCCGAATTCATAGAATCAGGGCTTTAGTGTGACTGTTGATCTCGCCTTCAATCAGTACTTGGTGCCGATGAGAGGAGTCGAACCCCCGACCTTCTCATTACGAATGAGCTGCTCTACCAACTGAGCTACATCGGCATCTTTAGCGTACATAAGACCGCGCGATGCGTGTCTCGATATCTTGCCAAGCTCATTATTATACATATTCTGAACATTATTGTAGCGGGCCTGTCGAAGCGAGGCCTGCCTGCGAAAGCTGGATACCTAAACTTTCTTTCCCCCGTGCCGTTAATGAAAAGAATGAGCCCAAAGGGGAATTTGTATGGCAGTTTGGCCTCTATCCCGCCTCTTTCAGCGCGGTCTTCACATACGCCATGCCGACTTGTACGGCCAGCTTGCAGCGATACACAAGGCGCAGGCTGTTATTGAGTTTGATCTTCATGGCCACATCCTCATGGCCAACGACAACTTCCTCAAGACTGTGGGATACCGTCTTGACGATATACTGGGCCAGCATCATTCGATTTTCGTCGATCCGCAAGAACATCAATCGCCGGCTTACGCGAATTTCTGGCATAAGCTGGGTCAGGGAATTTACGATTCGGGACGTTACCGCAGAATAGGCCGTGATGGGCGCGAGGTCTGGTTGCAAGCGAGTTACAACCCCATCGTCGACCATAAAGAGCGGCCTTTCAAGGTGGTCAAGTACGCCACCGATATCACCCAGCAGCAAAACAACAACGCGAATGCTGAAGGTCAGCTGGACGCCATCTCCAAAGTCCAGGCCATCATCGAGTTCGAGCTGGACGGAACGATCATCAGGGCCAACGATCTATTCCTGGGCGCAATGGGTTACTCCCATGAGGAGGTCGTCGGGCGTCACCACAGCATGTTCGTGCTTCCGGAGCAGCGCAACAATCCATCGTACGCCGAGTTTTGGCATAAATTGGGCCGCGGGGAACACGACGCCGGGCAGTACCTGCGCATCGGGAAGAATGGCCGCGAGGTATGGATCGACGCCAGCTACAACCCCATCCTCAACGCTGCGGGCAGGCCTTTCAAGGTGGTGAAATACGCAACCGACATCACGCGCCGGTTTACGGCAGCCCAGACATTGGGCGTTGCCGTGCAGGGGCTGAAGGAGAATGCCGAACGCGCGTCGAAAGCGCACGACCTGGCCATGGAGGCATCCGATGTCGCCTTGAAGGGCGGGCAGAACGTGCAAAATGTGGTGTCCACCATCATGGCGATCACCGACAGCTCGCGACGCATTTCTGAAATTATCGGCGTCATGGATACGATTGCGTTTCAGACGAATATTCTGGCGTTGAATGCGGCCGTCGAGGCAGCCAGGGCGGGCCAGCACGGCAGAGGGTTTGCCGTCGTGGCCGCGGAAGTACGCGGCCTGGCTCAGAACAGCGCCAACTCTGCTCGTGAAATCAAGCAACTTATCCTTTCTTCCGTAGAGCAAGTGGACAAAGCCGCGGTGCTTGTTCAGTCAGCAAGGAAAACGATGGATGAGATCATGGCGTCCTCGCAAGATGTCACGCAAATCATGGGCCAAGTGGAACAGGCCTCGCTTACGCAGTCGTCTCAGCTGGACCAGGTCACCAGGGATATTACCCATGCTGCTTAGCGTGGAACTGTGCTGCCGATGCGCTTATAGTGTGTCGTAGGCGCTTGCGCGCCTTTCCGGTATAACAAGCGTGAGGGGAGACAGGTAATGAAAACCATTTCATGGTTGATGTTGGCCGCCGCCATACTGCCCATTGTGGCGGCTGGCATATCGAAGGCGGGCGGAAAGCAGTATGACAACAACGATCCGCGCTCCTGGCTCGCCAACCAGGGAGGCTGGCGTGCAAGGGCAAACGCCGCACAGGCCAATCTGTTCGAGAGCTTGCCTTTTTTCTATGCGGCCGTGCTGTTTGCACTGTTCAAAATGGCGGATCCCGCGACGCTCGTCAGCCTGATGCTCGCCTGGGTGGTGCTCCGGCTGATCTATCTTGCGGTATATATCGCCGGTTATGGCCTGGTGCGCACGGTAGTCTGGGCATTGGGATTAGGGGTGAATATCGTGATTCTGTTCTTGTGATCGTTTATTCGTCCAGCTGATTCATGCGGATGGCCGAAGGGAAGAGGTCCCAGCAGGCGATGAACAGGGCGGCAAACAATGGCCCGATTACGAAGCCATTCAGCCCAAATACCGACAGGCCCCCTAGCGTCGAAATCAATATCACGTAATCGGGAATCTTGGTGTCTTTGCCTACCAGCAGGGGGCGCAAGATATTGTCAACCAGCCCGATCACCAGCACACCGAAGACGACAAGCGTCACGCCCTCCCAGATGGCGCCGGTGACCAGAAAATAGATGGATACCGGCAACCAGATCAGCGCGGCGCCGACGGCGGGCAGCAGTGACAGAAAGGCCATGAGCACGCCCCACAGCAATGCGCCCTGGATCCCCAGAAACCAGAACATCAGGCCGCCAAGGGCGCCCTGGGTAATGGCGACCACGATGTTGCCTTTGACGGTGGCGCGTACAACGGTGGCGAATTTGCGGAAGAGATGTTGCTTGTGCTCTTCGCTGAGCGGTATGAGCTGTTTGCTGGTGCGGGCCAGGTGGGCGCCGTCGCGCAGCAGGAAATACAGTATGTACAACATTACGCCCATGCCGACGAGGAACTCGAATGTGTTCTGTCCAACATTCACGGCTTGAGTTGCAAGCACCTTGCTTCCTCGCAAGGCCCCCTCTGTAAGTTTTTCCCGCAAGCTGAAAATGTCGCCCACACCGAAGCGATCGAGCACGGCGTGGACCGAAGGCGGCAAGGCGCTGAGGATTTGCTCAAGGTATTCGCCCACATTGACTTCGCCGGAGCTGATGCGGCTATAGATGGCGGCGCCTTCTTGCAACAAGGCACCGGTAATCAGGATCGCGGGCAAGATGACGATGAGAACAATGATCAGCAGCGTTGTGAGTGCAGCCAGATTCGGTTTTCCGCGCATTTTTGCCAAAAGGCGCTTGTGCAGCGGCGTAAACAGTATGGCAAGGATGGCGCCCCAAAAAATGGCGGCATAGAAGGGCAACAGCACAGAGATGAAGGCCATCGTGACGATGACCAACATAAGTATGAAAGTTCGAAAATAAAGGTCGGAATTGTTCATCCAGCATCCAGAGAATAGGAGGGGCGCAAGGCGTACAGCCCTGCGGCTTTTTCCAGAGGCATAACGTCAGGGCGCCGCGATTCGATAATTCTATGCGAAAGGCCGCTTATTCGCCCAATAGTTCGGCGACGGGTTGGAGTCCGTCAATGTGTTGCGAGATCACTTTGACGACGACGACAATGGGCACGCACAGTAACATGCCCCAGACGCCCCAGAGCCAGCCGCCGAACAACAGGGCCACAAAAACGGCTGTCGCATTCATTTTTGCAATGCGTCCCGTCATCCACGTTGTCACCAGGGTGCCGACCACCGAGGCGATCGCCAGTGTGGCCACCATGACGAGGCCCATCATTGTGAAAGACTCGAATTGCAGGAAGGCCGCCGACCCGGTCGCGGCGGCGGCAATGACTGTCCCGAAGTAGGGGATGATGTGCAGCAATCCGGCCACCACAGCCCAGGCGCCTGCATTCTCCATGCCTATGAAATACAGGACCACCCAGGTCACCAATCCCAAAAGCGTGTTGGTGACCAGCAGCATCAACATGTATTTCTGAATCGACAAATTGATGTCATCCAGAATCTGGACAGTGATTTTCTTGTTCGAGAGAGACGGCCCCGTCATTTTGACCAACTTGCGCTTGAAGGTGTCGCCGGACAGCAAGGCAAAAAACACCAGAAACATGATCACGATCAGCTTGCCGGCAAAGGCGGCGACGCTAAGCGACCCAGCCCACAGCCACTCATTCAAATTGAAATCGGGTGGCTGGACAGCGCTCGGTGCGGCGGCGGCATCCTTTATTGCATCAGTGCTTGGGCTGGCGGCTTTTTTCAGGGCGTCCGCAGCGCTGCGCAACTTGTCCAGCGTGCCGAGCTCTCCGTTATCGATGCGCTGGAGGGCGTTGTTCAGCTTATAGGTGGCTACCGGCAGTTCGTCGACAATGGACTGCGCCTGGTTATAGACGGAAGTCAGCACACCGGCTGCCGAGCCGAACAGGGCCAGCATGACCAGCGTAGCGCCTACCACTCGTGGAACTTTGCGCCGTTCCAGCCAAAGGACCACGGGGCTGAGCGTGTAGGCAATCAGTATTCCGAAGACCAGCGGGATAAAGAACTCCCGCGCCCATTGCAGAGAGAAAATGAACGCGATGGTGGCGAGCACGGTCAATGCCAATCCGCCGGCCTGGACCCGTGGCCGCAACTCTGGCACAGGAAGCTCCACGGCGGGCTTCGTCGCGGCGGTATTGTCAGAGACGTCGGTGCCGGCGTGTGTGGCTGCCGGGGTGGACGCGGGTGGGGTGGTCTTTATCGTGTCCATGGTAGGCCAAGACTATATCAGGGAAGCAGCCTGAAGCCGGCATCCACACCCCATCGATCTGTGCGCCTGAGCCACACCGTATTGCAGGCCATGCAACGATATTGCCGTTCAAGCGCGCCATCGTACGATTCAGGGGGGCGTGCTCCCTGTAGCCGCATGGAAGCATGAGGTTTTGTGCCTCCCGTGCCGAGCGACAGTTCACGGCAAGGAGTGCAGAGGGCTTCGTTATTAGTATGGTCCATGCCGATAGGGTATCGCAAACTGAAAATAAATGAAAACTTTCCTTACCCTGCGCTTGTGCCGAACTGAGCCCTCCAACGATCGGAGGGCTCAGTTCAAAAGAAGCGCCATGTGGCGCATCGGCAGTTATGGTGTTTTCTTGACAGCGTCTCGAACGGCGTCCTTAGCTTCACCCGTTTTCCGCTGAGCGGTACCCACGGTTTTTTCCGCGACGCCTTCTGCCTGCGTCGAACGATCATTCGTCACCTTGCCGGCGGTTTCTTTGACTGTGCCCTTTATCTCTTTGCCGGCACCTTTGATTCTATCTTTGTCCATGTCGTCACCTCGTGGTTAGTCATTGAAGAGTGATGCTGTCTGAATCGCCTGCATCGTCTTCCGGTTTGTACGCTCAACGGCATTCAGCAATTTTGGTGCCTGCCCGGAATTTCTTGCATTCAGGCTGGCGAGGCATATGCAAGATATGCAAGTAACGGGAAGCTCAGCGTACCGGCTGATTGCTGCCGGACGGCGTATCCTGTGTCTGGGGCGATTGCTGCTTCGACGGTTTTGCGGCGTCCCCGGAGGCAGTCGGAGGCGTACCGCTGGAATGACGCGTGCTGTCACCGCTGGCGGACCGGTTTGCGGCATTGGCATCGCGGCTGCCTTCGTTCGTTGATGAGCTTGAGCGCGGTGTGGTTCCTTCCGCTGCCGGCGTTGCAGTGCCTGTATCCGGAGCCTTATCTGGCTTGATGCCTGTGCTTCCGGCGAGGCCGCTTGGACTGGTCGATTCGGCCTGAGCTTCGACGCCTTTCGAATCGGACCCGGAGCGCCCGCTGGGGCCTTGGGAGTAGGCCGTCGAGGCCAGAACAAGCGGCAGCGAACACGCGGCGATAGCGAGTACTCTTTTCATAATGACCTCCCGTTAATGCCAAAAGTGGATAACCGGCAGTTCAGCAAATGATGTGCCGCGGCGACGCGGTCAGTCGCGATAAATCAGTCAGCGAAATTATGCGGGAATCCGGAATCGAGAGAGCACGCTTCGGGCCCCTCGTTCATTCTGGAACAGGGCATGGCGCTTGCTCGCTCCTGAAGCATTATTTATGGGAGATTCAATCATGACTGATAGCCTCAAAGACCGCGTGCCGAAGGATCCGTCTTCTATTGATATTAGTGAAGAACGGGAACTCCGTTATTGGTGTGATCAGTTCTAATGCAAGCCGGACGAGCTCCGGGTTGCGGTAGATGCGGTCGGCACGTCCGTGCAAGACATCAAGATTTACCTGGGAAAAGAGCGCCGGCCAGTGTGAGCTGCCCGAATAGGCCTATCGTATTGTCCGCGCAAAAGAAAAGGGCTTACGAATTAACGTAAGCCCTTGGAATTCTTGGCTCCCCGAACTGGGTTCGAACCACTGACCTGCGGATTAACAGACGCTTAGTGCAGCCTCGGTACATACTTCGCCTACATCATAACTGTCATTGTATCAAACACTTAGCCGACATGGGGCGACATCGTGCGACAGCATTTCACGCCCGACGACAGGTTTATCGCTATCACTTGCGCTATCAAATTATGGTCGATTTTCGACCATAAAAAGGGTCCTGAGAACGGGGAGCAGCACCAAGTTGTGAGGCGATAAAAGGCAGGCCCCGCCCTACGCAGGCGGGGCCAAAATCAACTAGGGATGGGCAAGGGATGCGCCTTCTGAGGGCGCACACCAGCTTACTTAGTGAATAAACGACAAAAATTGTTTTTTCTTAGTGGATGGACGACAATCCGGCACTTGCAGCGCTGGTTTCTTAGTGATTCTGAGTAAATCCAAGTGGCCTAGCGTGACTCGAGAAGGAATAAATTAGTGAAACCTTCTTCTGTAATTATTTCCAGCAAAAGAAAATCCCTCAAAGCCGTAAGCTTCAAGGGATTTGAATGAATCAGTCCTGATTTACCAACACCTTTGTGGTACGGGTAGGCCTTCTGGGGGCTCTTTATGTGGCTGCTCTCGAGGGCTGCAAGCCTGCGCGTAAATCCTGTAAAGCCGCCATGCCTTTTGCAAGCTGCTCAGGGACGATAGCGGGTGGCTGTCGGAGCGGGAATACAAGCTGTACCTGGGATTGTTTAAAGATCAAGTAGGGAGGAAGTTACTGTGAAGTATGCGAGTGAAGTGATAGATTGATGGGGGCCTACCCGGGACAATACGTGTAGGGGCATTGCGCCCTGAGTAAGCGAACCCGCCAAGTGCGGGTTTTTGCTTTTATGCGCGGGCACGGGCTACGTGCCCTTATTGAGAAGGTAGTGCAAACGTTCTTGGTTTGGATGCTCTTTGATATCTATGCGGATAGCGCCTACCAAAACAGCGAAGACCTTTTCAGTTTCCAATCCGTGCCGATCCGCAATGTCGCCGATCCTCTCCGAGCGCTGGTGGTAGTACGCGGAGTCGAACTCTTCAACACCGTTTAGCTGATCGAGTATTTGTAGAGCAAATGCGTAGTCGTCTTCCATGTGGCGTCCATCGGTAAGCTGTTGTTTTGGGAATCACAACATACCATGGTGATGTAACCGCAGCGCCAGGCCTTTTACTTTCCACACGCATCGGATTCACCGAGTCCGCATGCGTGTGGGAGCAGCCGCAGTAATCAACCAATAGCGTCCACCAGGCCGGCCCAAGTGCAGGGGCGAGTGGATCGGCGGAATGTTCCGTCACAGGCTGGCTCTGACCTGCGTCGCCGTGTTTAAGCCGCCCTGGCAAGTGTTAAGCATGGGTACGCTGTTACGGCCTCACGCCATCTGGCCAGGTGAATCGATAGCGTTGCGGCATACTGTGGCTTTTTATTACACAGGAAGGAACATGTCTGCTGATATGGAGCTTGAACTGTTTAGAATAATGCACGACAGTCGCCAGCGGTATGTGTACTTCATGCTGGCGGGCGTTTAGCTTTTTCTTTGGATGCCGGTATCTGCATAAAAGATCAGTCACAGTTGGCACAAACATAGAGATATATAGGCTGCGGGCTGGCACACACCCGGCAGCAGGGCGTAACACGCAGGCGATACAGATCGGCTTAGAGCTAATGGAAGCGCATTTTGAGGCTACCAATAACCAAGTTCAAGCGGGAAGGACGAGACTGCGAGCGGCGAGGATGCGGACCGGTACCAATTCGAGAATCGGCAAAGTACGTGACTATCCGGATAGATAAATTATGTTACATTCCAGCCGGCCATTTTGATGCCCAAAACAATCTCGTTCACCGTGTGAGTAATTATGTTTGCAACGCGTTCGCTTCTTCTATCAGCAATTTTCGGAATCGCCACTGCCATGTCAGGCGCTGCATTTGCCGCCAACAAAACCGTGACGGTAGTAAATAAAACCAAATCAACGATGTCCGCGATCTACGCCTCTACCGTTGGGACGCGCACGTGGGAAGAAGATATTCTGGGTGAGGATACGCTCGCCCCTGGTGAATCCGTCGAGATTGATATGGACGATGGGACTGGTAAATGCAGATTTGATCTAAAGGCTGAATTCAGTGATGGAACCGAAACAGTGCAAGCGAATTTGAACGTTTGCAAGGTGGGGGAGTTCACATTTACTGAGTAACCGCCGCCCCGGTTAAAAATACGCCGCCTCCGGGCGGTTTTTTATTGGATAAAGTAAATGAAGCAACCTGACTGGGAGGCTATCGAACGCGCCTACCGGGCGGGTAGCCTTCAGTACTGGCACGGCTCTGTCATCCTGATGAGTGTGCCGATATCTTGGTACCAGGCAAAATCATGGAATTAGCAAGCAATAGAACAGCGCAAAGAAGTAACGGTACGGTTGTACACCCTGCTGATTTTCGGGCCAAGGCAAACATCGGCCAGAACAAGCCCGCGCTGAACGCCGACGATTTGTCGGACTTTCGTTATCGGCTGAGCGCGATCCGCTCGGTTGTGGACGGTCTTATTGAAAGAACGGATGCGCTCAAATTGCCGGCTTAATTTTTCGTTTTGCGGAGCAAGCCTGTTTTTGCGGAGCAAGAAAAAGCCCCTCAATTGCTTGAGGGGCTTGGAATTCTTGGCTCCCCGAACTGGGTTCGAACCAGTGACCTGCGGATTAACAGTCCGTCGCTCTACCGACTGAGCTATCGGGGAATTGGAGAAGCGAAACTATAGCACATATTTTTCTCCCCTTGCAAATCGACGGCCAAAGCCAAGCGGTCTATAGCCCGCAGTCGTGAAATTGCGGCTCTTCAATCCAGCAAATCCTTCATGTCGTCGGCGTGTTCTTCTTCCACGGCCATGATGTCGATCAGCAAATGCTTCGTGGTGGGATCGGTATCGCCTATGCGTTCGATCATTTGCCTGTACGATTCGATGGCCACGCGTTCGGCGATGAGATTAGCCGTGATCATGCCTTTGATGTCGCTGCATTCATCATATTCGGCATGGCTGCGCTCGGCGATCGTCGATGGATTGAAGTCGGGGTCGCCGTTCAGTTGCACGATGCGTTCCGCAATCCGACCGGCGTGGTCTTCTTCTTCCTGTGCGTGTTGCAGAAATTCGGCCTTGATCGGTTCGTTCACCAGGCCTGTGGCGGTATAGTAGTGGCGCTTGTAGCGCAGCGCACAGACCAACTCGGTGGCCAGCGCGGCATTCAACATCTCTATGATTTCTTTGCGGTTTCCCTGGTAGCCCGACGGCACGGCTCCGCTTTCCAGGTCTCTCGCAGCGCGGCGTATGGCTGCCACGTCGATGGAACCTTGAGTGTTGGCGGCTGAAGCATTATTTGGATTCATACATGTCCTTTACGTAGTTAGCGTAGGTCGGATCAGCCCGCGTAGGGACGTGATTCGACGCCCATGTTCTCGACAGCAATTTACGTGCCTTGGAGAAAAGCCGTGATTGACTGATCAATGCATTAGCGCCGCATGTGGCGCTAATGCGACCTGCGAGCCGCGATCATGTTGCTTAATGGGCGCCCGCCGCTGCATCGCCGGCGCCGTCCTTGCCGGGTTTTGGACGAGCTATCCAGACCAGGCCCATAAGGACCAGGAACAGTATGGCGGATGCGTAGAAGATGTCGGTGGCCGAAATCGTGAATGCCTGCTGATTGATCAGGTTGTTGATCACGGCGGCGGATTGTTCCTGATTGAGTCCTTTTTGCTTCAGTCCTGTCATGATAGCGTCGAAGGCCGGTTCGCCTGGCCGTGCGATTTCGGTCAGTTGGGCGTGATGCAGGCTTGCCCGGCTGTCCCACATGGTGGTGGTGATGGATGTGCCAAAGGCCCCGAACAGGAGCCGCACGAAATTCGAGAGCCCGGCTGCCGACGGGATGCGATGCGGATCCAGGCCCGACAGCGTAATGGTCGTCAAGGGGATAAAGAACGTTGCCATGGCTGCCCCTTGTATGAAGGTGGGGATCATGATGGCGTACAGGTCGACCTGGGTGTTGAAGTTGGCCCGCATGTAGCTCGTGAGAGCGAAAATCAGAAAGGCCACCGTGGCGATCTTGCGCGGATCATGATTGGTAAGCAGCTTTCCCACCACAGGGGAAAAAAAGATGGCCAGGATGCCCACGGGGGCGGAGGCGATTCCTGCGTAAGTGGCCGTATATCCCAAAGTGCTTTGCATCCATAGGGGAAGCAGGACCACCGTGCCGAAGAACAAGCCATAGCCGACCGAAATAGTAAGCACGCCGGCAGTGAAATTGCGATTCTTGAAAAGGGTCAGATCGACCACCGGATGTTTGGCTGTGAGCTCCCAGATGACGAAGAACACGAACGACACAATTGCGACCACGGCCATGCTGCTGATGGCTGGACTGGCGAACCAGTCCAGTTCCTTGCCTTTGTCCAGCATTAGCTGCAGCGCGCCTACCCATAAGACCAGCAGCGCCAGTCCGATGGTGTCGATAGGCAGTTTCGAGCGTGCCGAATCTCGGTGTTTGTAAAGCTGCCAGGAAGCCCACCCTGCCAGCAGCCCGACCGGGACATTGATGTAGAAGATCCATGGCCAGCTGTAGTTGTCCGATATCCATCCGCCCAGCAGCGGTCCCGCGACGGGACCGACGAGTATGGTCATGGACCACATCGCCAGCGCCATGCCGGCTTTCTCCTTGGGGTAGCTGCCCAACATCAGCGATTGGGACAGGGGAATCATGGGGCCAGCGACCGCGCCCTGCAACACCCGGAAAATCACCAGGGATTCCAGCGACCAGGAAAAGCCGCAGAGCCAGGATGACAGGACAAACAGGAGTACGGACAGAACGAATAAGCGGACCTGTCCGAATCGCTGGGTGAGCCAACCCGTCAGGGGTACGGTAATGGCATTGGCCACGGCAAACGAGGTGATGACCCATGTGCCCTGCGTGGCGCTCACACCCAAGTCCCCGGCAATGGTCGGAATCGATACATTGGCGATGGAGGAGTCCAGCACATTCATGAAGACGGCGGACGACAGGGCTATCGTGCCAAAGAGCCGCGCGCGGCCTTCCAGCGGCGGATGTGCACGCCCTTGAGGCTGGGCGGCCAGCGCGGGTTTCTTGATGTCTGCAGCGCTCATGAGCCAAGGTTTTCGTTGATGATTTTATTGATTAGCGCATCTACGTCGCCGGAATTATCGGTAAATACAGCGGTCTCGAACTGCGTATTGCCCTGGGCAGGAATGTTTGATGGTTCCGGTTCAGCCAGCTCGACTTCCGCGTTCATGGAGAGGCCCACGCGCAGGGGATGCGCTTCCAGTTCCTTGGGGTCCAGCGCTATCCTGACGGGTACCCGCTGGACTACCTTGATCCAGTTGCCGCTGGCGTTCTGGGCAGGCAGCAGGGCGAATGCACTGCCTGTTCCGGCCGCAATGCCTTGTATTCTGCCGTGGTACACGACATCGTCGCCGTACAAGTCGGCGGTGAGTTCGACGTGTTGGCCCGGCGTCATGCGACGCAGCTGGGCTTCCTTGAAATTTGCCTCGACCCAGACATTTTGCAAAGGGATGATGGTCATAAGCGGCGTGCCGGGTGAAACGTGCTGGCCGACTTGTACCGAGCGCTGTGCAATCATGCCGTCCACCGGCGCGGGCAGGCGTGTGCGGGCGCTGGCCAGCCATGCCTTGCGCAACTGGTCGGCGGCTTGCATTACATCGGGGTGGGCGGCAACCGTAGTGCCGGCCGTCAGGGCCTGATTGGTTTTCAAGATGGCTTGCGAGGCGGCGAATGCGGCCTGCGCTTGCGCAAGGCTGGATTGTGCGGCTTTGAACGCAGTCTGGGCATGCAGGATTTC
The DNA here is from genome assembly GCA_036675275.1 of Pseudomonas sp. GTDB lineage: Bacteria > Pseudomonadota > Gammaproteobacteria > Burkholderiales > Burkholderiaceae_B > Pollutimonas. Next base: position 125,193 of record JAKFFG010000005.1, on the reverse strand, counting down.
CTCACCGCTCACGCCTCCCGAACGCGCCAGTGTCTGGCGGCGCTTCAGGTCGCTTTGAGCTTTGGATAAATCGACCTGGGCGCGTTCAATGTTGGCCTGGCGTACGGCAATATCGGCCTGCAGGGCGTCATTCTGTACAAAAATGGTGCGGGTGCGGCGCACTGCCTGGGCCAGCGCGGCCTCGGCCTGTTTCAGTGCGATGTCGGCATCGCTGGAGTCGAGTTGCACCAGTGGAGCTCCCTTGATGGTGCGTTGTGTGTCGTCGGCATGAATCGCGACCACTGTGCCGGGAATCTGCGATGTGACTTGTACGAGATTGCCGTGTACGTAGGCGTCGTCGGTCGACTCGAAGTCAGCGGCGAAGAGCGCCCACCAAATGGCATAGGCGGCGCCTATGGCGATAAAGACCAGCGTGGTGCCAATCAGCAACCGTTTGCGTCGGGTAACCATATTTTTTTCAGTACTCATGGGGCTGTATCTCAGTTTGTGTTTGTGTCGGTGCTATAGCCGCCGCCCAGGGCTGTGGCCAGTTGGGCGTCCAGATTAAAAGCGCGGGCGCGCATATCGGCATTCAGGATGGCCTGCTTCAGGACTTCGTTTTGCGCCAGCAGCACTTGCACGAAATTGCCCAGTCCCGACTTGTAGCGTTTGACGGCAATGTCGTAAGCCGAGGTAATCGCGCGCAAGCTGGCCGCCTGGTCCACGGTTTGCCGCTGCAATGCCTGGATGGCGGTGGTGGCGTCCGCGACTTCACGTACGGCCGTCAACAAGGTCTGGTTGTAGTCCGCAATGGCCACTTCCCGCTCTGCCTCTTTGATGTCCAGGTTGGCGTTCAGCGCGCCGCCGCTGAAAATGGGCAAGGTTACCGCTGGCCCGACGCCATATGCCTGGCTACCGCTTTGAAGCAGATTGCTCATTCCCAGCGACATGAAGCCAGCGAAGGCCGACAGGTTGATGTTTGGAAAGAATTCCGCTTTGGCCGCCGATATCTGGCTGGAACTTGCCTGTACGCGGTACTTGGCGGCGACGATATCCGGGCGCCGGCCCAGCAGCTCGAATGGAATATTGGCTGGCACGCCGCCCGGGGCTTTCGCCAGATCCACTTGTCGTATGTCTTGTCCGCGTTGCGGTCCGGCGCCAGTGAGCGCGGATAGCTGATTCCGCAACAGGTGGGCGTTGGTGCTCGCCTGACTGAGTTGAACCCTTGCGGAGGAAACGGCCGAATCGGCCTGATTGACCTCGGCTTCTGTATCAAGCCCGGCGGCAACTCGTTCGCGCGTGATGCTCGATACATTCTCCAGCTGCTTCACGATTTGCGTGATGACTGTTACCTGCGACAGTGCATTCTGAAGATTGAAGTAGCTTTGGACCACGGCGCTTATCAGGCTGTTGCGGGCCACTTGAAGGTCGGCAGCCGATGCATTCTTTTGCGATACGGCGGCGGCGTAGCGTGCGCGATTCCTGCCCCAGAGATCCAGGTCGAATCCGAGGTCCAGGCGCAGGGCGCTATCGGTTTGCATGGATCCTCCGTAAGGAGGCGGGTAGATGTAGTGTTCCGGAAAGCGCTCGCGCACCATGCTGTAGCTGGCATTGAGCTGTGGCAGCTGTATGGCCCTTGCGTTGCCCACCGCGGCCTGGGCCATGCGCAGGCGCGCCTGCGCCGCCGCAAGGGAAGGGCTGCCGGCGATGGCTTCGGTGACGAGCCGACCAAGCTGCGGATCCTGATAGCGTTGCCACCAGTGCTCTGTCGGCCACGATAGGGCTTCGTCTTTCAACCCGACTTGCTCGGCCTGCAGCGTTGCAAGAGTCGGCTGACCGGGGTCCAGCGCTGCGCAGCCGGACAAGGCGACCGCCAGCACGAGAGGAGTGAGTAATTTCATGGTTTACGTGTGAGATGGGGTGCTGTCGCACATTAACTTACAAATAGCTGAATATATCTGACTAGTTGGCATCTGCCTAGGCAGATAAATAATAAAAAAAATTGGAGGCGAACACCACCCCCGCGTTCTAGTTGTCGCCGGTACAGGAGCTATCGTCAAGGTTGCCATTGGCCAGCATGCGCTGCAACAAGTCCATAAGAGTCTCAACCTCGGCCCCGCTGAAACCCTGCAAATGGGTATTCAAGGTTGTGGCAACTGCCGGCAATATTTGGTCGGCGACTTTCTGGCCTGTCTCCGTCAACTCCAGTTTGACGACCCGGCGATCCTCCGGGCAGCGTTGGCGGGTAAGGAATTTCTTGGCTTCCAGCCGGTCCAGCGTGCGTGTCATGGCGCCCGTGTCGACATGGGTTTGCCGGGATAGCTCGGCCGGCGTGTTGACATGGCGATATCGGATCATGACCAGCGGACGCCACTGCATGGCGGTTAATCCCAGGGGTGAAACATGCTGATCTATCATGCGGTTAAGCGAACTTTGAACTTGTTTGATCAGGATGCCGACGTTGCCGCCTTGCTCAAGCGAAAGGGAGTCTGATGTATAAAACCCCTGCCCGTCGCGGGTATTTCCTGCTGACGGATTTCGTTTGGCTTTTTTGGCGGAAATGGAACTGTCGCGCTTGGTCATGAAGGAATTCTATCGCGACATAACTGCCCAGGCAACTACTGACAGTGCATTATTTTGCAAAGCAGTAAAGGTTTAGGCAAAATAGCCATTCCCGCGTGTGCGTTCTTCCTCCTCTTCGCTATCTCATGAATTCTCTTCCGCCCGGCACCGACACAAAAAAGACGAAAGAATTCTGGATGGGGTTTTTATTGGCCGGAGTCGGCGCAATCCTTTTTTCCGCCAAGGCGATTGTCGTCAAGCTTACCTACCGCTACGGCGTGGATGCGCTGACCATCATCGGTTTTCGCATGATGCTGTCGTTGCCGTTCTTCGCAGCCGTCGCCTATTACCAGGCGCGCCGGGCGCGCCGCGGCAAGCTGCCACGGCTGACCGCGAAGGAGGGTGGGCAAATCGTGTTTCTGGGCTTCATCGGCTATTACTTGTCCAGCTACTTGGACTTTCTGGGCCTGCAGTACATTACCGCCGGGCTGGAGCGCCTGATTCTTTTTCTGTCTCCCACTTTTGTGCTTCTGCTGACCGCGCTGTACTTGAAGCGGCCCATACCCGGCAAACAATGGTTTGCCTTGGGCATGGCCTATCTGGGTGTGGTGCTGGTTTTCCTGCAGGATTTGTCCCTGAGCGGCGACAACGTCATGCTGGGATCGGTGTTCGTGCTGTGCTCGGCCTTGTCCTATGCGGTGTACATCATCAGTTCCGGCGAACTCATCAAGCGGGTGGGCGCAACGCGTCTGGTGGCATACGCCATGTCGGTCTCGGCAATCATAAGCATGGTCCACTTCCTGAGCGTGTATTCCTGGCAGGGCCTAAGGCAGCCTCTGCCGGTGTACGAGCTGTCCCTGCTTCATGCTGTCGCCAATACCGTGGCGCCCACATTCATGATCATGTGGTCGGTTGCCCGCATCGGCGCGCCCATGACCTCGCAATTGGGCCTGCTCGGACCCGTATCGGTATTGTTCCTTGCTGGCTGGATACTGGATGAGCCGATCACGACGCTGCAACTGATCGGCACAGCCTTTGTACTGGCTGGCGCCGTGGCGTTGGGCCGGCGCAGCTAGCTTTTTCGGCCTCGGGCGCGCCGCGTGTTCCGATGCATTCTGCGTTCGAGTTCTTCGCGATGCACGTCGTGCGTCACGAAGCCGGACACGTCCTCAGGCATGGCTAGACGATCGGGTTCCTGCAGTGTCAGGAGTATGTCTTTCTGGCCGCTTTCCCAGTGTTCGCGCATGGTCGCCAGGCCGAACTGGAAATCCTTGTAATGCTGCTCGTAAGGCCTGTTGCGGTAGATCAGATGTATGACGTTATAGCGTTTACTGCAAGCCAGGTCTTCGACGAGCTGATAGTACGCCTTCTTGTCGTCGCGGATTTCCTGCGGAATGTCTTCCAGCATGCGCTGCAGCATGTGCCGCAGATATTGGGACCAGCGCAACTGCTCGGTAATCAGCCGCGTGCGACTGGAGTACTGGATGTCTTTGATGCGGTCGGATACCTCGCTCATATTGGTGGGTACGCTGCCGCGCGCGCTCCACAAATCCACCTGAAACGCCAGGGTGTCGCGCAGCGGACGGGACTCCAGAACATGGGCCAGGGGCGTATTCGAGACGAGTCCCCCGTCCCAGTAGTATTCGCCATCTATTTCAACGGGGGCGAATGCCGGCGGCAACGCGCCCGATGCCATGAAGTGTTCTGCACGCAGGCGGATTTTTGTGTTTTCGAAGTAGACGAAATTGCCGGTGCGCACGTTTACCGCGCCGACCGATACTTCATGTTCCCCCGAGTTGATGCGGTCGAAATCGCATAGCCTTTCCAATGTGGTTTTCAGCGCGCTGGTGTCGTAGTAGCTGGCCGCTTCCGGTTTGCCCGGCATGATCTGCGGGGCGGATGGGAAGCGCGGCGTAAAGAAACCCTTCTGGCCGTTGATGATGGCGCTGCCGGCATGCCAGGCGCTCAGGGATTGCCGCACCATATCGTTAAGATTGAAAAGCGATTGCTCGACAAAGGGGTGCAAGGCCACGCCATAATTCGGTTGGCAGATGGTTTCCCAGAATTCGGTCAGGCGCGCAACGCGTTTGTCGGGCGGATTGCCGGCAATGATGGCGATATTGAGCGCTCCGATCGATATCCCCGCCAGGCAGGTAAGCTGAACGCCGGCTTCGTGCAGGCCCTGGTAGACACCGGCCTGGTAGGCGCCCAGGGCACCGCCGCCCTGCAGCACCAGCGCCACCGTCTCATATGGTGGCAGCGTGGGGTCGGTGTTGATGGGCGCCTCGGCCGCAAGGGTGCCGGGGCCGGGCGTGGCGGCCGCGTCGGGCGGTGTCGTGGCGTCGGCTTGCTGAGTGCCGCCTAGTGGGGCTGTCGGACGTTTTCGAGTCATGAATACCTATATGTGCCGGAAAATACCTTGGCAGTAACAATAACATCTTCATCTTTACTGACCCGAAATGACGCTGCCTACAAAGGCGTCGATCAGCGCGCCACGGTACCGGGATTTGTGCAAAACCAGCGCAAGGCGCCGGTGCAGGTTCAGAAACGGCGTGTCCAGGATCTTGAGTCGTCCGACGGCTACCGAATCCACAGTGGCTGTGTAGGGCAGGCAGGCGATGCCCAATCCAGCAATGACGGCCTGTTTTATTGCTTCGACCTGACCCAATTCCAAAAGTATGCGTCCGGGCGGCAAATGAGTCAGTGCCTGTTCGGCCAGAATCCGCATTGCAGAGCCATGTTCGCGCAGTATCCATAGCGCGTCCTTGAAATGGCGTGCCTTCAGATCACTGTGCTGAGCCAGGGGATGGGAGGGCGCAGCGCAAACCACCAGCGCATCGTCGCGCCAGGGAACGACGTCGAGTTGCGGGTGATTTACGGGACCCTCGACGCAAGCGACGTCTATGCGGTGTTCAAGCAGGGCGGCGGTGATGCGGTCCGTGTTCTCGACGCTTACCTGCAGGGCTACCTGGGGATGCTGCGCGATGAACGGACCCAGCAAGGCGCCCACCAGATAGTTGCCCACGGTATTGCTTGTACCCAGGCGTAGCTCGCCGGTCAGTACTGCTGGATGGTCGCCGGTCTGGCGCATTATTTCCTGGATACGCTCGATCACTTCTTGAGCCATGGGCAAGAGCTCTTTTCCACGCGGACTCAAGTGCAGCCGCCCTCGTTCGCGATCGAAAAGCTGGGTGTTCAGTTGCCGTTCCAGTTCGCCCAAAGCCATGCTGACCGCGGGCTGGGTGACGAACAGCCGCTGGGCCGCGGCGCCGACTGTTCCCGTGGCGGCGATCGTGACGAATACTTCCAATTGGCGGATGCTGATTCCTATCATCAGTTAATTTTATATTGTTTATAAATTTTAATGAATTTATTTATGTATGAGTCAGATTTAACATAACTGCACGTAATTAACATATATGAGTTTCATGCCTACTTTCGCTGTATCCCATTCCGTCGGCGCCGGTTCCCGCTCTGGTTCGGCGTCCGGCCAGGCATCGCATTCGGCGCCCCGGTCCCCGGTCTTGCTCCACGGCTTGGTGCTGGCCGTCATTGTGGCCATTTTCGCGATGATGCTGGGACGGCTGTTTCCCGTTATTGGCGGCCCTGTATTCGGTATTTTGCTGGGCATAGCAATCCGCAATTCGGTCGGCGTCGGGCCCTTGTTCAAACCGGGTCTGCAGTTTGCCTCCCGCCAAGTGTTGCAATGGTCGATTGTCGCGCTGGGTTTTGGCTTGAGCATTCAACAGGTGGCCAGGACGGGCCTGGAATCGCTGTCGGTAACATTGATCACGATAGTCGTGGCATTTGGTTCGGCGTGGTTGCTGGGCAAGTGGCTGGATATTCCCTCCAAGCTGCAAACGCTTATCGGCGTGGGCACGGCCATCTGCGGAGGCTCCGCCATTGCCGCGGTAACGCCTATCATCAAGCCGGAAGAGCATGAGACGGCCTATGCTATTTCAACGATATTCATCTTCAATATTGTGGCCGTTATTGCATTTCCGCTCATGGGCCATTGGCTGGGCATGTCCGACCAGGGCTTCGGCATGTGGGCGGGCACGGCTATAAACGATACCTCTTCGGTCGTGGCCGCGGGCTACAGCTACAGCGAGTCGGCGGGCGATTACGCCACCATCGTCAAGCTCACCCGCGCCACACTTATTATTCCGATCTGCCTGATTCTGGTCGCCATCCAGGCATGGCACCACAAGAAGCAGGGTGTCGGCAGTTTCAGCCTGGCCCGCATCTTTCCCTGGTTCATCTTGTGGTTTCTGGTGGCGTCGGCGATACGCTCGATGGGTTATATCCCCGACGCATGGACGGCCCCTTTGCAACTGGTGGCTCAGTTTCTGATCGTGGTCGCGCTTGCGGCAATTGGTCTGTCGTCAGACCTGCGCCGCATGGCAACGGCCGGTTTACGGCCGGTTTTGCTCGGGCTGGGTGTGTGGCTGGCGGTTTGTGTCAGCAGTCTGGTCGTGCAGCATTTCGCAGGAGGCTGGTAGCCGGCCTTTCCGATCAGGCGAACCACGAAGCTGGATTGTGATTGATGGCCACGCCGACGATATAAGCAAAAATGGCAATGGCGATCAGTGCCGCAATGCCGCGGCTTTTGGGCGTCTTGCCACGCTTGATGGCAATGGTTCCCACGCCGATGTAGGCCACGAGCAGCACAATCTTCGTCAGCACCCACGGTTGCATTCCGGCAGCGCCCAGCATGATGGACAAGGCCACGGCACAGGCCAGAAGGACGGTGTCGATAATGTGCGGCACGATCTTGACGGCGCGGCGTTGAAGCATGGCGGACCCCGTTACCGACCAATAAGCCCGGATGACGAAGAAAAGGATGCTCAGGCCGGCGGCCGTCACGTGCAAGTGTTTGATAGCTAAGTAGTTCATGTCGCGGAGTCAGGTACTCGAAAAGAAGATGAGGTTAGTGTAACGGCAGGGCGGCCGCAGGCCGGGTAGCGCCAAAGACGCGAAGCCCGGCGCTATCGTAGCAGGTCCGGGCTTCATGACTTGTCAGGATATGCTGGCCAGTTCCCACGCTCCGCTGCCTTTGCCCTTCAGGACCAATTGGCAGGCGTGGTGTTTTGACAGCGTGCTGCGATGGCCCACGCTTACCAGGCGGGTGTGCGGCAATTGTTCGCGAACCAAACGGTACATGGCGTCTTCCAGGCCTTCGTCCATGGCTGAAGTCGCTTCATCGAGAAAGGCCGCCACGGGTACGGCCAGCAGCAGGCGGCCGAAAGCCAGGCGCTGTTGCTCGCCCAGCGACAGGATGCGGCCCCAGTCGGCAACCTGGTCCAGCCCGTCCGCAAGATGCCCGAGCTGCACGAGACGAAGAACTTCCTGTGCCCGTTCGTGGCCGGCGATGCTTGCCAGGGCGCTGGACGCGGCTCCATCCGTGGCTTGTTGATCGCTTGAAGCGTGGTCATGCATCGCTAGGGAGCTGGTTTCCGGTTCGTCACCCAATTCGCTGCTGCGGGCCATCGCCAGTGCATCAAGGTTGCTGGGCGCACCATGCGAACTGGCCATGGCGGCGTTCTGTTGCTGATGTATATCCGCATGGGCGCCGGTTTCAAGGCTGGGCAGTTGGTTTGGATAGTACAAGGCGTCGCGCAGGCTGCCTAAGGGCAGATACGGTTTCTGCGACAGGAAAAGCACTTGGTCCTCCGGACGGATAATGGTGCCGTCGCAATATGGCCATAGTCCTGCAATGGCGCGCAACAGCGTTGTCTTGCCCGATCCCGAAGGGCCCTGTATCAGCAACGGCGCACCCGGCAAGGCTTCCATGTCGAGGCGGTCAATCAGCAGTGCGCCGGCGGGGGTGTTGATAGTAAGCTGCTCCACGGCCAGGCGCGGCCCTTGCGCATGGATAGTGGGTTCGGGCAATTCGCGGGATTCGACGATGGCCTTGGTAAAACCGTTCAAGCGGTCCAGCGTGGCGCGGTACGTTGCGAAGCTGTCGTAAGCGGTGCGAAAGAACGACAGGTTGTCCTGCAGGCGCCCGAACGCTTGCGCTGTCTGCATCAAGTCGCCCAGGCTGATCTGCTTGGAAAAAAAGCGCTGCGCCTGGATGATGAAGGGGAAAACGACAGCCGCCTGGCTTACCGACAAGTTGAAACCCTGGAACTTGATGGACCGATACACGATAGCCCAGGCATTGCCAATAACGTGTGCGAAACGGCTGCGCAGCAATGCGCCTTCCACTTTCTCACCGGCATAAAAAGCGATGCTTTCGGAATATTCGCGCAGCCGCACCAGCGCATACCGGTAGTCGGCGTTGAAGCGCTCGTTCAAGAAGTTCAGCATGATCAGTGGGCGACCGATCTTGACGGCGAAAACGGTTGCGATAATGACATAGGCGAATACCAGAAACACCATGCCCCGCGGTACTTCCACCCCCATGGCGGAAAGCGGCCCCGACAAGGTCCACAGGATCGCGGTAAAGGCAAACGTGGAAACCAGCGCATTGATCACGCCCATGGACAAGGCAAGCGACATTTCTACAAAGGTGGCGACATCCTGCTGGATACGCTGGTCGGGGTTGTCGATGGGTGTGTCCAGATACTGGGTGCGATAGTAGGTTTGCCGCGCCAGCCACCGGCTCAGCAGCTCCTCGTTCAGCCATACGCGCCAGCGTATGGTAAAGGCCTGTTGTACATAGAATTCGATCAGCACACGCAAGACGTGCATGGTAGCCAGTATGGCAAACAGCACCATGGCCCGCCAGAAGCCGCTGGAGTCCAGCTTCTGCAATGAGGTGTACATGGTGTTGCTCCAGTCGGAAAGCAACACGTCAAGACGCACGGCGCACAGTGTCAGCAAGAGTATCAGCAGCAGGGTGGCCAGGGGGCGCCAGTCGCGCCACGGCGAAAAATAAGCGGCTGTCAGGCTCCAGAATTGGCGGCCCCATACGGTGAACTTTGCAAGGCCCCATATTGTGGCGGCAGACAGCACGACTGTAATGAGATAGGCCTGTACCAGCCACATACCGCTATCCAATAGCGCCTTGTCCAAATTCATCAGCTCTCCCGGAATACTTGGCGCCAGCGCGCCGAAAATCGCATTCTGGTCGAAATATGGATATCGCGCCAGCGCATGCGCGCTTGTTCACCTGCGTGCCGCCAACGATAGCCGGCGGTGGACTGGCTTTACAGGACGTTGAGAGGCGTCTTCAGATATCGTATTCCATTGCTGTCGGGCTCGGGATACTGCCCCGCGCGGATATTGATCTGTATGGAAGGTATGATCAACGCCGGCATGTCCAGCGTTTTGTCGCGCTCGGTGCGCATCGCCACGAATTCGTCCGCACTGATACCGTCGCGCACGTGGATATTGTTTTCGCGCTGCTCTTTTACCGATACGCAACACTGACGGGAACGCGATTCGGGTGGGTAATCATGGCAAAGATATAGCAGAGTGTCGTCGCCCAATGAAAGAATGCGCCGTATCGATTCATAAAGCGCATGTGCGTCGCCCCCGGGAAAGTCGCAGCGGGCCGTGCCCACATCCGGCATGAACAGGGTATCGCCGGCGAATACGCCGACGCCCTCTATGCAATAGGCCACGTCTGCCGGCGTATGCCCGGGTACGTGCAAAGCCCTGACGGGCAGGTCGCCAATCGCGAAAACCTGTCCGTCTTCAAAGACCTGGTCGAACTGGGATGCATTCGCCGCGAACTCCGGGCCGAGGTTCAGGATATCCTGGAACACGCTCTGGACCTGCACGATGTGCGCACCGATGCCTGTTTGCCCGCCCAGCCGTTCTTTCAGATAGGCGGCGGCGCTGATGTGATCGGCGTGCGCGTGTGTTTCGAGTATCCATTGCACGCGCAATTGGTTTCTGGATACGTAGGCGATGATCTGGTCGGCGCAGGCAGTGGACGTGCGGCCCGATTTGGGATCGTAGTCGAGGACGGAATCAATGATGGCGCAAGAGGCGTTGCCCACTTGATGCACGACATATGAGAATGTGGCGGTTTGCTTGTGGAAAAAAGTCTCCACCTGAGCGTTCAGCATAGGGACTCCTCTTGTTAGCGGCCGGATGTTGGATTATGGTGTGCAATCATTCAACTATACAGAGGTCTTATGCCTTACGTCACGATTTCAGCCTCCAAAGGTTTTTCGGCCGAACAAACCCGGCAACTGATGCTGCGAGCAAGCGAAGCGGTGGTGCAAAGCATAGGTGCGCCGCTGTCCAGCGTACGGGTAATGCTGCATGAGCTGGCCGACGGGCATTATCTGAACGCAGGTCAGTTCGGTACCCAGGCTCTCATGTTCGTCGTAGAACTCATCGAAGGCCGCAACGATGAATTGAAGGAAGCGCTGATTGCGTCGTTGAGCAAGGCGGGCGCCGAAACCACGGGCGTGCCCGAGGACCAGGTGCGCGTGCGGCTTATTGATTTTCCGAAATCCCATATGGGCATGGCAGGCGGCGTGAGCGCCCGTGCCATGGGACGCTAGCTCCTGGGAGCGCGGGGAAAACTTACTTCAGTCCCAGTTTTTTGGCCAGCTTGTGCAGATTGCTGGAGTCCAGCTCGAGCTCCCGCGCCGCCTGGGACCAGTTGTAGTTCGTTGCGGTCAGAGCTTGCTGTATGGCTACGCGCTGGGTGTTTTCAAGCGCGAGGCGCAGCGGCACGATTTTTTGCTGAGCGCCGCGCGGGCTTGCCGGGTTGGCGATCATCGACGACCCGGGCCCGTAAAAGGGCTCATTGTCATACAAGCTTCCGTCTTCGTGCGAAGCAGGGCCGGCCACGAGACCGGATTCGTTTCCCGCCCGGGATACCCGGATATCGTGGAGCGGCTCGGTTATGGGCTGCGCAATGTCGAGATCGAGCAGCTCGGGACCCAGCGTAAGTATCTGGTCGCGCGACGCGCCGCGGCTCAACATTTTGAGTGCCGCCCGGCTGATGACGTGTTCGAGTTCGCGAACATTGCCGGGCCAGTCATAGCTCAGCAACGCCCGCTCCGCCGCATACGACAATCGAACGCCACGCAGGCCCAGGCGGGCCCGGTTGAATTCCAGGTAGTGGCCGGCCAGTATCAGGATGTCCCGGTCGCGTTCGCGCAAGGGCGGGATGTGCACGGGATAGACCGATAGCCGGTGGTATAGATCAGCCCGAAAATCCCCGGATAGAGTGCTTTCCTTCAGTTGCCGATTGGTGGCGGCAATGATGCGCACGTCGGTTTTTATGGTTTCATCCGTACCCAGGCGCTGAATTTCCCCGTTCTGCAATGCGCGCAGCAACTTGGCCTGTATGGGAAGCGAGAGCTCGCCTACTTCGTCCAGGAAAAGGGTGCCTCCCTGTGCGGTTTCAAAGCGGCCGGCGCGATCACTGGTGGCGCCCGAGAACGCTCCTTTCACATGACCAAACAACTCGCTTTCGGCCAGCGATTCGGGCAACGCCGCGCAATTGATATGCACCATGGGCTTGGCGCTACGCCTTGAATGCCGGTGTACACGCCGCGCGAACAGTTCCTTGCCTACACCGGTTTCGCCCAATAACAATACGGGCAAGTCCGAGTCGGCCACGACGTCGAGCTCGTGCAACAAGCCCGAGATGGCGTCGCTTTCGCCCAGAATTTCGTTCTCGTCGATGATCTGCATGGAGCCGCTGACCGTGCTGCCCAATTGGCGAAGATTGCGATTCTCCTTTTCCAGCGCGGTGATGCGTATGGCCGCGGCCAATATCAGGCCAAAACGCCTCAGTTCGAGTTGCGCGTCCGCATCGAAGGTGCCCATTTGCAGCGCGTCCAGCGTTACAGCGCCCCACAGCCGCCCCTCCAGATACAAGCTCATGCCCAGGCAATCGTGCACCGGAAGGGGCGAGCCCTTGCGATCATCCAACAGGCCGTCGTACGGATCGGGCAATACGCTGCCCGGTTCGAACCAGGTAGGCTCGCGCCGAGCCAGAATAGTTGCGAATCGCGGATGTTGTGCCACCACAAAGCGGCGGCCAAGCGCTTCGTGCGCCAATCCCGAGGCGGCGACAAGCCGCAGGCTGTCGGTGTCCAGGCTGAGCAGTCCTACCGCGTCGCAGCGGAACCGCTCGCGCATGGTATGAACCGCGCGCTGCAAGCGCACGGCATTGGGCAGGTCGGTAACCAAATCGGCGAGTATCAATTGATCCATGGGTTAATTATACCTGCATAGGGTTTTATATACCCTTCTGCATGGGGTTTTATTTACCCTGCGCATATTTTTAGCATTGAAAACATGGAATAAAAAGTTGGCATGAATAATGCTTTAGTTCATTCGTAATCAATACCACTTTGAGGACGAAGCCAAATGAACAATAACTTGCCGGACCAGACGCTGGGCACATTAGCCAGTGCCGTCCCCGGCGCCACCCGAGTCTTTCATGAGTTTCAGCTGGACTTTTGTTGCGGCGGCGACAAGACTCTGGCCGAAGCCGTGGAGCAGCAAGGCCTGGATCTCGACCTGATGGTTGCTGCACTGGCTCGATTATTGGTCGACCCCGCAGACGGGGTCGACTGGCGCCAGGCGCCTGCCGATGAGCTCGTGGCGCATATCGTGGCCCGTTTCCACGAGCGCCATCGCGTCCAGTTGCCCGAGCTCATCCGTCTGGCGCGCCGTGTCGAATACGTACATGCGGGTCGGGCGGGCTGCCCCAGCGGCCTGGCGGAAGCGCTTGAAGGCCTTCAGCAAGAGCTGGAAAGCCACATGATGAAAGAAGAGCAGATGCTTTTCCCCATGCTGGCCAAAGGCATGAACGCTGCGGCGCAGGCTCCTATTTCGGTGATGCGCTTCGAGCATGAGCAGCACGGCGGCGCCCTGGGCAATATCCAACGCCTTACCAACAATATTACGACTCCGGTCAATGCATGCAATACCTGGCGCGCATTGTACGGAGGTCTCAACGCATTCAAGGAAGACTTGATGCAGCACATTCACCTTGAAAACAATGTGCTGTTCTTAAACGCATCAATTGCAGCAGAAGGAGCTCATCATGGGTGAGTACAAGAAGTTATGGTGGTTATTACTGGCCGTTTTGGCAGTCACGTTCGGAATACTCGGGTGGAGCGGCGTTGAAGTTTATCGCCAGGTTCCACCCATACCGGCCCAGGTCGTTACCGTTGGCGGCCAGCAGCTCATGACCAAAGAGGAAATCCTCGACGGTCAAACTGCCTGGCAAAGCACCGGCGGCATGCAGGTTGGTTCCATCTGGGGCCATGGCGCCTATCAGGCGCCCGATTGGAGCGCCGACTGGCTGCACCGTGAGCTTCTCGCATGGCTTGAGGTTGCCGCACAGGAAACCGCTGGTGTCCCGTTCGCTCAACTGAACGAAGATCAGCAAGCTACCTTGAAGAACCAGCTGAAAAACGAATATCGGCGCAACACCCTGAATCCCGAAACAGGCGTGGTGACGGTGTCGGAACGCCGCGCCAATGCCATGGCCAGTACCGGGGATTACTACATCAGGCTTTACGGTAACGATCCGGAACTGCAGCGCACGCGGTCCAACTTCGCCATGAAGGAAGACACCTTGCCCGACTTGGGCCGCCGTGAAGACCTGGTCAAGTTTTACTTCTGGTTGTCCTGGGCTGCGTCGACCGAACGTCCCAACACCAACGTGACCTACACCAATAACTGGCCTCACGAACCCCTGATCGATAACCATCCTTCGGGCGCCAATATCATGTGGTCGGTGGCCAGCGTGGTCATCCTCCTGGCAGGGATCGCGTTCCTGGTATGGGGGTGGGCGTTTCTGCATCGCGATCACCCCGAACCTGAATCGCCTAAAAAGGATCCACTTACGCTCGGCGGCCTGACGCCTTCGCAACGGGCATTGGGAAAATATTTATTCCTGGTCGTTGCCCTGTTTGTCGCACAAGTGCTGCTGGGTGGCTTGACGGCGCACTACACCGTCGAAGGTCAGACCTTCTACGGCATCAATATTTCCGAATGGCTGCCTTACTCGCTGACGCGTACATGGCACTTGCAGACCGCTTTGTTCTGGATTGCATCGGGCTTTCTGGCTGCCGGCTTGTTCCTGGCTCCGGTCGTCAATGGCGGCAAGGATCCCAAATACCAGAAGCTGGGGGTAGACATCCTGTTCTGGGCACTGGTGGTTCTGGTCGTCGGCGCTTACATCGGCAACTTCCTTGCCATCAAACACATCATGCCGGAACAGTTCAATTTCTGGCTTGGTCATCAAGGGTATGAATACCTTGAACTTGGCCGCCTCTGGCAAATCGTGAAGTTCCTGGGCCTGGCATTCTGGCTGTTGCTGATGCTGCGCGGCATGTTGCCCGCGTTCAAGAAAGATGGCGACAAGAACCTGCTGGCGCTGCTGGTTGCTTCGACCATCGCTATTGGCTTGTTCTACGGTACCGGCCTGTTCTATGGTGAACGCACTCATATCACCATCATGGAATACTGGCGCTGGTGGGTTGTCCACCTTTGGGTCGAAGGCTTCTTTGAGGTCTTTGCAACCACCGCCCTGGCATTCATTTTCGCCACCATGGGCCTGGTGTCCAAACGCGGCGCAACGGTAGCCAGCCTGGCATCCGCTTCGTTGTTCATGCTGGGCGGCGTGCCCGGAACCTTGCACCACATGTATTTCTCCGGTACCACCACGCCGGTCATGGCCATAGGCGCAAGCTTCAGTGCCCTTGAAGTCGTGCCTCTGATTATCCTGGGCTACGAAGCATGGGAAAACTGGCGCCTCAAAGAACGCGCCCCCTGGATGGAAACTGTGCGGTGGCCCTTGATGTGCTTTGTCGCCGTTGCCTTCTGGAACATGCTCGGCGCCGGTGTATTCGGCTTCATGGTCAATCCGCCTATTTCCCTGTATTACATCCAGGGTCTCAATACCACACCGGTCCATGCCCACGCAGCCCTGTTTGGTGTTTATGGCTTCCTGGCAATCGGCTTCACATTGTTGGTCCTGCGCTATATCGTGCCTGGCTTCAAATTCAGCGAATCGCTCATGCGTACCGGTTTCTGGGGCCTGAACATTGGCCTGGTATTGATGATCGGTACAAGTCTGCTGCCCATAGGCATTATCCAGGCCTATGCAAGTATTACCGAAGGCATGTGGTACGCCCGCAGCGAAGCGTTCATGCAGCAAGATATCCTGCAAACGCTGCGCTGGGTCCGTACGTTCGGCGACATCGTCTTCATCGTCGGCGCCTTCGCCATATTCTGGCAGGTGGTGATTGGCGTATTCCAGCCAAAAAGCTACGTCAAGCACGATGCTTACGGCGCAACGGCTGCTGCCGAGTAAGTAAAGCATGCGCCATCCGGCGTATGCAGAGTAATGCAGTATCCCGCCCGAAAGGATGGGACTTGAAGGAAGAGGGGTTGCTTGTTGCGGCCCCTTTTTTCGTTCTATCCCAGGTGGGACGCCGAGGGACGTTTTTCTTCTGTTTCCATCGCAGCGAGACTATGAAGAATGCCGCAGTCCTGCACCGGTTGTGCGCTGGCGCATTGTTCGCGCAGGCCCATCAGTTGGCCGCGCAAGCGTTGCAATTCGGCGATACGCACGTCGACATGAACAATGTGTTCATCAAGCAGTCGATTGACCGGGCCGCAATTCTCGTGAGGCTGATCAATGTAGGTGAGCAGGGCGCGGATTTCGTCGTGCGCCATGTCCAGCTTGCGGCAGTTGCGGATGAAACGCAGGCGCTCCACATGCTGGGTCTGGTAGTTCCGGTAGTTGCCGTCGCTGCGTTCCGGGGCGGGCAGCAGGCCTTCCTTTTCATAGAATCGTATGGTTTCGGTACTGCAAGCGGCCGCCTTGGCCAAGTCGCCTATTTTCATGGTGGCTCCGTGTGGGTATTGACCTTATAGTAACTTTAAGGTGTTTACTGGCTCTACGCAATTAGCCGAGCCAGAATGATATGCCTTCACACCATCAACACTGCTGCCATCACCACGAGCACGATCCCGACCATGGTCACGATCACACACCGCAGGCGCATGCCGATTCCCTGCCCGACGCCATAGACGCAGCTGTTCCAGGTGCCGCCCGCACTGCAATGCGTATCAGCCAGATGGACTGCCCCACGGAAGAGGCCTTGATACGCGGCAAGCTGGAACCCATGGCCGACGTCCTCGGTGTGCATTTCAATCTTATGCAGCGTGTGCTGACGGTGGACCATGCGCCCACCGCCCTGGACGCCATCCTGCACGCCATACGTAGTCTGGGATTCGAGCCGGAGCTGCCCGAGCAAGGCAAGCTGCTCGGCAAGGCGCAGGCCGTTCCCGCGAAGCCCTGGTGGCCGCTGGCTGTTGCAGCGGCAGCAGCTGTCGCTGCCGAGGCTCTGGTATGGCTGGACTACCCCGGCTGGCCCTCGATGGCCCTGGCCCTGTTCGCTGTCGCACTCAGCGGGATCGGTACTTATAAAAAGGGCCTGGTCGCCATCCGCAACGGCAATTTGAATATCAATGCCTTGATGAGCATCGCCGTCACCGGCGCGCTGGCTCTGGGACATTGGCCGGAAGCCGCAATGGTCATGGTGTTGTTTTCAATTGCCGAACTGCTTGAGGCGCGTTCGCTAGACCGTGCGCGCCATGCCGTCGAGCGGCTCATGGAAGTGGCACCCGAAACCGTGTCGCTGCGAGGTGCCGATGGTGCATGGCGCACGGTGGAAGCGGCGTCGATACAGCCGGGCGCAACCTTGCGCGCGCGCCCCGGTGAACGCATAGGCCTGGATGGCCGGGTGGTGAACGGCCGCACGACGGTCGACCAGGCTCCCATTACCGGCGAAAGCATGCCGACCGACAAGGGCATAGGCGATCCGGTCTTTGCCGGCAGCATAAATGGCATGGGTGAGATCGAGTATTGCGTGGAAGCGGGCTACGGCAATACCTTGCTGGCCCGTATCGTCCATGCTGTCGAGGAGGCACAGGCCAGCAAGGCGCCAACTCAGCGCCTGGTCGACCGATTTGCCAAGGTGTACACGCCTATTGTGTGCGCCGTGGCCTTGCTGGTGGCGCTTGTTCCACCACTCTTCTTTCAGGAGCCCTGGCTCGACTGGATCTACAAAGCGCTGGTTCTGCTAGTTATTGCGTGCCCTTGCGCACTGGTCATTTCCACGCCGGTTGCCATTGTCAGTGGTCTGGCGGCGGCTGCGCGCCACGGTATCTTGATCAAAGGCGGTATTCATCTGGAGCAGGGACGCAAGCTTGCCTGGTTAGCGCTGGATAAAACCGGCACGCTCACGGAAGGCCGGCCACGGCAAACAGACGTCCTCATCCTGGATGGCCAGGAGAACAATGAACGACGCTATCAGCAGTTGGCGGCAAGCCTGGCCGCCCGGTCCGACCATCCGGTCTCACAGGCTATTTCTCGGGCCCATGGTCCGGACGAGCTGCTGGATGTCCAGGATTTCGCCGCATCCCTGGGCGGCGGCACACAGGGCCGTCTGGACGGAGTCTTGTACAGCCTGGGGAGCTTGCGCTGGGTCGGCAGCCAGACCGGCCGGCCTTCTTGCAGTCCCGCCATCGAACGT
Organism: Pseudomonas sp.; assembly: GCA_036675275.1. Taxonomy (GTDB): domain Bacteria; phylum Pseudomonadota; class Gammaproteobacteria; order Burkholderiales; family Burkholderiaceae_B; genus Pollutimonas. The sequence goes on along the minus strand of JAKFFG010000005.1, from coordinate 107,170 downwards.
TGCGCCGCCGTCTTGCAAGAGCAGGGCAAGACGGTAACCGTGCTGGCAACTCCAGATCGAATTCTGGCGCTTTTTGCGGTGGCGGACGCAGTAAAGTTATCTTCGCAGGACGCCATTTCGCAGTTGCATGGAATGGGGGTGCGGACTGCGATGCTCTCCGGCGATAACCGGGCGGCGGCTGAAAACATTGCCGCACAGGTAGGCATCGATTCCGTGCAGGCGCAACTGATGCCGGGCGACAAGCTTGACGCCATCCAGCGCTATGCCGATCTGGGTGTCGTAGGAATGGTTGGCGACGGCATCAATGATGCGCCGGCATTGGCGCGTGCCGATATAGGCTTCGCCATGGGCGCAATGGGCAGCGACACCGCAATAGAGACGGCCGATGTGGCCTTGATGGATGACGACCTGCGCAAGATTCCGCGCTTTATCCGGCTGTCGCGGGCCACGCATACCGTGCTGGTGCAGAACATTTCGGTGGCCTTGGGCATCAAGGCCGTATTTCTGCTGCTGACAGTATGGGGAATGGGCACGATGTGGATGGCGGTGTTTGCCGATGTGGGGGCCAGCCTGCTTGTTGTGGCAAACAGCCTGCGCCTGCTGCGCAAGTGAGGAGTCACATTACATTATAATACGAGCAACATTGTATTAGCTTCCCTGGAATCGCAATGCTTGCTGTTGTTGATGCGTACCGCGCCGGCCTGCTGAAGCGGCCCCACTGGCTTTCCAATATTGTTGCCGGCCTTATCGTCGGTGTGGTGGCGCTGCCGCTGGCAATGGCATTCGCGATCGCTTCGGGCGTGAAACCCGAACAGGGCATCTATACCGCCATCATTGCAGGCATCGTTGTGTCGCTGTTTGGCGGAAGCCGGGTCCAAATTGCGGGGCCCACCGGTGCCTTTATTGTGATTCTCGCGGCAGTGGTAGCCGATCACGGTATCGAGGGCCTCCAGATCGCCACAATAATGGCAGGTATCATCCTGCTGTTTTTTGGCGTCGCTCGCATGGGCGCAGTCATCAAATTCATTCCGGCCCCCGTCGTTGTTGGCTTTACGGCGGGGATTGGGGTCGTCATCTGGGTCGGCCAGTGGAAAGACTTCTTCGGTCTGCCGTCCGTCGGCGGGGAACATTTTCATCAGAAACTCTGGCATTTATTGCTGGCGTTGCCGCAGTTTGACTGGGCAACAACAGTGCTGGCGTGCATCGCCCTGGCCCTGCTTATTGTCACACCGCGCATACGCATGCTGGCCCGGGTGCCCGGCCCGCTCATCGCTCTGGTGGCCGTAACGATAATCCAGGCCATATTCAATTTCGAAAGCGTAGCCACAATAGGCGATACCTACGGCCAGATACCCCGCGGCCTGCCAACCTGGCAGCTACCTGACATTACGCTGTCCCGGCTGGTCGAGCTTATCGGCCCGGCTTTTGCCATTGCGATGCTGGGCGCCATCGAGTCGCTCCTCTCCGCCGTGGTGGCCGACGGCATGGCCGGAACGCGGCACAACTCCAATCAGGAACTCATAGGCCAGGGGCTGGCCAATGTGGTGGCGCCTTTTTTCGGCGGTATCGCAGCCACCGGCGCCATCGCGCGCACAGCCACCAATATCCGCAACGGCGGGACCAGTCCTATTGCCGGCGTCGTACATGCTCTGACCCTGATTGTGGTTCTGCTATTTCTGGCGCCGCTGGCCGCCAGCATCCCTCTGGCATGTCTTGCCGCCATCCTCTTTGTCGTGGCGTGGAACATGAGCGAATTGCGCCATGTGATTAAGATGATAAAGCGCGCACCGAAGGCCGATGTCACTATTTTGCTTGTCACGTTCACCCTGACGGTTTTTGCCGATCTGGTGGTGGCGGTAAATATCGGGGTGGTGCTGGCCATGCTTCACTTCATGCGACGCATGGCGGAAAGCGTGGTGGTGCGCCGCCAGAACGGCCTCGCGCTAGATAAAGAACTCGCGCATGAAGGTCTGCCGCAGTTGCCGTCCGACGTGCTGGTATATGCCGTAGACGGGCCGTTCTTTTTTGCTGCTGTCGACGCTTTCGAGCGTGCCTTGGCTGATACTCATACTGACCCGCGAGTGCTTGTGATCCGGTTGGGAAATGTGCCGTTTATCGATGCGACCGGTCTACAAGCCTTCGAAGAGGCCGTGCTCGATCTGCAGGCACGCGGTGTACGCGTCATTGTTGTGGAAGCGAATCCACGCGTTTATGGCAAGCTCAGGAAAATGGGCCTTATCGATAAGCTCGGTCCGCAGAATGTCGCCCAGACACTGATCGAGGTCATCTTGCCATTGCAAACACGGCAAGAACCGGCGGGACCGGTGTAAGTTGTTCGCGCTTACTTATCGCTGGAGCCCTTTACTTGCGGATTCGTCGTGGCGCCGGTTTTTCCCTTTTCGTAACTCACGCCATGCTGCGTCAGATAATCCCGTATCAACTGGCGAACCACCTGGGATGGCGTGATGTCCTGGCTGGCGCAAAGCTGTTCGAAAGCTTTTTTCTTGGCGGGATCGACAAGCACTGTGAGGCGCGCGGTCTTGCTTTCCATGGCTATCAACGTTTGTGATGTTAATCCGATTGTAATGTAATACGCTGTTCAGGAGACCGAACGTATCGTGGTTTTCGGTCGCCAACAACACGGCGTAATTGCGCGAGCAGGGCTATTGCAGCCAGAGATAGCTGACCGGATCATCAGGGCACGCACCAAACCCGCATTCCAGCATGGTCGAAACCATATTGCCCGCAACCAGCAGCAGAAACAGCCACATTACGCCGCGGGCGATGCCGCCGACCGGCTGGGCGTCCGGCTGGTCGGAGCACCGGCGATCCAGAACCAGCATGAAGCCGGTCCAGGCAATGAAAGCGACGAAGAACATCAAAGCCCAGGTGTAAAAATGCAGGCCCAGGAAAGGAGGCCCGTAGCCCGGGTCGCTGGCGCTAATATGCAACAGTACTTGCCGTCCGGCCGCGAATGCGCCGCCCAGGGCCGACAGAATGACCATGCCGTAATGCATGGCAGAAGGACCGAAGCGCAGATTCAGCAGCAGCCCGATTCCCACCATGACGAACGCTGCGCGTTGCAACAGACATAAGGGGCATGGCAGATCATTGAAGGCAAACTGCCATATGAACGCAAACAGCAAGATGCCGCAAACACCGGCCAGTGCCATCAAGTTCAGCGTCCGCGACAGCCGATATTTGTTATGCGTGTAGTAGAAGTTGGCCATGGCTTACAGCGAGAACCCGAGAGGATCGGTCATGTGGAATTTGCAGCTGGCGGCAAATACCACCAAGGTAATCAGCCAAAGCGAAATACAGGCAGGACGGTGGCCCTTCAGGCCAAACCACACGGCCAGCATGCCGGACAAAAAAGGCAACATCATTATCATGGAGCACGTACTCTAGCGGGACGGAACAACTTTACATTATGTAATGGAAAGTTCGCTTGCGCCAGCGATTAATCTTGAAGCGACAGGATTTGACGCTCCAGTGCCGCATTCAATACGCGCGTAAAGGGAAGACCGCCGCCCGTGCCGGCTGGGGTAATCAAGTCGTGCAGCGAAGCAATCTTGTCGCTTGAATACCGTCTTTCGGTGTCCAGAGACTGCTCGAAACGGTTGGCGAGCCTGGTCAGCGCCGCGCAGTCGATCTCTGCGAGTATCAGCCCATGCACCAGTACGATCTGCCTGGCATCGGCGCTCGTGGTGCCGGCTTGGCGGCGCCATAACTGCGCGGTGCCGGCGACTTTCTTCGCGCTTGGACCATGGCCTACCGCCAGGTTATAGCGGCCATCGCAAAACGAACCTTCCACCGCCTGGGGGTGGCTGGCTATGCCGAATTCCCGCAAGGCTTCTGTCATGACGCGGCAAACCAACAGATAGGCGTCGTCGGAATGATCCAACGGTTTGCCTTCCACCGCGTACGCCATGCTCAGATTGATGATGCCAGCCCCTTGGGGAACAATGCCGCCGCCGGATTGCCGAACCGTTACCGGCCAGCCCTGTGCGGCGAACGATGCGCAGCTGGCCGAAAAATTGGCATGGCGCTGGTATGTGCGGGGCACAACAAGCCCCTGGCGTGATTCCCATACGCAAGCCGTGGGTCCGTTTTCCGCGGCAAGACCGACCAGGCATTCGTCAAACCGGGCATCCTGGCACAGCTCGGTTGAAGGCAGCAATTGAAATTGCATGGTCCGGCCGGATCACTCGCCCACGTTCACGTACGCACCATGGCAAATTCCTCATCGCTCATGAACATATAGCGCACCGCGTCGATGAGGCCCAGGATGATGACCAGGGGTGCGAAGAAATAGAAGATGGCCAGGTAGAAAATTCCCCAACCGATCTGGCCCAGGTAAAAGCGATGCGCACCCAGCCAGCCCAGGAAGATTGCCAGAACAATGGCAATCTTGCGATGATTGGTGGGCTTCTCTAGTTCCGATCCTTTGCTCTTGATGATCCACAGGCTGATGGGAACAGTAAGAAGCAGGGCGATCACGACTTTGGTGGCGTGGACGGAAACGTAGTTCATCGCCGCGTAGTACACGTCGGAAAAATTATGGAATACCAATCCGGTCAGATGAGAGATCCAGGCGAAGGCTTCGTACAAGATCGCTTCCCCGAAGGTCAGCGCAACCAGGACAATGATGAAGACCGCGATGGCCAGAATGATTTTTTGCAGCATGATTCAGGGTGCCTCCAGAGCACATGACGAGCGTAAGTGTAGGGCCGATAAGTCCGGGGACATAATCAGTAGCGGGACTTGTCTTATTTCGCCAAGGCCAGCCGCCATAATGAAGTTGTTTCGGCGCTGCGCGCCGCATGCAGTGAGTCGGATTCGTCGGTAGCCTTGCGATGTTTCGGGCGTGCATCCATTCGATCGACCACGCGTAGTCCGGCGCCGGCAATGGCTTCAAGCAGAAATTCGCGACTGCGCAACCCCAGATGTTCTGCCAGGTCGGACATGATCAGCCAACCCTCGCCATCGGGGGTCAAATGCCCGGGAAGTCCGTTTAAGAATCCCAGCAGCATGCTGTTGTCCGGATCATAAATGGCGCGCTCAAGGTGAACAGTGGGCTTGGCCGGCAGCCATGGCGGATTGCAAACGATGAGTCCGCTGCGGCCTTCAGGAAAAAGGTCGGCGTTCCGCAGCTCAATGGCATGGCTCAATCCCAGTCGGGCAACATTTTGCTGCGCGCATGCCAGCGCACACGGGTCCTGGTCTGTGGCGATGATTTTGCTTACTCCGCGGTGGGCAAGTACTGCGGCAAGCACGCCACTACCGGTCCCGATATCGAAAGCAAGATCTTGCACCGGCAGCGGAGCCTGCGCGACCAGCTCTATGTATTCGCCCCGGTTGGGTGAGAACACGCCGTAGTCCACATGAATGTTGCCGCCAAGGGCGGGGATGGGCACGCCTTTTTTCTTCCATTCATATGCGCCGATAATTCCTTGCAGGGCTCTCAGGGGCAGCAGGAACGGCTCCGGCGTTTCGCCCAAAGCCGCCCGGCAGGCGTCATGAACGTCCGGTGCGCGGCGCAGCGCAATGCCGGCATCGGGGCTAAGCTCGATCAGCAGCTTGTTGAGCAATTGGCTGCGTTGAGACTGTTGCAGGCGATGCTTGTTGAAGGCATCTATCCGCGATATGGCCTCGTCGTCGGGGCGTGCCGTTTTCTTTTTTCTATCGACTCGGCGCGTCAGCGCCTGAAGCAATTGCCGGGCATTCTGGAAGTCGCCGCGCCACAGCAGCGCCGTGCCTTGGCTGATCAAGCGATAAGCTGTGTCGGCGCTCAGCGTGTCGTCGGCCGTAATAATGCGTTGTGGCGGCGCACTGCTGTTTTGGGCATACCACCGCGCAGAACGGGCTTGTTCATTTTCCGTCCACTTTACGTGGACGGGGGCGGTATCGGGGTCAAGTTCGGGCATGATTCGGCCATGTGTGGAATGGCTTTATTGTAGGTCACCCGGCTTTACTGTTTTGGCAGGCAGGTTTGCCGTACTGCGTGCTCCCACTGTTGCATCAGCGCTTGCGCATCGTCGCGGGCGAGTTGCGGCGTGAAACGCCGCTCGACCTGCCACAGGGCCGACAATTGTTCTTTATTCTTGTACATGCCGCTGGTCAGCCCGGCAAGGTAGGCGGCGCCCAGTGCGGTCGTTTCCACCATGGTAGGGCGCAGAACAGGGATGCCCAGCAGATCGGCCTGAAATTGCATCAGCAAATCGTTGACGCAGGCGCCCCCGTCCACACGAAGTTCAGCCAACGGCTCCGATCCGGCGGCCACGGCATCGCGGCTCATGGCCTGAAGCAAAGCGGCGCATTGATACGCTATGCTTTCAAGCGCCGCCCGGGCGATATGCGCCATGGTGCTGCCGCGAGTGAGCCCGGTGATGGTGCCGCGCGCTTCGGGTTTCCAGTAGGGGGCGCCCAGGCCGGTAAATGCCGGCACCAGCATTACGCCACCGGAATCGGGCACGCTATGCGCGAGGGCCTCGATCTCGCTGCTTTGTTTGACGGCATTAAGACCATCGCGCATCCACTGCACGACTGCTCCTCCGACAAATACGCTTCCTTCCATGGCGTATTCGACTTGGGTGCTCGTTTGCGCGGCGCTGGTGGTCACCAGGCCGTTTTGCGACGTCTCGAATTTCGTACCGGTATGCATGAGCATGAAGCAACCCGTGCCATAGGTGTTCTTGGCCATGCCGGCACTGAAGCAAGCCTGGCCGAACAGGGCGCTTTGCTGGTCGCCGGCCACTCCGCAAATGGGAATCGAATGCCCCAGGAGTTCGGGGTGGATTGCACCGAACTCGGCGGCGGAAGGCAGGACCTGCGGCATAAGACCCGGCTCGATATCCAGCGCCTGCAGCAGTTCGCCGTCCCACTGATTGTTGTGTACATTGAACAGCATCGTGCGCGAGGCGTTGCTGACATCGGTACTATGCTTCTGGCCTTTGGTCAGTTGCCAGATCAGCCAGCTGTCTATTGTGCCGAAGGCCAGTTCGCCCTTGCGGGCTTGCGCGCGGGCTTCGGGTACGTGGTCCAGTATCCATTTTAGCTTGGTGCCCGAAAAATACGCATCGACACGCAAGCCGGTCTTTTCGAGGATGAGACGGTCCATGCCGCTTTCACGCAGCGCGGCGCAAGTCGGTTCGGCCCGCCGGTCTTGCCAGACGATGGCGTTGTAGATGGGTTGACCCGTCTTGCGGTTCCAGACCATGGTCGTTTCCCGCTGATTGGTTATGCCAATGGCGTGGATATCGCTGGCCTTCAGACCGGCCTTGGCTATTGCTTCACGGGCGGTTGCAAGCTGCGATGCCCAGATCTCCATGGGGTTGTGTTCCACCCATCCCGGCTCCGGAAAAATCTGGGCAAGTTCCTTTTGCGCCAGCGCCACGATATTTCCTGCCTCATCGAAGACGATGCTGCGCGTGCTGGAGGTTCCCTGGTCGAGTGCAAGTATGTAGTTCATGGCGGGTTGCTAAGTGGACGTGGCTGATTTGTATCACATTGCGATGTCGCATCGTACCTGGGCGTGCGCAAGCAGGTCCGGAAACGGATCCGGCGGCACGCTGTCGGTGAACAGGCGGTCGATCTCGGCAAGCTGTGCCACGCGCACCATGGCCAGCCGGTTGAATTTGCTTGAATCGGCAGCAAGCCACACTTCGCGCGCGTGCGAAATGATGGCTTGCGACACCTTTACTTCGCGATAGTCGAAGTCGCGCAGCGATCCGTCCGTGTCGATGCCGGATATGCCGATCAGCGCGATGTCCACCTTGAACTGGCGTATGAAATCCACAGTGGCTTCGCCGACAATGCCGTGATCGCGCGGTCGCACCACGCCGCCCGCCACAATGACCTCGCTGTTCTGGTTGCGGCTGAGTATTGCCGCGACATTGATGTTGTTGGTAATGACGCGCAAACCGGTGTGCTGCATCAACGCCTTGGCAATGGCTTCGGTCGTTGTGCCTATGTTGATCAGCAGGGAACAGTCGTTCGGCACCGCACGCGCGACGGCCTGGGCAATGCGGCGTTTACCTTCCGCATGCAGGTTCTCGCGCTGGTGGTGAGCAATATTTTCGATGGTGGAATCGGGCAGCCGTACGCCTCCATGGAAGCGAGCGACGAGGCCGGCCTCGGACAGGCGCTGCACATCGCGGCGGACCGTCTGGACGGTCACGTCCAGGTGCGCGGCGAGCTCGTCAACCGTGCTGGAATGATGCCCCTGCACATATCGCATGAGCTTTAGCTGGCGCGGATTGGGATTCATGCTTCTGGTCGATTACGGAACAAAAGCACTGTACATCGAAAGAAAAGGAAACGACCCTAGGGTTTTCATCTAGGGAAAATATATAGTAAACGAACAATAATGCGCAGAATAGAACAAGTACAGCGAGACGAAACCATGCAGTTGGCGCTAGACGGCATCAGCAAGAAGGTAGGAAGCGAAGCTTGGCTTTATGACATGAGCTTGCGCCCGCAAGCCGGCGCAGTCACGGTATTGTTGGGCGCAACCCTGGCTGGCAAGACCAGTCTCATGCGTATCATGGCCGGTCTGGATGCGCCCAGCGCGGGCAAGGTCCTGGTAGACGATCGCGATGTAACAGGCGAGTCAGTGCGCCATCGCAATGTCGCCATGGTCTATCAGCAGTTCATCAACTATCCCTCGTTCACCGTCCGGCAGAACATTGCGTCGCCGCTCAGATTGCGCGGCGAGAAAAATATTCCGCAACAGGTACAGGCCTTGGCCGACAAGCTCCACATCGGCATGTTCCTCGACCGCCTCCCGGCCGAACTGTCCGGCGGCCAGCAGCAGCGCGTGGCGTTGGCGCGCGCCCTGGCAAAGAACGCGCCTCTAATGTTGCTGGACGAGCCGCTGGTCAATCTTGATTACAAGCTGCGCGAAGAATTGCGCGAAGAACTCGGACTATTGTTCGAATCAGGCGACTCCACAATTGTTTATGCGACGACCGAACCGGGCGAGGCCTTGTTGCTCGGGGGTTATACCGCGGTACTCGATCGTGGCGAGCTGCTGCAGTACGGCCCGGCCACCGAGGTGTTCAATTTTCCCTGCTCTGTCCGGGTTGCCCGCGCTTTCAGCGATCCACCCATGAATTTCATCAAGGCAGTGCGCTCCAGCACGGGTGTACAGCTGCCTTCCGGGGACACGCTTGCGCTGGCCTTGCCTGAAAGCGTGGCGGCACACGGGGCCGCCGTCACGGTGGGTTTGCGGGCCAGCTCGCTGCGCGTGCAAGCCCGTGAAGGCGATATTGCCTTGCACGGCAAAGTGCAACTGGCCGAAATATCAGGGTCCGATACCTTCGTGCACATGGCGTCCGACATAGGGGACCTTGTCGCCCAGGTTACCGGCGTTCATCACTTCGATATCGGCGCGCCGCTGGTCTTGCACTTTGCCCCCGCCATGGCGCTGGTGTTCGACGCTGCGGACAAGCTTCTGTATGCGCCGCGAAGGAAACACTGATATGGCTCGAATTGATCTGGACCTGTCTCATTCCTATGTGGACCATCCTCAGCGCGATGAGGACTACGCTTTGCTGCCTTTGAAAATGGCGTTCCGCGATGGCGGGGCTTATGCGCTGCTTGGGCCGTCGGGCTGCGGCAAGACAACCATGCTCAACATTATTTCGGGCTTGCTCAAGCCTTCGCATGGCACCGTCCACTTCGATGGCGTCGACAAGACAGGCGCCACGCCGCAAGAGCGCAATATCGCACAGGTGTTTCAGTTTCCCGTCGTGTACGACACCATGACTGTCGGCGAAAATCTGGCATTTCCGCTACGCAATCGCAACATGCCGGCGGCGCAGATCAAGGCACGCGTCGGCCAGATAGCCGAAATGCTGGAATTGAGTCATCAACTGGACCACCGCGCGGCGGGGCTTTCGGCCGATGCCAAGCAAAAAATCTCGTTGGGGCGGGGCCTGGTCAGGTCCGACGTGTCGGCGGTCTTGTTCGACGAACCGCTTACCGTTATTGATCCCCAGTTGAAATGGCAATTGCGCCGCAAGCTCAAACAAATCCACCACGAACTGAAGCTCACGCTAATCTACGTTACGCATGATCAGGTTGAAGCGTTGACCTTTGCGGAGCAGATCATGGTCATGTCGCGCGGCAAGGTGGTGCAGGTCGGCACACCTGAAGACCTGTTCGAGCGTCCCGCGCATACCTTTGTCGGCCATTTCATCGGTTCGCCGGGCATGAATATCCTGCCTGTCGAGTCGGTCGATGGCATGGTCAAGCTGGAAGGGCAGTCGGTGCCGGTACCCGCCGGCATCGCGTCCGCCCGCGGCCATATCAAGCTCGGTATACGTCCCGAATACACGCATCTGGCCGAACCCGGCAAGCCCGGCGTTTTTACGGCAATCGTCGAAAAAGTACAGAACGTGGGCACATACCAGTTACTGACTGCCAGGGTAGGGTCGCATCTCGTGCGTGCACGCCTGGGCCTTGAACATGTGCTGCCCGAACCCGGCAGTGCCGCCGGCCTTGCGCTTCTGTGCAAGCATTCCTGCTTTTACCAGGACGAGGAGCTCATTCCATGAATGTATCCGCCAAACCCGTCAATCAACGAGCCTGGTGGCTGATACTGCCGGTCGTAGTGTGTGTGGCGTTTTCCGCAGTGCTGCCGCTCATGACGGTGGTCAACTATTCGGTTCAGGACGTCATTTCGCCGACGCGCGCAGTGTTCGTCGGAACCGAATGGTTTACCGCCGTCATGCGCGACGAGGACCTGCACGGAGCGCTGGTGAGGCAGTTGGTGTTCTCGTTTTCCGTGCTGGCCATAGAGATACCCCTGGGCATAATGCTGGCCCTGGCCATGCCGTCCACCGGTTGGAAGTCGTCGGCGGTGCTCGTTCTGGTCGCCTTGTCCCTGCTGATCCCATGGAATGTCGTCGGCACAATCTGGCAGATATTCGGGCGTCCCGACATTGGCCTTATGGGCCACGCCTTGCGGGCCATGGGTATTGAATACAGCTACGCCAGCAACCCGACACATGCCTGGCTGACCGTGCTTTTGATGGATGTGTGGCACTGGACACCGCTGGTTGCCTTGCTGGCGTTTGCGGGCCTGCGTTCCATTCCCGATGCCTATTACCAGGCAGCCAGCATCGACGGCGCCAGCAAGTTTTCGATATTCCGCTACATTCAACTGCCCAAGATGCGCGGAGTGTTGATGATCGCGGTGCTGCTTCGATTCATGGACAGCTTCATGATCTACACCGAGCCTTTCGTGCTGACGGGCGGCGGACCGGGCGACGCCACGACTTTCCTTAGCCAGTACCTTACCCAGAAAGCGGTCGGGCAGTTCGATCTGGGCCCGGCGGCTGCTTTCTCGCTTATCTATTTCCTGATCATCCTGTTGTTGTGTTTCATCCTGTACAGCTGGATGCTGCGCGTGGGAACGCAAGACAAGGAGCCTGGCCATGAATGACAGCAAGCGCTTCCGCAAACGCAGCATCTTTTTGGTCCTGTACTTGATATTCGCCATGTTGCCCATCTACTGGATGATCAACATGAGCTTCAAGACCAATCAGGGGATCTTGTCCAGCTTTGCGCTTTGGCCCACCACCTTCACATGGGACAACTACAAGACCATCTTCACCGATCCGTCCTGGTATAGCGGATATATCAACAGCCTGATCTATGTGGCGCTCAATACCGTAATCTCCCTTACGGTAGCCTTGCCGGCCGCCTATGCGTTTTCACGCTACCGGTTTCTGGGCGACAAGCACGTTTTCTTCTGGTTGCTTACCAACCGCATGACGCCGCCCGCTGTCTTCCTTTTGCCGTTCTTCCAGTTGTATTCGACACTGGGCCTCATGGATACCTACTGGGCAGTCGCCCTGGCACATCTGGTATTCAACGTGCCGCTGGCGGTCTGGATACTGGAAGGCTTCATGAGCGGAATCCCGCGTGAAATCGATGAAACGGCATATATCGACGGCTATAGCTTCCCCCGATTTTTCCTCACCATTTTCCTGCCGCTCATCAAGGCGGGCGTGGGCGTTGCCGCGTTCTTCTGCTTTATGTTCAGCTGGGTGGAACTGCTGTTGGCCCGTACCTTGACCAGCGTGCACGCCAAACCTATTGTCGCCACCATGACGCGCACGGTGTCCGCCTCGGGCATGGACTGGGCCACGCTCGCGGCGGCGGGAACCCTCACTATCATTCCGGGCGCCATTGTGATCTGGTTCGTCCGGCACTACATTGCAAAAGGTTTTGCAATGGGACGCGTGTAAAGGAGCCAGCATGCTGGACTGGATGGTTTGGACTCTACCCACTGCCGTGTTCTTCATTTGCATAGCGCTGATGCTGGTGGGCATGACGCTGTGGGAAATCAAGCGTCCCACCACCATGCGCAAGGGCTTTTTGCCCATGGAGACCACCCGCGGCGATCGCCTGTTCATGGGGCTTCTGATCGCCGCGTACATCAATCTGGGTTTTCTGGGCCTGAGCGACAAGTTCGCCCAGTGGCTCGGCCTTGCCGAGGAACCCACGGTCTGGATCAGTTTTGTGGTGTCAATGCTGGTTCTTGCGCTGGTCATGCGCAAGGGGTAAAGCTGGGTTGTTGTTGCGCGCGATTTCCTTATCCCCCGATCTGCGCGGCAGGGCAATGAAATAAGCGGGGACTTGATCTACCGAGGAGACAGCAATGTTATTTCGTCGTACCGCACTGGCATTTGCCGTAACATGCCTGCTATCCGGCCAGGCTTATGCAGGCGAAGCCGAAGCCGAGAAATGGATAGACAACGAGTTCCAGCCGTCGACCCTGAACAAGGATCAGCAAATGGCTGAAATGAAGTGGTTCATCGACGCCGCCGCGAAACTGAAAGAACAGGGTGTCAACGAAATATCGGTCGTGTCCGAAACAATTACGACCCACGAGTACGAGGCCAAGACGCTGGCGAGGGCGTTTACCGAGATCACCGGCATCAAGGTCAATCACGATCTTATCCAGGAAGGCGATGTTGTCGAGAAGCTGCAGACCTCCATGCAGTCAGGCAGATCCATCTACGACGGGTGGATTTCCGATTCCGACCTGATAGGCACACATTACCGCTATGGTGAAATGCTGTCGCTCACTGACTACATGAACGGCGAAGGCAAGCAATGGACCAATCCCGATCTGGATATCAAGGATTTCATCGGCACCTCGTTCACCACGGCACCTGACAACAAGCTCTATCAATTACCCGACCAGCAGTTCGCGAATCTCTATTGGTTCCGTGCCGACCTGTTCGCGCGCCAGGACCTGAAAGACAAGTTCAAGGCCAAGTATGGCTACGATCTTGGGGTGCCGGTCAACTGGACCGCCTACGAAGACATCGCCAACTTCTTCACGAATGATGTCAAGACGATAGACGGGCAAACCATATATGGGCACATGGACTACGGCAAGAAGGATCCCTCGCTGGGTTGGCGCTTCACGGATGCCTGGCTGTCCATGGCCGGCACCGCCGACAAAGGTACACCTAACGGGATGCCTGTCGATGAATGGGGTATAAGGGTAGCGGATGACAAGTGCACACCGGTCGGCGCTTCGGTATCGCGGGGCGGGGCCACCAACTCGCCGGCGGCGGTCTATGCCTTGACGAAATATATAGACTGGATGAAAAAATACGCGCCCAAACAGGCGCAAGGGATGACATTCAGCGAATCGGGACCGGTGCCCGCACAAGGGCATATTGCGCAACAGATCTTCTGGTATACGGCCTTTACGGCCGACATGACCAAGAAAGGCCTGCCCGTGGTCAATGAGGACGGCACGCCGAAATGGCGCATGGCGCCTGCACCGCATGGTCCTTACTGGAAGGAGGGCATGCAGAATGGTTACCAGGATGTCGGCTCGTGGAGCTTTTTCAAGAATCATGATCCCAAGAAAATCGCGGGCGCCTGGCTGTACGCCCAGTTCGTCACTGCCAAGACCACATCCCTCAAGAAGTCCATCGTCGGCCTGACTTTCATTCGCGACAGCGATATCCATAGCGAGTACTTCACAAAGAACGCCGACAAGTACGGCGGCCTGATCGAGTTTTACCGGAGTCCGGCGCGGGTGGCATGGACTCCTACGGGTACGAACGTGCCTGACTACCCGAAACTTGCTCAGCTATGGTGGAAGAATGTGGCCACGGCCATTACGGGCGAGACCACGCCTCAGCAAGCCATGGATACGCTGGCAACCGAAATGGACGCCGTCATGGCCCGGCTCGAACGTGCCGGCATGAGCCATTGCGCGCCCAAGCTGAACCCCAAGAGTGATCCCGAAAAATGGCTGAGCGACAAGCAGGCGCCATGGAAGAAGCTGGCAAACGAAAGCCCCAAGGGTGAAACCGTAGCCTACGACGCCTTGTTGACCGCCTGGAAAGAAGGGCGCGTGCGTTGATCCCGTCCTGATGCCGGACGCCGGACAAAAGGTCGTGTGCGCGACTCGCGCATACGACCTTTAACATGCAGGACGCCGGTGTTCTACACTTACGCTGCCTCGAATTACTTGATTTCGCATATATGACAACTATCGTTACTCCCCAGGCGTCCGACAGGACGCAGCATTTGGCGGCGTTAGCCGGCCTCGACCAGGTCGACCTGGTGATTATCGGGGGCGGGGCAAGCGGCCTCGGCGTGGCGCTCGACGCGGCGTTGCGCGGTCTTTCGGTTGTCTTGCTCGAGTCGCATGACTTTGCGAAGGGCACGTCCTCGCGTGCCACAAAATTGGTGCACGGCGGAGTTCGCTACCTGGCGCAAGGCAATATCGCCCTGGTGCGCGAAGCTTTGCATGAGCGGACCACCTTGTTGCACAACGCGCCGCATCTGGCACGTCCTTTGTCTTTTGTCATGCCCAGCTATAAATGCTGGGAAACGCCATTCTATGGCGTAGGACTGAAAATATACGATGCTTTGGCCGGCAAGGCCGGCCTTGGGTCCACACAGTTTCTCAACGCCGGTCAGGTGCGGCAATGTCTGCCCGGTGTAAAAGCGCAAGGCCTCAAGGGAGGGGTCAAGTATTGGGATGGGCAATTCGATGATGCCCGTCTGGCCGTAACGCTGGCCAGAACCGCCGCCTCACAGGGGGCTTTGCTGCTGAATTATTGTCCTGTCACTGATCTCGTCCACCAGGACGGCAAAGTGGCGGGCGTAAAGTGTCAAGACTCAGAGACCGGCACGTTCTACACTGTCATGGCGAAATGTGTCGTGAACGCCACAGGCGTGTGGGTCGATCAGATACGCCAGAAAGATGGTGCCGCCACCGGTCGCGATTCCCAACCCATGGTCGCGCCCAGCCAGGGCGTGCATTTGGTGGTCGATAAAGAATTTTTTCCGGGCGATCATGCCTTGCTGGTTCCCAAAACCGACGATGGCCGGGTCTTGTTTGCGGTTCCATGGCTGGGCAAGGTCATCCTGGGTACCACCGACACGCCGCGCCGCGACTTGTCGCGTGAACCGGATGCCTTTGCAGAGGAAGTGGCCTTCATTCTTGGCGAAGCCGGCAAATACCTGAGTCGTGCGCCCCAACGCAGCGATGTGAGAAGCATATGGGTGGGTTTGCGGCCTCTTGTGCGCCCGCCGGAAAACGAGGGCGGCAACACCAAGAAAATCAGCCGCGAACATACTGTACTGGTCAGCCCCAGCGGACTGGTAACTGTTACAGGCGGAAAATGGACCACTTATCGGGCAATGGCGGAGGACGTCCTGGAAAAATGCGTCGACAGCGCCTTGTTGCCGCGTCTGCCGCCGTCCGAAACCAGCGATTTCATGCTGCTGGGTGCGCAAAGAAATGGTCCGGGCCGTACGTCAATGGCTACGGTTCCGGGCCTGGACGCGTATGGAACGGAGGCGCAATGGGTACAGGCATTGCCGGGCGCCGAAACCGAACTGGCTCCGGGGCTCAGTGCAGCCATGGTGCGTTTTGCCGCGCGCTACGAATACGCCCGTACGGTGGAAGATGTATTGGCCAGGCGCTCCCGCATGCTGTTTCTTGATGCCAGGCTTGCTGCAACCCTTGCGCCGGCCGTAGCGGCGTTGATGCAAGAAGAAACCGGCGTCGACGCCCAGTTGCCGGCCTTTCTACAGCTCACGGAACACTATTTGCGCTTGCCGACTTGAGAACCGGTAGCTGCCGTCGCGTACTGGCTAGCCACCGAACACGGTGCGGGCCGACTCGAAACGCTTTGCAAAATAGGGATTGCTGAGCGAATCGATACGCACTCGGCCACCGCTGGACGGCGCATTGATAAAATTGCCGTTTCCGATATAGATGCCCATATGTGAATAAGGCCGGTTCAGCGTGTTGAAGAACACGAAGTCTCCGGCCTTGAGCTTCGATCGGGATATCGGACGGCTGACGCTTGCTATTTTTTCGGTGTTGTGCGGCAGCGTCTGCCTTACCGCATTGCTGAACACATATGCCACCAGCCCGCTGCAGTCGAATCCCTGGGCGGGTGTCGCGCCGCCGTACGTGTATCGGGACTCGAGCAAGGTCAGCGCGGTGAGCACCACTTCCTTGCGTTGTTCGGGGCTTACGATAATTGTTGCAGGAAAAGTTGCCGAACCGTGCCGAGTGGGACCTGCGCATGCGCCCAGCAGCAACAGCAGGGCCAGCAGAATGACCTGATACTGGCGTGCGAGAGGGCGAATGGCTATCGTCATCACCTGATTATTCTCGTAAAAAAGCTTAGGCACAATGCACTATGGCGTTTGCATGGCGTCCCGATGTGCCATTAAGACACACTTATGTAAGTATTTATGTAAAGTAAGACTAATATTTTGTAAACATTGACCTTCATAATGTAAATGGTTGTCGATTTTTGATACTATTTCCTTGCGGTTTATTCGTAAACAGCATGAATAAGTAAGAGAACAACCGTTTTGTGTAAACAAGCGGTCACAAACCCAGGAGCTCGTAATGCCCGTGTCGGAAAATTCGTCGTTGCGCGATGTTCATGAAGTTAATTTGTCTTATCTGATGTTGGCACAACGTCTGCTGCGTGAAAACTACTCGGCTGGCATGTTCCGCCTGGGCTTTGACACTGATGTCGCCGACATCGTGCTCCGCTTGTCGCCTGCCCAATTGGTAAAGCTGGCCTCGTCCAGCTCGCTGATCTGCGGATTCCGCCTCAATGATTACGATCTTTTGTCTTCACTGACGCAGGATGTGCTCGGCGGTGTATTGCAGCAAGCTCATTCCACCATACTGCTCGCGCAGCGGCGCGCTACGCAGGCTGCCTAATTATCCCGATCAGAAGACATACTCATGGCAAGCAAAAGTGTAGCCAAGGAAGCCGACGAAATATTGCTGGCGTCGGAAATGATCAAACTGGGCGCACGCCTGCAAGTCTTGCAGGCCGAGACCAGCCTCAGTTATGACCGCCTTGCGCGTCTCTATCGCGAAGTAAAAGGCTGCTCGCCTCCGAAGGGCATGTTGCCGTTCTCGGTCGACTGGTTCATGACCTGGCTGCCCAATATTCATTCAAGCGTGTTCCACAGCATCTATCAGTACATGGATACCCGCACGCCGGCCCGGAAGTCGCTGGCGCTGGTCGAGGCATACCGGCTTTATCTCGAGCAGGCTTCAACCGGCAAAGCAGACGAACCCTTCGGCGAACCGGTGCTCAGCTTCACGCGCGCCTGGATGCTGGTTCGATTTTTCGACAGCAGCATGTTGCAATTGTCCTACTGCGAACGGTGCAAAGGAGGCTTTGTCGCCCACGCGCACGATCCTCAAAAAGGCTTTGTATGCGCTATCTGCCGTCCGCCGCCACGGGCCGGTAAAACCCGCGCCCACGCAGCTGCCTGCAAAAAGGCTGTCGCGCCCGCTACGGCGCTTCTGGACAAAGAGGTCGTCGCCGGGCTCACGGCGGGAAAAATGCGCCGTCCAGCAAAATCGCCGGCCTTGTCTCCCATGGCGATGTCTGTATCAGGTTAAGGTCTGTTCGGGCAATCCTCCGAATGAATAGTGCGCCGCCATGGAACCCTCCGGGCGGTTTTTTTTGGCAGAGCCGGGATTTGGGCTTGAAAACACCCTCTGAAGGGCGTTTTTCGTAAGCAAAAAGAACGGATCATATGCATATGTGTTTATCTAGGGCGTATCCGTGTTTATTCTGCTTGGCTTTGTAATTGTCTTTGTCTCGGTCTTTGGCAGCTTCGTTGCCCTGGGCGGACATCTGGGTGCGCTTTATCAACCCTTCGAGTTCGTCTTGATAGGCGGCGCAGCAGCGGGTGCGTACATTGCCTCCAACAGCGGCAAGTCAATGAAGATGCTGTTTGCGGCTTTCCCCTTGATCCTCAAGAAGAATCCGTACAGTAAAGAGCTCTACATGGAACTCATGGCTCTTCTATATGTGCTGCTGAACAAGGCGCGTCGCGACGGCTTGATGTCCATCGAGTCCGACGTCGAAGAACCTGCGACCAGCCCAATTTTCACGGAGTATCCGGCGGTACTTAACGATCCCGGTCTCATGGAGTTCATTACCGACTACCTGCGTCTCATGATCAGCGGCAATATGAGTTCGCATGAAATCGAAGCGTTGATGGATCAGGAAATCGAAGCGCACCATAACGAAAAGAACGTGCCTGCGGTGGGCTTGCGGGCCGTGGCCGATGCCTTGCCCGCATTCGGCATCGTGGCAGCCGTGCTGGGTGTGATCAAGGCCTTGGCTTCGGTCGATCAGCCGCCCGCCATTCTGGCAGACCTCATTTCCAAGGCCATGGTTGGTACCTTTCTCGGCATTTTGCTTGCCTATGGTTTTGTGGCGCCCGTGGCGGCCTCGATCGAGCGCCGCTCGGTTGCCTCGGAAAAAGTGCTGGAATGCATCAAAGTTACGCTGCTGGCAAGCATGAACGGCTACCCACCGCAGTTGGCGGTGGAATTTGGCCGCAAAGTGCTGTATTCCTATGTGCGCCCCTCATTCATGGAACTTGAAGAGCATGTGCGTCAAACCCGGGCTCCCGGCAAAAAAGCGTAACGGGGCGGGTCTATGAATAAGTCCGAGCCGCGGATCGTAATCCGGCGACAAAAACGACGGCATGAAGCCCCGCATGGCGGCAGCTGGAAAATCGCGTACGCCGACTTCATGACTGCCATGATGGCATTCTTTCTGGTGATGTGGCTTGTGTCGCTGGTGCCGCAGAAAGACTTGCAGGAAATGGCCGAGTACTTCCGCATGCCGCTCATGGAAGCCATCACGGGCGGCAAGCGCAACGACACTGGAAGTACTGTCATACCTGGCGGTTCGCCCAGCCCAATACCGAATGTCAATCCTATTCCGTCGCGGGGCGACGTGCGTACTGAGGGCGACCTGCGCGATACCCGGCGCCTGGAAGATCTGAAAGCCGAAATCGAACGACTGATCCAGACTGATCCGGTGCTCCTCGCATTCCGTCCTCAATTGCTTCTGGATATGACGCCTGACGGCTTGCGCATACAGATTATCGACAAAGACAATCGTCCCATGTTCGCCACGGGTAGCGCGTATATGCAGTCATATATGCGCAATATCCTGCGCGAGCTCGGCCCCTTGTTGAACGAATTGCCCAACAGCGTCAGTGTGGCCGGCCATACTGACGCCATGCAATATGCCACGGGTGAGCGCGACTACAGTAACTGGGAATTGTCCGCCGATCGGGCCAATGCGGCGCGCAAGGAACTGGTCATAGGCGGCATGGCCGAGACCAAGGTAAAACGCGTTCTGGGCATGTCTTCTTCCGTAAGCCTTATTAAAGATAATCCCATGGCTGCCGTTAATCGGCGTATCAGTGTCCTCGTTCTCAACCGACGCGCTGAACGACGCATCGATGAGCAGAATGCATCGGGAGCGACGGCATACGATCTCAAGGAAATCATGGCGCCTGCAACAAACATGAACGTGTCCGGCATACCTTCGCTGCCGGTCACGCCCATCCAGCAGTAGGCGAACAGGTCGTGGGCGGGCATGGCCGGCTCAACGATGCGCAGGGCGGTACAGCCTAAATAACAAATCAGCTCGGGAACAGAATATCCAGATGACACAGCTCTACAGTACAAGGAAGCGATCATGAGTACGGGCGTTGACCTGAGCCAGTTTTTCGAGACTTTTTTTGACGAAGCCGACGAGTTGTTGGCCGACATGGAGCGCTTGTTGCTCGGTCTCGACCTTGCCAACCCGGATGTCGACGAACTCAATGCCATCTTCCGGGCGGCTCACTCCATCAAGGGCGGGGCCGGCACGTTCGGCTGTTTCGGACATCTGGCCGACACCACCCATCTTCTTGAAAACCTTCTCGATTTAATCCGCCGGGGCGAGATGCCCTTGCGTAAAGACATGATCGATCTCTTCCTGGAAACCAAAGATGTGCTGACAGCGCAAGTGGCGGCTTATCGCAACTCACAAGAACCCGACTCGGCGGCTTACGAGCGTATTTGCGCGCAGCTTCGTCAATTGGCACAAGAGCAAAGCGGCATACCTGCTGAAGCGCCCGTGACACCGGCTGCCGCAACACCCGCAGCCCCCGCAGTACCCGCGCCCAACCTGGCTGCAGCAACGCCTTCGGCGCCTGCCGGTTCGGTTATCGATGCTTCAGCCGGCAATGCGGTGGAGCTCCCGCTGCATGTGCGCGTCAATAGCCTTGATCCCAAAGACGCTGCGGCCTTGGCCGAAGAAATGGCATTGCTCGGCGATGTGCTGCACAAGGAAAGTACTGCCACCTCCTTGTCCATATGGCTGAAAACCACGGCCTCGGCCAGTGACCTCGAGGCGGTGTGCTGCTTTATCGTCAATGCCGATCAGGTCGAGATCACGCGCCAGGCATTGCCCGCCGCAGCAACCACGGCATCCCCGGCGGCTGCGCCGGCCGGCACCGACGTTCCGGATAGCGCTGCGGCGGCCTCGCCCCAAGAGCCGGCGCCACCAGTGGCCGCTGCTGCTGCGGCCCCTGCAGCCGCCCCGGCGCCCTCCGCCAAACCCGAAAGCAAAGCTCCAGCGGGCGCAGCCTCCAATAGCAGCACCATCCGGGTGGGCGTCGAGAAAGTCGACCAGATCATCAACCTGGTGGGCGAGCTGGTCATTACTCAGGCCATGCTTGTGCAGACGGCGTCCACGCTGGATCCCGTACTGCACGATCGTCTGCTCAACGGTATCGAACAGCTCGATCGCAACGCGCGCGACCTGCAAGAGGCCGTCATGTCCATACGCATGATGCCTATGGATTACGTGTTCAGCCGCTTTCCCCGCGTCGTGCGTGAAAGCGCCAGCAAGATGGGCAAGCAGATCAAACTGACCACGCAAGGTCAGGCCACCGAGCTCGACAAGAGCCTGATCGAACGCATCATTGATCCGCTTACGCATCTGGTGCGCAACAGTATCGATCACGGCATCGAATCGCCTGAAAAACGTGTCGAAGCCGGCAAGAGTCCGGAAGGCAATCTGTTGTTGTCGGCACAGCATCATGGCGGCCAGATCGTCATCGAAGTTATCGACGACGGCGCAGGGCTGAGCCGTGAACGTATATTGAAGAAAGCTCTGGCGCAGGGCATGGCCGTCACCGAGAACACCCCCGACGAAGAGCTGTGGCAGCTTATTTTTGCCCCGGGGTTCTCCACGGCCGAGAAGGTTACCGATATTTCGGGGCGCGGTGTGGGCATGGACGTCGTGCGACGCAATATCCAGGCCATGGGCGGCCACATCCAGCTTTCTTCGCGTTCGGGCCAGGGCACATCCACCCGCATTGTGCTGCCGCTTACGCTGGCAATTCTTGATGGTATGTCGGTGCGTGTCGGCGAGGAAACCTTTATATTGCCGCTCAGCCATGTCACCGAATCCATGCAGCCAAGCGCGGATCAGATTCGCTCTATTTCCGAAACCGAACACGTGTTGCAGGTTCGCGGCGAATACCTTCCCATCGTGGCTCTGCATAACGTTTTTGCCGTTGACGGCGCCGAGACCGACATCACGAAATCGATTGCAGTCGTACTGCAAGCGCAGGATGTCCGTTTCGCCCTGCTTGTCGATCACCTTATTGGCCAGCATCAGGTCGTGGTAAAGAATCTTGAATCGAATTATCGGAAAATACCGGGTGTTTCGGCAGCCACGATCCTTGGCGACGGCAGTGTTGCGCTGATTGTCGACGTGTTTGCCCTGATGCGTTTCACGCGCGATAAAACAACGATATAACGTCTCTTAAAAGTTTCGGAGAAAGCAATGTTCAACAAATTCGAGTCCAACGCAACCCAGGTCGATTCCACCGGCCAGGAGTTCCTGGTCTTTACACTCGCAGCGCAAGAGTACGGCATCGACATCCTGAAGGTTCAGGAAATTCGCGGCTACGACGCTCAGACAGTAACGCGTATCGCCAACGTTCCCTCATTCGTCAAGGGTGTGACCAACTTGCGCGGCATCATCGTCCCTATTGTGGACATGCGCATCAAGTTCAATCTTGAAACGGTCGAATACAACCACCAGACAGTCGTGGTCATCCTGAATCTCAAGACGCGGGTTGTGGGTGTGGTGGTGGACGGCGTGTCCGACGTTCTTATGTTGCAACCCGGCCATATCAGCGCCGCGCCTCAATTCGGCACTGCGTTTTCCACTGAGTACCTAACGGGAATCGGCACCATAGGCGAGCGCATGCTTATCCTGGTCGATATCGAAAAGCTGATGACCAGCGAAGAAATGGCATTGGTTGAAAGCGCAGCGGCCTGATCCAGGGTCGGCTTGGGCGGGTTTGCTGATAACGATATAAAACGGGGCAATGTAGTATGCGAAAGATCTCGCTTATTTCAAATATGAAGATCCGCACCAGCCTGATCCTGGTTCTGGCGTTCTTTCTTCTCATGCTTATCGCGGGCGCGGCATTGGGCGTTCTCTCCCTGCGCGCCGGTAATCAGTCGCTGCACAGCATCGTCCAGAATCAGCGCTTGGGTTCCGCCTTGTACGAGTCCATCGACGGATACAAGAATGTACAGACCGTACTCGGACGTGCCGTTGCGAGCTTCATCGTCAACAGCGATCAACAGGCCAACGCCATTGCCGCCGAGTGGGGCGGCTCGGAAAGTACCGACGCTGCTGCCCTGAGCGACGAGACCAAGGCCCTGCTCGCATCGGCACGCGGCGAATATGACAAGTCATTGGCCCGTTTTGCCGCTTTCACCGATCTTGTAAAAAACGTGCCCGACCCGGAAAGCCGCTATGCGCGGGTGGTCGAGGGCTACAACACGCTCATGAGCGGCGGCGTCCAGCCTTTGTTGGACATGCTGGCTGCGGGACGGATCAAGGAATACCATACCTTTCTGGGCGGCACGACGCTGTTTCTTGAAGAAGACTTGTACAGCTCTTTGAGCAGTCTTCACGGTTATCAGCAACGCATCATCGATCAGGCTTACCAACGCGAAGACAGCCAGTATCAGCTGGTAATCCAATTGGTGTCGGTGGCCATGCTGGTGTGTCTGGCCATTGCCTTGATCACGTACGCCTTTCTCAGCCGCATGGTACTGCGTCCATTGCGCCTTGCCGGTGCGCATTTCGACCGGATCGCCGGTGGTGATTTCACCCAGCGTGTGGACGTCATGTCGCGCAACGAAATCGGCGTGCTCTACGAGGCGATGCGGCGCATGCAGGAAAGCCTCACCCGTACGGTAAGCGCTGTGCGCGAGGGCGTTGAGGAAATCACGCTGGGCTCGCGCGAGATTTTCGCAGGCAATACCGACCTCAGCAGCCGCACCGAGCAGCAAGCTGCCGCTCTGCAGGAAACGGCGGCCAGCATGGAGCAACTCGCAAGTACGGTGCGCCAGAACACCGACAATGCCGAAGAGGCCGACAAACTGGCTAAAAACGCTTCGACGGTCGCCGAGCGCGGCGGTGTCGCCGTGGCCGCCGTTGTCTCCACCATGGACGAAATATGCGCCAGTTCGGCCAAGATGGCCGAAATTGTCAGTGTCATCGACGGCATTGCCTTTCAAACCAATATCCTCGCGCTGAATGCAGCGGTGGAAGCCGCCCGGGTGGGCGAGCAGGGCCGCGGTTTCGCGGTCGTGGCCAGCGAAGTGCGCTCGCTTGCGCAGCGCAGCGCCGGTGCCGCCAAAGAAATCAAAGAGCAGATCGAAGAGTCTTTGGTCAAGGTGCAGGCGGGGTCGCAGCAGGCCAGCGTTGCCGGCGAAATCATGCAGGAAGTGGTGGGTTCCGTTCAGGGCGTCACCACCATTATGGGCGAAATATCGTCGGCATCCCACGAGCAGTCCGATGGCATCGAACAGGTCAACAAAGCCGTCGCGGAAATGGATGTTGCGGTGCAGCAAAATGCCGCGCTCGTCGAACAGGCTGCGGCCGCCGCCGGCTCCCTGCAGGACCAGGCTACCCGCCTGACGGAAGCCGTGGCTGTCTTCAAGATCAATACGAACGAGGTGATCGATGTCACAGCCGCTCAACTCAAGCATTCCAGGCCAGCGTCCGAATTTTCGGGTCTGACTCAATCTCTTGGAGCGTTAGCGCGTTCCTGAAAGCATGTCATTGCCACAAGCACAATCTATTTTCACCATGCCCCTCCTTGCCGAGGTCGGGCAGCACGACTTTGAGCGATCAGCCCGTGTGTTGCGCGCCAGAGCCGGTATTGTGATTGGTAATCATAAGCACGAGATGGCGGCCCGTACTCTGGGCATGCGCACCAAGGCCATGGGCTTGAGCAATGTAAAGGAGTATCTCGACCATCTCGAACACAACCCCCATTCGTCGGAATGGGAGGCGTTCGTCAATGCGTTCACGATCAACCACACGGCGTTCTTTCGAGAGCAGCACCATTTCGATATCCTTGGCAAGTTCGCCAGGACCAGAAAAAAGCCGTTCTCGGTCTGGTGTTGTGCGTCGTCCACCGGCGAAGAGCCCTACACCATCGCCATGACGCTGCGCGAGTCATGTCTGCAGCCGGATGTTGGCGTTTCAATATTGGCTACCGATATCGACACGCGCGCCGTCGAGCGGGCCCAGGAAGGGGTCTACTCACTGGAGCGCGTGCAGCCGGTACCTGAAGAGTACCTCAAGAAATATTTTCAACGCGGCATGGGACGGCATGTGGGCATGGTGCGCGCCAAGCCGGCCATCCGCGACCTGATTGAATTTCAGACCTTCAATCTTCTTTCCAGCAACTGGCCCACCGACCGCAAGTTCGATGCCATTTTTTGTCGCAACACCATGATTTATTTCGACAAGCCGACCCAGACGCGCATTCTGGAGCGTTTCGCGCCCACGCTGAAGCCTGGCGGCTTGTTGTTTGCGGGTCACTCCGAAAATTTCACCTATCTGACCAAAGCGTTCCGCTTGCAGGGGCAGACGGTGTACGAGCTCGCCTAGCGTTGGCGCGGGGCACCTTCACCGTATTTATTGAACTGCATCTTAAATGAAGAAAATTCGAGTCTTATGTGTGGATGATTCGGCTCTGGTCCGAGGTCTGATGACCGAAATCATCAATGGCCAACCGGACATGGAAGTCGTTGCATCGGCGCCCGATCCGCTTATTGCACGTGAATTGATCAAACAGCACAATCCGGATGTGCTCACGCTCGATGTGGAGATGCCGCGCATGGACGGTCTGGATTTCCTCGAACGCCTGATGCGTTTGCGGCCCATGCCGGTGGTAATGGTCTCTTCGCTGACGGAGCGCAATTCCGAGGTCACCTTGCGCGCTCTTGAATTAGGCGCGGTCGACTTTGTCACCAAGCCAAAGCTCGGCTTGCGCGACGGTTTGTTCGAATACAGCGAACTGATCGCCGAGAAAATCCGGGCAGCGGCCACGTCGCGTCCCAGGCAGCCGCGTCATTCCGACAACGCACCGGCCAAGCGGCTGACGCATGTGTTTTCAACGACGGAAAAGCTGGTATTGATCGGCGCTTCCACTGGCGGTACCGAAGCCATACGCCAGGTACTGGAGCCTTTGCCCGCCAATAGTCCGGCGATCATGATCACCCAGCACATGCCGGCGGGTTTTACCCGATCATTCGTGCAACGCCTGGATAATTTGTGTGCCGTCGAAGTGCACGAAGCAGAAGACGGTCAGCGGGTTTTGCCTGGGCACGTCTATCTTGCGCCGGGCGGCGTGGCGCACATGAAACTGGCGCGTTCGGGGGCCAATTATGTGGTCAAGCTTGAATACAGCGATCCGGTAAACAGGCATCGGCCTTCAGTCGATGTGTTGTTCCATTCCGCCGCGCAGGTTGCCGGGAAAAATGCCGTTGGCGTTATTCTGACGGGCATGGGCAAGGATGGGGCCCAGGGTATGCTGGCCATGAAGCAGGCAGGGGCCACTACCTTTGCCCAGGACGAAGCAAGTTGTGTTGTATTCGGCATGCCGCGCGAGGCGCTGCACATAGGCGCAGCCGACAGCGCGGTGCCATTATCGGAAATCAGCCAGCGCATTCTTTCGAGTGCTGGCTCATATGGTCATCGAGTCTGATTTTCCTGAAGACATTTGGCTATTTATTATTTTTGGAGCGTGTTAAGTGGTACAGAAAACCATGAAAATTCTGGTTGTCGATGACTTTCCGACCATGCGTCGGATCATCAAGAACCTGCTTAAGGATCTCGGATTCGAGAACGTGGACGAGGCCGAAGACGGCGCCATGGGGCTCGAAAAATTACGCAACGGGAGCTTCGAGTTCGTGGTTTCGGACTGGAATATGCCCAATATGGACGGGCTCACCATGTTGCAGAACATCCGGGCCGACCCCGTATTGGCCAAGTTGCCGGTGCTGATGGTCACGGCTGAAGCGAAAAAGGAAAACATCATTGCGGCCGCACAGGCCGGCGCGAATGGTTACGTTGTCAAGCCTTTTACCGCTGCCACGCTTGAAGAAAAACTCAACAAGATTTTCGAAAAGCTGGGCGCATAAGGGGATAGCGATGAGTACAACGGAAATACCCCTGGCCGCAGAGACCGAAGAGCATCCGGTCGACCTGATTCATCGGGTGGCCTCGGTCACGCGCAAGCTGCGCGAGAGCATGCGCGAACTCGGCCTGGACCAGGCCATCAAGGACGCTGCCCACGCTATTCCCGACGCGCGCGATCGCCTGCATTACGTGGCGCGCATGACCGAGCAGGCTGCCAACCGCGTTCTGAACGCGGCCGAGCAGACACAGCCTTTGCAGGAAAGCATGCAGAAAGAGGCCAAGGCGCTGGACGCACGCTGGCAACAATGGTTCGACCATCCGGTGGAACTCGACCAGGCGCGCGAGCTTGTCGACGATACCCGGGCCCTGCTTAAAGACATTCCCCAGAAGACGCAGGCCTCACAAGGCAATCTTCTGGACATCATCATGGCGCAAGACTTCCAGGACTTGACCGGCCAGGTCATCATGAAGATGCTGGGCGTCGTCACCGCCATCGAAACGGAATTGGTTCAGGTACTGATCGACAGCGTACCGCAGGAGAAGCGCGAAGAGGCCGCTTCCTTGTTGAATGGTCCCGACGTCAATCCTGCCGGCAAGGTCGATGTGGTGACCAGCCAGGACCAGGTCGACGATCTGCTTTCCAGCCTGGGTTTCTGATCAGCGCTGTCCGGTGTCCCGTCCGGTGACACCGGTGCTGGTGTGGCGAATGAATTAAGCGCAATTAGTGGGCTTGCTTGAGCATTCGCCTGTGGGTGGTTGGTCTAGAATCTTGGTTCATCGGATGTTCCATACCAACCCACCTTTTTCTACCCATGAATGGCTGAGGACAGCGACCTCGAAAAAACCGAACCCGCCTCACAGCGGCGCCTGGAAAAGGCGCGCGAAGAAGGCCAGGTCGTACGTTCACGCGAGCTCAACACCTTTTTGTTGTTGAGCGGTGGCGTGGCTATGCTGTGGTTCGGCGGCGCGCAGATTTACCATAGCCTGAACGGCATACTCGAATCAGGATTATGGTTCGATCTGCGGGTAGGGCGGGACACCAACGTAATGTTGTCCGTGGCCGCCAATTCGGCCTTGCAGGCCTTGCTTGCGCTGGCGCCTTTATTCATCCTTCTGACCGTGGTGGCCATTTTTTCATCGGTCCTTCTTGGCGGTTTCATGTTTTCCACCAAGGCGCTGGAGCCCAAGTTCGAGCGCATGAATCCCATCAAGGGAGTCGGACGGATGTTTTCGGCCCAGACCGTGGTTGAATTGATCAAGACATTGGCCAAGGCATCGGTGATCGGCACAGTCGGTGCAATGGTGATCTGGCATTACCGCGACCAGATGTTGTCGCTCATGCATACGAATCCCACCGAGGCGCTTACCTCTGGAATGGAGCTGGTTGCCTTGTGCTGCGCCTTGATCGTATCGGCGCTGTTCCTGATTGTGGTGATTGATGCGCCATGGCAATTGTTCAGCCACTACAAGAAAATGCGGATGTCCAAGCAGGACGTCAAGCAGGAACACAAGGAAAGCGATGGCGACCCCCATGTCAAGGGCCGGATACGCCAGCAGCAACGGGCGATGGCGCGGCGGCGCATGATGTCGGAAGTCCCAAATGCCGACGTGATCGTCACCAACCCGACGCACTATGCGGTAGCTCTGGTCTATAAGGACGGACAAGGCGGGGCGCCGCGTGTCGTAGCCAAGGGCACCGGCCTGGTTGCGGCAAGAGTGCGCAGTATTGCCGCCGAGCACAAGGTTCCGGTGCTTAGTGCGCCGCCCCTGGCTCGTGCGCTGTATCACAACGTAGAGCTGGGCCATGAAATACCGGGAGAATTGTATTCGGCGGTGGCCGAAGTGCTGGCCTGGGTATTCCAATTACGCAGCTGGAACATGGGAACAGGAACTGAACCGCCGAAACCTTCCCGCTTGATGGTTCCGCCAGAGCTCGACCCCGAAGGCAAACATAAGGTTGCGACAGACGCATAATGAATAGTTTTCTAGCTTCACTCAAGAATAACGGTGGTCAGCATGCCCGCCTGATGGCCGGCCCGGTGCTGATCCTCATGGTGCTTGGCATGATGATTCTGCCATTGCCGCCGTTCATCCTGGACTTGCTGTTCACGTTCAATATCTCGCTGTCGGTGATGATCTTGCTGGTGGCCATGTTCACCAAGAAGCCGCTCGATTTCGCGGCTTTTCCTGCCGTGCTTCTGTTTGCCACCTTGCTGCGCCTCTCGCTTAATGTGGCCTCGACGCGGGTGGTATTGCTGCATGGCCACAAAGGTCCCGACGCAGCCGGTCAGGTCATCGAAGCGTTCGGTCACTTTCTGGTGGGCGGCAGTTTCGCCGTCGGTATCATCGTATTCGTCATCCTGGTCATCATCAACTTTGTGGTCATTACCAAAGGTGCGGGCCGTATAGCGGAAGTGGGCGCCCGGTTTACTCTGGACGCCATGCCGGGCAAACAGATGGCGATCGATGCCGATCTGAATGCGGGCCTGGTGGGCGAGGACGAAGCGCGCCGCCGCCGTATGGAGGTTTCGCAGGAAGCTGAGTTCTACGGGTCCATGGATGGCGCCAGCAAGTTCGTGCGCGGCGATGCCGTCGCAGGGCTGCTCATCATGATCATCAATGTGATCGGCGGCCTGATCATTGGGGTAGGGCAGCACGATCTGTCTTTCGGCGAAGCCGCCCGTGTCTATACCTTGCTGACCATTGGTGATGGGCTGGTCGCTCAGATCCCCGCATTGGTGATTTCTACTGCGGCAGGCGTGGTGGTGTCGCGCGTGGCGACAGACCAGGATGTTGGCCAGCAAATGGTCAGCCAATTGTTCGCCAACCCGAATGTGCTGTTCATTACCGCGGGCATCATGGCCGCCATGGGTTTGATCCCCAACATGCCTCACGTGGCCTTCCTGTTGCTGGCAGCCGCCTTGGCCGGCGGCGGATGGCTGATGTACCGGCGTCAACAGGCCGATAAGCTGGCTGAGGCCGAAGAACCCGAAAAAGTGCAGGCGGCGGTTGAAGCTGCCGCGGCCGAGGCTACCTGGAGCGATGTGGCGCTGGTGGATCCACTGGGCCTGGAAGTGGGCTATCGCCTGATCTCGCTGGTTGACCACGCCCAGAACGGCGAACTGCTGCATCGCATACGAAGTTTGCGCAAGAAGTTTGCCCAGGATGTCGGCTTTCTTCCGCCAGTGGTACATATACGCGATAACCTCGAACTGAAACCCAACGATTACCGTATTCTGCTCTCCGGTGTCGAAGTCGGTCGCGGCTCGGCCACGCCCGGCCAGTGGCTGGCCATAGATCCCGGCGGCGTCACCATGAAGCTGCCCGGCAACATTACAACGGATCCTGCCTTCGGCCTGCCGGCGGTGTGGATAGACGTCGGCTTGCGCGAGCAGGCGCAGATCGCCGGCTATACCGTCGTCGACGCGGGTACGGTCATCGCCACGCATCTCAATCACCTCATGCACCGCTATGGCGGCGATCTACTGGGTCGCCAGGAAGTCCAGGCCCTGCTGGATCATGTCGGCCGGGAAGTGCCCAAGCTTATCGAAGACCTCGTGCCGAAAACGCTCAGCCTTACGCTGTTGCAAAAATTGCTGCGCGGTCTTCTTGCCGAGGAAGTACCCATACGCGATATCCGTACTATCGTCGAAACTCTGTCCGAGCATGCGCCCCGCCTCGCCGCGCTCAATGCCACCGGTACGGGGCCGGACTCCAACGAGCTGCTGGCTTTGACCCGCGTGGGATTGGGCCGCGCGATTACTCAGCAGTGGTTTCCCGGTGATGCCGAGCTGCGCGTCATAGGTCTCGATCCGCGCCTTGAACGGGTGTTGACGCAGGCCCTGACGACCAGCGGTGCGTTGGAGCCGGGTCTGGCCGAAAGCGTATTGAACGACGCCCAGCGCGCCGTCCAGGTGCAAGAGGCCAATGGCGACGCTACCGTGCTGGTCGTGCCGCCTGTGCTGAGGGCTTCCTTGTCCCGCTTTCTGCGGCACCATTTCCCCCAGATCGGGGTGCTTTCCAATGCTGAAATACCGGATGAGCGCACCTTGCGCATCACGGCCGTAATCGGCGGAACCGCTCAATGAATATAAGTCGTTTTTTTGGCAGTACCAATCGCGAGGCGTTGCGCCAGGTGCGCATCGCGCTCGGGCCCGACGCGCTGATCGTTTCGAATCGGCGGGTCAATGGCGGCGTGGAAATACTGGCGACCGACCCGACGTCGGTGCCGGGCGCGACGGACCAATCCATGGCCGCCAATGAGTTATCCGCTGTTTCGGCTCCGACATCGGCTCCGTCTTCTGTTCCGCCCGGTGCACGGCCCGCTACGACATTGTCGCGCACGTCTGTCCCGGCGCCCGAGTCCGAAGTCGACGTCATGGACGCCATAGGCGCGATGCGGGGTGCGCTGGAAACGCGCATAGACGAATTGGTATGGGGAAATCAATTGCGGCGAGCCCCACAGGCGGTGTCGCTGTTTCAGACCCTGCTGGGCTATGGCTTCAGTACCGCACTGTTGCGCGCCATGCTCAAGCGTCTGCCCGAACAACTGGCCGCCAAGGCCGCGTTCCAATGGGCGCGCAATGAGCTGGTCACTCACCTGCCGGTGCTGCCCAGCGAAGACAAATTATGGACGCCCGGTCTGGCCCTCGCGCTGGTCGGCCCTACCGGCGTAGGAAAGACCACGACGATCGCCAAGCTCGCCGCGCGCTGCCTCAAGCGTGTCGGGCCGGACGGCCTGGTTTTGCTTACGACCGACACGTATCGAATCGGAGCTCATGAGCAGTTGCAGATTTACGGAAAAATCATGCGTGTGCCGGTCCATGTGGTGCAGGATGTCGTGGAGCTGCGGAGGGTCATGCAAGGCATACGGGACGACCAGACCATTCTTATTGACAACGTCGGCATCAGCCAGCGCGATCGCTATATCGCCGAGCAAGCGGCCATGCTGGCCGGGGCAGGGCGCCAGGTAAGCCGGCTGCTGGTCCTCAATGCGTCCAGCCACGGGGACACGCTCGACGAAGTCGCACGCACGTATTGCAACGATGGCGGCACGCCTTTGAAGGGCTGCATTATCAGCAAGGTCGACGAAGCCAGCCGTCTGGGTGCGGCGCTCGATACAGCCATACGCTATCGCCTGCCCATACATTATGTTTCCACCGGGCAGAAAGTGCCGGAAAATCTGGCGTTTCCGTCAGCCATGGAGCTGGTTGATCAGGCCCTGGTTCACAATCAACTCAGCCGGGCGCTGTACGCACCCACCGAAGCGGACTTCGCTGCCTTGATGTCGCTGTCCAAGCCGCCCGCTGACGACGCACGGGCCGCCGACGCCGAAAGCCGGCGCAAGCGCTGGCTGCCGGGACTGTTGTCGATGACTTCCGAGCCGGCCGCCAACATGTCCATGGAGGATATCGAGGCGGCGTGCGCTTATATCGACGAGGCGACGGCGCCGATGGAGGCGTATAGCCTGTGGCGCAGCTATACGGCATCCAGGCCGGATACTGTGACGCTCGCCGGCCACGTCGAGCATGGATTGCGCATTGCCCAGGGCGATGCAGCAGAGAAAAACTACAACCATGTGTTGGCCATGCACGACCAGGTAATGATCAAGTCTTCATCCGGCGTACGCGGGTCGTTGCGGGCCAGTTTGCTGTTTGCCGAGAATGGCACGCCCCTGACGTCGCCTGTACAACAGTTGAACTTGGCCGATGGTTGGCGGTCGTCCTGCGGCGCCAGCGCCCAGGAGGCGCCGGCAACCGGCGGCGCCTTGCTTCACCAGATCCAGTGGCTCATGGAGCATCCTGCGGGATTGCCGATGGTGCACCTGTTCGAGGGCGGAACGCAGGCTTTGTGGCGCAAAATCTCTGCACTCGACGTATTGTGGCTGGCACAGTGTCCTGCCACCACGCGGGTGGAGTCCGATTCTTGCGCCACGACGGTGGGAGCGCTCGCCAAGACGCTCAACTTCCGGCCAGTGGCCACACCCGCTTACGCTGCCGCCATTACGGAAGTTGCCGGTATGCCTATTGAGAACGTCGTGTTGTGGGCTGCCAGCGAGCCCGTCGAGCTTGTGGCGCGGCAACAGGACTCCTTGCTGCTTCAAGCGGTATGCGTGCGTATCGTGAATCGGGCGAATGGAGAGACCCTGAAGACCTTGCATGGCCTGAGCAATATGTTCGCATCCACCGCTTCGCTGGAGGTTCAGGCCGCCTGGATGGTGGCACGCGCCGAAGCCAAGGCCAGCATGCGTTACGCTGCGCGTGCCTGGCAATTGGTCGAGCAGCGCAATGACGCAGAGTCCCTGCCTAAAAAAGCCATGCTTGCAGCGCAGTTGGGGATGGCTGCATGGCAGTACAAGCAGGGTCCGGGTGGTGTGCTGGCGCGCAAGGTCGGCGGCAGCGTGATGGGCAAGCAGGGCCTGCCGTCGCTGACGGCAATGCCAGCCATGCTGAAATTGTTTGCATTGAAAGAAATGGTCGCTGCCTGATGTGCGACCCTTGCCGTATCGGCGTGGCGATCAACCAGCCTTGAATTTCTTGCCGGCGCCGACGCCACCGCTATTCTTGCGGCCGCTGGCGTCGTACAGATTGGTGGCGCCTGCCAGGCCGCGCACCATATCAAGCGCTTGCTGGTTGTGGGCCAGAAAGGTATTGATCGTTATGCCATTGGAGGCGTTCATCGTGCTCGCCGTTGCCGCTTCTTCAAGCAGCGCCTTGCACAATTCGCGCAGTTGCGGGTGGTCGAGCGCTGCGGCATCGAGGCCTGGCTTGTCGCCAGGATAACCCATTTG
This sequence comes from Pseudomonas sp., assembly GCA_036675275.1. Lineage (GTDB taxonomy): Bacteria > Pseudomonadota > Gammaproteobacteria > Burkholderiales > Burkholderiaceae_B > Pollutimonas. The sequence goes on along the minus strand of JAKFFG010000005.1, from coordinate 73,519 downwards.
GGTCAGCAGGCTTTGGCGCTCTTCTGCCACCAATGCGAGTTGATCTGCGTAACGGTTTTTTGCTTCGGTGCACTCCGCCAGGGCGTCGGTATCGCCGGCTTCATTCAATGCCTGAGCTTCTTCTTCGAGCACGGCAATAAAAGCCTGGATCAGGTCAATTTCCTGCTCCAGGCATTCTTGTAATTGCAAAACAGCGTTGTTCATATGAGTCGGTTCGATCAGGCGCGGCGCGCTTGCGGAGTTTGTGCTGGCCAGTGCTTGCCTATTTCAGCAGATCGCGCACGCTTGCGATCAGGCCGTCGGCGATGCGGCTGGGGTCTATTTTAAGCTGGCCCGATGCCAGGGCGTCGCGGATTTCGTTTACACGGGCAACATTGATATCGCCATCGCTGTTTTGCAAATTGGACAAGTGGCGCGCAGTGGAGCTGAGGTCGACGGCGCCTTTGCCGGAAGAGGGCGTTGGCAGGCCTGCACGGGTCGCGCCCTCAGTACGGGCGCCGGCAATGCTGGCTCTGGCGGTACTGTTCAGGGCGGGTGAGGTGATCTTCAAGGCGGTCTCCGAATGAATCTGGGCAAGCAATGTATGCGTCTGTGTATCTTTTTACGGCGTCGCTTCGGGAAAGTTTAGCTTTATAGCTGGTTCTTACGCAAATTTACGAGTGCCGCAATATAGTTACATGATTACCTGGACAGTATTCGAATTGAGCACGGTGCCGCTGACAATCTGCCCCGAGCTGGATTTTACCTGTATTTGTGCCCCGGGCGGGCCGCCCTCAAGTGCCTTGCCTTCGCCCGTGGCAACAAAGCCTATGCCGCGCGCCTCGGTGCGCACACTTTGACCGCGTTCTATGGAATCCGGATCACGAAGCGCCCCCGCCTTGATGACGCCGCCTGCGGAAATGCGGTATTTGGCGACATAGCCGATGGCCTGGCTTGGATCAAATACCACGCCGCGCGACAAGCTGAGCAAATCGCCTTCGCGTCCGGTCAAGTCATTCAATGACAGGGTGTCGCCGGCCTGAATGGTGTGGTTCGCAACATAGTAATAGCCCTGTATGCTCAGATTTGCCTGGACCCGCGTGGTCCACGCCACAGGCCCCATGCATCGCACGCCCACCGTCATGCGGGACCGGAGTCGCTGGCCGTTCGGCAAATAAACATGCAGCTGATCGCATGCCGGTTGATTATCGATGCGCGGCGTATTGACCGTGATGCTGGCCGAGCCCGGGTAACTATGGGCCTGGCCCGCAAGAAAGTTCTCGACCTCGGCGGCGACGATTGCAGGATCTTGCACGGGAACCGCGGCGCCTGCGGGTGCAGCGAACGCGAAACAGGCCAGAAGACCGGCGGCAAGCAATTTGATAGTGGCAGTGGACTTGGACATGTGCACATTCTAGCGAAGGGCAATACCGCGTCATCTTGGGAACTGGATGATAAATAGTGGCTTATTTCCTACTTTAGCTGCCGGGCCTCGCCATTACTATGCTGTTATGTGAGCGGCAGTAGGTCGCCATATCAGTCTATTGCCTGCGGACTTTCTATTGCGGGCAACGTTATTATCTGGTGAGTGGCAAATGACCGATCGTATCGGCGAACACTTGGGCTTTTATCAGGAAGCCATCAATTTACGCCAGCAGCGGCAGGAAGTATTGGCGGCCAATATCGCCAATGCCGACACGCCGAACTATAAAGCGCGCGACTTTGACTTTAGCTCGGCGTTGCGTGATGCCATGGGGGAGGGCTTGCGCTTGCCCGACACGCAGCTTGCGCTGACCTCGGCTCGCCATATCCCTGCCAAGGCCGTCAGTCCGGACCCGGCGCAGCTATTGTACCGCCAACCCTTGCAGCCCAGTCTTGACGGCAACACCGTAGACATGGATGTCGAGCGCGTGCAGTTTGCCGATAACACCATGCGTTACCAAACCGATATTGCCGTTGTCTCATCAAAGATCAAATCCCTGATGTCGGCATTGCAGCAGTAATCCGCCTCACCAAGAAAAACAGGAATATCTATGTCCACGATGAGTATTTTCGAGATTGCCGGTTCAGCGCTGACGGCACAGTCGCAGCGCATGAACGTCACGGCAAGTAATCTGGCCAATGCCGATAGCGTTGCCGGCCCTGATGGCCAGCCGTATCGCGCCCGTCAAGTCGTGTTCCAGATGGCTCCGGCTCCGGGCCAGGCCTATTCGCAGTCGGTCGGCGGCGTCAAAGTGGCGGCGGTGGTGGAAAGCGGCGCACCCGCGCGCATGCAGTACGACCCCAAGAACCCGCTAGCCAATGCCGACGGCTATGTCGCAATGCCCAATGTGGACGTGGTGGCCGAAACCGTCAACATGATTTCGGCTTCGCGGTCCTACCAAGCTAACGTCGAAGTCATCAATACAGCCAAAAGCATGATGATGCGCACTCTGTCCATCGGGCAGTGATGCTTGCCGGTCGTCACCACTATTCCTAACGGAGCACAATCTTGACTACAGTCAACAGCACAACGTCCGGCGCGCTTGCCACAGCCAATGCAAACACCCAAGATTTCGTTTCCGATACCGAGAACCGTTTTCTGACTTTGCTGGTTACCCAGTTGCAGAACCAGGATCCGTTGAATCCCATGGACAACGCGCAAGTTACGTCTCAAATGGCGCAGCTGTCCACCGTTTCCGGCATCACACAATTGAACAACACCTTGCTGGCTCTGTCCGGCCAGATGGATGTGTCGCAGTCCATGCAGGCCGCGAGTTTGATAGGCAAGGAAGTCCTTGTGCCCGGCACCAAGATTTCGGTTGGCGTCGACGCCGAAGGCACTCACGTTACGCCGTTTGGTGTGGACATGATTTCAGAAGCCACCAAGGTCGTCGTGACCGTTACGGACGCAGCGGGCAATGTAGTTCGAAACATAGATCTGGGCAACCAGCCTGTCGGTGTCATATCGGTGGACTGGGACGGCAAGAACGAAGCCGGCACCGCGGTAAACGCCGGCGCGTACACCTTTACCGTGAAGGCAACCGATGCCACCGGGGCAGCCGTGTCGGCCGATGCGCTGACTTACGGCAAGGTAGGCAGCGTCGCCTACACATCGGGTGGCTTGACCATGGACCTGGGTCTGGCGGGCTCTTATTCGCTGCTGGATCTGCGCAAAATAATGTAGTTGCGGTCGCGTGCGGCGTAGCGAAGGCACACCGCATTACTAACACAGTTAAAAAGTAAACGAGGTTAATCATGGGTTTCGGACAAGGTTTGAGCGGCTTGAACGCCGCATCGCAGAATCTGGATGTCATCGGCAACAACATCGCCAACTCCGGTACGGTGGGCTTCAAGGCCGGTACGGCAACATTTGCCGACGTGTATGCCAGCTCGCGTGTCGGCCTGGGCGTCAGCGTGGCAAGCATCAACCAGCGTTTCACGGTTGGTACGGTGTCGAGCACCGGCAACCAGTTCGATATGGCCATAGACGGTCCCAAGGGCCTGTTCCGTGTCATTGATCAGTCAGGAAGTGTGCTCTATACCCGCAATGGCCAGTTTTTTGCGGATAAAGACAACAATATTGTCAACGCGCAGGGTCAGCGGCTGACTGGGTTCGAGAACGGCGGTACCACCCCCGTTCCGATCAAGGTGCCGGTGGGCAATATCGCTCCGCAGGCGACCACGGGGTTGACCACCAAAGCAAACTTCGATGCCAACGCTGATGTGATTTCAGAAGCCGGTCGTGCGGTGCAGACTGGAGTGGTTAACTTGGTCGGTACGGTTCCTGTTGTACCAGGTCAAGACTATTATTATCGGACTGATGACGCCGGTGAAATTACTTGGTATACGGATATAAACGCGACAACGGTTGCAACTGCGCCGCAGGGTACATTCACAAGCGGCGCCAACACGGTCGTAATTGACGCAAATGGCCAAATTGAGTCGGGTGAGTTTGAAACCACAGGCGGAAACAACCAACCCTATCTTGCTGAATTGCCCGCCGTCCCTTTCGATCCAGCTGACGCAGACAGCTATACGCATTCATTGTCTATGTCAGTGTACGATTCATTGGGTAATTCGCACGAGTTGACGCAATACTACGTCAAGCGTGCAGGTAGTGTCGGGACGGAAAGCAATTGGCAAGTCTATTATCGGCTCGATGGCAAAGCGGTCAGCGCTTCCGCCGACGGCGGCGCCTCATCGACTAACCCGGTGGACATGACATTTGACGCAAGGGGTCAGTTGGTAAGCGGGCGGTCGGTAGCATTGACTGTGGCCAGCCCGGGCGGTTTGGATACTCCGGCTGATGCTTTGAACATGGATCTGAACTACGCTGGTTCCACACAGTACGGCGGAGAGTTCTCATCCAACTTTACACAAACTGGTTATGCCACCGGCGAATACGCCAGCATGTCGATTGCGGCCGATGGTTCCATCGTCGCCAGCTATACGAACGGTGAAACTCAGGCCATGGGTACCCTGGTTCTCGCCAATTTCAATAATTTACAAGGTTTGCAGCCCGTCGGCGGCAATGCCTGGGCGGAGACGTCAGCCTCGGGTCAACCCATTCTTGGAACGCCAGGCAACAACGGCATGGCTACCATCAAAGGCCAGTCGGTCGAGGACTCCAACGTCGACATGAGCGTGGAGCTGGTCAACATGATCATCGCACAGCGTACTTACCAGGCCAATGCCCAGACCATCAAAACCCAGGATCAGGTCTTGCAGACACTGATCAACCTGCGCTAGGTCGACGCATAAATGGACCGCATTATTTACACCGCCGCCGGCGGCGCCGCGCGGGTGCTGGAACAGCAGGCCGTCATCAGCAACAACATGGCCAACGTCAGCACCACCGGTTTTCGCGAGCAGATGGCGATCTACCGCTCGGTGCCTGTGGTGGGCCAGCCCGGGCTGCCAACGCGCGTATCGACGATAACCGCCACGCCGACCAGCAATTTCGAGCAGGGCGTAATGGCCGAGACCGGCCATGCGCTTGACCTGGCCGTTACCGGTGATGGCTGGTTCAGCGTGCAAACGCCTGAAGGTGAGGCCTACACCCGTGCCGGTGAACTGGCAGTGAGCCAGGACAACCTGCTGGTTACCCAGCAGGGTTATCCTGTCCTGTCCAATGATGGCGGGCCGATAGAAATCCCCGAGCGCGGCAGTGTGAGCTTTTCCGGTGACGGGCAGATCAGCGCCCTGGGCGCCGGCGACAACCCCGGCGACATCCAGCAACTGGGGCAGCTCAAGCTGGTGAATCCGCCGGTAGCGTCCATGCAGCGCGGCGACGACGGCTTGTACCGTCTGGCCGATGGCGAGGCTGCCCCCGCCGATCCGCAAGTGCGCATGATTTCGGGTTTCGTCGAAAAAAGTAATGTGAATCCCGCGGAGGCGATGGTGGGCATGATAGCCAACGCCCGTCGCTTCGAAATGCAGATGAAGATTATCCAGGACGCCAGCTCCAACGCTGAGCGAGCCAACTCCATACTGTCGTCCCAATAATTAATGTTGCGTTCTGTGCAGGCCTGGCTTGCACATTGAGGAAAGAAAATGATCCGCTCTCTTTGGATTGCCAAAACTGGTCTGGAATCGCAGCAGACCAATATGGATGTCATCTCGAATAACCTGGCCAACGTCAATACGACCGGCTTCAAGCGCAGCCGCGCGGTATTTGAAGACCTGATGTATCAGACCATACGCCAGCCCGGCGCCCAGGTCGGCGCCGCGAATCAGCTGCCTTCCGGTTTGCAGATTGGTACCGGCGTGCGCACGGTGGCTACCGAGCGCATACACAGTCAGGGCAACTTGAAAGAAACCGGCAATGATCTGGATATTGCCATTCAAGGCAAGGGCTTCCTGCAAGTCGAGATGCCCGATGGAACGTTTGCTTATACGCGTGACGGCAGCCTTCAGGTGGATCAGAATGGTCAAATGGTAACGGCCGGCGGCTATCCCGTGCAGCCGCCGATCAATATTCCGGACAACGCCTTGACGGTATCCATCGGGCGCGACGGTACGGTGTCGGTCACGCAGCCGGGCGCCACGGGCATCAGCGTGGAAATCGGCCAGCTGCAGCTCAATACCTTCATCAATCCCACGGGCCTGCAAAGTGCTGGTGAAAATCTGTACGTGGAAACCGACGCGTCGGGGCCTGCAAACGTGGTCCAGCCTGGCCTCGATGGCGCCGGCCTGGTTTTGCAGAAGTACACGGAAACATCGAACGTGAACGTGGCCGAAGAGCTGGTCAACATGATCACCACGCAACGTGCCTACGAAATGAACAGCAAGGCCGTCCAGACTTCCGACCAGATGCTGGCGCGCCTCACTCAGCTTTAATAATGCATAAACGTCTTCGTCAATTACTGTTGGGCCTGACCGTTGCGGTCGTCTCGGGCTGCGCGCTGGTGCCGCCCGAACCCGTCGTGACGGGTCCCTTGACCGCGTCTCCGCCACTGCCGCCTTTGCCTGCCGCGCAGGCCAACGGTTCGATTTATCAGCCGACAGCTTATGGCAGCTATCCGCTGTTCGAAGACAGGCGTCCCCGTAATGTGGGCGATATCGTCACGGTAGTCATACAGGAAAAGACGAACGCCGCCAAGAATGTCCAGACCACGACTGACCGCAGCGGCAGCGCCGTGTTCGGCGTGGCTGTGGCTCCCGCCATACTGCCGTCCGGTCTGGGGGCCAAGCAGGATTTCGATATTTCCGGCGAGAACGCATCCCAGGGCAAAGGATCCACACGCGCCGACAATACATTTTCCGGCACCCTGACCACCACCGTCATAGGCGTATTGCCAAATGGCAACCTGCAGATCGCCGGTGACAAACAAATAGCCATCAATCGAGGCAGTGAGCACATCCGCTTCTCGGGCGTAGTCGATCCGCGCTCGGTGACTGGTTCGAATACGGTCTCCTCCACCCAGGTGGCGGACGCGCGTATCGAATTCCGCAGCAAGGGCACCATGGATGAAGTGCAGACCATGGGCTGGCTACAACGCTTTTTCCTGAATGTTTCTCCGTTCTGACAGGGTACCGGTTTTGATCTCTTCCATTTTCAGCGTACTGGGCCGTCACGGCCGACGCCTGGCCATAGGCGCGCTTTGCATGCTGGCCGCCGGCGCAGCGCAAGCCGAAAGAATCAAGGACATCGCCTCTATACAGGGCGTGCGCGCCAATCAGCTGATCGGTTACGGCCTGGTCGTGGGGCTGGATGGCAGCGGCGATCAGGTCCGCCAGACACCGTTCACCCAGCAGAGCCTGACCAATATGCTGTCCCAACTGGGCGTGACTGTTCCCCAGGGCACGAATATGCAGGTGAAGAATGTGGCCGCCGTCATCGTAACGGCCAGGCTTCCCGCATTTGCGCAGCCCGGACAGACGGTAGACGTTGTGGTGTCGTCCATGGGCAATGCCAAGAGCCTGCGCGGCGGCACATTGTTGATGACACCCATGAAGGGTGCCAACGGTCAGGTATATGCGATGGCGCAGGGCAATCTGCTGGTTGGCGGCGCCGGCGCCTCGGCCGGCGGTTCCAGCGTGCAGGTAAACCAGTTGAACGGCGGCATTATTTCGAACGGCGCCATTATCGAGCGTAGCGTGCCCACTACATACGTACGCGACGGCGTGATAAACCTGGAATTGAATACGACCGACTTCGGCGCGGCCCAGAATATGGTTGCGGCCTTGAATACGCGATTCGGACCCAACACCGCGTTGGCACTGGACGGGCGCGTCGTGCAATTGCGCGGCCCCCTGGACCCTGCGGCGCAGGCGGCTTTCCTGTCCCAGGTCGAGAACCTGCAAGTCAACTTGCCGCCCGCACGCGCCAAAGTCGTGATCAACGCCCGCACAGGCTCGGTCGTGATGAACCGTACCGTCACGATAGACGAAGCCGCCATTGCCTACGGAAATCTTTCTGTCGTCATCAGCCGGGATCAGCAGGTCAATCAGCCGGATACGCCTTTTGGAGGCGGGCAGACGGTCGTGACCCAAAACACCCAGATCGAGATGACATCAGAGCAGGGCAGTTTGCAGCGCGTACGTACCAGTGCCAACCTGGCCGACGTGGTGAAGGCGCTGAACGCACTGGGTGCCACGCCTCAGGACTTGCTGTCCATTCTTCAAAATCTGAAAAGTGCCGGCGCGCTGCGCGCCGACCTGGAAATCATCTAGGCCGCCTATGTCGCTCGTGCAATATACTCCTCGTCCCAGTAATCCAGCGGCGTCGACTCTGGACTTCAACGCACTGAACAGCCTGAAGCGCGGAGTGAGCAAAGGCGCCGATGCACCGCTGGAGCAGCAGAAGAAAGTGGCGCAGCAGTTCGAAGCGCTTTTCATTCAGCAGATGCTCAAGCAGGCACGCCAGGGCGCCACGACGTCAGGGGTATTCGATAGCCAGCAAACGCGATTGGCCCAAAGCATGGGCGACGAGCAAATGTCGTTGCAACTTGCCAATCCCGGTATCGGCCTTGCCAAGGCGCTGCTTGCCCAGATTCAGAGCGGCCAGGGACCAGCGATCACCGGCATGGCAGGCTCGGGAGGCCAGCTTCCCGAGTTGGCTCCGACGCGGCTGCCGGCACTGAAGTCACGGATAAACGATGACCGCGGCGACGATGCTTCCTCGATATCCGGCCTGATCAACCTCCTGAGCAGAAATCCGCTATCTGAAAAGATTTATTCCGCCATCAAGGGCGCGCCCAAGCATATTGAGACGTTCGTTTCGAAAATGTCGGAGGCGGCGAAGTTTGCAGCCAATGAAAGTGGCGTGCCCGCCAAGCTGATACTGAGCCAGGCTGCACTGGAGTCGGGTTGGGGCCGCCGCGAGATCATGCGCGAGGACGGCACGACCAGCCATAACTTGTTCGGCATAAAGGCGACCTCCGGATGGAAGGGCAAGGTGGTCAACATCATGACCACGGAATATGAAGGCGGGGTCCCGCGCAAGGTCATGCAGCCGTTTCGCGCCTACGACTCGTATGCCGAATCGTTTGCGGATTACGCCCGCCTGATCGGCCAGAACAAGCGTTATAGCGAAGTGGTGGATGCGCCTTCTGCAGAAGTGGCTGCGCATCGGATACAGGCTGCGGGCTATGCCACAGATCCGGCTTATGCCGAAAAACTCATCTCCATCATGAGCTACTTCGATACAGGTCCAAAACGCGGAATTTGAGTCGCGAAGGCCTAAACCTTTTGGGCCTGCTGTCGTTAACGTTGTACATAGTCTTGACATACGGGCGGGCGCTTGCGCCGGGCCGACTAAGCGGAATCGTTCATGAATTTAGCCAATCTGGGTTTAGCGGGTTTAAATGCGGCCTCAAACCGCCTGCAAACGGCCGGTCACAACATCAATAACTCCGCCACCGTGGGCTATAACCGTCAGACGGTGCTCGTGCAGACAGCCGGTGCCACCAGCACCGGCGCCGGCTACATTGGACGCGGAGTACAGGCGGTTACGGTTCAGCGCTCCTACGACAACTTCCTGTCTCGTCAATTGGTCAGTGCGCAGACCGCCGGTGCGGCGCTGGTGTCTTATGGCAACGAAATTTCCCAGGTAAACAATCTTTTTGCGGACCGCACCGTCGGCATTACTCCTGCATTACAGAACTTTTTCGACAGCATTCAGGCCGTAGCGTCGGCCCCTGCTGATAGTGCCGCGCGTCAGGAAATGCTGGGCCGCGCTTCGAGCCTGGTATCGCAGTTGAATGACAGCAATGCTTTCCTGGATAGCCAGCGCAACAATATCAACACGCAGATTACGACTACTGTTACGCAGATCAACAGCTATGTTGAACGCGTGCGCGACCTGAACACGCAGATAACCACAGCGCGTGCGAGCAGTTCCAACCATGAGCCCAACGACTTGCTGGATCAGCGCGACCAGCTTGTTTCAGAATTAAGTCAATTGGTCGAAGTGAAGGTTCAAGAGCAAGACGGCAATTTCAGTCTTTCGGTGGGCAACGGGCAGGTCCTGCTGGGCGGCGATACCGTGTATCCCTTGGCCGCCCAAACGTCAGCCGCTGATCCTTCACGCACCGTCGTTGCATTCACGGCGGTTGGCGCCGGTGGCAAATCGATTACCGTTGAGATGAAAGACACGGCGATCAAGGGCGGCACCCTGGGCGGTCTCCTGACCTATCGGCGCGAATCACTCGACGCTGTGCAGAATGATTTGGGACGGCTGGCCGCAGGACTGGCCATGGCGATCAATGATATCCACGCAACGGGTGAGGACCTTAACGGCGCTCCAGGCGGTGCATTCTTCTCTCTAGGTCCAATTAAATCCATCCCCGGACCCAAGAATCAAACCAGTGCAACAATGTCTGCTGAATTTCAGGACGTAAACAAACTGACGTCCCAGGACTACCAGATTGAGTACGACGGCACTGATTACTTCGCTACCAGCGTTCCCAACGGAACAGTGACTAAACTCACTGCTCTGCCCGATGGCAGCTATGAACTGGACGGGGTCAATTTTAAACCCGCCGGTACCCCGGCAGCAGGTGACTCCTGGCTTGTTCAACCGACGCGAGCTGCTGCAGGCGGCATCGCACTGGCTATCACTGACCCAGCAAAAATCGCTGCTGCAACGGCGAATACTGGCACCGCTAACGGTGGCGTTGCTTTGGAACTGGCGCAGTTGCAGACGGGCAAAGTTCTGGGAAATGGTTCCATGAGCTTGAATGAAGCCTTCTCGCAAATCGTGAACAAGGTAGGTGTGCAGACCCAGCAAAATGGCACGGCCGCGAAGGCTCAGGCCGCATTGATTCAACAGAATTTCGCGGCACAACAGACGCTGTCGGGCGTGAACCTGGACGAAGAATACGTGAACCTTACTCGCTTCCAGGAACAGTACAGCGCCGCTTCGCGGCTTATCGAAGTCAGTTCAACCTTGTTCGATACCTTGTTGAGCATGCGCTAAGCATTCATCGCTGTCAGCGCTATCCAACCAAGTTTAAGTTTCAGCGTCATTTATCAGGATTTTTCGCCATGCGTATTAGTTCCAACTTATTATTCCAGACGGGACTTAATTCAATCAATGCACAGCAAAGCGACCTTATGCACTTGTATGCGCAAATTGGTAGCGGCAAGCGCATGGTGACTCCGGCGGACGACCCGCTGGCTGCGGCACAGGCTGTGAACATCAGCCAGTCGCAATCATTGAACACGCGTTTTGCCGCTAATCGCGGCGTTGCCACCACAAATTTGGCTACGGAAGAAAATGCATTGAGTTCCATGACGCTGTTGCTGCAAGACGTCAAGACACAGCTCATCGCGGCAGGAAACGGCACCCTGTCGGACGCTGACCGCGCAACGCTGAGCAATGTGCTGACGAATGCGCGCGATAGCATGCTGGGCCTTGCAAACACCAGGGATGGCAGCGGACAGTATCTGTTTTCCGGTGCAAAGGGCGGTACGGCGGCTTATCAAGACATTAACGGCAAGATCACCTATATGGGGGACGCTGGTCAACGCAAAATACAGGCGGATCAGACGCGCCAGATTGCGGGCAGCGATGTCGGCTCCGACATCTTCAATCGTGCCGCACCGGGTACCACTAATTACCTCACAGCCGCCGGTACGAATTCCTTGTCGAGTTCGGCTAACGCAGGCACAGGCGTCATTGGCACGCCTACGATTTCAGACCCGAACGCGGCCGCTGCAGGCAATACCTATGCGATCAAGTTCTCCGAGACGGTGCCCAATAGCTATACAGTGGAGGTAAGCGACAGGGCGGGCAATCCCGTTGGAACGTCAGTTACGGGTACCTGGGACCCGAAGTCAGGTTCGTCCATTAGTCTTCCAGAGGGTGTGCAAGTCAAGTTTTCCGGGAGCCCTGCTTTGGGTGACAGCTTTATAGTGGAACCTGCGAACACGTCGCCCTACGTCGTCACTACTACCAGTACCGCAGCCAGCATCGGCTCTGCCCGGCTAGTCGACTATTCCAAAGCGCGTCCTGGCGACGTTTATTCCATAGAATATCTGGCCGGCGATGAATATCAAGTCACCGTGACCAATGGAGCGGATGTAGAAACATTCGACCCACAGCCTTATACGCCCGGTCGTGAAAACACGCTTACGCTTCCTTATGGCATGGAAGTCAAGATTTCTGGTGCGCCAGTTGCCGGTGATACGTTCATGGTAGAAGCCGGGGCCTCCGAAACTGATCTGGATATCTTCGCCACATTCGACAGCATTATCAAATCGTTGGAGCAGCCTATTCAGGACTCCGCAGCGGCACAGGCATCCTTCCAGAACACATTGGCCACTGCCATGCAGCGCCTCGACGTCAACTACAACAATATCCTCACGGTTCGCGCATCGGTAGGCTCGCGCATGAACGAACTGGACGCCATCGGTGCCACCGGCAGTGCGCGTTCGCTCAGCTACAGCTCGCAACTGTCCAAGCTGGAAGATGTGGATTACTACACGGCCACGACCCAGTTGCAGTTGCGCTCCACAGCGCTCGAGGCCGCGTCATTGGCATTCAAGAAAATCCAGGGCTTAGGCCTATTCAATACAAGATAGTAGAAAACAGCGGGATAGCTGACACAACAGCCCTTTCCCAGAGCATCAATCAGGTAATTTTGGTTAGCCTCACGCGCGGCTGGTCTTATCCAAAGCCGCCTGGCAGGAGACAATAAGTGAGAACGAGTAATGATATTCAAGCAGCTACAACTTAAGACCAGTCTTTTGATCGTTGTGTTAGTGCTGTCTGTACTGACGCTGGCCGCGGTAGCGGTAGGTTGGCTGGGCCAGCAGGACATTCTCACGCAGCTTGCCGGCGCGGGCAGCGTTAACCCGACGGTGGCGGCAAGCATCGCAAGCACTCAATACGTATTCATCGGCTTGGCCATTCTGACCATCGTGCTCGGTCTCTGGGCTTATATCACTTTGTCGCGTTCTTTTTTGCGTCCGCTGAAAGAAGTCGGCGACGTGTTCGAACACATGGCATCAGGCGATCTGACTCAGCGTATCGACGTATCGTCCGAGACCGAAATTGGAACGATTTACTTGGCGCTGAAGCGCTTGCAGGACAGCCTGGGGCGCATCGTGGGTACGGCGCGTCATGGCATGAACGAAATCGGTATTGGTTCGCAGCATATTCTTGCCGGCAATACTGACCTGAGCAGCCGCACCGAACAACAGGCGGCGGCCCTGCAGCAAACCGCGGCCAGCATGGAAGAACTCGCAAGCACGGTGAAGCAGAATGCCGATAATGCCCGCCAGGCCAATCAACTGGCTGCCAGTGCATCCGATGTGGCGCAGCGCGGCGGGCAGGCTGTAGGCGAAGTGGTCACAACCATGCAGGCCATTTCCGCCAGCTCGCGAAAGATTTCTGACATTGTCGGCGTGATTGACAGTATTGCGTTCCAGACGAATATTCTGGCGCTGAATGCGGCAGTCGAAGCGGCACGTGCCGGCGAGCAGGGCAAGGGCTTTGCGGTAGTGGCATCCGAAGTGCGTGCGCTGGCTCAGCGCAGCGCCCAGGCCGCCAAGGAAATCAAGGGCCTTATTGAAGACTCGGTAAAGAAGGTAACCGAAGGTTCGACCCAGGTGGAGCGCGCGGGCGCCACCATGCAGGAGATCGTGTCTTCCGTGGCACGGGTCACGGACATCATGGGCGAGATCTCGGCCGCCACGACCGAGCAGGCATCCGGCATCGACCAAATCAATCACGCGGTAACCCAGATGGACCGCGTCACGCAGCAGAACGCAATTCTGGTCGAAGAAGCCGCCTCTTCCGCCAGCGGCCTGGGCGAGCAAGTTTCCAGTGTCAGCGGCGCCTTGTCGGTGTTCAAGATCCTGGAGAATCAGGTCATCGATGTGGCGGCCACACAGATCAGGTCTACGCCAAAACGCGCGGCCATGTCGCATGCCGCTGCGGGACAGGGTCCTGTTGGGAAGCCAACCGGTGCTCGACCCGCCGCGCTCGGATTGGGCAGCACCGGCAGTTCTGCAAAACCAAAAGCAGCTCAAGATGCCGGCAGGCCAGTGCCGACCCAGAAGACCTATCCTGCGCCGCGTTCCGCTGCGGCAAACGCCAATGGCGACAGCCCGGACGCAATAAAGGTCAACCCAGCGGCAAACACGTCATTACGCAAACAAGCAACCGATGACGACTGGGTCGAATTCTGATGCAGTGGTTTCTTGACGTCGCTCGACGTTTGTCCGCGAGCCTGTTCATCGCAAGCGTCTGCGCCCTGGGGCTTGCGGCGTGCAGCACGACAGGCAATTCTTTTGATTCGTCTGGCTTGCGGTATCTCGTTGCGGGTCAGACGACGTTCGATGAAGCTATCGGCTTGTTGCAATCCACACCAACGGACATTTATCGGCAGCAAGACGGTTCGGCCACGGCGCGATGGGCCCACAAGGCCTCCATGGTGACCGATGCCATTTATTTCAATCAGGAACTATGGTTGGCCTTTGGTCCCGATGGCCGCTTCCAGCGTATCGTGAAAAGCGAGAACATTCCTCGCGTGAATATGTTCCAGGGCGGCGTTCGCGTTGACTCAGCCGCCGTTTCGTATCCTTTGCAGCCGTAGTCTCATTTGCTTCCGGTTTCGCCGCAGTTTCTGAAGCCACGATCCATAACGCTATTCAGGTTAAATTATGTCCGATTCCCAGCAGTCTCCGTCTTCCGATAAAAAAAACAAGAAGCGTGCCAGCCGTGCCCGGTTTCGTTTTGCCGATGCGAAAGTCAGCACCATCCTGATGCTGGTGCTGGCGATCTTCATGGTCCTTATTATTGCAGTCGGCGGCATGGCGGCATGGTTTTTATCCCAAAACTACGACGGCCTGCGCAACATGGAGCGCCAGAATACTCGCGCCCAACAGGTTACCGGCCTGGGCAACGACATGATGGCCGCACGGGTGTCGCTGCTTAGTGCAGCGCGCTTCCAGCAGGAAGCTGCTGCCGACGGTAACAACGCCAAGCTGCTGGAAAATGCGCGTGCAATGCTGGACAAAGCCAACGAACAGCTTGCGTCGGTCAAGAAAGACTTCAGCGAGTTTCGCAAGAACACGGCCGACACAGCCAGTGCGCGCAGACTGGCCACGCGTATCGTCAGCACGTACCAGCCGTATCTGGATGACGGCATCGACCCCATGGTGCAGGCGCTGGACAGCAACGACTACATCACGTTCTACTTTGTGAACAGCGAGTTCGGCATTGCGCGCAGCGAGGCGTTCGAAGAGTCCATTGACGCCTTCTCAGCGCATATGGATGAAGTCCAGAAAGAGTTCTTTGCTCAGGCAGAGGCAGAGTTCCGGCAGGCGCTGGTGGCGATGGGGGTGGCCATACTCATCGGTTTCCTGCTGATGATCGTCATGCGCATTGTTTTTGGCCGAGTGGTCGTAAAACAATTAGTACAGGCCGGCTCGCACTTTGACCGTATCGCCAGCGGTGACCTTACCCAACGCATCGAAGTCAAGTCGCGTAATGAAATCGGAGTTCTGTATGAGGCCTTGCGCCGCATGCAGGAAAGCCTTACACGTACGGTCAGCATCGTGCGACAGGGCGTCGAGGAAATCAACCTGGGTTCCCGTGAAATTTTCATGGGTAATACCGACCTGAGCAGCCGTACCGAGCAGCAGGCCGCGGCGTTGCAGCAGACGGCCGCCAGCATGGAAGAACTGTCCAGCACTGTGCGCCAGAATACGGACAACGCCACGCAAGCCGACAAGCTCGCCAAAGGCGCTTCCGAAGTCGCGATTCGCGGCGGCAGCGCGGTGTCGGCGGTGGTGACTACGATGGACGAAATATCCACCAGCTCGAACAAGATGTCCGAGATCGTCAGCGTCATCGACGGTATTGCATTTCAGACCAACATCCTGGCATTGAACGCTGCAGTTGAAGCGGCTCGTGCGGGCGAACAGGGCAAGGGCTTTGCGGTCGTCGCCGGAGAAGTGCGCTCGCTGGCTCAGCGCAGCGCACAGGCGGCCAAGGAAATCAAGGTCCTCATCGAAGAGTCCTTGCTAAAGGTTCAGTCCGGCGCCAAGCAGGCTGGCCAGGCCGGCGACATCATGCAGGAGGTCGTCGGTTCGGTACAGGGCGTTACCACCATCATGGGCGAGATATCCTCGGCTTCGAGCGAACAGTCTGACGGCATCGAGCAGGTCAACCGCGCCGTGTCCGAAATGGATAGCGCGGTGCAGCAGAATGCGGCCTTGGTCGAAGAAGCCGCGGCGGCGGCGGGTTCCTTGCAAGAGCAGGCAGCCCGATTGACGGAAGCGGTTTCCGTCTTCAAGATCAATGCCAGCGAAGTCATCGACATGCCCGTCCAGGCGACAAGCGTGGCGGGCCCCGGCGGCTACAACGCTTTGCAGAACGCTTATTCCTGATCTGGAAGAGCATGCCGAGGTAGGGCATGTATAAAGCATTTCGGCGTCCTTTACGGGACGCCGATTCTTTTTGGCGCGCCTTGGCAGCGATCGGTCATCCTTGATGACCCGCTTTTGACTTCACTTCAAATCAGGGCTTCCAGTCCTTTGCTCTTCAACAGGCTCAGGAGTTTTCGCGATGGGCCGCTCGGGTGCTTGTCACCCAATTCCCACTGCCGCACTGCGGAAGGTAAAGCCCAAGCGATGCAAGTCACCCGCCGTCTCGTGCACAGCGTCCAAAATTCCGCTTTCGGCCAGTCGAGCGGCTATTCATGGTGAACTATAGTCGCAAAGATGGCACTATGCGCAACATGTCAGCCCGCGAAGCCGTATCGATTCCGCTCGGGTGAGTCAACAAGCGGCCTACCTTCTAGCCGCCCGCCAATGCCTGTGCCAATCGCGACATGCTGGCATATCCCGCATCGAAAAGCCGTTCGAGGAAGGGCGTGGTCTGCGGCAGCACGACCATCAGCAAAACCAACCCCACCAGCAGGGTGATCGGAAAGCCCACGGCAAAGATCGACAACTGCTGTGCCGTGCGGTTAAGAATGCCCAGTGCCAGGTTGATGGTAAGCAAGACAATGATCAGCGGCAAGGCCAACAGCATGCCCGACACCATCACCTGCGAACTCCATTCGAACAGTACGCCCCAGCCGTTGGGGTCCAGCGAGCCGATCTGGATGGGCAGGATGT
Source organism: Pseudomonas sp. (assembly GCA_036675275.1). Lineage (GTDB taxonomy): Bacteria > Pseudomonadota > Gammaproteobacteria > Burkholderiales > Burkholderiaceae_B > Pollutimonas. The sequence continues at coordinate 56,482 of JAKFFG010000005.1, read as the reverse complement.
CGAAGGTACGTATAAAGCCGCCCAGCATGAGCAGATGGCCGTTCAATGCCATGAACACCAGCATCGCAACAATGTTCATGATGCGCGCGAGCACGGCTGTGTTGGCGCCGGTGGCAGGGTCGAAGAATGAAGCGAAGGACAGGCCCATCTGAAGGCCGATAAACTCACCGGCCGTTTGCACCGCGGCAAATACGATGCGCATGGTAAGGCCAAGCGCGATGCCGATCAGCACCTGTTGTACGCCCAGCCAGAGTCCGGCGAAGGAACCCGTGGGAACATTCGGCATGGGGCCCAATATCGGCGCAATGGCTATGGTCAATACCGCGGCAAAACCGACCTTCGCGCGCACGGGAATGGAGGACTCACCGAACAGGGGCGCTGTGCCCAGCAGTCCCAGAATCCGGAAGAAGGGCCACAGGAATGCGTTGATCCAGATGTACATCTGGTCGATATCAACGGAAACCATCGGTGTCAGGACGCGAGGCTGGGTATGGTGGCGAACAGGCTTTGCATATAGTCGACCATGGTGGAAATAAGCCATGGCCCCAACAGCACCAGTGCGGCGCCGACGGCCAGCAACTTGGGAATGAAAGACAATGTCATTTCATTGATTTGCGTGGCGGCCTGGAAAATACTGATGACCAGACCGACGATCAGCGTGACCAGCAGCAGGGGGCCTGCCATGCTGAGTGCAACTTTCATGGCGAGGTAGGTCATGGACATGACGGTTTCGGAATTCATGCTCTTTCCCTACTGATAAAAGCTTCGCGCCAGCGACCCGAGCAGCAAGTGCCACCCGTCGGCCAGCACGAACAGCATAAGCTTGAACGGCAATGATATCGTTACCGGTGGAACCATCATCATACCCAGCGCCATCAGCACGCTGGCAATGACCAGGTCGATAATCAAGAAGGGAATGAAAATCGTAAAGCCGATCTGGAATGCGGTCTTCAGCTCGCTGGTAACGAAAGCCGGCACCAGAACGCGCAGGGGAACCTGATCCGGACTGTCCATTTCGGGGATGTTGGCCATGTTGGCAAACAGCGAGAGATCCGTTTCGCGTGTCTGGTGCAACATAAAGGTGTGCAATGGCTTGATACCTCGTTCCAGCGCTTGTTCGAACGAGATCGTCCCTGCGCTGAGCGGCTGGTAAGCCTGTTCGTAGATCTGGTCGAACACCGGCCCCATGGCGAAAAATGTCAGAAACATCGTCAGGCCGATCAGCACCGAGTTGGGTGGCGATGCGCCTGTGCCCATGGCGTTGCGCAGCAGGCCCAGCACAATGATAATGCGCGTGAAGCCCGTCATCATCAACAGCATGGCGGGCAGGAACGACATCATGGTCAGCATGACCAGTGTCTGTATGCTTAGCGACCAGGTCTGGCTGCCGTTGGCGCCGGGAGTAGACGTAATCGCCGGCAGCGACTGCGAAAAACTGATGGAGGGCAGGCAAATGCTCAGCACGAACAGCGCCAGCAGTATCCACACCTGCATGGCGGGCGCATTCAGTATGCGCAGTGCAGCGACAAAAATTCGATTCATGGGGACGGGGGCTGGCAGGCGCACTTAGCGGCCTTTCATTATCTTGCTGAGCGTGGCGGCGAAACCGGGGGCTGGGATAGGGGCATGCGCCGAAGGGGTGCCGGGCGCGGCCGGCGGCAATGTGTGCAACAGGGAAATTTGCGTGCCGGTAATGCCGAGCACCAGGCGGGCATCTTCGACTTCGACCAATGCGATATAAGCCTTGGCGCCCAGGCTTTGCGAGCTGACGACCTTAATCGATTGCTGGCCGCCCGTTCGCAGCCAGCCGGCCCGACGCGTAATCCATGCGCAGGCCAGTATCAGCATGATGATGAAAATCAGGCTGATGACCAGGCGCAGTACATCGATTTCGTTCATGGCGCTTCAACGGCGACCGTTAAGCCGGCTGATGCGATCCGAGGGCGTTACGATATCGGTGATGCGGATACCGTACTTTTCTTCGACGACGACGACTTCGCCCTGCGCGATCAGGTAGCCGTTGACGAAAATATCCATGGGTTCGCCGGCAAGGCCGTCGAGTTCGACCACAGAACCTTGGCCCAGTTGAAGAATGTTCTTGATGGTCAGACGTGTGCGGCCCAATTCCACCGTAAGCTGCACAGGAATGTCCATGATCATGTCGATATCGCTGTTGCCATCGACAACGCTATTCGTGAGCGGCTGGAATACATGTGCGGCGGGGCTTGCCGCAACCGGCGCAGCCGGAGCGCTTACCGGCGGACTGGGCTGGGCAGCGGTCTGTTCGGCCAATGCACTGGCCCAGTCGTCGACATCCTGCGCCAAGCCGTCTGCTTGAGTGGACTGGCTGCTGGTGTGGGCCGCCTGTTCGGACAGCGCTGCTGCCCAATCGATGTCAGGGCTGTCGGGTGCGCCATTGTCATTGGCGAAATCTTTAGTTGGATCGGTCATGTTTTCTTGCTTGTGAGAGTTCAGTTTCGGAGTTCGCCAGTATTTTATTGACGCGCATGGCGTAGCGGCCATTGAAAGTGCCGTAGCCGCATTCCATTACAGGTACGCCGCCCACGTGAGCCACGACATTGGGTGAAATATCGACGGGCAGGATATCGTTGACCTGCAGCTTCATCAGTGTTGCGATATTGGTGTCTATCTTGGCAAAATCCACGGCAAGCTCCACATCGGCGCTGCGTACCTGGCGCGACAGCTGTTGCAACCAGCGCTGGTCGATGGCGCCGGCATTGGCTTCCTGCAGCGGCCGCGTCAGCAGGTCGCGCACCGGCTCGATCATGGAGTAGGGCAGGCAGATATTCAGGTTGCCGCCCGATGAGCCGAGCTCGATATTGAACGATGACACAACCACGATTTCATTGCCGCTGCTGATGCTGGCAAACTTGGTGTGCATTTCCGAGCGCACGTATTCGAACTCAATCGGGTAGACCTGTTCCCATCCGCTGCCATAGCTTTCCAGCGTCAGATTCAACAGGCGCTGGATAATGCGCTGCTCGGTCGTGGTGAAATCGCGTCCCTCGACGCGCGTGTTATAGCGGCCGTGGCCGCCGAACAGGCTGTCGATGATCAGGAACACCAGGTTGGGATCAAAGGTGAACAGGGCCGTGCCTCGCAACGGCTTCATGGTGACCATGTTCAAGTTGCTGGGCACCGGCAGGTTGCGTTCAAATTCGGAATATTTCTGTATCCGTATTGATCCGACGGTTATATCGGCATTACGGCGCATGAAGCTCAATAGCACCGAGCGCAAACGACGGGCAAAGCGCTCGTTGATGAGCTCCAGCGTTTGCATCCGGTGGCGCACCACGCGGTCCGGCGAGCTCAGATCGTAGGGTCGCACGCCATGCAGGTCTTCGATCTTGCTGGCTTTTACATCGCTCTCACCGGTTACGCCGGCCAGCAATGCATCGACTTCATCTTGTGAAAGCACGCTTTGGTATGACATTTATTGCACCACGAAGGCAGTAAACAGCACGCTGGTGATGTCGGGGCCTTTATTGTGCGGCAGGTAAGGCTGCTGTAATGAGGCGGTCAGGCTTTGTACCAAGGCTTGGCGGCCCTCGGGCGTTTGCACCACGTCGGGATGCTGTTCAGCGAGCTTGCGAAGTACGCGATCGCGTACTTCCGGCATGTATTCATTGATGAGGCGGCGCGATGTTTCGTCGGTCATGCGCAAAGTGATTGCAACATACAGAATGCGTTGTGAGTGCTCATTGCGCAGCGTGACGGTAAACGGTTCCAGTGGCGTGAATATTGGCGCTGGCAAAGGTACCGCTTTTGCCGCAGGGGTCGGCTCGGGGCTTTCGGCATTGGCCACCCCGAATCCGAACTTTTCATAATAGAACATTGTTGCGCCGATGCTGGCGCCCGCAATAGCTACGATCGCGATCAGGAATTTGAGCATTTTAGAAATTTTGCCGGATTTTGATTTTGCCATGGCCGGTCGGGTGGAAGATCGGTTGGAGGTAGTTGCCATCGTAAGCTGCGCGGGTGTGCTGACGCACTATCGTTCAAAGTATCCCATTGTGCATCAGCCGGCCCTATGCAGTCCTGTCGAATAAGGGAAGGAATACTCGATAGCTCTGGGATTTGAATGAACGTTCAAGCGCATCAGGCGAAGGTATCAACCAGCGCGTCAGGCGCCCGGCTACGCGCTGCCGGACCGGAGGCCGGGCCTGCGGTGCTGCCGATAGCACCGTCCGTGTTGGCGGCTGTTGTTTTTCGGCTGGCGCCAAACGACTCGTTAAAGGATTGGTCGGTTTGTCCCTGGTCGCTCACGCTGGTCTGCCCCAAGGAAATTCCGGCCTGTGCCAGCAATTGTTGCAGCTGGGGCAAGGAATTTTCTACCGTCTGACGCACAGCGGCGTGGGGCGAGGTGAAAACGGCATGCGCCACATTGTCGCTGATATTGATGGAGATGCGTAGCGGCCCCAGTTCAGGCGGGTCCAGGCGAAGCTCGGCGGTATGCGGCATATTATGGCCGCCCTGTGTCAGGGAAACGAATTGGCGCCCGAATTCGGCGCCCCATTGGGGGCTCTGCAGCGGTGTGGCGATGCCCGGAAGAGCGGGTTGGGCGCCGGTATTGGCCATCGAACCCATATTTCCCGAAAGCATGGTCGTACTTGCCGCCGTGCCGGCCGCGGTGGTAAGGGATCCTGCCTGCGAGGCGCTAAGGTCGTGCTGCGCGGAAACGTTGGCAAAGCTTGCCTTGGCGCTTGCCGCCGCAATGTCGGCGGCAAGCGCGGTGGCGTCCAATGTCGCGGTCTTGGCGATAGTGAAATCAGTCGCCGGGGTTTGCGCAGCCAACAGGTTCTTTCCCGTGTTGCCGGCAAGGCCGGGTGCCTTGCGCAGATTGAGTTCGGTCTGATGCGGCAATGCCGAGGCTTGCACAGGAATGAACCCTGTGGGTATTTCGATACGCTTGCCGCTCGTCGCGGCCGGTGTGTCCAGCGCGAGTTCGGGCTCCATGGCTTTGGATGTCGCGCCGTTTTTCGTAGCGGCAGCCAAGGCGGCAGCAGAAGTTATGGTGTGTTCGGCGTCGATTGGCGCTGCGTGCAGCTTGCCATTGGTCAATGCGGCTGCAAGGGCCTCGGCGTTTTCTGCCGCAGTTGTGCTGAGTGCGGCGGTAAGAGTAGCGCCGTTGGCCGGTGCGGCGCCTGCGGCACCCGGCTGCCGGGCTGCCATGGCCAAAGCCGCTTCCGCTGCAATACTCAGGGCGATCTGCGGTAGGGAGAGGCCGTGTTCCGCAACCGATTCAGCCAGTGCTTCATCGGTATCTTCCGATGCATCCGAAACAAGCTGAGGCGAGTCGCTGTTCTGGGGCGTGGGGCCGCCATGCGTGGGGCGCGTACTTTCCGTCCTGGTTTCAGCCGTTTTTTGACGTGTCAGCACAGACGAAAACGGGCTTGAAGAGGCGTCCGCCTCGGGACTTGCACCTGTTTGCAGACCGCCTGAGTTGCTGGGTGTGACCGGCAGGGCATTGGAAATCGTCGATGTATTCATGGCGTGCCCTGATTAATGAGAGTGGTGTACCCGGCGGTACATATTGGCCGAGAGCTCATCGCTGGCCAGCTGTTCGCTACGGTTCGCGCGGGCAAGCTGCTGGCGCGACTGGCGCGACTGCAAGGTCTCGAACGAACTCAAGCGGCGCTTCTCAGCGTACCATTGCTGGCGGCCTTTCTCGATCCGGACGTCCATCTGCGCAACAATGTTATTTTGCTGCGAAATGGCTTCATCCAAAGTGGCGATAAACTGCCTAAAGTTATGGTAGTTCGATGCCGACAAGCCTGTTTCGGTGGCTTTTTGCAGCCGCTGGGCATAATCCAGGCGATAGTCATGCAGCATGGACAGCTGAGATTCGGCCTTGCTGCGCTCCGTGGTCAGCAGCTGGAGCTGTTTGCCAGCCTCGGTGGCGCCATCTTTGGCAAGGTCTATCAGTATGTTCAACGATGAGGTGCTAGCCATGGTTCATTCCTCGCTGCTGGACGCCTTGTCCCAGCAAAGTTTCCAGTTCACTGGTCGCGGCATCGTAGTCGACCCGCATTTCTATGCCTTGCTGAAGATAAGCCTCCAGCCAGGGATACTTTTCGATTGCTTCGTCGATCTGTGGATCATTTCCGGATGTATAAGCGCCGACGGCGATCAGATCGTGATTACGCTGATACCGTGACAACATCTTCTTGAACTTGTGCACAAGTACAAACTGTTCCTTGGGAACGATGGCCGACATCACCCGTGAAATCGATGCTTCAATGTCGATGGCGGGATAATGCCCCGATTCGGCCAGACTGCGCGACAGCACTACGTGGCCGTCCAGAATGGCTCTTGCGGAGTCGGCGATCGGATCCTGTTGATCATCGCCCTCGGTCAATACGGTATAGAAGGCCGTGATCGATCCAGCCGGCCGGTCGCCCAGCGGGGCGCCGTTGCCTGCACGTTCGACCAGCGCCGGCAACTTCGCGAACACGGAGGGCGGATAGCCTTTGGTGGCGGGCGGTTCGCCAATGGCGAGCGCAATTTCGCGTTGCGCCATGGCATAGCGGGTCAGCGAATCCATGATGAGCAGTACATGCTGGCCCTGGTCACGGAAATACTCGGCCAGCTTGGTGGCATAGACCGCGCCTTGCAGGCGCAATAGCGGCGAGACGTCGGCCGGCGCGGCCACGACGACCGATCGCTTCAGGCCTTGTGCGCCGAGATTGTGTTCGATGAACTCCTTGACTTCGCGGCCACGCTCTCCGATCAGGCCCACGACAATGACGTCGGCCTTGGTATAGCGGGCCATCATCCCAAGCAGCACGCTTTTGCCCACGCCCGATCCGGCGAACAGTCCCATGCGCTGGCCACGTCCGACGGTGAGCAATCCATTGATGGCGCGCACGCCCACATCCAATACCGTGTCCACGGGCGCGCGCGAAAGCGGATTGATGAACTGAGCGGTCAACGGCGCCGAACTCACGTTGGTCAATGCGCCAAGATCATCCAGCGGCCTGCCGGCGCCATCCAGGACGCGGCCCAGCAGCGCCTCGCCCACCGGGAGGTGGCGCGACAGGATAGTGGGAGCGCGGAACTCCTCCACTGCCGTCAAGGGCAGCGGGATGCGGCTTTGTACGCCAGGTTCGATGGGCACGACGCGGGCGCCGGGCGGCAGACCGGAGGTATCGCTTTGCGGCATCAGGTAAAGCTTGTCGCCGTGGAATCCGACGACTTCGGCATCGGCCCAGTAGTCCTGCCCGGGAGAAATTTCTATCTTGCAGGCAGCGCCGACGGCCAGGCGCAGCCCTGTTGCTTCCAGCACTAGGCCGGTGGCCCGGGTCACGCGCCCGCTTACGTGCCACGATTCGGTAGCCGCGACGCGTCTTGCTCCGGTCTCAAGCTGGGCCTGCCAGCGAGCGGTCGCCGTGGGCAACAGGTCGGTGCTCCTGGGCATCAGTCTTTCTTCACCGCAGTGGATTTCTGACCCAGGGCGGAGGTGACGCGTTCCCATCGGGTTTGCAGCGTCGCATCGATATTGCCCAGCACGGTTTCCGCAAGACAGCCGCCGCGTTCGACGGATGCGTCGGCCAATAAGCGCCAATGACTGACACTGATGTCGTGCTGCAGATACTGATCGACCAGATCCAGATCGTCCGGGTGGACGCGTAACTTCAGTATGGCCTCTTTGCTGGTATCCAGATGCGTGATATCGCGCACCAGGTCGAGTATTTTCTCGGGGTGCGCTTCCAGTGTGCTTCGCAATACCTGTTCGGCGATGCGTATGGACAGCGAAATCAAGGCCTGGCCCATTTCCTCGTCGACGGACGCAAGCGCCGTTGCCGAGGCGTTTGCCAACTCATGCAACTGCGCTATCTCTTGTTGCGCGCGCTCACGTCCGGATGCGAGCCCTGCTTCAAAACCGGCTGCATAGCCAAGCTCATGTCCAGCCTTCCGGCCTTCTTCAGTGCCCGCTGCCAAGCCTTGTGCGTGACCAGTGGCATAGCCTTCGGCGTGGCCGCTTAATTGGGCGGCGTCGCGCAGGCGCTGAACTTCGGCCTGAATATCGGCGATCTTCGGCACGGGCTTTTGCACCACAGCCGGTTTAGCGGGGGCCGCGGGTGCATCGAACGATGACATTTCCCAGCGTTTCCACGTCTCGGCTTCTTGATAGCGGCCAACGCGTTTATCAGACATACTCGTCATTTCCGAGGCTGCCCAGCGTGAACTGGCCCGCTTCGGCAAGCTTGCGGGCTACCTGCACAATTTTCTTCTGTTCCTCTTCCACCTTGGACATCCGTACCGGGCCCTGAGCATCCAGGTCGTCGCGCAACATCTCGGCCGCGCGGTTGGACATGTTCTTGAAGAATTTCTCGCGCAGCTCCTCCGGCGCGCCTTTCAGTGCGACAGTCAGCGACGTGGTGTCGATTTCCTTCATGATCAGCTGGATGGCCGTATCTTCGATATCGGCCAGATTCTCGAAGACAAACATCTCGTCGACGATGCGTTGTGCCAGGTCGGCGTCCAGTTCGCGCAGGCTGGCAACGACGGCATCTTCTTCGGTCGAGTTCATGAAGTTCAGTATCTCGGCCGCGGTGCGCACACCGCCCATCTTGCTGCGCTTGGCGCCTTGTCCGGAAAGCATGTTGTTCAGGACGTCGGTCAATTCATGCAATGCCGACGGCTGTACGCCGCCGAAGGTGGCAATGCGCAACATGACGTCGTTGCGCAGTCGTTCCGTCAGCAAGGCCAGCACGCCCGAGGCGCGGTCGCGCTCGAGGTGGACCAGTATCGTGGCAATAATCTGCGGATGCTCGTCGGCGATCAGCTCGGCCACCGCTGCAGCATCCAGCCAGTTCAGTGCGTCGATACCGTTGGCGTTGTCGCCTGCTTCAAGGATGTCTTCGATCAGTCCGGCGGCGCGGTCAGTCCCCAGTGCCTTGGTGAGTACCGAGCGTATGTAGTCATCCGATCCGAGGGTAACGGCCATGAACTGGTCGGCCTCCTGGCGGAACTCTTCCAGTACGCCGTCCACGTCGGCGCGGGTCACCTGCTTGAGGTTGGCCATGGCCGACCCGATCAACTGTACTTCACGGGCGCTCAGGTATTTGAAAACCTCTGCGGCGGCGTCCTCGCCCAGCGACATCATCAGGATCGCGCAGCGGTCCAGGTTGGGATCAACGGTTGCCATTTTTTTCCATCCATGAACGCAACACCATAGCAACGGCGCGCGGATCTTTCTCGGCCATGGTACGGGCCGTGTTCATATTTTCTTCATAGCGACTGATTTCATTGGCGCGACGTTCAGCCGCGGCCATCTGTTCAAGATTGCTTGCGTTTTCAGCCTTTTCAGCGTCACTTACCACTTTCTGTGCCGCCGACGCTTCCATCATCGGCTTGATGAACTTGCGCCATACGAAGAAGACCAGCAGCGCAATCAGCAAGTACTTGGCAAGCTGCAGGGCAAAGTCCAGATAGATCGGATTTTCCCAGACCGGCAGGGATGGCGGGGCTTCGTCGCTGAATGCGGTATTCACAACGCTTAGCGTATCGCCGCGCTCAGCCGAATAGCCCATGGCCTGTTTGACCAGCTCATTAAGCTTTTCCAACTCCACTTCGGGCAGCGCTTCCGGCTTGCCGTCGACATTGCGGTAGTTGACCACCACCGCCACCGACAGGCGTTGCAGCTTGCCCATGGGGTCTTTGACGTGGCTGATGGTGCGATCGACTTCGTAATTGATCGTCGCATCATTGCGGGCGGTGCCCGTGCCGTTCAATAACGTGCTGTTGGGGGTCAGGTTAGTGACCGTGTCACCGCCAGCGGCGCCGTTGGCGCCGGCATTGGGCGCATTCGGATTTGCGGCGTTCGGATCAGCCGCATTCGGCTGGGCCGCACCCGGCTGGGGCGTAATGATGGGGGCCGTGGGGTTGGCAGGGGGCTGGTTCGTCAGGGCGCCCGGGACGCCTTCTGGCGGCAGTACATTGTTCTGCACCGACGAGCTAGTCTGCTCGCTGCGAACGGCGCCTTCACCCGGCTTCTGATTGGGGCGATAGACTTCCGAGGTTTTCTCGCGCTGCGCGAAATCCATATCGGCCGTGACCTGCGCACGGACGTTGCCCGGCCCGACCAGGGGGTTGAGCAAGGTAAGAATGCGTTGGACAGTACGCGATTCGATATCGTTGACCAGATTGCGGCGGTTGCTGTCTGCGCCGGCTTCGCCTGCAGGCAATGTGAGCAGGCGCCCATTCTGATCCACGACCGACACTTTGTCGGCAGTCAGGTTTGGAACGCTGGAAGAGACCAGCCAGGTGATTGCCGCAACCTGTGCGTCGCTCAAGCTGCGGCCGGGGTACAGCGTCAACAGCACAGAAGCGGTCGGCGACTGGCGATCGCGCACAAACAGGGACTCGCGCGGTATGGCCAGGTGCAGACGTGCGTCCTTCACCGCATGCAAGGCCTGGATGGAGCTGACGATTTCGCCTTCCAGCGCTCGCTGATAGTTGATTTGTTCCGTGAACTGGCTGGCACCGAAGCGAGCCTGGTCCATCAGCTCGAAGCCCGTTTCGCCGCTGCGCGGCAGGCCTTGCTGGGCTAATTGGAGCCGGGCCTCATGAACCTTGTCCGTAGGCACCAGAATGGCGTTGCCGGTGGGCCCAAGCTGATAGGGCACGTTCATCTGCGTGAGCGCGGCAACGATGGCGCCGCCGTCCCTGTCTTCCAGATTGGAAAACAGGACCTTATAGTCCGGTTCGCGGCTCCAGAGCAGCAGTACGGCGACAACCGCGACCAAGGCGGCAGCAAGGCCCATTTGTATGGGCTTGGACAAGGTTCCAATCTTTGCTAAAGCCGGGAAACGGGCCAATAAAGCAGCCGGTTGGCTCATTGATGACCTCTATCGCTGTGATGGTTGAGGTCAAGCGAGAACGTCGAGCTGGTAGTTGGCAAGGTGTACATGCGGCAAGACAAATGTGAGGGAGTGTGAATTATTGCGCGGTTCGTTGCGGGGCCAAGCGTTGAAGAACGCTGCTTTTGGGTGTTATTTAGCTCTTATGGAACGGTAGAAAGGAGCCGGCGCGGCACTGTAAAGTTTTGAAGCACGCGGTTATTTACAGTGACGAGACTATAGCCGTGGAGGTCACTGTTGATAAGGGAGGAAAAGCAGGGTTATTTGCCCTTAGATGAGGCGGTTGCCATAGCGGGTATTTGAGTACATTGTGCAGGCGTGAAAGTTCCGCGCTTTTGGACTCTATATATATGGCTATACAAAATTTATCGGCAATCGAGAATATGCTGTCGCAGATGCGGGCGGTTGCGCAGGCAGCTTCGTCTGGTGCTGTGCGCGCACCGAATACGGTGGCGGATTCCGGCGGCTTTGCCGCGGAACTGGCGCGTTCGCTGGGGCGCGTGGCGGAAATGCAGAATAGTTCGGCGGCGCAGACGCGCGCTTTCCAGATGGGGGATCCGGGTATTTCGCTGAATAATGTGATGATTGATAGTCAGAAGGCTGGGATTGCGTTCCAGGCGACGGTACAGGTGCGGAATCGGTTGGTGGCTGCTTATCAGGAAATTGCCAGTATGGCGGTGTAGGGGCTGGTTTTCTGAAGGCTTGCGGTGTCCTTTGTAACGGTTTACGTGCAACGCATCGTATAGCGTCGTGTTTTATGTGTCGCCGTTTGTTCTTTTGCCGGCGCGGCCGGTCGGTATGGGCACTGCTCAATATCGCTGCGGCCCCGTGCTTCGCCGGGGCAGACCCTGCAGCGCATCTGGATCGGGGCGGGTGCGAATTCACAAAAATAGGCAGCTTAGGCTGCCTATTTTTGTTCAGACATGCGCGCCCTTTATTCCCCGATCCAGATGCGCTGCAGGGCGCGCTCAAATTTCGCTGTGCCCATACCGACCGTCCGCGCCTGACAGTTTGAATTGCCGGGCGATTGGTATTTAGCGTGATTGATATTTAGGGCGGCTGGGCGTCGCTGTAGCAGCTTCTTCGCCTTAACTTTTACCTTAGCGTTTACTGAGCCACTTCCGGACTCTGCTCGGCCAAAAATTCCGGGCCTTTGCCGCCTTCCAGGGCATATAGCCAAGCCAGCAGTTCGGCAATGGCGACGTAGAGCTGGGGAGGGATGTGGGCGTCCAGGTCTATTTGCATGAGCAGGCCTACGAGCTCGGGCGACTGGTGGACGTAGAGGTCGTTTTCTTTTGCGGTGCGGATTATGGTTTCAGCCAGCGTGCCATAGCCTTTGGCGACGACCCGGGGAGCGGCGTCCTGTTTATCGTAAGAGATGGCGACGGCGACCGGGCGGGTGTCGTCTTGAGGGCGTGCAGCGGTGCTCATGGTCTGGCGCTTCCCTCTACGATGCTTGCTGCAGCATCCCAGGCGTTGTCGGCCACGGCAATCTGGCTTAGTTGCATGCCTATGGTGGAGTAGCGTGCGCGCAGGGCTTCGGCGTGTTCTTTCAGAAGTGTGGCCGATTCCGGTGCAATGAGTTGCATAACGATTTGCTGTCCGGCAAGGGTCAACCTGGCCTGGACATTGCCCAGTACCGGCAAGTGGATATTGATGCGTGTCGCCCAATGTTCGGTTTCGGGCGAAAGCAGGGTGTCTTCACGCGAGGGTTCGCGGCGGTTGATTTCCCATTCCATGGGTGCATCGGGCCACGCCTCGCCGCGCCAGGCAAAGGTTTGGTTGGCCAATACTTCCAGCTGCTGGCGCACGATTTGATGGGTCTGGGGATCAAGGCCGGGCACCGGAACGGGCGCACCAGTATTGGGCGATGTGGCGTTGGATCCGGTGCTGGCGGCCGGATTGCTTGGAGAGCCATCGCCGCGGTGGCTTTGTGCGGCAGCTTGTGTTCCCGCAGCAGCTGATTGCGCGGCTGCATTGGAAGTCGTGGCCGCTGCGGTTGGGTTGTTTCCCGCTGCAGTGCCTTCCGGGCCGCGTGCCACCTGGGCTTGCGGTTCCTGTCGCAGCTGGCTCAGGCTTTGCTTGCCGTAGGCCAGATTGTTCAAATGCGATTCGTAGAAGATGCCGCTGCTTTGAAGCGCCTGCGCCAAGGCTTGCGCCAGTTGGACAGGGACAGCCGCAGACGGACTGGCCGCTGCAGCGGTCGCGGATGTGGATCCTGCGGCGGCGGTATTCGTTCCAGCGCCGGCCGCAGTCGAGGCGTTTATATTTTGCCCGCGGATAGAAGTTGCCGCGCTGCCGGTTTTTGCTGCATTCCCCGTTGCCGCGTTCGGTCCGGCGGTGTGTGCGGAAGTGCCTGAGCGGGGATTGGCGAGCAGTAGTGGAGATTTGCCCTGCACTGCGGCTGGCTGATCTGGATGATTGGCCAGTAAGGCGAGGATCGTTCGGGCGGCATGACCCAGGCTGGTAGGCGCCGATTTTGTAGTGCTGGTATTCGGGGCACTGCGGGCCGCCAGTATTTCGGCGGCGCGGGCATCCAGCTTGGCGCGATCGATGGCCTGCCGGGTTTGCTGCTCGGTCTGTGCCGTGGCGCGGTCTACGCCATCCCGGGTCTGCCGTTGAGTTTCGTTTTGAGCGGCGTCGGGCCGTTCCGCACTGCCGGGCTGGGTTACGGCATCCGGTCGCGCGCCAGTAACCAGGTTGGCCTGTTGCGAGAGCGTGGTGCCAAGTACTGAGTCCAGCCGATGCACCAGCAGGGTGCCCAGGGCCGATGGGCCGCCTATGCTCATGACTTATGCTGCGTTGCTTGAGTAGGCTTGCAACACGGTTTGCTGACGGCGCATATTGGTCAGCAGCATACTGAGCCGGCCGAGTTCCGGGGCTGCCAGCATGCGTATATTGGCATCGTCTTCAAGAATCTTGGTCAGCAGATCTCTACGCAATTCACGGTCTGCATCGCTAAGAGGCGAGATGGTGCGCAAGGACTCAACCGCGTCCTGGTACTGTTCGCCCAGGGCTACAACCATATCCCAATTGTCCGAGCGTGCTTCGGTCAACATGCGGCTGGAAATGCCGGCAATGATTTCGTACTGACGCAGTACGGTGTTGGTAACGCTGATAGGTGAAGTCATTGGGCTGTTATCGACGGGAGTAGCGATTGTAAAATGAGCATATGTCTGCGAGCTGACACAAGCGTATGATATTAAAGATCTAAATACTATGGTTATAAAGTAGACAAACGGCCTAGGCCTTATTCTGCAACGGCTTCTGACGGTAACGGGTCCACCGCCTCGCGCCAGGCGCTTCCTATATCGACCAGCATGCGTTCGGCCAGTGCAAGTTTTTCCGGGTCGTTATTCAGATTAGCCAGAAGCAGGTTTCTTATGATCAGGTCGTAGGTGGCGATAAGATTAGTGGCCAGTTCGCCGCCTGTGTTCTTGTCGACACTGGCTTTCAGGCCGGAGTCAACAATATCAATCGCCTTGGATATACTCATACCTCGGCCCTCGATATTGTTGCTTTCCATATAGAGCCTAGCCTTCAAAATCGCCGCCTGGGCGCCATTGAACAACAAGGTAATCAAGCGTTCGGGACTGGCACTGAATACCTCGGTCTGTAGCCCTACATTGGCATAAGCCTGGATCGAGTGCTGTCGGCGTGGGCCTCGGGCGGGGGAATGGTTCATGGCTTAATCTTTTTTGTTCATGTTACCCAGTGCTTCCAGCTGGGTCGTCAAGTAGCTGCTCAAGGAATTCATTTGCGCCACCATGGTATCCAGGGCGGTGAACTGCCTTTTGTACTGCGCCATCTTGGTTTCGATCCTGTCCGACGTCGTATCGTACTGATCCTCCAGGTTTTTCAGCATGGCGGTGACACTGTCTTGTGCCGTACTAATTGTTCCGCCGGTTTTTATGAATTCATCAGCAACCTTGGTCATTTGTGCGCCGATGCCATTCTCGCCCGCGAACAATTCCTGCACGCCTGCCAGGTTGTCTTTCAGTGCGGCGGCGAGTTTTGTTGAGTCGACCGTAAGTGTGCCGTCGGTAATGCTGGTGGTGATGCCAAGTTGCGAGAGCGACCCTATACCGTTCGAAGCGCTGGCTACGTTCAATGCTTCCCGAACCTGCGTCTGCACGCGTCGCGCCAGGCTGTCACCCGTCAGGGGGCTGCCTTGGTTATTGTCCACGTTGTACGACGTAAGGGCCCGGATGGTGGTCTGCAAGCTGTTGAAGGCAGTGACGAATGCAGTAACCGCCTTGGTTGTTACGGAATCGTCGCGCGTTATGATCAGGGACCCGGCTTCCGTTGTCTTTTTGGATAGCGTAAGCGTTACGCCTTCTATGGCATTCTCGATGGTGTTGGTTTCACTGGTGATGGCAATACCATTGATGGTCAGTGCAGCGTTTGTGGCTGCCGCTTCAGTAAGTGGGCTGGCGGTACCTTTGGTGAAGCCAATCACGCCTTGCAACCCGGCGTCCGCCGTTTCAATTTTTGTAATGGAGGCGGCTTCTCCCGTGCTACTGGCTGTCAGCAGCAAGCGGTGCGGATTTGCCGAGCCATCGTTGACCAGTGTGGCACTAAGCCCCAGACTGGAATCGCTATTAATGGCTTTTACAATGCCGTCAAGCGATGTGTCGGCCTGACTCAGTGATAGTGTCTTGGTTTCGCCATTGACAGTGATCTGGACGTCGACTGTGCCCGTACCGGAAGCCAGCGCGGTGCTACGGTTGGCCTGGCCGGCACTGGTGAGCGTTTGGGACGTGGCAAGTACATTTACCTGAATGCTGTACTGCCCCGCGATGGCCTTGTTGGAAGACGTGGCGGTAAATCCGTCGCCTGTGACACTCGTTTTAAGCGCACCAAACGTCTCGGCCTTGCCCAGGGCCGCCGCAGCGGTATTGAGCATTTCAATAGCTCCTTTTACCGTGCCGTAGGCCGTGAAACGATTTTGCGCTGTCTCTGCCTTGGTATTGATGGCGGCCAGCGCGGTGTTTTCAGCTGCTCGCAAATCGAGAAGCAGCGCTTCGAGATCCAGACCGGAACCCACGCCAATAGATGAAATGCCCATAATAAACTCCCAGTGCCGATATTGTGCGGCCGATTAATACGATTCAATGCTTGCGATAACGGTTATATGCTGAGGCTTTTTAATCGTTTGCCTCGGAACCTGCGAGACAAAGCTGCTATGCCTTGGTGTTTACGGCCATGCCTTGCAACTGCACAATTGTTTTCGCGACACGAATGACGGCGTCGCTTGGCACGGTACGCAACACTTCTCCTGTTGCGTTGTCGATAATGGACACGACGACGCGTTGCAGCTCCGGATCGATATTGAATTCCAAGCCCGTGGACCAGGCTTTCATCGTATCGTTGATCTGTTCAAGCGCCATATCCAGGGTGGTAGGGTTTTCGCCCTGATGCTGTTCATGATGCGGAGCTGTGCTGGCGCTGCCGCTGCCCACGTTCTTTTCTGTGGCGGTAACCTGAACAGCCGGCTCGGGAATGGAGACTGGGCGTTGAAAATCAACTGCAGCCGGAACATACGGCTGAACTCCCACATTTGCACTGATAGGGTTAACCATTATTATTGGTGCTCCAGAGAATTATTATGCGATGTATAGTGCGCCAGCGACAACTCACTTCCACGCGTCGCGCCTGATACCGCCTAATAACGGCACGCTGTCAAAATTCTTTATGGCAATTAGCCTTAATAAGCTGAATTGGCAAGCAAAAACCTAACTGATTAGCACAACGTCCTGCTTGGTAACCGGCCACAATAGGCATTCTGTTCGTTTGGTTTATTGATTCCGCATGCCTTGTTCCGAAGATATCCTTGTCGGGCAGTACGCTCCTATGGTGCGCCGTCTGGCCTTGCAGCTTGTTGCCAAATTGCCTGCCAGCGTGGAGCTCGACGACCTGATGCAAGCAGGCATGATGGGCCTGCTGGACGCTGTGCGGCGCTACCAGCAAACCGCCGAGGCTCAATTTGAGACTTACGCTGTCACCCGTATTCGCGGCGCCATGCTGGACGAGCTACGTAGCCAGGATTGGCTGCCGCGTAGCGTACGCAGCAAAACCAAAAGCATAGAGCAGGCTATTCAGCAACTTAGTCATCGGTTGCTTCGCCCGGCCACAGAGACCGAAATTGCCGAAGAACTGAATATGCCGTTGTCTGAATACCAGGAATTGCTGGAAGACGCCCGGGGTGTGCAGATTATTCACTATGAAGATCTCGCGCGCAACGGCGATGAGTCTTCGCATCCCTTAGACCGTGCGCACCTTCGTGACGGGAGTGAGGAACAAGGACATGGAGCCAACCCCTTGAATCAGCTTGTGTCGCAAGGTTTGCGCCATGCATTGACCGATGCCATCAAGGGCCTACCGGAACGAGAACAACTGTTGTTGTCGCTGCAGTTTGAACAAGACCTGAACCAGAAAGAAATCGCCGCCGTGCTGGGTATAACCGAGGGTAGAGTATCTCAGCTCCGGTCGCAGGCAGTGGCTCGGATTCGTGCGACTCTCTCGAAGGATAGCTGGCAAGAAGGCCCTGATCTCACCGAATTTCAAACATTGCTTTGAAGATGACGAGGACAATGAGAAAGCTGCGCTGGCCGAGGTGCTCAAGGCTTAAAAGCGAGCCGACTGATCGGTGCGAATAAGATTTTTTCCTAAATCACCGAGTTCCCGCTACAAACGCCTCCAGCATGCGTCAGCGCATCAACCGCTTCGTCTTATGTCTGCGCATGTGGTTCGGCCCAACCGCCGAGTTCGGCTTTCAGGCGGCTGGGCAAGCAAAGGCCAGCTTCTTGGCCGTGCTTATCATACAGTCCCTCGATTGAAAAAGCGGCTGCTGGGCGGCAACGCGATCCATACTGACGATGATACGGCACCGGCTTGTCTCGGTTTTCCGATCAGTAGATCGCCGCTTCAACTGCAACTTTAGTTGAAGCGGCGTCAGGCAATCGCGTTCGACCGTGCGAGGGTCGTCCAGTTCCTACGGGAAAAAAACCGCCAAAGACTTAAAGCCGATGGCGGTTTGAAACTGCAGCGATCATTGCTGAATAACCAAGGAGTAGTCTTGATACTTTCGAATCTTTCCCTGGCTATTCTGCCTTGTATTAACCCAACAGGGACAATACCGATTGTGGGACCTGGTTGGCTTGGGCCAATACCGAGGTACCAGCTTGTTGCAGAATCTGAGCACGTGTCATGTTCGAGACTTCAACAGCGTAGTCAGCATCTTCGATGCGTGAACGAGCTGAGGACAAGTTGGTCACCGTGTTGTTCAAGTTAGCGATCGTCGATTGAAAACGGTTTTGTACAGCACCGAGTTCGCCACGCAGAGAGTCGACCTTGCTTAACGCTGCGTCGACAGCTGCAAGCGGATCTTTTGTTGCGGTAGCAATAGAGGCAACATTATCTTTACTAAGATCACGTGTATCCAGAGCGGCTGCGTCGTAGGTTTTGCCGTTATCGCTCACTACTTCTGTTTTGCCGTCAAGACCTCCAATACGTACCAGCGCGTCGGTCACAGCCGTACCGCTTGCGTCAGTGTAGTCTATCGTCTTGACCGAGATTTCACCATCTGTAGCTATTTCCGCTGCATACAGATTTCCGTCCTGATCCTGGATAGCCAAGATGCCCGAATCTGTGCCGTCTTCATTAGTAATTGAGACGAGCTTAGGTGAAGTAATCGAAGCGGTTGCAGCGTCCGCACCAAAGGTAGTCGAAGCTACTTGGTGATTAGTAATTGCTTTCAAACCAGCTGGATCGGGCTGCGAGACGGCTGGAGCTGTTCCGGTAATTGCCACAGCACCAGTAGCATCCGTTGTTACAGCGTAATAGCCATCCAGACTAGAATCGGTGGAACCCGTAACTTTAATGAACGATTCGCCATTTTTATCGTTGAAATGAATCGTGCCGTCAGTTGTGGACGTTGCATCACTGTTAGCTGCTTGAACGGCAGCTGGCAATGGAGCGGTCAATGTATTTGTCGTGTCGCTAACATAGCCGCGATCGACTGCTTTCAATTGAGGCGCTGTTTGAATATTGAAGCCATCGAGGCCCAGTGTTTCCGACGTAATCTGCTTCAGATTGATGCTGATAGTCTCGTTGTCGTTTGATCCGACCTGAATCTTCAGGCTATTGTCGTTGGCCAGTACTTTGACGCCGTTGAATTGGGTCTGTTCCGACACGCGATCAATTTCGCTCAGACGTTGACCGATTTCATCTTGAATCGATTTCAAGTCGGAAGCTGAATTGGTGCCGTTAGAAGCTTGTACCGACAATTCGCGAATGCGTTGCAAGTTGTTGTTGATTTCATTCAGCGAACCTTCGGTCGTTTGCGCGATCGAGATACCGTCATTGGCATTGCGAGTGGCTTGTGTCAGGCCCTTGATGTTGGCCGTGAAGCGGTTGGCAATAGCTTGACCAGCAGCGTCGTCTTTGGCGCTGTTGATTCGCATACCGGACGACAGGCGCTCAATGGCGGTGCCCAGTGCGGATTGGGATTTGCTCAGATTGCCTTGTGCAATCAGGGAAAGCGAGTTGGTGTTAATAACAGCCATTTGTAGCTCCTGAGGGAAATAAGTGCGGCGAATCTAGCTCCGCCTGGTTGCCAAGAAGAAAAAAGCCTGTTTTGCGTGGTGTGCTGCCTGGTACCGAGTAAAGCAAAGCCGGTTTCATCCTGTTCATAGGCATTAACGGCGGAGCCCCAAGGAACTTTAGGGCGAAGCACTTGTAATATTTTCTGGCGAACGTTGAGGGCTAAATGACACAACACATATTTTCGATTAGATTGGCAGCGTAAACTCCAGCGCATAGCATTAGCCCTTGACGGCACTCACGTTTGTTTCTATCGTGAAACGGCAGCAGCACAGGCGTCACACCACGGCCCATCAACGACACAGGGAATATGGACGGACACATCATGACTGACCTGAATACGGAAATTCTGGACAACGTAAAGTCTGTGCTGGCGCCTTATCTTGCCAAGCTAAGCAGCCACAAGTTCGATATTCAATCGGGCGAAATTGAAGTGAAGTGCCAGCAGGACGACAGCGAACTCACGTGGGCGACGCTGCTACGGCTCAAGATCATCCCGGACGATAGGCAAGTGCGCATCAGTTGTATCAGCACCCCTGGTGTCATGAAAGGGCAGGGCCTGGGAAAACAGCTGATTCGGGCGATATACATTCCGGCCAAAACGCGCGGTTTCGAGGTATTCGTCACCGACATGACGCCCGGCTTTTACGAGCGCCTGCTGCGCCGCGGGGCGCGCTCCTGCAACGATGAAATGGTGCAGATCAACGACGACACTGTTTTGGCATGAATGGATAAGGAGGCGGATCTTAGAAGGGCCAAGCGGCGTGCTGTCGGCTGGTTGCTGGTGGCCGCTGTATTGTTCATCGGAATGCTCTTTGCGCCGCATAACGTCTGGACGCAGGGTATCAAGGCGATGGCCGAAGCGGCTATGGTGGGCGGCTTGGCAGACTGGTTCGCGGTGGCCGCGCTGTTCAGGCGGATTCCTATTCCTTTCGTATCCAAACACACGGCGATCATCCCTCGAAACAAAGATCGCATCGGCGATAACCTCGCTAGTTTTGTCCAGGAAAAGTTCCTGGATGCCTCTTCAATCGTGGGCCTCATCAGAAAGCATGATCCGGCGCAGTTGATTGCCGGCTGGCTGACCGATCCGGCCAATACCGAACGCCTAAGCGTGCATGTGGCAAGGCTGTTGCGCACTGTCCTGGATTTCATCGACGATGTCCGGATACAGTCTTTCATGAAAGATGCGATCCACGCAGCGATCGACAAGATAGATCTGTCCTTATCCGCAGGGACCATATTGGATGGCCTCACCAAAGATGGCCGCCATCAAGCGCTTCTGGACCAGAGTATTGGTCAACTGACGGCGCTGTTGAACAAGCCCGGGACGCGCGATTTCATCTGCGAACAAATCATTCAGTGGATCAAGCGTGAGCATCCGCGCAAAGAAAAACTGCTGCCTACCGCATGGTTGGGAGAGCACGGTGCCCAATTGATTTCCGAGACGGTGAACGCCGTGCTCGATGACATCGTGAACGATGACAAGCATGCTCTGCGCAAGGAGTTTGACGAGTATGTGTATAAATTGATTGACCGACTGAAGAGCGATCCGGATACCGCAAGAAAGGCCGAAGAAATCAAGCTGTATCTCAAGAACGATGTAACGCTCAATACCTACATCAATCAATTGTGGGGCAGCTTGCGTGCTTGGTTGAAGAATGACCTGGATCGGCCCGAATCAATATTGCATGAGAAGGTGGCTGCATCCGGACTTTGGATAGGGCAGGCCGTGGCTCATGACAAGGATCTGCGCGATTCGTTGAACGCGCATATGGAATATGCAGCCCAACGCATGGCGCCCGACTTCGCCAAATTCCTCACTCGGCACATCAGTGATACGGTCAAAGGCTGGGACACCAGGGAGATGTCGCGCCAGGTGGAGCTGAATATCGGGAAGGACTTGCAGTACATCCGCATCAACGGCACGTTTGTAGGCGGGTGCGTTGGGTTGATTCTGTACCTGCTGTCTTTGCTGCCCGGGTTGCTGGGCGGGATGGCGGCCGGTTGAATGCCATCGTGCATTCGGCTGTCTACATTGTTTCGATAGCGGGATAGAACTCTTTGTTTTCCTTCAGCATGCGCGTATAGACGGTTTTCAGTACCGTATTGGCTTCGCTGCGAAACTGTTCCGCTTTTGCCGCAATGGTGGCGGCCGAGCTCCACTGACGGGAAAATGCGATATAGCTGGAGGCGATGCCTTTCATGTCTTCCTGATAAGCCCGGCCCATTTCCGACAGCTTAGGATCGCTTCCGTTTTGCAGGGCCGGGTACAGGATGCGATCTTCAATGGCCAGGTGCAGTTTGACTACGGTGCTAAGGGCTACGACGGCATGGGCGATTTCATGCGCGTGCTCTTTTACACCTGCCTGGGAAAATTTACGAAGAGTGGCGATACCGTCGAGAATTTCGGTGTGTTGATGTTTGAAGCGCTCGATGTCCATGTCAGTTTCCAGTCGTGTTTGTTTAGCATTGTGCGATAAGATACATTTTATATATATCTTATACAAAAGGCAAACATTCAGTAAATGACTATCGTTCTCCCAAACTATGCTAGGGAATACCCTCAGTTCTTCTCTTTCCCTCGAAGTGCTCCGGCCTAAAATTTTCCGGGAGGAAAGCTCCGGCGAATGACGCCAGGAGCCCTATTAATATCGGAGAAAATTTAATGAGTTGGTTCGCCAGCCTTACCGTCAGAACCAAGCTGACTGGGTCGTTCCTGATTGTTGCCATCATCGCCGCCATTATTGGATGGCTGGGGGTTCGAGCAACCGGGCAGGTCAATACCATGGCCGCGACTATGCACAATGTTGAGTTAGTTGGTCTGCACCATGCCTCGACGGCCCATTCGTTACTAGTCGGTGCGGGCCGGTCCGCGCGCACGGCGTTGCTTGCGCAAACGTTCGGCGAGCGTGATGATGAGATAAAGACGATCGCCGAGCGCTTTGCCGGGGTGGTAGCCGAACTCAAGCGGCTCGAGGGCATGTTTGTTACGGAAGAAGGCAACGCCGCGCTCCAGAAGGCCTTGGAATCGGTTGCCGCCTATAAAACCGGAATAGACAAGGTTCTGGTATTGCTCAAGCCTGAACCGCCTGGGCAGGCGAACGATTCCACGATAGAGCTGCTGGAAAATGCTCGGCCGTTGGGTGACGCCGCCGAGGCTGCTATGAATGATGTGGTGAACGGCAAGCGCATGAACGCGGAGCGCTTTGCCAGGGAAATTGCCAATGTCTACTCCAGCACAGTCATTACACTCATAGCGCTGACTATCGCGGGCGCAATATTGGCCATGTTGCTCGGTTGGGCCATAACGCGCGCATTGACGCGTCAGCTGGGCGGCGAACCGGCACAGGTGGCAGCCATTGCCGATTCCATTGCCAGCGGCAATCTGACGAACCGCATCGATACATCGCGCGCGGTCAAGGGCAGCGTGATCCTGGCAATGAACACAATGCAGGAAAGCTTGCGCAAGTTGGTTGCGTCGGTGCTCGCAAGCAGCGACAGCATTGCTACCGGCGCCGGCCAGATCGCCGCAGGCAATGCGGATCTATCGCAGCGCACTGAAGAGCAGGCGGCGAATCTTACCGAAACCGCCGCAGCCATGGAGGAGCTCTCCAGCACGGTTCACAGCAATGCAGAGGTGGCCATGCAGGCCGCGCAGCGCGCAACGGCGGCCAGCGTGTCTGCGTCCAGGGGCGGCGAGGTGGTCAATAATGTGGTGGAAACCATGGCGGGCATCAACGATTCGTCCAAGCGTATCGTGGATATTATTGGCGTGATCGATACCATTGCGTTCCAGACGAATATTCTGGCGCTCAATGCCGCGGTGGAAGCGGCTCGAGCCGGCGAGCAGGGTCGCGGCTTTGCGGTGGTGGCGTCCGAAGTGCGCAGTCTTGCGCAGAAAAGCGCGGCGGCCGCCAAAGATATCAAAATGCTTATCGACGACAGCGTTGTCAAGGTAGAGGCAGGCAGCAAGCTGGTGGACGAGGCGGGCGCAGCAATGCAGGGCATTGTGGCCGAGGTCAAGCATGTGACCGACCTGATCAGCGAAATCAGCGCCGCGACGACGGAACAAACGTCAGGCCTCGGTCAGATCAACGATGCCGTGCTGCAGCTTAGCGATGTTACGCAACAGAACGCGGCCCTGGTAGAGGAATCCGCCACGGCATCGGGCAGCCTGAGCGAACAGGCCGGTATGCTGGTGGATACTGTGAGCTTCTTCAAGGTCGAGCAAAATGGCGGCAGCGTCGCAACGCCGGTACTTGCCAGCCCGCGCGTGGCGCCGATGACGTCTGCATCCAGCCATGGTCGAGGCAAACCGGAGGCAGGACAGGCCACTGCAACGGCAGCTCGCATGCGTCTTGCAACGGCTGGCTCCAAGGCTGCAAAAAGCGACGAGTGGGAAGAGTTCTAGGCGTTTCCCGTAGTAGTGAGAATGGCTTCGATGTGGCAATCGAAGCCATTCAGTGTGTCTGACTTGAGCGATCCATCAGATGCGCTAGCGCAATTACCAGGTAGTGTCCACATGCCTGTAGGCTCTGATTTTCGCGTCGGCGGTCACTAACGGCGCGGCAAGCTGCCGCGCTAAAGCGACAATTATTCGGTCGGCAGGGTCGGGGTGGAACTCCCCAGGCAGCCGCGTCGAATGAATCAATACCTCATTATCCACTGGCATAAACCGCAGGCCTTCAATTTGCCCGACCGTGTCGAGCCAGGTATCCAGATCTATATTGAGAACTAATCGCTCTTTGCGCACGAGAAGAGCGATCTCCCAGACCGAAATGGACGAGACAATTACCAGACCATCCGGATTGGATAATTGGGATTCGATGGCAACTCGGGCAGTTTGCGATAATTCAGGGCTGTCGGCGACCCACCAAACGAGGGCATGCGTGTCAAGTACGATCAAGACAGCGCCTCCCAGTTGCTGGGCTGGGTTGCTGGCTCAAAAGGCTCTGTGTAGGCTACTGCGCTGCCTCGAAGCCGATCCAAAGGACTTCTCTTGTCAATGCGATAACGACGCAGTTCTACCGTGGGCCGGCCGTTGTCGGTAATAACCATCGGTGCACCGGTAGCTTCTACTTGCCGTAAAACCTCAAGAGCCGTCGCCTTGAATTGGGATTTTGAGATTCGGTCTAGCGGCATACAACCCCCTATAGTCATGCTGTCTAGTCATTATCCTAAGATGCTCCTATGGCTATGTCAAGAATAGGTCGCGACAGAGTATGCCTCGACAATTATGCCAACTGGAAAAAAATCAGCTCTAGCGTTTTGCGAGGCTTGGCTTTCATGCCTAAAATGATATTGCTCATATGCTTGTAAGCTCTGGCGTCTGGGCGTATGCCCACCCGGAGTTGCTGGGCATTGGTAAACGAATGAAGAAGTATTTTATGCAAGTAAGCACCAGAATATCTAAACCACAGGCTACTGCGGATACGCAAGCTAGCAGCGAAAAAAAATTCAATGATGCTTGGCGGCGTGTCATCAATCAGCAAAAGAAAAATGATTGTCTGCGGGCGGATGTACAGGCGTTCGCCCAAGATATTCAGAGCCGTATCGGGGATAAAGAAAAAGCCTATATGGACGCCATGTATTTCGCGTGTCTGCACTTGCTTTCGTTTTGCACTCGGAAGTCTCTTGCACAGGGGCAACGCGCAATGCTGCTTGAGTGGGCCGTTGAATACCTGCGTGCGATGGAGGTCAATCCTTTTAGCCAACATCTGGATATGGCCGCCTTACAACGGCGCATGGCGGATGCTTTTGCTGTTGTGTATCCCGAACCGCAACCTGAAGCCAGCGCAGACGACTTTGCCTTTCATGACAACGCGCACCATGCACGGAGCGACGAGGATCCTTCTATTCAAGATATGTTCCAGGATTTGTTCGCAGAGTTCGAACGTGCCGATACGGCAGGCAATCCGTTTGCAGAGCACGACGACTCGCACTCAGAGAATTCGTTCTCTCATGAGTTTTTCCAACGACAGCAGACCCATGAACAGCAAATTCGGGACGAGAGCCTGGCATTAAAGCAACTGATCAGGTCCTCGTCTGTTAACAAACTATTTCGCAAGCTTGCCGGCATTCTGCATCCCGACAAAGAGCGCGATGAAACGGCTCGGATGGAAAAGAACCGGCTTATGAGCGAGTTGATTCGGGCGCGAGACAGCAACGATATTCCAAAATTATTCGCTTTCTATGCTGAATATGTGGGTGACACCCCATTGCAGGAACTGGGTGGCGACCTGGATGGCGCCGCGCAGTTGCTCGAGCGGCATCTGCTTTATCTGCGCAATCAAAAAGATGACATTCTGAATGAAAACCCACTGACCGGCGCGCTGTATCGGCAATTTCACAGAAGCACACCCGCGGCAACTCAGCGCGCAATCAACAAGCATCTGAAAGACATTCATGCACTCACCGGTGTTTTGAGGGACCTGAGGCACGATATAACCAGCGTGAACAGGCTCAAACCGTATCTGGAATTGCGCCGTGATATGTTCTTCCAGGAAGATGTTTTTGACTATATCTGATGCATCGCCTGCTGGCTGAAACTATGGACGGCAGGCCATGTTCAGTGGCACGCTATTCCACTGCTGACATTTCCAGTTAGGCAGCTTTTGCTAAAAACGCCGAGCGGGACATATGCCGCTCGCGTGTTGACGAGTCAATGCGATGTACAAGGCAGAAGACCTACCAAGCACCTCGACGGTGGCCCGGCAGGTCTTAACGATAGACTGTTAATACAACACCTCAGGCAACCACAAACCGATGCCGGGGAACAGGTATAGCAGGATAATTGCTATGAACTGTATGCCCATAAACGGCAGCATGCCCGCAAAGATCTGATTCAGCGTCACATGAGGTGGAGAAACCCCTTTCAGGTAGAACGCCGACATGGCAACGGGCGGTGACAGGAAGGCTGTTTGCAGGTTCAAGGCGACCAGCAGACCGAAGAACAAGGGATCAATCTGGTAGTGCGCCAGCAGCGGCAGGAAAATGGGCATGAAAATCACGATGATTTCTGTCCATTCCAGCGGCCAGCCCAATAGGAAGATCACCACTTGCGCCATGATCAGGAACTGGGTGGGCGTAAGGTCCATGCTCAATACCCAGTTATTGATTATCTCCTGTCCTCCCAGCAAGGCAAACGCCGCCGAGAAAATGCTGGAACCCACGAACAGCCAGCACACCATGGCGCTGGTCTTGGCCGCCAGATATACCGATTCTTTTAGCATTGGGATATTCAGTCTTCGGTAGGCCAGGGCCAACAACAATCCCCCGAACGATCCCATTGCGGCAGCCTCGGAAGGCGTAGCCAGACCGAAGACAATACTGCCCAGTACCGCCAGAATCATGATGGCCAGCGGAAAGAACGAGCTGAGCAGCATCTTGAAGATTTCAAGCCGCGCAAAGGTGAAGAAGGCATAGAACACCGCGAATATGGCGGTACCGATGGCCAGCGTTATCCAGAAGGCCATAGGGGCCGGGCGGCTTTCATTCACAGATTCTTCTGCCGCTTCGGGCGCCGCTTCCGCGGGTTCTTCCGCACCTGGGGGCTCGGCCAGACCGCCTACCACTTCGGGTTCTTGCAGGCCGCCGCTATCGGCAGCGGACTCAAAGCCCGAATCGGCCGCGAATCCCATTGCGACCAGGCCGGTAGCCTCTTGGGGCAGCGGCTCGGTGACCATTTTGTAGCTGAGTCCCATGACGGCTACAAAAGCCAGTGCGGGCAGTAGGGCAATCACCAAATGGCCAAATAGCGTGCGCA
The DNA here is from genome assembly GCA_036675275.1 of Pseudomonas sp. Lineage (GTDB taxonomy): Bacteria > Pseudomonadota > Gammaproteobacteria > Burkholderiales > Burkholderiaceae_B > Pollutimonas. The sequence continues at coordinate 29,224 of JAKFFG010000005.1, read as the reverse complement.
TGGGCACGTCGGCGTTGCGCTTGCCCTTGATGGCGCCTATCAGGCCGGGCAGTGCGCGGTTGCTGATGGTGCGCTTGACGATCTCGGCGAACTCTGGAAGTGTGACCCGGCGTTGCTCAGGCGACAACGGCGGCGCTGCCTTGGGATTGATCTTGGCCACGATCATGATGTAGACCACGTACAGCAGGGCCAGCATCAGGCCGGGGAAGAATGCGCCCGCATACAGCTTGACGACCGATACGCCGGCAACCGCACCGTACACGATCAGCAAGACCGAAGGCGGGATCATGATACCCAGACATCCGCCGGCGGTAATGGCACCCGCCGAGAGCTTAACGCTATAGCCGGCTTTAAGCATTGCAGGCATGGCCAGCAGCCCCATCAAGGTCACGACGGCACCGACAATGCCGGTCGCCGTGGCGAATACGGCGCAGGTGATGACGGTGGCGACAGCCAGGGAACCGGGTACCCGCGCCATGGCCAGGTGCAAGCTTTTGAAAAGCCGTTCAATCAGATTGGCGCGTTCGACCAGATAGCCCATGAAAATGAACAGCGGTACGGCGATCAGCACCTCGCTGGTCATGACCGAATAAGCCCGCAGGACCATCAAGTCCAGTGTCTGCTGGATGGCCTGCTGCGGGCCCATGTTCCGATAGGCTATATAGGTGAAAATGACCCCCATGCCCATCAGGGTAAAGGCGGTGGGAAATCCCAACATGATGGTCACGACGATCAGGCCAAGCATCAGCAAGCCCAGATGCCCGTTGGTGATGTCGGCCGGGGCCGGCATGAATACGACCAGGGCGATAATAACTGCGGCCAATATGGAGAGGCCAAACCATACTTCTTTTCTCATGAATGGCTACCCTTTTGTTGCTGGACGGCAAGCTTGTCAAGTTCTTCCATGTCTTCGTCGACATGGACCATTTCTTTGAGCTTGTCGACATCGACCTCTTCCACGTCTTTATCGCGTTTGGGCCAGCTGCCTTGCTTGAGGCATTGAATGCAGTAGACGACTTCGACGAAACCCTGGAATATCAAAGTGATGCCGGCTAAGGGAATAATCGCTTTAAAGGGGTAGATAGGCGGGCCGTCCGCGGTGATGGTGGAATGTTCGTTGATTACCCAAGACTCGACGGCATACTCCCAGCCTGCCCAGCACAAGGCAATAATGCCCGGGAAAAAGAACAGGATGTAAAGTGTCAGATCCAGCCCGGCCTGCAGGCGGGGCGGAAAGAATCCGTACAGTACGTCGCCACGCACGTGTCCATTTTTGGACAAGGTGTAGGCGCCGGCCATCATGAACAGCGCGCCGTACATCATATTCATGGCGTCGAACGACCATGCGTGGGGGGCGCCCAGAACGTATCGTGAAAACACTTCGTAGGTAATGAACAGGGTAAGGGCAAGAACGAACCAGCCAAACAGCTGTCCGATCCAGGTGTTTACCCGGTCTATAGTTAGTAAAACTTTTTGCATGGTAGATCCACTTGCTTGGATAAGCCGATTAAAAACACCACCCATGCAGAGGGTGGTGTTCGGTGCAACGTCGCTACGGCTTAGCTCTTCTTGGGAGCGGCTTTACGGCCAAAGTAGTGGTTGTAGGCCATGCGGCGATTATTGTTGGTATCCATGTCCCACGCCAGGGCGCGCGAGGCGAATTCCCTTTGCGAAGTCTCGATTTCCTTGAACATGGCGTTGGTCTTGCCTTTCTCGGTGACGATCTCGTCCCACACGACCAGCTGTTGCTGCAAGATGGCGTCGGGCGTCTTGTAGAATTTCACGCCGTCTTCTTTCTGCAGCTTGATGTAGTCTTGCGAGTAGCGGTCGACCGCCTTCCACGACATGTCGGCCGATGCGGCTTCGACGCCGTTGGCGATGATGGCTTTCATCTTGTCCGGCAGGGCGGCGTACTTATCTTTGTTGAAGATGATTTCGAATGTTTCTGACGACTGGTGGAAGCTTTGCAGCATGCAAACTTTGGAGACATCGGGGAAGCCCAGCAGACGGTCCGATGTGGCGTTGTTGAACTCGGCGCCGTCCAGCAGGCCGCGGTCAAGAGCCGGTACGATTTCGCCGCCGGGCAAGGCATTCACTGCAGCGCCCATGGCGGTGAACAGATCAATGGCCAGGCCGTTGGTGCGGAACTTCAGGCCTTTCAGGTCTTCGGTCTTTGTTACAGGTTTCTTGAACCAGCCAAAGGGCTGTGTCGGCATCGGGCCGCTAAGGAAAGATTCCACATTGCCGCCGATGGACGTGTACAGCTTGGCAAGGAGTTCTTTGCCGCCGCCGTACTTGTGCCATGCCAGGATCATGTTGGCATCCATGCCGAATGCGGGGCCCGACGAGAACAGCGCCAGTGCGTTCTGTTTACCGTAGTTGTAGCCCAGCACGCCGTGGCCGCCGTCCAGTGTGCCCTTGGATACCGCGTCCAGCAGGGCGAAAGCGGGGACTACCGCGCCTGCGGGCAAGACTTCGATCTTCAGTTCGCCGCCGGTCATGTCGTTGATCTTCTTGGCGAAGTCGAGTGCGAATTCGTGGAAGATGTCGACTGTTGGCCACGTGCTCTGGAAACGCATGTTGATCGGCGATTGCGCGCTGACGATGGAGGGGAACCCCATGGATACCACGGCCGCGGTGCCGGCGGCGGCGCCACCCAGAAACTGGCGGCGTGACGACTTGCCCGCAGCGATCGGGCTGACTTCTTTCGAACTGCTCTTCATTGTGAGTCTCCTGGCTTTTTATATGCTATGTGTCGTAGGTTGCAACAAGGTACAAACGCTCAACTGCCGTCGCATTTATAGGCCATCCGAATAAGGGCGTCAACACGCCAAAAGCGCCCGGAATCGGGGCCGAAAAGATAGTGGGAGTCCGTAGGGAATTGTATGGAACCCAGCATTCATGCGGGTTTCAAGGCGTGTCCTGAAAGTGATTTGTCGCGGCGAGGGGTACGTTGATCGTACCAAGTGGCAGGGTTATTCCGTAGAAATCAGAGCCTGATTTTTTGCAGGATGTGGGCGGTTGACGCCTATTTGTTACAACTTTGATCGAAGAGACGGTAAAAGGAATCCGGCCAATGGCGCGGATTCCGTATTCCTTAAAGACCTCAATTGCGACGCGCGCCTTCGCCTCGGTTACGCTGGCTGTGCTGATCCTGGCTGGATCCCACCTGACTGGTGTGTCCGTCCTTTTTGCTGCGATTCTGCTGATCGCCGTGGCTTGCCTGATCTTCGCGGGCCAGGTCGTCGTCCTGAAGATTTTCTTTCTTGGTGTCGTCGCTTTGCTTCGTAGCCATGGCAGCTCCTATGTCGTTTGCGGTCACGACATAGCGGCAATTAGCATGCCCGACCGGAAAATTAACGGGACAGACAGATAACATAGGGGTCGCCGCGTCCCTTGTTCAGGTGGCCCTCGATGAACAGCTTCGATTTCAGGGTGTCGTAGACAAACTGTGTCCCGGGAATCGAGCGATACTTGCGGTAGAAAGGCGTTGCGATGGATTCGATGACGACTTCGGGGGCGTCATCGCCATAGATGAAGCCCACGGGCAGGGTGGTGCGTATGAGCCTCCATTTGTCTCCCGCTTTGGCCGATACCAACAGGTCGACTTTCGCGTTTTGCTCGGGGCTGAAGGGAAGCCGGGTATCGTGAACAAAGGCCACGACGGCCTCGGGCCCTTCAATGCGATTCTTGTTCGCCATTTAATTTAATAACCTATTGTGTTCAATGCTTTATCGAGGGTGTTCACTGTGCGGTCAATGTTGTGCAGCTTGTCCAGTCCGAACAGCCCGATGCGGAAGGTCTTGAAGTCGGCCGGTTCGTCGCATTGCAGGGGCACGCCGGCGGCGGCCTGTATTCCCGCTTGCGTAAATTTCTTGGCTGACTGTATGGCATCATCGTCCGTGTAGCTGACCACTACGCCGGGCGCCTCGTAGCCTTGAGCGGCTACGCTCTTGAAACCCTTGTCGCGCAGCAGCGCACGCACTTTGGCGCCCAGTTGCTGCTGTTCAGTTCGTACCTTGTCGAAGCCATAGGCCTCGGTCTCGGCCATGACATCGCGCAGCACGGTAAGCGAATCGGTGGGCATGGTGGCATGGTAGGCGAAACCGCCTTGCTCGTACGCCTGCATGATCTGCATCCATTTTCGCAAGTCACACGAGAAGCTGGTGCTGACGGTGGAATCGATCTTCTGGCGCGCCGAGGCGCTCAGCATGACCAGGGCGCAACATGCCGAGGACGTCCAGCCCTTTTGCGGCGCACTGATCAGAACATCGACGCCGATGTCCTGCATGTCTACCCACAGCGTTCCGGATGCAATGCAGTCCAGTACAAATAGCCCGCCTTCGGCATGGACCGCGGCGGCCACCTGGCGCATATAGTCGTCGGGCAGCATGATGCCCGACGATGTCTCGACATGCGGCGCAAATACCACCGCCGGCTTGTTTTCCTTGATAGCGGCGACCACTTCTTCTATGGGCGGCGGCGCAAAGGCGGCTTGCGGGCCTTGTGCAACGGCGCTTGCCTTGAGTACTGTCGTGCCGGAGGGGATGCGGCCCATGTCGAAAATCTGGGTCCAGCGATAACTGAACCATCCGGTCCGGATGATGAGACATTGTTTATCTGTAGCGAACTGTCGCGCCACAGCTTCCATGCCGAAGGTGCCGCTGCCTGGAACGATAATGGCGGCGTCCGCCTTGTAGACTTGCTTCAGCGTCCGGGAGATATCGTTCATCACCCCTTGGAAAGCCTGCGACATATGGTTTAGTGCGCGGTCGGTATAAACGACTGAGTATTCCAGGAGTCCGTCGGGATCGTTGTTGGGCAGTAAACTAGGCAAGTTCTTCTCCAAGAAGAAAGAATTAAGTCGCGCGATCATTCCGTCACGATCAGGGGCCAGCATCAAGGTCGATATGTTCCTGTTTGATTTTAGACCATTGTGGTCCAATAATAAGTCGGCCAGAACTCCAGACCACGACGCATGACGCCTGCCAGCCAAACTCCGATTTTATTGAACCAGATCCGGGCCCGCCATATGTGGCTGCGGGCCCAAAGGCTGGACGTAACGGCGCCATTCGGCGACGGGCCGGCGGCCACGTTGGCTGCGATTGCCCATCTGGGCTACGTGCAGATCGACACTATCCACGTCATCGAACGTTGTCACCACCATATTCTCTGGAGTCGCATCCCTGACTATCAGCGTGGCCACTTGCATCAAGCCCAGACCGTAGACAAGACCATTTTCGAGTACTGGACCCATGCCTTGTCTTACGTTCCCAGCAGCGATCTACGATTTTTCCTGGCCGATATGAAGGCCCATCGCAAGTCGCCAAAAAGTTGGTTCAATTCGGTGTCCAACAGCGACCTGCGCAGGGTGATCGCACGGATTCGCGATCACGGTGCTTTATCGATACGGGACATCGCGGATGACGTGCTGGTCGAAAAAAATCATGCGTGGGCCAGCCGCAAGCCCTCGAAGAGGACGTTGCAGCTTGGTTTCTACATCGGCAAGCTCACGGTCAGCGAGCGCTCGGGTATGCTCAAGACCTATGAGCTCATGGACAGGCATTTCCAATGGGACAGCCCGCCCAGGCAAGCCACGGAACACCAGATTGCGAACTATCTGCTCGACCGGGCATTGCGGTCGCAGGAGGTGGTAAGCCTGGACTCAATCTGCCATCTGAATGCCGGACGCAAGCCCCTGATTCGCAATGTAATCGAGTCCAGGCTACGACGGGGCGAGCTGGTTCCCGTAGTTATAGAGGGCGCAGGCAAGCAGGAACATTGGGTCCAGCCGCAAGATCTGGTCGAGATTCCGGAAACGACCGAAGGCGTGCATATCCTTTCTCCATTTGATCCGCTGATTATTCAACGCAAAAGATTGAAACTGTTCTTTGGCTACGAGCACTTGTTTGAAGCCTACCTGCCTCGCGAAAAACGGGTTCATGGTTATATGGGACTACCGGTTCTGGTCGACGGCGAAATCGTGGCGGTAGTCGACTTGAAGGCGGACAGAGCCCGCCGCGAACTGCTGATACAGCAGTGGAGCTGGGTAGGCAAAGGACAGCCATCGCTGCACAAGGCGGCAATCGAACAAAAGCTGCATCAATTCGAGAGATTTCAATTCGCAGCCTGACTTGACAATACTTTATGACACTTCACCATTTGCTTGATCTTCGTCGGCTCATTCTTACTTTGGCTGTCGCCGCCACATCGGTCACCCTGATAAATAGCTTGCACGCCATTTATGCCGTTCAACGTGCAGAGCTTATCTCGGACGCGCTCGGCGCCAACCGGGTTTACGCCAGCAAACTGGCCGAAATCAGCGACAACTTCCTGCGCTCCGCGCAGACTCAGCTGGCCTACAGCGCGGGCTTGCTTGCGCCGTTAATGAAAAATGATGCCGCACTGGCGAACGAAGCCAAGCGCCTGCTGGGGCAAACAGAGTCGTTCAATTCGGTCGTTATCGTAAATGCCGACGGCGTGATTATCAGTACCTCGCCCGAAACGCTGTCCGTCAAAGGAAGAAAGCTCGTAACGCCAAGTGAGCGGCAATCGCTCGATGCCCAGCAGCCGCTGATAACGGAACCGTTTGTTTCTCCCTCGGGAAACTACGTAATCAGCATTTCCCAGCCCATACGTGCCGCTGATGGCACCTACCTTGGCTATGTCGCGGGTTCAATTTATCTGGAGGCCGCGAACATTCTGAACGATATTCTCGGGAAACATTACCACGACGACGGATCCTACATCTATGTTGTCGATCGCAGTAAAACGCTTATTTATCACCCGGAGAAACATCGCATCGGAGAAAAAATATCCGGCAATCCGTTGATCGATGCGGTAGTCCGGGGAGAAAGCGGCGCGCATGAAGCGACCAACTCCAAGGGCACGACGATGCTGGCGGGGTTTGCCCCGATTGCGCGGTCGGGTTGGGGTGTTGTTGCGCAGCGTCCAAAGGAGCCGACACTGGCCGGACTGGATCATCATGTCCTGAATGTCCTCGCCAAGATCTTGCCTATAGGGCTGCTGACATTGGTCTTGATCTGGCTTACTGCCGGCTCCATATCGAAGCCATTGCGACAACTGGCGCATAGTGCCGGAAGCATGGATAGCGGAAGTTCCGAGGCGACCATTTCGGGTACGCAATCCTGGTATTTTGAGGCCGAGCAGCTCAAGCGCGCGCTGTTGAAAGGCGTCAGGCTGATGCACGGGAAGATCAACCAGCTTCGTCTTGACAGCAGTACCGACCCCATGACCGGACTGCTGAATCGCCGCGGACTCCAGGAAGTGCTCGAGCGCTACGAAGCGTCGGGGCAATCGTTCTCCGCGATCACCTTGGACATCGATCATTTCAAGAACGTCAATGACACGTTCGGACACGATGTCGGCGACAGTGTCATACGGAAGCTTGCAGAGCTTATGAGGACCAGCGCGCGGAAAGACGATGCGCTTTGCAGGGTGGGGGGCGAAGAGTTTTTACTTATATTGCCCGATACCGATTTGTCCATCGCAAAGGAGGTGGCCGAGCGCCTGCGCAACCTTGTCGCCGAACATCCGATACCGATAGTGGGCTCAATAACGATCTCGTTGGGCATTGCTCATAGACCTGACAGCGCGGATACGATCGAGTCTGTATTGAAACTCGCCGATCATGCGCTTTACAAGGCCAAGCGAACCGGAAGAAATCAAACGGTAGCCGCTTAGATGTATACTGTTTTTATGCACAGTATAATGAGGTCATCATGCGGACACCACCTATCAAGGGGCGGGGCAGCGTGTCGAACACGACTTCGCGCTTCGAGCAGCTCCAGCGGGTATCCTTCGACGATGAATGGGGCAGCGGTGACGATCAGGCACCCGTAAAGCCGTCGACAACGGTTTCAATAGAAATGGCCAAATCGATTATTTCGCGTAACGATTCGCCGGATATTCCCTTCGACCAGTCGATCAACCCGTACCGCGGCTGCGAACACGGCTGCATTTATTGCTATGCGCGGCCCACCCATGCCTACTTGAATCATTCCCCCGGTCTGGATTTCGAGACAAAGCTCTATGCCAAGGGCAACGCCGCCGAGCTCCTGCGCGAGACCCTGTCCAGGCCGTCCTACGTGCCCAAGCTGATTGCGCTGGGTGCCAACACCGATCCCTATCAGCCTATCGAGCGGCGGTTGCGGATCACCGCCGGCATTCTTGCGGTCCTGGAAGAATTCAACCATCCCGTTGCCATCACCACCAAATCAGCGTCGGTCACGCACGATATCGAACTGCTTGCCCGGATGGCGCGCAAGAACCTGGTACGGGTTTTCATGTCCATCGGATCCCTGGACAAGGACATTGCCAGGACGCTGGAGCCGCGCGCAAGCGCTCCGGGGGCGCGACTGGAAGCCGTCCGGACGCTCAGCCAGGCTGGCATTCCAACCGGCGTCATGGTGGCCCCCGTCATTCCGTCGCTGACCGACCACGACATGGAAAAAATCCTGTTCAGTGCGCGCGACGCAGGGGCTTTGAATGCCGCCTATGTCTTGCTGCGTCTTCCCCTGGAAGTTGCCGATCTGTTTCGCGAATGGCTTGATGCGCACTATCCCCTGAAGCAAGCGCATGTCATGAATCTGGTCAAGCAGATGCGCGGCGGCAAAATATACGACTCCGACTTCAAGACCAGAATGAAAGGCAGCGGCGTTTTTGCTGAACTGCTTGAGCAGCGGTTTAGAAAAGCGTGTACGAAGGCTGGTTTGAACCAGACACGTCCGCAGTTGACCACCGATCTCTTTCGCCGGCCTCCAAAAGACAACGCTCAACTGGGTCTTTTTTGATCTGCACGGTTTCCGGCACGTTCGTCGCCTGCGCCAATATGTAATCCAGATCCTGCAGCCGGGTCGCTCCGCCCACCAGCAGCAGGTCGCCTTCTTCGCATCGCTGGAATCCGGCCCATACCGCTTCCTGGGCACCCATTACGGCACTTACCTGCACATGGGGCGGCGCTGCGGCCGAGGCGCTTTCGAACAGCAGGCGCAGGGCGTCGCCGCTCTCCCGGCTTCGGTTTGCCGCGATTTCGTAGACGATCAGCTCGTCCAGCTGGGCCGCGCAAAGTCGGGCAATCTGCTTCAACTCGGTGTCCCGCCTATCGCCCGGGGCAGTGATTACGCCGATAATGCGGCGGGGTCTCATGGCACGGGCGGTGTGCAGGATCGCCTGGTATGCGGCGACGTTATGCGCATAATCATGCAATATGGTCACCCCTGCGACATGGGAAATATTCAGCCTCAGCGGATTAGTCTCGGTCGTGCAGCGAAATGACTGAATTCCTTGAACGATAGCCTCGGTAGGGCAGCCGCCCTGGGCCTCCAGCGCTGCGACCGCCGCCAGTGCGTTTGCGACGTTGTGCATGGCCCGCCCGTGCAAGGCAACCGCCAGGCTGTCGGCTTTTAGAATGGAGTGCTGGCCGTCCCGGCGGGCCACTACGATGTCGCCTTCGTGCAGAAACACGGCCCGACCGCCTTGTTGTAAATGCAGTTGCAATACCGGGTTATGAGTGTCGCACGAAAAGTACACGACTTCGACGCCATGCCTCAACTGTGACGCCATGGCCACACAGTAAGCGTCGTCGGCATTCAGCACCACTGCGCGGCGCGCCGTTTTGGCGACGACGGCTTTTACCTTTGCCATTTCTTCTACCGTGTCAACGCCATCCAGGCCAAGATGATCGGCGGTTACGTTCAAGACCACAGCAACGTCGCAGCGATCGAAACCCAGGCCGCGCTTCAGTATTCCGCCCCTGGCTGTCTCGAGCACCGCCACATTCACGTCGGGAGAACCAAGTATCGTTCTTGCGGACCAATAGCCGGTGCAGTCTCCCTGGTGTATGCAATTGCCGTCGATGAAAAGTCCTTCCGTCGTTGATACACCGGTGCTGTATCCGGCGGCGCGGAATACGTTGCCGATCAACAGCGTAGTCGTCGTTTTTCCATTGGTGCCGGTAATGGCAATAACAGGGATCCTGCCATCATCGCCTTCGGGAAAGAGCGAACGCACAATTGCCGACCCAGCCGGGTGTTTTACGCCGAGGCTGGGCAGCTCATGCATGCGCAAGCCCGGGGCCGCGTTGATTTCGACGATGGCGCCCTGAGCCATCAGGGGTACGCTGATATCGTGGCATATCAGGTCTACGCCGGCGACATCGAGTCCTATTTGCTGGACGGCGCGTTCGCAAGCGCGCGCCGTATCGGGATGGACCAGTTGCGTGACATCGCAGGCGGTGCCGCCCGTCGACAGATTGGCGTTGTCACGCAGGGTCACGCGTTCCCCCAAGCCAGGCACGGTGGACAGCGTCATTCCCTTGCGTTCCAGGTGCGCCTCCGTATGCTGATCCACGGGTACTTTGGTCAGCGCTTTGCTGTGGCCTTCGCCGCGGGCCGGATCATCATTCATCTGCTCGATCAGGGTGGATACGGTGTTCTTTGCATCTCCGATTACGCAGGGCGGATCTCTGCGCGCGGCGGCGACCATTTTTCCGTCTATCACCAGTACGCGATAGTCAAGGCCTTCAATGAATTCCTCGACAATCACCCGTGCGCTGTATTTGCGCGCATCCGCATAAGCGCAGGCAATTTCCTGCGGCTCTTTCAGTCCGGTGCGTACTCCCTTGCCATGGTTGGCGTCGGCAGGCTTTACCACCACAGGTCCCCGCAGCCGGGATGCCGCGCGTAGCGCCTCGCTCGCATCCCGGACGAGGCTGCCCCGGGGCACCGGGATAGCGGCTTGCTCCAGCAGATTCCTGGTCAGCTGCTTGTCGCTGGCGATTACCGTGGCAATGTGGCTGGTCTGGCTGGTTATCGTCGCCTGGATTCGTTTCTGGCGGGCACCGTAACCCAGTTGGTACAAGCTCGCGTCGTGAGTCAGACGGATGACGGGGATCTCGTGCTGTCTGGCCGCATCAAGAATGGCCTGTGTGCTCGGTCCGACGCCATGGCGCCTGGCCAGGCTGCGCAATCGTTCCAGCACCTCGTCGAGGCAGGGGACTTCTCCTCGTGCAACTGCTGCAACCAGCTCCATGGCGGCATCGAGCGCCGGCTCAATCAATGGCTCGATACGGTAGGCGCAGACCACCCGATAGCAGCGCGGCATGCCCCTGACCCGGCGCGCCCGTCCGAATCCTGCTTTACTGCCGGCCAGGCATTGAAGTTCCAGCAAGACATGTTCGATAATATGCGCCATATAGGTGCCGTCGCGCAGCCGCTGGATGAATCCTCCCGCCGCTCCAAGGGAGCAACGATGACGGTGCAGTGAAGGCAGCAGGGCGCAAAGCCGGTCAGTGAATCCGGGCAGGTCGGCTGATGACACTCCATCGAGATCCTCAAGGTCGATGATGGCCTTTATGCAGGGCTGGCGTGCGTATAAATTGGGGCCGCGCAACAGGCGCTTTTCGATCAGTTTCATGGCTCAGGTCTCGGTGACAACTGCAAGAATTTCTCGAAGGGCGGCTGGGATATCGGCAACCGGCGGCTCGCCGTTCGCACCGGTGTCGCTCCCCGCAGCGGCGTCCGCTTCAATGTTGTAATGGTTGCCGGCCGGAAGCAGGTGCAACCGTACGTCTATCAGTTCAAGTTGCTGCTGCGCATCGACATCTTCAAGATTGGACGTCATATGGCGGCCATCCAGCAATGTCACGGCGCCTGCACCGACGACTTCCAGGTTCCTTCCTCGGATCACGACCGCGGTATCTTCGTCGATTCCCATGCCGATGACACTAGGATTTTGCGCCACGGCTGAAAGTAGGCGCGCCAGGCGATGACGCTCGGAAAAATGCTGGTCAATCACGATATGTTGCAAGAAACCCAGCCCCGTATCGAGTTGCGCGGTATTTTTCTCCGGCAATAAGTCTTTGGTGCCATAGGCCAGCATTTGCCGGGATATCGCCGCGGCGCCGGCGCTCGTGCCGCCTATGCAGGCGCCGCGCTCGCGAAATGCCCGTTGCATTGCCACAAGGGCCCCGGAACCGCCTATCGATGTCAATAAGCGCTGTTGTTCGCCGCCCGACATGAAGATGCCGTCGGCATGCAGGATTTTTTCGGCTATGCGTGGCCCGTCGGCTGCTCGGCGATTTTCTATATGGATCACCGCTCGATTCCGGACGCCGAGTTCTGCGAAAGCGTTGTCATAAATTGCCCATACCCTTCCAGGAACGGAACTGGCAGCGGTCAATACAACAATCGATCGGTCCGCGCCGCCGCATAGTTCGACAAATTCGGACAGGACCTGCATATCGCCGTCGCGGTCTTCGTTTCCGCCCACGATGAGCAATGCTCCGGTGCGTTCAGCCATGCCTTGCTTCCCCAGTCGTTTTTTCATGGTCAGCCTGCCGAATTTTTACCGGCCACTAGCTAGAGCAATAGCCGTGCCCGGCACAAGCTCCGCTACGGCATGGTAGTTGCTGCCGCGCATGCAACGATGGAGGCGCACTATGCAAGCAGAGAAAAAATTCACGGATTCATACTGGGCGGCAGCTGCCGGTGAAAGAACGGTGCCTTATCCCGGTTTGACCGAAAGGATGGAAGCCGACGTGGCGATTGTCGGCGCGGGCATTGTGGGCCTGACCGCCGCCGAATCATTGGCTCGTGCGGGCAAGTCGGTCGTTGTGCTCGAGGCCCTGCGCGTCGGCAACCAGGTTACCGGCCGCTCCACCGCGAAGATAACGTCACAGCATGGTCTGATTTACAGCCGCCTGATCCGGGACTTCGGCGAAGCTAATGCGCGGATTTATGCCAGGGCCAACGAGGCGGCTATTGCTTATATCGCGGAGCTGGTCCGTAGCGGAAATATTGCGTGTTCGTTTGAACGCAAGTCCGCTTATCTTTATACCCGCTCCAGACAAGGTATGAAGGATATCGAGAACGAGGCGGTGGCGACGATCAAGCTTGGGCTGCCCGCGCATTTGAGCAAAGACAGCAGCGTGCCGTTCGGCGATCAATTCGGCATGGCCAGCGCGCTGCGCTTCGACGACCAAGCTCAATTCAATCCGGTACAGTACCTGCGCGGCTTGGCATCCATGGTGAGTGAAACCGCCAAGCTTTTCGAGATGACTCGCGTCACCGGGGTGGAGAAGGAGGGCGACGGCCCGCATTATCGGGTTCGTACGGAAGGAGGAGGGTCGGTCAGGGCGAAGGACGTCATCATTGCCACTCATCTGCCCATTGTTCCCGATGGTATGTTTTTTGCCAAAGCCTACACAATCAGCCATCCAATGGTGGCCGCGCCCGTCGACCCGGCACGCATTCCGGAAGGGATGTTTCTTGATACGGGTACGCCCAGTCATTCCTTTCGCATGGATACTTCCAGCGGTACGCCGCATATTGTCGCGGTGGGCGCAACTTACAAGACCGGAGTCACGCAAGAGGAGGCGAAGAGCTTCGATGAGCTTGAGCGCTTTTTGCAGGAAAATTTCGCCATTGAAGACGTCGCTTATCGGTGGACGAACGAAGATTTCCAGTCCATGGACGGCTTGCCCTTTATAGGATCCGCCAGCTCGGGATCGAAGCACCTGTACGTTGCCACTGGTTTCAATGCCTGGGGGATCACCAATGGGACCATGGGTGCAAGCTTGATCGCCGACCTTATCCTTGGGCGCGAGAACTCTGGCGTCGGCTTGTTCGATGCAACCCGGGTCAAACCGCTGGTCGGCGGCGGCGAGTTTGTCAAATCCAATCTCCAGACCGCAAAACATTTCGTCGAAGACCGGTTCCTGACCGGCCATCCTAAAGACTTGAACTTGAATCCCGGCCAGGCTGGCATCGCAAAGCACGGAGATAAAACTGTTGCAGCATACCGGGATGAAGCCGGCGCTCTGCACACTGTGTCGGCTGTCTGTACACATATGGGTTGCATTGTGGGGTGGAATGCGACCGACCGGACCTGGGATTGTCCGTGCCACGGTTCACGCTTTGCTTACGACGGCACTGTGGTGCATGGTCCGGCCACCTCTGCGTTGAAGGCGGAGTCGGCACTCGACGATAAATAGCGCGTGCAGGCGTGCAAGGCTCGTCAGCCGTTGCGGTGCGCCGTCAGCACGACGGCCGCTATACGTTCGGCGTGGACATAGGCGGGATTGGAGAAAAGTTCCTCACCGAATACATCGGGATCGATTTCCCGATAGCTCCACCGAAATCCGGCATCCTGCAGTCTTTTCTCGGTCGCGACGCGAAAAGCGTCGACGCCTTGTTCGATTGCAACGCCCGTGTAGAGCAGCAGCGTGCCCTCGAGGCTCAAGCGCTGCACGGCGGCATCGACAATCGCCAGAGACAGTCCCTCGCCCAGCGTGCCACCGCCGTGCCGATATGCCCGGCGGGTGGGATCGACGAGATAGGGTGGATTGGCAATGATCAAGTCGAACATGCCGTCCGTAGCGCCCAGCAAATTGCTTTGCAGCGGCTTAACATTGTTCATGCCGGCCAGCGTGGCATTGATGGCCGTCAGCCGCAAGGCTTGTTTGTTGATGTCTATCGCCCATACTTCAGCCTGGGATTGGTGCAGCGCTACGGCGATTGCGCCGGGGCCTGCGCCGCACCCAATATCGGCCACGCGCCGCAACGGATCCGGTACGGCGCCGAAATACTGATCTATGGCTCCGACAAAGCGGTAGGTGTCGGGGCCGAAGAACACGGCGTCGGTATCGTCTGTCGGGTAAGCTGAATGAAAAAACAGAACGCCGTTCATGGTCGAGGCCCGAAGCTGGCAGCGCCAGCCGTCGTCCTGCGTCTTTAGAATACCTGCCTGACTCATGAGCGCCATCAGCTCCGCAGGCATCACTCCGGTGCGAAAGGGCCGGCTCCAACCGAAAACGTCCTCCACGCTGGCGGCCCATTCATTGCCCGGTCGCTTGTTGACCAAGGTATGCGTCGCCGGCGTGACGGCAGTGAAACGATATCCCCGGCTTTTAAGCGACATGCCCAGCTCCAGCAGCGCTGCGTCTTGTAGCGATTCAATCGAGACGTCAGTCTCCTGCGGGACAGCAGGAAGTTCCGTTGGCAAGGCGTTCATCATGTTCGTTATTCCCTTTGTGAGCAAAGATTTTTACGTGCCATGAAGCAGGCGCGTAAACGCTCGCGTGGCCATCAAGCCCGGGGCCGTATGGTGATGTGCCGGCGATATAAGCTTGATGAGCCTGGCCATCCTGTCATCAGCGCCTGTAGCGCCAGCCAGCTTGTGCTCCAGCACATGTGAACCCGTGTCGAAATCTTCCTGCTGCGGCAGGGTTTCGCCCACCAAGCGCTGCCGGGCTTTGAAGCTGATGGGGCGCGCGCCGGGCTCGCTGCTGCTGTCGCCGGCGATCCAGTCGTATATGACTTGCCTTTCATAGGCATTGAACACACCAAACATTTGCGCGTGTTCGCCCTGGATCAATTTCCAGAAGCGGCTTCCTTCGGGATGCTGGTGGCGCTTGATCCAGCCATGCTTTTGCAAGGCATCGAGAAATAAGGGCAACTGGCCCGGCTCGGACAACCACTCATTCACCGTTTTTCCCGCTATTCTGCAATAGTCGGAATGCAGTTGAGCGCCCACCCTGGCCTTGGCCGCCAGGACGTTCACCAACTCTTCGTCGAGGTCGAAATCCTCGATGACGGAATTGGTGCTCGCTCCCAAATCATTTAGCTTGTAACCATTGATCAGACGCCGATAAAACCCTTGTTTATCTGCAACGTGAGGCAGGGTCTCGGTCACAGCCCGCAGCGCCTGCGTAGCGTGGCCTGTGCTTGCATTATCGACCGTGACATGCAGAGTGAAGTAATAAGGATCGATGCCGAGTTCATTCAGTTCGTAAGCGCTGATCAGCAAGTGCAGCGGAAGCTGTTCGTAACCCAGGTTGTAGCCGATGACTTCCGGCAGGAAATCGGCTGTGTGCTGTGCCAGCGCCAGCTGAATCGCCCCCTGGACGAAATGTGCATCGCTCAAGCAATGCCACTGCTGGCAGCCGTGGGCCGCCAACAGTCTTTTATAGATTACGACATGGTTCTTATCGGAAACTCCCTCACCCAATTCTTCGAGGTAAGTCTGTATCAGCGGCAGGTAGCATGGATCACGCCAGTGCTTCAGCAAGCCATATAACCAGGCGCCATCCACCAGTTTGGTCGGAGCAACCCCTTTCAGGAAGTACAGTGCATGGGATTTGTGTGCGAAGTACTGCCTGGCCCCGCCTGCCTTGCGCGTTCTAAGGTACCCGCGGTACTGAGCACCGACTCGTTCTGTGTGGGCGTCGCTCCAGGCTTGAAGTTGCCTTGGGTTCTCAGGCAAGTCGCAGGAGGCGGGTTCGACCCGCTCAAGCAAGCTTGCCAAATACATGCGCGAACGGACGACGGCAAGATCGTCGGACCCGTCTTCCAATAAACCGAAATAAATCTGCTTTGCCTCGAAGTGCGACGCGTGATCGCCGACATACCGCCTCATCGAAAGCGGCGTGCTGGGCGAGAGCCGCTGCTCGCATGCTGTCTCGGCGTCCGCATTTCGCAACCGCTCCATTAGACCTTCCCCAGTAAGCACCATGGCTCATCCTTCTACGTTTATGACCGGAACGGTAAGTTTGAAGGTTCGAGCAAGAAGTGTGCCCGGCAGAATCGAGTATGCACCGCCACGCCAATAAGGCGGTGGACGGATCGGTTAGTTCAGGCGCTCGATTTCCTGAGCGCGTCGTGCCGTCATTTGCATCATGCGATTAGACAGTGTTCCATGGTTGGGAATAAGGCTGGACGAGACTTGCGGGAAGATGCGACACTCCCCGACATTAGACCAGCGGCACCAATTGACTTTATCCAGCACATGACCAAGTTTTTTTGCCAGAGGAGATGGGAAATGAAGCTTAAGCAATCGATTCTAAGTCTTTGTTGCATATTGGCCGCATCCAGCGCGGCGGCCCAGGAAAAACCCGTTGTCCAGTTCTTTGCAACAGGGGGGACGATCGCAATGAAGATTGATCCCGTCAAGAAAGCGCCTGTTCCAGCCATTTCCGGCGAAGACTTGCTTGCCACGGTGCCCGACGTAGCAAAATACGCCACAATCCGCGTCAAAAGCCTTTCCAATGTTCCCTCCGACTACATGGATCCCCCGCGCTGGGTTGAGCTGACGAAAGTTGTTCAGGAAGCGCTCGATCAACCCGAGGTCGCGGGTGTAATCGTTTCTCATGGTACCGATACGCTCGAGGAAACAGCTTTTTGGCTCGATCTTACCGTCAAGTCCGACAAGCCGGTAACCCTTATCGGAGCACAGCGCAATGCTTCATCGCCCGACTTCGATGGGCCACGCAACCTGTTGAATGCCGTCAGGATTTCGGTCGATGAGCAGTCCAAAAACAAGGGTGTAATGCTGGCCATGAACAACCAGATCAATTCGGCACGCTATGTCAGGAAAACGCACACTGGAAATGTGGAGACCTTCAATTCCGGAGATTTCGGTTTTCTGGGAGAGGTCTATCCTGACCGCGTCATGTATGCAAACTCACCGCTGCGCCGGCAGCATATTGCCTTGAGCACGGACACGATGCCTGCAGTGGAGATTTTTCCGATGTATGGCGGAGCCGAAGGCACCGGTTTGCGCAATGCCGTTGATCGCGGCGTAAAAGGCATCGTCGTGCAAGCCCTGGGCATGGGCAATATGAACCAGTCAATGTTCGAGGCGGTCAAATATGCGCTTTCCAAAAAGATTCCCGTTGTCATCTCCACCCGTGTCTACAACGGACGCGTATTGCCTAATTATGGATTCGAAGGCGGCGGGAAGACGCTAGCCGACGCCGGTGCGGTCATGGCTGACGACCTGAGCCCACCAAAGGCTCGAATCTTGCTGATGCTGTCACTGCAAAACGGCGTAAGCAGCCAGGCCGATCTTCAGGCGGCTTTCGACAAGTAAGTGTCGCCGACCTTGCTCGACCAGACGCTGCGTGCCATCGCACGTCGTTATCGCTTGCCGGCGATGGCCGCGGCGTCTCCTCAAACAGGAAAAGGCAGTGCGGCGACGGCGGTCGCTGTTGCGATTGAGCAGGCCCGCGTTGCAGTGAGCCGCGGCGAAGTGCGGGACGCAGCGCTGAAGCGCCATTTCCTCGACGCACTTGCGTGCCTCATTCATGAGGCGATGCATGCGGAATTCGGAGACCATGCCTTTCAGGCCATGGTGCTTCGGCATAGCGCGGCACAGGTGCGCGAGTATACGTCGCTGTCCGCGCATGCGGATCAGGATCGCCATTCTATTCATGCGACCGTCAATGCGATCGCCCACCCGGCAAAACTGGAACGCATCCCGCCTGGCAGGCAACGCGAGGGCCTGGCGCAGTTGCATGCGGCCGCGTCCTGCGCTTCCTGGTCGGAACTCGCCGACATCGCGCGGCATCTTCTGCTTATGCCGGAGATTGCAAACGAAGCGCCATTCCAGCATGGCTTGACGCGATTGCTGGAATGTCACTCATTGGAGCGCCTGCGGCGTCTCGAAATCCTGGCGTCGGATGAACTTGTGCGTCGGTATGAAAGGCTGTGGGACAGGAACGGTCCGCGCTCTGGAAGTCGTGCAGCCATCGTGCGGGGTTCTGCTTCGCAGGAGCGGGGAGCGGCCGTAGAAGCCGTGGCCGCACAGGCTCTTGAAATACTGGCCCGACGACTCAACGAGGAAGAGGGCACCTCGGCGCCGTACCGCGTCGTCACTTCGATGCGCGTGCCCGCTTCGATACCCGCCAGCCCCGAACGCGCCAAGACCGAGTGGGATGCGGTCCTGCTACGGCAAGCGAAGGCCATTGATGCAACAACGGCCTGGGACATTTGCTTGCTTGTGGAAGCCAAGGCCTCAGTGGATGCCGCCACCACCGACCTTCCGCGCTTGCTGCGCGGACTGCGCCTGCTCGCCCACGCCGAAGAAAACGTCGTTTATCCCTTCAAGACCGGGCAAGGGACGGTGTGTCTGCGGGGTGCATCGCTAAGGGCGCTTCCAACCGATGAGGCGGGTCTAAGAAAGGCGGTCTTGTATTTTTGTGATGCGCCTGCCGAAGCCGTTCCGCGCCTGCTTAGTGCCGCCAGCCGGATGCAGCTTTTGTGCGCGCCGGCCAGCATGGAGTTTGCCGGCACCCTGACGCAGAATCATATTGCCGATGCGCAACATCTTGAGTCCGTCTGGCATGAGTTGGTGGAATCGCCGAAGTGGAGTGCTGTGCTTAATCAATATCTGATGCTGCGCCAGGTGCGTGAGCTGATGGTTCATACGGACGACCTGTTGGCTGCGGTCAACGGCAGGACAAGCTGATGATCTGCAGGTCCCTCGACTGGCCGTCGTATCTCGCTACGAAGTTTTCAACGTAAAATCCGGCTGTCACCGCGCTACATCGGCGCAATTTATTCAAATTCGGGATGTACGTCGACCTTCTCACCCTTTATTTCCTTGCTATCGGAACGCTACTCGCCAGTGCCGGCATGATGTTCTGGGAGCATCGGGCCAATCCCAAGCGCAGCAAGGCGTTGCGGCTTCTGGCGGCTGGGTTCGCGACGATCGCAATCGGCTGTGCAGTGGCGCTGTTGCGTCGAGACTTTCCCGGTGCAATTGGCTCTGCCATCAGCAATCTCGTCATTCTCAGCGGCTATCTTCTGGTGCTCTGTGGCGTTGCATCATTGAGCGGTCGGCAATACCGTGCCGGATCGGCCGGTTTGCTCATCGGAATGGCGCTGGCATGGGCGGTCTGGGGCGCGCGATGGCAAGACATCATGTGGAGCTATGTCAGCTCGGCTCCGATCGCGATCGTGAGCGCCATGACAGCTCGGGAGATGTTGCGATGCGGCGGGATGAAAGCGCAGCATTCGGGGCACATTGTCGTGGTGGTGACAGGTGTCCATGCATTGTTGTATGCGACCAGGGCATTCATCCTGCCCTGGTTGGTGCCAGTGTACGGTCAGACGATACAGTCGGTAGTCGGCAAAATCACGATATACGAAGGTGTTCTGTATTCGGTCATATTGCCGATGGCGCTACTTAAACTCATTCGAGACGAAACGCACGGCCAGCTCCTGCGGGAATCCCAGACGGACTATCTGACTCGTCTCGGCAATCGGAGATGGTTTTTTGAGCAGGGGGCACGCGTCATCAACGGCGGGGAAGGAACAGGATCCGTTTCCGTGCTCGCGTTCGACCTCGATCGCTTCAAGTCCATCAATGATCTATATGGCCACCACACGGGCGACAAGGTGCTGAAGTCATTTGCGGAAATAGCCCAAGGTGTGTTGGGGCCCAACGTGATTCTGGCTCGTATGGGCGGAGAAGAGTTCGCCGCGCTGCTGTCTGGCGACGAAGCGCTGCGTGCCAAGGCGCTGGGCGAGACCGTGGCGAGACGTTTCGCCGAGACGATCCCCAACGCGATCGACAGCATTGGAATACCGGCAACCGTCAGCATTGGCCTCGCGCAGTTCGAAAGCGAGGTGTTCGCGCTGGTCGACGGGCTCGCCGCTGCGGACCAGGCGTTGTACCGCGCGAAATCACTGGGTGGCAATCGCCTCGAATTGGCGACTATGGTCACGCAAAACTGATACGCCGCACCGATACCCTATAGGTATTGTTGCCGACTCAATCAATATTAGACCCCGGGCGTAAGCAAAACCTATACTCGGGGCGTCCCATTAACTTGTGCAAATCAGAGCCGCGATGCAAGCCACCATAGTAGATGTCACCACTCAGATTCTTGATATTCCCACCATCAGGCCGCACAAAATGTCGGTCGCGACAATGCAATACCAAAGCCTGGTCCTGGTTCGGATCAAGACTTCGGATGGCATTGAAGGAATAGGCGAGGCCACGACCATAGGTGGACTTAACTACGGGGGCGAAAGCCCTGAAAGCATCAAGACTAATATCGACGCGTACTTTGCACCGCTGATCATTGGGCAAGGGGCAGAGCCCGGTGCGTTGCGGGTCCGGGTCGACAAGGCCATCAAGGCCAATCACTTTGCCAAGAGCGCCATCGAAACCGCAATCTACGATGCCTATGCAAGACGCCTGGGTGTTCCGCTCAGCAGCTTGTTTGGCGGTGCTGTGCACGACGAGATCAGTGTGGCCTGGACGCTGGCCAGCGGGGATACCGACAAAGACATTGCCGAAGCGCGGCAGATGCTGGACGTGCGGCGGCACAACATCTTCAAGTTGAAGGTCGGTATGCGGCCTTTGAAGGACGATTTGCGCCATATCGCCGCCATCAAGACCGCCCTTGGCGACGAGATCAGTGTGCGTATCGATGTGAACCAGGGATGGTCCGAATCACAGGCACTGCAGATGTTGCGTCCCTTGGCCGATATAGGCGTGGAGCTTGTGGAGCAACCCATACACGAGAAGAACCTGGCAGGCATGACGCGCCTGACCGGGCTGGGCATTCTGCCCATCATGGCCGATGAGGCACTCAAGGGCAGGGAAGATGGTTTTACGCTGGCCGCGAACCAATGCGCGGACGTGTTCGCGATCAAGATCGAGCAGGCCGGTGGCCTGCAGCGCGCCCGTGACCTGATCGGCATTGCCCAGGCGGCCGATATTGCGCTGTATGGGGGCACGATGCTCGAAGGGTCTGTTTCTACGCTGGCCGCGGCGCATTTGTTTGCCACGATAGACAAGCTGGAGTGGGGGACCGAGATGTTCGGTCCCCTGCTGCTCAAAGACGATATCCTTGCCGAACCCCTGGATTACAGCGATTTCACCTTGAAGCTGCCCAGGGGGCCAGGGCTGGGCGTGACCCTGGATGAAGACAAAGTTCGGCACTATTCCAGAAAGTAGCGCCGCCGGGATAGTCATGAAAAGGCCGGCCTGCAGATCAACTGCAGGCCGGCCTTTTTAGTCCTATGCCGGCAAAATATGGCCTTATGCCAGCCATATTTTGCTGAAATGTGCAGTGCTTCTCGCAGTGCTTCTAGTTCGGCGAAATGCCTGTTTCCTTGATGATTTTTGACCACTTGGCTGTTTCATCAGCTAAATAGGTTTTGAGTTCTTCAGGAGAGCTGCCGATTTCTTCTGCGCCTATGCCTGCGAATATCTGCTGCACCTTCTCGGACTTCATCGCCTTAAGCATTGAACTATTGAGCGTCTGGATGATTTCGGGCGGTGTGCCGGCCGGGGCAAACGTGGCGAACCATGGGGTCAACTCATAGCCTTCGATACCGCTTTCCGCCACGGTGGGCACATCCGGCAGGGCGGACGAGCGCTTGGCGGTGGTGATGGCCAGTGCCTTGAGCTTACCCGCATCGATATGCGGTTTGGCCGATGTGATGCTGTCGAACATATAGTCGACCTGTCCGCCCAAAAGGTCGGATACGGCCGGGCCGCTGCCTTTATAGGGCACATGCAGCATGTCCAGCTTGCCCATATAGGTGAACAGGGCGCCGGCCAGATGAATCGAGGTGCCAACCCCGGCCGATGCATAGGTGTACTGACCGGGATTCGCCTTGACCTGGGTGATCACGTCCTGAAGGGAGTTCACATCTTTGCGGGTGGATTGGGTGACCAGGATGTTCGGCACGGCGGCCAGTAACGAAATAGGTTCGAAATCTTTGATGGGATCGTAATGCAGTGTCTTGTACAGCGAAGGGTTAACGGCCATGCCATTGGCCACAATCATGATCGTATAGCCGTCTGGCTTGGCCTTGGCCACATACGAAGCGCCGATATTGCCGCCTGCGCCAGGCTTGTTTTCGACCACGATGCTTTGCCCGAGATCTTTGCTCATTGTTTCGCCCACCACGCGCGCTATGGCGTCCATCGCACCGCCCGGCGGGAAAGGCACGATCCAGTTGATGGGGCGTTCGGGATAGGTCTGCGCCTGCGCTGGCGCCGCGCCCAGCGCCAGCACTCCTGCTGCGGCCACCGAAAATACCGCGCGGACTATCGCGGTGGACCCGCCAGCTTTCGACTGCGGACGAACGCAATTCTTTTCCATTGCCATCTCCTTTTGGTATAGATTGGCCCCACAAAGGACCTGTATGGCTCGATTATCCTTGTTGTGACAGAAGCATGTCTAAGACTATATTTGTCTCCAATAATACTTTTTGGGTATCAAAGTGGAACTTCGTCAGATACGATATTTTCGGCAGGTGGCGACCGAACTGAGCTTTACACGCGCCGCCCAATCGCTGCATATGGCACAGCCGCCTTTGAGCCGTCAGATCAAATTGCTCGAGGAGGAGCTGGGTGTAGACGTGTTTGAACGGGTGGGGCGCGGCATACGGCTGACGGACGCCGGCCGCTACTTTCTGGACCAGACCGAAAACCTGACCCAGAAACTGGAGGAAATCATCAAGGCGACGCAGCGTATCGGACGCAAGGACAAGCGCTGGTTCGGCCTTGGGTTTGTGCCATCCACACTTTATGGTTTCATGCCGCAGTTTATTTCCCGGCTGCGCCAGCTGGACAACCAGGTCGATATCGGCCTTATCGAAATGACGACCCTGCAGCAGTTCGATGCGCTGAAAACAGGCCGCATCGACGTGGGTGTTGGGCGCATCATGCTGCACGATGATGAAGTGGAACGCCTTATCCTGCGCGATGAACGCATCGTCGTGGCCCTGCCTGCGCACCATCCCTTGGCGAATCGCGCTGCCCTGACCCTGCGGGAGGCGCTGTCCGTACCGCTTATTCTTTACCCGGCAAGGCCGCGCCCCAGCTACGCCGATCATTTGCTGGATCTATTCAGAACCAAGGGTCATACGCCCAGGGTGATCCAGGAGGTGAACGAGCTGCAAACCGCAATCGGTCTCGTCGCCGCCGGCGTGGGCGCCGCGCTGGTGCCGGAATCCGTGCGCGGCCTGCATCGAGCCGATGTGGCCTATGTCGACTTGGACGAAGCAGGCTTTACCTCGCCCGTCATGCTTAGCTGGCGCAGGAATGACGATTCTGTGTTCTTGAAGAGCGTGGTCAGCCTGGCGCGGGCGATGGCATCGGATCAGGGATCGCATACCATTGCGAAATGAAGCTGGAGCTGAACATTGAGGATCATGAATCCGCTGACGACACCCGACAGGCGATACATTGTTGTTCGCGGACGCCTTTGGCGCGCGAGCAATCCAGATCTTTCGGACGCGGAGCGAACTGCGCTGGTACATGACCTGGCAGCAGCTCGTCGGGAGGTGAAGGCCGCGCTTCGGCATTCGGACCCCGAACGCCTTGCCGTGGCTAGGGCCGCAGTCAATTCAGCCAAAATTGCGCTCGGGGAACGGGGCCCACCATGGTGGACGGACGGCGCCAAGGATTTCAACCGCCACATGATCAAGAACACGCCATAT
This sequence comes from Pseudomonas sp., assembly GCA_036675275.1. GTDB lineage: Bacteria > Pseudomonadota > Gammaproteobacteria > Burkholderiales > Burkholderiaceae_B > Pollutimonas. Next base: position 4,958 of record JAKFFG010000005.1, on the reverse strand, counting down.
GCGCAATGGTATGAAGAAGTGGCGGGATAGTCTTTTTTGTCCATCGCCTACAATCGGTAAGTATCCCGCCGCACGAAAGCGCGGATTGCCGTAGTCCACCTAGAGCAGCATGACGAGTAAGAAGAAACCAGTTTCCCGCAGAAGACGTTCAAGCACCACGAGATCACGGAGCGCGCCTGCCGGCCGCTTCAGGCGGTTTTTAAAGGCATGCAGCGCCTCCGCCATCACCGCTTTTAGTGTTGCGAGCTGTGCCCTTAACCCGCAGTTGCGAGACCAGATACCGTTAGAGCCGATCCTTTCGCAAATCGGATTGTCGGGCCAGGATCAATGGGCTTCTCAGGCGGCCTACGACGGTAAACTGGTCCGGACAAGCTTCACGGGTTGTCGCCAGTATTTCCCGGGAGGGCATCCACCTGTTGTTCCTGCCGGACCTGCGCTCCGCGAGCTCTGCCTGTCATCCTTCGCTATCCTGCACAGCGGCAAGACCAAGACGCCTGTGTTTGTCGCCCAGCGCCTGAACCGCCAGATGCTGGTCCAGGGCCAAAGCATAGATCGCACTGACAGGTTCTACCCAGAGGCCCGGCTGCCGGCGGCCGAGCGTGCTGAGCTTGCCGATTACAGAAGATCCGGATATTCGCGGGGGCATATGGCGCCGGCGGGTGACATGCATACCAACGAAGCGATGGCGCAAAGCTTCTCATTGGCCAACATGGCGCCCCAGAACCAGATCCACAATGGTGGAGCGTGGAGCAAGATCGAGCAGGACACACGCAAGTATGTAATGCGCGCCAAGGGTGACGTCTACGTTTTCACTGGCCCTTTTTATGACGGGAAGCCCGAAACGATAGGTTCGGGCCAGGTCGCTGTGCCGAGTCAACTCTTCAAGCTCGTCTATGATGCGACGACGGGGCGGTCTTGGGCGCACTGGCAGGCAAACAGCGCAGGCGCCAAGGCCGGGGCGCCGATCAGCTACGCCGAGTTTGTCAGGCGCACCGGGATGCAATTGTTGGCGCCAACCCAGCCTTGAAGGCCTGGGGGCGAAAGCGGGGAGAAATGTTCTTGACGAGCCAGTCTGCTATAAACAGGACTCATGCTATCTAAGGAATTGTGATGCGTCTTTTTTCATTGCTACCGCTGGCCTTATTGGCCGCATGTCAAAGTACGGTCATTTCAACGTCGGATACTGCGCCGGACGATTGCGGTGCCGAGTCCTATCAGACTATTGTCGGTACGCCTGCGAATACTATCGATGCCAAAGCGCTGCCGCCGGGAACGCGGATCATACATCCGGACACTGCCGTCACGCGTGACTATAGGCTGGAAAGGCTGAATATCCATGTCGATGAAGGTGGGCAGGTTGCGCGGGTGGTGTGCGGGTAGCAGAACCGTACAGCGCCCGGGAAGCCGTCATGCTAGGCGTTTTTTTCTGAAAATAATGCCCCATAGGTTGGATGAGTGTCCAACCTATGGGGTAGGGCTCAAAGAACGGTGTGGCGCCTAGATCTGGCATGGCTTAAAGCATCTATTATTGATCGTTGCGGGATTCTTTCCCCAGCGGCCTCGGAGTGCCATCTTCGGGCTTGAGGCGCTCGTAGGAGCGCTCCGATTCCTTGATTGGAGACTTCAACCCCAGCTCCGAGCTAGGGTCCAGTTCGTCCTGGGTTGTGTCGACGTTTTTCCCGGCGCTGTCCTTTTCTCGCTTCTGATCTTGTTGCGGACGGCTTGGGGGTTTCTTCTGATCCTGTGTCATGATCTTTCTCCATATGCATCAGGCTGCTCGGTCGAACGGCCTATAAGGTTGCGTACATTGCAGGGCAAGCGATATGCCTGAACCTGTGCCAGGTGGTCCTTGAGCACTCGGCTAGCTCACTGGCGGAATTGGGTAGCCCGTTTCGAACTTACTCGATAGCCGACCGAAACAATGGCATCCAGGTTGTAGTGCTTGATCTGCCGGCGGCATTGAGCTTGCCTCCTAGCGAACTACCGAGGATTCCTCGGTAGTTGCGGAACTGATTACAAAAATTGCCGCGGCCCAGAGAATAAGATGCACAGTTGATATGCACATATAATGTATTGAGTAATATGCACATTAGTTGGGCCATCGCCTATAAGGAGCCGACAATGCTGACCGCAAGCAGTTCCCGCAGCGCTACAAAACGCGCAACAAATGTGTCGCTGGCCGAAGAATTGCTCTCTGAGGCCAAAGCGCTGCATATCAACATCTCGCAAGCGGCTGAAGTGGGCGTCGCACAGGCCATCGCACGCAGGCGGTCAGAGCTTTGGCTGGCTGAAAATCAAGAGGCTATTGAAAGCTCCAACGCCTTCGTTGAAAAGTACGGTCTGCCATTGGCGAAGCACCGGATGTTTTGATGGACCGCTACAACGTCTATCCCAATCCGTGAGGCTCCGGGTATCTCCTCAATGTCCAAGCGGACATCATGCAGCCGTTCAACACGCGGGTTGTTGTCCCGTTGCTGCCGCTGAGCGAAGCGCCCAAACCGGCGAAGGCACTCAACCCCTTGTTCGACATAGACGGCGTTCAGCACGCGATGGTTACCCAGTACATGGCCGCGGTTCCCACCAAGGAACTCAAAAGCACCGCATTCAGCCTTCAGCATCGGCACGATGAAATTGTGGCTGCCATCGACTTTTTGTTTCATGGGTTTTAGCGAAAAATATCGATTGCGAAATCGACGTCGAAACCGACGACCACATGCTGTCGGACGTCAAGACTGACACAGGGTTCTGTGAAGTGACGGTTTACCTAAAATTACCGAGAACGGTTAATTCACGGGAAATTACCCGCTTTCGATAATTTCCCGTAGTTTGACTTTGGACTTAGGATGCCTCTTGCGAACTCTCTAAGCATAGTGCGGATACAGCCGAATACCGGGTTTGTGATGTGCTCCATGTGATCATCCCGCTGGATACGGAAGATCACGAGGTAATCGTTGCCGTTCAATAGTGATGATACGTTCTTGGACAGTCGATAATTAGAAACGCTGCACGGGACGCCGCCTTCGGACGGTTTTTTATTGTTGTTGCGATCGACACAAAGCCCCGATCCCTGAAGGACGAGGTTTTGTGTGTGTGACTTGCTAAGCTCCGAAAGATTCGCGTGCTGCTACCTTCGCTTAACTCTATTAATAGAAAATCCTTTAAGGAGCTGCTTGTTCACGTCAGCTTGAGCTCGCTCTCTTTCTAGATCAACTGTGGTCTGATCTTTTCGCAAGATAAAGTTTCTTTCCGTTGAGCTTAGGGATAAAAGGGCGTCACCCAGGCTCCGCTCCAAACCACTCGAGCCTGCAACGTGTATCGCTGCCATCTTCAATTGGACATTGGTGAGCTCATTCTGAAAGTACTTGCTCTCAGCTAGGTTCTCCTTGTATAGCCGAAGGAAAAAGTACGCAAAAATCTCAATCAATAGAACCAGTCCGAGTCGTGGGGCCATAGGGATGATTAGGCCGTTGACAATGGAGGAGTATCGGTCACCGCTAGGGGCCAGAGCGAGCAGTGCTTGCGCCTCTTCTACTGACTGGATGCCGGTAAAAAGGATCGATACTCCAATACCTGTGATTCCAAGTTCTATCGTCAAACTGAGATTTGCTCTTTTTCTGAGGGTATATGTTTCGCTAAGCAAGCGCTGTACTATAGGCTCACTAAGGGCTTCGGCGGATTGCGACGCTGTATTCTGTTTCCATTCTTTTTCTATCGATGCCACCTGCGCTTGAAAAATTGCGCTTACAGTATCTGCCGTAATGTGTTTTGTTACTGACTCTTTTATCTGCTGTAGGTCCGTCTGGCTTAATACGGTGGGCTGCGAGAGAGTAGAGACCTTTTCTTCTAATTGCCGAACCTCGTACCGCCATCGGTGTATTTCTGCTCTTAGAGATTGAATAAAGTCTAATGGCGCGGCTTGAGCGGATCGCCGTTGCCCGAACTGAAGATATATAAATCCAATTAAACCGGTAACAAGGCCTATTATGCTGGCTGCCAGCGGGAAAGTCTCAGCGTTACGAAGCGCCAATACACCTTTGGATAGCAGGTCTTGTCGGATGAAATATGTTACGAAGCCTATGGTAGCGGCCATTCCAAAGGAAATCCCGAAAGCCAAAGAATAGCGGGCACGTCGTCGCTTACGCTCGTGCAGCAAATAAAAACTTTCTTCTGCAGAATTTCGATCCGTCACAGCCATCTCCGTTATTACAAGTTGTATCCGATTAAACCATGAGGCTGTGCGTCCGGCGGAGGCAAATATGCGATGCCGGACGGCAAAGCTGGGCAGGTTTAAAATATGATCACCAATATGGCTCGCATAAGCATGGCTCACGCGATGTCTGGCGGCCGCATCAGCCCGAAGCAGAAGCGTTTCATCGACTAGTACTTAATTGACTTGAACGCCAGCAAGGCGGCGATAGTGCTGGGTACAGTGAGCGTTCAGCGCGTCAGCATGCCGACGCGATGCTGTCCCGGCCTCATATTGCAGCTGTGGTGGCGACAGACCAGGCAACACGATCCAAGCGTATAGAGGTAGATATCGATTACGTTGTTCGACGAATGGTCGAGATCGACCAGATGAACCTGTAACCGGTTAGCGAATGGCCGCCTGTCTGGCGCCAGTACTTGAGCGGATTCGATCTGGCGAAAATGTTCGAGGGTACGGTTGTACACCGTGCCGATTTTCGGGCCAAGGCAAACGTCGGTCAAAACAAGCCAGGGCTGAACGCAGACGATTTGTCGGACTTTCGTTACCGGCTGAGCGCGATCCGGTCGGTTGTCGAAAGCCTTATTGAAAGAATGAATGCGCTCAAATAGCCGGCTTATTTTTTCGTTTTGGCTCTTCATCATTAACGGGGGATACCGACATTCATTAGACTTGTTTTTGCGAAGAAACACGTTTAATGGAAGCAATGCCGATGTCCCCAGTAAATTCTATCTTAGGAATCAGAGATCTAGTT